>NZ_JXQQ01000050.1 GCF_000834655.1 Variovorax paradoxus
CTCGGTGGTCGCCTCGATGAAGTTGCCCGCGGCGTACACCAGGAAGAGGCGCATGCCTTCACCCTTGACCTGTCCGCCGAAGATGAACGACACGTTGAAATCCAGCCCCGCGTGCTTCAGCGCCTCGGCATCGCGGTCGTACACATGGCGCACCGCCGAGCCCAGCACGCGGGCGGCGTCGAACATGCTCTTGGCGTTCCAGATGGTGATCGGGTCGCCCTGCGAGCCGTCTTCGCGGGTTTCGCGCAGCTCCTCGATCTGGAGGATTTCGCGCACCGACTGCGAGATGCTCAGGTTGCCCGAAGACAGCAGCACCATGACGCGGTCGCCCGGCTGCTCGTAGACGATCATCTTGCGGAAGGTGCTGATGTGGTCCACGCCCGCGTTCGTGCGCGAGTCGGAGAGAAACACCAGTCCGGCGTTGAGTTTGATGCCTACGCAATAAGTCATGAGTTCGTCTCGCATGAATCAGGCCCGCTCAGGCGGCGCTGCGTTCACGCGTGTTCAGTTTCTGGAGGGCATAGAGCGCGTCGAGGGCCTCGCGCGGGCTCATGGTGTCGGGGTCTAGCGCGGCCAGCGCGGATTCTACGGCGCTGGCCAGCGGCGTCTCGGCGACCGGAGGGGGCGCAAACAGGTCGACTTGTGCACGAGTTTGCGCATGTTGCGATTCAAGTGCCTCCAGCGCCTGCCGCGCATGGTTGACCACGGCTGCCGGCATGCCCGCCAGGCGCGCCACCTGGATTCCGTAGCTCTTGCTGGCCGGGCCGGGCTGCATTTCGTGCAGGAACACGATGTCGCGGCCGGCTTCGGTGGCGCTCACATGCATGTTTACCGCGCCGTGGTGCGTGGCCGGAAACTCGGTCAGCTCGAAGTAGTGGGTGGCAAACAGCGTGAAGGCCTTGCTGCGGTCGTGCAGCTGCGCCGCGATGCCCGCGGCCAGCGCCAGCCCGTCGAAGGTGCTCGTGCCGCGCCCGATTTCGTCCATCAGCACCAGCGACTGCGCCGTGGCGCTGTGCAGGATCTGCGCGGCCTCGGTCATCTCCAGCATGAAGGTCGACTGCGCATTGGCCAGGTCGTCCGCCGCGCCGATGCGGGTGTGGATCGCATCGATCGGCCCGAGCCGGCAGGCCGCCGCCGGCACGTGCGAGCCGATGGAGGCCAGCAGCACGATGATCGCCACCTGCCGCATGTAGGTCGACTTGCCGCCCATGTTCGGACCGGTGATGACCTGCATGCGCTGCTGCGGCCCGAGCTGCGTGTCGTTGGCGATGAAGCCGCCCGACGACTTTTCGGCCAGCCGCGCCTCCACCACCGGATGGCGCCCCTGCTGGATCTCGATGCACGGGTGCGCCACGAAGCTCGGCGCGCGCCAGTGCAGCGTGTGCGAGCGCTCGGCCAGCGCGCACAGCGCATCGAGCGTGGCGATTCCGCTGGCCAGTTGCGTGAGCGCCGGCACCGAGGGCTGCAGCGCATCGAGCAATTGTTCGTAGAGCCACCTCTCGCGCGCCAGCGCGCGGTCTTGCGCGCTCAGCGCCTTGTCCTCGAAGGCCTTCAGCTCGGGCGTGATGAAGCGCTCGGCGTTCTTCAGCGTCTGGCGGCGGCGGTAGTTGTCGGGCACCTTGGAGAGCGCGCTTTGCGTCACCTCGATGTAGAAGCCGTGCACCCGGTTGAACTGCACCCGCAGGTTGCTGATGCCCGTGCGCTCGCGCTCGCTCACCTCGAGCTTCAAGAGAAAGTCGTCGCAGTTCTCGCTGATGGCGCGCAGCTCGTCGAGCTCCGCGTCGTGGCCGGTGGCGATCACGCCGCCGTCGCGCACCAGCGCCGACGGGTCGGACTTGATCGCGCTCACCAGCAGGTCCGCGCAGCCCGGCGGCGGCGCGAGCCGTTCGGCAATGCGGGCCAGCAGCGGGGCGGACGCAGGCAGGAGCGGCGCCAAGTGCTCGGCCTTGTCGAGCGCGAGGCGCAGCGCCAGCAGTTCGCGCGGACGCACCTGGCGCAGCGCGATGCGCGCGGCGATACGCTCCACATCGCTCGTGTTCTTCAATTGCTCGCGCAGCGTGCGCCACGGCGCGGCCGTGCCGCCGAGCACCGTGGACTGCAGCGCGCCGATGGCTTCGAGCCGCGCCTGCGCTTCGCTGCGGTCGCGCCGGGGCGAGAGCAGCCAGCGCTTCACGAGGCGGCTACCCATTCCCGTCATGCAGGTGTCCAGCAGCGAGAACATCGTGGGCGAGTCTTCGCCGCGCAGCGTCTGCACCAGTTCGAGGTTGCGCCGCGTGGTGGGCGGCAGCTCGATCAGGTCGCCATCGCGTTCGACCGAAAGCCGCTGCACGTGCGAGAGCACGCGGCCTTGCGTGTGTTCGGCATAGCCCAGCAGCGCCGCGGCTGCCGCATGCGCGTTGGTGAGCGATTCGGCGTTCCATGCGGCAAGGCTGTTGCTGCCCATCTGCTCGCTGAGCTTGCGCTCGCCCAGGCCTCCGTCGAACTGCCACGCGGGGCGGATCGACAGCGTAAAGGGCGTTGCCGCGCGCGCGGCCTTCAGGCGCTGCTCGAACGCCGGCGTCACCTCGGCGCTGTACAGCAGCTCGCTCGGCGCAATGCGCGCGATCCACGCTTCGAGCGTATCGGCGGGACACTCGGCCAGCCGCAGCTCGGCGCCCGTCACGCTCAGCCACGCGAGCCCGCAGAAATTGCGCGTGCCCGCATGCACCGCGAGCAGCAGCGATTCGCTCTTGTCGTTGAGCAGTTCCGAATCGGTCAGCGTGCCGGGCGTGACCACCCGCACCACCTTGCGCTCCACCGGCCCCTTGCTCGCGCCGACCTCGCCCACCTGCTCGCAGATGGCCACCGATTCGCCCAGCTTGATGAGCCGCGCGAGGTAGGTGTCGACCGCATGAAAGGGCACGCCGCACATCACGACGGGCTGGCCGGCTGACTGGCCGCGCTGGGTGAGGGTGATGTCGAGCAGGCGCGCCGCCTTTTCGGCGTCGGCCCAGAACAGTTCGTAGAAATCGCCCATCCGGTAGAACAGCAGCGTGTCCGGATGGTTCGCCTTGAGGCCCAGGTACTGCGCCATCATGGGCGTGTGCCCGGAGAGGTCGCTGGTCGGGGGAGTGGGTTGGGCAGTCGTCGTTTTCACTCGGGGGATTATCGGGGACTGGAAGGCGGTGGCTTTTCATCCCCCGCTCTAAAATCCCCCCCGCGCAAACCCCGCGTGAAGAACAACAAGGCGCCCATGGCCCAGCTGGATCCACTCAAAGGCCCTGACGCGAACGCGCTGCCAGATACCGCCACCTTGCCCGCCGAACTCGCCGCGCTGTACCTGTGCATATCGCCGGCCCAACTGGCGGACCTGCGCAAGTCGAAACGACCCGAGCGCGGCGCGGGCAACGGCCCCTCCGTCATCCGGCCCGTCGAGGGCGGCCCGAGCGGCCCCAAGGACCCGGTGCTCTACCAACTGGGCGCCCTGCGCGACTATGCGAAGGCGCACGCCGCTCCCTCCGACTACGACACCGCGTTGAAGAGCGGCATGCTCGGCTGGGTCTCCGCCAAGCTGCCCTTCTTTGCCGAGCGCGAGCCCCGCATCAAGCGCGGCAAGCGCGTGCTCATCGGCGGTGCGTGGGACCGGGCAGACCCGCTGCGCGAGAGCCGCTTCGTCGAGCTCGCCAAGGGTCGCATCCGCTTCACGTCGCTCACCTGCGCCGAAGCCGCGACGAGCCTGTGGGCCGACGTGGCGAGCCACAGCGCGTTCGCCGAAAAAGGCCTTGCCCTCCTCAGAAGCGAGACACAGGCCATCGAGGCATCGCTCGCCGAAACCGCCCAGCTGGCCGCGGCCGCCAACCCCGGCGCAGCGGCCTGACCCAAGACAGAAAACCTCAAGACCGAACAGGGACGAGCACCGATGCTGATCAATTGCGTGGCCTACGAAAACGGCGCCAAGCTCGCCGACATTCCGGTCGAGGACATCAGCGACTACATCACCCGGCCCGGCTGCTTCGTCTGGGTGGCGCTGAGCGATCCGTCGCCCGAAGACCTCCTGGAAATGCAGAAGGAGTTCAACCTGCACCCTCTGGCCGTCGAAGACGCCCAGCACGGCCACCAGCGCCCCAAGGTCGAGGAATACGGTGACTCGCTCTTCGTCGTCATGCACCTGGTGGAGCCTTCGCCCGAAGGCGAGCACTGCGTGAACGTGGGCGAGGTCGATGTGTTCGTGGGCAGCAACTACGTGCTGTCGGTGCGCAACCGCAGCCAGCAGGGTTTTCTGGGCGTGCGCGAGCGCTGCGAGCGCGAGCCCGACCTCTTGCGCAACGGCGCGGGCTTCGTGCTCTATGCGCTGATGGACGCGGTGGTCGACCGTTACTTCCCCGTCATCGATGCGCTCGAAGTGGAGCTCGAATCCATCGAGCAGCAGATATTCACCCAGGGCGGCGCGGCGCGCGACAAGATCAAGCAGCTCTATGACCTCAAGCGCCGCAGCATGATCCTGAAACGCGCCGTGGCGCCGCTGGTGGAGGCCGCGGGCAAGCTGCACGGCGGCCGCGTGCCGCAGATCTGCTTGGGCTCGCAGGAATACTTTCGCGACGTGGGCGACCACCTGGGCCGCATCAACGGCTCCATCGATGCGATGCGCGACACCGTCGGCACCGCCATCTCGGTGAACCTCTCGATGGTGACCATCGAGGAGAGCGAAGTCACCAAGCGCCTGGCGGCCTGGGCCAGCATCTTCGCGGTGTGTACCGCGTTCGCCGGCATCTGGGGCATGAACTTCGAGCACATGCCCGAGCTGAAATTCAGGTACGGCTACCCGATTGCGCTGGCGCTCATCGTCAGCACCTGCGGCTACCTCTACTACCGCTTCAGGCGCGCCGGCTGGCTGTGAGGCCGGGCCTCGCTAATGCCAAACTAATAAACATGTAGATAATCGAGTCCCTTATGAAAAGGGACTTCACCCAGCGCTTCGGCTTCCTGGTCAAGAGCGTGGGCAAGCTCTACAGCGAAGAGTTCGACCGCCTCGCGCGCGAGCGCATCGGCCTCACCAGCGCCCAATGCCGGCTGCTCGGCGCATTGGCCATGCACGACGAAGACGAGCCGCTCTCGCAGGCCGAACTCGCGCAGCGCCTCGATCTCACCCCCATGGCCGTGGCTGGCCTGTGCAACCGCATGGCCGCAGCCGGCTGGATCCGCCGCGAGCCCAGCGCCACCGACCGGCGCGTCAACCGCATCCATCTGCAGCCCAGCGCCGAGAAGGCGCTCGATGCGGCGCTGAGCATCAGCGACGGCCTCAACGCGCGCGTGATGTCGGTGCTCTCGCAGCCCGAGCGCGCGCAGTTGCTGGTCTTGCTCAACAAGGTGCGGGGCAGCCTCATCGACATCACCTCCGGCGACGCGCAAAAGCCATGAGCGTCGCCCCCGGAACCACCGTGCCGCACCGCGGCATGATCACCATCTCGATCATGCTGGCGACCATCATGCAGGCGCTGGACACCACCATCGCCAACGTCGCGTTGCCCCACATGCAGGGGAGCCTGCAGGCCTCGCAGGACCAGATCACCTGGGTGCTCACTTCCTACATCGTCGCCTCGGCCATCGCGCTGCCGCTCACCGGGTGGCTGTGCGGGCACTGGGGGCGGCGGCGCGTGTTCATCATTTCGGTGATCGGCTTCACGGTGGCTTCGGCGCTGTGCGGGCTGGCCACTTCGCTCGTCGGCATCGTGGCCGCGCGCCTGCTGCAGGGCGTGTTCGGCGCGGCGCTGGTGCCGCTGTCGCAGGCGGTGCTGCTGGACATCAATCCGCGCGAGAAGGTCGGCCAGGCCATGGCCATCTGGGGCGCGGGCATCATGGTCGGCCCCATCCTCGGGCCGCTGCTGGGCGGCTGGCTCACCGAGAACTTCGACTGGCGCTGGGTGTTCTTCATCAACCTGCCCGTGGGCATCTTCGCGTTCTGGGGCATTGCGCGCTACCTGCCCGAGAGCCGGCCGCAGGGCGAGAAGCTCGACATCTTCGGCTTCGTCACGCTCAGCCTGGCCATCGGCATGCTGCAGCTCTTTCTGGACCGCGGCGAGCAGCTCGACTGGTTCGATTCGTGGGAGATCAAGCTCGAAGCCGCCGCCGCGCTCGTGGCCTTCGGCTTCTTCGTCGTTCACACCTGGACGGTGCAGGGCGTGTCGTTCTTCGACCGCGACTTGCTGAAAGACCGCAACTTCGTCACCGGCCTCCTCTTCGCCGCGGGGCATCGGCACCATGATCGCGATGATCATCGTCGGGCGCCTGGTGCAGCGCATCGACGTGCGCGCCATCATGGCCGTGGGCTTCGGGCTCACCGCGTTTTCGCTCTACCAGATGACGCGGCTCACGCTGCAGATGGACAGCAGCCTCATCATCCTCTCGGGCTTCATCCAGGGCCTGGGCATCGGCTTCACCTTCGTGCCGCTGTCGACCGCCACCTTCGCCACGCTCGCGCCGCGCCTTCGCAACCAGGGCACGCCCATCTTCAGCCTGCTGCGCAACATCGGCAGCAGCGTGGGCATCTCGATCGTGCAGGCGCTCCTGACCGAAGGTTCGAGCAAGGCGCATGCGCAGATCGCAGCGACCGTCACGCCCGGCAGCCCGGGGCTGGTCAACCTGCCGCCGATGATGTCGCCCGACACCATGACCGGCCTCGCGATGCTCAATGCCGAGGTCACGCGACAAGGCGCGCTCATCGGCTACCTGGACGACTTCGCGATCATGATGGTGATCACGCTGCTGGTCATTCCGCTGCTGTTGCTGATACGCAGCCCGCGCCGCAATGCGGCTACTTCAGGCCCCGCCGAAGTGCCCCACTGAATTTGAGTTTCTCCCTCCCCTCCCGGGGGAGGGTAGGGGTGGGGGCTCGCGGCGCTCGATGAAGCACTGCGCCTGACCAGCGCCGC
>NZ_JXQQ01000051.1 GCF_000834655.1 Variovorax paradoxus
TGCGGTGCTCGCGTTTCGCGGGGTCTCGCAGAACTCGCTTCGCTCAGACAGCTGCGAGCCCTTGTCCGCGAAACGCTGCGCTCCTCGGCGCAGCCAGAGGGGATTGGGCACCGGGCGGGCCATCGCTTTGCTCGGCTTGAGCTCGGGCCTTTGCTTCGCTCGGCCACTGTGCCCCCACCCCAACCCTCCCCCGGAAGGGGAGGGAGCCAATCCAGGCCGAGTGAAACAAAGGCCCATCGTCGTAGAGAGAGCCAAATCCAAGCCGAGCGAAGCAAAGGCCCGCAATGTCTTAAAAGCCGAGCGCAGCGATGGCGCGTCCGAAAGCCCTTCTGTATGCGCCGAGGAGCGCAGCGTTTCGCGGATCAGGGCTCGCCCTTGTTTGAGCGAAGCGAGTTTGGGCGAGACCCCGCGAAACGCGAGCACCGCAGGTTGCCCGTAGCGAAGCGAAGGGACGCAGACAGCAGGGTCGCCTTTTCTTTGCTTACGTTCTTTTGGCGAAGCAAAAGAAAGTAAGTCGGCCGCCGGGCCGAGACCCGGCCTCGGAACTCAAAAAAAACAAACCTAACCCTCAATCTTCCCAAGCCGCGACTCCCGCAACCGACTAGGCGCCAACGCCCCCGCCGACTCCAGAATCGGATAAGCAATAGAACAAATATGCGAATTGATCCGCTTCAAATCGCTGATCAAATCGATATGCAGCGAACTCGTCTCGATGCTGAGCGTCGTCCGATCCGACAACCGATCCAGGTGAGTCGTCGCATAAGCCCTCTCCAGATCCCGAAACCGAGCCTTCTCCTCGAGCAGCTTCTGCGCATCCCGAACATTCCCGTTCAGGAACACGCTCATGCTCAACCGCAGGTTGGCCACCAGCCGCCCATGCAGCTCGACGATCTCCGCCATCCCGGCCTGCGAGAAGTTGCGCTGCGGCTTGATCTTCTTGTCCTCGATATCGATGATCACGCGCTCGATGATGTCGCCGATCTGCTCCATGTTGATCGTGAAGCTGATGATGTCCGTCCAGCGCCGGCTTTCCTCTTCGCCCAGCGCCTCGCGCGAGATCCGCGTCATGTAGTACTTGATGGCCGAGTACAGCTCGTCCACCGTGTCGTCCAGCTGCCGCAGCTCCTGCGAGAGCCGCGTGTCGTTGTTGCGGATCACGTCCAGCACGCCGATCAGCATGGTCTCCACGATGTCGGCCTGGTGCAGCGCCTCGCGCGCGGCGTTCGAGATCGCGAGGGAGGGCGTCGAGAGCGCCGACGGGTCCAGGTGGTGCGGGCGGCTGGTGCTGGAGGCCTGCGGCGTCGGCAGCATGCGCGTCACGAGCTTGGCCACCCATTGCGTGAGGCCGATGAAGCCGACGCTGATGATGATGTTGAAGGCCAGGTGGAACAGCACCACGCCGTGCGTCTGGTTGGGCAGCTCGGGCTGCACGTAGCGGATCCACAGGCCAACGAAAGGCGCAACGAGCGCCACGCCCAGCGCCTTGAAGAAGAGGTTGCCCACCGTCACCTGCCGCACCGACACCACCGACTTCGCGGTGGTCAGCACGGCGAGCAGGCCGCTGCCGAGGTTGGCGCCGAGCACGAGGCCGAGCGCCACGTCCAGCGGCACCACGTTCGACGTGGCCATGGCCGCGACCAGCAGCACCACCGCCAGGCTCGAATAGGCCACGATGGCGAGCACCGCGCCGATGGTGATCTCCAGCAGCACGTCGCTGTTGATCGAGGCCAGCACCGCACGCATCGCGGGGGCCGAGAAGAGCGGCTCGGTCGCTTCCACCACCAGCTGCAGCGCCAGCAGCATCAGCCCCAGTCCGATCAGCACCCGGCCCACGCGGCCCGCCACGGTGGCCGAGCGCGTGATGAACAGCACCACACCCACGAAGATGAACATCGGCGAGAGCCATGAGAGGTCTGCCGAGAACAGCACCGAGATGAGCGCCGTGCCCACGTCGGCCCCGCGCATCACCGCCAGCGCCGCCGGCAACGTGACCAGGCCCTGCCCGACGAAGGACGAGGTCATGAGCGACGTGGCGGTGCTCGACTGCACCAGCGCCGTCACGCCGATGCCCGAGAGGGCGGCCGTGAACCGGTTGCGCATGCTCTGCACGAGGATCTTGCGCAGGTTGGCGCCGAACACGCGCAGCACGCCGGTGCGAACCAGATGGGTGCCCCACACCAGCAGTGCGACTGCCGCGAGCAGATTCAGGAGATGCTTCATGGGTGTCGGGTTCTGTCCTTTTCGTTTTGGTTCGTTTTGACCCCCATTTTCCACAAGTGGCGATTCAGTCGATCAGGGCCCCGTTGTCGTGGAAGGGGAAAGGGCCTTCGAAGCGGCCGGAAGCCGCCAGATGCGTGACGAGGCGGCCGCTGCGCGCGGACCATGCGTGCACGCGAAAACCGGGTGGTTCCAGCGTCCACGCCGAGGCCGCACCGGGCGCGAGATCGAGGCAGACCTGGTGCGCTGGGGCCGGCGAGGTCGAGGCGATGGTGCCGCCGAAGCGCACGTCGATGGCGCGGTGCAGGTGGCCGCAGATCACGCGCTCGACGTTGGGGTGACGGGCGACCAGCGCCTCGAGCGCGTCGGCGCCCTGCAGCAGGCCGATTTCGTCCATGTGGCCGATCAACGTCGTGAAGGGCGGATGGTGCATGGCGACCACGACGGGCTCGCCGCGGCATGCGTCGAGCTGGGCTTCGAGCCAGCCCAGGCGCTTGTCGCACAGGGTGCCGTGGCTTGCGCCGGGCACGCAGGTGTCCAGCGTAAGCACCCGCAACGCGCCGATGCGCACCGAGTACTGGATGAAGCCGGCCGTGTCGTCGCCGGTGCCGAGGTATGCATGGCCGGGAAAGCTCCGGCGCAACTGGTCGCGGTCGTCGTGGTTGCCAGGCATCAGGTAGACCGGCATGGTGAGCGGGGCCAGCAGGCGAGCGAGGTGCTCGTACTCGGCGGCTCGGCCGAAGTCGGTCAGGTCGCCGGTGATCACCACCGCATCCGGCTGCTGCGGCAGCGCGAGCACCGACTGCACCGCCTGCTGGAGGTAGGGCGCAGTGTCGATGCGGCCGTAGGCCAGCCGGCCCGGTTCGCGGATGTGAAGGTCGGTCAGCTGGACCAGGAAGGTGTCTTGGGTTGTCGTTGTCGTCATGCACTGGGCTCCTGCGACGTCATCAGGCGATCGGGGTGGACGCGAAGTCCCACCGGATCGCCCGGACCGAAGGGGTTGTCGCGCGCCACGTCGGCCATCAGCAAGGGCTGGTCGTGCACACGCAACTGGAGTTGCACGCGGTCGCCGAGGAAGGTGCGGCGCTCGACGGTGGCGGTGCCCCAATCGGGCCGGGGCGCGCTCACTTCGACGTCTTCAGGTCGCACCAGGAGCATCGCATGGCCCTGCCACGCGGGTGGGCAAGGCAGCGTGCTTCCGCCGAGTCGGACAACGCCTTGCGCAATGGCCTCCGGGCCGCGCTCCAGACGGTTGACCCGGCCGAGGAACTCCGCGACAAAGGGATGCGAGGGCGCGCGGTACAGGTCTTCTCCGCGGCCCACCTGCACGATGCGGCCGGCGCGCATCACTGCCAGGCGGTCGGCGATGGCGAGCGCCTCCTGCTGATCGTGCGTGACGTGGATGGCGGTGATGTGCAGCCGGCGGAGCAGTTCGGCAAGCTCGTCGCGCAGCGACTCCTTGAGCTTGGCGTCGAGCGCGGCCAGCGGCTCGTCCAGAAGCAGCACGCGCGGGCGCACGGCCACGGCACGCGCGAGCGCCACCCGCTGGCGCTGGCCGCCGGAGAGTTCGGCGGGGCGCTTGTTCTCCAGGCCATTGAGGCGCACGAGATCGACCAGCTCGCCCACGGCACGCCTTTCTTCATCGGGCGCCACGCCGCGGATGCGCAGGCCGTAGCCGATGTTGGCGGCCACCGTCATCTGCGGAAAGAGCGCATAGCTCTGGAACACCATGCCCACGCCGCGGTGCTCCACCGGACGCCCGGTCACGTCCTGGTCGCCGAAGACGATGCGGCTGCCCGCATCGGGCGCCTCCAGTCCCGCGATCAGCCGCAGCAGCGTGGTCTTGCCGCACCCCGAGGGGCCGAGCAGCGCGAGCACCTCGCCGGCCTCCACGTGCAGGTCGGTCGGCTGCAGGCCGCGCGTGCCGTCCGCGTAGGTCTTCGCGCAGTTCGCGATGTCGATGGGGATGCGTTCAAGTTCCATGGCGTTTCTGCATCAGGTTGGCGAGGTATTGAAGACCCCACAGCACGGGAAGGATCACCGCGAAGAAGACCAGCGTGTAGGCCGATCCGACCTCGATGCGCATCGAGGCATAGCTGTCGGCCAGCCCCACGGGCAGCGTGCGGGTGAGCGGCGTGTGCAGCATCCAGGTGAGGTTGAATTCGCCCACCGAGAGCGTGAACACCATCAGGCTGCCGGCCACGATGGCCGGGAACACCGCGGGCACGAGGATGCCCATGAAGCGCTGGCGGAAGTTCGCGCCCAGCGAGCGCGCCGCCTCTTCGAGCGCGAGCAGGTCGTCGCGCTGGAAGGCCGAGCTCACGGTGCGCACCATGAAGGGCAGCGTGAAGACGATGTGGCCCACGAGGATGAAGGCGAAGCTCTGGCGGAAGGCGGTGAGCTGGCCGTAGGCGAGGATCAACGCGAGTGCCGTCGCAAGGCCCGGCACGGCGACGGGCAGCGTCAACAGCTCCTCGAAGATGCGCGCGGCCCGCGAACGGCTGCGCGCCAGCGCATAGGCGCAGGGCACGCCGAGCAGCACGGTGCACATCACGCAGGCGATGGCCAGCCCGATCGACCAGCCCACGGTGCCGCCGTAGTTCTCCCACACCTCGCCGAGCCAGCGCAGCGTGAGCCCGCTTTTCAGGCCCGCGCTGTAGTTGTTGACCAGACCCGCCATCACCGACAGCAGCATCGGCGCGATCATGAAGAGGCTCACGATCACCGTGATCGCGAGCAGGAAAGGCGCCCTGGGTTGCGTGTTCTTGCGCATGCGTGCTCCTCTTTCAGCGAGCGACGGGGTTGGCCCCGAAGCGCCGCGCGACGAACAGCACCAGCCAGGTCACCAGGCCCAGCGCGATCGACAGCGACGCGGCGAGCGCGAAGTTGGCGTAGTTGGTGAACTCGTTGTAGATGGTGATCGGGATCACCTCGAACTTGCTGGCCAGCGTGAAGGCCGTGCCGAAGGCGCCCATCGAAGTGGCGAACAGGATGGCGCCGCAGGCCAGCGTGGTGGGCGCGAGCTCGGGCATCCACACGTCGCGCGCCACGCGAAGGCGCGACGCACCGAGCGAGCGCGCGGCTTCTTCGAGCTGCACGTTCATCGCCTCGGCCGCGGCGGTGTAGGTGGCAATGGCGCGCGGCAGCGAGAAATACAGGTACGCGAGGAAGAGGCCGAGCAGGCCGTACGCGAAGGTGATGCGCTCGCCGATCAGGCTGTCGCTCACGTCGGCCACCAGCCCCTGGCGTCCGCCCAGGAGGATCACGAAGAAGCCGATGATCACGCCCGGAAACGACAGCGGCAGCGTGAGCAGCGACAGCAGCACGCGCTTGCCGATGAAGTCATGGCGCGCGAGGTAGATGCCCACCGCCGCGCCCAGCACCAGCGTTGCCAGCGTCACCGCCACCGACAGCACGACGGTGTTGACCATGCTCTGCAGGTAGCGCGAGTCGGTCAGCACCGCGAAGTAGGTGGCCCAGCCCTTTTCTGCCGGCAGCGCGAGCAGGCGCACCACCGGCAGCAGCCAGAACGCCGCAAAGAAAGCGGCTGCGGGGGCGACGCAGGCGAGCAGCCGCCAGCGTGGGTTCCAGGCGTTGGCGGGCTTCATCTCGAGACGGCTTCAGCGAACCTCTTTGAGGTAGCGGTCGGAAAACGCGCGCTGGGCCTCGGCCATGCGGGCGTAGTCCACGCTCCTGGCACGTGCGTATTCGCTCGCGGGCAGGAACTGCGCCTCGATCTCCTTGGGCATCGCGTTCGCGCGCACCGGGCGCAGGTACGCCTTGGCCCAGATCGCCTGGCCTTCGTCGGAAAGCGTGAAATCGAGCACCTTCTTCGCGTCGGCCGCATGCGGCGCCTTGGCGACCAGGCTCATCACGTAGGGCACGACCAGCGTGCCTTCGCTCGGGATGACGAAGGCGACGTTGGCCTTGTCCTTGTACTTCGCGCGGTAGGCGTTGAAGTCGTAGTCCAGCAGGATCGCGATTTCGCCCGAGAGCACGCGCGCGTACGACGTCTGCTTGGGCACGATGGGCTCGTTCTTCTGGAGCGCCTTGAAGTAGTCGATGCCCGGCGTGAAGTTCTCCAGCGTGCCTCCGCGCGCCTGGTTGACCGCGACCGCGCCCACGTAGCCGACGAAGGCCGAGGCGGGGTCGAGGTAGCCGATGAGGCCCTTGTATTCGGGCTTGAGCAGGTCGACCCACGACTTGGGAATCGGCTTGCCCTTGAGCGCGTCGACGTTGACCATGAAGCCGAGCGTGCCCGAATGGATGGTGAACCAGTTGCCGGCCGGGTCCTTCAGGCCATCGGGAATGTCTTTCCAAGCGGCGGGCTTGTAGGGCTCGACCAGGCCGTCCTTGGCGGCCTGCACCGCGAAGGTCACGCCCAAGTAGGTGACGTCGGCGACGGGGCTGGCCTTCTCGGCCGCCATCTGCGCGAGCGACTGGCCCGAGTTCTTGTTGTCGGGCGGCACGGTCACGCCGGTCTTGGCCTTGATGGCCTTGAGCTGCGTGCCCCAGTCGGCCCATTCGGTCGGGCAGTTGTAGCAAATGGCGGTCTGGGCCATGACGCTGCCGGCGGCAACGAAGGTGGCGGCGATCAGCCCGAGGCGGGCGATGCGAGAAAGGCGGAGGGACATGAAGAAGCTCCTGGATGGATGTGGGTGGTGACGGGGGATCAATGGGTGGCGACGTCGCACGCGGATGCGCACGACTCGCCGTCGCGGAAGGTGTGCGGCAAGAGCAGGCTCGCGTCCGCCTGCAGCGTGGTGCCGCCGGCCATCGCCTGGACCAGCAGCTCGACGCTGTGGCGGCCGATGTCGCTGTTGGGCTGCGCGATGGTGGTGAGGGCCGGCGTCAGGTCTTCGCCGAGCGCGATGCCGTCGAAGCCGATCACGCTGAGGTCGTCGGGCACCGAGAGCCCGCCCAGGTGCGCGGCGCGGATGCTGCGAATGGCGAGCAGGTCGTTCGAGCAGACGAGCGCGGTGGGGCGGTTGCCGGCCTGCAGCACGTGGGCGAGCGCATCGACGGCGCTCTCGACGAAGGGCACTTCGATCAGCGAAGGGGCCTTGAGCCCCGCATCCGCCATGCCCTTCTGGTAGCCGCGATAGCGCTGCTGCGCGCGGTCGGATGCGGCCAGCGTGCCGCTGACCATCGCGATGCGGCGATGGCCGAGCAGCACGAGGCGCGCCACCGCGTCGGCCACTGCGGCTTCGCTGTCGACGGTGACGCAGGGGTGGTCCGCGTGCCGGTTGTAGGCGAGTACGTAGGGCGTGCCGGCGCTGCGCAGCCGCGCGAGCGCCTTCGAGGTGGACGGGTTGGAGACCACGAGGATCAGCCCATCGACGTTGCCGGCGAGCAGCAGCTGGACCGCGCGCTCTTCCTCGTCGAGCCGGTAGCCCGTGGTGACGGGGAGGATCGCGTAGCCCCCGGCGATGGCCGCGCGAGCGATGCCCTGCAGGCACTCGGCGAAGGTCGGGTTCAGCAGCGTGGGCAGCACGACGCCCAACGTGCGGCTGCGCTGGGTGCGCAAGGTGCGCGCGCTCGCATTGGGCACGTAGTTCAGTTCGCGCGCCACGCGCTCCACCAGCTCACGCGTCGCGGGCGTGACCTTGTCGGGGAAATTGAAGGCCCGCGACACGGTGGCCACGGAGACCTTGGCTCTGGCGGCTACGGCTTGGATGCTCATCGTGCGGTATTCATGTAATCGATTACATTGAACCGCGGCAGTATGACTTCGTCATGACACCGAATGAAGCGGGGAGAAACCCTTGCCGAGTCAACGCGGGCAGGCGCGTGCAATCCGGCCCCAAAGAAAAAGGGCCCGAAGGCCCTTTGACTGACTGCTTTACTTGCCTCGGCGAACCCGCCGGATCTCATCCACGATCAGGCAGATGGCCCCGAGCGTGATCGCGCTGTCCGCCGCGTTGAACGCCGGGAAATACCAGTTGCCCGCGTGAAAGCTCAGGAAGTCGACGACGTAGCCGTGCATCATCCGGTCGACCACGTTGCCGATGGCGCCGCCCAGGATGCAGGCCATCGCGAACGAAAAGAGCTTCTGCCCCGCGTGCGACCTGAGCATCCAGACGATGAAGATCGCGGCCGCCACGCCGATCGCCGTGAAGAACCAGCGCTGCCACCCGGAGTGGTCGGCCAGGAACGAAAACGCAGCGCCCGTGTTGTGCGCCCGCACGACGTTGAAGAAGCTCGTCACGTAGGTTGCGTCGCCCAGCTTGTAGTAGCCCAGGATCAGCGTCTTGGTGAACTGGTCGATGATCACGATGATCAACGCCAGCCCGAGCCACGGCCAGATGCCCAGGCTCCCACCGCGCGAGCGCGATGCCGATGCGGAACGTGTCGTGGCCATCAGGCAAAGCTCCGCGATTCGCCGGCGCCGAACAGGTTGCTGGTGCAACGGCCGCAGATCGTCGGGTGCGCCGGGTCGTGGCCCACGTCCTCGCGGTAGTGCCAGCAGCGCTCGCACTTCTGCGCGGTGCTCGGCGACACGGTGGTCGCGAGCGTTTCGCCCGCCGCCAGCGCGATGGCCGAGGTGATGAAGACGAACTTCAGGTCGTCGCCCAGCGTGCCGAGCAGCGCGAAGTCGTCGGCCGGTGCGCTCAGTTGCAGGTCGGCCTGCAGCGACGAGCCGACCTTGCCTTCGGCGCGCACGGCTTCGATGTCCTTGTTCACCACGTCGCGGATCTGGCGGATGCGGCCCCACTTGGCGAGCAATGCTTCGTCGGGCGCGTCGAACTTGCAGTACGTCTCCGCGAAGATCGATTCGCCCGGCTTGCCGGTGCTCACGAACTTCCACGCTTCCTCGGCCGTGAAGCTCAGGAACGGCGCCATCCAGCGCAGCATGGCTTGCGAGATGTGCCAGAGGGCCGTCTGTGCGCTGCGGCGGGCGAGCGAGCCCGGCGCGCTCGTGTAGAGGCGGTCCTTCAGGATGTCCAGGTAGAAGCCGCCCAGGTCTTCCGAGCAGTAGATCTGCAGCTTGGACACCACCGGGTGGAATTCGTACACCTTGTAGTGCGCAAGGATCTCGGCCTGGAACTGCGAGGCGCGCGCAAGCGCGTAGCGGTCGATCTCGAACAGCTGGTCGAGCGGCACCGCATCCTTGGCGATGTCGAAGTCGCTGGTGTTTGCGAGCAGGAAGCGCAGCGTGTTGCGGATGCGGCGGTACGAGTCGACCACGCGCGCGAGGATCTTGTCGTCGCCCGCGATGTCGCCCGAATAATCGCTCGCAGCCACCCAGAGGCGGATGATTTCCGCGCCCAGCTTGCTGCTGATTTCCTGCGGGTCGATGCCGTTCTTGAGCGACTTGCTCATCTTGATGCCCTTGGCATCCACCGTGAAGCCGTGCGTGAGCAGGCCCCGGTACGGCGCGCGGTCTTCCAGCGCACAGGCGATCAGAAGCGACGAGTGGAACCATCCACGATGCTGGTCGTGGCCTTCGAGATACAGGTCGGCTTCAGGGCCCGTCTCGTGGTGAACGGTCGGGTGGGTGCCGCGCAGCACGTGATAGAAGGTCGAGCCCGAGTCGAACCACACCTCCAGGATGTCGGTGCTCTTGGTGTAGCTGGGCGCATCTTCGGCGCCCAGGATTTCCTCGGTCGTCACGCGGCTCCAGGCCTCGATGCCACCCTTCTCGACGATGTCGGCGGCCTGGTCGAGGATTTCCATCGTGCGCGGATGCAGTTCGCCCGAATCCTTGTGCAGGAAGAACGGGATCGGCACGCCCCAGCTGCGCTGGCGGCTGATGCACCAGTCGGGCCGGCCGGCGATCATGTCGTGCAGGCGGGCCTTGCCGTTCTCCGGATAGAAGCTGGTCTGCTCGATGGCGTCGAGCGCGGTCTGGCGCAGCGTCTTGGGCGCCTTGTCCTTGGTGAACACGCCTTCGCCCTCGTCCATGCGCACGAACCACTGGGCTGCCGCGCGATAGATCACCGGCGTCTTGTGGCGCCAGCAATGCGGGTAGCTGTGGGTGATGGTCTCGGTCGTCAGCAGGCGGTTGGCATCGCGCAGCGCGGCGATGATCACCGGCACGGCCTTCCAGATGTTCTGGCCGCCGAAGAGCGGGAAGTCGGGCGCGTAGCTGCCGTTGCCCTGCACGGGGTTCAGGATGTCGTCGTACGCGACGCCATGGGCGATGCAGGAGTTGAAGTCGTCCACACCGTAGGCGGGCGATGAGTGCACGAGGCCGGTGCCGTCGGTGGCGGTGGCGTAGTCGGCCAGGTACACGGGCGACAGGCGCTTGTAGCCGGCATCCACGTCGTACAGCGGGTGCTCGAATTCGAGCCCGCCCAGCGCCTCGCCCTTCACCGTGGCGAGCACCTTGCCGTCGAGCGCGTAGCGCGTCATGCACATCTCGACCAGCGAGTTGGCCAGGATCAGGAGGCCCCGCTCGGTGTCGACCAGCGCGTATTCGATCTCGGGGTTGAGGTTGATCGCCTGGTTGGCCGGGATCGTCCACGCGGTGGTGGTCCAGATCACCGCGAAGATGTCGCCCAGGATCGTGTGGTCGGTGCCGAAGGCCTTGAGCACCTTCTCGCGGTCGTGCGCCTTGAAGGCCACGTCGATGGTCTGGCTCTTCTTGTCGGCGTATTCGATTTCGAATTCGGCGAGCGAGGAGCCGCAGTCGAAGCACCAGTACACGGGCTTGAGGCCCCGGTACACGAAGCCGCGCTCGATCACGCGCTTGAAAGCGCGCAGCTCCCCGGCTTCGTTGGCGAAATCCATCGTCTTGTAGGGGTGGTCCCATTCGCCCAGCACGCCCAGGCGCTGGAAGTCGAGCATCTGCTGCGCGATCTGCTCGGTGGCATAGGCGCGGCTCTTGGCCTGCATTTCGTCGCGGCTCAAGTTCCGGCCGAACTGCTTTTCGATGGCGTTCTCGATCGGCAGGCCGTGGCAGTCCCACCCGGGCACGTACAGCGCGTCGAAGCCTTCGAGCTGGCGCGCCTTGGTGATCATGTCCTTCAGGATCTTGTTCACCGCGTGGCCCATGTGGATCTGGCCGTTGGCGTACGGGGGGCCGTCGTGCAGGATGAACTTGGGCGCGCCGTGGCGGGCGTCGCGCAGGCGGTGGTAGCGGCCTTCGTCGTTCCATTCCTTCACCCAGCCCGGTTCGCGCTTGGGCAGGTCGCCGCGCATCGGGAAGGGGGTGTCGGGCAGGTTCAGCGTGGAACGGTAATCGGTGGGGGAAGCGGCGTCAGACATGTTGGGAGTGCGAAACAGAGGGGCTTCGACAGGCTCAGCCCGAACTGCATTGAGCGGTCGGTGCGGAAGATATAGCCGTTCGCCCTGAGCTTGTCGAAGGGCGGCAGCACGGGGCGTGCAGGGCTAAATTCGGTCGCGCGTGGTCTGGCGGTGGGTTTCGGCGTGGGTCGATGCGAAGAACGCACGTGCGTTGCGCCCATCCTTGGCGATGCCCGCAGTGAGGGCCTCGAGGCTGGTGTAGCGCAATTCGTCGTGCAGTTTGTGCAGGAGTTCCACGCGCACGATTTTACCGTAGGCCCCTTCGGACCCCAGATGCGAGGGCCACTCCAGGCAGTGCGTCTCCAGCAGAACCCGGCCGGCGTTGACGTCGTTGGCGTCCAGCGAAGGGCGCACGCCCAGGTTGGCCACGCCCGGCAGCGGCTTGTCCGCGAGGCCGTGCACCAGCACCGCGAAAATGCCGCTGGCGGCCGGCTTCCAGTGCTTGAAGCGCAGGTTGAGGGTGCGAAATCCGTCGTCCTGGCCCGGTGCCGAGGCGCCCAGCGCACGGCCGAGCTTGCGGCCGTGGACCACGTGGCCCGAAATTGCGTAGGGGCGGCCGAGCAGCGTCTGGGCATCGGCCATTCGGCCCTCGGCCAGAGCCTCGCGCACCGCGGAGCTGGACACCCGCAGGCCGTGGACTTCGTAGCTGTTCATCCGCGCCACGTCGAAGCCCCGCGCATCGCCAGCCGCGTCGAGCATGGCGTAGTCGCCGGCCCGCTTGGCGCCGAATCGGAAATCGTCGCCCACCAGCACATAGCGCGCGCCCAGGCCGTCGACCAGCACGTCCTGGATGAATTCCTCGGGCGATCGGGAGGCCAGCCGGCCGTCGAAGGGCAGCACGATGGTCTGCGCGACACCGCACGCGGCGAGCTCGCTCAACTTGTCGCGCAGGGTGCCGATGCGGGCGGGCGCGAGGTCGGGTTTCTTGGTGAGCGCCGCGAAATAGTCGCGCGGGTGCGGCTCGAAGGTCAGCACGCAACTGGGCAGCCCGCGCTGGCGAGCCTCGGTCTGCAACAGCGCGAGCATGGCCTGGTGGCCACGGTGCACGCCGTCGAAATTGCCAATGGTGAGGGCGCAGGCGGGGGCTACGCCCGGGTGCCGGAAGCCGCGAAAAACCTGCATCGGTGAGTATCTTTTTGATAGCGCCTTGCGCCCGTCGAATGGGCGAACCAGGCCGTTTTGTCACAAAGCCGGTATATTGTGACGCAGTGCGTTGCCTGGCGTGGGTCTCCGATGCGCTCCGTGTCCCTGGTCTTTCCGTGTTCTCTCACTTTCTTGAGGAGGCGTGTGTGAAGGTCTTGAAGCTGTCGGCCCAAGGGCTGCCCCAGTCATGGATATCGCTCGAGCAGGCGGTGATCCACTACGCGGCGGACGAAGTTCGCTGGGAAGTGGGCGCGCAGGTGGCGGTGTTTCGCGGGGGGCACAACGCCGTCACGGGCGAGCAGTCGCAGATTGCGATCAACAGCATCATCGGCACCAAGGGCGTGCCGCGCATCAATCCCTTCACCCAGCGTCCGGGGCTCACCAACAGCAAGCTGTTCTCTCGGGACCGCAATGTCTGCGCCTACTGCGGCGGGCATTTCCACGAAGACGAGCTCACGCGCGAGCACATCATCCCCTTCGCCCAGAAAGGCATCGACACCTGGATGAACGTGGTCACGGCGTGCAAGCCGTGCAACCACCGCAAGAGCAGCCGCACGCCCGAGCAGGCGAACATGCCGCTCCTGTATGCGCCCTACGTGCCCAGCCTCTGGGAAGATTTCATTCTGCGCAACCGCCGCATCCTTGCGGACCAGATGGAATTCCTGATGGCGCACCTGCCGCAAAGCTCGCGGCTGCACGACACCTGACCAGCTCCGTCAGCGCTTCCAGTCCGGCGGGCGCTTTTCGATGAACGCCTGAACGCCTTCGAGCGCGCTCTCGTCCATCATGTTGCAGGCCATCGTTTGGCTTGCGTCGGCCAGCGCGGTTTCGATGCCGGTTTCGAGCTGGCGGTAGAAAAGGGCCTTGCCCAGCGCGAGCGCCTTGCGGGGCTTGGCAACGATGCTGGCGACCAGCGCTTCGACGGCGTCGTCGAGTTCGGCCGGCGCCGCCACCCGGTTCACCAGTCCCTTCTCCCGCGCTTCCTCTGCGCTGATGAATTCACCCGTCACCAGCATCTCGAACGCTTCCTTGCGGCCGAGGTTGCGCGACAGCGTGACGCTCGGCGTGGCGCAGAAAAGCCCCACGTTCACGCCGCTGACCGCGAAGCGCGCATCGCTCGATGCCACGGCCAGGTCGCACACCGCGACCAACTGGCACCCGGCCGCGGTCGCAATGCCGTGCACCCGCGCGATCACCGGCACGGGCAGCCGCTGGATCGACAGCATCATCGCGCCGCAGCGCTCGAAGAGCCGCTGGTAGTAGCCGATCGAGGGCTCGGCGCGCATTTCCTTCAGGTCGTGCCCTGCGCAGAAGGCCTTGCCCTCGGCCGCGATGACGACTGCGCGCACGGTCTCGTCGGTCGCGATGTTGCCCAGCGCCGCTTCCAACGCGCCGAGCATGCCCTCGGACAAGGCGTTGAAGGAGGCCGGGCGGTTCAGCGTCAGCGTGACCACGCCGCGCGCATCGTGTGCCGTCAGCACGAAAGGGGAGGCCGTGTCGTTCATGTCTCCGATCCTCAATAGGTCAGTTCGAGCACGGTCACATGCTCCTTCACCGCCGGCCAGGTCAGGCCGGTGATGCGCTCGCCGTTGAATTCGCCAGTGACCGCGCGCTGTTGCTCGCTTGCGGCGATGCGCAACCTGGAACTCGACACGCCCGAACCCTTGGGCGGTACGCCGGCCGGGGGGCTTTGCCCGTCGAAGCGCATGGTGTCGCGCTCGGCATCGAAATAACCGCGCGGCCGCGTGAAGACCACGACCACGTTGGCGCTGCCATCGGCTGGCGTGAGGCGCTCGGGGCGCAGGTTCACGACGCTGCTGCTGCGCGGGAAGGGGCTGCGGTAGATATGCGTGGTGGCGTAGCCGGCTGCGCTCAGCACGAACTCGTACGCCGTGCCGCCGCGCGCGCTGAAGGGTCCCCAGCGGCCGTCGGCACCGATGTTCTTGGTGTGGACCGCATCGCCCTGCCGCACGCCCGTGGCCGGATCGACGGCGTAGACGCTCAACTGCCCGCCGTTCAGCGAGAGGTTCTCCGCCCCGATCGCACGGCCGCTGAGCACCACGTTGGTCTCGGCCGCCACCTCCGTGCTGCGTGGTGCCGTGCCGGTCAGGAACTGCCATGTCGCCGCAAACGCCGCGGGCGAGAACGAGGTCTCGCGGTGATCGGCGCGCGGCAGCACGACATTCGTCGCACCCTTGAGCGCCGGCCCGTCGAAACCGATGTTCGTCGGCCTGCCGGGGGCGCCGATCCACACCCCGTCGGGTTGCGCGTACTTGTCGTTGTTGTCCGAGCGCAGGGTGAGCCACTTCACACCGGGCGTGACCTCCTCGCCGTTCGCTCCCTTGGGCGCATTGAGTTGGGTCATGAACCCCGAGAGGCCCGAGAACTCGTTGTTCTCGCGAAAACCCTTCACCGCCCAGATGCCGTGGGCCGGATTGCCGCCCAGCACCACATGACTCACCACGGCCGCGCCGCCGCCGTTCTGCACGTAGTTGCGGATCGTGTTGCCCCCACGTGAATTGCCGATCAGCACCACCTTGCTCGCGCCCGTGGCCTTGAGCACCTTGTCGACCTCGGCTTTCAGGAAGACGGCCGAATCGGTGGTCGAGCTGCGGCCGGGCTGTGCGACCGCGTCATCGTCGCGAGCCACCGGGTTGGGCTGGTCGACCGCAAAGAGCCGATCGCGCGGCCAGCCGTTCGACTCGAAGCGCCAGATCGTGGTCTGCCACAGCGCCGCCGAATCGCCGTTGCCGTGCATGAAGACGATCGGCGGGCGCTCGCTGTAGGAGGGCGTGGGCGCGGTAGCGCAAGCGGTGAGCATGGCGGTCGATGCGAGCCCGAGGGCAAGGATGGTGCGGCGTGATTGCATGTTTCGTTCCTGGCTGGGGTCCAAGTGAAAACGCCCGCCGGCGCAAGGCGGGCGGGCGTTGGATGCTATGGGAAAACGGCCGTCAGGCAAAAACGCCGGCCGTGTCCTGCATGCGTGCGGAGACCTCGCCCAGGTGATGCAGCGTGTCGCCGAAGGTCATCTCCAGCTGCGTGAGCTTGCGGAAGTAGTGGCTGCCGATGTATTCGTCCGTCACCCCGATGCCGCCGTGCAACTGCACCGAGTTGGCGGCCACGTAGCGCATCGACGTGCCCAGCTGGTACTTGGCGCGCGCCAGCGCCTGGCGTCGTTCGTCGGCCGGGGCGTTGAGCTTGAGCGTCGCGTAGTAGCTCATCGAGCGCGCGAGTTCCAGCTGCATCTTCATGTCGGCGACACGATGACGCAGCGCCTGGAAAGTGGAGATGGTCACGCCGAACTGCTTGCGCTGGTTCATGTACTCGACGGTGAGGGCCACCGTCTTGTCCATCACGCCGACCGCTTCGGCGCAGGTGGCGGCGATGCCGACATCGACCGCGTATTCCAGCGCGGCCAGGCCATCGGCCGTGACCAGCGTGGCGTCGGCCTTGTCGAACACCACTTCGGCTGCGCGGCCCCCATCTTGCGTGCCGTAGCCGCGGGCCTCGACGCCGCTCGCGCTGCGCTCGACGAGGAAGAGGGCGATCTTGCCGTCCACCTTGGCCGGGACGAGGTACGCATCGGCTTCGTCGCCCACGGGCACCACGCTCTTGGCGCCGGTGAGCGACCAGCCGTCGCCGGCCTTGGCGGCGTGGGCGTCGCACACGTCGAGGCGGTAGCGGGCCTTGCGCTCCTGGTAGGCCAGCACCACGATGGCCTGGCCGCCGGCGATGCGCGGCAGCCAGTTGTCCTTGGTGGCTGCGTCGGCATAGCCGCCGAGCAGGGCGCCGGCGATGAGCGTCTGCGCGAAGGGCTCCAGCACGATGCCGCGGCCCAATTCTTCCATCACGACCATGCCGGCCACCGGGCCCATGCCCAGGCCGCCGTCGTCTTCTGCGATGTAGAGGCCGCCCAGGCCCAGCTCGGCCAGTTCGTCCCACGCCTCGCGCGAGAAGCCGCCCTTGGCCTCGATGCCGCGGCGGCGCTCGAAGTCATAGCCCTTGTCGACCCATTTGCGCACGGCGTCGCGCAGTTGTTCCTGGTCGTCGGTGAAGTTGAAGTCCATTTATGTATCTCCGTTCGTCCTGAGCTTGGTCGAAGGGCTCAGCCCAGAACCGTCTGCGCGACGATGTTGCGTTGCACTTCGTTCGAACCGCCGTAGATGGTGGTCTTGCGCATGTTGAAGAAGGTCGACGACAGCGGTGCGAGCGCCGGGTTGCCGCCGGGGAAGTTGCCCTGCCAGCCGGCTTCCATCGCCTCGCGGATGAGCGGCAGCGAATAGGGGCCGCCGGCCAGCATCATCAGTTCGCTGTAGCGCTGCTGGATTTCGCTGCCGCGGATCTTGAGCAGACCCGCGACGTCCAGCGAGTTCTTGCCCGAGGTGGCGGCCGAGAGCACGCGCAGCACCATCATCTCGAGCGCGACGATGTCGACTTCGAGCTTGGCGATCTCGTCTCGGAAGCGCTGGTCTTCGTAGACGCCTTCGGTCCTGGCGATGCGCTTCAGGCGCTCGAGCTCGCGCTTGGCGCGGTTCACGTCGGCGATGTTGGTGCGCTCGTGCGAGAGCAGGTGCTTGGCGTAGGTCCAGCCCTTGTTCTCTTCGCCGATCAGGTTCTCGGCGGGCACTTCGACGTTGTCGAAGAACACTTCGTTGACTTCATGGCCACCGTCCAGCAGCTTGATCGGACGCACGGTGACGCCGGGCGACTTCATGTCGAGCAGGAGGAAGCTGATGCCCGTTTGCGGCTTGCCTTCGTTGCTGGTGCGCACGAGGTTGAACATCCAGTCGCCGTATTGGCCGAGCGTGGTCCAGGTCTTCTGGCCGTTGACGATGTATTTGTCACCCTTGCGCTCGGCCTTGGTCTTGACGGAGGCGAGGTCGGAGCCCGAGCCCGGCTCGCTGTAGCCCTGGCTCCACCAGACTTCGCCGCTGGCGATGCCCGGGAGAAAGCGCTTTTGCTGCTCGGCATTGCCGAAAGCCATGATCACCGGGGCGACCATCACGGGGCCGAACGGCACGATGCGCGGGGCGCCGGCGAGGGCGGTTTCTTCCTCGAACAGGTGGCGCTGCACGGCGGTCCAGCCGGGGCCGCCGAATTCGGTGGGCCATCCGTAGCCCAGCCAGCCCTTCTTGCCGAGGATCTTGGCCCAGTTCTGCAGATCGTCGCGCGTGAGTTCGAGCGCGTTGTGCACCTTGTGCGAAATCTCTTTGGGGAGGTTTTCCTTGACCCATGCGCGAATCTCTTCGCGGAACTTCTGTTCTTCGGGCGTGAAGCTCAAATCCATGCGTGCCTCGCTGTGTTGATCGGTCACCGCAGACGCGGTGTGTCTCCGGAGCTGCGAGTTTTAGCACGGTCGTGCTGTGATCCGGTGTCCGCGCGGCGACAAGCATGGGCCGATCGGCTTTTCACTTCGCTTTGCGCCGCGTTGCGGGCCACCCGCGAGGGGGTGCGGCTCGCCGTGGGGGCGGCCCGGCGGCTGTCGCTCCCGTCCACGGATAATCCCGCCCTCCCATGAAGAACATCGTGATCCTGATTTCCGGCGGCGGCTCCAACATGGCCGCCATCGTGCGTGCCGCCGAGCGTGATCGCTGGGCCGAGCGATTCGGCGCGCGCGTGGCGGCCGTCGTGAGCAACAAGCCGGAAGCCGGCGGCCTGGCGTTCGCCAGGACAGAGGGCATTGCCACCGACGTTGTCCCGCACAAGGACTTTTCGACCCGGGAAGCCTTCGACGAGGCACTGGCGAAGGCAGTAGACGCGCATTCGCCGGCGCTGGTGGTGCTGGCGGGATTCATGCGCATCCTGACGCCGGGCTTCGTGGGACGCTATGCGGGGCGGCTGGTGAACATCCATCCCTCGCTGCTGCCGGCGTTTCCGGGGTTGAACACCCACCAGCGCGCCATCGATGCAGGCTGCAAGGTGGCCGGCGTGACCGTGCACCAGGTCACCATCGAACTCGACCACGGGCCGATCCTCGCCCAAGCCGTGGTGCCCGTGCTGCCCGACGACACCGCAGCCACGCTGGCGGGCCGGGTGCTGGCGCAGGAACATCAGTTGTATCCACGCGCCATTGCCGGATGGCTGGCAGATACATCACGTCACATTCGTAAATTTTGATTATATTGACAGGTTTTCGGGAGCTCGAAGTGAGGAAGAAAACCCCATCGCTGCTGGCAGCCGTTGCCGGCGCCGTTTTTCTGGCGGGCTGTGCCGCCCAGGCACCTGCCCCAGCACCTGCTCCCGCCGCGCGGGCGGAGCCCGTCTACCAATGCAATGCCGATGGCGCCAGGTTCGCCGTCGGACAGCCTTTGACGCCGCAGCTGGAAGCCGCGGCCCGGGTCCGGTCCGGTGCAGGGGTCGTCCGTGCGCTGAAGCCAGGCGAAGCCGTCACGATGGAACTGAACGGCGGGCGGCTCAACCTGGATGTCGATGCGCGCAACCGCGTGACCGATGTTCGCTGCGGTTGACCCGAATCCCGTCAACCTGGCTGGATCGGCGTGAACCTTCGCCGCATCTTGCCTTCGATCTCGATCGTTTCTCCGAACATCGCGGCGGGGCGGACCCAGAGGCCGTGGGCCCCGTAAAGCGCGCGGTACAGCGTCATGGGCTCCAGGGTCTCGCTGTGGCGCACGGTGCCCAGGACTTCGTATTCGCCGCCCTTGTAGTGGCGGTAGCGGCCTGGCGGCGTTTCGATCAAGGGTGGCAGGTCGTTGTCGTTCAACGGGGTTTCCTTCTTTAGAAAACGGTCGGTGCTTGATTTGACGGGAGTCGAATGGATCGCGCGGATTTTGTTCACCTGGTTCGACTGAGCGAGCATGCCAGTGCAGACAACAGCGCGCGCTATCGGCGCAGCGTGGCGGCATTTGCCGCGCTCGGCTATCTGTGGGTGCTGGGCTGCCTCGGGCTCTCGGTGGGCATTCTCGTCTGGGTGGTTTCGTCGCTCGGGCGCGAACGCTTCAGTGTGTCGCGCGGGTGGCTCCTGGTCTTTGCGCTTGGGCTCCTCTGGGCCACGGTGCGCGCCCTCTGGGTGCGCTTCGACGAGCCGGAGGGCAAGGAGCTTTCCCGTGCCGACGCACCGGCGCTCTTCGAGGCGCTGGACCGCATCCGCGGCAAGATCAAGGGCCCGCCCGTCCACCGTGTCTACCTGGACGACGACTTCAACGCCAGCATCCGGCAGGTGCCGCGCTTCGGCCTCTTCGGTGGCGCGGTCAACTCCCTGAGCATCGGGCTGCCGCTCCTGATGATGCTCAATCGGCAGCGGCTGCTGTCGGTGCTTGCGCACGAGTACGGCCACCTGCGGGGCAACCACGGCAAGCTGAGCGCCTGGATCTACCGCACGCGGCTCTCCTGGCTCAAGCTGGACGCCAGCCTGCAGCGCGACGAAGGGGTGATGGCGCTGTTCTCGCAGGCCTTTTTCCGCTGGTACTTCCCGCGCTTTGCGGCCAAGACTTTCGCGCTGGCCCGGCAGGACGAATACGAGGCCGACCGCATCTCGGGCCGGTTGCTTGGCAGTACGGTGGCCGCAGCCGCGCTGACCGAGATCGCGATCAAGGCCAACTGGTACGCCAACGAGTTCTGGCCCTCGCACTGGGCCCGCGCCGAACTGGAACCCCAGGCCCCGGGACCCTTCGCGGCCCTGCGCAAGCTTGCCCCTACGCCGCCCGCCGACGATTTCGCCCGCCAGGCGCTGCGCGAGGCGATGCGCCGCGTGAGCGACCTGGAGGACACGCACCCTGTGCTGCGCGACCGGCTCGAGGCGCTGGGGCAGAAGGCGGTCTTGCCGCCATGGTCGGAGCGACCGGCGCTCGACCTGCTGGCCGACAGCGAGAAATGGATCGGCCATTTCGACAATCTATGGCGCCGCGCCCATGCCGGCGACTGGAAGCAGCACCATGCGCACCGCTCGCGCATCCGCGAGCGCATCGCGGTGCTGGCCGCCCGCGGCGAACGCAACACGCCCGACGAAATGGTCGAATGGGCCGATTCCGAGCGCCGGCTCGATCCAGCGGCACCGGTGCGCGTGCGCTATGAAAGCGCGCTGCGCATTGCGCCGGAGCATCCAGGCGCGCTGCGGGGGCTGGTCCAGATGCTGCCCGTGAGCGACCGCGCAAACCGCCTTGCGGTGCTCGAGCGGCTGCACCAGTCCGGCGCTGCGAGCCGCTGGTGGGCCGCCAGGAGCGCCGTCGCTTCGCTGGAAGATCCGGATGCCGGTTCGCACGATGAAGAAGCGCTCAAGCTGTGGCGCAGCCGACTCAAGGAGGCGGAGGAGGCCGAGGCGCGCGCCTGGGAGGAAATCACCGAGACGCCGTTCTTCAGCCAGATCACGCGGCATGACCTGAACGACTACGAACTGGGCGAATTGCGGGCGGACCTCGTTCGCTGCCTACCCGCGTCGCGGGCCTGGCTGGTACGCAAGAACCTGCGCGAATTTCCGTGGCGCCGGGCCTACATCGTGTTCGTCGAGCTGCCGGGCCTGGACGACGACGACCGCTGGCAGCTGTGCCGCCAGCTCGAGCAGACGCTGAGCCTGCCGGGGGCGGCGCTGGTGCTCTGGGCCGGTCATTCGCCCACGCTGGCGGACATCGAGCAACACGCTTTCGGGGCGGTCTGGACGCGAGAGGCCTAGCAGGGCGACCGCCTGAGACAATCGGGGGATGCACCCCAAAGCCCTGTTGGAGGCCACCGCCGATCTGGTGGGCCTTGTCCTGAAATTCGATCACCCGGCCGACCAGGTCGTTTCCCGCTTCTTTCGCGACCACCGCGAGTTTGGCCCACGCGAGCGCGCCACGCTGGCAGAGACCGTGTATACCGTCCTGCGCAAGAAGCTCCTGTTCGACCATCTCTCGCCCTCGGGCAGCGGCTCTAAGGAGCGCCGCATGGCGATCCTCGGCTTTCATGGCCCGCGCGACTTCCTCAAGAGCGCGCTCAACGACACCGAGAAGCGCTGGCTGGACAACTGCGACGCCGTCAAGCCCGACGACCTGCTGGAGCGCCATCGCCACAACCTGCCCGAGTGGCTCGTGACGCCGCTCAAGGCGCAACTCGGCGACGGTTTCTGGCCCTTGGTCGAAAGCCTGCAGCAGCCGGCGCCGCTCGATCTGCGTGTCAATGCGCTGACCGACAAGCGGGCGGAAGTGAAGGCGGAGCTTGCGAAGGCTGCTATCAAATCTGAAGTAACGCCATTCTCGCCATGGGGTTTGCGCATCGAAGGCAAGCCGGCGCTGACCAAGCTGGACGCGTTCGCCCGCGGTGCCGTCGAGGTGCAGGACGAAGGCTCCCAACTGCTCGCGCTGCTGCTGGACGCCAAGCGCGGCGAGATGGTGGTCGATTTCTGCGCCGGTGCGGGTGGCAAGACGCTGGCTATCGGTGCCACGATGCGGAATACCGGGCGGCTCTATGCCTTCGACACATCGGCGCATCGGCTTGACGCACTTAAGCCGCGTCTGGCGCGCAGCAAGCTTTCAAACGTCCACCCGGCAGCCATCGCCCATGAGCGGGACGACCGAATCAAGCGCCTGGCGGGCAAGATCGACCGGGTGCTGGTTGACGCGCCCTGTTCGGGGCTCGGGACGCTGCGGCGCAATCCCGACCTGAAATGGCGCCAGTCGCCCAAGTCGGTGGAGGAATTGACGGTCAAGCAGACGGCCATCCTGCAAAGCGCGGCCCGGCTCGTGAAGTCGGGCGGCCGGCTGGTTTACGCCACCTGCAGCGTGCTGCCGGAGGAAAACGAGGCTATCGCCGAGGCTTTTGGCGCCGCCAACCCCGATTTCGAGCCTCAGGACGTTTCAGATCTGCTGCAGGGGCTCAAAGTGGAGGGTTTCGAGGCCCTTTGCGCCGGCGGCGCGGATGGCAAGCGCTATCTGCGGCTCTGGCCGCACCGTCATTCGACCGACGGTTTCTTTGCGGCGGTGTGGAACCGCAAATAGGGGCGGGACTCCAAACTAGGGTTAATCAGCGCTTTTCTTGAAGGGTAAACGGCCTCGTTTTGACCCTGTCGCCTTAAAATCGCTGGTTAGCTTAAGGCTGCACCTTCGTGTGGCTATGGAGTACCTGACTCAATGTTGCTTCCTGACTCTGCCGTTCTCAATGCGGCCATCCAATGGCTCGGACACGGCTTGTGGGACATCACATGGTGGCAAGTCGTGCTGTACACGCTCGTCACCACGCACATCACGATCGCTGCGGTCACGATTTTCCTGCACCGAACGCAAACGCATCGGGCGATGGATCTGGGCCCGATCCCTTCGCACTTCTTCCGCTTCTGGCTGTGGCTCGGTACCGGCATGGTGACCAAGGAATGGGTTGCCATTCACCGCAAGCACCACGCCAAGTGCGAAACGCAGGAAGACCCGCACAGCCCGCAGGTCAAGGGCATCGACGAAGTGTTCTGGCGCGGCGCAGAGCTCTACCGCAAGGAGTCGAAGAACAAGGACACGATCGATCGCTACGGCCACGGCACGCCCGATGACTGGATCGAACGCAACCTGTATTCGCGCTACAGCTGGCAAGGCGTGGGCCTGATGCTGGTGATCAATCTGGCGCTGTTCGGCACGCTCGGCATGGCCGTGTGGGCTGTCCAGATGCTCTGGATTCCGATTACCGCCGCCGGCATCATCAACGGCATCGGTCACTATTGGGGTTATCGCAACTTCGAGGCACCCGATGCCAGCCGGAACATCATGCCTTGGGGCCTGATCATTGGCGGCGAAGAGCTGCACAACAACCACCACACCTACCCGACGTCGGCCAAGTTCTCGGTGAAGAAGTACGAATTCGACATCGGCTGGATCTACATCCAGGCCATGCAGGCTATCGGCTGGGCCAAGGTCAAGAAGGTGCCGCCGAAGATGCAGATGGGCGACATCCAGCCCGTGGCCAACGAGAAGACGCTTGAGGCTGTCATCGCCAACCGCTATGAAGTCATGGCCGGCTATGCCCGTGAAATGCGCCGTGCAACCAGCGAAGAGCTGGCCCTCTTGAAGACCAAGGGCGCCGACTTGTCGGTGCTCAAGGCTGCCAAGCGCTGGCTGCACCGTGATGACGACAAGGTCCCCGCGTCGGCCCGCACGCACATTGTGCAGGCACGTGCCGCCCACCCGGTGCTCGACAAGATGGTGACGATGCGCGAAGAACTGCGCCAACTCTGGCTGAACACTTCGCAGTCGCGCGAGCAACTGGCGGCTGATCTGGCGGCTTGGTGCCATCGGGCCGAAGCCAGCGGTATTGCGGGTCTGCGCGAGTTCTCTACGCGTTTGCGCGCTGCACGCGCCTGAGCGGTTTAGCCCCTCATTAAAAAAGCCGACCGCTGGTCGGCTTTTTTATGTGCGTCGTATTTGTCGTGCCTCGGTATTGCGGAGGAATCAATCACGGTAAATCGACAGGCAACAAAAAACCCGCTGGGTAAGCAGCGGGTTCGTCGTTGGAAAACCAGAGCCGAATTACTTCAGCTTGATTTCCTTGTATTCGACGTGCTTGCGCGCCTTGGGGTCGAACTTCATGATCGACATCTTTTCAGGCATCGTCTTCTTGTTCTTGCTGGTCGTGTAGAAGTGGCCGGTACCCGCGGTGGATTCCAGCTTGATCTTCTCGCGTCCGCCTTTGCTCGTTGCCATGATTCAGCTCCTTAAGCTTGGCCGCGTGCACGCAGGTCTGCGAGCACGGCGTCGATACCGTTCTTGTCGATCAGGCGCAGTGCAGCGCTCGAAACGCGCAGGCGAACCCAGCGGTTTTCAGTCTCGACCCAGAAACGGCGATATTGCAGGTTCGGCAGGAACCGGCGCTTGGTTTTGTTGTTGGCGTGGGAAACGTTGTTTCCGACCATCGGGCCTTTGCCCGTTACGTCGCATACGCGTGCCATGTGGACACTCTTTCTTGAACAGCTGGCACCGGCGCAATCGCGGTGATTGCAGGTGTTTTGCAGCTTGACCTCGCCAGAAACGGGTGGCGGTACCCCGGCTTTGCCTGAATGCAGCAAGCCCCCGTGAGAGGGCCTTGTTTCGGCAAAGCCTCGGATTATAGCCCTTTTGGGCAGCACCCGGATTTAGAGCGTGCCGTCCTGCTCCAGGAAGCGCTGGGCATCCAGCGCAGCCATGCAACCCGTGCCCGCGCTCGTGATGGCCTGGCGGTATACGTTGTCCTGCACGTCGCCCGCGGCGAAGACGCCCGGAATGCTCGTCATCGTCGCGAAGCCCTGCAGGCCCGAGCGGGTCAGGATGTAGTTGTCCTTCATCTCCAACTGGCCCTGGAAGATGTCGGTGTTCGGGTGGTGACCGATGGCGATGAAGCAGCCCTTGAGATCGATCTGCTCGGTCTCTCCGGTCTGCGTGTTCTTGATGCGGATCCCGGTCACGCCCGTGCCATCGCCCAGCACCTCATCGAGTTCGTTGTGCAGCTTCAGCACGATCTTGCCTTCGGCGACCTTTTCCTTGACCTTGTCGATCAGGATCGGCTCGGCGCGGAACTTGTCGCGGCGATGCACCAGCGTGACCTTGTTCGCGATGTTGGCCAGGTACAGCGCTTCTTCAACGGCCGTGTTGCCGCCGCCGATCACGCAGACTTCCTGTTCGCGGTAGAAGAAGCCGTCGCAGGTTGCGCATGCAGAGACGCCGCGGCCCATGAACTTCTCTTCGGAATCGAGGCCCAGATACTTGGCCGAAGCACCTGTTGCAATGATCAGCGAATCGCAGGTGTAGGTGCCGCTGTCGCCGGTGAGCGTGAAGGGGCGCTTGCTCAGGTCGACCTTGTTGATGTGGTCGAAAACGATCTGCGTCTTGAAGCGTTCGGCGTGCTCGAGAAAGCGCTGCATGAGCTCCGGCCCTTGCACGCCATGCACGTCGGCCGGCCAATTGTCGACTTCAGTCGTGGTCATCAATTGACCGCCCTGGGCAATGCCCGTGATGAGCAAAGGCTGCAGGTTTGCGCGGGCTGCATAGACCGCTGCGGTATAGCCGGCGGGGCCGGAGCCGAGAATCAAAACCTTGGCGTGTTGGGGAGCGGACATGAGTAGAAAACCTAGGATATACGCTGCGGCAGCGTGTACATTTTCAGGGTGGTAGCGATATATGTGGAGTATCACCGCCCGGTTCAACACCGGGTGCACGGTGTTTTCAATGCGCGCGATTGTAGTAATCCATTGGCTTGCCTTTTGGACCAACTCCGCGCGCTGTATCAGGGATTGATAAATGTCGATGCTGTCCAACCTTGAATTGCTTCGGCGCGTTCCATTGTTCGCGTCGTTGACAGCCACGCAGTCCGCAAGCATCGCGGACGCGATCATCAAGAAGCGCTTCAAGCGTGCCGAAGTCGTCGTGGAGCAGGGCAAGAAGTCCGATGCGCTCTACATCATCCTCACCGGGCGTGCCCGCGTGACCAGTGCCGACAGCCGGGGCCGCGAGGTCATCCTGGCGACGCTGCACCCCGGCGACTACCTCGGCGAGATGAGCCTGATCGACGACGAGCCGCACTCGGCCACCGTGCGCACCGAGATCCAGTGCGACGTTCTCATGCTGGGCCGCGATGCGTTTGCGCGCTGCCTGCCCGAGAACTCCTCGATGGCCTACAACATCATGCGCGGCCTGGTGCAGCGCCTGCGCCATGCCGACCGCAAGATCGAGTCGCTGGCTCTGATGGACGTCTATGGCCGCGTGGCCCGTTCGCTGCTCGAATTTGCCGTCGACGACGGTGCCGGCAATCTCAAGGTGCGTGACAAGATTTCTCGCCAGGACCTGGCAAAGATGGTCGGCGCTTCGCGCGAAATGGTGAGCCGCGTGATGAAGGACCTGGAAGAGCGCGGTTTCGTTCAGACCCTGGACGACGGGTCGATGATCGTCAAGGAACGGCTCCTGACGCTCACTTGAGCCTTCGGGCCGGGCGCCGCAGGCGGCGCCGGCCTTTTGTTGTAGTGTTCGGGCGTCCGGCCTCCGATTTACGGGCCGGGTGCCGTGTTTTTCATGACCTATTCGCTCAATACGCTTCAATCTTCTTCTGCCGCCGATGGGCAACCCGTGCGCATGCGCGCCATGCGCTTCGCCCACGAAATCACGCTGATCGCAGGATTCGCAGCGCTGTTGTTCTGGCTGCTCGCCATGCTGAGCTTCACGCCTTCCGATGCGGCCTGGTCGACGTCGGGCACCGGCGGCGAGATCAAGAACTGGGGCGGCCGCATCGGCGCCTGGCTTGCCGATGGCAGCTACTACGCGGCCGGCTATTCCGTCTGGTGGTGCCTTGCGGCGGGCTTGCGCGCCTGGCTTTCTTCGCTGGCCAACTGGCTGCGCGGCGGCGAGGCCGCTCCGGCCGAGCAGCCACCCCGCGGCCGCTTCAATCGCAGCCGCGTGGCGTTCTGGTTCGGTCTCATCCTCCTGCTGTGCGCGAGCGCCATGCTCGAATGGTCGCGCCTGTACCGGCTCGAATCGCATCTGCCTGGCTCGGGCGGCGGCGCATTGGGCTACCTCGTGGGGCCGGCCAGCGTCCGTTGGATGGGCTTCACCGGCTCAGCGTTGGTGGCCATCGCCGGTGGCGTGATCGGCTCGGCGCTGGTCTTTCGTTTTTCGTGGAGCCTGATTGCCGAGCGCATCGGCGCCCGCGCGTACTCGCTCTTCGAATCGCGCCGCGAAAAGCGCGAAATGGCCGCCGACATCGCCATGGGCAAGCAGGCCGCCCGCGAGCGCGCCGAAGCCGATGAGCCGGCGTTCACGCGCGGCGATTCGGGCAGCAGGGGCGACGGCCCCGCCATGACCACCGATTTCCCCGACGACGAGGAAATCAGCATCGAGCCGCGCCCCAAGCGCCGTCCGCCATCGCCGCCGGTGCAGATCGAGCCCGCGATGACCGAAGTGCCCAAGAGCGACCGCGTCGTCAAGGAGCGCCAGAAGCCGCTCTTCAAGGAACTGCCCGACAGCAAGCTGCCGCAGGTCGACCTGCTCGATGCGGCGCTGGTGCGCCAGGAAACCGTCTCCGCCGACACGCTCGAGATGACCTCGCGCATGATCGAGAAGAAGCTCAAGGACTTCGGCGTCGAGGTGCGCGTGGTGCTTGCCTCGCCCGGTCCGGTGATCACGCGCTACGAAATCGAGCCCGCCACCGGCGTCAAGGGCTCGCAGATCCTGGGCCTCGCGAAGGACCTCGCGCGTTCGCTCTCGCTGGTGTCGATCCGCGTGGTCGAGACCATCCCGGGCAAGAACTACATGGCGCTCGAGCTGCCCAACGCCAAGCGCCAATCGATCAAGCTCAGCGAAATCCTAGGCTCGCAGGTCTACAACGAAGGCAAGTCCATGCTCACCATGGGCCTGGGCAAGGACATCATCGGCAACCCCGTGGTGGCCGACCTCGCGAAGATGCCGCACGTGCTTGTAGCCGGTACCACCGGCTCGGGCAAATCGGTGGGTATCAACGCGATGATCCTGTCGCTGCTCTACAAGGCCGAGGCACGCGACGTGCGGCTCTTGATGATCGACCCGAAGATGCTCGAAATGTCGGTCTACGAAGGCATCCCGCACCTGCTGGCGCCGGTGGTCACCGACATGCGCCAGGCGGCGCACGGCCTGAACTGGTGCGTGGCCGAGATGGAGCGCCGCTACAAGCTCATGAGCAAGCTCGGCGTGCGCAACCTGGCCGGCTACAACACCAAGATCGACGAAGCCAAGGCGCGCGAGGAGTTCATCTACAACCCGTTCAGCCTCACACCCGACGATCCGGAGCCGCTCAAGCGCGAGCCGCACATCGTGGTGGTCATCGACGAACTGGCCGACCTGATGATGGTGGTCGGCAAGAAGATCGAGGAGCTCATCGCCCGACTCGCGCAGAAGGCGCGCGCCGCCGGCATCCACCTCATCCTGGCCACGCAGCGGCCCAGCGTCGACGTGATCACGGGCCTCATCAAGGCCAACATCCCGACCCGCATCGCATTCCAGGTGTCCAGCAAGATCGACAGCCGCACCATCCTCGACCAGATGGGCGCCGAAGCGCTGCTCGGCATGGGCGACATGCTCTACATGCCCAGCGGCACGGGCCTGCCGATCCGCGTGCACGGCGCCTTCGTGAGCGACGAGGAAGTGCACCGCGTGGTGGCCTACCTCAAGAGCCAGGGCGAGCCCGACTACATCGAGGGTGTGCTCGAAGGCGGCACGGTCGATGGCGACGGTGACGGCGACCTGCTCGGCGGTGGCGATGCCGAGAAAGACCCGATGTACGACCAGGCGGTCGAGGTGGTGCTCAAGAACCGCAAGGCCAGCATCTCGCTCGTGCAGCGTCACCTGAAGATCGGCTACAACCGCGCCGCGCGGCTGGTCGAAGACATGGAAAAGGCCGGCCTCGTCAGTGCCATGAGCGGCAGCGGGCAGCGCGAAATCCTGGTGCCCGCGCGCACCGAATAATTGGCGCTGCAGCGGTTCGCAATTCCGGTTACGTGCTGAAAGGCAATTTGCAGAAGCGCTCGCCGGCATTGCAAATCTTCATGAAGACCTACACATGCCGCAATTCGCGGCGGGTAGGGTCGATGCCCAGTGCAATAGCTTCTTCCAAGCTTTTTCGAGGAATCCAAATTGAAAATCCGCCATTGGCTCCTGATAGGCCTTCTTTGCTCCGCCAACGCCTGGGCCGGGGGGCTTGAAAGCCTCGAGACTTTCGTGAAGACGGTCAAATCGGGCCGCGCCGAATTCACCCAGACCGTGACTGCGCCCTCGCGCGAAGGCCAGCCCGGCCGCGTGAAGACATCGACCGGCACCTTCGAATTCCAGCGTCCCGGCAAATTCAAGTTCGACTACCGCAAGCCTTTCGCCCAGAGCATCGTGGCCGACGGCAAGACGCTCTGGCTCTACGACGCCGACCTGAACCAGGTCACTCAGCGCGCCCAGGCTCAGGCGCTGGGCTCCACCCCGGCGGCGCTGATTGCGGCGGCGCCCGACCTGCGCGCGCTGCAGGCCGACTTCACACTCGAAGCCGCGCCCGAGCGCGACGGCCTCGAATGGGTCAAGGCCACGCCGAAGAACAAGGACGGCCAGCTGCAGAGCGTGCTGGTCGGCTTCCAGGGCGACGCCCTCGCGGCGCTCGAAATCCTCGACAGCTTCGGCCAGCGCTCGGTGCTCAAGTTCAGCAAGGTCGAAGTGAATCCCTCGCTTGCCGCCAGCGTGTTCGATTTCAAGGCGCCTGCTGGCGCCGACGTCGTCAAGCAGTAACCCCCGCAGTTTGGCCACCAGTTCCCACCAACCCCTTGCCGAGCGACTTCGCCCGAAGACGCTCGGCGAAGTGATCGGCCAGCAGCACCTGCTCGGCCCGGGCATGTCGCTGCGCATCGCTTTCGAGTCAGGCCAGCCGCATTCCTGCATCCTCTGGGGGCCGCCGGGCACCGGCAAGACGACCATCGCGCGCCTGATGGCCGATGCCTTCGACGCGCAATTCCTGAGCATCAGCGCCGTGCTGGGCGGCGTGAAAGACATTCGCGAGGCCGTCGAGCGCGCCACGGCCGCGCGAGACGGGCTGGAGCAGCAGCGCACCATCGTCTTCGTGGATGAGGTGCACCGCTTCAACAAGAGCCAGCAGGACGCGTTCCTGCCGCATGTGGAATCGGGGCTTTTCACCTTCATCGGCGCGACCACCGAGA
>NZ_JXQQ01000052.1 GCF_000834655.1 Variovorax paradoxus
GCCTGCGCCGGCAGCAGCCGCACCCGCGCCCGCGCCCGCCGCGGCGGCTCCTGCGCCCAAGGCCGCAGCGCCAGCCCCCGCGCCGGCTCCGGCCGCAGCGGCCGTTGCCTCCACCTATGGCGGGAAGGTCGATGTCGAGTGCGACGTGATCGTGCTCGGCGCGGGCCCTGGCGGTTATTCGGCAGCATTCCGCGCGGCCGACCTGGGCCTGAAGGTCGTGCTGATCGAGCGCTACGCCACCCTCGGCGGCGTGTGCCTGAACGTCGGTTGCATCCCCTCGAAGGCGCTGCTGCACGTGGCGTCGGTCATGGACGAGGTCAAGCACTTCGCCGACCTGGGCGTGAGCTTCGCCGCACCCACGGTCGATCGCGCCAAGCTGCTCGGCCACAAGAACAAGGTGGTAGGCAAGCTCACCGGCGGCCTCACGGCCATGGCCAAGATGCGCAAGGTGACGGTGCTGCGCGGCGTGGGCAATTTCATCGACCCGTACCACCTGGAAGTCGAAGAGACCTCCGGCACCAGCTGGGACACCACCGGCAAGAAGCAGACCGTCAAGTTCCGCAACGCGATCATCGCGGCCGGCTCGCAGTCGGTCAGCCTGCCGTTCATGCCCAAGGACCCGCGCATCGTGGATTCCACCGGCGCGCTCGAGATGGGCACGGACCCCAAGCGCATGCTCGTGCTGGGCGGCGGCATCATCGGCCTCGAGATGGGCACGGTGTATTCCACTCTGGGCGCGCGCCTCGATGTGGTCGAAATGCTCGATGGCCTGATGCAGGGCGCCGACCGCGACCTGGTGAAGGTCTGGCAGAAGATGAACGCGCCGCGCTTCGACAACATCATGTTGAAGACCAAGACGGTCGGCGCCGAAGCCACGAAGGAAGGCATCAAGGTCACCTTCGAGGGCGAGAACGCACCCAAGGAGCCGCAGGTGTACGACCTGGTGCTGCAGGCCGTGGGCCGCAGCCCCAACGGCAAGAAGATCGGCGCCGAAAAGGCGGGCGTCACGGTGAGCGATCGGGGCTTCATTCCGGTGGACATCCAGATGCGCACCAACGTGCCCCACATCTTCGCAATCGGCGACATCGTGGGCCAGCCCATGCTGGCGCACAAGGCGGTGCATGAGGCCCACGTGGCGGCCGAGGTGATCGCCGGCGAGCAGAAGGGCGACAAGGAGCTTTCCAGCGCTGCCTTCAACGCCCGCGTGATCCCGAGCGTGGCCTACACCGACCCCGAGGTGGCGTGGGTCGGCCTCACGGAAGACCAGGCCAAGGCCGAAGGCATCAAGGTCAAGAAGGGCCATTTCCCGTGGACCGCTTCGGGCCGCGCCATCGCCAACGGGCGCGACGAGGGCTTCACCAAGCTGCTGTTCGACGCCGAGACGCACCGCATCCTGGGCGGCGGCATCGTCGGCACGCATGCGGGCGACATGATTGGCGAGATCGCGCTGGCCATCGAGATGGGCGCGGACGAGATCGACATCGGCAAGACCATCCACCCGCACCCGACGCTGGGCGAAAGCATCGGCATGGCGGCGGAAGTGGCGCACGGTACCTGTACCGACCTGCCGCCGGCGAAGAAGGCGGCCTGACAGAGCCAGAGGCGCTATCGGGCGCCCACAAAAAATCCCGCCGCGGCGGGATTTTTTTCGTCCTGATCCTGGTGGATCGGAAGGGGGATCAGTCGTCGCCGGTACGCGCGTTTGCCGCGGCGGCCTTGATCTCTTCGGTCGGTGCGCCGCCGAGTACGCGGCGGGCGCCGTCGAAGCGGCGCTGCCAGTAGCTGCCGTTCATGTCTTCGACACGAACCTGGGCACCCGAACGGGGGGAGTGGATGAACTTGCCTTCGCCGACATAGATGCCGACATGGCTGAAGGCGCGGCGCATGGTGTTGAAGAACACGAGGTCGCCGGGCTTGAGCTGGCTGCGGTCGATCTTCTCGGTGGCGGCAGCTTGCTCTTCGGCGCGGCGGGGGAGCATGTGCCCGACAGTCTGGTTGTACATCGCGCGGACGAAGCCGCTGCAATCGAAACCGGACTCTGCAGTATTGCCGCCGCGGCGGTAAGGAACGCCCAGGAAGCCGATGGCGGTCACCACCAGGTCGGAAGTTCGTTCGGTGACTGTTTGACGGACCTGCTTGAGTTGCCCGATCAGACCTTTGTCTGCGAGCAAGCCGGCCAGTTCGTCATCGGGTCGGTCCTGTTGAGGGGCTGCATGAACAGCGACGGCAAAGAGGAGGGACGCGGGTAGGACGAAAAAACGCATGGCGCGTAGGATATTGATGACGCGCGGTTATGTCAATTTAAACTGAATTAGCGAATGTGTCTGCAAATCGTTGATTTGTTTGAATTTTTTCGATTCGGCCGAATAAAAAATGTAACGGTGGACCTTTATGGTCCATAAGTGGTTCGCTTCGAATGGGCCTTCGGGCCCGAAGTGAACTGTCGTGCGGGCTGGAAGCTGGCGCCATTTCTCGCCAAGATGGCCCCAACTACCCGGAAAAAACATGAACTTTCGGATTAATTTGACCGCACGACTGGCTCGCGGCACCGTTTTTGTCGCCGCTCTCGGTTTTGGCGCTCTGGTTTTTGCCCAAGCGCGCCCTGAAACGGTGGCAACCGGCCTCGAAAACCCGTGGGGCGTGACCTTTTTGCCGGGCGGCCGCTACGTGGTCACCGAGCGTCCCGGACGGATGCGACTGATCGGCGCGGACGGCAAAGTCGGCGCGCCTCTCGCGGGCTTGCCCACCATCGCGGCTGGCGGCCAGGGCGGCTTGCTCGATGTGCTGGCCGACTCCGGCTTCGAGAAAAACCGCACGCTGTACTTCTGCTTCTCCGAGCCCGAGGCCAGCGGTTCCGGCAACAGCACCGCGCTGGCGAGCACCCAACTGTCGGCCGATGGCGCACGGCTCGAGAACCTCAAGATCATCTTCAGCCAGAAGCCCAAGGTGGCGAGCCGCTCGCACTTCGGCTGCCGCATCGTCGAGGCGCGCGACGGCACGCTGTTCCTCACGCTGGGCGACCGCTTCAGCCGCAAGGAAGATGCGCAAAAGCTCGACAACCACCACGGCAAGGTCGTCCGCATCAACAAGGACGGCTCCGTGCCGAAGGACAACCCCTTCGTCGGCAAGGCGGGTGCGCTGCCCGAGATCTGGAGCTACGGCCATCGCAACGGGCAGGGCGCCACGCTCGCGCCCGACGGCCGCTTCTGGATGAACGAGCACGGACCGCAGGGCGGCGACGAAATCAACGTCCCACAGGCCGGCCGCAACTACGGCTGGCCGGTGATCACCTACGGCGAGAACTACGGCGGCGGAAAGATCGGCGACGGCATTACCGCCAGGGAGGGCATGGAGCAGCCGTTGCATTACTGGGTGCCGTCGATCGCCCCCTCGGGCATGGCGTTTCTCACGAGCGACCGCTACGGCGCGGCTTGGAAGGGCAACCTCTTCGTGGGCTCGCTGAAGTTCGGCTACCTCGACCGCATCGAACTGAAGGACGGCAAGGTGGTGGCCGAGCACAAGCTGCTGACCGACAGCCGGGCGCGCATCCGCGATGTGAAGCAGGGGCCGGACGGGCTGCTCTACGTGCTGACCGACGAGTCCGACGGCAAGTTGCTGCGCCTGCGCCCGAACTGAGGAAGCCCGCGATTCAGCCGGGGCAGCCCGGCAGCGGCAGGGTGGGCAGCATGCGGCGCCAGAGCCGCGTCCACTCGGGCCAGTCGTGGCCGCCTTCCGTCGTGAAGACGCGGGCCGGCGGCAATGCTGCGGCGAGCAGCCGGTGGCTGAAGGCAAAGCGATCGTCGACCGCGTAGCCGAGATAGAGCGGCGGCCGCGCGCCGAAGGTGGCGGTGGCGCCGACGTAGCCGCGCATCCATTGCCAGAGCTGGGTTTCGTTCGGCGTGCGCGGGTCGCTGCCCGGCGGATCGCTCAGCGGCCCCGTCCAGCGGGCGAGGCCGCCGGCATTGGCGATGTCGGTGCCCAGGCCGCGCTCGCCGAGATAGGGCGCAAGGGTGACGAGGCCCGCGAGTTCGCCGGGGTGTGTCTGCGCGTAGAGCAGTCCGCCGAAGCCGCCGACCGAGATGCCGACGATCCAGATCGACTTGTAGCCCTGGCTGCGCGCGGGCGCCATCACGTCCTGGCTCAGGCGCTCGAGGATGGTCTTGTTGTTGTAGTAGCCGAGGTGCGCATCGACCCGCATCACGTCGACCGCGAGCCTGTTGTCGTTCAGGGCACTGACGAAGCCTTCGCGCACGAACTCGTCAGGGTGCGAGTAGGCGCCGGGCAGCAGTACGACGAGCGTGTCGGCGTTCGGCGTGCAGGCGCTCTTTTCGAGCATGGTCTCCAGCGGGGCCTTCGCCGTGCGCAGGCCGCCGCAGCCGGTGGCCACGAGGACCGCACAAAGTGCTGAAAGAATTCGCATCCGCCGGAGTCTAGGCGCGCTCGGCACGATGAGAGGCCGGCAGGTCGACCATCACCGGCTGGCCCGGCGTGGTGCAACCGGTGTCGCAGCATTTGCCGGGCTGCCGGTTCTTCGTGATGGCGCGTGCGGGTTCGTGCGGCGCGGCGGCAGGCGAGCCGTCTGCCGCGATGCCGCGCTCCAGGATGCGCTCGACCAGTTCGACCTTGGAGCCGACCGGGTAGTTGCGCCAGATCTCCTGCTTCATCGCCGCCGGCGAGCCGCCGCCATGCAAGCTGATCACGCTGTACCAGCCGCCCTGGTAGCCGGCCGTGAGGTCTTCGATGAACCGCGCCGTCTCGATGCGCTGCTCGTAGGGAATTGCCGGGTTGGCGCGCAGCACGTCCGACAGGCGCGCAGCGGTCTCGGGGTTGTGGTCTTCGTCGGGGCCGGGCAGGGTGACGATCAGGCCGCCGCTCACGTAGTGGGCGATGCGGTGCATGTCGTAGATCTTCGTGGCCAGCAGCAGCTTGCCGATGTTGCTGAACACCGGGTCGGGCATGAAGACTTCGCAGTGTTCGTCGGCCTGGCCGTAGACGCTGGCCGCCACGCCGCACGCGAAGAAGCTCTCTGTGAGGGTGATGAGTTCGACCATCTGCTCGCGCAAGTGGCTCTCCTTGCCAGGGTCGAAGCCGTTGGCCTCGCACATCAAGGCGCCGGCGCCGATCAGGAGGTCGCCGAAACCCGCGCGGGCACCGATGCAGCTGTGGCGGTGGTGGGTGGCGTAGCTGTAGGTCAGGTGGCCGGAGTGCTCCCAGGTTCCGTTGTCGCCGGCGTAGAACACGCGCTCCCACGGCACGAAGACCCGGTCGAACATGCACACGCCGGTGCTCTGGCCGTACTTGCGGCTGAAGAGGGCGTCGCCGTGTTCCAGCTTCTCGCCGGGCCGGCCTGCCGGGCGCGCGACGATGGTGAGGCCGGGCGCATCCAGCGGCACGGCGCAGCACACGGCGAAGTCGGCGTCTTCGCGGCCCATGTTGCGGCAGGGCATGACCAGCAACTCGTGCACATAGGGCGCGCCGGTCACGATGGCCTTGGTGCCCGAAATGACGATGCCGCGCGCATTGCGCTCGACCACGTGCAGGTAGCTGTCGACGTTCGCCTGTTCGTGCGGCCGGCGGCTGCGGTCGCCCTTGGCGTCGGTCATGGCGACGCCGAGCGTCAGGTCCTGGTCCTGGACGCGGTGCAGGTACTCGTGGAAACGCGCGGTGTGCTCGGTGCTGCCGCGCGCATCGTCGATGCGGGCCGACACCTGCGCGATCGCGTTGAGCGCGTCGTGCGTCAGGTAGCGCTGGGCGCAGCCGGTTTCCTGGCAGACCAGCCGCACGGCTTCGAGCTTGTTGAGCAGGTCGCCCGAGCTGGTGTTGATGTGCGAGAGCCGGTTCACTCGCTTGCCGCTCGTATGTTGCACGGCGGTCATCAGGGGCTCGTACTGGCTCTTGAGCGCGTAGTCGTAGGTGAGGGCGATGGCATTGATGCCGGGCTGGAACGCGGCTTCGTCGGCGACGCTGTCGACCCGGCGGCCATCGACGAACACATTGGGGGTGTAGCGGCGCAGCGATTCGCGATAGTCGGCGCCGGACATGAGGGCAGCGGGGAGCGGGGCGTTCATCGTTTGTCTCCGTTTTCTTATCGTCAGCGCAAAGATTTGAACATTGTTCAATTTTTATATCAATGTTAAAAAATATGAACTGAAGCCCGATCCCGGGCCTATAGTGCCGCCCATGCACGCCAAGCTCCAACGCCGCCAGACCCTCGCGGACGCCCGTCGTGCCCTCGTGCTCGATGCTGCCCGCGCGGTGTTTTCGGAGGCGGGGATCGAGGGCGCGAGCATCCGCGAAATCGCGAAGAAGGCGGGCTATACGCCGGGCGCCATCTATTCGTACTTCGAGAGCAAGGAGGCGATCTATGCCGCGCTGCTCGACGAATCGCTGCTGCGCCTGCAGGCCGCAGTCGCCGAGGCGAAGATGTCCAGGTCCCGCCCCGAAAAGACCCTGGCTGCAAAGGCCCAGGCCTGGTTCGACTTCTACGCGGCGAACCCGCGCGACCTCGACCTCGGCTTCTACCTGGTCCACGGCATGCGCCCCCGTGGCCTGACAAGCGAGCTGGACCACGAACTCAACGACCGTCTCTACGACGCACTGCGCCCCTGCGAAGACGCGCTGCTGGCCATGGGCCTCGACGCGGCGTTGGCGCTGCAGGAAAACACGGCACTCTTCGCGCATGGCGTCGGCCTTTTGTTGATGCAGCACACCGGTCGCATCCGCATGTTCCGGCAGTCGGCAGATGCCCTGTTCAAGACCTACCTGGCGCAACTGACGCAGCGATCCGCCGCCCCGGCGACGAATGAAGAGGCCGGCGCGCCCGCCCGGGCCGGCCAACCCGATCTTTTCGGTGGTACGGTTCAGCCCAATTCAACCGATACCTGAAAGACCCCGTTCATGCTGCTCGACGCCTCGCTCTCCCAACTCGTTCTGGTCGACTACCAGGCGCGGCTGATGCCGGCGATCTTCGAGGGCGAGTCGGTCGCGCAGAACGCGGTGCGGCTGGGCAAGCTGGCGCGCCTGTTCGAGGTTCCGGTGTTCGGCACCGAGCACAACCCTTCCAAGCTGGGCGAGAACCTGCCCGACATCCGCGCGCTGTGCCAACGCACATTGCCGAAGATGCACTTCAGCGGCGTGGAAGAGGGCCTGGGCGAATGGCTGCGCGTGCCGGCCAAGGCGCCGCAGGGCAATGCGCGCAGCCTGCCCAAGCACCTGCAGAAGCCGGCAGCCGCGGCGGAAGAGCGCAACACCATCGTGATCGCCGGCTGCGAAGCCCATGTCTGCCTGCTGCAGACCGCGCTCGACCTGCTGGAAGACGAGTTCGAAGTCTGGGTGGTCACCGACGCTTGTGGCTCCCGCACGGAACGCAACCGCGATGCCGCCTTCGACCGGCTGGCCGGCGCCGGTGCCGAGCTCGTGACGACCGAGATGGTCGCCTTCGAGTGGCTGCGCACGGCGGAACATCCCGCATTTCCTGAAGTGCTCGCGCTCGTCCGATAGCCGGATCGCAGCCGCCGGGCAGGGCTCGGCCGGATTGTTCCGGCCGTCAGCTTGCTGCAAGATCGGTCTCCATAATTATGAATTCAGTTTTGGCGAGCCTGCTGAAACCGGACAAATGACAGGAGACAAATCGAGATGAGCCGCTATGAAGAGTTCTATCGCCAGTCCGTCGACGCGCCCGAGGCCTTCTGGGCCGAGCAGGCCCGGCTGATCGACTGGCATACCCCCGCCACGCAGATCCTCGACGCCAGCCAGCCGCCGTTCGCGCGCTGGTTCGTCGGAGGCACAACCAACCTGTGCCACAACGCGGTCGACCGCCACCTGGCCGCGCGCGGCGATCAGCCCGCGCTGATCTTCGTGTCCACGGAAACCGGCGTCGAGAAGAGCTACAGCTTCCGCGAACTGCACGCCGAGGTGCAGCGCACCGCCGCCAGCCTGATCGAGCTGGGCGTGGGCAAGGGCGATCGCGTGCTGATCTACATGCCGATGATTGCCGAGGCTGCCTTCGCGATGCTGGCGTGCGCCCGCATCGGCGCGATCCACTGCGTTGTGTTCGGCGGTTTCGCGAGCGGCTCGCTGGCGACGCGCATCGAGGATGCCGAGCCCAAAGTCGTCGTGAGCGCCGATGCGGGTTCGCGCGGCGGCAAGGTCATCGCGTACAAGCCGCTGCTCGACGAGGCGATCCGACTGTCCAGGTACAAGCCGTCGGCGGTGCTGCTGACGGACCGCGGCCTCGCGCCCATGGACATGATCGCCGGCCGCGATCACCTGGCCACCGAACTGCGCCAGAAGCACATCGATGCACAAGTGCCCTGCACCTGGCTCGCCTCGACCGACATCAGCTACACCATCTACACGAGTGGCACCACCGGCAAGCCCAAGGGCGTGCAGCGCGACGTGGGCGGCTACGCCGTGGCGCTGGCCGCGAGCATGAAGCACATCTTCGACGGCCGGCCCGGCGAAACGTACTTCTCGACCAGCGACATCGGCTGGGTCGTGGGCCACAGCTACATCGTTTATGGCCCGCTCATCGCCGGCATGGCGACGATCATGTACGAGGGCCTGCCGACCCAGGGCATCGACCGGCAGCCCGACGGCGGCATCTGGTGGCGCCTCGTCGAAAAGTACAAGGTGACGGTAATGTTCAGCGCGCCAACCGCGGTGCGCGTGCTCAAGAAGCAGGACCCGGCGCTGCTCAAGAAATACGACCTCTCGACCCTGCGCGCGCTGTTCCTGGCGGGCGAGCCGCTGGACGAGCCGACCGCGCGCTGGATCAGCGAGGGCCTGGGCGTGCCGATCATTGACAACTACTGGCAGACCGAATCGGGCTGGCCGATGATCACCATTGCCAACGGCGTGGAGCCAAAGCCGAGCAAGTTCGGCAGCCCGGGCATTCCGATGTACGGCTACCGCATCAAGATCCTGCATGAATCGACCGGCGAGGAACTCACGGCACCGAACGAGAAGGGCGTTGTGGTGGTCGAAGGACCGACGCCGCCGGGTTTCATGCAGACCGTGTGGAAAGACGACGCGCGCTTCGTCAATACCTACTGGAAGAGCGTGCCCGGCAAGATGGTCTATTCGACCTTCGATTGGGGCATCCGCGACGCGGACGGCTACTTCTACATCCTGGGCCGCACCGACGACGTGATCAACGTCGCAGGCCATCGGCTCGGCACGCGAGAGATCGAGGAGAGCATCTCGGGCCACGCCAACGTGGCCGAGGTCGCGGTGGTCGGCGTGGCCGACGCGCTGAAGGGCCAGGTGGCGATGGCTTTCGTCGTTCCGAAGGACGGCCGCGCCGTTACCGACGCCGACGCGGCGCTGAAGCTCGAGGGCGAGATCATGAAAGTGGTGGCCGACCAGCTCGGGGCCCTTGCGCGGCCCGCGCGCGTGCGCTTCGTCTCGGGCCTGCCCAAGACCCGCAGCGGCAAATTGCTGCGCCGCGCCATCCAGGCCGTGTGCGAGCGGCGCGACCCGGGCGACCTGACGACCATCGACGACCCGGCCACGCTGCAGCAGATCAAACTGTTACTCGACCAAGGCTGAGATCCCTCCAATGGGGGTTGCAGACCCCCTTGGCGCCGTCATATGGTTGACGTGGCACAATGCCAAGGTACTCAGGCCCTTCCCCAGCCACAGTCGCATCCGCCAATCGGTTCAGCCGTGTCGCGGAAGGTTTCTTAACCAGCTAGTGCTTCCTTCAGGGAAGCGAAGGTCAGCGGATCATGAGCGATTCCTCTACGCCCACGGCGTACACCGCCTATCAAGGCAACACCTACCTCTTCGGCGGCAATGCGCCCTATGTCGAAGAGATGTACGAAAACTACCTCTCCAACCCCGGCAGCGTTCCCGACAACTGGCGTTCGTACTTCGACGCCCTGCAGAACGTTCCCGCGGCCGACGGCACCAACACTCGCGACGTGCCGCACCTGCCGGTCATCAATGCTTTCGCCGAACGCGCGAAGCAGGGCACGACCAAGGTCGTGCAGGCAAGCGGCGCCGACTCCGAGCTCGGCCGCAAGCGCACCGCCGTCCAGCAGCTGATTGCCGCCTACCGCAATGTCGGCGCTCGCTGGGCCGACCTCGACCCGCTCAAGCGCGCCGAGCGTCCCGCCATTCCGGAACTCGAGCCCTCGTTCTACGGCTTTGCCGACGCCGACCTCGAAACGGTGTTCAACACCAGCAACACATTCTTCGGCAAGGACACCATGTCCTTGCGCGACCTGCTCAACGCATTGCGCGAAACGTACTGCGGCACGATGGGTGCCGAGTACATGTACACCACCGACCAGAACCACAAGCGCTGGTGGCAGCAGAAGCTCGAGAGCGCACGCACCAACCCGAAGCTGAGCGCCGAGCAGAAGAAGCACGTGCTCAACCGCCTGACCGCGGCCGAAGGCCTCGAGCGTTTCCTGCACACCAAGTACGTCGGCCAGAAGCGCTTCTCGCTCGAAGGCGGCGAAAGCTTCATCGTCTCGATGGACGAGCTGATCAACCAGGCAGGCGCCAAGGGCGTGCAGGAAATCGTGATCGGCATGGCCCACCGCGGCCGCCTGAACGTGCTGGTCAACTCGCTCGGCAAGATGCCGGCCGACCTGTTCGCCGAGTTCGACCACACCGCGCCTGAAGACCTGCCCAGCGGCGACGTCAAGTACCACCAGGGCTTCAGCTCGGACGTGACCACCCCCGGCGGCCCGGTGCACCTGAGCCTCGCGTTCAACCCCTCGCACCTTGAAATCGTGAACCCCGTGGTCGAAGGCTCCGTGCGTGCCCGCATGGACCGCCGCGCCGACCCGCTGGGCAAGCAGGTGCTGCCCGTGATCGTGCACGGCGACGCCGCCTTCGCAGGCCAGGGCGTCGTGATGGAAACGCTGGCGCTGGCCGAAACCCGTGGCTACTCCACCGGCGGCACGGTGCACATCGTCATCAACAACCAGATCGGCTTCACCACCAGCGACCCGCGCGACAGCCGCTCGACGCTGTATTGCACCGACATCGTCAAGATGGTCGATGCACCCGTGCTGCACGTGAACGGCGACGATCCCGAAGCCGTGGTGCTCGCCACCCAGCTCGCGCTGGAGTTCCGCATGGAATTCCAGAAGGACGTGGTCGTGGACATCATCTGCTTCCGGAAGCTCGGCCACAACGAGCAGGACACGCCCTCGCTCACGCAGCCGCTCATGTACAAGAAGATCGCCCAGCACCCCGGCACGCGCAAGCTGTACGCCGACAAGCTGGCCGCTCAAGGCCTGGGCGACACGCTCGGCGACGACATGGTCAAGGCGCAGCGCGCGGCCTTCGACGAAGGCAAGAACACCGTCGACCCCGTGCTCACCAACTTCAAGAGCAAGTACGCCGTCGACTGGAGCCCGTACCTCAACAAGAAGTGGACCGACGCCGGCGACACCGCCATCCCGTCGTCCGAGTGGAAGCGCCTGGCCGAGAAGATCACCACGGTGCCGCAAGGCTTCACGGTGCACCCGCTCGTCAAGAAGGTGCTGGACGACCGCGCCGCCATGGGCCGCGGCGACGTGAACGTCGACTGGGGCATGGGCGAGCACATGGCTTTCGCCTCGCTGGTGGCCAGCGGCTACCCGGTGCGCCTGTCGGGCGAAGACTCGGGCCGCGGCACGTTCACGCACCGCCATGCCGTGCTGCACGACCAGAACCGCGAGAAGTTCGACGAAGGCACCTACACGCCGCTGCAGAACGTGGCTGAAAACCAGGCACCGTTCGTCGTCATCGACTCGATCCTGTCGGAAGAAGCCGTGCTCGCGTTTGAATACGGCTACGCGTCCAACGACCCGAACACGCTCGTCATCTGGGAAGCCCAGTTCGGCGACTTCGTGAACGGCGCGCAAGTGGTGATCGACCAGTTCATCGCCTCGGGCGAAGTGAAGTGGGGCCGCGTCAACGGCCTCACGATGATGCTGCCGCACGGCTACGAAGGCCAGGGCCCCGAGCACAGCTCGGCACGCCTGGAGCGCTTCATGCAGCTGAGCGCCGACACCAACATGCAGGTGGTGCAGCCCACCACGGCCAGCCAGATCTTCCACGTGCTGCGCCGCCAGATGGTGCGCAACCTGCGCAAGCCCCTGATCATCATGACGCCCAAGTCGCTGCTGCGGAACAAGGACGCGACCTCGCCGCTGTCCGAGTTCACCAAGGGCAGCTTCCAGACCGTCATTCCCGACAGCAAGGGCCTGAAGGCCGAGAAGGTCAAGCGCCTGATCGCCTGCTCGGGCAAGGTCTACTACGACCTGGCCAAGAAGCGCGAGGAGCAGGGCAACGACGACGTGGCGATCATCCGCGTCGAGCAGCTCTATCCGTTCCCGCACAAGGCATTCGCTGCAGAGATCAAGAAGTACCCGAACCTCTCGGACGTGGTGTGGTGCCAGGACGAGCCGCAGAACCAGGGCGCTTGGTTCTTCGTGCAGCACTACATCCACGAAAACATGCAGGACGGCCAGAAGCTGGGCTACTCCGGCCGCGCCGCTTCGGCATCGCCGGCGGTGGGGTACTCGCACCTGCACCAGGAACAGCAGAAGGCGCTCGTCGATGGCGCATTTGGCAAGCTCAAGGGCTTCGTGCTGACCAAGTAATCCAGGCCTCTTTTCACACGAACACCCTCAAGAAAAACACGGAGCAATCTCCAAATGTCTATCGTAGAAGTCAAAGTCCCCCAGCTTTCCGAATCCGTGGCCGAGGCCACCATGCTCACCTGGAAGAAGAAGGCCGGCGACGCCGTTGCCGTCGATGAAATCCTGATCGAGATCGAGACCGACAAGGTCGTGCTGGAAGTGCCCGCGCCCTCGGCCGGCGTGCTCGCCGAAATCGTGCAGCCCGATGGCGCCACCGTGGTGGCCGACCAGCTGATCGCCAAGATCGACACCGAAGGCAAGGCGAGCGCCGCTGCGCCGGCTGCAGCAGCACCCACTGCCGCTGCGCCGGCTGCTGCCGCGCCTGCTCCGGCAGCCGCTGCGGCCGCCACCGGCGGTTCGAAGTCCGACGTTGCCATGCCCGCCGCTGCCAAGCTGCTGGCCGACAACAACCTGAAGACCGGCGACGTTGCCGGGACCGGCAAGGACGGCCGCGTCACCAAGGGCGACGTGCTCGGCGCCGTCGCTTCGGGCGCCAAGCCCGCGGCTGCCGCCATTCCTGCGCCGGCTGCCAAGCCCGCACTGCCGCAGGTCGCGGCACCGGTCGGTTCGTCCGACCTGGGCGAGCGTCCGGAACAGCGCGTGCCGATGAGCCGCCTGCGCGCCCGCATCGCCGAGCGCCTGATCCAGTCGCAGTCGACCAACGCGATCCTCACGACCTTCAACGAAGTGAACATGGCGCCCGTCATGGAACTGCGCAAGCGCTTCCAGGACAGCTTCACCAAGGAACACGGCGTGAAGCTGGGGTTCATGTCCTTCTTCGTGAAGGCTGCGGTGCACGCCCTCAAGAAGTACCCGGTGATCAACGCCTCGGTCGACGGCAACGACATCCTGTACCACGGCTACTTCGACATCGGCATCGCCGTGGGTTCGCCGCGCGGCCTGGTGGTGCCGATCCTGCGCAATGCCGACCAGATGAGCTTTGCCGACATCGAGAAGAAGATCGCCGAGTACGGCAAGAAGGCGCAAGACGGCAAGCTGGGCATCGAGGAGATGACCGGCGGCACGTTCTCGATCTCGAACGGCGGCACCTTCGGCTCGATGCTCTCGACGCCGATCATCAACCCGCCCCAGTCGGCCATCCTCGGCGTGCACGCCACCAAGGACCGCGCCGTCGTGGAGAACGGCCAGATCGTCATCCGCCCGATGAACTACCTGGCCATGAGCTACGACCACCGCATCATCGACGGCCGCGAAGCCGTGCTGGGCCTGGTCGCCATGAAGGAAGCGCTGGAAGATCCGTCGCGCCTGTTGTTCGACATCTGACCCACGCGCGCTGCCGATGGAGTGGTATTGCAAGCCTTTCGACGCTTTGACGGCGTCGGAGCTCTACGCGATTCTGTCGGCGCGCAGCGAAGTCTTTGTCGTGGAGCAGCGCTGCGTGTACCTCGATCCGGACGGCAAGGACGCGCAGGCCCTCCACCTCTTCGCGGTGGACGGCGCAAAGGGCCAGCTGAAGGTAGCAGCGTACATGCGCCTCCTGCCGCCGGGCGTGTCGTACGAGGAAGCCTCGATCGGACGTGTCCTGACGGGCACCGCGTACCGCGGCCGGGGCATCGGGCAAGAGCTCCTGGGCAAGGGGATCGCGCACGCCGACGGGCTCTGGCCGCATGTCGCGCTCCGGATCGGCGCGCAGGCGTACCTGCAGAAGTTGTATGAATCGGCGGGCTTTGCCACAGTGGGCGAGCCCTACGACGAAGACGGGATACCGCACATCGAGATGGTGCGGAGCGTTCATCACTAAATTTTCGGAAATCAAATGACCAAACAATTCGATGTCATCGTGATCGGCGGCGGCCCCGGCGGCTACATCGCCGCGATCCGTGCGGCGCAACTGGGCTTCAACACGGCCTGCATCGACGAGTGGAAGAACGCCAAGGGCGGTCCCGCGCTCGGCGGTACCTGCACGAACGTGGGCTGCATTCCGTCGAAGGCGCTGCTGCAATCGTCGGAACACTTCGAGCACGCCGGCCACGGCTTTGCGGACCACGGCATCAACGTGTCGGGCCTCGAACTCGACGTCGGCAAGATGCTGGCCCGCAAGGACCAGGTCGTGAAGCAGAACAACGACGGCATCACCTACCTGTTCAAGAAGAACAAGATCACGTCGTTCCACGGCCGTGGCTCGTTCGTGAAGGCCGCTGAAGGCGGCTACGAGATCAAGGTGGCGGGCGCCGCCGAGGAAACCATCGTCGGCAAGCACATCATCGTGGCCACGGGCTCCAACGCCCGCGCGCTGCCGGGCGCGGCCTTCGACGAAGAGAACATTCTCTCGAACGACGGCGCGCTGCGCATCGGCGCCGTGCCCAAGAAGCTCGCGCTGATCGGCTCGGGCGTGATCGGCCTCGAAATGGGCTCCGTGTGGCGCCGTCTCGGTTCCGAAGTGACGGTGCTCGAAGCGCTGCCCACGTTCCTGGGCGCGGTGGACGAGCAGATCGCCAAGGAAGCCAAGAAGGCGTTCGACAAGCAGGGCCTGAAGATCGAGCTGGGCGTGAAGGTCGGCGAGATCAAGTCGGGCAAGAAGGGCGTCTCCATCGCCTGGACCAACGCCAAGGGCGAAGCCCAGGTGCTCGACGTCGACAAGCTGATCGTGTCGATCGGCCGCGTGCCCAACACCATCGGCCTCGCAGCCGACGCCGTGGGCCTGGCCCTCGACGAGCGCGGTGCCATCACCGTGGACGGCGACTGCAAGACGAACCTGCCCAACGTGTGGGCGATCGGCGACGTGGTGCGCGGCCCGATGCTGGCGCACAAGGCCGAGGAAGAGGGCGTTGCCGTGGCCGAGCGCATTGCCGGCCAGCATGGACACGTCAACTTCAACACGATCCCGTGGGTGATCTACACGCACCCCGAGATCGCGTGGGTCGGCCAGACCGAGCAGCAGCTCAAGGCCGAAGGCCGCGCCTACAAGGCCGGCACCTTCCCGTTCCTGGCGAATGGCCGCGCACGCGCGCTGGGCGACACGACCGGCATGGTCAAGTTCCTGGCCGACGCCGCGACCGACGAGATCCTGGGCGTGCACATGGTGGGCCCGCAGGTCAGCGAGTTGATCTCCGAAGCCGTGGTGGCCATGGAATTCAAGGCGAGCGCCGAAGACATCGCGCGCATCTGCCACGCGCACCCGTCGCTGTCGGAAGCCACGAAGGAAGCGGCACTCGCCGTGGACAAGCGCACGCTGAACTTCTGATTCGCCGTTTCTCTTGACCAGCGTCAAACAGGCCTACGAGGCGGAGCTCGCCACGCGCGGGTTCCAAAGCGATCCCGCGCAGCTGCGTGCCGTGGAGGCGCTGGATCGGTGCGCGAACGAATGGGCCGAGTACAAGGCCCAGCGTTCGAATGCGCTGAAGAAGTTCATCAACCGGCCCGAGCTGCCGCGCGGCGTCTACATGTACGGTGGCGTCGGGCGGGGCAAGAGCTTCCTGATGGACCTGTTCTTCAATGCGGTGCCGCTGCGCCGCAAGACGCGGCTGCACTTTCACGAATTCATGCGCGAGGTGCACCGCGAGCTGCGGGAGTTGCAGGGGACGGTCAACCCGCTCGACGAGCTGGGCCTGCGCATCTCCAAGCGCTACAAGCTCATCTGCTTCGACGAGTTCCACGTGGCGGACATCACCGACGCGATGATTCTTCATCGGTTGCTGGTGTCGCTGTTCGAGAACGGCGTGGGCTTCGTCACCACCTCCAATTTCAAGCCCGACGACCTGTATCCCGGCGGGCTGCACCGCGACCGCATCCTGCCTGCGATCGCGCTGCTCAACGAGAAGCTCGAAGTGTTGAGCGTGGACAACGGCACCGACTACCGGCGCCGCACGCTCGAGCAATTGCGCATGTACCTCACGCCGAACGACGCTTCGGCCGAGAAGGAAATGCGCAAGGCCTTCGACAAGCTGGCCGAGACGGCCGACGAAAACCCGGTGCTGCACATCGAGTCGCGCGAGATCCGCGCGCGGCGCAAGGCCGGCGGCGTGGTCTGGTTCGATTTCAAGACGCTCTGCGGCGGACCGCGCTCGCAGAACGACTACCTGGAAATCGCCAGCCAGTTCCACACGGTGCTCCTGTCCGACGTGCCGCACATGCCGGTGCGCATGGCTTCGGAAGCACGCCGTTTCACCTGGCTGGTGGATGTCTTGTACGACCGGCGCGTGAAGCTCATCATGTCGGCCGAGGTTCCGCCCGAGGCGTTGTACACCGAGGGTCCGCTGGCGCACGAGTTTCCGCGCACGGTCTCCCGGCTCACCGAAATGCAGTCGAGCGAGTTCCTCTCCCTGGAACGCCGCATCGTTGACACCCGACTCACATGAAAAAAATCGCCCTTGCCTTGCTGATGACGTTGGCCAGCCTTCCGCTCTGGGCGCAGTCGAACGCCGCGGCCGGCAACGCGAACCTGGACGCCGAACGCAGCCGGCTGTCCAGCGAGCGCGAAGCGATCGAAGCGCGCTTCCTGCAGGAGCGCACGGCCTGCTACGCGAAGTTCGCGGTCGAGGACTGCCTGCGCGAGAGCCGCACCCGCCGGCGCAAGGAGCTCGACAGCATCAAGCGCCAGGAAACGGCGATCAACGACATTCAGCGGCAGCGCGCTGGTGCCGCGGAGCTGCAGAAGCTCGACCAGAAGGCCGCAACGCAGCGCCCGGCGGACACCGCCGAAAAGAAAGAGCAGTCGCAGCAGGGCCAGAAAGACCGCGAGCAGCGCGCAACCGACCATGCGGCCAGCCGCGCCGCCACGGCCGCCGAAGCCGCCGAGCGCCAGCGGCAGTTCGACAGCAAGCAGAAGGCGCACGCCGACGCCGAGGCCAAGGCCGCGCAACGCCGGGCCGAGGCACCGACCGCCGCCGCGCAGTTCGCCGACAAGCAGAAGAAGGCCGAAGAACACCGGGCGAGCCGCGAGCGGCAGAACGCCAACCGCACCAAGCCGCGCGGCGCGCCGCTGCCGCCGGCTGCCGCCGCATCAGCGCCAGCGCGTTGAGCATCGGCGCCGAAGCGCCGCGGGCTCGCCGATCAGGCCGTGGCGGTGGCCGCCGCGGCTTCTGGCAGCGGGTCGAGCTTGAGCACGGCGATCGAGATGTTGTCGCCTGTGCCGCGGGCCCGGCGACGCGCTTCGCCCACCAGGATCTCGACTGCGTCGCGCGGCGGCTGCGCATACAGCACGCTCGCCAGTTCCGCGGGGCTGAAGTAGTGCCAGAGCCCGTCGCTGCACGCCATCAGCAGGTCGCCCGTCTGCATCTTCGGGATGTAGTGCGGGTCGATGGGCGGCGGCGTCGTGGCCATGCCGAGGCACCCGAGCAGGATGTTGCCCTGCGGATGCACGTTGGCCTCGGCCTCGCTGATCTGGCCGCGGTCGATCAGCGCCTGCACGTACGAATGGTCGCGCGTGCGCTTGATCAGTTGCCCGTCGTGAAAGTGATAGATGCGGGAGTCACCCGCGTGGATCCAGGCGCAGTCGCCCTTCGGGGTCATGAGGAACGCCGCCAGCGTGCTGTGCGGCTCCTGCTCGCTCGAGATCGCCGTGAGCTTGATGACCGTGTGCGCATCGTCGAGCAGCTGGCGAAGCACGGCCTCGGGGTCGTCGCGGTCGGGGTGGTAGCGGGTGAAGAGCTGGCGGGCCGTCATGAGCACCTGGTCGGAGGCCTTGCGGCCACCGCTGCGGCCACCCATGCCATCGGCGATGACGCCCAGGACACAGCCCGGCGTGCGCGGATGGCTCATCATCAACACCTGGTCCTGTTGATAGGGGCGGTCTCCCTTGTGGAGGCCGGTGGCGGCGGCAAGTCGAAAGCCTTGGGTCATGAGCACATGTGCGCCAAGGGCGCGCTTCCTGTCTTCTCGTAAATTCGTATCAGGACGTATTATCGAACGAACATGCGCCGCGCAAACCCTGCGTTCGCACACCCACCGTTGGACTCCAATCTCCACTCCCTTTCCCGCCAGCTGATCGAACTGCGCATCGAGCACGCCGATCTGGACGCCACCATCGACCGCCTCGCCGAAGCCTCGACGCAAGACGAACTCCTGCTGCGGCGGCTGAAGAAGCGACGTCTCGCGCTGCGCGACCAGATCACGCGCGTGGAGAACATGCTCGATCCGAGAGAGCCCGCGTGACCGAGTCGCTCGAGGACAAGGTGCGCGATGCGTTCGCGCAGGGCGGGGTGCTCTCGCATGCCGCCGATCAGTTCCGCGAACGCTCTGGCCAGACCGACATGGCGATGGCGGTAGCCCGCACCATCGACCAGGGCGGCGTGCTCGTGGTCGAGGCCGGCACCGGTGTCGGCAAGACCTTTTCGTATCTCGTGCCGGCACTGCTGAGTGGCGAGCGCGTGTTGCTGTCGACAGCCACCAAGACCCTGCAGGACCAGCTCTTCGGTCGCGACCTGCCGCGGCTGGTCGAGGCCTTCGGGCTGCCGGTGCGCACGGCGCTCCTGAAGGGGCGGGGCAGCTACCTGTGCCTGCACCGGCTCGACACGGCGCGCCACGACGCCTCCTTGCCCGAACGCGGGAGCCTTCGCACGCTCGCCAAGATCGAGCAATGGTCCAAGGCCACGCGCACCGGCGACCTGGCCGAGCTGCCGGGACTCGACGAGCGTTCGCCGCTGATTCCGCTGATCACGTCCACGCGCGAGAACTGCCTGGGCGCGCAGTGCCCGCAGTTCAAGCCCTGCCACGTCAACCTGGCGCGGCGCGAGGCGCTGGCGGCCGACATCGTCGTCATCAACCACCACCTGTTCTTTGCCGATCTCGCGGTGCGCGAGACCGGCATGGCGGAATTGCTCCCGACCGTGAGCGTGGTGGTGTTCGACGAGGCGCATCAACTCAACGAGACCGGCGTGCAGTTTCTGGGCGCGCAGCTCGGCAGCGGCCAGGCCCTCGACTTCGCGCGCGACATGCTGGGGGCCGGCCTTCAGCATGCGCGCGGGCTGGTCGACTGGCAGCTGCTGGTGGCCTCGGTCGAGCGGGCCGCGCGCGAGCTGCGGCTGGTGGTCGGCAAGCAATGGCCCGGCGCCAAGCTGCGCTGGCTGGGCGAGTCGCCCGAGGGGGTCGATCCCGGTGCCTGGCAGAGGTCGCTCGAAGACCTGCAGCACTCATTCGAGATGGCAGCCGAAGGGCTCGACACCGTCAGCGAAATTTCTCCCGACTTCGTGCGGCTTCACGAGCGGGCGCAGCAACTCGCCAAGCGCGCGGCGCGCTTCGCGCTGCCATGCGCGGTCGATTCCGTGCGCTGGGTGGACGTGGGCTCGCAGCTGCGGCTGATCGAATCGCCGCTCGACATCGCCGAGGCGATGCGCAAGCGCGTGCTCAAGATCAGCGAGCCGGACGACGAGGACGACAGCGACACCGATGCATACGGCGAGCGCCCCGCGGCGCAGGAGCGGGAGCCCGATCGCCGCGCCTGGGTTTTCACCTCCGCCACGTTGGGTGACGAGCCCACGCTGCGTTGGTTCACCGAGCCGTGCGGACTGGGCGATGCCGAGGTGCTGCGCGTGCAGAGCCCGTTCGACTACGCATCGCAGGCCGCGCTCTATGTGCCGCGCGTTTTTCCGAAACCCAACGATGCCTCGCACAGCACGAAGGTTGCGCAACTGGCTGCACGCGGCGCCGCCGAACTGGGCGGCCGCACGCTGGTGCTGACAACCACGCTGCGCGCATTGCGCACCATCGGCGATGCGATGAAGCAGCACTTCGAACTGCTCGATGCGGCGGTGCGGCCCGAGGTGCTGGTGCAAGGCGAACTGCCCAAGCGCGTGCTGATGGAGCGATTCCGCGAGGGTGCGAACGAGGGGCGTGCCGGCTGCGTGCTGGTCGCATCGGCGTCGTTCTGGGAGGGCTTCGATGCGCCGGGCGATGCGCTGCAGCTGGTGGTGATCGACAAGCTGCCGTTCCCGCCGCCCAACGATCCGCTGGTCGAGGCGCGCTCGCAGCGCCTGGAAGCCCAGGGGCGCAGTTCGTTCAGCGACTATTCGTTGCCCGAGGCGGCCGTGGCGCTCAAGCAGGGGGCGGGGCGTTTGATTCGCCGCGAGACCGACAGCGGTGTGCTGGCGATTTGCGATACCCGGCTGGTCGCCATGGGCTATGGCCGCCGACTGCTGGCAGCGCTGCCGCCGATGCGGCGGCTGGAATCCGAAGCGGATTTCGAGAGCGCGATCGGCGCGCTCAAGAATCCGTACTAGACGCTAGAAGCGTCTTACCAGAGCTTCCACCAAGGGTCGTTGCTGCCCTTGAAACCGTTGGCGAGGTAGGTGCTCTGCGGATAGTTGGTGGTCAGCACGCGCTGGGCGTCGTCGCGCAGGTCGTTCATGCCGAGCGCGTCGTACGACTTCACCATGATGTACAGGGCTTCTTCGAGCGCCGGCACTTCGCGGTAGTCGGACAGCGCGATCTGCGCCCGGTTGATGGCCGCCAGGTAGGCGCCGCGCGAGTAGTAGTAGCGCGCCACGTGAACCTCGTACTGCGCGAGCGAGTTCACGATGTAGTTCATGCGCTGGCGCGCGTCGGGTGCGTAGCGCGAATCGGGAAAGCGCGTGACGAGGTCGCGGAACGACTCGAACGATTCCTTGGCGGCCTTCTGATCGCGCTCGGACAGGTCCTGGCGCGTGAGGAATGCGAACATGCCCAGGTCGTCGTTGAAGTTGATCACGCCCTTCAGGTAGAGCGCGTAATCGAGCGCCGGGCTGGCCGGGTGCAGCTTCATGAAGCGGTCGATGGTGGCGATGGCGTTGGCCTTTTCGCCGCCCTTGTACTGGGCGTAGGCCTTTTCCAACTGGGCCTGCTGCGCAAGCGGGGTGCCGGCGGCGCGGCCTTCGAGCTTCTCGTACAGGGGCACGGCCTTGTCGTAGGCACCCGAGCTGGATTCTTCCTTGGCTTCCGAGTAAATGCGGTTGGGGCTCCAGTTGGCGGTCTTGTCTTCCTTGGTGGAAGAGCAGCCGGTAGCGAGCAGAGCCGCCGCGCTGAGCGCGATCCAGGCGGGGACCGATAATTTGGCGCGAAACATCACATACGGCTTTCGTGAAACAGTTGCCTTCAATTATATCGACCGACCCTTCGGCCGATCCCCCGGAAACCATGGAGCTCGAAGAGGGCGCCGATCCGGTCGAGCCGAGCGAACTGCGCTCCTTCGGCATCAGCCAGGACCAGCACGGGCAGCGGCTCGACCGCGCGCTGGCCGTGCTGGTGCCTGAATTTTCCAGAAGTTACCTGCAGCAATTGATCGAAGCCGGCGCTGTCGAGCTCCAGGGCCGCACGCTCACCAAGGCCTCGGCCACCGTGCGCGCGGGGCAGGCGGGGCACATCGAACTGCGGCCCACGCCCCAGAGCCAGGCCTTCAGGCCCGAGCCGATGGACCTCGTCACCGTGTACGAGGACGAGCACCTGCGCATCATCGACAAGCCGGCCGGCCTGGTCGTGCATCCGGCGCCGGGCCACTGGAGCGGCACGCTCCTGAACGGGCTGCTGGCGCTGGATGCGAAGGCCGTGCTGCTGCCACGCGCGGGCATCGTGCACCGACTCGACCGCGACACCAGCGGGCTGATGGTCGTTGCGCGCACCCGCGCCGCGATGGACGCGATGGTCGCGCTGATCGCCGCGCGCGAGGTCAAACGGCAGTACCTAGCGATCGGGCACAAGCCGTGGGTCGGCGCCGCGGCCCGACAGGTCGATGCCCCGATCGGGCGCGATCCGCGCAACCGGCTGCGCATGGCCGTGGTCGACCTGGAGCGCCATTCGGGCAAGACGGCGCGCACGCTGATCGAGCGGCTCGACAGCCATTCCGAAGGGTGCGTGGTGCGCTGCACGCTCGAAACCGGCCGCACGCACCAGATTCGCGTGCACATGGCATCGATCGGACATCCGCTGGTCGGCGACGCGCTGTACGGCGGCGCCCCCGCGGTCGGCCTCGCGCGCCAGGGGCTCCACGCGTTCCGGCTGGCGTTCGTGCATCCCATCACGCAAGCGGCCCTGGAGTTCCGATCCCCGCCGCCACCGGACCTCGTCCAGGCGTTGCAGTCCTGGGGGCTGGACTACAATCGCGCCTGACGGCCCGAGGGCCGCGCCGGCCCCCCGATGCCGGCCCTGCGTTGCACTCGCCGCGTGCCGGCAACGCCTCCTTCTTTCATCCTTCTGAACAAGCGTCCCCGAGGCGCCTTTTCCCGGATAACGCGAACCATGAATACGGCGGATGCCAAGCGCATTCTCGAAACCGCCTTGATCTGTTCGAGCCAGCCGTTGCCGGTGCGCGATCTGCGCGTGCTGTTCGACGACGAACTGGGCGTGGACACCATCAAGGTGCTGTTGCTTGAACTGCAGGAAGACTGGGCGCAACGCGGCCTGGAGCTGGTGAGCGTCGGCAGCGGCTGGCGCTTCCAGAGCCGGCCCGAGATGCGCGACCACCTCGATCGCCTGCACCCCGAGAAGCCGCCGCGCTACACGCGCGCCGCGCTCGAGACGCTGGCCATCATTGCCTACCGCCAACCGGCCACGCGCGGCGACATGGAAGACATCCGGGGCGTCACGATCAATTCGCTCATCCTGAAACAGCTCGAGGACCGCGGCTGGGTCGAGGTGATCGGCCACCGCGAGACCGTCGGCCGGCCCGCGCTCTACGCGACCACCCGTCAGTTTCTCGACGACCTCGGTCTTGCCTCGCTCGACCAGTTGCCCCTGATCGAAACGCCCGCACAGCAGGCCGCGCTGGTCGATGCGCTCGAACAGGCGTCCGGCGACCAGCCGGGCCTGCCTATGGATGCGGTGGCCGAGTCCGATGCCGACGCATCCGCCGATGGCGCTGCGGACGTAACGCCGGAAGATTTGTCGCCAGAGGCGCCGCTGCCGGCCGACGGCACGATCGAAGCCGCTCCAGAGGTGGTGCAAGCCGCCGCAGCGCAGGTCGCCGAAGACGCCGCATCCGCCGACCTGGCCGAAGCCGAGGAAGCCCCGCTACCTGCAGGCGACGAAGCCGGGTCTCCCGCCGAAGGCGAGCCCACCCCCGTTATCGACTCCGATCCCGATCCCGATGCCGCGTCCCAGGACGAGGCCGACCCCCACGCAGTTCCTCCGGAAAAACCCCATGAGCCCATCTGACATCGACGACGCGGGAATCCAGCCGGTCGCGCCTGAATCCGAGCAAAAGGAGGCGCCGGTGACCGAGCAGGCTGCGGATGCCGGCATCGATTCCGCAGCGCCTGCTGATGGCGAGGCTCCCAAGAAGCGGCGCCCACGCAAGAAGAAGGTGGTCGAGGCTGCTGGCGACGAGGCAGAGGCATCCTCTACGGTCGAGCAGGCCGAGCCGGTGAACCCCGAGGTTCAAACACCGGCTGTGACCGCCGCAGTCGAGGAGGCCGCTCCGATCGAAGCAGCCCGGCAGGAGCGCCCGGCAGAGGAAGCGCCTCGCGATGACCGGAGTGATCAAGGCGACGACGAGGACGAAGACGAAGACGAAGAACCCGACGAGGAAGAAGACGACCTGGACCGCGCTCGCCGCGCCGCCGAGCGCGAACAGCGCAACGCTCCGCCGACCGAGCCGATCCGCTTCGCGGACGTCATCTCTGGCCAGTTCGACGCCGACGAGGAAAGCCCCGAGGTGCCGCCGCTCAAGCGCGTGCTGCTGCCCGAAGCCGATTCGCCCAAGCTGCACAAGGTGCTGGCCCAGGCCGGCCTGGGTTCGCGGCTGGAGATGGAGTCGCTGATCCTGCAGGGCCGCATTTCCGTCAACAACGAGCCCGCGCACATCGGCCAGCGCATCCAGTACGGCGACCAGGTCAAGATCAACGGCAAGCCGATCCGCTACCGCATCGCCCCCCCGCCGCCGCGCGTGATCGCCTATCACAAACCTGTCGGCGAGGTGGTTACGCATGACGATCCTCAGAACCGCCCCACGGTGTTTCGCAAGCTCCCGCGCCTGCAGCAGGGCAAGTGGCAGTCGGTCGGCCGCCTCGACCTGAACACCGAAGGCCTGCTGCTGTTCAGCAGCTCCGGCGACCTGGCCAATCAACTGATGCACCCGCGCTTCGGCCTGGAGCGCGAGTACGCGGTGCGCGTATTGGGCGCGCTCAGCAGCGAAGAGAAGCAGAAGCTGCTCGACGGCGTGCGCCTGGAAGACGGCATGGCCCAGTTCGGCACCATCGAAGAAGGAGGCGGCGAAGGTTCCAACTGCTGGTACCGCGTCACCATTTCCGAAGGCCGCAACCGCGAAGTGCGCCGGTTGTTCGAGTCGGTGGGCCATGCGGTCAGCCGGCTGATCCGTATCCGCTATGGCGCGATGGTGCTGCCGCGCGGCCTGAAGCGCGGCGCCTGGATGGAGCTGGACGAGCGCGACATCCGCGCACTGTTCCAGGCATCCGGCGGCGCAGCTGCGCGCCCCGCGGCGCCCCAGCAACGCGGTCCCGGCGGACCCGACGGCGGTGGCCGCAACGGGCGCAACAAGAAGCGCCGCGGCAACCGCAATGGCGGTGGACAAGGCCAGGGCCAAGGCCAAGGCCAGCAACCGCGCGAAATGCGCGATGACGGGCGCGAGGCGCCGATTCCTAATCCGCTGGGCGACGGTCGCCCGCCGCGTGGCGATCGCGGCGGCCGTGCCAACCGCGGCGGCGGCAACGGCGGACCGCCTCAGCAACGGCGCGGCAATGCCGGAGGCAACAACCGCCAGGGGCAGGGCGGCGGCAATCGCCAGCAGGGCGACGACCGCCAGCCGAGCGGCGCCAATCAACCCGATCCGATGAAGACCTCGCTGGGCTACATCGGTGCCGACAGCTTCTCGCGTCAGCGCAAGGAGCAGCGCGGAGGCCCGGGGGGGCGCCGCAGCGGTGGCGGGGGCGCCGCGGGTGGCGGCGGTTACGGCGGCCCGGCCGGCTCGCGCCGCCGCGGACGCTGAAAACCAGCCGTCACGGCGCGGCTTTCGCGGGGTTTTCACCAATCCCGAAGGCCGCGCCGGTTAAAATCAGAGGCTTTGTCGACTGGTGACGAAACAAATTCGTTGCAGTTGTGACAAAACACTTCAAAATCAAAGCTGCAGGAAGCATTTCAATGGCTATCGAACGTACCCTCTCCATCATCAAGCCCGACGCAGTCGCAAAGAACGTCATCGGCAAGATCGTTTCCCGCTTCGAAGCTGCCGGCCTCAAGATCGTCGCCGCCAAGCTGGTGCATCTGTCGCGCAACGAAGCCGAACAGTTCTACTCGGTCCACAAGGAGCGTCCCTTCTTCAAGGACCTCGTCGAGTTCATGATCTCGGGCCCCGTGTTCGTGCAAGTGCTCGAAGGTGACAACGCCATCGCCAAGAACCGCGACCTGATGGGCGCCACCGACCCCAAGAAGGCCGCCGCCGGCACCATCCGCGCCGACTTCGCCGACAGCATCGACGCCAACGCCGTGCACGGTTCGGACGCTCCCGAAACCGCAGCGAACGAAGTGTCGTTCTTCTTCGCCGGCCTCAACGTCTACGCACGCTGAAGCCGTCTGCCGACTGATTCCATGACCACGGCCAACCTGCTCGACTTCGATCTCGAGGGTTTGGCTGCGTTCTGCGAAAAACTCGGCGAGAAGCGTTTCCGCGCCACGCAGCTGTTCCGCTGGATCCACCAGCGTGGCGCCAGCGACTTCACCCAGATGACCGATCTGGCCAAGTCGCTGCGCGAGAAACTCGCGACCACCGCGCGCGTGGAGGCCTTGCCGGTCCTCACGCAGCACGAATCCAAGGACGGCACGATCAAGTGGCTGTTCGACGTCGGCGACGGCAATGCCGTCGAAGCCGTATTCATTCCCGAGGACGACCGCGGCACGCTGTGCGTGTCGTCCCAGGCCGGCTGTGCGGTCGGTTGCCGCTTTTGCTCGACCGGGCACCAGGGCTTCAGCCGCAACCTGAGCACGGGCGAAATCGTCGCCCAGCTCTGGTTTGCCGAGCACTTCCTGCGCAAGCACCTCAAACGAGACGAGCGCGTCATCTCCAACGTGGTGATGATGGGCATGGGCGAGCCGCTGCAGAACTACACGGCGCTGGTGCCCGCGCTGCGCACCATGCTCGACGACAACGCCTACGGGCTGTCGCGCCGCCGTGTCACCGTATCGACTTCGGGTGTCGTGCCGATGATCGACCGGCTGGGCACCGACTGCGCCGTGGCCATGGCCGTTTCGCTGCACGCGCCCAACGATGCGCTGCGCGACGACCTCGTGCCGCTCAATCGCAAGTACCCGATCGCCGAACTGCTCGAAGCCTGCAAGCGCTACCTCGCGCATGCGCCGCGCGACTTCATCACCTTCGAGTACTGCATGCTCGACGGTGTGAACGACCAGCCCGAGCATGCGCGCCAGCTGATCGAGCTCGTGCGCAAGCACGACGTCTCGTGCAAGTTCAACCTGATTCCGTTCAACCCGTTTCCGGCCTCGGGCCTCTTGCGGTCGCCGCAGCCGCGCGTGTTGGCGTTCGCCAGGGCGCTGAGCGAAGCCGGCCTCGTGACCACCGTGCGCAAGACGCGCGGCGACGACATCGATGCCGCCTGCGGGCAGCTCGCCGGCGACGTCAAGGACCGCACCCGCGCCGCCGAACGCATGGCCCAGCGCCGTGCGACGGAACGCCCCGTCGTCTTGCACCCGATGCGCAAGACCCCCACCGTCCCCCAGGAGCATTGAAGCGATGAGCAAGGCCTTTCCGATGACCACCGCGAGCACGCAGCGCCTGCTGGCTGCCAGCCTTGCCGGTGTCGCCGTGGCGTTTCTGCTCACGGGCTGCGTCAACACGCGGACCACCACCACCAGCCTGGCCGACACCAGCTCGGGCAAGGGCAACGAGATCGTCACCGAGTCCGACGAGACCAACCGGCAGCGCCGCGCGCGCCTGCGCATGGAACTGGCCTCGGGCTATTTCGAGCACGGCCAGACCACCGTCGCACTCGACGAAATCAAGCAGGCGCTGGTGGCCGATCCCAACTACGCGGACGCCTATAACCTGCGCGGCCTCGTCTACATGCGCCTGGAAGATGCGGGCCTGGCCGAAGACAGCTTCCGCCGCGCGATCGCGATCGCTCCGCGCGATCCCAACATCCGCCACAACTACGGCTGGCTGCTGTGCCAGCAGAACCGCTTTGGCGACGCCGCCCAGCAGTTCACCGAGGCACTCGCCGTGCCCAGCTACAACGACCGTGCCAAGACGCTCATGACGCAGGGCGTCTGCGAGCTCAAGGCCGGGCTGCGCCCGCAGGCCGAGCGCAGTCTCATGCAGGCCTACGAAATCGACGCCGGCAATCCGGTGGTCGGCTTCAACCTGGCGTCGGTGCTGGCGCAGCGCGAAGAGTGGCAGCGCGCGCAGTTCTACATCCGCCGCGTCAACAACAGCCCTTCGGCCAGTGCCGAGACGCTCTGGCTCGGTATCAAGATCGAACGCAAGCTCAACAACCGCGAGGCCATCGCGCAGTTGGGGGGCCAGCTGCAACGTCGTTTCCCCCAGTCGCGGGAGGCATCAGCGTACGAGCGCGGGAATTTCAATGACTGAACGGGTTTCGGAGTTCGGCACTTCCGCGGCGCTGCCGCTTGAGGAAGGCGATATCACGCAAAAGACAGCCGGTGACCTGCTGCGCGAGGCGCGCGAGGCACACGGACTGCACATTGAAATGGTGGCGGCTGCGCTCAAGGTGCCGCCGCAGAAGCTCATGGCGCTCGAGGCGGACGACATCGATTCGCTGCCCGATCCGGTCTTTGCGCGCGCACTGGCCAGCAGCGTCTGCCGGGCCCTGCGCATCGATCCGGCGCCCGTGCTCGCCAAGCTGCCGACCACCAGGCACACCTCGCTGGCCGTGGCCGACCGCACCCTCAAGACCAACATCGTCTCCGGCACGCCGCGCTGGAACGGCGGTCGCTCCAGCGTGCTGCCGTCGCGGGCGCTGCTGACGGTGGTCGTGCTTCTGTTGATCGGCGCGGGTGCGCTGTTCTGGCTGCCGCAATCGGTTTTCGATCAGGTCGGCGCCTCGGTGTCGCGCCTCACGTCGCGCAGCGAGGCCAATGCGGGTTCGGCGGGCGACACGTCCGCAGGCGGATCGGCTTCGGGCACGCCGGGCGTCGTTGCTGAAAACGTTCCCGTCCAGGCCGTTGCGCCCACCGGGCCGGCGGGCGATGCACCTGCCGCGGCTGCCAATGGCCCCGCACCTGCTGCTACGGCAACCGTCGCGCCTGGCGCGGCATCTCCCGTTGCCGCCGCCGCGGGCAGCAGCCAGCAACTGGTTTTCGTTGCACGCGAAGAGTGCTGGATCACCGTGACCGAAGCCGGCGGCAAGCAACTGCTGCGCCGCAGCCTGCAGGCCGGCGAAACCGTCGGGCTGTCGGGCACGCTGCCGCTCTCGGTGGTGGTGGGCCGTGCCTCGGCCGTCGACGTGCAGGTGCGCGGAAAAGCCTACGATCTGAAGCCTGTCACGCGCGGTGGCGGCGTGGCGCGTTTCGAGGTGACATCGTGACCGACTTCACTGACTGCACTCCCCAACCCATTGAATCTGCGGCGCCCAAGGCCCGCCGCTCGCGCCAGGCCAGCGTCGTCTGGGGCCCGCGTGTCGTCACGGTGGGCGGCGACGCGCCGGTGCGCGTGCAGTCGATGACGAACACCGACACGGTCGACGCCATCGGCACCGCGATCCAGGTCAAGGAACTCGCCATCGCGGGCTCCGAGATGGTCCGCATCACGGTCAACACGCCCGAGGCCGCGGCTCAGGTGCCCTACATCCGCGAGCAGCTCGACCGCATGGGCATCGACGTGCCGCTGATCGGCGACTTCCACTACAACGGACACCGCCTGCTCACCGACTATCCGGCCTGCGCCGAGGCGTTGAGCAAGTACCGCATCAACCCCGGCAACGTGGGCAAGGGCGACAAGAAGGACAAGCAGTTCGGCCAGATGATCGACGCCGCGATGCGCTGGAACAAGCCGGTGCGCATCGGCGTGAACTGGGGCAGCCTCGACCAGGAACTGCTCGCCAGCCTGATGGACACGAACAGCCAGCGCGCCGAACCTTGGGACGCCAAACAGGTGATGTACGAGGCGCTGATCACCTCGGCCATCGAATCGGCCAAGCTGGCCGAATCCATGGGCATGGCCGGCAACCAGGTCATCCTGTCGTGCAAGGTGAGCGGTGTGCAGGACCTGATCTCGGTGTACCGCGAGCTGGCCAAACGTTGCGACTATCCGCTGCACCTGGGCCTGACCGAAGCCGGCATGGGCACCAAGGGCACGGTGGCGTCGGCCACGGCGCTGTCGATCCTGCTGCAGGAGGGCATCGGCGACACGATTCGCGTGTCGCTCACCCCGCAGCCGGGCGAGTCGCGCACGCAGGAAGTGCTGATCGCCAACGAAATTCTCCAAGCGCTCGGCCTGCGCGTGTTCGTGCCGAGTGTCACCGCCTGCCCGGGCTGCGGGCGCACCACGAGCACGACCTTCCAGGAACTGGCCAAGCAGATCGACGACTACCTGCGCCTGCAGATGCCGGTCTGGCGAAAGAAATACCCGGGTGTGGAAACGCTGAAGGTGGCGGTCATGGGCTGCATCGTCAACGGCCCCGGCGAGAGCAAGCACGCCGACATCGGCATCAGCCTGCCCGGCACCGGCGAGGCGCCCGCCGCACCGGTCTTCATCGACGGGGAAAAGGCCCTCACGCTGCGCGGCGACAATATCGCCAACGAGTTCCACCAGCTCGTCGAAACCTACATCGAAAAGCGCTTCGGCGGCGAACACGCCGTCGCTGCCTGACACCTCCGCAGACTCATGGCTGAAAAATTGAATGCCGTCAAAGGCATGAACGACATATTGCCGCCCGAATCGGCGCGCTGGGAGTGGCTCGAGGCCACCGTGCGCGACCTGATGGGCCGCTATGCGTACCGCAACGTCCGCACGCCGATCCTGGAGCACACGGCCCTGTTCGTGCGCGGCATCGGCGAGGTGACCGACATCGTCGAGAAGGAGATGTACTCCTTCCACGACCGTTCGGACAAGTACGGCGACAACGATCACCTGACGCTGCGGCCGGAGAACACCGCCGGCCTGGTCCGCGCGGTGATCGAGCACAACATGCTCTACGACGGTGGCAAGCGCCTCTGGTACATCGGGCCGATGTTCCGCCGCGAGAAGCCGCAGCGCGGGCGCTTCCGCCAGTTCCACCAGATCGGCGCGGAGGCGCTCGGCTTTGCCGGTCCGGATGTCGACGCCGAGTTGATTCTGCTGGCCAGCGCGCTCTGGAAGGTTCTGGGTCTCACGGACATCCGCCTCGAACTCAACAGCCTGGGCCAGCCTGCAGAGCGCGCGCAACACCGTGCCGAACTCATCGCTCACCTCGAGAAGCACGCCGACAAGCTCGATGAAGACGGCAAGCGTCGCCTGCACAGCAATCCGCTGCGCATCCTCGACACCAAGAATCCGGCGATGAAGGAAGTGGTCGAAGCGGCACCGAAGCTGATCGACTTCCTCGGCGCCGAGTCGCTGGCGCACTTCGAGGGCCTGAAGGCCATCCTCGATGCCAACGGCATCGCCTACACCATCAATCCGAGACTGGTGCGCGGCCTCGACTACTACAACCTCAGCGTGTTCGAGTTCGTGACCGATCGGCTCGGGTCGCAAGGCACGGTATGCGCGGGTGGCCGCTACGACGACCTGATCGCGCAGATCGGCGGCAAGCCGGCGCCCGCGGTGGGCTGGGCCATGGGCGTGGAGCGCGTGCTAGACCTCATGAAGGAGCAGGGGACCTCGATCCCTGTGCCGGCACCCGATGTCTATGCCGTCGTGCCCGACGCATCGGCCATGCCGGTGGTGCTGCGCACCTTGCAGCAACTGCGCGATGCCGGCGTGCGCGTGCAGATGCATGCCGCCACTGTCGACGGCCTCGGCAGCTTCAAGTCGCAGTTCAAGCGCGCCGACAACAGCGGCGCTACCTATGCCCTGATCTTCGGCGCCGATGAACTTGCACGCGGCGAAGTGACTCTCAAGGCCCTGCGCGACGGCAGCGGCGCGCAAACCTCGCGGCCGCTCGCCGAAGTGGCCACCTGGGCCGCCACCCTACAATCCCCGGCTCCCAACACCTGACAGCGCATGGCAACCCATCTCGATCTCGAAGAACAGGAACAGCTCGACCAGCTCAAGCATTTCTGGAACACCTACGGCACCCTGATCACCTGGGCCGTGCTGCTCGTCGCCGGCGCCTTCGTGGCCTGGAACGGCTGGCAGTACTTCCAGCGCAACAAGGCAGCCCAGGCTGCAGCCCTCTACGACGAGGTCGAGCGCAGCACGCAGTCCGGCGACGTCGAGCGCATCCAGCGCGTGCTGGGCGACATGAAGGAACGCTTCGCGGGCACCGCCTATGCGCAGCAGGCCGGCCTCCTGGCCGCCAAGACGCTGTACGAGAAGGGCAAGGTCGAGGAATCGCGTGCCGCACTGGGCTGGGTGGCGCAGAGCGCCATCGACCCGGGCTACCAGGCCATCGCGAAGCTGCGGCTCGCTGCCGAGCTGCTCGATGGCAAGTCGTACGACGAAGCCTTGAAGCAGCTCGACGGCAAGGTGCCCAAGGAATTCGAACCGCTGGTGGCCGACCGCAAGGGCGACATCTACATGGCGCAGGGCAAGCGCGACGAGGCGCAGCTGGAATACCGCAAGGCCTGGACTGGCCTTGGCGCAACGTCCGACTACCGCCGCCTGGTCGAGATCAAGCTGAACGCGGTCGGTGTCGACCCGAAGAGCCTGGCGCCGACCATCACTGTCACACCCGCAGCCCCCAAAACTTCCTGACCGCATCATGAATTTCAAGCGTCTCATGCCTGAATCGGCCGCCCTGCGCGCGGGTTCCGCTCTCGTTCTGGTCGCGCTCCTGGCCGCCTGCTCGGGCACCAGCAAGCCGAAGCCGGCCGAGCTGCCCGCCAACCCCGCCACGCTCGGCGTGCGCCAGGCCTGGAGCGTGAAGATTCCCGACGTGAGCTTCCCGCTCACCACGGACGTCAGCGGCGACATCGTGACCGTGGCCGGCAGCGACGGCACCATCGTGGCCATCGACGCCCGTGCCGGCCGCGAAACCTGGCGCGCGAGCGCTGGCGCCACGCTGGCAGCAGGCGTCGGCAGCGACGGTTCCATGGCTGCGGTCGTCACCACCAACAACGAGCTCGTCGCCATCGAAGGCGGCAAGGTCCTGTGGAAGCAGAAGCTGTCGGCCCAGGCCTTCACCGCACCGCTGGTCGCCGGCCGCCGCGTGTTCGTGCAGACCGCCGACCGGAGCATCAGCGCCTGGGACGGCCAGAGCGGCCGTCGCCTCTGGCTGCAGCAGCGCCCCGGTGAAAATCTGGTGCTGCGCAAGTCGGGCGTCCTGATTGCCGTGGGCGACACCCTGGTCGCGGGCATCGGCGGCCGGCTGGTCGGTATCAACCCGGCCAACGGCACCTCGCGTTGGGAATCGCCCATTGCGGCGCCACGCGGCACCAACGACGTGGAGCGCCTTGTCGACCTGACCGGCAGCGTGAGCCGTTTCGGCGACAGCGTCTGCGCGCGGGCCTACTACGCCAGCGTCGGCTGCGTCGAGACGCAGCGCGGTACGCTGGTCTGGAGCAAGCCGGCCTCGGGCGCGGACGGCGTCTCGGGCGACGAAGGTTTTGTCTACGGCACCGAATCTGACGGCAGCGTCACGGCCTGGCGCCGCGGCGACGGCGAACGCGCCTGGCAATCGACCCGTTTCAAGAACCGCGTGCTGACCTCGCCGCTCGCGGTGGGCCGCTCGCTGATCCTCGGCGAGGACACCGGGTCCCTGCATTTCGTTTCGCGCGAAGACGGTGCGCTGCTCAATCGCGTCACGCCCGATGGCTCTGCCATCACCGTTGCACCGGTCCTGGCCGGCAACACGGTCGTGGTCGTGACCGCCAAGGGTGGCGTGTTTGGCTATCGCCCTGAATAACTTCTTCTTTTCCCACTCTCAAGGCCCGACCATGAAAACCGCGCCATCGAAAGGCCGGCCATGAAGCCGGTCGTGGCCCTGGTCGGCCGTCCCAACGTCGGCAAGTCGACGCTCTTCAACCGCCTGACCCAGACGCGCGACGCCATCGTCGCCGACTACGCCGGCCTCACGCGCGACCGCCACTACGGCAACGGCCGCCTGGGCAAGCACGAGTTCATCGTGATCGATACCGGCGGCTTCGAGCCCGACGCCGGCAGCGGCATCTACAAGGAAATGGCCAAGCAGACGCGGCAGGCCGTGGCCGAGGCCGACGTGGTGATCTTCGTGGTCGATGCCCGCGAAGGCCTCTCGGCACAAGACCACGACATTGCGAACGAACTGCGCCGGCTGGGCAAGCCTTGCGTGCTGGCCGCCAACAAGGCCGAAGGCATGCACGACGGCACCAAGCTGGTCGATTTCTACGAACTCGGCTTCGGCGACGTTCATGGCGTGTCCGCTGCGCACGGGCAGGGCATGCGAGATTTGGTCGAGCTGGCACTCGAGCCGCTGAATCTGGCGGACCCGGACGATGAGACGGACGATGACGACGTCAACAAGCCGATCAAGCTGGCGGTGGCCGGCCGGCCCAACGTCGGCAAGTCCACACTGATCAACACCTGGCTCGGCGAAGAGCGCCTGGTGGCATTCGACATGCCGGGTACCACGCGCGACGCCATCTCGGTGCCGTTCGAGCGCAACGGCCAGCGCTTCGAGTTGATCGACACGGCCGGCCTGCGCCGCAAGGGCAAGGTGTTCGAGGCAATCGAGAAGTTCTCGGTGGTCAAGACGCTGCAGGCCATCGAATCGGCCAACGTCGTGCTGCTGTTGCTCGATGCCACGCAGGGCGTGACCGACCAGGACGCGCACATTGCGGGCTATATCCTGGAGAGTGGCCGCGCGGTGGTGATCGCCATCAACAAGTGGGATGCGGTCGACAGCTACCAGCGCGAACAGATCCAGCGGCAGATCGAGACGCGGCTGCCGTTTCTGAAGTTCGCCTCGCTGCACTTCATCTCGGCCATCAAGCGCCAGGGGCTTGGCCCGGTGTGGCAGGCCATTGCGCAGGCCCACAAGTCGGCCACGCGCAAGATGTCGACGCCGGTTCTCACGCGCCTGCTGCTGGAGGCGGTGCAATTCCAGGCGCCCCAGCGCGGCGGCATGTTCCGACCCAAGCTGCGCTATGCGCACCAAGGCGGCATGAATCCGCCGGTGATCATCATCCACGGCAATTCGCTGGAGCATGTGACCGACGCGTACAAGCGCTTCCTGGAAGGGCGCTTTCGCAAGGAATTCGACCTGGTGGGCACGCCCTTGCGGATCCAGTTCAAAAGCTCGCAAAATCCGTTCGCGGACAAGGACAGCTAAATCGGGCTTGGCTGCCGATGGCGGCCGATGAGTTCCAGCTGGAACGGAAGTTCCGTATTTTGAGAACCGTTATTTTCTCAAGGCTTTTGGGCCCGATTGCTGCAGCGCAGAAACCCTGTGTTAAGGTCATCTCTCCAACAACTACTCTTGAACACGGAGAATATCGTGAGCAATAAAGGGCAACTTCTGCAAGACCCGTTTCTGAACACCCTGCGTCGCGAGCATGTGCCGGTTTCCATTTATTTGGTGAACGGCATCAAGCTGCAGGGCCAGATTGAGTCTTTTGACCAATACGTCGTGTTGCTCCGCAATACAGTGACGCAAATGGTCTACAAGCACGCCATTTCCACCATCGTGCCGGGTCGTGCCGTCAACTTCTCGGCTGCCGAGAACGACGACGCTGCAGCCTGATCGCGCGGAGCGCGGCGGAGTCCCCTCCGTCGCGCTTTTTCCATTTTCTGATTCCGCTTGTCTGAACTGATCCACCGCCAGGAAGGCGCCGCCGTTCTCGTCGGCGTCGACTTTGGGCTGCCCCATTTCGACAGCGAACTCGAGGAACTCGGCCTGCTCGCGCAGACCGCGGGTCTCACGCCTGTCGCCCGACTCACATGCAAACGCAAGGCGCCCGATGCGGCGCTGTTCGTGGGCAGCGGCAAGGCCGACGAGATCAAGGAGCTCGCCGCCATGCACCAGGCGAGCGAGGTCATCTTCGACCAGTCCCTGAGCCCGGCGCAGCAGCGCAACCTCGAGCGCCAGCTCGACATCGCGGTCTACGACCGCACCTTCCTCATTCTCGAAATCTTCGCCCAGCGCGCGCGTTCGCACGAAGGCAAGCTGCAAGTCGAGCTGGCTCGCCTGCAGTACCTCAGCACGCGGCTCGTTCGCCGATGGTCCCACCTGGAGCGCCAAACCGGTGGCGCAGGTGTGCGCGGCGGCCCGGGCGAGAAGCAGATCGAGCTCGACCGCCGGATGATCGGCGAGTCGATCAAGCGCACGCGTGAGCGCCTGGCCAAGGTGCAGAAGCAGCGCGGCACGCAACGCCGGCAGCGGGAGCGCCGCGAGACCTTCAACATCTCGCTCGTGGGCTACACCAACGCGGGCAAGTCGTCGCTCTTCAATGCGCTCGTCAAGGCGCGCGCCTATGCGGCCGACCAGCTCTTCGCCACGCTCGACACCACCACCCGCAATCTCTACCTGGGGGATGCGAAGCGCCAGGTGTCGATCTCCGACACCGTCGGCTTCATCCGCGACCTGCCGCACGGCCTGGTCGATGCGTTCAAGGCCACGCTGCAGGAGGCGGTCGATGCCGACCTGCTGCTGCACGTGATCGACGCCTCCAACCCCCATTACCCCGAGCAGATGGCCGAAGTGCAGACCGTCCTGCGCGAGATCGGTGCGGACGCCGTTCCGCAACTGTTGGTATTCAACAAGCTCGATGCTCTTGAAAGCACGCAACGTCCGCTGCATCTGCAGGACGAGATGGAAATCGACGGTGTTCAGGTCCCCCGCATCTTCCTCAGCGCCAGGAGCGGCGAGGGCGTGCCGTTGCTGCGCGCCGAGCTGGCACGGCAATCGGGCTCCGTAGCCGATACGATGACCCCTGCGGACGACACTGAATTGCACGATGCTGCCCTTTGATTGGGCACAATCCCGCCACTGACAAGAGAACGAAGCGAATGAATGCAAAGCCAGCGTGGAGAGGGTTTCTGGGCATGTTCAACCTGAACGATGGCCGATGGGGTCGCGGCGACGAGCCGTCGTCCTCCAACGGCGACCGCCCAGCCGGCAACCGGCCCCCCGATGCCGATCCTCCGGGCGCTCCGACGCCCCCGCCTTCGGGCAACAACAATAACAACGGCAACCGCCCCCGCGGCCAGGGTCCCAACCAGGGACCGCCCGACCTCGACGAGCTTTGGCGCGACCTCAATCGCAAGCTCGGCGGTTTCTTCGGCGGCGGCAAGGGCGGCGGCAATCGCCCGAGCGGCGGCAACAGCGGCGGTGGCGGCAACGGCTACAGACCCGACATGAAAAACGCAGGATTCGGCCTCGGCCTGGTGGCAGCCGTGGCGATCCTGATCTGGCTCGGCACCGGCTTCTTCATCGTGAACGAAGGCCAGCAGGCCGTGGTCACGCAGTTCGGCCGCTACAAGTCGACGGTGAACGCCGGCTTCAACTGGCGCCTGCCGTATCCCATCCAGCGCCACGAAGTGGTGGTGACCACGCAGATCCGCTCCACCGACGTGGGCCGCGATGCCATCGTGCGTTCCACGGGCCTTCGCGAATCGGCCATGCTGACCGAAGACGAGAACATCGTCGAAATCAAGTTCGCCGTGCAGTACCGCCTGAGCAATGCACAGGCCTGGCTCTACGAGAGCAAGTCGCCAGCCGAAACCATCGTCCAGGTGGCCGAGAGTTCCGTGCGCGAAGTGGTCGGCAAGATGAAGATGGACGCGGCGCTCGCTGAAGAGCGGGACCAGATCGCCCCGCGCGTTCGCGCGCTGATGCAGACCATCCTGGATCGCTACAAGATCGGTGTCGAAGTCGTCGGCATCAACCTGCAGCAGGGCGGCGTTCGTCCCCCCGAGCAGGTGCAGGCAGCGTTCGACGACGTGCTCAAGGCAGGTCAAGAGCGCGAGCGCGCCAAGAACGATGCCCAGGCCTACGCCAACAACGTGGTGCCGCTCGCCACCGGTACGTCCTCGCGCCTGAAGGAAGAATCCGAAGCCTACAAGGCACGCATCGTGGCCCAGGCACAAGGCGATGCCGGTCGTTTCAGCGCGGTGCTGGCCGAGTACCAGAAGGCGCCGCAGGTCACCCGCGACCGCATGTACACCGACGCCATGCAGCAGATCTATGCCAGCACCACCAAGGTCCTGGTCGATACCAAGGCAGGCTCCAACCTGCTGTACCTGCCGCTCGACAAGATCATGCAGATGACCGGCAACAACGCTGCCGCAACGCCCGTCGATGCCGCCAGCCCGAGCGTGGCCGGCACCGCGCCGGCCCAGTCGTCGGTGATTCCGGTCGCCCCGCCCACGGGCGAGACCCGTGCACGCGACGGTCGCTCGCGTGAACGCGACGTGCGCTGAAAAAGGCCAAGAAGAACATGAACAGAATCGGATTCATCGCCTCGTCGATCCTCGTCTTGCTCGTGCTGTTGAGCTCGACACTTTTCGTGGTCGACCAGCGCCAGTTCGGCGTTGTCTATGCCCTTGGCCAGATCAAGAGCGTCATCACCGAGCCCGGCCTCAACTTCAAGCTGCCGCCGCCGTTCCAGAACGTGTCGTACATCGACAAGCGCCTCCTGACACTGTCAAGCATCGACACCGAACCCATGCTCACGGCTGAAAAGCAGCGCGTGGTGATCGACTGGTATGTGCGCTGGCGCATCAGCGACCCGCAGGCCTATATCCGCAACGTCGGCCTCGATGAGAACGCGGGTGCCATGCAGCTGAACCGCGTGGTGCGCAACGCGTTCCAGGAAAACATCAACAAGCGCACCGTTCGCGATCTGATCTCGTTGCGTCGCGAGGCCTTGATGGCCGACGTGCAGCGCGAGGTGCTTGCCGTGGTGAAGGGCGCCAAGCCCTGGGGCGTCGATGTGGTCGACGTGCGGATCACCCGCGTGGACTACGTGGAAGCGATCACCGAATCTGTCTACCGCCGCATGGAAGCCGAGCGCAAGCGCGTGGCCAACGAACTGCGTTCGACCGGTACGGCCGAAGGCGAAAAGATCCGCGCCGACGCCGACCGCCAGCGCGAAGTGATCGTGGCGAATGCCTACCGCGACGCGCAGAAAATCAAGGGCGAGGGCGATGCGCAGGCCGCCTCCGCGTACAGCGAGGCCTTCGGCCGCGATCCGCAGTTCGCCCAGTTCTATCGCAGCCTCGAGGCCTACAAACAGAGCTTCAACAAGAAGAGCGACGTGATGGTCGTGGATCCGTCGTCCGACTTCTTCCGCGCCATGCAGGGCTCCGGCTCGGCAGGCAACGCGCCGCGCCGCTGATCCGCTCCGGGCTTCGTGAGCGCCGAGACCTTCTGGAGCGCGCTGGCGCTCGTCCTGGTGATCGAGGGCATCCTGCCCTTCGTGTCGCCGGGAGGGTGGCGCCGCGGCTTCGGGCAGCTGATGCAACTGCGCGACGGGCAGCTCCGTTTCTTCGGTCTTTGCAGCATCTTGCTGGGCTTGGTACTCCTTTGGGTTTTGGCGTAGCGCGGTCCCGGTAGAATCCCGGTTTAACCACGCCCCCGATCCCCATGTCCGCCTGGGTCCTCCCGGATCACATTGCCGATGTGCTGCCTTCCGAGGCGCGCCACATCGAAGAACTTCGACGCCAGCTGCTCGATACCGCCCGTGGCTATGGCTACGAGCTGGTGATGCCGCCGCTGCTCGAGCACCTCGAGTCGCTGCTTTCGGGCACCGGCGAGGCGCTCGACCTCCAAACCTTCAAGCTTGTGGACCAGCTCTCCGGCCGCAGCATGGGCCTTCGCGCCGACACCACCCCCCAGGTGGCGCGCATCGATGCCCACCTGCTGAACCGCGACGGCGTGGCGCGCCTTTGCTATTGCGGACCGGTGCTCCACACCCGGCCCGACCGCCCGCATGCGACGCGCGAGCCGCTGCAGTTCGGCGCCGAGATCTACGGCCACGCCGGTCTCGAAGCCGACACTGAAACGCTCCTGCTGGCACTCGACTGCCTCGATGCTGCGGGCCTTCGCGAGGGCGTGATCGTCGACCTGGCCGATGCCCGCATCGTGCGCGCGCTGTTCGCCGGCGTGCCGGTCGATGCCGCCGCGCTCGCCCGCGTGCATGCTGCGCTGGCCGCCAAGGATTCAAGCGAGCTCCACGCGCTCACAAAGGATTTCCCGGCCGCCTCGCGCGACGGGCTGCGTGCGCTGGTCCAGCTGTATGGCGACGCGTCGGTGCTCGACGAAGCCGCCAAGGCGTTGAAGGGCACGCCGGCCGTGGCCGCCGCGCTGGCAGACCTCAAGCAGCTCGCTGCTGGCCTCAGCGGCACGGCAGGGCCCCAGATCAGCTTCGACCTGGCCGACCTGCGCGGCTACGCCTACTACAGCGGCATGCGCTTCGGCATCTACGTGCCGGGCGCCGCCGATTCGCTGGTGCGCGGCGGCCGTTACGACGAGGTGGGCGCCGTGTTCGGCCGCAACCGCCCGGCCGTCGGCTTCAGCCTGGACGTGCGCGAACTGGTCGGCGTGCTGCCCGCGCGCCCGCTGCGCGCCGCCATCCGCGCGCCCTGGAGCGATGCGGCGGGCCTGCGCCAGGCGATCGCCCAATTGCGCAAGGCCGGTGAAACGGTTGTCTGTGTGCTGCCGGGACACGGCAGCGAAATCGATGAATTCCATTGCGACCGCGAGCTTGTCGAGCAGGCGGGCCAATGGAATGTCCGAGCGATCTGAATTTTTAAGCAATGGAACGAGCATGAGCGTAACCACCGGAAGAAATGTGGTCGTCGTCGGCACCCAGTGGGGCGATGAAGGCAAGGGCAAGCTGGTCGACTGGCTGACGGAGAGCGCCCAGGGCGTGGTCCGCTTCCAGGGCGGCCACAACGCGGGCCACACGCTGGTCATCAACGGCGTGAAGACCGCCTTGCACCTGATCCCGAGCGGCATCATGCGGCCCGGCGTCAAGTGCTACATCGGCAACGGCGTGGTGCTGTCGGCCGCCAAGCTCTTCGAGGAAATCGAAGGCCTGGAGAAAGCCGGCGTCGAAGTGCGCTCGCGCCTGCGCATCAGCGAAGCCTGCCCGCTGATCCTGCCGTTCCACGCCGCGCTGGACATCGCGCGCGAGGCCTACCGCGAGAAGGGCGGTGTCGAGAAGATCGGCACCACCGGCCGTGGCATCGGCCCGGCATACGAAGACAAGATCGCCCGCCGCGCGCTTCGCGTGCAGGACCTGAAGCACCCCGAGCGCTTCGCCACCAAGCTGCGCGTGCTGCTCGACCTGCACAACCACGTGCTCACGCAGGTGCTGGGCGCGCCGGCCGTCGATTTCGACACCGTGTTCGACGAAGCCATGCGCCATGCCGTGCTGCTCAAGCCGATGATGGCCGACGTGTCGCGCGAGCTGAACGACGCCCACAAGGCCGGCGCGAACCTGTTGTTCGAAGGCGCGCAGGGCACGCTGCTCGACGTCGACCACGGCACCTATCCGTACGTCACCTCCAGCAACTGCGTGGCCGGCAACGCGGCCGCCGGTTCGGGCGTGGGCCCGGGCATGCTGCACTACATCCTGGGCATCACGAAGGCCTACTGCACGCGCGTCGGCGGCGGTCCGTTCCCCACTGAACTCGACTGGGCAACGCCCGGCACCCCGGGCTATCACATGAGCACCGTGGGCGCCGAAAAGGGCGTGACCACCGGCCGCAGCCGCCGTTGCGGCTGGTTCGACGCCGCTCTGCTCAAGCGCTCGGCGCAGGTCAATGGCCTCTCGGGCCTGTGCATCACCAAGCTCGACGTGCTGGACGGCCTCGAGAAGCTCGAGCTGTGCACCGGCTACGAGCTCGATGGCGAAACCACCGACATCCTGCCGATGGGCGCCGACGAAATCGAACGCTGCACACCCATCTACGAAACCCTCGAAGGCTGGACCGAGAGCACCGTGGGCGTCACGCAGTACGACAAACTGCCGGTCAATGCGCGCCTGTACCTGCAGCGCATCGAGCAGATCACCGGTGTGCCGATCCACATGGTGTCCACGAGCCCGGATCGCGACCACACCATCATGATGCGTCACCCCTACCTGGCGGATTGAGTTCTCCCCAGGCTTGCCCACTTCGTGTGGCCGCCTACCCCCTTCCGGGGCAACACCAGCGGGCCGGCGAGCCGGTTCCGCGGTGTTCCACGAACGAGAAAAAGACTGAAGGAATCCAGACCATGTTGACCGAAGACGGCAAACATCTCTACGTCAGCTACGACGAGTATCACAACCTGATCGAGAAGCTCGCGATCAAGGTGCACCAGTCGGGCTGGGAGTTCGACACCATCCTGTGCCTCGCGCGCGGCGGCATGCGGCCGGGCGATGTGCTCTCGCGCATCTTCGACAAGCCGCTGGCGATCATGTCGACCAGCTCGTACCGCGCCGACGCCGGCACTGTGCAGGGCCACCTGGACATCGCCCGCTTCATCACCACGCCCAAGGGCGAGATCGCCGGCAGGGTGCTGCTGGTGGACGACCTGGCCGACTCGGGCCATACGCTGCATGCCGTGATGGACATGCTGCGCAACAACTACAAGCCCATCACCGAGCTGCGCAGCGCGGTGATCTGGACCAAGGCGTTGTCGACCTTCACGCCTGACTATTCGGTCGAGTACCTGGCGACCAACCCCTGGATCCACCAGCCCTTCGAGGGCTACGACTCGCTCGGCGCAGAGAAGCTGCTCGAGAAGTGGTCGGTCTGATCAAGTCCTGATCAGCCCTGGCACGACCCGTCGCCGGAAGTGAGCATCGCGGTATAGCGCCGCTGCATCTCTTCCGGCGTCAGTTTTTCGATGCTGTGGCCCACGTTCCAGCGGTGGCCGAAGGGATCGCGAAAAACCCCCGAGCGCTCGCCGTAGAACTGATCCTGCGGCGCCATGTCGAGCGTCGCGCCGGCCGCCACGGCCCGCGCCACCACCGCATCCGCATCGTCCACGTGCAGGTGCAGCGTCACTGCGCTGCCGCCCAGCGTCTTGGCGCTGCGGATGTTGTATTCGGCGAACTCGTCCGAGATCATCAGGATTGCGCCGTTGTGGAAATCCAGCTCCGCGTGGCCGATGCGCCCACTGGGCTCGGTGAGGCGGAAGATCTCCTTCACCTCGAAAACCTCGCAATAGAAGTCGATGGCCGCGCCGGCATCGTCGACACAGAGGTACGGAAACAGTTCGTGGATTGCCATGTTGGATTGCCTTTCGAGAGAGAGAAGCAGTTGTCGTGGCGCCGATTCTGGAGCGCCGCGCCGCTAACGTCTTGAACGAATTTGACCTGCTGCCGTATCCGCCGGCACATGCCGCGGCGAGGCGGGCCCCGTCCGCCGCCACGCCTGCGGCGACATGCCCGCCAGCGCGGAGAACTCGCGGCTCAGGTGGGCCTGATCGCTGTAGCCGGCGGTGAGCGCGATCTCGGCCCAGCTTTGCGCCGGGTCGCCGGCCAGCGTCAGCGCGCGGTCGAAACGCATCACGCGTGCGTACTCCTTGGGGCTGAGGCCGATGGCGCCGCGAAACAGCGCGATGAAGCGGCGGTGGCTGTAGCCGCTGCGTGTCACCAGCCCGGCGATCGACGGGTTCTCGTGCGCCAACGGTCCGAGCGTCGCAGCGATGGCCAGATGCAGGCCACGCAGGCCGGCGCTGAGCGCGTCGATGACACGCCGGGCGAGCAGGGCCTCGAAAACCGCCAGCTGGCGTTCAAGGCCGCCGGCCGCGTGGACCTGCTCGAGCGCAGCATCGGTCTGCCGCGCGCCCCACAGCGCATCGAGCGGCGTGTGCTGGCTGGCGAGTGCGTCTTCGGGCGCACCGAGCAGGGCACGCGCTGCGCCGGGCTGCAACTGCGCGCCGACGGAGCGCGTCGCCACCGAAACGTCGCGCATGTAGGAGGCGGCACGCGCACCGCCGACGATCGCGTAGCCGCAGGTCTGGCCGCGCATGTCGTCGGCGCCGCCGAACAGCTTCAGCGGCGGGCCCGACAGCCGGAACACCAGGTGCATGCCGCCGGTGGGCAGCACATGCTCGCGCGCGCCTGGCCGATCGATCGATGCGTCATCGGGCGACGAAGCCCACAGCAGTTTGATGAATGGCTGCAAGTGGGGAGGAGGGAGCCGCGTCAGTTGCATGCTGCGAGACCCGGCTGGAACAGGCTGTAGCCCATCGGCGCATTGTGCGATGGGACCGCGCCGCGTGCCAGTCGCGCTAGCATCGGCACATGAGCAAGCCTTCGACGACCCTGATCCATCACCCCTACACCCCGCCCGCCAAATTCGCCGCGCCGCAGCCCGGCGTGTTCAAGGCATCGACCGTCTTCTTCTCCGACGTGGCCGCCATGCGTGCGCGCGACTGGAAGACCAAGGCCGGCTACACCTACGGCCTGCACGGCACGCCGACCACGTTCACGCTCGAGGAGCGCCTGGCCACGCTCGAAGGCGGTACCGAATGCCTGCTCGTGCCCAGCGGCCTCGCGGCCATTTCGCTGGTCTCGTTCGCGTTTCTCAAGACCGGCGACGAGGTGCTGATTCCCGACAACGCCTACGGCCCCAACAAGGCGCTGGCCACGGGCGAACTGGCCAACTTCGGCATCACCCACCGCCTGTACGACGCGATGAATCCGGCCGACCTGGAGGCCAAGATCTCGCATCGCACGCGGCTGGTGTGGCTCGAGGCGGCCGGCTCGGTGACGATGGAATTCCCGAACCTGCCCGCGCTCGTGGACGTGTGCCGCGCACGGGGCGTCGTGACGGCGCTGGACAACACCTGGGGCGCCGGCCTCGCCTTCGCGCCTTTCGACTTCAACGGCACGGGGCAGGGCGTCGACATCTCGGTTCACGCGCTCACCAAGTACCCGAGCGGCGGTGGCGACGTGCTGATGGGCAGCGTGGTCACCAACGACGAACGGTTGCACCGCGCGCTCAAGCTCGCGCACATGCGCATCGGCTTCGGCATCGGCGTGGGCGACGTCGAGACGCTGCTGCGCTCGCTGCCGAGCATCGGCCTGCGCTATGCCGCGCACGACCGCGCGGCGCGCGAACTGGCCGGCTGGCTCAACGGCTGCGAGGAGATTGCGCAGGTGCTGCATCCCGCGCTCGAAGACTCGCCGGGCCATGCCAACTGGCGCGCGTTGTGCGGCGCCACCGACCTGGCCGCCGGCCTGTTCTCGGTCGTGTTCGACGAGCGCTACAGCTCCGAGCAGGTCGATCGTTTTTGCGACAGCCTGAAGCTCTTCCGTCTGGGCTACTCGTGGGGCGGGCCCATCAGCCTGGTGGTGCCGTACGACATCGGCCTGATGCGCGACGCGAACGTGGCGCGCTGGCCGTACAAGGGCACGCTGGTGCGCTTCTCGGTCGGTCTGGAAGACGTCGACGACCTGCGTGCCGACCTGCAGCAGGCGTTGGTGCGGATGTAGGAGCCGACGCGCTCACGTGGGACGAAAAAATCGCAAGGGCCGGCACGCCGCGCCGCCCGCTGCGCCGCAGTCCGTCGCACCGCGCGTGTTGACCGTGCCGGCGCATGTGCTGGAGGCGCTGGCGCAGGCTGGCCCGCTGGAAGGCGTGCCCGACCTGCGCGGCACGCGCCTCTTCATCGGCGGCTTCGTGGCGCTTCTCGCGTCGATCGCGGCGGGACTGGCCTCGGCCGCGGTGTTGCAGGAAGACTGGTCCAATGCACGCGGCAACGAAGCCGTTGTCGTTCTGCTGGCGCTCTTGCTTTTCTTGTTGCTGGGCGGCGGCATCTGGTACCTGCTGCGCCAGCTTCCGAGGGTTGGCGAGAGGATGTTCCGCATCGACGCGCAAGGCATGCGATGGGGCGAACCTGCATCGCCACGGGTCTTGGCGTGGCGCCATGCATGCCGCGCACCCACGGGCTTCTGCGACGTGAAAACCGAGTTCGCATCGAGCGATGCCATCGTCAAGCGGCTGGTCTTCCAGCAGGCCGCGCGAGGTGGTGAACCGGGTGAGGTGAGGCTGCCCCTGGCGCTGACCGTGGACACGGGCCGAGTCCTTCGCTTTCGCAACCGGGCTGCACTATTGCGCGCGCTGCTGCTGCATCTGGCTACCCAGCCCAGGCCCCGCCTGCGCTTCGACGCCGAGGTGTTCATCGATGCCGGCATCGATCCGCAAACCTGGGAGCCCATGCCCGGGCCGAGGCGCTGGATGTGGCTTTCAACGCTCGCCGCGCTGGTGCCGGTGCTGGCCGTGATCGTTCTCTGGCCGGTGGGCGAACACATCGGCTGGATGGTGGCCGCGACGGTCCTGGCCATGGTGGCCGGCGCGGGTGCGATGGGCTGGTTCATGCATCGGCGCTACCCCGGTTTGCAAGGTTTGTTCGAGTTCGAAACGCAGCCCGGCGCTGCGCCTTGAGACCGCACCGTTATCGCTTACAGTAGGCGACGCACAGTCACGGTGACTGTCTCGCCTCAAGGAGAAGCAGTGGCAACACCAAATTACGGCTACGAGAAGCGCCAGAAAGAGCTGGCCAAGAAGAAGAAGAAGGAAGACAAGCTCCGCGAGAAGCAGTACCGCAAGCTCAGCCCGAGCAGCGACGGGCTGGCTCCCGGAGATCCGGAGACCGACGTGGCATCGCTCGAACGCGATCCCCCCACGGTGCCCGAGTTGCCCACCAAGAACGGTTGATCCGCTCCTGGCGTCCCCATCGAAAAGCCGCCGCAGGCCTGCGCCTGCGGCGGCTTTTTTCTTGCGCGCCGGCGGCCTTATTTCGGAAGCAGCTTGCGCAGTTCGGGCCAGACGTTGTCGAGCAACTGCGGTTGCGCCACGGCCGTCGGGTGGATGCGGTCGGCCTGGAACAGCGAGAGCGCATCGGGCGCGTCGGCGACGCCCTTGAGCAGGAATGGCACGAGCGCCGACTTGGTCGCGCTCGCCACCTTGGAGAACACTGCCTCGAAGCGCCGCGTGTAATCGCCGCCGTAGTTCGGCGGCACCTGGATGCCGACGATCAGCACCTTTGCGCCGGCGGCCTGCGCGGCCTTGGTGATCTGCAGCAGGTTGCTCTCGGTGTCCGAGAGCGGAAGGCCGCGCAGCGCGTCGTTGGCGCCGAGCTCGACCACGACATGGCTGGGCTTGTGCTGCGCGAGCAGGGCGGGAAAGCGCGCGCGTCCGCCGGAGCTGGTGTCGCCGCTGATGCTGGCGTTGACCACGGTGGCCGCGATCTTCTGCTGGGCAAGCCTTTTTTCCAGCAAGGGTACCCAGCCTTCGCCGCGCTTCAAGCCGTACTCTGCGCTCAGCGAATCGCCCAGCACCAGGATGACCGGCTTGCCGGCCGCGTTGGTGGCCTGGGCCTGCGCCGCGGCCATCCATGTTCCCGCGCTGCCCGCACCGCCTAGTGCGGCGGTAGTCAAGATAAAGTCACGTCGATTCAAAACCAAAGCCTTTCCATGTCCCAACCCCCGTCTGATGCCATTGTCGCCGTCGAGCATGTCTTCAAGTCCGTCACCGATTCGACCGGCACGCTGGACATTCTGCAGGACATCGATTTCACCCTCGGCGCGCGGGAAACCGCCGCCATCGTCGGCGCCTCGGGCTCCGGCAAGAGCACCTTGCTGTCGATCATCGCGGGGCTTGATACGCCCACGCGCGGCACGGTCAAGCTCGCGGGCGACGACATCTTCGCCATCGACGAGGACGAACGCGCCGCCCTGCGCGCACAGCGCGTGGGCTTCGTGTTCCAGAGCTTCCAGCTGCTGGGCAACCTGAGCGCCCTCGAGAACGTGATGCTGCCGCTGGAGCTGGCCAACCGCAAGGACGCACGCAAGGCCGCCACCGAGATGCTCGGCCGCGTGGGCCTCGGGCAGCGCCTGGGCCACTACCCCAAGGTGCTCTCGGGCGGCGAGCAGCAGCGCGTGGCGCTCGCGCGGGCCTTCGTGGTGCAGCCGGCCCTGCTGCTGGCTGACGAGCCCACCGGCAGCCTCGACTTCGCGACGGGCGAGCAGGTGATGAAGCTGATGTTCGACCTCAACCGCGAACTGGGCACCACGCTGGTGCTTGTCACCCACGACCGCGGCATCGCATCCCGCTGCGAGCGCCGCATCACCATCGAGGCGGGGCGCGTGTCGCTCAACGAAAAAACGCCGGTCTCGACGGTCGAGCAGGCCGCCTGAGCACCGAAGACGCGCCCAAGAGCGCAACAACCAGAGGAGACGTTCATGGACAAGCTTCCACCCGAAGCCGTCGCGGCACTGCAGCGCGGCAACCTGATCGAGGCCATCAAGATCGTGCGCGACCAGACCGGCATGGATCTCAAGTCGTCCAAGGAGGCCGTCGAGCGCTACGCCAATGGCGAAGGCGGGGGCGCGGACTGGCAGGAGGGCGACTGGGGCCGCGGCGAGCCCGAGGGTGCGGGCATGCAGGGCAACGGGCCTGCGGCGGTGCCGCCGGCGGCGCTCGCGGCGCTCGCAAAGGGCAACAAGGTCGAGGCCATCCGCCTCACGCGCGAGGCCACAGGCCTTGGCCTGGCCGAGGCCAAGCGGCTGGTCGAGAACCACCAGAACCCGGCAGCCGGCGATTTTGGGCACGTGTCATCGAGCATTCCGACGAATCCGATGGCCGAGCCGGGCAGGGTCCCGCAAGGTGGTTTCAAGTGGCTGCCCGTCGTCCTCGTCCTGCTGGTCGCGGCGCTGGCCTGGCTGTATTTCGTCAAAGGCGCCTGACGCGATGATCGTTCCCCAGTTCTGGGCCGAGGGTCGCATCCAGGAGCGCACGGCGGGCAAGCAGATCACGGTACGGCGCTACGGCTGGTCCGACGACAGCCCGCTGGCCGCGCAGGCCCACGCCGACCAGCGCACGCGCGACGCCTTCGACCGCATCGTGAGCGGCGAACAACTCGAGCGCCGCGAGCGCAAGCTGGCCTACAACGGCGCCGACGGCGTGCCGATCCGCGAGGAAATCGTCGAGCGGCAGGGCGAGAGCGTCGTCACCCGCAACGGCTACGGTGCGCGCTGCCTGAACACGCCCGACGTGCTGTTCGTCGACATCGATTTCGATGAGCCCCTGCGCGGCAGCGTGTTCGGCTTTGCGCTGGTGCCGGCGCTCATCGCGGGCATCGTCGGTGGCTGGACAGCCAAGACCTGGTTGGGCGGGCTGATCGCTGCCATCGTGGTCTTCGTCGTCGCTTACCGCATCGGGCTGGCGAAGAAGCGCGGTGAGGCCAGCACCAGCCCCGCGCCCGAGAAGCGGGCGATCGAGCGCATCGGGCGCTTCGTGCACCAGCATCCGGACTGGCACCTGCGGGTCTACTGCACGCCCGCGGGCTTTCGCCTGCTGGCGATGCACGATGTCTTCAGCCCGACCGACATGACGGTGGCCGATTGCTTCCAGGCGCTGGGCGTGGACAAGGTCTATGCGCGCATGTGCCGCAACCAGAACTGCTTTCGCGCCCGCCTGAGCGCCAAGCCCTGGCGCATCGGCATCGGCGAACACATGCGGCCGCAGCCGGGCGTGTGGCCCGTCTCGCCCGAGAGGCTCCCCGCGCGCGACGCCTGGATCGCGCAGTACGAAAAGGCCGCCGAAGGCCACGCCGCCTGCCAGTACCTGGAGAGCGTCGGCAACACCGAGCGGGTGCATCCGAACGCGCAGGCGGTGCGGGAACTGCACGACGGGCGCACGCGCGCGCTCAGCGGCCTCCCTATCGCCTGAAGGGGAGACACCGCGGAACCGGCTCTGTCGGGCCACACGAAGTGGGCAAGCCTGGGGGTAGGGATAATCGGGGGATGTCTTCCCCCAAAGTGATCTTCGGCTTCCATGCCGTGGGCGTGCGAATCAAGACCGCGCCGAAATCGGTGCTCGAGGTTCTGTTCGATGCCAGCCGGCGCGATGCGCGCATGAAACAGTTCATCGCGCGTGCGCAAGAAGCCGGCGTGCGGCTGGTCGAGGCCGACAGCCTGCGCATTGCCAAGCTCAGCGGCAGCCACGGCCACCAGGGCGTGGCGGCGCGGGTCGAACCCACGGCGCAAATCCATTCGCTTGACGAACTGCTCGAAGGCCTGGAGGAGGCCGGCACCGTGCCGCTTCTGCTGGTGCTCGACGGCGTGACCGATCCGCACAACCTGGGCGCGTGCCTGCGCGTGGCCGATGGTGCCGGCGCCCATGCGGTGATCGCCCCCAAGGACCATGCGGCCGGCATCAACGCCACCGTGGCCAAGGTGGCGAGCGGCGCGGCCGAGACGGTGCCGTATTTCATGGTGACCAATCTCGCGCGCACGCTCAACGAGCTCAAGGAGCGCAACATCTGGTGCGTGGGTACGAGCGACGATGCGCCGGGCACGATCTACCAGAGCGACCTCAAGCGCCCGCTGGCGCTGGTGCTGGGCGCCGAGGGCGAAGGCATGCGCCAGCTGACCCGCAAGACCTGTGACGAGCTCGTGAGCATCCCGATGGCCGGCGCGGTCGAGAGCCTGAACGTCTCGGTGGCCAGCGGCGTGTGCCTCTACGAGGCGATGCGCCAGCGCAGCGCCTGATCTCCCGCTAGTCCTGCTTGGGCAGCGGCCCGCCCTTGCGGTGGAAGTACACGAGCTCGGCCATGCGCCGCATCTGCGGCGTGCCGAGCAGGTGGTTGAACATCCAGTCGCTCTGGAAGTGGTCGAAGGCCCAGCGCAGCGAACGCTTGAGCACGAAGCGCGGGTAGCTGCGCACGAACCACGTCGCCGGGTCGTCCACCTCGCCGCGCACGAAGCGCGCCACCGCCTCGCCCGCACGCTCGCCGTGCTGCAGCGCGGTGTGGATGCCGCCGGCCGTCACGGGCGACACCATGCCCGCCGCATCGCCCACCAGGAGCGCCCGTTCGCGCGCCACGACCGGAAGCACGCCGCCGCAGGGAATCATTCCGGCGCGCACGGCCACCGGGGGCGCATCGCCCGGCGACACCACCGATTCGATCTTCTTCAGGAAAGGCGCGAGCCGCAGCGCATTCGCATCGTTCTGCCCCGTGCGGCGCGCGAGACCGATCTGGCTCACGCCCACGCCGTCCAGCGCCCAGCCGATGTAGCCCGGGGCGAGCTTGCGGTCGATGAAGCAGTGCAGGAGGTCGGGCGCCATGCGGGCGCCCTGGTATTCGTGCTCGACGCCGTAGAGAAAGCGCGTGTTGCGCGAGAGGCCCAACACCTTGGCGACGCGTGAATGCGGGCCGTCGGCGCCCACGAGGTAGGTGGCGGTGATGCAGGGGCCGTGCGTCACCGGGACTTCCCACCGGTCGTTCATCCACAGCGCCTGCTCGAACAGCGTGCCCAGGCGCACATCGACGCCAGAGGCGCGGGCCGAATCCACCATCCAGTCGAGCAGCGCGGGCGCATCGGTGGCCCAGAACCAGTAGCCGGGGGCATGCAGGTCGACGTGCCGCATGTTCGGGGCGTAGAGCCGCACGCCTTCGATGCGCCGAACCAGCGCGGGTGGCACCTCGGCCAGCCAGGGGACGCTGTCCACCGCGTCTTTCACGATGATGCCGGTGGTGTGGAGCTTGGCGCCGGCGCTGGCTTTTTTCTCCAGCACCATCACGCTCAAGCCGGCCAGGGCCGCGGCACGAGCACAGGCGAGGCCCGCGAAGCTCGCACCGACGACGAGCAGGTCCACCCTGATGTTTGCCAGGCCACCGCTCGGGGTGGTCGGCGCGGGGCAACGCGCCGTGGACGAAGTGGAGAGAGGGGAAAAGAGGCAGGAAGTAGAGGAGTGCATGGCAGCCGACTGAAGCAACGCGCACCACGGTGTGTGGTGCGCGTGCGAAGTTAGCTACGCCATGTGCGGGCGGCGTGAAGCCTGTGTGAACTCGACCCGCAGGGTCAGCGCATCAGGAGGGATCCTTGCTGCGTGTGCGGCCCACCGCGCTGAAGATGCCGATGCCCAGGAGGATCAGCGCGCCGATGCCGATGTAGAGCGTGGGAACGCCCGCCACTGAGGCACCCCAGGCGATGCCGCCCAGGAAAATCAGGAAACCGACCATGTAAAGCGCAAAAGACATCATGTCCTCCGGTAGCTGAGATGCCTTGCAGTATCCCCACGTGCCGTCCGCCCCCAACCGGCGCTGACCGCCTCTGCGTGTGGGAGCGTGCCTACCGATGGGTTAGTCCGGGCACGCGACCAGGAGGTACCGGCAGGCCGTGCGCCCCAGCGCCTTGAAGACCAGCGGCCGGTCCACGCCGAAGTCGAGGCAATCCCCGGGCGCCAGTTCGAATCGCTCGTCGCCGTAGTCGACCTGCAGCGCGCCCTGCAGCATCCAGAGGCATTGGCGATAGGGCTTGCCGCTCCACCGTGGATAGCCGACCTGTGCCGACCGAGGCAGTTCGACCTCCACCAGTTCCACGCCGCTGCCCGCGCGGCGCTCGGCGACCTGGCGGCGCAGATAGCCGGCGTCGGGGTCGCGCCAGACTTCCTGCGCGGCCTTTGTGCGAAGCCGCTGGGGGCTTTCCTTTTCCTCGGTGAGCAATTGGGCCAGCGACACGCCAAGGCCCGCGGCCAGCCGGCCCAGCAGGACGGCGGTGGGGCTGCTCTGCGCACGCTCCACCTTCGAAATCATCGCCTTGCTCACGCCCGACAACTCCGCCAGTTCGGCCAGGCTCAGCCCCTTGGCCTGCCGCAGCGCCAGCAGCCGGGTAGCGATAAGGGCATCGATGTGGCCGGAGGCGTCGCCGGGAGGGGGTGATTCGTTTCTCATATGAGATTATTATTCTCTTATATTGAACGACGGAGAAGCGCCATGCGCCTCATTGCCTGCACCGAGGAAGCCCACGCCGGCGCCATCCTCGCCATCCTCAACGACGCCATCGTCACCTCCACCGCGCTCTACGACTACAAGCCGCGCACGCTCGAGAACATGGTTGGGTGGTTCGCCACCAAGCGCGCCAACGGCTTCCCGGTGATCGGCGCGGAAGACGAGAACGGCAAGCTCATGGGCTTTGCGAGCTATGGCACCTTTCGGGCCTTTCCCGCCTACAAGTACACGGTCGAGCACTCGGTGTACGTCGAGGCCGGCCATCGCGGCGCGGGGCTCGGGCGCACGCTCATGGAGGCGATCATCGACGAGGCGATCGCGCGCGACGTGCATGTGATGGTCGGCGCCATCGATGCCGCGAACGCGGGCAGCATCGGCCTGCACGAGCGGCTCGGTTTCGAGCACGCGGGCACGGTGAGGCAGGCCGGCTTCAAGTTCGGCCGTTGGCTCGACGTGGCGTTCTACCAGCGGATTCTTGCGACGCCGCTGAACCCCGTCGACGGCTAAAAGCTAGGCAAGCAAGAAGAAGCGCATCACGACTTCGGCCGGGTGCCTGACGCCGGCACCGACGAACATCCGTTCGTTGATCCATTGCAGCGTGGGCGAGGCCGTCTCGAAGCGCGGATTGCAGCGGAAGTAGACCTGTGCCGGATCGACCGGCTCGCCGCGCATCAGCTTGGCCATCACGTCCGGCGCGGCCGAGCGCACCGCATGGTTCTGCACGTAGATGAGGTCGCCCGCATCGGTCTCGAGGCCGTAGCGCGCGTCGAGTTCGGAGAGCGTGTCGCTCACGATCAACTGGAAGTCGCTGCCGCCGGGCAGCACGCGTGCGCGCCAGCCGTGGCCCGACGCCTCGCCGCCCGTGATGGGCACCACGCGCCGGAGGCCCCGCGCGCTCCGGCCCAGCACCTGCGGCACGCCCACCTCGACGCGCAGGTCGGCGAAGTGCTCGAGCGAGGGCGCGGCGATCGAATCGAAGAGGTTGCTGCTCATCGCCGGAAACGGTTCAGGCCGCTGCCGTCTCCGCGCTCGCGCGGTCGAGCATCTCGATGGTGCCCGCGTCGAGCTTCAGTTGCGTGGCGACCACCAACTCTTCGAGCTGCGCGATCGAGGTTGCGCTGGCGATCGGCGCGGTCACGCCCGGTCGTGCGATCTGCCAGGCAATGGCGACCTGGCCCGGCTTGGCGTTGTACTGCTGCGCCACCTTGTCGAGCGCATCGAGGATGCGCAGGCCCCGCTCGTTGAGGTACTTCTTCGTCGTGTTGGCGCCGCGCGCGCTCTTCGATGCATCGGCCTCGGTGCGGTACTTGCCCGTGAGGAAGCCGGCCGCGAGCGCGTAGAAGTTGATCACGCCCACTTCGCGCTTGACGCAGAGCGGCTCCAGTTCGTCCTCGAACACCGCGCGGTCGTACAGGTTGTAGAGCGGCTGCAGGCTCTCGTAGCGCGCGATGCCCAGGCGTTCCGACACGTCCAGCGCCTCGGCCAGCCGGGGCGCCGTGTAGTTGGAGGCGCCGATGGCGCGCACCTTGCCTTCCTTGATGAGCGCATCGAAGGCGCCGAGCGATTCCTCCAGCGGCGTGTTGGCGTCGTCGTCGTGCGACTGGTAGAGGTCGATGTAGTCCGTCTGCAGGCGCTTGAGCGAGGCCTCGACCGCTTCCCGGATGTACTTGGGCGCGAGGCCCACCTTGCCTTCGCCCATCGGCTTGCCGACCTTGGTGGCCAGCACCACGCGGTTGCGCTTGCCGCTCTGCTTGAGCCACTTGCCGATGATGGTTTCCGACTCGCCGCCGGTGTGGCCCGGCACCCAGGCCGAGTAGACGTCGGCGGTGTCCACGAAGTTGAAGCCCGCGTCCAGCCAGGCGTCGAGCAGCTTGAACGAGGCGGCCTCGTCGACCGTCCAGCCGAACACGTTGCCTCCGAAGGCGAGCGGCGAAACCAGGAGGCCGGAGCGGCCGAGCGGGCGAAGTTGCGACATGACGAAGTTTCCTGAAGAAGAAAAGCGAAGGGAAGGATCAGACGAAGCCCACGGCGCCGAGCAATGCGCCCGCGCCCAGCAGCCAGAGCAGGTGAAGGCGCGTGCGCCAGACGATAAGCGCGGCCACGCCGGTCAGGAGCCACAGATGCCAGGCAGGCGCGTCGCCGGCATGGTTACCCGCGGCCAGCACCCAGCCGGTGGCGATCAGGAGGCCCACCACGACCGGCGCCATGCCTTGCTTGAAGGCGCGCACTTCGCGGCGGGTGCGGTTGCGGTGGCCCCAGCGGGTGGCGAAGTAGGTGAGGGTGGTGCTGGGCACCATGATGCCGACCATGGTCACCATCAGGCCGAAGAATCCGAGCAGCCATGCCATCGGCCCGGCGCCGATGCCGCCGCCCGCGTTGAGCCCGACGTTCCAGCCCATGAGCGCGACGAACAGCACGTTGGGCCCCGGAGCCGCCTGGGCGATGGCGACCGACGAGCTGAACTGCGCATCGGTGAGCCAGCCGTGCTGGGTGACCAGGTAGCGATGCATGTCGGGCACCGTGGTGATGGCGCCGCTGATCGACAGCAGCGAAAGGAGCAGGTACTGGCCGAAGAGGGCGAGCCAGTCGTGCCACTGCATCGCGATGGTCATTCGAAAACCTCCGCCTTCGGCTGCGGTGCGAGCTTGCTTGGGGCGGCCCGGCGCGCGCTCATGGCGCGATCCTCTTCCAGGTCCAGACGCAGGCCACGCCGCCGACCACCAGCAGCACCCAGCCGAGCGGCACCTTGAACACCGCGATCGCCGCGAACACCAGCGCCATGAACGCAAGGCAGACCGGAAAGCCCAGCGGGTGCTTGCGCAGTTGCGGAATCAGCTTGATGCCCGTGGCCGCGATCAGCCCGCCCGAGACCGCCCCCATGCCGCGCAGCGCCGCCGCCACCTGCGGGTTGCCCGCGTAGTGCGCATAGAGCACGGCCAGCGCGAGGATGACGACAAGGGGGATGGTCAGCATGCCCGCCACCGCGGCAAGGGCGCCGCGCAGGCCGAAGTAGCGGTCGCCGATCATGAGGCCCAGGTTGATCACGTTGGGCCCGGGCATCACCTGGGCCACGGCCCAGTCTTCAAGGAACTGCTCGGGGGTGAGCCACTTCTTCTTCTCGACCATCTCTCGCTGGACGATGGCCAGGACACCGCCGAAGCCCTGCAGCGCGAGCCAGGTGAATGAAACAAAAAGGTCGCCTGGCGACCGGGGCTGGGGCTGGAGCTGCGAGAGCGCTTCTGGCGCTGCCGCGTCGGAGAGGGGCGGGTGCATGTGGATGCGATTATCGTAGGCAGGCCTGCAAGATGCCGGGCACCGGGCTGACAAGCCCGACCGAAGCAACAGGGACACTCCATGCTCATGCAAATCCGCGCGCTCTTCGATCTCTGCAAACGGGCCTTCGCCTCGTGGTCGAACGACTACGCACCCAGCATGGGGGCGGCGCTCGCGTACTACACGGTGTTTTCCATCGCGCCGCTGCTCCTGATCGTGATCGCGGTGGCGGGCCTGGTCTTCGGGCAGGAGGCCGCGCGCGGCGAGATCTTCGCGCAGCTCTCGGGCCTCATGGGCGCGCAGGGTGCGGCCGCGGTGCAGGGCATGCTGCAGGCGGTGAACAAGCCGGCCGAAGGCATCGTGGCCACGGTGATCGGCATCGGGCTCCTGGTGGTCGGCGCGACCACGGTCTTCGGCGAACTGCAGGATGCGCTCGACCGCATCTGGCGTGCGCCGGCCCGCGCCAAGAGCTCGGGCATATTCAACCTGCTGCGGGTGCGGCTGCTGTCGTTCAGCATGATCATGGGCATCGGCTTCCTGCTCATGGTGTCGCTGGTGGCGAGCGCCGCGCTGGCGGCGCTGGGCAAGTGGTGGTCGCCGATGTTCGGCGCGTGGGAGAGCCTGGCTCAGGTGGTGAACTTCGTCTTCAGCTTCGCGATGGTGACGGTGATCTTCGCGATGATCTACAAGATCATGCCGCGCGCAAGGGTTCAGTGGCGCGACGTGTGGGTGGGCGCGGCCGTGACGGCGCTGCTGTTCACCGTGGGCAAGCACCTGATCGGCCTCTACATCGGCAAGAGCAGCGTGGCGTCGGGTTACGGCGCCGCGGGCTCGCTGGTGGTGGTGCTGGTGTGGGTGTACTACTCGGCGCAGATCTTCCTCCTGGGCGCCGAGTTCACCTGGGTCTACGCGCGCACCTACGGCTCGATGAAGGACAAGGAAAAGGCGGGCCTGCCCGATGCGAACCCGTCGCCAACGCGCGACGTGCCCCTGGCGCAAAACGACGCCTGAGGGCCAGGGTCAACCCGCGAAGCCGCCTTCGTCGAGAAACTTCTGTTCTTCCGCGGTGCTGCTGCGACCGAGCATCCGGTTGCGGTGCGGAAAGCGGCCGAAGCGCGCGACGATGTCCCGGTGCAGCACGGCAAAGCGCTGTGTGTTGGCGTCGAGCGCCGCATTGAGTTCGACCGAGCGCTCCTGCTCGGCAAGCACTTCGGAGTGCATGAAGGGCAGGTAGAAGAACGCGCGCAGCGCTGTTTCGAACTGCTGGTCGAAGCCTGCCTCGATCGCTTTCTTTGCCACGCGCAGCGCAAGGCCGTCGGTGGCGAGCATGTGCGGGTTGTTGCGCCAGGCGTTGCGCGGCAGCTGGTCGAGCAGCACGAGAAGGGCCAGCGTGCCTGCGGCGTCGTCGGTCCAGTGATCGAGTTCGCCGCGGGCGGCGGCCTGGTGTGCAGCCGAGAAGCGCGAGAGAAATTCAGCGTCGAATGCGTCGCTCTTGGCGAACCAGCGCGACGGGCCGGCGTCGCGCCAGAAGTCGACCACTACGCGGGCAGCAGGGAGGGCTTGGGAGGTCATCGTTGCATTCTCTTTCACTCTGTGGCGGGCCTGCAAAGTCGGGGTGGTGGCCGACACGGCGGGGGGCGCGCGCTGCCTATGCTGTGGAGGCTTTCATAACCCAGGAGATAAAGCTCATGACCAAATACGGCACCCTTTTGCGCGCAGCCCTCATCACCGGCGTGGCCAGTGCTGCCCTGGTCGGCTGCGGGATGATGTCCAAGTCGAACACCGCCAGCTTCAGCGGCGCGATGAACGCGGCCAGCGAAGTCCCGCCCAACATGACGCGCGGCAGCGGCATGGCCGAAGCCTGGCTCAATCGGGACACCAACGTCCTCAAGTACAAGATCACCTACACCGGCCTGAGCGGCCCTGCCACAGCGGCGCATTTCCACGGCCCTGCTGCGGCCGGCGCCAATGCAGGCGTGGTGCTGCCGTTCGCCAATGCGGCCAGCCCGATCGAAGGCCAGGCCACGCTCACGCCGGCCCAGGCCGCCGACCTCGTGGCGGGCAAGTGGTACGCGAATATCCACACCGCCGCCAACCCGGGCGGCGAGATCCGCGGGCAGATGCTGCCGAAGATGTGATCTTCCTCGGGAGAGGGCCGGGGGCTTAGGCCGCCGGTCAGGTTGCTGTCGCGGGGGTGGTGTCAAATGAATGCATGACGACGACCCCGAAGAACAAGACCCGTGCGGCATCTCCCTCCGACTCCCCCTCCCTCAATCCTTTCGCGGCACGCCGCGAGGACATGCGGCAGGCCCGCAAGGCCTTGGTGCTTCAAGGGGGAGGCGCGCTCGGTGCCTACCAGGCGGGCGTGTACGCCGCACTCAGCGAGACCGAGCTGCAGCCGCACTGGATCGCGGGTGTCTCGATCGGCGCCATCAATGCGGCGCTGATCGCAGGCAACGCGCCCGAGCACCGGGTCGATCGGCTGCGCGAGTTCTGGCACCTGGTGTCCTCCGGCCCTTCGCAGCGACTGCCTTCATGGCTCGGCGACCGGGCCACTCAGAACCAGTACAGCGCCACGATGGCTTCGCTGGTTGGCATTCCAGGATTTTTCGAGCCACGCTATTCGCCGGCCCTCCTGTTGGGCGGCGCGGCGCCGCTGTTGAGCTACTACGACACCTCGCCGCTCAAGGCCACGCTGGAGCGGCTCATCGATTTCGACCGCATCAACGCCTGCGAAGCGCGCTTCAGCGTGGGCGCGGTCAATGTGCGCACCGGCAACTCGGTGTACTTCGACAACACGCGCCAGCGCATCGGGCCCGAGCACATCATGGCCAGTGGCGCGCTGCCGCCGGGCTTTGCGCCGGTGCACATCGACGGCGACGACTATTGGGATGGCGGCATCGTCTCGAACACGCCGCTGCAGTACGTGCTCGATCTCCATCCGCGCAACGAACCGCTGGTGGTGCTGCAGGTGGACCTCTTCAATGCGCGTGGCGAGATGCCTCGCACCATGGCGGGCGTGATGGAGCGGCAGAAGGACATCACCTATTCGAGCCGCACCCGGATGAACACCGATGCGATGGCGGCCAACATGAACCTCCAGCAGGCCATTGCCGATCTGATCACCAAGCTGCCGGCGAGCTTGCGCAACGACCCGAGCGTGCTTGCGGTGCAGTCGCAGCTCACGCACGAGCCCATCGACATCTTTCACCTGATCTACCGCGACAAGCCCTATGAGCTCGAGTCGAAGGACTACGAGTTCTCGCGCGCCGCGGTCGAGGAGCATTGGGAATCGGGCGCGCGCGACATGCGGGTGACGCTCGCGCATCCGGAGACGCTGCGCGCCGATGCCACGGTGAACGGCGTGACCACCTTCGACCTGGGCGACCACGGCTCGGGCCGGGTCAAGCGGCCGGGCCTGTCGCGCTGAACGGGACGATTCAGCTTCGACTAAGAAACCAGCGCCAGACTGGATCGCTCGCTTCACAGGAGGAAATGTTCATGAACATTGAAGATGTACGGAGGCAGGCGTTCGCCATGCCGCTCACCAGCCCCGCCTTTCCGCCCGGACCGTACCGGTTCGTGCGCCGCGAATTTCTGATCGTGACCTATCGCACCGACCTGGACGCGCTGCGCGCCGTGGTGCCCGAGCCACTCGAAGTGGTCGAGCCGCTGGTGAAGTACGAATTCATCCGCATGCCCGACTCCACCGGCTTCGGCGACTACACCGAGTCGGGCCAGGTCATTCCGGTGCAACTGCGCACCGCCAAGGGCGTGGAGCAGGGCGCGTACGTGCATGCGATGTACCTGAACGACCATCCACCGATTGCCGGCGGCCGCGAGCTCTGGGGCTTTCCGAAGAAACTCGCCTCGCCGGTGCTCGACTACGAGACCGACGTGATCGTCGGCACGCTCGACTACGGCAAGGTGCGCGTGGCTAAGGCCACGATGGGCTTCAAGCACCGCGCGCTCGATCCCGCGCCGGTTCTGGCGGGCATCGCGCAGCCGAACTTCCTGCTCAAGATCATTCCGCACGTCGACGGCACGGCCCGCATCTGCGAGCTGGTGCGCTATCACATGATCGATGTCACGCTGCACGGCGCATGGACCGCGCCGGCCTCGCTCGAACTGCATCCGCATGCGCTCGCGCCGGTGGCCGACCTGCCGGTGCGCAAGGTCGAATCGGCGGTGCACTACATCGCCGACATGACGCTCGCGCTCGGCGCCGTCGAGCACGACTACCTCGCCTGACGGCCGCGCCCGATTTTTTGCTGTCTTCTTTTCATCCCAACCCCAAGGAACATTCACCATGCAACTCAAGGACAAGGTCGCCTACATCACCGGTTCGGCCAGCGGTATCGGCAAGGAAATCGCGATCCTCTTCGCTCGGGAGGGCGCCAAGATCATCATTGCCGACCTGAACAAGGACGCGGCAGATGCCACGGCAGCGGAGCTCAAGGCCACCGGCGCGCAAGCCATCGGCGTGGCGGTCGACGTGACCAACGAAGACCAGGTCAATGCCTCGGTCGAAGAGGGCGCCAAGGCGTTCGGCGGCATCGACATCCTCATCAGCAACGCCGGCATCCAGATCGTGCATCCGGTCGAGGAATTCAGCTTCGCCGACTGGAAGAAGATGCTGGCCATTCATCTGGACGGCGCGTTCCTCACCACCAAGGCGTGCCTCAAGCACATGTACGCGCAGGGCCGCGGCGGCAGCGTGATCTACATGGGCTCGGTGCACTCGAAGGAAGCGTCGCTGCTGAAGGCGCCCTACGTCACGGCCAAGCACGGTCTCATCGGCCTCGCGAAGACGGTTGCGAAGGAAGGCGCCAAGCATGGCGTTCGCGCCAACGTGATCTGTCCCGGTTTCGTGCGCACGCCGCTGGTCGAGAAGCAGATTCCCGAGCAGGCCAAGACGCTGGGCATCAGCGAGGAAGAAGTCGTCAAGAACGTGATGCTCAAGGAAACGGTGGATGGCGAATTCACCACCACGGAAGACGTGGCGCGCGTGGCGCTGCTGTTCGCGGGCTTCCCGACCAACGCGCTGACAGGCCAGTCGCTGGTGGTGAGCCACGGCTGGTTCATGCAGTAGGGATTTTTTCTTTCTCTTTCCCCTTCGAAGGAGGGGGCTCGCGGCCTGTCAATCTTCGGCGGCTTTTCACGCGCCGCCTGCCCCCATCCCAGCCTTCCCCCGGGAGGGGAAGGAGCAAGACAGAAGCCAGAAGCCAGGAAGCGGCGCTACAGCTTCAGCTCCCAAGTCTCGCCCACGAGCTGCTTGCCATAGCTTTCGTGCGGCTCCGACTTGGTGAGCTGGAAGCCGCGCTTGGCATAGATGCCGCGCGCGGCCGAGAGGCAGCTGTTGGTCCAGAGCACCATCTTCCTGTAGCCCTTGCGGCGTGCGAAGGCGATGCATTCGTCGACCAGCTTGCCGCCCAGGCCCAGCCCGCGCGCCGCTGGAGACAGGATCAGCAGACGCAGCTGCGCCACCCCAGCCGACTTGCGCACCACGAAGATGGAGCCCATGCGTTCGCCGTTCAGTTCGGCGATCCAGCAGCGCTCCCATTCGGGCTGGAACTTGAGCAGGAAATCCCCCGCGATCTGCGCCACCAGTGCCTCGAAGCTGCTGTCCCAGCCGTATTCGCGCGCATAGATCTCCCCGTGCTGCTGGACGACCCAGCCGATGTCGCCGGGCGCGGGGTCGCGCAGGACCGCGGCCTGTTGCCTGGCGGGCGCGGCTGCGGGGTCGAGCAGCGACTGCATCGTGCCCATGGCCTGCACCAGTTGGTTTTGCTGCGCCGGAGCGAGCGGCGAGAGCAGGGCGGCGGCCTCGTCGCGCGATTTCTGTTGCAGCGGCGCGAATGCGGCATGGCCGGCTTCGGTCAGGCGAAGCACGCTTTGCCGGGCATCCCGCGCATGAGGCTCGCGCGTGAGCCAGCCCGCGGATTCGAAGCGGCGCAGGATGCGGCTCATGTAGCCCGCATCGAGCCCGAGGTCACGGCCGATCTCGCTGGCGACCGCCGTTTCGCGGTGAGCCAGCTCGTACAGGACGCGCACGTCGGTCAGCGACATGTCGCTGCCGAGGTATGGATCGAGCGCGCCGATCTGGCGCGTATAGAAGCGGTTGAACTGCCGGATCGCCTTGACGGCGGCAGGGTCGACGGTGGGTGAGGACGTGGACATGGTTGCCATTGTCATTTGATTGATTGACTTTGGCAACCAATCAATGGCTGTGACACCGCCCGGTCACTGGATGTTTGTCGCGACAGGGATGCTGGAAAACCCTAAAATCGAGGGTTGCCCACCACAGCGCCGCCACGGCCCTGTCCACTCCCACGATGAACGCCCCCGTCGACGTCTCCTTTTTCGCGCGCGCCGCCAAGCCGCTGACCAGCTACCGCAAGTACTGGGCGGCCCGTTTCGGCACGGCCAAGTTCCTGCCGACTTCGCGCAAGGAGATGGACGCGCTCGGATGGGACAGCTGCGACATCATCGTGGTCACGGGCGACGCCTACGTCGACCACCCCAGCTTCGGCATGTCGGTGATCGGCCGCATGCTCGAGGGACAGGGCTTCCGCGTGGGCATCATTGCCCAGCCCGACTGGCAGAGTGCCGATCCCTTCAAGGTGCTGGGCAAGCCGAACCTGTTCTTCGGCGTGACCGCCGGCAACATGGATTCGATGATCAACCGGTACACCGCAGACCGGAAGATCCGAAGCGACGACGCCTACACCCCCGGCGACATCGGCGGCTCGCGCCCCGACCGCGCGGCCATCGTGTATTCGCAGCGCTGCAAGGAAGCCTGGAACGACGTGCCGATCATCCTGGGCGGCATCGAAGGCTCGCTGCGCCGCATCGCGCACTACGACTACTGGTCGGACAAGGTGCGCCGCTCCATCGTCGTCGATTCCAAGTGCGACCTGCTGCTGTACGGCAACGCCGAGCGCGCCATCGTCGAGATCGCGCACCGCCTGGCCGCCAAGGAGCCGGTGCAGCAGATCACCGACGTGCGCGGCACCGCCTATGTGCGGCGCGAAACGCCCGAGGGCTGGTTCGAGATCAACTCCACCAGCGTGGACGAGCCGGGCCGCGTCGAGGCGCACGTCAACCCGTACCTGATGGTGTCCGACCAGGCCAAGGCCAACGGCGCCACCTGCGCGAAGGAAGACGAGGCGAAGGACGTGGCCAAGGCGGCAGAAGAAGCGGGTTCGCCTGCTGTCAATCCGGCCATCAAGCCGCTGACCTTCATGCCCAACCCCGCGCTGCAAAGCCGCGGCAAGATCGCAGTTCCGCCGCGCGACCGCTCGGTGATCCGCCTGCCTTCGTACGAGCAGGTGCGCAGCGACCCGGTGCTCTACGCCCACGCCAACCGCGTGCTGCACCTGGAAACCAACCCCGGCAACGCTCGCGCGCTCGTTCAGGCGCACGGCGAGGGCACCACGGCGCGCGACGTGTGGATCAACCCGCCGCCCATCCCGCTCACCACGGCGGAAATGGATTACGTGTTCGACCTGCCGTATGCGCGCAGCCCGCACCCGCGCTATGCCGACGAAAACGGCAGCCACGATGGCACGACCAAGATCCCCGCGTGGGAAATGATCCGCTTCAGCGTGAACATCATGCGCGGCTGCTTCGGCGGCTGCACCTTCTGCTCGATCACCGAGCACGAGGGCCGCATCATCCAGAGCCGCTCCGAAGAATCGATCATCAAGGAGGTCGAGGCCATCCGCGATTCGGTCAGCGGCTTCACCGGCACCATCTCCGACCTGGGCGGCCCGACGGCCAACATGTACCGCCTCGGCTGCAAGAGCCCCGAGATCGAATCGGCGTGCCGCAAGCCCAGCTGCGTGTACCCCGGCATCTGCCCGAACCTGGGCACCAACCACGACCCGCTCATCAAGATCTACCGCCGCGCGCGTGCGCTGCGCGGCATCAAGAAGATCCTGATCGGCTCGGGCCTGCGCTACGACCTCGCCGTGCAGTCGCCCGAGTACGTCAAGGAGCTGGTGCAGCACCACGTGGGCGGTTATCTCAAGATCGCGCCCGAGCACACCGAGCAGGGCCCGCTCACCAAGATGATGAAGCCCGGCATCGGCAGCTACGACAAGTTCAAGCAGATGTTCGAGAAGTTCTCGGCCGAGGCGGGCAAGAAGCAGTACCTCATTCCGTACTTCATTGCCGCGCATCCGGGCACCAGCGACGAGGACATGATGAACCTCGCGATCTGGCTCAAGAAGAACGGTTTCCGCGCCGACCAGGTGCAAACGTTCTACCCGAGCCCGATGGCCACGGCCACGACGATGTACCACACCAACAAGAACCCGCTGCGCAAGATCACGCGCGAGAGCGAGACGGTGGACATCGTGCGCGGCGACAAGCGCCGCCGCCTGCACAAGGCGTTCCTGCGCTACCACGACGCCAACAACTGGCCCCTGCTGCGCGAAGCCTTGAAGAGCATGGGCCGCGCCGACCTGATCGGCAACGGCAAGCACCACCTCATCCCGACGTGGCAGCCGCTGACCGATGGCGGCTACACGAGCGCGCGGCGCAAGAACTCGACCTCCGCGCCGGCTGTCGCGTCCAAGGCCAAGGCCAAGGCCGCGGCGCCGGTCAGGCTCGCGCCTGTGGAGCCGTCGAAGGGCCGCATGCTCACGCAGCACACAGGCCTCCCACCGCGGGACAACGGCAGCGGCAAGCCGATCAACAAGCCTTCGTCGCGCAAGGTGCGTTGATCGACGGGTAGCGGGCGACCGCTACGCGTACTGCATCTCGCCGTTCCCGAAGGACCAGTTCTCCTTCACCACCTCCACGAGGTTGATGAATACGTCCTCGCGCCGGATGCCCAGCTTCTCGTGCAGGTCGTCGGCCACGCGCCGGTAGAAGGCCTTCTTCATCTCGATCGTGCGCCCCTGGTTCAGCGTGATCTGGATCAGCACGAAGCCCGGCGAATACGCCACGCCCAGGTAGCTCTGCGGATGGACCAGGTCCTTCGCCGCGTGCCGCGTGATGACCTGGAACTTGTCGTCCTTGGGCACGTTGATGGTTTCCGTCATGGCCTGGTAGACCAGGTCGCCGATGTCGGGGCCCATCGTTTCGGGCGAGGCATCGGACACTTCGATTCGAACGAGAGGCATGGGAGGTTTCTCCTGGATGAAGACCGTTTCAGTCTAGGACCGCACGCAGCGACCGTCAGGCCGCGGCAGGATGCCCCTGCAGCCAGAAAACCCAGGCCAGCAACGCCGCGCAGTGAATGACGACGGTGGCGCGGTACACGAGCAGAAAGCTCTGCTTGCTCGACTTGTGGCGCAGCAGCCTTTGCGCGGCCCAGGCACCCGGCCAGCCGCCCGTCAGCGCGAGCAGGTGCAGGGTGCTTTCCTTCGTGCGCCAGCGGCCGGTCTGTGCGGCGTTCTTGTCCAGGGCGTAGGCGAAGAAGGCCAGCAGGCTCAGCCCCGGTACCACGCCGAGAACCAGCAGAGGCAAGCGCCCGGACCAGACTGCCGCGCCCACCAGCACCGCATACGCCAGCAGGAAAATCAGACCCGACGAGGCCGAGGACCCCGAGGGGCTTTCGCGGTGCCGATTGGCCCGCCTCGGGGCAGGGCGGCGATGGCTGTCGATGGGCGTGCGTTTCGGCATCGGCCGTGAGGCATTGGCCGATGCCGCCTGCACGGCCACGGCGCGCGGCCCCTTGCCGCCGACATGGATCTCTTCGAAGCTCAGTTCCATGCCCACCTGCGGCAACACCCGCCGGTCGCTGAAGTCGCGCAGATGCACGAACACATCGGCCGACACGTCGGGGCTGCGGATGAAACCGAAGCCTCGGTCGGCTTCCCATCGGACGAGTCGGCCTTGGCGTTTCATGTGTGGCGGTGGGAGAGAGGAGGGCACATGGCCGCGATTGTCCCTTGTGCTTTTCCTTGCCCCCGCTGTGCCCGGCTTCTATCATCGGCCGCTCATGCACCTGCACCACTCTCCCCCTCCGTCGACCTGCCTCTGACGCGCGCCTCGCGCCGCGCTCAGACCTGCAAGTGGTCGCCGTCGTCCGCCTTCTTCTGCAAGGCGGGCTGACGGCCGGATGGTCATGCCCGCCTTCGACAAGAACGAGCGGCGGGCGTCATGGAGAACTTTCAACAATGAACGCAAGAATGTTTGCCGCCCTGGCCTGGGGCGGCGTGTTGCTGGCCGGCGCGCTGTGGGGCGGCGGTGCGCTGGTGGCGCAATTCCTCATCGATGGCGGCATCGCGCCGCAGAGCCTGTCGCTGGCGCGCTTCGCACTGGGGGTGCCGCTGCTGTGGTGGCTGCATTGGAGGATGCAGCGCAGGGCGCAGTGCACCGACGCGCGCTGGCGCGAGCTGACCCGGCGCGAGCAGGCCCAGGTCGTCGGCACCGGCGCTGCGATGGCGCTCAACGTGAGCTGCTGGTTCGCGGGCATCGCGCACCTGGGCGCCGCGCTGCCGACGGTGATCTCGATCTGCTGCGCGCCAGTGATCGTCGCGCTCGTCTCGGTGCTGCGCGGCTACGAACCTTTCGGCCTGCGCCTGCTCGGCGGCCTTGGGCTGGCGGTCGTGGGCGTGGCGCTGCTGGTGCTGCCCGCCGATGGGTGGGGCCCGCTGCCCGCCGGGCATGTCGCAGGACTCGCCTGGTCGTTCGGCTCGGCTTTCTGCTATGCGATGGTGGTGCTCGGCAACGCGCGCATGCCGGTGCGCGTGCCGGCCGTCACGGCGTCGGCCTGGGGCATGAGCGTGGCGGCGCTGTGCATGCTCGCGGTCGCGTGGCCGGGCGGCATCACCTGGCCCGGCAATGCGGCCCAATGGCTGGGCGCCGCCTACACGGGCGTGGTCACGACCTCGGTGGCCTACCTGGCATTCGCCTGGGGGGCGCGGCGCCTGTCGCCGACGGCGGCGGTGGTCGGCACGCTGATCGAGCCGCTCGTGGCCGCGTTGCTGGCGGCGCTGCTGCTGGCCCAGCCGATGACGCCCCGGCAGTGGCTGGGTGCCGTGCTGCTCGCCGTGGCGATGCTGCTGCTCGTGCGGCCCGGCGCGAAGCCCGCGCCGGAAGCCGACTGAAGGCCATCCTGGGGCGGTCCGTTGTATGGTGTGACCCCATGAGCAGATCGCCCCACCTGCCGGTATCTTGGACACGCACCCTGTGCGGCGCCGTCCTGTTCGCAGCCTCGCTGCAGGCCTGTCTTGCAGCGCCGCCCGAGCCCGCCGCGCCCGCGCAGGCGCTGCGCGACACCCATCAGCGCCTGAGCGAGAAGCTCGACCACAGCAGCTTCGGCCGCCCCGTGCAGCTGGACTCCAGCGAGACGCCCGGCGGCCTGGAGGGCGACATCTACGCCGTGATCGACCACCCGCTGCCCGAGGTCACGGCCGCGTTCAAGGGGTCGGCCCATTGGTGCGAGCTGCTCACGCTGCACATCAACAACCGGCGCTGCAAGACGGCGACGGCGCAAGGGCGCGAGACACTGACGCTCTACGTCGTGCGGCGCTACGACAAGCCGGTCGAGCAGGCTTTCGAGCTGCCCTTCGTCTACCGCGTGGCGAACGCGACGCCCGAGCACCTGTCGGTCGAGCTCTCGGCCGCGAGTGGCCCGTTCGGCACGAGCAACTACCGCGTCACGCTCGAAGCGATTGCGCTGGACGCGCAGAAGAGCTTCGTGCACTTCAGCTACGGCTACGACCACAACATGATGGTGCGCTTGGCCACCCAGGCCTACCTGGCGACCTTCGGCCGCGACAAGGTCGGCTTCACCGTGGTGGGCAAGGCACCCGATGGCAAGCCCGAATACATCCGCGGCATGCGCGGATTGGTCGAGCGCAATGCCATGCGCTACTTCCTCACGCTCGACGCCTACCTCTCGACCGATGCGAAGGACGCCTCCGAGCGCCGCCAGCGCCACTGGTTCGCAGGCGCAGAGCAGTTCCCGCGGCAGCTGCACGAGGTCGACCTGGACACCTACCTCGCACTCAAGCGCGAAGACCGGCAGCGCGACGGCGCGCGCTGAAAACCCGGCCCTTCAATCGGCCAGCGTGAGCAGCGGCACATCGCGCTCGCGGCTCATGGCATCGAGCTCTGCGCGCGTGCGCCTCGCCAGCCACGCCGCCAGCGCCTCGTGCGTGGCCGCGGCCATCATGTCGGGCGGCGTCACGCCGGCCGCTTCGCAGAGGCGATTCGCGAAGTGCGGCTCCAGCGCCGCGACCGCCACGCGGCCATCGGCGCACGGGTAGACGCGGTAGCCGGCATGCGCGCCGCCGACCGCGCCCGTGAGCTGCGTGAGGCCCCAGGTGCGCGGCAGGGCGAGCCAGTCGGCCGATGCATTCAGCGCCACTTCGAGGTAGATGCCCTCGGCCTTCTCGCCGCCACGGGCGCGATGCAGCATCGCCGTCAGCACCGCCTCGCTCGCGAGCAGGGCGCCGCCCATGTCGGCGTACAGCGTGGGCGGCAGCTCGGTGCCAGGCACGAGGCCGCTTTCGGCGACGTAGGTGAGGTCATGGCCCGGCTCCTCGGCGCGCTCGCCCGGTGCGCCGACGATGGCCACCTGCGACAGCGACGGATGCCGCGCCTGCAGCGCGGGCCAGTCCAGGCCCAGCTTGCGCAGCGCGGAGGGGCGGAACGAGGTGAGCAGCACGTCGGTCTTCGCGAGCGCGGCGTGCAACTGCTGCTGGCCCGCTTCGGTCTTGAGGTCCGCGGCCTCGATGGCGATGCCTTCGTGCAGCGCGGCATACGCCGGCTTGTTGTAGAGCGCCATCGGGTCGCCGCCCGGCGGTTCGAGCTTCAGGCAACTGGCGCCCATCCGGCGGCAGCGCAAGAGCGCGGCCGGGCCGGGCAGGTTGAGCGCAAGGCTCAGGACGCGCACGCCGTCGAGCGGCAGGAAGGAGGTGGGGCTGGACATGGGGTCGATCCGCAAAACAGGTCAGCGGCCATTCTCACCCCGGGTGGCCGGGAGCCAGATTGCGCAAGCCGCCGCGCGGGCGGCGCGCGTAGCATGCGCGATGGCAGCGCTCGTCCTTGCCGCTGCCGCAGACCCAAGGAGACCCCTATGTTCGAAGCTTCCCTGATGAGCGGCCAGCGCATCCTCGTGACCGGCGGCGGCACCGGCCTCGGCCGCGCGATGGCCGAGCGATTCCTCAGCCTGGGCGCCGACATCGCCATCTGCGGGCGGCGCCAGTCGGTGTGCGAGGAAACTGCGGCCGAATGGCGCCAGCAGTTCCCGGGCCGGCGCATCGACACCTTCGGCGTGGACATCCGCATCGCGCAGAGCGTGGACGAGATGGTCGAGAGCCTGTTCCAGAGCGGCGGCCTCACCGGCCTCGTCAACAACGCCGCGGGCAACTTCGTCGCGCCGACCGAGAGCCTCTCGCCGCGCGCCTTCGACGCGATCGCGAACATCGTCTTCCACGGCAGCTTCTACGTGACGCAGGCGGTGGGCAAGCGTTGGGTGGCCGAGGCCAAGTCGGGCAAGTGGAAGCAGGGCGACCCCTTCCGCAGCGTGATGAGCATCATCGTGACCTGGGTCGACAACGGCAGCCCCTACGTCGTGCCGTCGGCCATGAGCAAGGCCGGCATCGAGGTGATGACCAAGTCGCTCGCGGTGGAGTGGGCGCGTTACGGCGTCCGCCTGAACGCCGTGGGACCCGGCGAGATTCCGACCGAAGGCATGAGCAAGCGCCTGAACCCGGGCGAGGAGCCCGGTGCGCGCACCAAGGAGATGAGCCCGATGGGGCGCACCGGCCGCATGAGCGAGCTGCAGAACATCGCCGCCTTCCTGATGGCGCCCGGCCAGTGCGACTGGCTCACGGGACAGAGCATCATGATGGACGGTGGCAATGCGCTGGCCAACGGCGGCAGCTTCTACGAGCTGCGCCAGTGGAGCGACACCGACTGGAAGGACGCGCGCGAACGCATCGAGGCGCAGAACCAGAAGGACAAGGCGCAGCGCTGAAAAGGCGTGAACGAATCCGCGATGCCCGTTCATCTCGCCGAGGCGCGCCCACGGGGTTCGCCGCGTGCGCTGGCGGCGTACTCGTCGTGCGCGGAAGACCTGCCGGCGTTCCTGGCATCGCTCCAGGTGTAGTTCAGTCGGCGATATCGGCGCCGCGCTCGGTCAGCAGACCGCGCAGCAGCGAGCGGTGGCAGCGCGATTCGTCTTCGCAATAGCAGCCGACCGCCATCGCGGTGGCGTGCGACAGCGCGGCCAGCAGGTCGAGGCTGCGGCTCGCGTCGGCCTCGGCCATCTCGGCCTTGTACTTGCGCGCGAAGGCGTTCCATTTCGCGGGCTCCCCGGTCGCCTGCGCCTCCTGGCCCAGCTTCATCGTCTCGGCGGACGGCGCGAGGTTCGGGTACCACACGTCGTACCAGTCCTGCGAGGCGAACTCGGTCTTCGGAACGCCGCGCGGCGGGCGGCGCACGGTGCCGATGCGCAGGCCCTCGCCGGGTGCGCGCGGTGTGCCCAGGCGAACGATGCGGATGCTCATGGATGGGTCTCCTTCTTCTCGTCAGGTGCCGACGATGCCGCCGTCGCGACGCCGGATTGCAAGCGTCGCCGAGCGCGGGCGCGCGCTGCCGAGCGTGGTGCCGTCGGGCCATGCGCTGACGGGCGTGGCGTTGCCGTCGTCGCGCGCCTCGCCCGGATGCTGGATGTTCACGAACAGCGTGCGGCGGTCCGGCGTGACCACGCAGCCGGTGATCTCGCTGCCGCTCGGTCCCGTCAAAAAGCGCTTGATCTGCCCCGTGGCCGGGTCGGCGCACAGCATCTGGTTGTTGCCCAGCGACGCGTAGGCGGGCTTGCCGATCACCTGGCCGCTCATGTCGGTCTGGATCCAGAGCAGGCCGCCGCTGTCGAAATGCAGGCCGTCGGGGCTGCCGAACATGTCGGCGTCGGCCGAGGGGTAGCGCGCGCCGCTGCCCGCCTGGGCGGGATCGCCTGCGAGCGCGAAGTGGTCCCAGGCGAAGCCGGTGCTCGCCGCATCGCCGCCGTCCTCGCGCCAGCGCAGGATGCCGCCGAAGAGGTTGTTGGCGCGCGGGTTGGCCGCATCGGGGGCGGGCTTGCCGGCGTCGCCGCGCTGGCTGTTGTTGGTGAGGGTGACATACACCTCGCCGCTCGCGGGATGCACGGCGATCCACTCGGGGCGGTCCATCTTCGTGCCGCCGACGATGTCGCCCGCCAGGCGGGCGTGGATCAGCACCTCGGCGGGGCCCGCAAAGCCATTGGCCGCGTCGAGGCCGTTGCGGCCATGCGTGAGCTCGAGCCACCGGCCGCGCCCGCCGGCGTCGTAGCGCGCCACGTAGAGCGTGCCGTCGTCGAGCAGCTGGCGGTTGGCGGCACGCGCGGCCGCGTCGGTGCCGGCGCGCACCTTCTCGCGGCTCACGAACTTGTAGATGTATTCGAAGCGCGCGTCGTCTCCCATGTAGACGACCACGCGGCCGTCCTTTGCCACGGTGCAGGTGGCGCTCTCCTGGCGCTTGCGGCCGAGCGCCGTGCGCTTGACGGGCGTGGATGTCGCATCGAACGGATCGATCTCCACCACCCAGCCGAAGCGGTGCGGCTCGTTCGGATGGCGCGTGAGGTCGAAGCGCTCGTCGAAGCGCCAGTACTCGACCCATTGCGAACCCGGGACCGTGCCGTAGCGGCGCTGTGCATCCGTCATGTCCTTGGCCGCTTCCTTCGGCCCGCCGAAGTAGCCATGGAAGTTCTCTTCGCAGGTGAGGTACGTGCCCCAGGGCGTGACGCCCATCGCGCAGTTGGCGAAGGTGCCGAACACCTGGTCGCCGGCCGGGTTGGCGGCGGTGCGCATCGGCGGCGTGCCCGCGGCCGGGCCGGCGATGCGCATGGCGGTGTTGCCGTGGATGCGGCGCGCGAAGGGCGAGGGCAGCACCTGCTGCCAGCCGGCGGCGGTGCGGCGCACCTCGATCACCGAGACCCCCATTGCATGGAGCGACTTGCGCACCTTGTCCGCGGTCCACACCTTGACGCCGTCGGCGTGCAGCAGTTGCTCGTCGGTGTATTCGTGGTTCATCACGAGCAGGCCGCGCGCGCCGGTCGCATCGAGCGCGAAGAAGTGCATGCCGTCGTGGTGCATGCCGGCCTGCACCGCCTGGTCGGCCGCGCTGTTGGAGCCATCGGGGGCGAATGCCGGCATCCGGTCCGCGATGCCGGTGGGCGCGCCCCACGGATAGAGCAGCTGCCATTCGTATTCGGGCGGCACGACGACGGCGTCGCGCAGGGACGCGGGCACGCCGGTGAAACCGGGCGCGTTGCCGCTGCGCGCCGCGGAAGGCAACGCGCAGCCCTGGCCGAACAGCGCCACCACGGCGGCGGCCGAGCCCGATTGAAGAAGAAAGTGACGGCGGTCCAGCGGCATGGCAGGGGTGTGGGGTGGACGACAGGCGCCATCATCGCCCAGGCGCCGCGCCGGGCGATACTGGCCAGAACCCACGACGGGACCTACAAGGAGACACGCATGAGCGATCGCATCGAATGGACCCGCCACCCCGACGGCGTGGTGGAACTGCAACTGGCACGCGCCGACAAGATGAACGCGCTCGACCCCGCGATGTTCGATGCGCTCATCGAAGCCGGCGAAGCGCTGCGCGGCGACAAGGCGGTGCGCGCCGTGGTGATCGCCGGCCGCGGCAAGGCGTTCTGCGCGGGGCTCGACATGGCGTCGTTCGAGCGCATGCAGCAGGGTGCGGGCGAAGGTGTGCTGGGGGAGGGCGCGGCCGGGGCCGACCTGGTCGAGCGCACCCACGGCATCTCCAACGCCGCACAACACGTCGCGATGGTCTGGCGCGAAGTGCCGGTGCCGGTCATCGCCGCGGTGCACGGCGTGGCCTTCGGTGGTGGCCTTCAGGTGGCGCTGGGGGCGGACATCCGCATCGTCGCGCCCGACACGAAGCTGTCGGTCATGGAGATCAAGTGGGGCCTCGTGCCCGACATGGCCGGCATGGTGCTCATGCGAGAGCTGGCGCGCAGCGACGTGGTGCGCGAACTCACCTTCACCGGTCGCATCTTCTCGGGCGAGGAGGCGCTGCGTATCGGCTTCGCCACGCGGCTCTCGGCCGAACCGCTGGCCGAGGCGCTGCAGATGGCGCACGAGATCGCCGCCAAGAGCCCCGATGCGGTCCGCGGCGGCAAGCGCCTCCTCAATGCGGCCATGTCGCAGGGTGCCGCGGAGCTGCTGATGGCCGAATCGGTCGAGCAGAAAGCGCTGATCGGCAGTGCGAACCAGGCCGAGGCGGTGAAAGCCAACATCGAGCGCCGAGCGCCGCGCTTTTCTCCGCCGGCTTGACCGGCCCCCGCTGGTTTTGCCGCCCCCGCGCTTCGAAAGAGGCGTGGGGCTTTCGCCTTTTTTTGAGCATCTTTACGCATTTCGATTGCTCAAAAAGGTAGCACTTGGCACGCCTTAGGTATCTATGTGTAAGAATTAAGTAGTTGTTTTAAAGGAAGGATGGGCGGAAATGGAGTCAATTTGTGTGCACAAGGTCACGCCTTGCCGAGAAGCAGCCCCGTGGAAGGATGGCCCATGGACGCGCAGTCCTTAACAATTCAACGCTTTGCCTAGCGACGGCAATCCTGCATGTCGACGACCACGTTTTTTTGCAACCTCAGTGTGCCCATCCTGGTGGGTGAGGATCGCTACAAGTACGTCCCCATCGTTGGGGTTTTCCGCAGCATTCCATTCGATCAAGTCGACGAGTGGGTGATGCATCCCGACGGCGGACCGCGCAGCGATCGCGAACTCGCTGCCGAAGTGCTTGTCGAGATCAGGAAGCCGCTCGGCGCGAGCGGCCGCACGGCGCCCCACGCCTTCGATGTGGCCGACATCCTGCAGCTGGACCGCGCCGCTGCCATCGTCGTCTCCACTTTCCTCGCCGCACTGCCTCGCGTCTGAGACCTTCGCCTTCCTTGCACCGCTGGCCCTCGCGTCAGGTCAGGCCGCAATCGCTCCCACCGCCCAGTAGAACGTCGGCCTCGCTCCGTTGAGCAGGTGATCGCCGACCACGCGCCCCTTGTAGATCGTCGGGTTGTGCGACGCCAGCGTGCGCGCGTTGCGCCAGTGGCGGTCCAGCCGCCGGTCTTCCTGCAGCGCCGAGGCGCCCCCGATGTCGAAAAGCCGCGTGCCGGCCTGCAGCACCGCATCGACGATGCCGGCCTGCGCCTTGGCGGTGTTGAGCTCCACCTCGAAAAGCAGGCTCTCGGGCACGGATTCGCCGCGCTGGCGGAAGCGATCGATCTCGCCGAGCCCGCGCGCCACGGCCTGCACCGTCGAGGCGGCGATGAACGCGGTGCTCGCCAATTGGCCGATGACCTGCTGCACCAGCGGATCTTCGCGCGGCGTGTCGCCGCTGCCGTGACTGTAGACGCGCTTGCGCGGCTGCACGAAGGCGACCGCGTCGCGCACGATCGCGCGGGCGATGCCGGCCAGCGTGGCCAGGTGCGTGAGCTGGAAATGGGCGGTCAGCGGCGTCGGCTGGTCGCGCACGTAGAGCAGCACGTTCTCGGGCTTCACCCGCACGTTCCGAAAGCGTGTCGTGCCCGAAGCGCTCAGCCGCTGGCCGAAGCCGCGCCAGTCGTCCACGCGCTCCACGCCAACCGCTTCCGAGGGCACGAGCGCGATCACGCGGTCGCTGCTGCCGTCGGCGTTCAGGCGCTGCGCCGAGACCGAGATCCAGTCGGCGTAGAGCGTGCCGGTGCTGTAGTACTTGTCGCCGTCGAGCCGCCATGCATCGCCGTCGCGCGACAGCGTGGTCTGCAGTGCGCCGAGTGCGCCTTCGCCCAGTTCGGTGGTGGCGTTGCCGAAGACCACGCCTTCCGCGGCGAGGCGCATCCACGGGCCATGCAGCGAGGGGTCGATCTCGGCGAACAGCCGCTCGATGAAGCCGAAGTGCGCGCGCAGGATCTGCGGCAGGTTGGAGTCGGCCTCGCCCAGTTCGATGAGCAGGTCGTACAGCTGCTCGACCGAGGCGCCCAGGCCGCCGTATTCGACGGGCACGCGCAGCGCGCCGAAGCGTTCGGCGTTGAGCCAGGCGACGGGTTCGTAGGCCAGTTCGCGCTCGTTCTCGCGCTGCGCCGCGTGCACGGCGATGCGATCGAAGATGGGGCGAAAACGCGCAAGGAGCTGTTGCGAGGAGGGCGCTGCCGGCGCCGCGTCGGCGCGCGCCGGGCGCTGTGTGTCTTGGAGGATTGCCATTGGCGGGAACTGTGCCCCCGCAGCACCCGTCTTGGGAAATACGCTTTCCGAGTTTCCTTATGCCGACCGCCGCAACCGGCTGCCGGCCATGGGTTATCGGCTAGCGCTTGCCGCGCGCATCCACCGGCCAGATCGCCACCAGCGCCCCGCCTTCGACCACGTGATAGACGTCGTGCAGGTTCACCGTCGGATCGCAATGCGGCGTCACGAACTCGATGCGCGTGCCCAGCGCCGGGCGCGCCCCCGCGGGCAGCAGCTTGCCGTGCTCGTCGCCGAAGAAGGCATAGCGGCTCGCGGCATCGGTGCCGCGCGCGACCAGCGGCACGCCGCCGTCGGTGGCGAAGCACTTGGTGCCGCCGTCGACCGTGACCCAGTCCGCCGCATTGGTGCTGACCACGGCGGTCTGCACGAAGAGGGCCACCTCGAAGGGCGAGGGCTCGGTGCCGGTGGCCAGCACCTGGGTGTATTCCGCGTCCATGAAGACATAGGAGCCGGCCTGCAGTTCGGTGAAGGCGTTCTCTTCCGAATCGAGGTCGTGGGTGCCGGTGCCGGCGCCGGTGACGATCTCGAAATTGAACCCCTTGCGCCGTGCCGCCGCGACGATGCCCGCCACGGTTTCGCGCAGGCCCGCGGCCGCGGCGCTGCGCTCCTCGCGCGCCACGATGTGCTGCAGGTTGCCGGCATAGGCCTGCAGGCCGCGCAGCCTGAGGCGCGGCTCGCCGGCGATGGCGGTGGCGAGCGCCAGCACCTGCGCCTCGTTCGCGGCGCCGGTGCGGTTGTAGCCGGCGCCGTAGTCGACAAGCACCGGGAGCGGGTGCAGCAACCCGCCCGCGGCCCGGGCCAGGTCGGCCACGTTGGCCAGGTTGTCGGCCACCACCATCACGCCGCCCGGTGCCGCGCGCTCGGCCAGCTTGACCAGGCGCGCGATCTTGCTCGGCGTGACGGCCGGCGAGGTGATCAGCACGCTGCGGATGCCGCCGTCGACCATGACCTCCGCTTCGCCCAGCGTGACGCAGCTCACGCCGATGGCGCCCGCGGCCACCTGGCGGCGGGCGATCTCGACCGATTTGTGCGTCTTGACGTGCGGCCTGAGGCCGATGCCGCGCGCCTTGGCGAAAGCGGCCATGCGCTCGATGTTGCGTGTCATCGCGGGCAGGTCGATCAGCAGCGCGGGCGTGTCCAGCAGGTGGCGTCCACCGGGAACGCCGACCAGCGGCGCGTTGGGATGCAGGAGGCGGGGCATTCTTTTGTCTTCCTTCGTTCTTGGATTCGGATGTGCGATGCGTGGGGTGCATGCGGGCGAAATGATCGCATCCAATATTCGCACGATCCATGGGGGTGCGAACGGCCACCGTGGCGCTGTGCGCCGTAGCGCGGCGAGGTCGTGTGGCGTGGGCCGTGCAGGCCCGGCCTACCTGGTGCGCTTCGCGGCGCTGGTCGGCACGCCGTCGTCGCTTGGGAACCCGTCATCGCGCGGCCGCAGGGCCAGCCACCAGAGCAGCGCGGCGTTGACCGCCCAGCTGCCTGCGATCAACAGCAGCGCGGTGCTCGCCACGCCGGGCGAGAGGTCGAGCGTCAAGAGGCCCAGCGACCACGGCAGGCCGCCCGCGATGGCGACCAGCATGCCCACGTCGCTCTCCGGCACGACGGCGCTGCCCAGCACGCACACCACGCCGGCGACCGTGTAGATCGACGCCGCGATGCGCCAACCGGGGCGAAGAGACCGTGGTGAAAGCGCCGTGGACATGACCCGAGCATCGCCGATAGCGGTGCCTGCCGTGAAGGCTGGATTCGCGAAGGAACGTAGTGTTTTGGCGACGGTCGGCGGGGAAGGGTGCCAAGCTTTTCACGATCGCCGCGCTCCGGTGCGGCAGCAGAATCTTCACGGGCGTTTCGCGCGACTGTCACTCGGAGGCGCCACCATGGCTGCATGGCTGGCCAACTCATCTCCATTTCTCTCACCGTCGACCAACACGATGCCGGGGACTATTTCTGGGTGCTCCTCGAATCCTTCGACAACTCGATGGAGTTCGAGCCGCTGATGGAGGCCGCCACGGGCTTCGCCACCTACGGCGATGCGCTGCACGCGGGCTACGTGGTGCTCAAGGGGTTGTCGGACGACCTGGACGTCGGGCCCCGCGAGGAGGAGGAGGTCGACGATTCGGGCGTGATGGCGCTGGACGGCGTCGGAGACACCGACTGAGGCCCAGGCGCGGCCCTCAATCCAGTCAATTGAGCCGCTGGCCCCCGCTCGCATCGAAAAGGTGCGCCTTCGCCGCCACCGGCCACAGGGGCAGCCGCTCGCCGGGGCGCGCGTCGATGCGGTCGCGGAACGCGGCCATGACCGAATGCCCGCCCAGGCGCAGCGCCACCTGCGTTTCCGAACCCGTCGGCTCGACCACCACGACGTCGGCCGGCAGCCCTTGCCCCGGGTCGATGGTGAAGTTCTCCGGCCGCGTGCCGTAGAGCACGCGATCCCCGTGCGCACCGCCCGACGTGCGCGCCAGCGGCAGCTTCAGGCCGTCGTCCGTCAGCACGTGCGGCGCGCCGTCCAGTTGCAGCCGTCCGGGAATGAAGTTCATCGCGGGCGAGCCGATGAAGCCCGCCACGAATGCGTTGCGCGGCTGGTCGTACAGCGCGAGCGGCTCACCGATCTGCTCGACCAGCCCGTCCTTGAGCACCACGATGCGATCGGCCATGGTCATCGCCTCGACCTGGTCGTGCGTGACGTACACGGTGGTCGTGCCCAGGCGCTGGTGCAGGGCCTTGATTTCGGTGCGCATCTGCACGCGCAGCTTGGCGTCCAGGTTCGACAGCGGTTCGTCGAAGAGAAACGCCTGCGGCTGCCGCACGATGGCCCGCCCCATGGCCACGCGCTGCCGCTGGCCGCCCGAGAGCTGGCGCGGGCGCCGCTGCAGGAGCTCGCCCAGGCCCAGCGTGTCGGCCGCCTGCTGCACGCGCCGGGCGATCTGGTCTTTCGCAACGCCCTGGATCTGCAGGCCGAAGCCCAGGTTCTGCGCCACCGTCATGTGCGGGTAGAGCGCGTAGTTCTGGAACACCATCGCCACGTCGCGGTCGCGCGGCGCCGTGTCGTTGATGCGGCGCTCGCCCAGCAGGATGTCGCCGCCCTCGGCGGTTTCCAGCCCGGCGATCACGCGCAGCAGCGTCGACTTGCCGCAGCCGCTCGGCCCTACCAGCGCGACGAACTCGCCGTCGCGGATGTCGATGTCGATGCCGCGGATCACCGGGGTGGTGCCGAACTGCTTGAAGAGCTTGCGGATGCTGAGGGAGGCCATGGATTTTTTGGGTGGTGTCTCGTTTGTTCGCGACGGCCGTGCGTCAGTCCTTGACGCCGCCGGCCGTCAGGCCGCGCACGAGGTACTTGCGCACCAGCACCGTGAAGACGATGACCGGGAACATCACCAGCGTGCCGCTCGCGGCGATCTTGGTCCACTCCCAGCCTTCGTACTGCAGGAAGTTGACGATCGCCACGGGCGCGGTGATGGCGTTGGTGCGCGTGAGGATCAGCGCGTAGAAGAAGTCGTTCCACGAGAAGATGAAGCACATCACCGCGGTCGCCGCCAGGCCCGGCGCGGTGAGCGGCAGGGCCACCCGCCAGAACGCCTGCCAGACGCCGCAGCCGTCGATCCATGCGGCTTCTTCGAGCGATGCCGGCACGGCCTCGAAGAAGGTCTGCATGAGCCAGATCACGATGGCCAGGTTGAAGGTGAGGTAGACGATGGCCAGGCCGATCACCGTGTCCTGCAGCCCCAGGTACTGGTAGGCCAGGAAGAACGGAATGGTGAAGGCGATGGGCGGCGCCATGCGCGTCACCAGGATCCACAGCGCGATGCGGTCGCGGCCCTTGAAGTTCCAGCGCGTGAGCGCGTAGGCCGCGGGCACGCCGATCACCAGCGAGAAGCCGGTCGACAGCGTGCTCACCAGCAGGCTGTTGCCGAACGACTTGAGGAAGTTGCCCTGCAGGAGGCTCGTGAAGCCCTCGAGCGTGGGCACGAAGAAAAGGGCGTCGTCGAAGATGTCGGCCGCCGGCTTGAAGGCCAGTTGCACCAGCCACAGGAAGGGCGAGAGCACGAGCAGCACCAGCACCGCAACCGTGAGCGCGCGCCCATGTGTCCGTCCATATGTGCGCCACCACGGCGCGCGGCCGCGGCCGGCCGTGCCGATGTTGGCGAGGCCCGCGCCTTCTTCGTGCGCGCCGGCCAGGTCGGCGGCGTCCAGCGTGCGGCTAATGCTGTTCATGGTTGCTCCACCCCAGCCGGCCGACCAGCCAGCTCAGCACGAAAACGCCCACCAGCATCACCGTGGCGATGGCGCTCGCGTAGCCCCAGTAGGAGAAGTTGAAGGCCTGGATGAACCCGTAGTAGTTGGTGACCTCGGTCACGTTGCCGGGGCCGCCGTTGGTCAGCACGTAGATGAGCGGAAAGGCCTTGAAGCTGTCGATGAGCCGAAAGAGCCCGCACACCACCAGGACCGGCCGGATGTAGGGGAACACGATGTAGCGAAACAGCTGCCAGCGGTTGGCGCCTTCGAGCCGGGCGGCCTCCAGCGGCTCGTCCGGAATCATCTGCAGCGAGGCCAGCACCATCAGCATGGTGAAGGGAAACCACTGCCAGGTGTCGGCCAGCGAGATGGCCCAGAGCGCCGTGTCGGGGTTCGCGATGAGCGAGCGCACCGGCAGGCCCAGGTGTTCCAGCACGCGGTGCATCGGGCTCACGTCGGGCGTGTACATGATCTTCCAGATCAGCGCGACGACGATGGGCGGCAGCACCATCGGAATGAGGAACAGCGTGCGCGCGCCCTCGAGCACCCGCGACTTGCCGTTCAGCAGCAGCGCGAGCGCCAGGCCCGCCAGCAACTGCAGCACGACGCTGGAGGCCGACAGCTTGAACTGCACCGCGATGGAGCCGAGGAAGCGGTTGTCGTGCAGCAGTTGCCGGTAGTTGACCAGCGGGTCGTCGAAGCGGAAGGTCGCGGCCGGATCGGTGAGGCTGAGCGGCGTGAAGCTCGCCACCAGCAGCGCCGCGGCCGGCACCAGCGTGATGACCAGCAGCACCGCCAGCGACGGCGACAGCCCCAGCAGGAAGGCGCGACGCCGTTCGGCCTGCCAGCCCGTGGCAAGGAGCGCGGAGGCCATCGCTCAGCGCCTCACAGCTTCAAGCCGCCGCGCTTGAGTTCGGCGATGGAGTTGGCCTGCGCCTGCTGGAACGCCTGCTTGGCCGAGAGCTGCCCGCTCGCGATGAGCTCGATGGCCTTGTTGAGCTGCTGGTCGATCTGCGGGTAGACCGACACGGTGCGGTACTTCATGTGCCCGGTCTTCGAGGCAAGCTCGATGGCGTCGAGCGAGAGCTTGGCCAGGTCGCTGCCGTTGATGACCTGCTTCTGGCGGAACTCGGCCGAGTCGATGTCCGAGCGCCGCGCCGGCGAGCCGTAGCCCGCGGCCACCGCCTTGCGCGTGGTCTGCTTGCTCAGCGCCCACTGGATGAAGGCCCACGCCGCTTCCTTGTTCTTCGAGCCGGCCGGAATGCCGAGTCCGTGCACCGCCGTGCCCGGAAAGCGGCCGGCCGGGCCCTTGGGCACCTGGCCGAACTTCACGGTCTTCAACGTCTTGCTGGTTGCCGCATCGCCCAGTTGCGCGAGGTGCAACTGCCCCGCATCGGTGAAGTTGACGCGCCCCAGCTTGAGCGCCTGCGTGACCTGGTCGGGCTGGTAGGTGATGGCGCCGTCGGGTCCGAACTCGCGCAGCAGGTTCGCGTAGTACTCGCCGGCCGCGATCGCCTCGGGCGTGTCCAGCGTCGGGAACAGGTCGTCGGGGGCCTTGCGGAACACATCGCCGCCGAACGCATGCAGGTAGGGCACGAAGGTCCAGCCGTAATGGTTGTCGGCCACGAAACCGGCCACGCGCTCCTTCTTGTGGACTGCGCGCAGCACCTTCACCAGGTCGTCGGTGGTGTCGGGGAAGGCGAGGCCCGCTTTCTCCAGCAGGTCGAAGCGCGACGATGCGGTCAGCAGCGCCTCGGCGGTCCATGGAATGCCGTAGAGCTTGCCGTCCTTGCCTGTCTCGGGCGCGCGAGCGCCGGGCAGGAAGTCGTTCAGGTCCCAGTCGGCGCCGGTGAGGTTGGGGTTGCGGATGTAGTCGTCCAGCGGCGTGAGCCAGCCCGAATTGATCCAGCGGCTCGAGTAGATGAAGGTGACGTTGACCACGTCGTAGGCCGAGCCGCGCGTGGAGAGTTCCAGGTCCACGCGCTGGTTGTAGACGGGGAAGGAAGGCGCATCGAAGTTCACTTTGGCGCCGGTGAGCGCCTCGAACTCGGGCAGCCACTGCTGCAGCAGCTTGGGATAGGTGGCGCTGAAGGTCGATACGTTCAGCGTGACGCCGGCGAATTTCTTTGCGCCGCCTTGCGCGGCGGCCACACCGCTCAACCCCGGAAGGAGCGATGCGGCACCGAGCGCGGCCGAGGTCTTGAGCAGCTCGCGCCGCTGAAGGCCGAAGAGGGAAGGTTGTGTCATGGAAGCGGTGACCTCAGGCGGTGGCGGAAATGACTTCGTCGATGCGCGCGTCGTTCGTGGCTTCGGGCCGGCTGCGCGTCCTGCTGCGCTGGCCGTCGATGGACACGGCGGCTTCGCCATGCACCGTCACGCGCCGCACCAGACGCGCCTGCGTGCCGTAGTCGTTGATCGCAAAGTGCTGCGTGGCGCGGTTGTCCCAGATCGCCACGTCGTCCTGCTGCCAGCTCCAGCGCACGGTGTTCTCCAGCCGCGTCACGCGGTTCTGCAGCAGTTCGAAGATGCGCGCCGACTCGGTGCTCGACAGCCCCACCAGCTTTTTCACGAAATGCCCGAGCAGCAGCGCGCGCTCGCCCGACACCGGATGCACGTGCACCACCGGATGCTCGGCCTCGTACACGGCAGAGACGAACACGTTGCGGTGGTGGCGAAGCCGCTCTTCTTCCACCTGCACGCGGTCGGCGCCGTAGTCGTAGTCGTTGCTGTGCACGGCCCAGAGCTGGTCGGCCAGTTGCTTGAGTTGCGCGGGAAGGCGCTCGTAGGCGACGGCGGTGTTGGCCCACACGGTGTCGCCGCCGTAGGCCGGGATCTTCACGCCGCGCAGGATGGAGATCTTGGGAAAGGCATCGACGAAGGTCACGTCGGTGTGCCACGAATCGGCTCGCCCGCCGCCCTTGGAGGCGTCCAGTTCGAACAGCCGGGTGCCGGTGGGCGAGGGCACCGTCGGGTGCGCCACCGTGCGGCCGAAGCGCGCACCGAAGGCCTGGTGCTGGGCATCGTCCAGATGCGCTTGCCCGCGAAAGAACAGCACCTTGTGCTTCACCAGTGCCGCGTTGAGATGCTCGACCACTTCGGGCGACAGGTCGGCCGAGAGCTTCAGGCCCTGGACCTCGCCGCCGATGTGGCCCGCCACGCGGCGGATGCGCAGATCGCCGAAGCTGGTGTCGATGGATGAAGAGGCGGCGCTGTCGCTCATGGGAAATCTCCTGTTCGTTCGTCGTGAAGTCCGGACCGGCAATGCCGGAGGCGGCCGATTCTCTGGTCGCAGGCGGCGCGCGCGAACGACTGAATCGTTGTTTCGACATGAGCGAATCTTCTTTGGGTGTCAGCCGGATGTGCTACGTGCGCAAGCGCGCGCCCGGCGCCCGGAAAAAGCATGGCGAAGCCGAATAACGAAGTTCGGATTTCTTCTTTGGCCGCGCCGCACCGAGCACCTAAGGTCGGGCGTCCTCGACCTCGGCAGGCAACGCATCTCATGAGTCAACGCAAGCTGCGCCTCGGCGCCTTCATCATGGCCACCGGCCACCACGTGGCCGCATGGCGCCACCCGGGCTCGCAGGTCGATTCGGGCGTCAACATCGACCACTACATCGAAGTCGCCAAGACTGCGGAGCGCGGCCTGTTCGACCAGGTGTTCGTGGCCGACAGCCCCGGCGTCGCCTTCCACGGCGACGACGAGGCCTTCAGCCGGCAGGGGCGGGTGTCGTACTTCGAACCGGTGACCTTGTGGGCCGCCTTGTCGGCCGTCACCAGGCACATCGGCTTCGTGGCGACGGCGTCCACCACCTACGAAGATCCTTTCCTGCTCGCGCGCAAGTTCGCTTCGCTGGACCACCTGAGCAAAGGCCGTGCGGCCTGGAACGTGGTCACCACCAGCGCGGACAACGTCCACGGCAACTTCGGCCTGGACAAGCATCCCGACCCGGCCTCCCGCTACGAGCAGGCGCACGAATTCATCGACGTGGCCAAGGGCTTGTGGGACAGCTTCGAGGACGACGCCTTCCAGCGCGACCCCGCCTCCGGCAAATACTTCGACCCCGCCAAGCTGCACGCACTCAACCATTCGGGAAAGTACTTCAAGGTTTCCGGTCCGCTCAACCTGGAGCGCCCGCCCCAGGGCTATCCGGTGATCGTGCAGGCCGGCTCGTCCGAGCCCGGGCGCGAACTCGCGGCCGCGTCGGCCGAAGCCATCTTCACGGCGTGGACCAGCCTGGCCGAGGCGCAGGCGTTCTACCGCGACGTGAAAGGGCGGCTGGCCAGGTACGGCCGCCGCCCCGAGCAACTGCTGGTGCTGCCCGGCATCTCGCCGGTGATCGGCCGCACGCAGGAAGAGGCCGATGCCAAGTGGGCCGCGCTGCAGAAGCTCATCCACCCGTCCGTCGGGCTGAACACGCTGCACACGTTCTGGCCGGGCGAAGACCTGTCCAAGTGGGACCTGGATGCGCCGCCGCCCTACATCCCCGACGCCCCGCCGGGGCGGAACAGCCGCGCCCACGTGGTGCTGGAGCTCGCGCGGCGCGACAGGCTCACCGTGCGGCAGCTCTACGAATACCTGGCCGGTGCGCGCGGCCACTGGGTGGTGGTCGGAACGCCCGAGACCATCGCGGACAGGATGCAGGAGTGGTTCGAGGGCGGCGCGGCCGACGGCTTCAACGTCATGCCGCCGGTGCTGCCCGAATCGCTCGACGAGTTCGTCGACCTGGTGATTCCGGAGCTCCAGCGGCGCGGCCTCTTTCGCACGGCGTACGAGGGGCGCACCCTGCGCGAGAACCTGGGGCTGGAGCGGCCGGTCAACCAGTTCTCCGTCAAGGGCGAAGGGCGGAAGGTCGCTTAGCGAATCTGGCCGGTCCGACGAGTCGCTCGCCGGGACCGAAGCGGGCGTGGTCTTCGATGCCTGCTCCAGACGGATTTCCGTGGCCCAACGGGCCGGAGCGAGCGGTACCATCCGCGAAAAACAGCGGGTCGCGAAAGGCAACTTTCGACAGCTGTTTTCCTGGAGAAAGTCATTCGACCGACTCGCCCCAGGTGCCAAATCCCCGCAAGCGACACCGTCGAAAGAGGAGCCGAAGGCCATGACAGTCAAGCGAATGGACAACATCCTGATCGTTGTCGACGACCTCGAAGCGGTGAAGGCGTTCTTTCTCGAACTGGGCCTCAAGCTCGAAGGCCAGACCACCGTCGACGGGCCTGCCGTCGGGAGCCTCATCGGGCTTGGAGACGTTCGGGCCACCCTCGCGATGCTGCGCACGCCCGATGGGCAGGGAATCGAACTGGACAAATTCCACACGCCGGATGCAGTCAGGTTCGGTCCCGTGGACGCGCCTGTGAACACCTTGGGTCTTCGTCGCATCATGTTTGCCGTCGATGGCATCGATGCGGTCGTTGCGCGAATGCAGGCCCATGGCGCCGAGCTCATCGGCCAGATGCAGTACGGGGAGGCGTACCGGCTCGCCTACATTCGCGGGCCCGAAGGCATCATCGTCGGGCTTGCGGAGCAGCTCGGTTAGAGCGGGCAAGCCGCTCAGAAGGTCTCGCCGACCATCTCCTCGCTCCGGCGCCAAAGCAGCCTGGCCGTTTCGGGGTCCAGCGCGTAGGAGCGAACGCCCTCGGCGAAAGGGCCGAGGGGCCCGTCGTTCACTTCGGAAACGTGGCAGTTCTCGCAGTAACGCCCGCCCACTTCGTCTGGCGCAGCTATCAAGCCGGCCCACAGTGTTGTCGCGGCGCCTTGCGCCACGCTCTTCCACTGGAACGGCGCCTGGCCCTCGGCCACGAGCGCCGCGCTGAGTTTTTCGATGGCTGCTTCCATGACCTCCTGCCCCATGTGCCGTCCGAGGCCCGTGCGAATGGTCCCGGGATGCACGGCCGCGGCCCTGACACCACGAGCGCGATGGCGACGATCGAACTCCACCGCGAAGAGGATGTTGGCCGTCTTCGATCGTGCGTACGCGAGTTGAGGTTCGTAGGGGGTGCGTTCGAAGTTCAGGTCATCGAGGCTGAAAGGCGCGGAGCGATGAGACGCGGACGCCACCACCACGAGCCTGCCGCCGTCCGCAATGCGCGATGCCAGGCGATTCACGAGGACGAAGTGACCCAGATGGTTCGTGCCGAACTGGGTCTCGAAGCCTTCGCGCGTGCGCCCCGCTGGCGTGGCCATGACGCCTGCGTTGGCGATCACCACGTCGAAAAGCGGGCCGCTGTCTGCGATGCGGTCTGCACAGCGGCGCACGCTCTCGAGAGACGACAAGTCGAGCTCCACCAATTCGAAGCTGCCGCCATTCGCCGCATCCGAAAGAACGGCGGCGGTGACGGCCTGGGCGTTGCTCAGGTCGCGCGCTGTTCCGACCACATGCGCGCCATGCGCCGCCAGAGCGCGCGCCGTCTCGATTCCGATGCCGGACGAGGCCCCGGTCAAGAGGATTCTTCTGCCTCGAAGGTCGATGCCGTCGAGAACGTCATCGGCCGTAGAGGCCGCATTGAAAGTTCGATTCATCAAGTCATCGCTGGAAGCGATTCCGTTTCATGGAAATTGGGTTCTGGTGTTGCCGGCTGCGGCTGGATGGCGCGCAGACGCCGCCGCCGCAACCTCAACCTGCGCGACGTTCCGCGCGAACGAGCTCGAGCACGGCGTCCGAAAAATCGCGCGGCGCCTCCTGCGGCAGGTTGTGCCCCGCGCCCGGCACGATGCGGTGCGTGCGCGGCCCGGTGAACTTCGCCGCCTGGGCCGAACCGTCCGTGGGCCCATGCGCGCCATCGTCGGCGCCGTCCAGCGTCACCGCGCGCACCGGTATCGGGGGCAGCGATGCAAGCTTGCGATCGATCTCGGCATAGGCGGGATCTCCCTTGACCGCACCGAACCGATGGCGAAACGAATGGATCGACACGTCGACATGGTCGGGGTTGTCGAACGACGCCGCGGTGCGGACAAAGGTCGCGTCGTCGAACTGCCAGGTCGGAGACCACTGCTTCCAGAAGAGCCTGTCGAACTCGCGCCGGTACTTTTCGTAGCCCGCGCGCCCTCGCTCCGTCTGGAAGTAGAACTGCCACCAGAGCGGGACCTCGCTCTCGGGCTTCGCCGGAACCAGCACCGCGGACGGATCGGCGAATGCATACCCGTTGCCCGACACCAACCCCGCGCAGCGTTCCGGCCAGAGCGCGGCCACGGCACTGGCCGCCTTGCCGCCCCAGTCGTATCCGGCGAGCACTGCGCGCGGCAACCTCAACGCATCGAGCAGCGCCAGAAGATCCGCGCCGAATGCCGCGAACTCGCCCGAACGAAGCGTGCCTGCGCTCAGGAAGCGCGTGGGGCCGAAGCCGCGCAGATAAGGAACGATCACCCGGCAACCCGCGGACGCGAGGAGGGGCGCGACCTCCGCATAGGCCTCGATGTCATACGGAAACCCGTGCAGCAGCACGACGGCCGGGCCATCCGCAGGGCCCGCCTCGTAGTAGGCGATGTTCAGAACGCCGGCATTCACGTTGTTCAAACGCGCCATGCCGAGTGCGGGCGATCCGGCGCTCTTCGCAGGTGCCGCCATGCATCCCAGTGCCAGGTTCAGTCCGATGAATCCCGCACCCGTCGCGGCGCCGCGAAGAAATCCGCGGCGCTGAATGCCCATGCGATCGCTCATGCCGGCTTCCTTTCGCTGCCTTCGAGACCAGGCGCGATGGCGCGCCCGATCGCTCGGCATGCGCCGGGTGCTGTGGTCACTGGATCAGTCATCTGGGATTTTTCTGTCATTGAGTCGTACGAGAAGTCGTGGCGGTCGCAAAAATGGCATCGATCCTAGGTTTGCGGATTGCCGACCGGTAGCCACGCGCGAGGCCGCATCGTGTTGAGCAAAGGGCACCAATCGCTCCCGCGTGGTCGATGCAGAGTTGCCTGCATCGAAGAGGGGGCCTGCCTGCATTCCCCGAGCGTCGAGGTGGCCGGCATGCGAATGCCTTCGCCGACGCATGGATGTCCTAACATCGCCTCCCGCCGTTCACCCGCAAGCACCAGCGCAGAGAAACCATGAGGAAATTCATCGCCGCGGTCATCGCATTCGCAACCGCCTTCGCCACGTCGCTGGCCGCGCATGCACAGGAAGCCACGCTGGACCCCGACACGGGCCTGCCGGCATCGCAGCCCTTCGATTTTCCCGACCAGGCGGCGGTGGCACCTTTCTGGTCGAAGCGCCTTGCCGGCTACTTCACGACGGCCGACGGAATCCGGCTGCGCTACAGCGTGCTGTTGCCCAGCGCGTCGGGCCGGTTCCCCGTCGTCCTCAGCATCAACGGATACGACGCCGGCTCGATCGGCGGAACGCCGTACCTGAAATACAAGACGTCCATGTCGGTCGAGCTGGACAAGCGGCTCGTCGAAGCCGGCTACGCGGTGATGGGCGTGAACGCCGCGGGCACCGGTTGCTCCGAGGGCCCGCTCGAATACACGCGGCCGCAACTGGGCAGGCACGGCGCCGAAGCTGTCGAGTTCGCGGCGGCGCAGGCCTGGTCCGATGGAAAGGTCGGCATGGTGAACTGGTCGTACGGCGGCTCTTCGCAGCTGGCGACCGCGCAGCAGCGCCCGCCGCATCTTCGGGCGATCGTGCCCGGCATGGTGCTGACGGACTTCCGCGACGCGCTGGTGCCCGGCGGTGTGCCTGCACCGGGTTTCGTCACGCCTCTTCGGGTCTCCATGCGCGCCTACTGGGAGAAGGTGGCCGCGCAGACCGCGACGAAAGAGGGCGACGCGAGTTGCCTGGCGCAGATCCCGAAGAACCTCGCGGCCGAAGACACGAACTCCGTGATGCATCTCTTCCTGTCGCACCCATTGCGGGACGAGCACATGAAGAGCTTCGACCTGGCGCCGCTTGCCGACCGCGTCCAGGTTCCGGTGCTGTCGATGGAAGCCTTCCAGGACCAGGCCATCACGCCTCGCAGCGGCTACTACCAGTCCCGGCTCGATCCGGCCAAGCTGTGGTCGGTGCAGACGAACGGCCGGCACGACATGTACCTGGCCGCCGACTTCCAGGCGATGGCTGTGCGTTTTCTCGATCGCTTCGTCAAGGGCGAGGACAACGGATTCGAACGCGACACCCCGCGCACCACGGTGTGGATGGAGACCTCCGAGGAGGGCGGCAATGCGCTCCAGCGGCGCGTTTCTCCCAAGCCGCGCTGGGTGGTGAAGAAGGGATCGATCCGCAGCGGCGATCTGGCCGTCAAGGAATTTCATCTGGGTGCGGGTCAGGCGCTCGGCGATGCGCCCGGCACCGGCGCGGCCGACGGGTTCGACTACCCGGGCGCAGGCGTTGCCGTCAACGACATCGCCGGACGCTCCTTCTGGGGCCCATTGCCAGGCGACTGGAAGACGACGGGCGTCGCCTACACATCGCCTCCGCTGGGCGAAGACCTGATGGTCTACGGGCCGGGCAGCGCCGACCTCTGGGTCACGGCCAGCGCGGGGGATGCGGACCTGCAGGTCACCATCACCGAGCTGCGGCCCGACGGACAGGAGACCTACGTCCAGCGCGGCTGGCTGCGCTTGTCGAACCGGGCGCTGGACTCCGCGCGCTCGACGCCGCTGCGGCCGGTGCACCTGGAGCAGCCCGCGCAGTTCATGCCCCTGCTGCCGGGGCGGCCCGTCCTTGCACGCGTCGAGATCAACAAGATGGGGCACTACTTTCGCAGCGGGTCGCGGCTGCGCGTCTGGATCGACACGCCGGCTCAGACCGGCGGCCTGGTGTTCGACACCTTCACGCAGAAGCAGCGCGTCTACGTGCTGCACAACGCCAGGTACGACTCCGTGCTGCGGCTCGGCGTGCTGAAGGACGTGAAGGGGCCGGCGAGCTATCCGGCGTGCGGTGCGACGATCCTGCAGCCGTGCCGGCCGGATCCGCTGGCCAGCCGCTGAACGGGGCGCTTCCCATGCGGTACAACCCGGCGCTCGATGGTGTTCGCGCGCTGTCGATCCTCGCCATCGTGCTGTTCCACTGCGAAGTGCCCGGTGCCCGCGGCGGGTTCGTGGGGCTCGACGTGTTCTTCGTGCTCTCCGGCTACCTCATCACATCGCTGCTTGCGACGGAACATCGCAATGGCGGCATCGAGGTCGGTCGCTTCTACGCCCGTCGGGCCCTGCGGCTGTATCCGACCTTGCTGCTCATGATCGCGGCCTACGTGGTGCTGGCGCCCATCCTCTGGCCGGCTGACAACCGGTGGCTCTCGGCCGCGCTGGCCGCACTGTATGTCTACGACTACGCGCTGCCCTTCTGGGACCTGACCTACACCATCGGGCACACGTGGTCGCTGGGCGTGGAGGAAAAGTTCTACCTGTTGTGGCCCTTGCTGCTGCCGCTTGTGCTGCGATCGCGGCATCCGGTTCGCTGGCTCGTGTCGGCATTCGTCGCGGTGACCGCGTGGCGGTACTTCGTGGCCCTGAACTGGACCTGGGCGCAGGCCTATTTCTGCTTCGACACGCGAATGAGCGGCATCCTGCTCGGCGCCATCGCGGCGCTCACCCGCTTCAAGGTGTCCAGGTATGCACTCGCGATGGCGTGCGTGGCGCTCGCGGTGCTCATGACGCTGCCTTCGCTTCCGACGATCGACCAGACGGAGGCCGTCACGCTGCGCATCACCCTGGCCGAGCTGGCCGCCTTCGTGCTTGTCTGCCATGCCGCGGAAATCGGGAAGGCGTCGATCCTCGCGTCGGGGCCACTGGTCTACATCGGCAGGCTGTCGTATGGCATCTATCTCTGGCATTTCCCTTTGGTCCTGCTGCTTCGCTACACGCAGCCGCTGTGGGTCACGCTGAGCGCGACGATCGTCTTCTCGTTCGCGATGGCGGCGATCTGCCTGCATCTGGTGGACTTGCCCCTCAAGAGGTGGCGCCAGAAGGCTTGGCCAGAGGCCCGCAGCGTCGCTTGAACCCCGTGCCGGCAACGCGGCATTGATGCCGAACCGGAACCAGCGCGCGTCCTTGCGCGGACCTACCGGAGCGCAGGCGCCAAACCTACGATGAACGCACCAGGCATCCATCGCAAGGAACGGCGCAATGAACACATCTGCTGCTCACACCACTGACCGGCCCATCGTCTTTCGCGGGTTGGCCTGCGGCCTGGCGATCCTCTCGCTGCTGCCGGCCCTTGCCAGCTGCACCGACGCCGCTTCGGCTTCCGGCACTTCCGCGTCGACCTCCGCCGGGCGCCAGCCGACGCTCGACACGCAGGTGGTCGCCGCCGAGCCGGGCTGCCGCAAGGAATTTCCCGTGGAGTACCGGGGAATCAGCTGCGCAGGCCACGACTACGACCCGCCGGCGATCCCGTTCGGCGAACTCTATCCACCGCGGTGAGGCGACGAGCGTTGCCCGCCCGCTCTTCAGATTTTCAGCAAGAAGGAACCCCATGGCCCCATCTCACAACCCCGACATCGTTGCCTTCATCGACCTGCTCGCCGAGACCGGAAGCAACTACCGTATGGACGAAATGGAAGCGCTCTACACCGAGGACCTCGGCTTCCTGGTGCTGACGCCGCAAGGCGAGGTCGCCCGCTTCTCGAAGGCGGAGATGATGTCCGAGTTCAGGAGCCGGCGCGATGCGGGCGAGAAGCCGCTGTCGACGGAGAAACGGATCCTGCACATCGAGGAGCAGGGCGACGAGGCCACTGCCATCCTCTTTCGGCGGATGAGCCAGGAGGCGGACCCGGCGCTCTATGAACTGCGGCTTCGGCGCACCGGCGGCAGGTGGCTGGTCGCCGGGGAAACCGTGCTGCCATGGCCCGACCTGGCCCACGCGAAGGGATTTCTCCCTCCGCGCACGGCGGCTCAGGCCTGAAAGGGCGGGGCCACCGGTTCAGGCCCGACGCAGCCGATCACGTCAGCGCCATGCCGCCGTCGATCTTGAGGTTGACGCCCGTGACGAACACGCTGTCGTCGCTCGCGAGGAACAGCGCCGCCTGCGCGAGTTCGTCGGGCTGGCCCATCCGGCCCAGGGGGATCGCCGCGGCCATGCTCTTGTCGAACGCCGGCCGCGCCGCTTCCGAGATGCCCAGCTTCGCAAGGATGGGCGTGTCGACCGGTCCTGGGCTCAGCACATTGACCCGGATGCGCCGGGCCTTCAGTTCGAGTGCCCAGTTGCGCGCGAAAGCCTCGATGGCGGCCTTGCTGCCCGCGTAGACCGCATGGTTCTCCATCACCTTGCCGCTGGCGATCGAGCTCGTGAGGATGACCGAGCCGCCATCGCGCATGAACGCAAGCGCCTTGGTCACGCCGAAGAACACCGCGCGCGTGTTGGTGGCGAACTGCACGTCGTAGTTGTCCACGGTCACGGCGGCGGACGGCTCGAGGATGGCCGTTCCCGCATTCGCCACATAGATGTCGATGGCGCCGAACCGCGCCTTCACTGCGGCGAGCAGCCGGTCGTGCATCGCGAGATCGGCCACGTCGCCGACGAAGCCCATCGCATCCGGGCCGATGCTGGCCAACGCGGCATCGACCGCGTCCTGGCGCCGTCCCACGATGACGACATTCGCGCCTTGCGCCGCGAAGGCCTGTGCGCAGGCCAGGCCGATGCCGCTGTTGCCGCCGGTGACCACGGCCACCTTGCCGGAGAGTTTCTTCATGATTTTTTCCTTGAGGAAGAGAAAGAGGGAAGACTTCCAATTTAGGTTTTCCACGCGCGGTCAAGTAGTGGGAAGAAACGGAAACACTTGTGCCCAGGAGTCTTCAATGAATGTTCTAGATCACGCACCCGGATTGGTTGCCTTCGCGAGTTCCGTGGAGGCCGGCTCGTTCAGTGCGGCCGCACGGACGCTGGGCACGTCGCCGTCGGCGGTCTCCAAGGGTGTCGCGCGGCTGGAGCAGCGCTTTGGCGTCCGGCTGTTCCAGCGTTCGACACGGGTCCTCTCGCTCACGCAGGAAGGCGCCGCGTACTACGAACGCATCGCGCCGCTGCTGCGCGCGCTCGACGATGCGAGCGACGTGATGCAGCCCGCCGGCATCGCGCAGGGCATGCTGCGCATCACTGCGCCCGGCGACCTCGGGCGCATTCTTCTGGAGCCGCTGGTCGGCAGCTTCCTGCCCGGGCATCCCGGCCTGAAGCTGGAGATGAGCCTTGCCGACCGGCACGTCGACCTGATCCGCGAGGGCTACGACATCGCGATCCGCGCGGGGCAGGTCGCCGACTCCGACCTCACCGCGCGGCGCCTGGCCGACCTGCCGCTCGTGCTGGTGGCATCGCCCGGGTACCTGGCACGTCGCGGCACGCCCGATTCGATCGATGCCCTGCGCGCCCATGCGCACGTGCGCTACATGCTGGGCGGCAAGGCGTTTCCGATCCGCTTCGCCGATGGCAGCGTGCTGAGTCCGGCCGGCGTGTTCGACACGGACAACAGCGTGGCGCTGCGCATCGCGGCGCTCGGCGATCTGGGCGTCATCCAGATCCTGCGGTTGTTCGTGCAGGACGACATCGATGCGGGGCGCCTGGTGCCGGTGCTGCCGCTGCAGCCGCTGCCGCTCGTCACCATCTCGGCCCTGCATGCCTTCGGACGACAGGCGCCGGCACGTGCGCGGCTTGTCATCGAGTTCCTTGCGGCGGAACTCGAACGGCTGTCCTGATGCTGCGAGCGGAAAGGGCTCCTCAAAGACCCAGCGCCTTCTCCACCCCCGCGCCGTAGGCTGCATCGGCCTTGGTGCAGTTGTCGATGTGCCGGCGCTTGATGAACTCCGGCGCATCGCCCATCGCGCGCGCCGTGTTCTCGAACAACGCCTGCTGCTGCTCGGGCTTCATCAGGCGGAACAGGTCGCCCGGCTGCTTGTAGTAGTCGGCATCGTCCTCGCGGAAGTTCCAGAAGTCCGCGTCGCCGCGCAGCTTCAGGGGCGGCTCGCGGTAGTCGGGCTGCTCCTGCCACTGGCCGAAGCTGTTGGGCTCGTAGTGCAGCGTGCCGCCGTAGTTGCCGTCCACGCGCATCGTGCCGTCGCGGTGGTTGCTGTGCACCGGGCAGCGCGCCGCGTTCACCGGGATCTGGTGGTGGTTCACGCCCAGGCGGTAGCGCTGCGCGTCCGAGTACGCAAAGAGGCGCGCCTGCAGCATCTTGTCGGGCGACACGCCGATGCCAGGCACCAGGTTGTTCGGTGCGAAGGCGCTCTGCTCCACGTCGGCGAAAAAGTTCTCCGGGTTTCGGTTCAGCTCCATCACGCCCACCTCGATCAGCGGGTAGTCCTTCTT
>NZ_JXQQ01000053.1 GCF_000834655.1 Variovorax paradoxus
GCGACCACCGAGACGCCTTACTTCCAGGTGGGCGAATCCAAGTACGGCAAGCCCGTGCTCGACCGGGTGCTCACGCCCGAAACGCCGCTGGACGAAGCCGCCAAGTGCGCGCTGGTGTCGATGGACTCGACGATGAAGTCGAACCTCTCGGTCGGCCTGCCGCTCGACCTGGTTGTGTACGAAGCCAACAAGTTCGAGACCGACCGTGTGATCTGCATCGACGCCGACAACCCCTACTACCGAATGATGCACAACAGCTGGGGCCAGAAGCTGCGCGAGGTGTTCGACAGCATCGAGGACCCGGTGTGGGACGACAGCCATACCGAGCATCCGCTGAAGATGCCGGCCACGCGGCACGGCGCGCTGCGCAAGATATCGACGCCCGACGAAAAGCTGATTTGAACGCGGCCTCGGCCATGGCCATGCCGCCCGTCGTCTTCTCGCACGGCAACAGCTTTCCCGCGAGCACCTACCGCGTCCTGCTCGACAGCGTGCGCAGCCGCGGCTTCGAGGTCGATGCCATCGAGAAATTCGGGCACGACCCGAAGTACCCCGTCACCGACAACTGGCCGCACCTGGTGCAGCAGCTGGCCGATTTCGCGCAGGTGCGCGCCGACCGCGCGGGCGGGCCGGTGTTCCTGGTCGGCCATTCGCTCGGCGGATTCCTGAGCCTCATGTGCGCCGCACTGCACCCGGCGCTCGCGCGCGGGGTGGTGCTGATCGATTCGCCCATCCTCGGCGGCTGGCGGGCGAACACGCTCAATGTGGTCAAGCGCACGCCGTTCATGAAGCGCATTTCGCCCGGCGCCATCAGCCGCAAGCGAAAGAACACCTGGGCGCACCGCGAGGCGGTGTTCGAGCATTTCCGCAGCAAGAAGGCGTTTGCGAAGTGGGACGAGCAGGTGCTGCACGACTACATCGACCACGGCACCTTCGACGGCGATGCCGACGGTGAAGACAACCGCCAGCTGAGCTTCGACCGCGACGTGGAAACCGCGATCTACAACACCCTGCCCCACAACCTGGCCGCGCTGCTGCGCAAGCACCCGCTCAAGTGCAAGGCGGCGTTCATCGGCGGGCGGCAGTCGGTCGAGATGAAGCAGGTGGGCATGGCGATGACCGAGCAGGTGACCAAGGGACGCATCGCGATGCTCGACGGCACGCACCTCTTTCCGATGGAAAAGCCGCTGGCCACGGCCGCGGCGCTCGAGGCTGCGCTACGCAACCTGCTCTGAGGCCGGGCGGCATTCGATGCCGTCGCCCACACGCATCACGCCGCCTCGAATGACCCGGGCCGTGACGCCGCCGTGCCCGCGCATGGCGTTGTAGCCGCCGGGGCCCAGCAACTCCTCCATCCGCGAACAGGGCTCGCAGGGCCCGCTGACCTCGAGCAGCACCTCGGCGCCGATCGCCAGCACCAGCGGCTGGTCGCGAAACAGCGAACGCGCCGCGATCAGGTTCAGGCCCGTGACGACGAGGTTGCGGCGCAGCCCCTGTGCATCGACCTGCGCATGGCCGGTGAGCGCGGCGATCACGGGCAGGTGCTCCTGCTGGATCAGAGACACCTGCCGCTTGCCGCCGGGGCGCGCGGCGCTGCTGCTGCGGTCGCCCTCCAGCCCGAGCCCCTGCACCGCGAGCACCTGCGCGACCGGCAGCACCGGCGCGCGCCTCGCGGGGCGCAGCAGGATGGCGTCGAGGCGGCCGGGCCGGGCGAATTGCCGGGTCAGTTCATGGAGGTCGGGCATGCGGGAATTGTCCATGCGGGTTTTTTTGCGCGGCGAGGGCGGGCCGACGCACTCGCGCCTTTGGGATGCAACGACATCACGGAGCCCGCCCGCACGCCCGACAGGCTGCTCGGAGCACGCTGCGGCCTGCGCGGGCGCGGAGGCTAACGCAACTGGTGGCGGTGGGTACCCTGAGTGGCGGCGTCACGCTCGATTGAACGGCAAGCGGCGCGCTGGCCGCTGACCAACGCGCCGGGGCCGTTTTCCCCAATGAAGCATTCCGGACAGAGCGATCGTTTCGCCCATCCGAAAGTCACCGTCTTTTCACTTATGTGACTCGCAGATACAACTGCAATATTCTGCAACAATCCTCCGTATAAGTAAAAACGTCCTAACAGGCCAACTCCCGTCAAAATTCTGCCCACATGTCCAATTTGCAACTGGAAGACGTCGAAGCCGTTTCCTTGAGCCCCGCATTGGTGGTCGAAGACGACCCCGCGATGCGTGAACGGCTGGGCTACGTGCTGTCCACGCTCGGCTGCGACGAGCCGCGGATCGCCTGGGCCGACAGCGTAACGGCGGCCAAGGAACTGCTCCAGGAAAACGACTACGGCGTGGCGCTGGTCGACATCGGCCTGCCCGACGGCAGCGGCGTCGAGTTGATCGGCTGGATGCAGGCGCTGCACCCGAAGGTGCCCGCGGTGGTGGTCTCGGCCTGGCGGACCGAGGAGATCATCTTCTCCGCGCTGCGGGCCGGCGCCATCGGCTATCTGCTCAAGGAGCGCGACGATCTCGAACTGAGCATCGCGCTGCGCAGCATCGAGCAAGGCGGCGCGCCCATCGATCCGGCGATTGCACGCCGCATCCTCGGCTGGCTCGCGGCGCAGCAGACCTCGCTGTCGACGGTGCTCGCGGCCGATGCGCCTCCACCGCTGCCCGTGGCGCTGACACCGCGCGAGCGCAAGATCCTCGAACTCGTGGCGCAGGGGCTGAGCAACCGCGACATGGCCGAGTCGCTGTCGATCTCGCGGCTCACGGTGGAATGCCACACCAAGAACATCTACCGCAAGCTGGCCGTCACCTCGCGCACCGAGGCGGTTTTCCAGGGTCGCAGGCACGGCCTTCTGCGCTGACCGGCGCGCGTCGCTTCACCAGGCGTAGCCCGCCTGCACGCGCGCGGCGACGCGGTTGTTGCTGCCGCTGCTGGTCGCCGTGGAAACACCCACCCCCAGGTTCAGTTTGTCGTTGACCTGGTAGCCGAAGGCTGATGCGCCGGCAAAGTTGCCGACGGCCGCCCCCATACAGTTGCTGCCCAAAGCCTGCGTCGGCATCGAGCCCGTGGACCTGCTGCTCGCGCCGCCCGCGCCGTACTGCGCAGAGTTCGTTCTGTTATCAACGGGGCCATCCCGAGAACTGGTAAATGCAATGCCACGCCTAGAACATCGACCGCAGGACGTGCCGCGATGCGCGCCGCCGAGCCGACCGGCCCGCCGGGCGCACACGGCATGGCTTGCCTCGGCCTTGGGCGCTCTTTTTCTTTTCGCTGTCTCGTTCCTGCTTGTTGCCGCCGCGTCGAAGGCGCAGGCACAACAGCCTGCGCCGCCCGTGCCGCCCGCGCTCCACGTCGAAGCGGTGCGCGGCACCGTCTGGAACCAAATCGCCCCGCCCACAGACGGCTGGACGCCCGTCACCCTGCCCGACAGCTGGGCCGAACGCTGGCCGGGTTTCGATGGCGTGGTCTGGTACCGGCTCACCTGGAAGCAGCCCGCGCAGGCTGCCGAGGCAGGCCTGCTCCTGCACTACCTCAACATGGCGGGCGAGGTGTCGCTCAACGGCACGACGATCTCGCGCGACGAGAGTCTGGTCGAGCCGCTGACCCGCGCCTGGAACGTGCCGCGCTACTGGCTGCTGGCGCCGCCGCTCCTGAAGCCCGGCGCCGACAACACGCTGCTGGTGCGCGTCTCGGGCCTCTTCGCCTACCAGGCGGGGCTGGGTCCTGTGAGCCTCGGCCCGCCCGCCGCCCTGCAGGCGGACTACGAAAAGGAACGGCTCGTGCGTCGCGACCTGCAGGTGCTGGGCCTGGCGGTGAGCGCGGCGGTTTCCGCCTTCTTCGCGGCGCTGTGGCTGTTGCGCCGGCGCGAGACCGCCTACGGCTGGTTCGCGGTGATGTCGGTGCTGTGGCTGCTGTTCGGCTACAACCAGATCGCGACCAGCCCGTGGCCCTTTGCCAGCAACCACAGCTGGCAAGCGCTGAACACCTCGTTGTTCCTGGCGTTCTGCGTGTCGTACATCGTCTTCGCGTTGCGCTTTTGCGCATGGCGCATGCCGCGCCTGGAAGCCGCCGCGCTGCTGGTTGCGCTGGCCGGCGTGCTCGACCTGTGGCTGGCCAGCGGTGCGAGCCTGCCGGTGCATCGCGCCATCTGGACGCTGGCAGGCGGCCTCACGATCATTGCGGTGAACAGCGCGTCGATCCTGCACGCCCTGCGCCACCGCACGAGCCCGATGCGCTCGCTCGCGCCCTTCATGGCGGTGTCGGCGGCCACTGCCGCGCACGACCTGCTGGTGTTCACGCAGGTCATCGACAGCAACATCTACTACACGACCATGTCGTCGTACGTGCTGCTGCTGGGCATGGCGCTGACGCAGGCCGGGCGCTTCGTGAGCAGCCTGAAGCGCATCGAGAACTTCAACACCGAGCTGATCGAGGAGGTCAACGCCGCCAAGGCCGAGCTGGCCGCCACGCTCGCACAGCAGCATGCGCTGGAACTCGCGCACGCGCGCATCGGCGAGCGCGTGAACCTGGCGAGCGACCTGCACGACGGCCTGGGCGGCATGCTGGTGGGCAGCATCGCGACGCTGGAGCGCACGCCCGAGAATCTCTCCGCGCCCGAGCTGCTCGCGATGCTCAAGCGCCTGCGCGACGACCTGCGGCTGATCATCGAAGCCACCGGCCGCCACGACGGCGCGCGCGCTTTCGGCGAACTGCTCGCGCCGTTGCGGCACCGCACCTCGCAACTGCTCGATGCGAACGGCATCGATTGCCGCTGGCAGGTGTCGAACATCGAGACGCTGGAGCTGCCGCCGTCACAAAGCCTGGACCTGCTGCGCTTCCTGCAGGAGGCGCTGACCAACGTGCTCAAGCACAGCGCGAGCCGGCGCGTGGACGTGGCCGTGATGCGCGACGGCGCCGAGTTGAAGCTCAGCGTGCGCGACGACGGCCGCGGCTTCGTGGTCGATGGGACCGACAAGGCCTCGGGCACGGGCCTGCGCAGTCTGCGCGCCCGCGCACGCCGGCTCGGGGCCGAGCTTCAGTTGCAGTCGCAGCCCGGCGAAACGCAACTGGCGCTGCGGATGCCGCTGGCGCCCGCGGCCTGATCGACGCCTAGAGCTCGAGCACCAGCCGGCCTTCGCAGGCCCGCGAGCAGCAGGCCATCATCTTGGTGTTGGCATCGCGCTCCGAGCGGGTCAGCACCACGTCGCGATGATCGACCTTGCCGCCGAGCACGCGCACCTCGCACGAGCCGCACAGCCCCTCCTCGCAATCGCTCTGCACGTCGACGTTGGCGGCGCGCAGGGCGGACAACAGGGTCTGGTCCGGCGGCACCGCGACGACGATGCCGGAGTCCTTCAGTTCCACCTCGAAGGCATGCTCCTTCGATGGATCGAGCGTGGCGAGCGTCGACTCGAAGTGCTCGACCCGCAAGGCGCCTTCGGGCCACGCAGCGCAGCAGCGCTCGAGCGCTTCGAGCATGCGCAGCGGGCCGCAGGCATAGACCTGCGTGCCGGGCGTGGGCTGGGCGAGCAAGGCATCCAGGTCGTTGCGCCGGCCTTCGTCCGCGGCGTGGACGCGCAGGCGCTCGCCGTGCAGCGAGGCCAATTCATCGAGCAGCGCCATCGATGCGCGGCTGCGGCCGCTGTAGTGCAGTTCGTAGTCCATGCCCAGCGCCTTGGCGCGGCGCGCCATCGCGCTCACCGGCGTGATGCCGATGCCGCCCGCGATGAAGATGGCCTTCTTCGACGACTCGTCGAGCCGGAAGTGATTGCGCGGACCGCGAATGCGCAGCCGGGCGCCGGGCTTCGCATTGGCATGCACCCAGGCCGAGCCGCCGCGCCCGTCGGGCTCGTGCAGCACGGCGATCTCGAGCACGCCGGCTTCGTCGGGGTCGCCGCACAGCGAGTACTGGCGCGACAGCTCGGGCGTTCCGCATTCCACGTCGATGTGCGAGCCGGCGGTCCAGCGCGGCAGCGGCTTGCCGTCGGGCGAAACCAGTCGCAGCCGCACGATGCCGTCGGCCGCCGCGGTGGCGCGCTCCACCACGACGGGCCGCGCGATCGCGTGTCGCGAAGGCTCTCCGATGCGCACCGGCATCGGCACCGGCACGTCGCGCAGGCCGCGGTTCGCCCGCTCCGGATTCGCCGCCGGGTCCCACTCGACCCACAGGTGCTCCGGGCCGCGGAACGACGTGTTGGGCACATAGCTGAAGCGCTGCGCCGACAGGCGCATGTGCGGGAGCCGCCGCGTGAACTCGTCCAGGAAGACCTGCATCTCCATGCGCGCGAGGTTCTTGCCCATGCACTGGTGCGAGCCGTAGCCGAAGGTCAGGTGGTCGCTCGCGTTGTCGCGGCGGATGTCGAAGAGGTCGGCATCGGAGAAATGCGCCTCGTCGTGGTTGGCCGACGAGGTGACGATCAGGAGCCGCGAGCCCGCGGGCAGATCGACGCCGCCGACCTGCGTGTCGGCCGTGACGAGGCGCCGCCATGCGGCCACCGAGCCGTTGTGGCGCAGGCACTCCTCCACCGCGTTGGGAATGAGCCCCGGGTCTTCGCAGAGCTCGCGCCACGCCTCGGGATGCTGCAGCAGCAGCTTCATCGCGTTGGCGGTGGCGTTGGCCGTGGTCTCGTGCGCGGCGACGATGCCGGCCATCATCATCGAATGCAGGTACGAGTCGGTCACCACCTCGGGGTGCAGCGCCTGCTTGCGGATGCCGTACTGCATCCAGCCGGGGGCGTCGGGGTTCTGCCTCATCTTCTCGAGCACCTTGCCGGCGTACTGCCAGAAGTTGCCGACCGCGTGCGCCACGGCCACCTGCTCCTCGGGCCTGGGGCGGCCCCAGGTGTTGACGGTGTGCGCAATCGAGTACTTGCGCAGCGTGTCCATGTCTTCCTCGGGCACACCGAGGAAGTGCAGCGCCACGGTGAGCGGAATCTCCCACAGCATCTGGTCGACGAGGTCGGCCTTGCCCTCGTCGATGAAGCGGTCGACGTAGGTGCGTGCGAGTTCGCGCACCAGCGGCTCGTGGTGCCGGAGCGCCTCGGGCGTGAACGGGTCCATCAGCACGCGGCGGCGCGGCATGTGGGCCGGCTCGTCCTCGTTCACGAGCGTGCGGTTCAGCGCGAAGCCGTAGGAGGCCAGCACGGCGTTCGCCTCCTCGCCGGTCGGGGTGATCTTCTCGAGCGCGTTCGACGGGCTGAAGGTGATGTTGTCGCGGAACACCGCCTTGATGTCGTCGTAGCGCGTGATCACCCAGTAGCCCAGCTTCGGGCTGTAGAAGATCGGCTCCTTCTCGCGCGCCCAGCGCACGTACTCGGGCGGGTCCTGCTGGTAGCCGTCCTCGAAGGGATCGAATTCGGCGGCGCGCACGCTCACCGGGCAGCCGGTAGGCGTGCGCTCCGCGGACAGCGGCCCGTGCGCGACAGGACAGCCGGAAGAACGTGGGGGAATGGCCGTGTCGGACATCGTCGGAACTCCTGGCTCGTCAGTCGAGCGTGATCTTCAGGTCGCGGATCAGCTTGTGCCAGCGCTCGGTCTCGCTCTTGAGCAGCGCGGTGTATTGCGCGGGCGTGTTGCCCACGGGCTCCACGCCGAAATCGATCATCCGCGTGCGCACGGAAGGCTCGTTGATGGCCGCCACGATCTGGCGGTTGAGCGTGTTCACCACCTCCGGCGGCGTGGCCGAGGGCACGACCACGCCGACCAGCGCGGCCGCCTCCACGTTCTTGTAGCCGAGCTCGGCGAAGGTGGGCACGTCGGGCAGCTGCGGCAGGCGCGTCGGGTTGGCCACCGCCAGCGCGCGGACCTTGCCGCCCTTGATGAATCCGGCCCCGGCGGCGAGGTCGACCATCATGGCCGGCAGCTGTCCGCCCACCACGTCGGCCAGCGCCGGCGCGGCGCCGCGGTACGGCACGTGGACCATGAAGAGGCCCGCCTCCACCTTGAGCAGTTCCATCGCGAGGTGGTGCGGGCTGCCGGCGCCCGCCGAGGCGTAGTTGATGCCGCCGGGTCGGGCCTTCGCCTTGGCGATGAAGTCCTTGGCGGAGGCGAAGTCGGAGTTGGCGCCGACCACCAGGATCATCGGGAACTTGCCCATCAGCGTGACGGGCGCGAGGTCTTTCGTCGGGCTGTAGGTCAGCGACTTGTAGAGCGCGGGGTTGAACACCAGCGTGCCGTTGTCGGCCGAGAGCAGCGTGTAGCCGTCGGCCGGCGCGCGCGCCGTCTCGGCGGCGGCCAGCGCGGTGTTGCCGCCGGGCTTGTTGTCCACCAGCACCGGCTGCGCGACCTGGGTGGAAAGCGTCTGCGCCACCGTGCGCGCAAGGAAATCGGAGCCCCCGCCGGCGGCATAGGGAACGATCCAGCGGATCGGCTTGGCGGGAAAAGTCTGTGCGCCGGCCGCCGCCGCGGCGGCGAGCGACAGGGCGGCGATGCAACGAACGAAGTGCTTCTTCATGGGGTGTCTCCTGGCTTTTTGTTTCGTATTGCGTAATTATCATACGCATTGCGTAACTCAAATTTCCGGGATATCCCTTGCCCATCGGCCGGCCTGCGCGCCCGGCCCGAGCACCTAACATGAGCCCGACATGACCCTCTCCACGGAACCCTCGCACACCTCCCTCCCCGCGCCTGCCGCCCGCGAAAGACGCCAGCGCGTCCAGTCCGCGGAAACCGGCATGGCGGTGCTGAAGGGCCTCGCGCACCTGGGCGGGCGCAGCAGCCTCACGGCGCTGTCGACCCACGTCGCCGAAAGTCCGGCCAAGGTGCACCGCTACCTCGCCAGCCTCATGGAAGAAGGCCTGGTGCTGCAGGACGCCGCTTCGCAGCATTACTACCTGGGCACGGAAGCCATCCAGATCGGGCTGGCCGCCATGCGGCAGGCCGACCCGATCCGCGCGGCCGAGCCCTGCCTGATCCGGCTGCGCGAATCGCTGGAGGTGACCTGCTTCGTCGCGGTCATGGGGAACAAGGGGCCGACCATCGTGCGCTTCGAGGAGCCGGGCCTGCCGGTCACGGTGAACGTGCGCGCGGGCTCGGTGATGTCGATGCTCTGGTCGGCCACCGGCCGCGCGTTCCTCGGGCTGCTGGACGAATCGCGGGTGCTGGCGCTGGCCGAGCAGGAACTGGCGCAGGCGACGGATGACATGCGCGCCACGCTCGATGCGGCGGACCCCATCGGCCAACTGCGCCGCGACGTGCAGAAGGCGCATTGCGCGAGCGTGAAGGACACCTACCTGCGCGGCATCAGCGCGGTGGCGGCGCCCGTGTACGACTATGCGGGCCGCGTGTGCGCCGTGCTGACGGCGCTGGGCGCGACGGGCGGGTTCGATCCGTCCATCGACGGGCCGATCGCCACCGCCGTGCGGGAGGAAGCCCGTGCCGCCAGTGCCATCCTCGGGTACGGCGAAAAGGGCGGCCGCGGCGCCTGAGCGCCGCGAGGGGCCGGCAGGGTCAGTCTGCCCAGACCACCGTGCCGGTCCACGCCGTCACCAGCACCACGATGCCGAAGGCGATGCGGTACCAGGCGAACGGAATGAAGTTGTGCGTGCTGATGAACTTCAGCAGCCAGCGCACGCACAGCCATGCGCTGATGAACGAGAACACGAGGCCCACGGCGAACAGCGGCACGTCGGCCATCGACAGCAGCGCGCGCTCCTTGTAGACGCTGTATGCGCCCGCGCCGATGAGCGTGGGGATCGCGAGGAAGAAAGAGAAATCGGTGGCCGCCTGGCGCGAGAGCCCGAGCAGCATGCCGCCGATGATGGTCGAGCCGCTGCGGCTCGTGCCCGGGATCATCGCAAAGCACTGCACGAGGCCGACCTTGAGCGCATCCCATGCCGTGAGGTCGTCCACATGCTCCACGCGCACCGAGCCCGGCGGCCGCTTCTCGGCCCACAGGATGATGAAGCCGCCGATGATGAAGGTGCTGGCCACCACGGTCGGGATGAACAGGTGCGCCTTGATCACCTTGCCGAACAGGAGGCCCAGCACCACCGCGGGCAGGAAACCGATGAGGATGTTGAGCGCCAGGCGCTGCGCCTTGGGTTGCCGCGGCAGCGCCACGACGGTCGACTTGATCTTCTGCCAGTAGACCAGGATCACCGCGAAGATCGCGCCGGTCTGGATGGCGATCTCGAACACCTTGCCCCGGTTGTCGCCGAAGCCGCCGAGCAGCGACCCCGCAAGAATCAGATGCCCTGTCGACGAGATCGGCAGGAACTCGGTCAGCCCCTCGACGATGCCCATGATGGCGGCCTTGACCAGCAAAACAATATCCACGCGTACTCCTTCAAAGAGCACCAATTATGGCGAGGCCATCGGTCAGCTTTTGTTCAGGCGCATGCGAGTACCGAATACCTAGTTCGGGGGATGTTCACTCGATACGCATCGACACATATTGGCGGCTCTTCTTTCATGTGCACCAAGGAGTCTTCATGCGAACCTTCATCCCCAAGGAGGAGCACGCATCGACCGCCGACGACCACGGCCAGGACCGCTTGAAGTGCCCCGAGGCCGTTGCACAGGAGCAATGCGAAGCCATCCGGCGCGTGGCCGAGGCCACCGGCGCTTCCACCCATGAACTGCGGATGCTGATGCAGCGCCTGGCCGACATCGACCGCTCGGGCTCGTGCGCCGGCATCGTTGCAGAGGGCAACATTGCCGCCGACCGGATGGAGGCCGAGATCCGGTTGCTCGACCTGGGCGACGGCTGCATCGCCGAGCAACGGGCCGAAGCCTGCCAGCGCATCGACTTCGGCCTGCTCGAGCCCCTCAACCCTGCGCAGGACAAGAAGTGGTACGCCCGCTGGAAGTTCTGGAGCTTCATCCTCGGCGCGGCCTGCCCTGTGGCCTCGCTCACCCTGCAAGGCCTGGCGCTGCGCCCGAGCGAACCCGGCGACGCGCACGCCGACCTCGTGGCCAAGGCGCGCAAGGTGCTGGAGAGCTGGCGCCGCACCTCCGACCCGCTCTTCTGGTCCGCCGTCGAAAACTATGTGCGGCAGCAGGCGTTCTCGCTGGAAACGCAGGCCTACCTCATGCACTGCATCGCCGCCGTGTTCAGCGGCGACGCCATGAAGCTGTCGAGCGAACAAAGCGAGCAGCTCGCGAGCCTTCTCACCGAGACCTACTGCGATGCGCTCGGCACCGCGGCCACGATGCCTTCGTCGGACATCTACCGGCGCCTGGCCGAAGGCCTGGAGGCGACCGACCGCGAGACCGGCCTGCGCCGGATGCTCGGGCGCAGCGACGCGGCGCAGATCGCGATGACCACGCTGGTCAACGCCATCGGCCACGGCGGCTCACGCTGAGCGCTGCGTCCGCTGGCGCAAGGCGCGCACCGCACTGTCGACCGTCGTGAGAATCGGCAGGCCGCTGGCTTCGGCAGAGACGGCACTGGCGCGCGCCATGCTGAACTGCGCCAGGGCGATGCGCGTGCAGCCGCGATCGCGCAGCACCGCGGCCTGCGCGGCTATGAGCGCGTCATGGCGCTGCACGTCGCCAGCATTCAGCGCATCGAGCGCGCCTTCGGCCAACGCAAGCTCCAGCGCGGCACCCGCGGGAAATTCGGGCGGCATCGAGACGAGCGTGGGTGCGAAGGTCGCGATCAGGCCCAGCCGCCCCTCCCCCTGCATCGCCTCGTCGATCATGGCCTCGTTGGGCTTGAGCACCGGAATGCCCGCATGCCGCCGCGCCACCGCCTCGATGCACGGCCCGAAGGCCGAGCAGGTGAAGAGGATGCCCTCGGCCCCCGTGTCGACCGCGTACTGCGCAAGGCGCTGGAAGCGCTCGTGCATCGACGCATCCAGGCCGCCCCCGCTGCGCGCGAGGTCGGCCGAGAGGCTGTCGTCCAGCAGGTTCATGCGCACCGCATCGGGCCAGTCGCGCGCAAAGGCTTCGTTGATGGGCGCGACCGAATGCGAGAGCGCGTGGACGAGGGCGATGCGTGTCATGCGAGGAACAGAGAGAAAGAGGGAAAGAGAGAAAGAGGGAAAGAGGGAAAGAGAGAGGCGTCAGAGAACGAACCCAGGCCCACCGATCAACCGCAGCCGTTCGGGCTGAGCTTGTCGAAGCCTTGCGCGGCTCTTCGCCAGGCTCAGCGTGAACGGCCCCGTCTTCATCGAAAGCGGCCTCGTGTCAGATGCCCTTGGACGACGGATTCGCGAAGGCCTCTTTCGTCTCGGCATTGAGCGGGTAGTTGATGTTGATGCCCTTGGGCGGAATCGGCGACATGAACCACTTGGCATAGAGCTTTTCCATCTCGCCCGACTTCATCATGCCCGAGACCACGCGGTCCACCAGCGCCTTGAAGGCCGCATCGTCCTTGCGGAACATGAGCGACTGGTTCTCGGTGCGCAGGCTCTCGCCGGTGATGACGAAGTCCTTCGGATTGCGCGCGTTGGCGATCTGCCCCGCCAGCAGGATGTCGTCGAGCACGAAGGCCTGCGCGCGGCCGGTCTCCACCAGCAGGAACGAGTCGCTGTGGTCCTTGCCCGCGAGGTTGTTCACCTCGAGACTGCGGCCGCGGTCGGCCTCGCGCAGCAGGCGGAACGACGTGGTGCCGCTGGTGGTGGCGACCGTCTTGCCCTGCAGGTCGGCGATGCTCCGGATGCCCGAATCGGCCTTCACGAGCATGCGCACGTTGTAGCGAAAGATGTCGGGCGAGAAGGCCACCTGCTTCTGGCGCTCGACCAGGTTGGTGGTGGAGCCGCACTCGATGTCCACCGTGCCGTTCTGCACCAGCGGAATGCGGTTGGCCGAAGTCACGGCCTGGTACTTGATCTCGATGGCCGGCAGCTTGAGCTCGGTCTTCACCGCCTCGACGATGCGGTTGCAGATCTCGATGCTGTAGCCCACCGGCTTCAGGTTGCCGTCCAGGTACGAGAAGCCGAACGACGACTCGCGATAGCCGAAGGTGATGGCGCCGCTCGCCTTGATCTTGGCGAGCGTGTCGCTCTCCTGCGCTTGCGCGGCAGCGAACGGCAACAGGGTGCAGGCCACCGCGAGGGCGGCAGCACCGAAGGAAATCGGCAGACGAAGCTTGGGCATGGAGGCGCTCCTCGGAACGGCGGGTTGAAGAAAACGGGCGGGGTGTCCGGCTAGCGCGCGGTAGCGCGCGTGACCGCATCGATGGAGGCCGCGAGCCGCGCGGCGATCTCCTGCAGGTCTTGCCTCGTGGCGATGAAGGGCGGCGCGAGCAGCACGTGGTCGCCCTGCCGGCCATCGACGGTGCCGCCGAAGGGGTAGCACAGGAGGCCGCGCGACATCGCGTCTTTCTTCACGAGCGCATGGACCTTGAGCGAAGGATCGAAGGGCGTCTTGCTCGCGCGGTCGGCGACCAGTTCGATGCCCCAGAAGAAGCCGCGTCCGCGGATGTCGCCCACGTGCGCGTGGTCGCCCAGCGCCTCGGCCAGCATCGCGCCGAAGGCCACGCCGTCTTCGCGCACCTTGGCGACGAGGCCGTCGCGGCGGATCACCCGCTGCACCGCGAGCGCCGCCGCGCAGCCCATCGGGTGGCCGAGGTAGGTGTGGCCGTGCTGGAAGAAGCCGCTGCCGCTGGACATGGCATCGACGATCTTCCGCTGCGCGAGGACCGCACCGATGGGTTGGTAGCCACCGCCCAGGCCCTTGGCGATGGTCATCAGGTCGGGCGCCACGCCCTCCTGCTCGCACGCATGCAGCGAGCCGGTACGGCCCATGCCGCACATCACCTCGTCGAGGATCAGCAGCACGCCGTACTTGTCGCACACGGCACGCACCGCCTTGAAGTAGCCCGGCACCGGCGTGAGCACGCCGGCCGTGGCGCCGCCCACCGTTTCGGCGACGAAGGCGATCACGCGGTCCGCGCCCTGCGCGACGATGGCCGCTTCGAGCTCGGCCGCGAGGCGCAGTCCGTATTGCTCGGCGCTCTCGCCCGCGCGCTGTTCGCGGTACGGATAGCACGGCGACACATGCGTGGCCGGCACGAGGATCGGCGCGAAGGGTTCGCGGCGCCACGCGTTGCCGCCCACCGCGAGCGCGCCCAGCGTGTTGCCGTGGTAGCTCTGGCGGCGCGCGATGAAATGCGTGCGCTGCGGCTGGCCGATCTCCACGAAGTACTGCCGTGCCATCTTGAGCGCCGACTCCACCGCCTCGGAACCGCCGCTCACCAAGTATGCGTGGCTCATGCCGTCGGGCGCGGAGCCGATGAGCTCGTCGGCCAGCTGCTCGGCCACTTCGCTCGTGAAGAAGCTGGTGTGCGCATAGGCCAGCTTGTCGAGCTGTGCGTGCATGGCGGCCAGCACCTCGGGGTGCGCATGTCCGAGCGACGACACGGCCGCACCACCCGAGGCATCGAGGTACTCGCGGCCCTCGGCGTCGCGAATGAACATGCCCTTCGAACTGGCGGCGACGGGCGGGGTTTGGCGAAGACTGCGGTGAAAGACGTGCGTCATGGCGTTGGAAATCTGGAACGGTCTTTGGAACTAACGTTTCGGTCGAATTATTGTTTGGAACATTTGTTCCGTCAACTGTTTCATCGTTCCATGTCCGGTACATTCGTTCCAACCGCAGCCAGAAGGGAGACACCGCCATGGGCGCCAGAGACCAGATCCGCCAGCGCTTCAACGAGCTGAGCCCCGCCCTGCAGCAGGTGGCGCGCTATGTGCTCGACCACCCCAACGAAGTCGTCACCGCCTCGATGCGCAACGTCGGCACGCGCGCGCAGAGCACGCCCGCCACGCTGGTGCGTTTCGCGCAGCACCTCGGCTATGCGGGGTGGCCGCAGCTCAAGGAAGCCTTCGCGGGCGACATGGGCCTGGGCACAGAGACCTACGGCGGGCGCGCCAAGCAGCTCGTCGGCCGCTCGCAGGACCGCGGCCTCACGGGCGAGATGTTCGAGGTGCAGCGCCGCAACCTCGAGGCCACGCACCAGCAGAGCGAGCAGGCGCTGCAGAAGGCCTGCGCGCTGATCGAAAAGGCGCCGGCCGTGCATGCGGCAGGGTTTCGCGCGTGCTTCCCGATCGCGTTCTCGTTCGTCTATGTGTACCGGCTCTTCCGCGCGAGCGTGCACCTGGTCGACGGCCAGGGCGGCTCGCTGGAGATGCAGCAGCGCGCCTTCGCCAAGGGCGATGCGCTGGTGGTGGCGAGCTTCGCGCCCTACTCCCGCGAGGCGCTGCAGGTGGCCGAAGCGGCCAAGGCGGCCGGCTGCCGCATCGTCGCGATCACCGACAGCGTGACCTCCCCGCTCTCGCTGCTGGCGGACGAGACGCTGCTCTTCACGATCAACAGCCCGTCGTTCTTTCCGTCGGTCGCCGCCGGCGTGGCGGTGACCGAGGCGCTGGTCGAGCTGCTCGCGAGCCGCGCGGGTAAGCCGGGCATCAAGCGCATCGACCAGGCCGAGGCGCAGCTCTTCGAGTCGGGTGCGTACCTTTTGCCTCCCGTTTCACGCGGATAGACGGCCGGCCGGAGACGGAACCCTGCCCGAACGCGGGTGTCCAACCCCTGTCGCGGCGCCTTGTCGCGACAGGAGGTAATGACCATGAAGCAAGTGAAGCATTGGCAAGACCCCGTCAACGCCGTCGCCGGCGCCTGGCTGATCGTCTCGCCCTGGGTCCTGGGCTTTCAGGGCATCTCGCCCGCCATGTGGACCATGGTGGCAACCGGCATCGTGCTGGGCGCCGTGGCACTGGGCGCGACCTTCGTGCCGAAGCAGTGGGAAGAGTGGACCGAGGTGGCGCTCGCGGTGTGGCTTGCCGCATCGCCGTGGCTGCTCGGTTTCGCCGCGATGGAAACGGCGATGGTGAACGCGGTGCTCGTGGCCGCGCTGATCCTGGTGCTCGCCCTCTGGGTGCTGGTGACCGACAAGGACTACCTTGGCGGTGCGTTGAACCGTCCGGCGCACTGAACGAGCGCGCCGTGAAACGAGGCTCGCCGCAGAGGCGGTGAGGCCGACGGGATGGGCCGCACGATGCCCATCCGCGAAACCGCCCTCCTCGCCTGCTTCTTTCCTATTGCGCGCGAGGGACGGTGGGTTGTTGTTGCGCCGTGGCCGCGGTGCCGTCCGGGCTGTTCATCCAGTCGGCCTGCCAGCCACCGCCCATCGCCTGGATGAGCGCGATCGCCGAAGCCTGGCGGTTGACCTGCAGTTGCACCAGCGCGCGCCGCGCGCTGAGGGCAGCCGCTTGCGCCGTCACGACTTCGGTGTAGCTTACCTGCGCCGCGCGATAGCGGTTGAGCAACTGCTGCTCGGTCTTGTCGGCCGCGAGCGTGGCTTCGCGGCGCAGGCCCTCCTGCTGGGCGAGCGCGGCGCCCGTCGTCAGTTGGTCTTCCACCGCCTGGAATGCGGTGAGCACCGTCTGGCGGTAGCGCGCCACGGCGGCTTCGTGGCCGGCCTTGGCGGCATCGACGCTCGCGCCAATGGCGCCCGCATCGAACACCACCTGCGCCACCGAGAAGCCGAGCGACCACAGCGTGTTGGCTGAGCTGAACAGGTCCTTGACTCGGCTCGCATTGCTGCTGCCGATCGATGCCATGAGCGGGATGTTGGGGAAATACGCGGCGCGCGCAATGCCGATCTGCGCATTGGCGGACGCCACCGAGCGCTCCGCCGCCGCGATGTCGGGCCGGCGCTGCAGCAGCGTCGAGGGCACGCCGGTCGGCACGCCGGGCACCGTGGGCGTCCATTTCGCGGCCGGCAGCGTGAAGTCGGCGGGCGCCACGCCCACCAGCATCGCGATGGCGTGTTCCAGCGTGGCGCGCGTGCGCGCGAGGCCTACGCGATCGGCCTTGGCATTGACCAACTGCGTCTGCGCCTGCAGCACGTCGGTCTGCGCGGAAATGCCCGCCGCATAGCGGTTGCTCGTGATCTCGTAGGCGCGCTGGTAGCCCGCGATGGTTTCGTCGAGCAGCACGATCTCGGCGTCGGCTTCGCGCAGCGAGAAGTAGTTGGTCGCGAGGTCGCCGATGGCCGAGAGGCGCGCCGCCGCGAGGTCGGCTTCGCTCGCCTGCGCATTGGCCTGCGCGCTGCTCACCGCTTCGCGCAGGCGCCCCCAGACGTCGGGCGTCCAGCTGGCATTGAGCGAGGCGGAAAAACTGTTCGACGGGCTCGCCGTCTCGCTGTTGCTGTTCACGTTGCCGCTGCGCCGGCCGCTGCCGCTGAACGACACCGAGGGGAACAGCGCTGCGCGCTCGCCGCGCACCAGCGCCTGGGCCTGCGTGTAGTTGGCCACCGCGGCGGCGATGTTCTGGTTCGACACCTGCACGCGGCCGGCGAGTTCGTCGAGCGTCGGGTCGGCGAAGAGCTTCCACCATTCGCCGCGGTCCAGCGCATCGGCCGGCGCGGCGGGCAGCCAGCCTTCGGCGGTCTGCTGTTCCTTCCAGGCCGTGGACGAGGCGGAGGTCGGCACCTGGTAGGCCGGCCCGACCGCGCAGCCCGCGAGCAACGCGGCAAGCGCGAGCGAGGTGAGCGCGAAGCGTCTCGATCGGAAAGTGGAAATCAATGAGTTCATGGTGTTGTTCTCAAGCGGGCGTGGCACGACCGAGCTCGTGTTCGTTCTTGCCACGGCGGCGCAGCTTGTCGAGCAGGAGATAGACGACCGGCGTTGTCAGCAAGGTCAGCAGCTGGCTCGCGATCAGCCCGCCGATGATCGCCACGCCCAGCGGCCGGCGCAATTCCGCGCCCTCGCCGAAACCGATGGCCAGCGGCAGCGCGCCGAGCGCCGCGGCCATCGTGGTCATCAGGATGGGCCGGAAGCGCAGCAGGCAGGCCTCGCGCACCGCCTCCAGCGGCGTGAGTCCGCGCGAGCGTTCGGCCTCCAGCGCGAAGTCGATGATCAGGATGGCGTTCTTCTTCACGATGCCGATCAGAAGGAACACGCCGATCAAGGCAATGATCGAGAACTCCATGCGGAACATCAGCAGCGCCAGCACCGCGCCCACGCCGGCCGAAGGCAGCGTCGAGAGCACGGTGATCGGATGCACCAGGCTTTCGTAGAGGATGCCCAGCACGATGTAGATCACGATCAGCGCGGCCAGGATCAGCATGACCTGCTGGGCCTGCGACTGCTGCGCGCTGGCCGCGGTGCCGGCGAACGCGCCGCGCACGTTGGTGGGCATCGCGATGTTGGCCTCGGCCTTGGCGATGGCCTCGCGCGCATCGCCCAAGTTCGCGCCTTCGGCGAGGTTGAACGAGATCGTGGTGGCGAGCTCGCCGTCGTCGTGGCTCACCGAGGTGGCGACCGATTGCTCCTCGAACTTGGCCACCGCCGACAGCGGCACCAGCGTGGTGGGCGTGTTGCTCAGCACGTTGCCGGTCGATGCGCCGCGCAAGCCCGCGTTGGCCGAAACGGGCACCGTGGTGCTCGCGGCCGTGGCGGTCGATGCGGCGCCGCCGGTGGTCGAGGTGGTGGTGGCCGTCGCCGCCACCTGCGTGGTCACCGTCTGCCCGCCGATGACCGAGGTGCGGGTGGCCGGCACGTACACGTCGCTCAACGAATTGGGGCTGCGCGTGTAGCGCGGCGCCCACTCCATCACCACGTGGTACTGGTTGAGCTCGGTGTAGATCGTCGCCACCTGTCGCTGGCCGAAGGCGTTGTAGAGCGCGTTGTCGATCGCCGTGGAGGTGAGGCCGAGGCGCCGCGCGCTGTCGGGGTCGACCTTGGCCACCGTTTCCACACCGTTCTGGTCCTGGTCGGTGTCCACGTCGGTGAGCAGCGGCTGCAGCTTCAGCTCGTCGGACAGCTTCGTGGCCCAGCTGCGCAGGTCCGCGAGGTTGTCGCTCTTGAGCGTGTACTGGTAGGTGGAGTTGCTCGAGCGCCCGCCCGAGCGCACGTCCTGCACGGTGCCCAGGAACACGCGCAAGCCCGTCACCTCGTTGAGCTGGGGCCGCAGGCGCGCGATGACGGCCAGGCCGCTTTCGGTGCGCTGGTTGGCCGGCTTCAGGTTGACGAACATGAAACCGCCGCCCGCCCGCGAGCCGCCGGTGAAGCCGATCACCGTATCGACCGCCGGGTCCTTGCGGATGATGTCGACCACCTGGCGCATCTTGGCCGCCAGCGCCTGCGACGAGATGCTCTGGTCGGCGCGCAGCCCCCCGTTGAGCTGGCCGCTGTCCTGCTGCGGGAAGAAGCCCTTGGGCGCGGCGCTGAAGAGGTAGACGTTCAACCCCACCACCGCCACCAGGATGAGCATGACCAGCGCCTTGCTGTCGAGCGCCCAATCCAGGCTGTACTCGTAGCGCTTGAGCACCCAGTCGTAGCTGCGCGCGGCCATGCGACCGAGGCGCCCCTGCGGCTTGTTCTTGTCGTGCTCGCCACCGGGCTTGAGCAGCCACGCGCACATCATCGGCGTGGTGGTGAGCGAGATGACCAGCGAGATCATCACCGCCGCCGACAGCGTGATCGCGAATTCCCGAAAGAGCCGCCCCACCTGCCCGCCCATGAAGAGCAGCGGAATGAACACCGCCACCAGCGACACGCTGATCGACAGCACGGTGAAGCCCACTTCCTTGGCCCCGAGCAGCGCCGCCTTCATGCGCGACATGCCCGCCTCGATGTGCCGGCTGGTGTTCTCCAGCACCACGATGGCGTCGTCCACCACGAAGCCTGTGGCCACCGTGAGCGCCATGAGGCTCAGGTTGTTGAGGCTGAAGCCCAGCAGGTACATCACCCCGAAGGTGCCCAGGAGCGCGGCGATCGTCGCCACGGCCGGCACGATGGTCGCGCGCACGCTGCGAAGGAAAAGGCTCACCACCAGCACCACCAGCAGCACCGAGATGACCAGCGTCGCCTCCACCTCGTGCAGCGAACTGCGGATGGAATTCGTGCTGTCCGAGGCGACCTGCAACGTCACGTCGGGCGGCAGCTGCGCCTGCAGTTCGGGCAGCAGCGCGCGCACGCTGTCCACGGTCTCGATGATGTTGGCCGAGGGCTGCCGCGTGATGAGGATGATGATCGCCGGCTCGCCGTTGAAGAGGCCGAGCGTGCGCGTGTCTTCCACGCCGTCGATCACCTCGGCCACGTCCTGGAGCCGCACCGCCGCGCCGTTGCGCCAGGCCACCACCATCGAGGCGTAGTCGCTGGCGCGCAGGGCCGGCGTCTGCGTGTAGATCTGCAGCTTCCGGCCGTCGCCCTGCACCATTCCCTTGGGGCGGTTGGCGTTGGAGGCCTGGATGGCGGCGCGCACGTCCTCGGTGCTGATGCCGTAGCGGTTGAGCGCGAACGGGAGCAGTTCGATGCGCACCGCGGGGAGCGAGCCGCCGCCGATTTCGACGTCGCCCACGCCGTCTACTTGAGACAGGCGCTGGCTCACGATGTTCGAGACGGCGTCGTAGATCTGGCCCGGGGTCTTCGTCTTTGACGTGAGGGCCAGGATGATGACGGGCGACGCTGCCGGGTTGGCCTTGCGGTAGGTCGGGTTGCTTCTGAGGGTGGCTGGCAGGTCGACGCGGCTCGCGTTGATGGCGGCCTGCACTTCTCTGGCGGCGCCGTCGATGTTGCGGCTCAGGTCGAACTGGAGGGTTACCCGGGAGGAGCCCACCGAGCTTGTGGACGTCATTTCGTTGACGCCTGCGATGGTGCCTAGGTGGCGCTCCAAAGGCGTTGCCACGCTGGTGGCCATCGTCTCTGGGCTTGCTCCGGGGATCGAGGCTCTTACCGAGATGACTGGGTAGTCGACTTGGGGGAGGGGCGAGACGGGGAGGACGAAGAACGCGGCTATGCCTGCTAATGCGATGCCTATCGTTAGCAGGACTGTGCCTATGGGTCTTCTGACGAAGGGGAGCGACAGGTTCATTGCTGCTTCTCCTCCTGGGGGCGGAGGCCGGGTCTCGCCCCGGCGGGCGACTTACTTTCTTTTGCTTCGCCAAAAGAACGTAAGC
>NZ_JXQQ01000054.1 GCF_000834655.1 Variovorax paradoxus
AGGGACGCAGACAGCAGGGTCGCCTTTCTTTTGCCTACGTTTCTTTGGCGAAGCAAAGAAAAGTAGGTCGGCCGCCGGGCCGAGACCCGGCCTCGGGAAGAAAAAGTTTCCCGAACCCATCAAGCCAACACCCACATCACAGTACCCAACGGCGGCAAGCTGACAGAAACCGAATCCGCCTTCCCATGCCAGGCAACAGGCGAACTCTCGACGATCCCATTCCCCACCCCACTCCCGCCATACACCGCCCCATCCGTATTGACGATCTCCCGATAAGCCCCCCCAACAGGAACACCAAGTCGATACGAATGCCGAGGCAACGGCGTGAAGTTGCACGCCACCACCACGAACGCGCCGTCGCGCGCACGACGAACAAAGGCAAACACCGACTGGTCCGAATCGTCATGCACGATCCACTCGAACCCTCCGGCATCGTTGTCCAGCTCATGCAGCGCAGGAAAATGCCGGTACACATTGTTCAAATCACGCACCAGCCGCCGCACCCCCTGGTGCGACGCATGCTCCAGCAGGTGCCAGTCGAGACTCCGGTCCGCATTCCACTCGGCCACCTGCGCGAACTCGCCCCCCATGAACAGCAGCTTCTTCCCCGGATACCCCCAGAGGTAGCCGTACAGGTTGCGCAGCCCGGCGAACTTTTGCCACTCGTCGCCCGGCATGCGCCCGATCATCGAACCCTTGCCGTGCACCACCTCGTCGTGCGAGAGCGGCAGCACGAAGTTCTCGGTGTGCGCGTACATCAACCCGAAGGTGATCTGCTGGTGATGGTGCTTGCGGTAGACCGGGTCGGTGCCCGCGTAGGCGAGCGTGTCGTTCATCCAGCCCATGTTCCACTTGTAGTGAAAGCCCAGCCCGCCGTTTTCCGGCGGTCGCGTCACGCCGGGGAAGCTCGTCGATTCCTCGGCCAGCGTGACGGCCCCGGGCCGCTCGATGCCCACCACGCGGTTCATGCGGCGAAGGAAATCGATGGCTTCCAGGTTCTCGCGACCGCCCTGCGCATTCGGCACCCACTCGCCGGCCTTGCGGCTGTAGTCGCGGTACAGCATCGACGCCACCGCATCGACACGCAGGCCGTCGACGCCGTAGCGCTCCAGCCAGTACAGCGCATTGCCGACCAGGTAGTTGCGCACCTCCGTGCGCGCGAAGTTGAAGATCAGCGTCTGCCAGTCGTTGTGGAAGCCCTCGCGCGGATCGGCGTACTCGTACAGCGCCGTGCCGTCGAAGTTGCCCAGGCCGTGCGCGTCGGTCGGGAAGTGCGCGGGCACCCAGTCGAGGATCACCCCCAGCCCCGCGGCATGCGCGGACTCCACGAAATGGCGGAAGTCGCCGGGCGTTCCGAAGCGCGAGGTCGGTGCGTAAAGGCCGATTGGCTGGTAGCCCCACGATCCGTCGAAGGGGTGCTCGCTGACCGGCAGCAGCTCGATGTGCGTGAAGCCCATGTCGCGCGCATAGGGCACCAGCGTGTCGGCCAGCTCGCGGTAGTCGAGCCACTCGTGGCCGTTGTTCTTGCGGCGCCACGAGCCCAGGTGCACTTCGTAGATGCTGATCGGCGCATGGCGCTCGTTGGCCTCGGCGCGCCCCTCGGGCATCTTCACCGCGGCCGGCAGCGGGGCCACCACGCAGGCGGTTTCGGGCCGCAGGCGCGCGGAGAACGCGAACGGGTCGGCCTTGCGCAGCACCTCGCCGTGCGCCGAGAGAATTTCGAATTGGTAGCTGTCGCCGGTCGCCACGTGCGGCGCGAAGATCTCCCACACGCCGCACTCGCGGCGCAGCCGCATCATGTGGCGCCGGCCGTCCCAGTTGTTGAAGTCGCCGACCACCGACACCCGCCGCGCATTCGGCGCCCAGACCGCGAAGGCCACGCCCTTGACGCCGTCGATCTCGCGCAGGTGCGCGCCCAGCCGCTCCCAAGGGCGCAGGTGCGTGCCCTCGGCCAGCAGCCACACGTCGGTCTCGCCGAGCACGAACGGAAAACGGTACGGGTCTTCCAGCCGCGAGGTGTGCGAGTCCCATTCGACCTGGAATGAGTAGCCCAGGCGCGCCTCCGCGGCCGGCACCAGGCCGCTGAACAGGTCGGAGTCTTCCTGCCGCGTGAGCATCGCCAGCGGCCAGCCGGTGCGCGAATGCATCACCGCCACGCTCCGAGCGCCGGGCATCAGCGCACGCACTTCGAGCCCCTCGCGCGTTTCGTGCGGCCCGAGCACGGCGAACGGGTCGCCATGTTCGGCGCGCATCAGGGCGCGGACTTCGGAAGCGGGCAGGGCGTTCGGTGGCATGGTGATCAGCTTTGTCCTTCTTCGTGGGCGGATGTTCCGAAAAAGACGCCGTAGGGCGCCAGTGCCAGCATGCGCTTTTGGCCATCGCCCTGCACGGCGGCGGTGCCTGCCAGCGGATGGCCAGGCAGCGGCACCAGCGCCTCGCGCAACGGGATCGACACGGGCTCGCTGCCCAGATTGAAGACCGCCTGCAGCGACCGGCTCCCGTCGCGCCGCTCGAACCGCAGCACGGGCTCGGGCGCGTCGAAGAACACGATGCTGCCCGTGCGCAGCAGCGGCTGCGTGCGGCGCCAGTGCAGCAGGGCGCGGCTGAAGGCCAGCATCGAACCCGGTTCGTCGGCCTGGTTGTCGATGGCCAGCGGCAAGTGGGGGCCGTACACCGGCAGCCAAGGCGTGCCGGTGGTGAAGCCGCCGTGCGGCGCATCGGCCTGCCACGGCATCGGCGTGCGGCAGCCGTCGCGCCCCTTGAACTCGGGCCAGAAGGCGCGGCCATAGGGGTCCTGCAGCAGCTCGAAGGGCACCTCGGCTTCTGGCAGGCCGAGCTCTTCGCCCTGGTAGATGCTGGCGCTGCCGCGCAGCGCAAGCAGCACGGTGAGCCAGAGCCGGTCGCGCCGCGTGTCGGACGCCTTGCCGTCGCTCCAGCGCGTGGCCACGCGCGGCACGTCGTGGTTCGACACTGCCCAGCAGCCCCAGCCGCGCGTGGGCGCGAGCGCCAGGTCGAGCGCCTCGACCTGGTGGCGCAGGTGCGCTGCGCTGTGGTCCGCGGTCAGCAGGCTGAAGCTGTAGGCCAGGTGCAGGCGCTTGCCCAGCTCGGTGTACTGCGCCATGACGGGCGGGGCGTTCTCGTCGCCGACCTCGCCCAGCGCGACCGCGCCGTAGCCGTCGAGCAGCCGGCGCAGGTTCTCGAGGAAGGCCAGGTTCTCGGTCTGGCTCTTGTCGTACAGGTGCTGCTGCATCGCATAGGGGTTGTCGGCGCGCACGGTGCTGACCTCGTCGATCGACGCGAGCGATGCCGGCGGGTTGTCGCGCAGCAGCGCGTCGTGGAACTGGTGGTTGCAGGCGTCGAAGCGGAAGCCGTCCACGCCGCGTTCGCACCAGAAGCGCACCTCGCCGAGCAGGGCCTCCTGCACGGCGGCGCAATGGAAGTTGAGGTCGGGCTGTTCGGCGAGAAAGCTGTGCAGGTAGTACTGCCGCCGGCGCGAATCCCACTGCCACGCCGAGCCGCCGAAGACCGAGAGCCAGTTGGTGGGCGGCGTGCCGTCGGGCTTGGGGTCGGCCCAGACGTACCAGTCGGCCTTGGGGTTGTCGCGACTCGATCGGCTTTCGGCGAACCACGCATGCTGGTCGGAGGTGTGCGAGAGCACCTGGTCGATGATGAGCTTCAGGCCCAGCGCATGCATGCGCGCGAGCATCGCGTCGAAGTCGGCGAGCGTGCCGAAGAGCGGATCGACCGCGCGGTAGTCGGACACGTCGTAGCCGAAGTCCTTCATCGGCGAGCGGAAGAAGGGCGAGACCCAGACCGCATCGACGCCGAGGCTGGCCACGTGGTCGAGCCGGGCCGTGATGCCGGGCAGGTCGCCGATGCCGTCGCCGTTGCTGTCCATGAAGCTGCGCGGGTAGATCTGGTAGATCACCGCGCCGCGCCACCATTCGCCCTTGCTGCCGTTGGTGTTTTCGGTGCTGTCGATGCTGCTGCCCATGCCTGCCCCTGTGGTCGAAATTCATTGTGGCATGCGAGATTCGGGCCAGTCGCACGCGCTTGCGGAGGGCTGTGCGCGATTCGGCAGGCCGCGAAGCTTTCTACACTGGGCGCTGTTTCCGGCTCCTCCCAATGACATCAGACTCCGTTTCCTCCCTCGCTGCGCTCGAGGCGCGGCTCGCCCAGGACCTCGACTACCTCGGCTGGCCCGGCCGCCAGTGGATGCCCGTGCGGCAGAACGACGGCCAGGCGCTGCTCGACGTGGCCGTCATCGGCGGCGGGCAGGCCGGCCTCGCCGCCTCGGTGGCACTGGCGCAGCAGGGCATCCGCGCCGTGGTGTTCGACCGCTCGCCGGCCGGCCGCGAAGGCCCCTGGGCCACCACCGCGCGCATGGAAACGCTGCGCTCACCCAAGGAGCTCACCGGCCCCGCGCTGGGCCTGCCGTCGCTCACCTTCCGCGCGTGGTTCGAGGCGCAGTTCGGCCGGGAGGTATGGGCGGCGATGGACAAGATCCCGCGCCTGCAGTGGATGGACTACCTCGCCTGGTACCGCCGCGTGATGAACGTCGACGTGCGCAACGACACCGCGGTCACCCGCATCCAGCCGCTGCCCGATGGCACGGCGGTGCGTCTCGACCTGCGCACGCCGGCCGGCGACCGCAGCGTGCTCGCGCGCCGCGTCGTGCTGGCCACCGGTCGCGACGGTCTTGGCGGGCCAGCGGTTCCGGCGTTCGTCGATGAGCTGCCGCGTTCGCAATGGGCGCACTCGTCCGACGAGATGGATTACGGCCAACTCGCGGGCCGGCGCGTCGGCGTGGTCGGCGCGGGTTCTTCGGCAATGGACAGCGCCGCCACCGCGCTGGAAGCCGGCGCGCGCAGCGTCGAGCTGCTGATCCGCCGCCCGGACCTGCCGCGCGTCAACAAGGGCAAGGGTGCCGGCGTGCCGGGCCTCACGCAGGGGCACTTCGACCTGTCGGACGAGCGCAAGTGGCGCATCCGCCACTACATCAACGTGGCGAACGTGCCGCCGCCGCATGGCAGCACGCTGCGGGTGTCGGCATTTCCGAATGCGTTCTTCAACTTCGGCTGCCCGATCCTTTCGGTCGCGCCGCAGGGCGAGTCGATGCGCGTATCGACGCCCAAGGGCGATTTCGAGTTCGACTTCCTCATCGTCTCGACCGGCTTCAAGGTCGACTGGCCGAACCGCCCCGAATTCGATGGCATCGCCCCCCACATCCGCACGTGGAAAGACCGCTTCGTGCCCAGGGCCGGCGACGATGACCAGGAGCTGGCCGATTCGCCCGACCTCGGGCCGGTCTTCGAATTCCAGCCGCGCGTGCCGGGCGAGTGCCCGGGGCTCGAACGCATCCATTGCTTCTGCTATCCGGCGGCGCTCTCGCACGGCACGGTGTCGGGCGACATCCCCGCGATCAGCGACGGTGCCAAGCGCCTCGCGAGCGGCATCGCGAGCCTGTTCTACCGCGAGGATTTCGACCACCACTTCGCCAACCTCGAGGCCTACAGCGAGCCCGAACTGTTCGGCGACGAGTGGGTGCCCGCGCCGCCGCCCGGCGAACGCGGCTGAACCTTCTTCTTCAAGGACCCCGCATGACGAATCTTTCCGTGGCGCTGCCGGCCATCGACGTGGTCGATGACGCCGTGCCCCTCGCGCCGAACCAGCCGACCTGGGCATTGCGCCAGCAGCGCGACAAGGTGGTGGCCGCCACCCAGAGCAGCCACGACGCGATGTTCTCGCACGCCGTCGAAGGCCTGACCCGCACCGACCGCCTCTTGGTCGCGCTGCATGCCTGCCGCGTCTCGAACGCGCCGAGCCTCGCCGCGCACTACCGCGAGGAACTGGCCGCCGACAACGCCGACGCCGCGGTGGCCGATGCGGTGGAGCGCGGCGACATCGCCTCGCTCGCCGACGCGCGACTGCGTGCGATGCTCGACTTCGCCGGCAAGCTCATCGCGCGCCCGATCGAGGGCGACCGCGCCGCCATTCAGGCGCTGGCGGCGCACGGGCTGTCGACGCCCGCGCTGGTGGCGTTGAGCCAGCTGATCGCTTTTCTCTCGTACCAGGTGCGCGTCGTCGCGGGGCTCAAGGCGCTGGCCGCCGCGGAGGCTTCGGCATGACGGCGCCGATCCGCATCCGGGGCTTCACCAACGAGGTACTGAAGTGGAAGCCGTGGCTCGACACGGTGAACGTCGACACCGCCACGCCGGCCCAGCTGGCCGCGCTGGACGAGATGAGCCCGCAGGCGCGCACCTCGCCGTACTTCCTGGTGCTCGCGCACCAGCCCGAGATATTGCTGCAGCGCTCCATCGCCTTCAACGCGATCATGTTCGCGCCCGGCGGCATGCCGCGCGCCGAGCGCGAGCTGGGAGCCACGGTGGAGTCGCGCGTCAACGGCTGCGTTTACTGCGCGTCGGTGCATGCGCAGCGCTTCGAGCAACTGGCCAAGCGCAGCGACGTGATCGAGCAGGTGTTCGAGGCGCCCGCATCGGCTGGCACCACGCCGCGCGAGAAGGCCATCGTCGAGTTCTCGATCAAGCTCGGTGCCGAGCCGGACACGGTGTCGGCTGAGGACGTCCGCGCGCTGAAGGCGGTGGGGCTGGGCGAGCTGGAAATCCTCGACCTGATCCATTCGGTGGCACTGTTCGCCTGGGCCAACCGGCTGATGCTCAACCTGGGAGAGCCGGTCTTTCCCGCGGACGGGTCATAGGCGCGCGAGCAGGCCTGCGACGGTTTCGCTCTCGAGGCCCAGCGGCGCGAGCAGGTCGTTCTGCGCGCGGAAATCGATGCCGTTGACCAGCGAGGCGGCATCCACGATGGTGCGCGTCGCGGGCGTGGGCACGCCGGCGATCTCCCCCAGCGCCTCCACGAAGGCAAGGCCGTAGGGCATGTCTTCGGTCACGTAGCGGGTGTCGGTGCGCACCGGCCCGGGCGGACCGCCGCGCTTGGCATGCAGTTCGGCCGCGATGTCTTCGAGCCGCGCCGATGCGGTGCCGAACGAGCGCGCGAAGTGTTCCTCGATGGGGCCGAGCGCAATGCCGAAGGCCTCTGCAACGGCCCGCCGCTCCAGGTCCAGCGCCTCGATGGCGCGCGACACGCCGGGCGTCATGCAGTGGTACTGCGGCCAGTTCTCCGCGCGCTCGATGCGGGTCCAGTTGAAGACCGCGAGCGGGCCGTGGGACTGCGGGTTGACGTTGGCGAGCGCGCTGGCGAGCACGCTGTCGTGCGGAAAAAAGCCGTTGCCGAACAGCGCGGCGCAAAGGGCGACGGCCTCACCGACGTTCGCGCCCGGAAGCGCCGACACGCCGACTGCCTTGCGCCGCGTCATCACCTTGACCTGCGTGCCCGATTCGCGGCGCGCGGTCAGCACCGTGGTGCCGAAGCTCGCAACGGTCACCTGCTTGCCGGCGCGCCGCGCGGCTTCGTGCAGGTAGAGCGACGACAGCGAGGCCATCGAGCTGACGATCACCGTCTGGCCGTCGCGAAGGGAGGGCAGGAGCGCGTCCATCACTGGTTTATGGCCGTTGACCGGCAGGGCGAGCAGCAGCACGTCCGAGGCGTGGCAAAGCTGCGCCGCGCTGTCGGCGACTTCGACCGTCACGGTGCAGGGCTGCACGCCGCCGGCTTCCAGCGGCTGGGTGCGCAGGGCCTCCGCGCCCTGTCCGCCCGGCGACCAGAGCGTGACGCCGTGGCCCGCCAGGCGCAGCCATGCGGCGCTGGCCAGCGCGATGGCGCCGGTGCCCGCGATGCCGACGCGGTACGTCGACGCGTCAATCAACTTTGATACCGCCCTGTTTGATCACTTTTGCCCAGCGCTGGCTGTCCTCGGTCACCACCTTGCCGAGCGCCGCCGCATTGCCGCAGGTGTTGACCGCGCCCAGCTGGGCGAAGCGCTGCTTCGTCTCCGGCAGGTTGCACACCTCGACCAGCGCGGCGGAGAGCTTGTCGATGCTCGCGGCCGGCATGCGCGCCGGGGCCATCACGCCCACCCACACCGGCACTTCCATGCCCGGCAGGCCCGTGGCCTCGCCGACGGTGGGCGCCGTGCCCATGCTGGGCAGCGCCGCGCGCGAGAAGGTGCCGAGCACGCGCGCCTTGCCGGTCGCGACCATGGGCTCGATCGAGGCGACGCTGGTGACGATCGTCGCCACCTGCCCGCCCAGCAGGTCGGTCAGCGCGGGTGCCGCGCCGCGGTAGGGCACATGCAGCAGGTTCACGCCGCTCGCCTGCGCGAGCAGCGCGCCCGTGAGGTGCGACACCGTGCCGTTGCCGGTCGAGGCGTAGGTGACCTGGCCGGGCCGCGCCTTGGCGTCGCGCAGCACGTCGGCGATGGTCTTGTAGGGGCTTTCGGCGCGCACGGAGAGCGTCATCGGCGTGTCGGCGACCAGCGCCACGGGCACCAGCTCGTGCACCGGGTCGTAGGGGAGCTTGGCCTGCAGATGGGGGGCGATGGTGACCGCGCCGCCCGTGGCCAGCAGCACGGTGGCCCCGTCGGTCGCCTTGGCCACCGCGTCGGCGGCGACGATGCCCCCGGCGCCGGCCTTGTTGTCGATGATCACCGGCGTGCCGAGCTTGTCGGTGAGCTTGGCGCCCAGGTAGCGGGCAATGACGTCCTGCGCGCCGCCGGGGGCGAAGGGCACGACCATGCGCAGGGGCTTGTCGTTCTGCTGCGCCCAGAGGGGCGTGGCGGTGACAAGGGCGGCGGCGAGGCCCAGGGCCAGGGGTTTCCAGAGCAGTTTCATGGCGTTCAGGCAGTACGAAAGCAGACGTTACGCAGGCAACTTGCAGGTTGCGTGCCCCAAGTCTAGGGTCTGCCGCGCGGAGGGCATCGGCCGGGCGCGATAATCCGCCTTCCCCGGCCAGCCCGCGCCGGGCCTTGCCGAAACGCTATGAACCCCAGCTACAAACCCAGCGACGTCGAGTCCGCTGCCCAGGCGCAATGGAGCGCCGCCGATGCCTACCGCGTCACCGAGGACGCGAGCCGCAAGAAGTACTACGCCTGCTCCATGCTGCCGTACCCCAGCGGCAAGCTGCACATGGGCCATGTGCGCAACTACACCATCAACGACATGCTCACGCGCTACCTGCGCATGAGCGGCTACAACGTGCTGATGCCCATGGGCTGGGACGCCTTCGGCCTGCCGGCGGAAAACGCGGCGCTGAAGAACGGCGTGCCACCGGCCAAGTGGACCTACGAGAACATCGACTACATGCGCGGCCAGCTCCAGGCCATGGGCCTGGCGATCGACTGGAGCCGCGAGATCGCCACCTGCGATCCGAGCTACTACAAGTGGAACCAGTGGCTGTTCCTGAAGATGCTCGAGAAGGGCATTGCCTACCGCAAGACCCAGGTCGTGAACTGGGACCCGGTCGACCAGACCGTGCTGGCCAACGAGCAGGTGATCGACGGCAAGGGCTGGCGCACCGGCGCCACGGTCGAGCGCCGCGAGATCCCGGGTTACTACCTGAAGATCAGCGACTACGCCCAGGAACTGCTCGAGCACACCCAGCACAAGCTGCCGGGCTGGCCCGAGCGCGTGAAGCTCATGCAGGAAAACTGGATCGGCAAGAGCGAGGGCGTGCGCTTCGCCTTCACCCATGACATCCAGGGTGCCGACGGCAAGCTGATCCAGGACGGCCGCATGTACGTGTTCACCACGCGTGCCGACACGATCATGGGCGTGACCTTCTGCGCCGTGGCGCCGGAGCATCCGCTGGCTGCGCACGCGGCCACGCTCGATCCGAAGGTCGCGGCCTTCATCGAGGAGTGCAAGAACGGCGGCACCACCGAAGCCGAGCTCGCCACGCAGGAGAAGAAGGGCGTGCCCACGGGCCTGACCGTCACGCACCCGATCACCGACGAGCAGGTGCCGGTGTGGGTGGGCAACTACGTGCTCATCGGCTATGGCGATGGCGCCGTGATGGGCGTGCCCGCGCACGACGAGCGCGACTTCGCCTTCGCCAACAAGTACGGCATCGAGATCATCCAGGTCGTGCTGGTCGATGACGAGCCGCACTTCGACTATCACAAGTGGCAGGACTGGTACGGCGACAAGCAGCGCGGCGTGACCATCAACTCCGACAACTTCAGCGGCATGACCTACAAGGAGGCCGTGGCCGCCGTGGCGCATGCGCTGGGCCAGAAGGGCCTGGGCGAGCTGCAGACCACGTGGCGCCTGCGCGACTGGGGCGTGAGCCGCCAGCGCTACTGGGGCACGCCGATCCCGATCATCCATTGCGACGAGCACGGCGCGGTGCCGGTCCCCGAGAAGGACCTGCCCGTGGTACTGCCCACCGACTGCGTGCCCGACGGCTCGGGCAACCCGCTGAACAAGCACGAAGGCTTCCATGCCGGCGTGGTGTGCCCGGTCTGCGGCAAGGCCGCGCGGCGCGAGACGGACACGATGGACACCTTCGTGGATTCGTCGTGGTACTTCATGCGCTATTGCGACCCGAAGAACGACCAGGCGATGGTCGCCGAGGGCGCCGACTACTGGATGCCGATGGACCAGTACATCGGCGGCATCGAGCACGCGATTCTTCATTTGCTGTACGCGCGCTTCTGGACCAAGGTGATGCGCGACCTGGGCCTGGTGAAGGCCGACGAGCCCTTCAGCAAGCTGCTCACGCAGGGGATGGTGCTCAACCACATCTTCTACAAGCGCAGCGAGAAGGGCGGCAAGGACTACTTCCCGCCTTCGGAAGTCACGCCGGTGCTCGACGCGCAGGGCCGCATCGTCGGCGGCACCACGGCCGACGGCACGAAGGTCGAGTACGGCGGCGTCGGCAAGATGGGCAAGAGCGAGCGCAACGGCGTCGACCCGCAGGACCTGATCGAGAAATACGGCGCCGACACCGCGCGCCTGTACACCATGTTCACCGCACCGCCCGAAGCCACGCTCGAGTGGAACGACGCTGCCGTCGAAGGCAGCTACCGGTTCCTGCGCCGGGTGTGGAACTTCGGCGTGGCGCAGGCGGACGTGGCGCCGGCCAAGGCGGGCGCACAGGCGTTCGGCAAGGCCGCGCAGGCGCTGCGCCGCGAGGTGCACACGGTGCTGCGCCAGGTCGACTACGACTACCAGCGCATGCAATACAACACGGTGGTGTCGGGTGCGATGAAGCTCCTGAACGCGCTCGAAGGCTTCAAGCCCGACGGCAGCGCGGGCGATGCGGCCGCTGTGCGCGAGGGCTTCGGCATCCTCCTGCGCTGCCTGTACCCCGCCACTCCGCACATCGCCCAGCAGCTCTGGAGCGAACTGGGCTACGACAAGGACCTGGGCGGCCTGCTCGATGCGGCCTGGCCGACGGTCGACGTCCAGGCGCTGGTGCAGGACGAGATCGAGCTCATGCTGCAGGTCAACGGCAAGCTGCGCGGCAAGCTGCTGGTGCCGGCTGGCGCCTCCAAGGAGGAGATCGAGAAGCTCGCGCTCGCCTGCGACGACTTCGTCGCCTTCGCCGAGGGCGCGCCGCCCAAGCGCGTGATCGTGGTTCCCGGCCGTCTGGTCAACGTGGTCCTTTGAACGATAGAAGCATGAACAAACGCAATGCCTCGCTGCCGCGCCGCGGCTTTCTTCTCGGCCTGGCCGCCGTGGGTGCCAGCATGGGCCTGGCCGGCTGCGGCTTCGAGCTTCGCAAGGCGCCGGTCTTCGCGTTCAAGACGCTGTCGGTCGAGGGCAATTCCGCGCTGATCAACCAGGTGCGGCGCGAACTGCGCGCGGCCGGCACGGTGACGCTGGTGCCCAAGGAAGACGCCAGTACCGCAGACGCGGTGCTGGTGGTCCTTGGCGAAGACCGCGACCGGTTCGTGATCTCGACCAATTCGGCCGGCGCGCTGCGCGAGCTGCAGTTGCGCCTGCGCATGCGCTTCAGCCTGAAGACGCCGGGCGGCAAGGAGCTGCTCTCGGCTTCCGAGGTGTCGCAGACGCGCGACCTGAGCTTCAACGAGACCAACGCGCTCGCCAAGGAAGGCGAGGCCGAGCTTCTGTTCCGCGACATGCAGTCGGACATCGCGCAGCAGCTGATACGGCGCCTGGCGGCCGTCAAGGAACTCTAGGCGCCCGCGCCGCATCGTTTTTTCCATGCAACTTGCCAGCGCCCAACTCGGGGCCCACCTGCAAAAGGGGCTCAAGCCGCTCTACACGATCCACGGCGACGAGCCGCTGCTCGCGCAGGAAGCGGCGGACGCCATCCGCGCCGCCGCGCGCACGCAGGGCTACACCGAGCGCAGCTCGTACACCGTGGCCGGCGCGCACTTCGACTGGAGCGCGGTGCTGGCGGCGGGCGGTTCGCTCTCGCTCTTCGCCGACAAGCAGATCGTGGAAATCCGCATTCCCTCGGGCAAGCCCGGCAAGGATGGCAGCACCGCCCTGCAGCAGCTGGCCGAGGCCGCGCCCGGCAACGACAGCATGCTCACGCTGGTGATGCTGCCGCGCCTGGACAAGGCCACGCGCACCGGCGCCTGGTTCTCGGCGCTGGAGAACAACGGCGTGAGCCTGCAGGTCGACCCGATCGAGCGCGCCGCGCTGCCGCAGTGGATCGCGCAACGCCTCGGTTTGCAGGGCCAGCGCGTGATGCCGGGCGACGAAGGCCAGCGCACGCTGCAGTTCTTTGCCGACCGGGTCGAGGGCAACCTCCTGGCCGCGCACCAGGAAATCCAGAAGCTCGCGCTGCTGCATCCGGCGGGCGAACTGAGCTGGGAGCAGGTCGAAGGCGCGGTCAACAACGTGGCGCGCTACGACGTGTTCAAGCTCTCCGAAGCGGTGCTCGCGGGCAACCCTCAGCGCGTGGCGCGCATGCTCGACGGCCTGCAGGCCGAGGGCGAGGCCGAGGTGCTGGTGCATTACACGATCGCCGAGGACATCCGCGCGTTGAAGCGCGTGAAAGACGCCATGGCCGCCGGCCGCCCGCTGCCGATGGCCCTGCGCGAGAACCGCATCTGGGGACCGCGCGAGCGCGCCTTCGAGCGCGTGCTGCCGCGGCTGGACGACCGCATGCTGGCGCGCCTGCTGCGCGCAGCCCACCTGGTGGACGGCATCTGCAAGGGCCTGAAGCAGCCCGACTGGCCCGCGAGCGGCTGGCAGGCGCTGCAGCGGCTGGCGCTGATGCTGTGCCGCGCGTGCAGCAGTGCGCCGGCGGCCGCGCGCCGCGCCTGATTTGATGGCTCCAGGCACCAAAAGGCCTGTGTAAGCCGGGCCACAGGTCCGCGTGGGAAAATGCCGACATGAATGCGTTCAACGTCAGCGAGCACATGCAGGCCCTCGGGCTGCAGGCAAAGACCGCTGCTTTCCTCATGGCCCGTGCGGATGCAGCTACCAAAAACATAGCACTGAAGGCGCTCGCGCGGCGCCTGCGCGAAGCCGGCCCGGTGCTGGCGGTTGCCAATCAGAAGGACCTGGAACGCGCGACCGCCGCCGGCCTCTCCGCCCCGATGGTCGACCGCCTCAAGCTCACCCCGAAGGTCATCGAAACCGTGGCCCTGGGCTGCGAGCAGCTCGCCGGCATGGCCGACGTGATCGGCGAAATCATCGGCATGAAGCAGCAACCCAGCGGCATCCGCGTGGGCCAGATGCGGGTGCCGATCGGCGTGTTCGGCATGATCTTCGAGAGCCGCCCCAACGTGACCATCGAGGCCGCGAGCCTGGCGATCAAGAGCGGCAACGCGGCCATCCTGCGCGGCGGCTCGGAAGCCATCGAGTCGAACAAGGCGCTGGCGCTGCTGGTGGCCGAGGCGCTGGCCGAAGCGGGCCTGCCCGTCGAGGCGGTGCAGCTGGTGCAGACCACCGACCGCGAGGCCGTGGGCCAACTCATCGCCATGCCCGAATTCGTGGACGTGATCATTCCGCGCGGCGGCAAGGGGCTGATCGAGCGCATCAGCCGCGACGCCAAGGTGCCGGTCATCAAGCACCTGGACGGCAACTGCCACGTCTACGTGGACGACACGGCCGAGTTCGGCATGGCGCTGCGCATCGTGGACAACGCCAAGACCCAGAAGTACAGCCCCTGCAATGCCGCCGAAGGCTTGCTGGTGTCCGAAGTGGTGGCCGAGGATTTCCTGCCGCAGATTGCCGCCATCTTTGCCGCCAAGGGCGTGGAAATGCGCTGCGACCCGGCCGCGGCGCAGATCCTGCGGGCCAGCGGCGCTGCCGATCCGGCCGCCAAGGTGGTTGATGCGGTCGAGTCCGACTGGTCCGAGGAATACCTGGCCGCCGTGATCAGCATCAAGGTCGTGGCCGGCGTCGATGAGGCGATTGCGCACATCAACCGCTATTCGAGCCACCACACCGACGCCATCGTCACGCGCGACCATGTGCATGCGCAGCGGTTCCTCCGCGAGGTCGATTCGGCCAGCGTCATGGTCAATGCGAGCACCCGCTTCGCCGATGGTTTCGAGTTCGGCCTGGGCGCCGAAATCGGCATCAGCACCGACAAGTTCCACGCCCGCGGCCCCGTCGGCATCGAAGGGCTGACCTCGCTCAAGTACGTGGTGCTCGGCCAGGGCGAAGTGCGAAGCTGATGTGTGCTGCTCCCGCGGTCTTGTCATTGGGGCATGTACCCCCAATTCCTACAATTCCGCTCAACCTCTGAGAGGCTGAGAGGCAATCCGACATGACGGCTCATCCCCCGCAAATGGCCCACTCTGCGTTGCAAATGCTCGCCGTAGCCCGAGCTATGGCTGTGCTTTGCGCCTTGATCGGGCCCATTTGCCGGGGCTGCTCGATCACGCCGAATTGCCTCTCAACCTCTAAGTACAAATTGAAGAAGGCCGCCGCATGGTTCCGCATCTCGTCACCGCCCTGACCGGCCCGATCAACGAATTGGAGCAGCGGGTGCTCGACTCGATGCCCGCCATCGAGCGCTGGTTCCGCCTCGAATGGATGGAGCACACGCCGCCGTTCTACAGTTCGGTCGACATCCGCAACGCGGGCTTCAAGCTCGCACCGGTGGACACCAATCTCTTCCCGGGTGGCTGGAACAACCTGACGAAGGAGATGCTGCCGCTGGCCGTGCAGGCCGCCCAGGCCGCCATTGAAAAGATCTGTCCGGAAGCGCGCAACCTGCTCGTCATTCCGGAAAATCACTCCAAGAACACGTTTTATCTCGCCAACATCGCGCAACTTGTGCGCATCTTCCACATGGCGGGTCTGAACGTGCGAATCGGCTCGGTCGATCCTGCCATCAAGTCGTCCAAGAAGATCGAGTTGCCCAACGGCGAGACCGTGACGCTAGAGCCCGTGGTGCGCAGCAAGCGCCGGTTGGGGCTGAAGAACTTCGATCCCTGCACGATTTTGCTCAACAACGAGCTATCTGCAGGAACGCCGGGCATCCTCGAGGATCTTCACGAGCAATACCTGCTCCCGCCGCTGCACGCGGGCTGGTCGGTTCGTCGCAAGAGCAACCACCTGCACAGCTATGAAGAGCTCTCCAAGCGCTTGGGGAAGCTCCTGGGCATCGACCCCTGGCTGATCAACCCGATCTACGCGCGCGCCGAAGGCGTGGACATCGCCGAGGGCCGCGGCATCGACGTGCTCACCAGCCATGTGGACGCGGTGCTCACCAAGGTGCGCCGCAAGTACAAGGAATACGGCATCAACGAAAAGCCGTTCGTGGTCGTCAAGGGCGGCCACAGCGGCAGCGGCAGCCCGGGCGTGGTGACGGTGCGCGATGCCAAGGAAGTCGAGGCGCTGATCGGCAAGTCGCGCACCAGCACGTCCTCGGCGGCCAAGACCTCCGCCGGGCGCGACCTGCGCGAACCCACCGAATTGATCGTCCAGGAAGGCGTGCTGACCAACGAGCGCGTGCACAACGGCGTGGCCGAGCCGGTCGTCTACATGATGGACCGCTACGTGGTCGGCGGCTTCTACCGGGTGCATGCCGAGCAGGCGGCCGACGAGAACCTGAAGCTGCCGGGCGCGAGCTACGTGCCGCTGGCGTTCTCGGAAAGCACCCACATGCCCCAACCCGGTGCCAAGCCCGGCGCGAGCGCCCCGAACCGTTTCTACATGTATGGCGTGGTCGGCCGCCTGGCCATGGTCGCGGCCAGTTACGAGATGGAAGCGACCGACCCGGACGCCGAAATCTACGAATGATTCCCGCCGCCGGGTTGCGGCGTCACCGGGCAACGGCAAAATAGCGGCCCCACAGCAACGGAAACAAAAGGGCGGGAGGGGTGACGCGTGGTGGAACAAGTGTTCCGCCGCCAAGACGCCCCCTCGTGTCTGACGCGTCGATCCCCAACGGCCAGCCCTTTTCCCATCGACTTCGTGTCAGCCCCCAAATCAATCTCAGCCGGCCTGATCGTCGGCGCCATCGGCGTCGTCTATGGCGACATCGGCACCAGCGTGCTGTACGCGGTCAAGGAAGTGTTCGGCCACGGCCACGTGCCTTTCACCGTCCAGAACGTCTACGGCATCCTGTCGATGTTCTTCTGGACCCTCACCGTCATCGTCTCGATCAAGTACGTGGTGCTGGTGCTGCGCGCCGACAACGAAGGCGAGGGCGGCCTCGTCGCCATGCTCGCGCTGGCGTCCCGGGCGGTGGCCGACAGGCCGCGCCTTCGCCACGTGCTGCTGGTGATCGGCATCTTCGGCACCTCGCTCTTCTACGGCGACGGCGTCATCACGCCGGCCATCTCGGTGCTCTCGGCGGTCGAGGGCCTGGAGGTGGTGTCGCCGCACTTCAAGCACTACGTGATCCCGATCACCCTGGTCGTGCTGTTCTGCCTCTTCGCCGTGCAAAAGCGCGGCACCGCGGGCATCGGCAAGTTCTTCGGGCCGGTCACGCTGGCGTGGTTCGCGGCCATCGCGGTGCTGGGCGTGTGGCAGATCCTGCACCACCCCGAAATCGTCAAGGCGCTCAACCCCTGGTATGCGCTGAAGTTCATCTGGGACAACCCGGGCACGAGCTTCATCCTTCTGGGCGCGATGGTGCTGTGCGTGACCGGCGCCGAGGCGCTGTACGCCGACCTCGGCCACTTCGGCAAGAAGCCGATCCGCATCGCGTGGTTCTCGGTCGTCATGCCGGCGCTGACGCTCAACTACCTCGGCCAGGGCGCGCTGCTGCTGGAGAACCCCGAGGCGGTGAAGAACCCCTTCTTCATGATGGCGCCCGAGTGGGCGCTGGTGCCGCTGGTGATGCTGGCCACGCTGTCGACGGTGATCGCCTCGCAGGCGCTCATCACCGGCGCTTTCAGCGTGACGCGCCAGGTCATCCAGCTGGGCTACCTGCCGCGCCTGAACATCGAGCACACCAGCGTGCGCACGGCCGGGCAGATCTACATTCCGCTGGTCAACTGGGGCCTCTTCGTGGCCATCGTGCTGGCGGTGGTGATGTTCCGCACCTCGAGCAGCCTGGCCGCGGCCTACGGCATCGCGGTGACCACCGACATGCTGATCACCACGATCCTGACCTTCTTCGTGATCCGCTTCGCCTGGAAGCTGCCGCTCGCGCTGTGCATCGCGTCGACGGCGGTCTTCTTCGTGGTCGACTTCCTGTTCTTCGCCTCGAACCTGCTCAAGCTCTTCGAAGGCGGCTGGTTCCCGCTCCTGATCGGCGGCGCGGTGTTCACGCTGATGATCACCTGGAAGGAAGGCCGGCGCCTCATGGGCGAGGCGCAGCACGCCGATGCGATCGACCTGAAATCGTTTCTGGACTCCGTGTTCGTGAGCCCGCCGGCGCGCGTGGACGGCACGGCCGTGTTCCTTACCGCGGAGCCGGGAGTCGTGCCCAATGCGCTCTTGCACAACCTCAAGCACAACAAGGTGCTGCACGAGCAGAACATGTTCGTCACCGTGCGCAACCACGAGGTGCCCTGGATCCCGATGGACAAGCGCATCGAGATCGAGGCGCTCGGCCACCATTGCTGGCAGGTCATCGTGCACTACGGCTTCAAGAACGACATCGACCTGCCGCGCGCGCTGGAGCATGCGCGCCTGCGCGGTTGCCAGCTGGAGCCGATGGCCACAAGCTACTTCCTCTCGCGCGACGTCGTGATCCCTACGCTGGGCAGCGGCATGGCGCCGTGGCGCGAGAAGCTCTTTGCGCAGATGCACCACAACGCGAGCGGCGCGGCGGCGTTCCTGGGGCTGCCGAACAACGCGGTGGTGGAGCTGGGGTCGAAGATCGAGATTTGAGGGCGTTCGGGCGCGTCAGCCGAGCCCCAGCATCTGCCCCAGGCTGCGCTGCGACGCCGGCCGGTCCAGCGCGATGTTCCGCTCGAGCACCAGCAGGTGCTCTTCCATCAGCCGCACGGCGGTGTCGGCATCGCCGCGCGCGATCGCATCGACCACATCGGCATGCTCGTCGTGTTCGCACGAGGCGTTGCCCGGCGGTTCGTAGAGCGCCACGATCAGCGAGCAGCGCGACATGAGCTCGCTCAGGTAGCGCTCCAGTATCGGGTTGCGCGCGAGCCGCGCCACACGCAGGTGAAAAGAACTCGCAAGGCGCGCCCATTCGGGCTGCGTGTAGCGGTGCATCGCCGCATGCTCCTGCTTCAGGTGCCGCCGCAGTTCGGCCACCTCGGCCCTGGTCGCATTGCGCACCGCCATGCGCACCAGCGCGGCCTCGAGCGCGCGGCGCGCCTCGAAGATCTGCCGCGTTTCTTCCGGCGAGGGCATGGCGACGATGGCGCCACGGTTGGGCCGCAGCTCGACGATATGGTCGTGGGCCAGCCGTTGCAGCACCTTGCGCACCATCGCGCGGCTCACGCCGAACAGTTCGCACAGCGAGGCTTCGGGCAGCTTGGTGCCCGGCGCGAGGCGCTGGTGGGTCACGCCCTCGAACACCGAGCGATAGATGCGCTCTTCGATGTCGCCCTCGTCGGCGGCCGGTGCGGCGTCGGCCGCGGCGGACGGCGGTTTGCGTGGGGTGGCTGCGGGCTTCAGCGGCGAGGGGGAACGGGCCATGAGGTGGGAGGCGGGCGGTGAGGGGACGCGGCCATTATCGAGCGCGCTTCACCAGGACTGCGAGGGACGCTCCGCCGCGAGCCGCGTCATGTGCGAGGCAATCTCCCCCGGCGTGGTGAACCATATCTCGCCGCGGTCGCGCGCACGCGCCAAGTGCGCGAGCGCCGTTCGCAGGTGGCGCAGCCGGTAGGGCTGGCCCACGATGTAGGGGTGCAGCGCGAGGCCCATCACCAGCGGCTGCGCGCGTGACTGGTCCAGCATTTCGTCGAAGTTGTCGACCACCATCGCGCTGAAGTCCTTCGCGTCCATCAGGCGGCCCACGATCATCGGAATGTCGTTGAGCTCCTGTGGATACGGCACCGACCAGATCGCGCCGCCGCCGCGGGTGCGCATGCGCACCGGCTGGTCGTCGTGGCACCAGTTGAGCGTGTAGCCGTAGCCGGTCTCGGCCAGCAGGTCGGGCGTGACGGCGCTCTCGGAGATCCACGGCGACAGCCACCCCGCGGGCGCCGTGTCGCTCTCGCGCAGCATGCGCTCGCGGCAGCGCAGCAGCAGCGCTCGCTCGTGCGGCTCGTCGAGCGCGCCCTGGCGTTCCGCGTTGCTGTGGCCGTGTCCGATGAGTTCGTCGCCGCGCGCCACGCAGGCCTGCACCAGTTCCGGGCAGTGGTCGTACAGCGCGGTGTTGATCAGGGCGCCGGTCGGCAGCCCCAGCGCATCGAACAGTTCCAGGCAGCGCCAAGCGCCCACGCGGTTGCCGTATTCGCGCCAGCCGTGGTTGAGCACGTCGGGCTGCGGCGAGGCCGGGCCGATGCAGGCGCCCATGCCGTCGCCGAAGGCGAAGTGTTCGATGTTGAAGCCCAGGTACACCGCCAGCCGCGCGCCGTTCGGCCACGCGTAGTCGGGGCGCCGGGTGATCGCCCGGTAGTCGAAGCGATCGTGCGAGGGCAGCAGTTCGGGCCAGCGCGTGGTCATGCGGCGGCCCTCAGAGCACGGCGAGTCCGGCGCGCACCAGCAGCCACTCGGCGCTGTCGTTCCACACGTCCATCTGCACGATGAGCCCGTGGCTCACCACGTAGCGGTCGACGTAGCGGTTACCTTCGAAGGCCGTGCCGTCGGGCCACGCGCCGTAGAGCGTGCCCAGGCTGTAGACCACGGTGGCCTCGGGTGTGCCGCCGGCCACTGTTTCGGTGCGCTCGATCTTCTTCTTCACCCATGCATAGCGCTTTGCATTGAAGGCCGAGGTGTCGCCGGGCGCATGCATCTCGCGGTTGCCGGTGAAGCGGATGCGGATGCCCGGCGCGGTATGGCGCGAGGCCGATTGCGGGTCGGGAATCATCACCAGCCGAAGGAACTCGTCGACCACGGCGGCGGGGTCGGACAGGGTGGGGGTGTCTGGGGTAAAGGGCGTATTCATCAGGTTCTCCATCTGTGGGCCATTGCGGTGCACGGCAAAGGGAATGGCTGGAGATGCAGCAATTCCTGTGCCGAATCGTCGACGTTGTTTCCATTGGATTGTCGACAATTTGAAGCAGCAATTGTCAACTTGGCATGCCGCTTGCATCCCGGGACGGGCAGCCGCTTCGGCGCATGTCGATGCACCTCATTGGGTGCGCTACCCGTTGTCCACCTGTTTCCAGGAGTCCGCCATGACCCAGCTTGCCCCCCGCTTTTCTCACCTGACCCGCCGCGCCCTGTGCCTGGCCGCGGCCGCCACCTGCCTTGCGGCGGGCAGCGCCTTCGCTGCCGATCCGATCAAGATCGGCCTGGTCACCGCCTTGTCGGGCCAGTCGGCGCTGGCCGGCGAATCCATCTCTCGCGGGCTCACCGTGGCCATCGACGAGATCAACGCCAAGGGCGGCCTGCTCGGCGGGCGCAAGCTCGAGCTGGTGCGCCGCGATGACGAAGCCAACCCCGCCAAGGGCGTGGTGGCCGCGCGCGAACTGATCTTCAAGGAGAAGGTGGCGGTGCTCTTCGGCGGGCTCGACACGCCGGTGTCGATGGCCATCGTGCCGGTCGCCAACCAGGAGAAGACGCCCTTCATGGGCCCCTGGGCCGCGGGCACGCCGATCACGAAGAACGGCGCCAACCCCAACTACGCCTTCCGCGTGTCCGCGGTCGACGAGATCGTCAACGTGGGCATGCTCGACTACGCGCAGAAGAACTTCAAGTCGAGCAAGTTCGGCATGATCCTGGTCAACAACCCCTGGGGCGAATCGAACGAGAAGGGCCTGCACGCCGCGCTCGCCGCCAAGGGCCTGAAGGCGGTGGGCGTGGAGAAGTTCGACGGCAACGACGTCGACGTGGTGCCGCAGCTCACGCGCCTGAAAGCCGCGGGCGCCGACACGCTCTTCATGGTCGGCAACGTCGGCCCCTCGGCGCAGGTGGTGAAGTCGCTCGACCGCATGGGCTGGCAGGTGCCGATCGTGTCGCATTGGGGTCCGGCCGGCGGCCGCTTCACCGAACTGGCCGGCCCGAACGGCAAGAACGTGCACTTCGTGCAGACCTACAGCTTCTTCGGCAAGCAGTCGCCGGTCGGCGAGAAGGTGATCGCCGCGCTGAAGGCCAAGTACCCGGCCATCAAGGGCCCGGACGACATCACGCCGGCCGTGGGCGTGGCCAACGCCTACGACGGCATGCAGCTCGCCGCGCTGGCCATCGCGGCGGCCGGCTCGACCGACGGCGATGCGGTGCGCCAGGGCTTCTACAAGATCGGCAAGTACGAAGGCCTCATCAAGACCTACGACAAGCCCTTCTCGCCCGCCGTGCACGACGCCGTGACCGCCAACGACTACGTGTGGGCGCAGTTCATCGACAACCGCATCCTGCCGGTGGGCATGGTCGCGGCCAAGTAAGAAAAGAAGAGGACCGCGCGCAATGCTGCTTTCCGCATGGATCAGCGGGTTGGGGCTGGGGAGCATGTACGGGCTGATCGCCCTGGGCTTCTACGTCACCTACGCCGTTTCGGGCACCGTCAACTTCGCGCAGGGCAGCGCGATGATGCTGGGCGCGGTCTTCACCTTCTGGTTCGCGCAGACGCTGGGCTGGCCGATGCCGCTGGCCGTCGTGCTGGCGCTGCTGCTGTGCGGCGTGTACGGGCTGTGGGTCGAGTTCGCGGCCGTCCGGCCCTTCGCCAGCCGCGGCTCGGAGGCCTGGTTGATGGCGACGGTGGCGCTGGGCATCGTGGTGGACAACCTCGTGATGTTCACCTTCGGCAAGGAGCCGCGCAGCCTGCCTTCGTCGCTCGCGGTCACGCCGCTGCAGCTGGGCGACATCGGGCTGGGCGTGTATCCGCTGCAGTTGATCATTCCGGTGGTGGGCCTTGCGTTGGCCGCCGGGCTGCACGTCTTGGCGCGCCGCACGCGCTGGGGCATCGGCATGCTCGCGGTGGTGCAGAACCCGTCGGCCGCGCGGCTCATGGGCATTCCGATCAGGCGCGCGGTGGCTGCCGCGTTCGCGCTGTCGGCGATGTTCGCCGGCGTGGCGGGCGTGCTGATCGCGCCGCTCTACAACGTGCAGGCGGACATGGGCACGCTCTTCGGGCTCAAGGCGTTCGCGGTCGCGATCCTCGGCGGCATCACCAGCGCCTGGGGCGTGATGGTGGCGGGCCTGCTGTTCGGCCTGGCCGAGGCGCTGGTCACCTCCACGCTGGGCTCCGGCTACACGCAGATCCTCACCTTCGGGCTGGTGATCGTGGTGCTGGCGTTGCGGCCGCAGGGACTCTTCGGCCGCGCAGCGGTGAAGAAGGTATGAGCGGCGTGCGCGGCATGCGCGGCATGCGCTGGACCTCGCTGGCAGCGTTGGTGGCGGCCATGGCGGCGGGCATTGCGCTCGCGGCCACGGTCAACGGCTACTACGTGTTCGTTCTCGCCAACGTGGCGCTGTTCGCCATCGTCGGCATCGGGCTCAATGTGCTGCTGGGCCTGACGGGGCAGATGTCGTTCGGCCATGTGGGCTTCTATGCCATCGGCGCGTATGCCGTGGCCATCCTGACAGGCAAGGCCGGCTGGAGCTTCTGGCTGGCGTGGCCCGTGGGCGCGCTCGTCGCGGGCGCCATGGGCGCCTTGCTGGCGCTGCCCGCCTTGCGCGCACGGGGGCCGTACCTGGCCATGATCACCATCGCCTTCGGCTTCATCGTCGAACACGCGATCGTCGAGGCGCGCGATCTCACCGGCGGACAGAACGGCATCATGGGCATCGCCGGTCCGTCGCTCGGTTCGTTCGCGCAGGGCGAGCGTGCGGCCGCGATGCTGGCCGTGCTCACGGCCGGCGTGGCGCTCGCGGGCTTCGCGATGCTCTCGCGCGGCGGCTGGGGCGCGGCGATGCGCGCGGTGCGCGACAGCGAAACGGCGGCCGAATCCATCGGGCTCGATCCGCTGCGCATCAAGACGGTGGCCTTCGCAGTTTCCGCGCTGTGCGCGGGCGCGGCGGGCGGGCTGTTCGCGCCGCTCTCGGGCTTCGTCACGCCGCACACCTTCGGCTTCGGGCAATCGATTCTCTTCGTGCTGGTCGTGATGATCGGCGGCGCGGGCTCGGTGGGCGGGCCGCTGGTGGGTGCGCTGGTGGTCGGGCTGCTGCCCGAAATGCTCGCGAGCCTGGAGGAATACCGGCTGCTCTTCTTCGGCCTGCTGCTGCTGGTCGTGCTGTGGGCGGCGCCGGACGGTGCGGCCGGGCTCTGGCGGCGCGCGGTCGCGCGGGTTCTGCCGCGCGCCGTGGCGTCGCCACCGCAGGGCGAGGGCGGAGGCGAGGGCCTGCCGCCGCGCGCACCCGGCGCGCCGATCCGCACCGACGGCCTCACGATGCAATTCGGCGGCGTGCGCGCGGTGAGCGACCTGGCCTTCGGCACGCAGGCCGGCGGCATCACCAGCCTGATCGGGCCGAACGGCGCCGGCAAGACCACGGTGCTCAACATGCTGAGCGGCTTCTACCGGCCCACGGGCGGCGGCTTTCGCCTCGGCGAGACGGCGTTGCAGGGGCTGCGTGCCTTCCGCATTGCACGCGCCGGCGTGGCGCGCACCTACCAGACCTCGCAGCTCTTCGGCAGCCTCAGCGTGGAAGACAACGTCGCGCTCGCCCTGGGGCGCGGCATGCTCGGGCCGCTGCTGGGCGCGCGGCGTTTCCGCTCGGCGGCAGCGCGTGCGCAGGCGCGGCAGCTCCTGGCCTTCTGCGGTTATGCGGGTTCGGCGCAAACGCCCGCGGCCGATCTAGCGCATGTGGACCGGCGCCTGGTCGAGATCGCCCGCGCCCTGGCCACCGGGCCGCAGGTGCTGCTGCTCGACGAGCCCGCCGCGGGCCTGTCGCGCGAAGACAAGGCGTCGCTCGCCGGCCTGCTGCAGCGCATCGCGCAAGCGGGCATCGGCGTGCTGCTGGTCGAGCACGACATGGAGCTGGTCATGGGCATCTCCGACCACTTGGTGGTGCTCGATGCGGGGCAGCGTCTTGCGGTCGGCGACGTGGCCGCGATCCAGTCGGACCCGGCGGTGCGAAAGGCCTACCTCGGCGAAGCGCTCACGGCGGACGATTCCTCGGCGAAGGCGCCGCGCCCGCCCTTGCCGGCGGACGCCCTCGAAGTGCTCGGCGTGGGCGCGCTGGTGGCGGGCTATGGCGCGGAGCCGGTGCTGCACGGCATCGACCTGCAGGTGCGCCGCGGCGAACTGGTGGCGCTGCTGGGGGCCAACGGCGCCGGCAAGTCCACGCTGATGCGCTCGCTCGCCGGGCTGCACCGGCCGGTGCGCGGCGGTATCCATCTGGACGGCACCGAGCTCGCGGGCCTGCCGGCCGAACGCATCGTCGCGCGCGGCCTGGTGCTGGTGCCCGAGGGCCGGCAGGTGTTTCCCGAGCTCAGCGTGCGCGACAACATCCGGCTCGGGGCCTTTCTCGACGGACGCGACATCGAGGTGCGCACCGAGGCGATGCTCGACCGATTCCCGCGCCTGCGCGAGCGGCTGCACCAGCGTGCCGGCCTGCTCTCGGGCGGCGAGCAGCAGATGCTGGCGATCGCGCGCGGGCTCATGTCCAGGCCGCGCGTGCTGCTGCTCGACGAGCCCTCGCTGGGACTGGCGCCCAAGATCATCGCCGAGCTGTTCGAGGCGCTGGCCGCACTGCGCACCGAAGGCTTGACGGTGGTGCTGGTCGACCAGATGGCGGCGCTGGCGCTGGCGCTGTGCGACCGAGCCTATGTAATCGAAGGCGGGCGCATCGTGGCACAGGGCAGCGCGGCCGAAATCGCCGCCGACGGCGCCCTCGCCAAGGCCTACCTCGGCGCGGCCTGAGCTCCTTGCGGGCGGTCGTGCGGCGCGCCCTGCGCCCGGCACAATCGCCCGATGTCATTTTTCAAGGACCTGAGCCTTTCGGCTTTCACCGCGGGCTTCGTCGCCGTGCTCGTGGGTTTCACGAGTTCGGTGGCCATCGTGTTCCAGGCCGCGCAGGCCTTCGGCGCCACGCCCGAGATGGCGGCCTCGTGGATGTGGGCGCTGGGCATCGGCATGGGGCTGGCCTCGGCGCTGCCTTCGCTCTGGTGGAAGAAGCCCGTGATGATCGCCTGGAGCACCCCGGGCGCGGCGGTGCTGGCGGTCGCGGGTGTGGGGCATGGCATGGGCGAGGCGGTGGGCGCGTTCATCGTCTGCGCGGTGCTGATCGTGCTGGTCGGCGCCACCGGCTGGTTCGAACGCGTGATGAACAGGATTCCGATGGCCATCGCCTCGGCGCTCCTGGCCGGCGTGCTGGCGCGCTTCGGCATCGCGGCCTTCGTCGCGGCGCAGACCGCCTTGCCGCTGGTGCTGCTGATGCTGGGCACCTACCTCGTCGGCAGGCGGCTGTTGCCGCGCTATGCGGTGCCGCTGACGCTGCTCGTGGCCATCGTGTTCGTGGCGGCGCGCGGGGAGCTCGCGTGGTCGTCGGTGCATTTCTCGCTGACCTGGCCGGTGTTCACGATGCCGGTCTTCAGCTGGCAGGCCGTCGTGAGCCTGGCGCTGCCGCTCTTCGTCGTGACCATGGCCTCGCAGAACCTGCCCGGCGTGGCGGCGATCCGCGCAAGCGGCTACAGCGACCTGCCGGTCAGCAAGCTCATCACCCTCACCGGCCTTGCGACGCTGGTGCTCGCGCCCTTCGGCGCCTTCGCGCTGAACCTGAGCGCGATCACGGCCGCCATGTGCATGGGCCGCGAAGCCCATGAAGACCCGGCGCGGCGCTACACCGCGGCCGTGAGCTGCGGTGCGATCTACGTGGTGATCGGGCTCTTCGGCGCGGCGGTCACGGGACTGCTCACCGCGTTTCCCAAGGAGCTGGTCGCGGCCATCGCGGGCCTCGCGCTGCTGGGCACCATCGGCGGCGGGCTCGCGGCCGCGGTGCGCGACGAATCGCACCGCGAGGCGGCGCTGATCACCTTCCTGGTGACGCTCTCGGGCGTGACGCTGGCGGGCATCGGCTCGGCCTTCTGGGGCGTGGTGGCCGGGGCGGTGGCGCTGGCCGTGCAGCAGGTGGGGCGAAGGCAAAAAGCCCCTGCCGGCAAGGAGATGGCCGCTTCCGGCAACATCGCCCCAGAAACCAACGTGGCCGCCGCACCCGGCGCCGGAAAGAACGTCCCGTGAAAAACATCCTCTTCGTCGCCGACCCGCTCGATCACTTCAAGATCTACAAGGACACCACCTTCTCGATGATGCGCGAGGCCCAGCGCCGCGGCCACCGCATCGCGGCGTGCCTGCCGCAGGACATCCAGTGGAAATCGGGCGGGCTGGTCACCGCCACGGTGCAGCAGATCACGCTGACGGGAGACGCGAAGGACTGGTACACCGTCGACATCACCGAATCGAAGGCGCTGAAGGACTTCGACGCGGTGCTGATGCGCAAGGACCCACCCTTCGACGCCGAGTACATCTATTCGACGCACCTCCTGCAGCAGGCCGAGCGCGAGGGCGCGCAGGTGGTCAACTCGCCGCGCGCGCTGCGCGACCATCCCGAGAAGCTCGCGATCATGGAGTTTCCGCAGTTCGTGACGCCCACGCTGGTCACGCGCAGCGCGCAGGCCGTGCGCGACTTCCACGCCGAGCACGGCGACATCATCCTCAAGCCGCTGGACGGCATGGGCGGCATGGGCATCTTCCGCGTGAAGCAGGACGCGCTGAACCTGGGCTCCATCGTCGAGACGCTCAACAAGGACGGCGCCGAGACCATCATGGTGCAGCGCTTCGTGCCCGAGGTCGTGCAGGGCGACAAGCGCATCCTGATCATTGCGGGCGAGCCGGCGCCCTTCGTGCTGGCGCGCATTCCGCAGGGCACCGAGGTGCGCGGCAATCTGGCCGCGGGCGGCAAGGGCGTGGCGCAGCCGCTGACCGCGCGCAACCGCGAGATCGCCGAGGCGATCGGCAAGGTGCTCGCGCCGCGCGGGCTGCTCCTGATCGGGCTCGATGTGATCGGCGACTCTGTCACCGAGATCAACGTGACCAGCCCGACCTGCTTTCAGGAAATCACCGAGCAGACCGGCTTCGACGTGCCGAAGATGTTCATCGACGCGCTGGAGAAAACGTTGCGTCCGGCCTGAGCACAGGCGCCGCCGCGCGGGCTTCGCGCTCGCGCCGCGCCTGCAGGCGCCGTGAGCGCAGCTTGCGCGCCCAGATGACGATGCCGGTGATCGACAGCATCGCCACCACCAGCCCCAGCGCCGACATCATGATGCGGCCCGGCATGCCCAGGATGCGACCGCCGTGCAGCGGCAATTGCAGCTGCGCGAACACATCGGCCGCCGTGCCGTGCCACGGCCGGTTGCTGCTGATGATGTGGCCGTCGCGTCCGTCCAGGTAGAGGTTCGACAGGCCCATGCCGTCGCTGTCGTCGTGCGTGGCGTGGTCGAAGAAAGAGATGTTGTAGAAGCCGCCGCGCGCGTTGTAGAACGCGCCGCCCAGCGGCGTCGTCCAGCCGCGGCGCCGGGCTTCGGCCTCGGCCTGCGCCACGATCTCGCGAAAGCCGATGGTGGGCTCGATGCGCGTGCCCAGCGGCGCGAGCGGCACCAGCGCCGACGGTCCGGGCGTGGTCTTGGAGACCAGCGAGAGCATCGGGTGGAACACCTCCTTGTAGAGGTTCAGCGAGAACGAGGTGAAGGCGACGACGATGATCAGCCCCCAGATCCACAGCCCGCCCGCGCGGTGCAGGTCGAAGTTGAGTTTGTAGCCGCCTGCGGCCCAGCGCACGGTCCACGCCGGCTTCCAGCGTTGCCACCAGGCGGCCGCGGGCCGGTGCGTCGGATGCACGGCCTGGCGCTGGCGGCGGGGCATCGTCAGGTAGAGCGCCACGAAGCTGTCGATGAGCCACACCAGCGCCACCGTGCCCATGATCCACCAGCCGATGCGGTCGGTGCCCCACATCGCCGGCACGTGCAGCATGTAGTGGAGCTTGCGCAGGAACGGCATCAGCGTCTCGGGCTTGAGCGAGATGGCGGTCGAGTCGCGGCGGCCGCGCACTTCGGCGGTGACCGGGTCGACGAACACCTGGTTGTAGCCGAGCTTGAAGGGCTTGCCCGTGGCCGGGTCGACGCGCGGCTGCACGAAGTAGCCGGCTGCGTGGCGTTCATGGAAGCCGAGCGGCATGTACGCGACCCGCGCGCGCGGGTCGTGCGCCTCGACCGCGGCGGCCAGCTCGAACGGGTCCTTGAAGGGGCCGCGGCTCTGCGTGTCGTAGAGCTTGCGGTTGAGCCAGCCGTCGATCTCGTGGTCCCACGAGATGACCGCGCCGGTCAGGCCCGAGACGATGAGGAACAGCGCGACCGCCAGGCCCGCCCAGCGGTGGATGGCGGTAGCGAACGCGCGCATCAGAAGTCGATGGTGCCGCTCACGGCGAAGGTGCGCGGTGCGCCCATCACCAGGTAGTTGGAGCCTTGCGTGCCGCCCACCGAGGCCCAGTACGACTTGTTGAACAGGTTGTCGATGCGCGCGCGCAGCGTGAGCGCACGGCCGTTGCCCAGGTCGACCAGGTAGCGCGCGCCGATGTCGAAGCGCGTCCAGCCCGGGATCTGCTGCGTGTTGGCGGCGTTGGCGTACTGCTTGGAGGTGTACAGGAGGCGCGCATTCAGCGACAGGTTGCGCACGCCCGGCACGTCCCACTCGGCGCCGAGGTTGGCCTGTTGCTTGGCCACGCCGATGGCGGTGAGGCCGTCGGTGATGCCGCCTTGCGTGTTCTTCTGCTTGGCGTCCAGCAGCGTCAGGCCGCCGAGCAGGCGCAGGCCCTTGGCCGGTTGCCCGAACACCGAGAACTCCAGGCCCTGGTTGCGCTGCTTGCCGTAGAGGCCGTAGCTCTGGCCCGAGTATTGGTAGACCGGCTGGTCGGTGGTGAAGAACGCCGCGCTCGCGCCCACCGTGCCGCCGTCGTACTTGACGCCGATTTCCTTCTGCTTGGCCTGGTACGGGGCGAACACCTCCCCGGCGTTGGTGACCGGGCGGTTGTTCACCGTGCCGGGCGCCACGTTGCCCTTGACGAGGGCTTCGATGTAGTTGGCGTAGGCCGACACGGTCGGCGTGATCTTGAACACGACGCCCGCCACCGGCGTGGTCTTGCTCTTGTCGTAGGCGCTCGATTCCTTGATCGTGTTGTAGGCGAAGCTGGTCTGCTTGATGGTCTGGCGGCGCGCGCCGAGCGTGACCAGCAGGCGGTCTTCCATGAAGGACATGGTGTCGGCGATGGCGATGCTCGAAGTGTCGATCTTGTCGGTCAGGCGCGGGTCTTCGAGCGTGTTGCCGGTGAAGCTGTTGGCGACCGGGTAGGGCGAGAAGAACGGTGCGTAGATGTTGTTGAGAACGGCGCCGCGCGAGATCGTGTACGCGTTGTCGCGGTCGTTGCTGTACGTGGCGGCCGAGGCCACCACCGTGTGCTTCACCGGGCCCGTGACGAAGTTGCCGCGCACGCCGATCTCGGCGGTGCCGATGCGGTCCTTGCGGGTGTTGCTGAAGCGCGTGTTGCTGGTGTTGCCGAACGAATTGACGAGGGTCGGGTTCGACAGCACGTTGTCTTCGTCGCTGCGGCGCACGCCGCCGGCGGCCCAGGCGGTGATGTTGTCGGTGATGTCGACTTCACCGCGGAAGGTGGCGAACTTGTCCTTTTCCTTGGAGTAGGTCCACGGCTGGGCGAAGTTGCTCTTCGCGTCGGGCGCGCGCGGGATCGGCAGCGTCGAGGAGGGCGTGAGGCTCGGGCGGCCGTCCTTCAGGTCGTAGTCCTGGTAGCCGAAGTCGGCCGACAGGCGCACGTTGCGGCTGTGCCAATCGAGGCCGACACCGAAGGCGCTGAGTTGCTGGCTCTCCTTGAAGATGCCGGTGCCGCCTTCGCGGCGCACGGCGTTCACGCGAACGCCCAGGCTGTCGTCGGGGCCGAAGCGGCGCGCCAGGTCGAGGTTCACGAAGCCCTGGCCGCCGCTCTGCACGCCGAAGCCGACGCGGGTAAGCGGCTCGTTGGGCGCGCGCTTGGGCAGCAGGTTGATCGCGCCGCCGATGCCGCTGCCGCCGGGTGCTGCGCCGTTCAGAAAGGTGTTGGCGCCGCGGAACACTTCCACGCGTTCGAAGAATTCGGAGGCGATGTACTGGCGCGGCAGCATGCCGTAGAGGCCGTTGTAGGAGACGTCGTCCGAATACACGGGGAAGCCGCGCACCACGTAGAGCTCCTGGAAGTTGCCGAAGCCGCGCGCCTGGCGCACCGACGGATCGTTGAGCAGCACGTCGGCCACGCTCTTGGCCTGCTGGTCCTGGATCAGTTCGTTGGTGTAGTTGGTGCTCGAGAACGGCGTGCTCATCATGTCCTGGTTGCCCAGGATGCCGACCCGTCCGCCACGCGCCACCTGGCCGCCGGCGAAGGGCTTGGTCAGGCCTTCGGCCGAGGCGTCGGCGCTGGCTTCGACCGTGATGGTGGCCAGGGAACCGCTCGGTGCGGCCTCGGCCGCGGGGGTCTGGGCCATCGCCGTCAGGGCATTGAAGGCGAGGAACGACGCGATCGCGGTCGGGCGAAGAGGGAAAAATGGAGCGGGCATGAAGGGTCTGGTGCGCAAATGAGAACCGTTATTATTCTCTCGCACAGCCCTGCCATCGATACTTTCTTGCAATGTTGCAAAAAAGTGTCAGAAAAAAGTCTTCGTCAAGCCTTCAGCGGGCCGATCGCTGCCCGTCCACGAACACATGCAGTTCGCCCGGCGCAAAGGGCGTCCATGTCTCGTTGGTGGTAAGCGGCGTGGTCACCACCACCGCCACGCGGTCGGTCGGCGTGGTGTGCTGGGCGAAATCGATCTCCAGGTCTTCGTCGGACAGCTGCGCCGTCACGAACGGATGCCGCCGCTCCACGTACCAGAGGTTGGTCGAGGCGTGCGCCCAGAGCGCCTGCCCGTTCGACAGCATGAAGTTGAAGGTGCCGTGGCTTGCGAGCTGCGGCGCGAGCTCGCGCAGCGTGAGCGTCAGCTCCTCGATGCTGGGCACGCCCGCGTGCGACTTCGCCAGTTCCTGCATCAGCCAGCAGAACGCGTGCTCGCTGTCGGTGTTGCCCACGGGATGGAAGTTGCCGTGCAGGCGCGGCCGGAAGTCCTTCAGGTCGCCGTTGTGCGCAAACACCCAGTAGCGCCCCCACAGCTCCCGCACGAAAGGATGGCAGTTCTGCAGGTTGACCTCGCCCTGCGTGGCCTTGCGGATGTGCGCGATGACGTTGCGGCTCTGGATCGGGTAGCGCCGGATCAGCTCCGCCACCGGCGATTCGCAGGCCGGCTGGTGATCGACGAAATGGCGCAGGCCCTGGTCCTCGAAGAACGCGATGCCCCAGCCGTCGGCGTGGTGGTCGGTGCGGCCACCGCGCTGCGCGAACCCCGTGAAGCTGAAGGTCACGTCGGTCGGCGTGTTGCAGTTCATCCCTAGCAATTGACACATGCAGGCGATTAGACCGCGATTCGCGCCGGCCCCGCCCCCGGCGTCATTTACCCGACCACGAAGCTGCAGCTAGCGGATGAACTTGCCTTCCTTGGTCACGCGCACCATCTCGATGAAGCGCGAGCCTGTGTTGCTCGCGCCGGTGAAGTCGATCTCCATGCCGCCGATGCGCAGCTTCATCGCCTTCAGCGCGGCGTGCAGCCTGGCGCGCGTGAGGTCTCTGCCCGTGCGGCGCAGGCCCTCGATCATCACGAGCGCGTTCACGTAGCCCTCGTAGCTCAGGTAGCCCAGGTCCACCTTGGCGCGCTCGGCCAGCTGGCGGAATTCGCGCGCGGTGGCGTCGACCTCGCTCCACGGGTAGGGCACGATCTGCGAGATGGCCAGCCCGCTGGTCTTGTCGCCCACGAGCTTGGCGGTGACGTCGCCCGGCACGATCGACATGCCGTAGAACATCTGGCGCCCGCCGGCCCCCCAGGCGGCTTTCATGACCTCGCCGCCGATGCCGCCACCCAGGTACATGATGACCGCCTGCGCCTTGCTGTCGGCCAGCGCCTTGCCGGATGCCTCGTTGCCCGTGCCGTCGCCCTTGACGGCCACTGCGGCCTCGGGCTTCAGCTTGAGCGCGTCGAGCGCGGCTTCGACGAGCTTGGCGACTTCCGCGCCGCCCGGGTTGTCCAGGTAGGCCACGGCGATGCGCGAGACGCCGATGGTCGTCAGGTGCTGCACCAGCGCCTGGGCTTCACGCGCGAAGGTGGCGCGCACGAAGTAGCCGGCGCCGCCCATCTTCTCGCGGGCCGAATCGGACACCGCGTAGCCGCCCACCGTCGGCGCGCCGCTCTGGTTCACCACCTTGGCGCCCGCGGCGGTGGTGCCCGAGCCCACGCAGCCGAAGAAGGCGAAGACGCGGTGCTCTCCCAGCAGCTTCTCGTAGTTGGCCAGGGCCTTTTCGGGCTTGAGTTCGTCGTCGAGCGAAACCAGCCGGATCTTGCGACCCGACAGCCCGCCCTGCGCATTGACCGCATCGAAGGCCAGCCCGGCCCCCGCCATCACAACCTTGACCGGCACGCCGAGCGGGCCGCTCAGGATGCCGGTGTGGCCCAGGACGATCTCGCCGTCAGTGACGCCGCTCTCTGCAGCATGGGCCGGAAAGGAAAGATGGCCGAGTCCGGCCGCTGCCGCAGCCGAGGCGGCAATGAAATTTCTGCGATGCATGGAACCGTTTCGTTATCAGATACAACTGATAACAATTGAATGCGAAAGCGCCTCGCCGCACCGCCGGGGTTTACCCCGTGTTGCGCGTTGTCCCCTCCGGCTGCTTCGGCCCTTCGCGCAGCTGCCACGCCGCGCAGATCGCCAATGCGCAAAGCCCGGCCAGCATCGCGAACACTTCGTCGAAGGCCGCAAGACGCGCCGGGCTGCTCACCGGATTGGCGAGGGAATCGCCATGGGCTGCGAGCCGCCACTCGAGCACGATCGCGCACAGGCTCACACCTGCCGCACCGCCGAGCATGCGCACGAAGTTGATCGCGCTCGCGCCCTGCGGAATCAGCGGCTTGGCGAGCGGCCGCATCGAGCCCAGGTTGAGCGACGGCAGGATGAACCCCAGCCCGATGCGTCCGATGATCGCGAACGCCACCAGCAGCCAGATCGCGCTGTCGAGCCTGAGCACCATCATCAGCGCGAAGGAGGCGGCCAGCAGCGCGAGTCCGACGGTCACCAGCACCCACGTCGGATGCCGGTCGGCCAGCCGGCCCACGCCGGCGATGGTCACGGCCAGCACGATGCCGGCCGGCAGAAGGATGGTGCCCACGTGCGATGCCGACAGGCTCAGCCCCACCTGCATGTATACCGGCAAGAGGTAGGTCGAGCCGAACAGCGCCGTGCCGTAGATGAAGGCGACCACGCTGCCCATCGCGAACTGCCGGTACTGGAAGAGCGCGAGATTCATGAGCGGCGTGCCGCCCGAGGCCGCGAGCCGGCGCTGCCACCACACGAAGGCGACGAAGGACACCAGCGCACCGGCCAGCAGCAGCGCAGCCTGCAGCGGCGAATCGCCGCGCAGTTCGACCAGCCCGTTCAGGAGGCACAGCGTGCCGACCGTGCCCAGCGCGAGGCCGCGCGCGTCGAGCCCGCCGCCGCGCACCGCGGCCACGCCGCCGGGGGCCGTCTTGGGCACGAACTTGTAGGCCAGCCAGATCGAGGCCAGGCAGAAAGGCACCACCATGAAGAAGATCGAGCGCCAGCCGAACAGGTCGACCAGCACCCCGCCGATGCTCGGCCCGATGGCCGGCGCCAGCACCACGCCCATGCCGAAGATGCCGCTCGCGCGCCCCTGCTCGTGGGGCTCGAAGGCGCGCAGGATGATGATGGCCGGAATGGGCTGGACCACGCCCGCCGCGAGCCCTTCGGCCACGCGCGCGAACAGCACCAGCGAGAAGTTGTTGGCCAGCCCGCCCGCGATGCCGCCCACGAGCAGCAGCAGCATCGTGCCCACGTAGGTACGCCGGTAGCCGTAGCGCGAGAGCAGCCACGGCGTGGTGAGCATCGAGACCGTCATCGCCACCATGAAGCCCGAGCTCACCCACTGCGCGCGCTCCTGCCCGAGCGAGAAGTGGTGGCTCATGCCCGGGATCGCCACGTTCACGATGGTCGAGGACATGATCGAGGCCATCGTCCCGACCATCACCGACATCAGCAGATACCAGCGGTAGCGCTCGCCATAGCGTTCGCGCAGGGTGCCCATGGAGGGCGGAGCCGGCGGGGGCGCGGCTTCGGTCGTGTGTGGGGAGGTCATGGGGCGGCGGAATGTCTCGGGGTCCGTCGTCCTACAAGCATATCGGTGTTTGCTTGGCGAACGGCGCAGGGGCGCGCCCCACAATGCAGCGGCTGTCCCCTCCGCGTCAAGCCCAGCAAGAAGAGAACAACATGGATTCCCCGATCAACGATCCCATCAACGAACAGGCCGGCGAGGCCGCGCCGGATGTCGCGCCCACGCTCGCCACCGAACTCGCCGCGCCCACCATGAGTCGCGCCTACCGCTGCCAGTGCGGGCGTCCCGTGTTCCTGCGCAACAGCGAGTGCCTGGCGTGCCACACGCCGCTCGGCTACGTGATCGACAGCCTGGGCGTCATGCCGCTGGCGCCGGCCGAAGGCGACGGCGCGCTGCCGGACACCTTCACCGTCTTCGGTGACCCGCACGGCAAGACCTACCGCCGTTGCGCCAACCTCATGACCCCCGCCGCCTGCAGCTGGATGGTGCCGGCCGCGCGCGAGGGCGAGGAGGCGCCGGCCGATGTGCACGGGCTGGCGCCCGGGTACTGCCTGGCCTGCAGCGTCACGCGGACCATTCCCGATCTCTCGGTCGAGGCCCACGGCGGCTTCTGGGGCAAGCTCGAACAGGCCAAGCGCCGCCTGATCTCGCAACTGCTCGCGCTCGGCCTGCCGGTGGTGAGCCGGCATGCGGACCCCGTGCACGGCCTGGCGTTCGACTTCCTCAGCAACATGCCGGGCGGACCGCACGTGATGACGGGCCACGAGGACGGTGTGATCACCCTCAATGCCGAGGAGGCCGAAGACGCGGTGCGCGAGCGCATCCGCGCCGAGATGCGCGAGCCTTACCGCACGCTGCTGGGCCACTTCCGCCACGAGATCGGCCACTACTACTGGGACCTGCTGGTGCAGCCCACGCACTGGTTGGACGACTACCGCGCGCTCTTCGGCGACGAGCGCGCCGACTACGCGGCCTCGCTGCAGAAGCACTACGAGCAGGGCCCGCCCCCCGACTGGGCCGATCGCTTCGTGAGCAGCTACGCGAGCACGCACCCGTGGGAGGACTGGGCCGAGACATGGGCCCACTACCTGCACATGGCCGACACCGCGGACACCGCCATGAGCTTCGGCGTCGATGCGACCAACGTGGAGCTCGCGAGCGACCTCTTCACCGCCGACGACCTCTGGAAACCCGACCATCCCGACGCCACGAAATTCCTGGATTTCGTCAACGGCTGGGTGCTGCTCACCAATGTGCTCAACGAGTTGTCGCGCAGCATGGGGCAGCCGGATTACTACCCCTTCGTGATGCCGCGCACGGCGGTGGGCAAGCTGCAGTTCATCCACCTCGTGATCACCGAGCAGCGGGCCGGGTCGGCGCCGACGATGGTGGTGGCCAGCGAGGTGGCCGCGCCCGAGCCGGTCGAGCCTGCACCCGAACAGGGGCAGGCGCAGACGCAATCCCAATCGCAGTCGCAGTCGCAGGGCGGCGTTCAGTCCTGAGGCGGCGTGCCCGCGGCGCAGCGCGCACAGATGCAGGCGAGGCCGCGCATCGACTCCGGCAGTTGGGCAAGCGGGGCATTGCTGAAGTCGACCTGCATGCACCAGCAGGGCGGCTGCGCCTGGCCCGTCTCGCGTTCGATTTCCATGGCGCAGCGGTTCGACTCGCCGCACAGCGGGCAGCGCGTCGCGTCGATGACCGCTGCGGTGACGGTCGTCATGCGAGTTTGAAAGTCGGCAGCTTCTTGGCCACCGCGACGTTCTGCAGCGTGACGTAGACCGGCAAGCCGTTGCGGTACGCGGGGTAGTCCTCGCCCTCGATCAGCGGCAGCAGGTAGCGCCGGCATTTCTCGGTGATGCCGTAGCCGTCGTCCGAGATGAAATCGCGCGGCATCGGCTTCTCGACATTGGCCACTGATTCGAGCGGCGCGCTGCCCAGGGTGTACGCATACGGCACGTCGGAGGTTCGCTCGATCGTCGGCATCACCGCGTTGCGACCTTCGAGGGCAAGCTCGACGGCGCGCTGTCCCAACTCATACGCCTGCTTCACGTCGGTGGCCGAGGCGATGTGCCGCGCGGCGCGCTGCAGATAGTCGGCCACGGCCCAATGGAACTTGTGGCCGTGCGCGTCCTTGATCATCTGCGCCACCACGGGCGCGGCGCCGCCGAGCTGCGCATGGCCGAATGCATCGCGCGTGCCTTGCTCCGCGAGGAAAGTGCCGTCGGGGTAATGGCAGCCCTCGGACACCACGACCGAGCAGTAGCCATGCTGCTTCACCAATTCATCGACGCGCGCAAGAAAGCGCGCCTTGTCGAACTCGATCTCGGGAAACAGCACCACCACCGGAATGCCGTGGTCCGCGGCAAGCCCGCCGGCCGCGGCGATCCATCCCGCATGCCGCCCCATCACTTCGAGCACGAACACCTTGGTCGACGTGGCGGCCATCGAGCGCACGTCGAACGAAGCTTCGAGCGTGGACACCGCCACGTACTTCGCGACCGAGCCGAAGCCCGGGCAGCAGTCGGTCAGCGGCAGGTCGTTGTCGATGGTCTTGGGCACATGGATCGCCTGCAGCGGATAGCCGAGCGATTGCGACAGCTGGCTCACCTTGAAGCAGGTGTCGGCCGAATCGCCGCCGCCGTTGTAGAAGAAATAACCGATGCCGTGCGCCCTGAACACCTCGATCAGCCGCTCGTATTCGCGACGGTTCTTCTCGAGCGACTTGAGCTTGTAGCGGCACGAACCGAACGCGCCCGACGGCGTGGTGCGCAGCGCCGCGATGGCCTCGGCTGATTCGGCGCCGGTGTCGATCAGCTCCTCCGTCAGCGCGCCGATGATGCCGTTGCGTCCGGCGTAGAGCTTGCCGATGCGGTCCGGGTGTTCTCGTGCCGTCTCGATCACGCCGCAGGCCGACGCATTGATGACCGAGGTGACGCCGCCCGACTGGGCGTAGAAGGCGTTGAGGATGGGCATGCGGCATTCTCCCGCAGCCCTATGTCAGGCGCCAGTGCCGGCGGCTTTCAGGGTGTCAGGATGTGAGCGGCTCTCGAAAGCCGGCGGCCGCTTCTGCAGGAACGCGCTCACGCCTTCGCGGAAGGTCGGCCGGTCGATCAGCTCGCGCTGGCGTTCGCTTTCGTAGTGCAGTTGTTCCTTCAGCGTGTGACGCTCGGAGGCCTCGAAGGCTTCGCGCGCTTCGACGACTGCATGCGCCGGCAGGCGCGCGAGGCGCTGCGCGATGGCGCGTGCATCGTCCATCAGCTGCTCGTCGTCGGCGCAGGCCCAGATCAGCCCCCATTGCACCGCGCGGCCTGCGCTCAGGCGCTCGTCGAGCAGCGCCATGCCCATCGCGCGCGCCTTGCCGGCACGCCGCGGAATGGCCCAGGTGCAGCCCAGGTCCGGCACGATGCCCAGCTTCGGGAGGAACGGAAGATAGAAGTACGCGCTGCGTGCGGCGATCGTCACGTCGGCCGCGAGTGCGAGGCCCACGCCCGCGCCGGCGGCCGGGCCGTTCACCGCAGCGACGACAGGAACAGGCAGCGTGCGCAGCGTCTCGATCAGCGGATTGCTCAGCGACTGCATCCACTCGGCCGTCTGCGTGCCGAGCGACTTGCCTTCTTCGCCGGGCGCCATCGCGCTCAGGTCGGCGCCCACGCAGAAGGCCTTGCCCGCGCCCGTCAGGATCACGGCGCGCACCGCGCGGTCGTCGCGGATGCGCTCGAGCGCGTCGCGCAGTTCGACCTGCAGTCCGTGCGCGATGGGATTCAGCTTGGCCGGCAGGTTCAGCGTGAGCGTCGCGATGCCGTCGGCGAGGTCGTAGAGGATCGGTGCTTGGGAGTCCATGGCATCGAGGTTCGATGCCGATGGCACCCGGGTCAAGCCGGGGACAACCCGTGTGGCCGAAGTCGCCAAGGCGACCACGCGCGCGCGGGTGGTGCGAGAGGCATCGCGGCGGGCTGCGCGTCCGACACGGTGATGCACGAGGCGCTCAGTGCCGACACCAGGATGCGGCGGTGCTCGGTGCCGTCGAAGCGGTCGCCGGCCTCGAGCACGATGTCGCGCGGATCGCGGTCCAGCGTGACCCAGACGGTGCCGCTGCGGCATTCGATGCCCACGCCTTTGCCATCGGGCACGGCAAACACGGTGCGCGTCGGCAGGCTGACATGGAAGCGGGAGGAAGTTTTCGGTAGGGTGCTCATGACAAGCTCCATTGCATTCGGGATACGAATGAATATAGTGAGTCGGCGCACTCCTTACACGCGGTCATTCGGAACTCGTTGCATGCTTCCAGAGAATGCGAAACCTCCCGGCTCCCTCAGTGGCGACCTCCCGCCGCTCGAACTGCTGCGCAGTTTCGAGGCCGCCGCGCGCCGGCTCAGCTTCACGCTCGCGGCCGGCGAGCTGCACCTCACGCAGTCGGCCGTGAGCCGGCAGATCCAGCAGCTCGAAGCCAGCCTGGGCGTGCTGCTCTTCGAGCGCCGCCACCGCGCGCTGGCACTCACCGAGGCCGGCGGCGTGATGCAGCGCGCAGTCACTGACAGCCTGGAGCGGCTGCGCGACGCCACGGCCCGCGTGCGCGCGAGCGCCGCGCCGCGGCAGGTGGCGATCACCAGCACGCCGGGCTTCGCATCGCTCTGGCTCATTCCGAAACTGGCGCGCTTCACCGGCACGCATCCGCAGGTCGACGTGCGCGTGTCGGCCACGCTCGACGTGCTCGACCTGGACGTGAGCCGCCTCGATCTGGCGGTGCGCTTCGCGCCCATCGGCCGCGGTGTCGGGCCGGCGCTGTTCGAGGAGTCGGTGATCCCGCTGTGTTCGCCGCAGCTCGCCGCATCGCTGCGGGAGCTCTCGGACTTTGCGGGGCTCACGCTGCTCACCGTCGAATATCCGGACCACAGCGAAGCCCCGACGGCAGACTGGGAGCCGTGGCTCAAGGTGATGGGGCTGGAGGACCTGCGCATGAAGAGCACCCTGCGCTTCACGCAATACGCCGATGCGGTGGCCGCCGCGGTGGCGGGGCAGGGCGTGGTGATCGGGCGCTTGCCGTTGCTGCGCGAACTGGTGCGCGACGGACGGCTCGTGGCGCCGCTCGGCGAGGGCGCCGCATCGCACCGCGGCTACTTCATAGAAATGTCCAGGCGCGCCGCGAACAACCGCGACGCGCAAGAGTTCGCACAGTGGCTGCGCGACGAAGCCGAGGCGGCGCAGCGGACCTGAAGAAGGCCCGCCGCGCGCATGCCGTGGCGCGGGCGATCAACCCGGCAGCAGCACCTTGTTCACAACGTGGATCACGCCGTTCGACTGGTAGACGTTGGCGATCGTCACGGTTGCGGTGCCGCCCTTGGCATCGGTCACCATCACGTTGCTGCCGCTCATCGTCGCGGTGAGCGTGCCGCCGCTGGCGGTCTTGAGCACGGCCTTGCCACCACCCGCGTTGATCGCGTTCATGAGCGCGGGGCCGTCCATCTTGCCGGGCACCACGTGATAGGTCAGCACCTTGGTCAGCGTGGGCTTGTTCTCCGGCTTGAGCAGCGTGTCGACGGTGCCGGCCGGCAGGGCTGCGAAGGCGGCGTTGGTCGGTGCGAACACGGTGAACGGGCCCGGACTCTTGAGCGTGCCGACCAGGTCCGCGGCCTTGACGGCGGCGACCAGCGTCGTGTGGTCCTTCGAGTTCACGGCGTTGTCCACGATGTCCTTGGTCGGGTACATCGCGGCGCCGCCGACCATCGGGTTCGACGACATGCCGGAGCTGCCGCTGCCGCTCATGCCCATGCCGCCCGCGCAAGCGCCGAGCAGGACCGAAACACCGAGTGCGATCACGAGTTTTTTCATGGAAGTCTCCTGGAAGGAAATGGTTGTCGAGGTTCTCTGTGGATACCGCCAACAGCTCGGAGGCGCGATGCGCTTGAGACCAATACGGCGTGCGGATGCAACTGGATTCGTAGGACGGCATCTCGTTGAAAGCTCGGCGGCATGGCGTCGGCTTTGCGCCACAGCGTTGCAGGAGGCGCTTGCGCATCGCGCACGCGCTCGACAGAATCCGCCCTTCGTTTTTCAGCAACAGTTTCTTTTCACCGCGCCTGGCGACTACCGACCTCCCGGGCGACACACTCATTCAATGAACCGTTTCCTGAACACCTGACCCGCACACCGACCGCCCCGGCCGGATGTGCATCCATGCATTCGCCGAGGCCCCGTCGACAAAGGCCCCGCGCAGCCATTCGCCGGGGCCTTTTTGTTTCTGGAGTGTGCGCACATGAGTGCTCAACGAAAGGCCCGCGACGACGACAAGCGTCTGGGCCGGTTCTATTTTTCGGTGCCGAATGCGGCACCTCGCAATCCCGTGGTGGCCGCGATGGCGCGCCGCGAATCGAGCCAGGGCGCCGGGCGCCACCTGCGCACGCACCGCGCGGAGCGGCGTGCGCAGAAGGTTGCATTGCAGAAGGCTGCGCGCAACGTGGGACGCGGAGGCGACGATGCGTGACGACATGGACAAGGTCATCGTCGAACGGCCGCGCCGCGGCGGCAGTTGGCAGGGCGACGGGCGTGCCTGGCGCAACAGCAAGGAGGCCGGTTCGCACCTGGGCATGAAGCGTGGCTACCACCGCACGAAGTGGCTCAACGAGAACCTCGCCCCACTCAAGCGCTGGCTGCACAAGCAGGTGCACCGGCCGTGGGACAAGGTGTATGCGGAACTCTGCAGCGGCATCGACCGACGCAGCACCGTGCAGGCGCACATCTTCGAGCACATCGACGACTTCGTCGAACGCGGCGCGGTGATGCGCGATGGCCAGGTGTGGGTCAGCGCATCCTGGTGGGGACGCGGTGGCCGCGCACCGCTCGAGGAAGCTTCGCACGTCGAGCTGTTCGTGCATCCGCTCACCGGCATCCTGCTGCCCAACCGGCGGCTGCGCGAGGCGCGTGCCGCGCAGCGGACGCGACATGGCACCTGGGCCGAGCGGCGTGGCGACAAGCCCTGCGCGGTCTATCACGTGATCGACGAGAACACGCAATGGCACCGTGTCGATGGCTGCTGGTTCGAGGTGACTCTTGCGAAGTTTCCCGAGCGAGTGGATGCGGCGAAGCGGGAAGAAAAACGCTACGACGTGCTGCGTCGTTGCATGGTTACCCATGGCGGCGCGGGGCGACGGCCAGCACCCGACATGCCCACCCATGCCAGCCTGTACGGACGCAACGACGTGTATGCAGCCAACAAGCGGCAACTGGGCCGCCGCGAAGTGCGGGCGCGTCTAGGCGATGACGCGTGAGTGCTGCGCTTGCGGTCTTGCACGCGCTCAGGGCGCGCGTGCAGGCACCGGCGCGCGCGGCAGCAGGGAGAACGCAAGCGTGCCCGCAGCCAACATCACGGCCACGGTCAGGAACACCGCGCGGAACGGCTCGACGCCATGCGCCACGCCCCACGATGCGGCCACGCCCGTTGTCCATTGCATGAGCGACACGCCGAGGAACATCGCCATGTTCATGAGCGCCATCGCGCGGCCTGTCATCGCCGCGGGATAGCCGTTCTTGGTGTACGCGTACTGCAGCACGCTGTAGCCAGAGATGAGGCCGTAGACGATCGGCAGGCCGATGTCGATCACGCGCGAATGGGTGAACGCCATCGCGCCGAACATCAGCGCGCCGGCCGAGGCGCAGCCCATCATCCAGCGCGTGCGCCGCGCAGGGCCCGGGTCCAGGCGGCCGAACAGGGCGGGGCTGATCATGCCGGTGACCGTCATCACCAGCGCCACGTTGCCGCTGGCCACGAGCGAAAGGCCGTGGCGCTCGTGAAGCACCGGCCCGAGCCAGAGGCCGCGCAGCGTGATGAAGGCTGCGTACGACACGCAGGCAAAGCACAGCAGGCCGAGCGTGTGCGGCATCGCGAACAGCGGCAGCAGTTCGCGCACCGCCTTGCGCAGCGACTGCCGCTCTGCAGGCTCGGCCTGCGGCGCCAGGTCCACGGCGCGCGCCGGCTCGCGCACGCGCCAGAAGATGACGATCCACGACAGCACTGCGAACGCGGCCAGCACCGTGTAGCCGGCGCGCCATGACGCGGCCTCGATCAGCAGCGCCAGCGGCGTGCCGGTGAAGAGGATGCCCAAGCCCGCCAGGCTCATCACCAGCCCCGACATCGCAGTGAAGCGCGAGGCATCGAAGTGCCTCGCGATGAACACCGTGCACGCGAGGAACGCAGGCGCGCAGCCCACGCCGATCAGCGCTTGCCCCAGCAGCAGCATGTGAAAGCTCGACGCCACCGCGCAGAGCGCAGCGCCCGCGATGGCCAGCGGAAACGCGGTGAGCACCGTGCGCCGCACGCCGAACATGTCGATCGACACGCCCATCGCGAGCTGCATGATCCCGAACATGAAGTGGAAGGTGCCCGCCCACGTGCCCAGTTGCTGGGGCGAGAGGCCGAAGTGGGTGCCGAGCGGCGTGGCCATCATGGCGCCGACGGTGCGGAAGGCCTGGCTCAGCGCGAAGGCCGTGGCGAGGGCCACGAGCATGGCGGCCGCGGAGGTCGACCAGCGCGGCGGGGGCGGCGAGGCCGCGTTCGTGTTCATCGGGAGAGGGAGGGGCTGAAAGAGGAAGGGCGCGGCACGAATGCTAATGGCATGCCGCCCCCAATGCAGAACGGCGCCCGAGGGCGCCGTTCGTTCGCTCACGCCCGGCACGATGCCGGGCGCGTGCCGGTCAGGCCTCGCCCTTGACCTTCAAGCGCCATGCGTGCAGCAGCGGCTCGGTGTAGCCGCTCGGCTGCTCGATGCCCTTGAACACCAGGTCCTGCGCCGCCTTGTACGCCGCCGAGGTCGCGGAGTTGCCGGCCATCGTCTGGTAGAGCGCGTCGCCAGCGTTCTGCTCGTCGACCACCTTGGCCATGCGCTGGAAGGTCTCGTCGACCTGTGCCTTGGTCACCACGCCGTGCAGCAGCCAGTTGGCGATGTGCTGGCTGGAGATGCGCAGCGTCGCGCGGTCTTCCATGAGGCCCACGTTGTGGATGTCGGGCACCTTGGAGCAGCCCACGCCCTGGTCGATCCAGCGCACCACGTAGCCCAGGATGCCCTGCACGTTGTTGTCGATTTCCTGCTGGCGCTCTTCGGCCGTCCACTTGGCTTCGGGGGCGATCGGCACCTGCAGCAGCGCGTTCAGGATGTTGTCGCGCTCGCCGTCGGCGTCGATCTTTTCCAGCTCCTGCTGCACTGCCGTCACGCTCACCTGGTGGTAATGCAGCGCGTGCAGCGTGGCGGCCGTGGGCGAGGGCACCCAGGCGGTGTTGGCGCCGGCCTTGGGATGGCCGATCTTCTGCTCGAGCATCGCGGCCATGAGGTCAGGCATGGCCCACATGCCCTTGCCGATCTGCGCTTTGCCGCGCAAGCCGCACGAGAGGCCGACCAGCACGTTGTTCTTTTCATAAGCGCCGATCCACGCGCTGGACTTCATGTCGCCCTTGCGGATCATCGGGCCGCCCTGCATGGCGGTGTGCATCTCGTCGCCGGTGCGATCGAGGAAGCCGGTGTTGATGAAGGCCACGCGCGCAGCCGCTTCGGCGATGCAGGCCTTCAGGTTCACACTGGTGCGGCGCTCCTCGTCCATGATGCCGAGCTTGACGGTGTTGGCCGGCAGGCCGAGCAGTTGCTCGACGCGGCCGAACAGCTCGCTCGCGAAGGCCACTTCGGCCGGGCCGTGCATCTTCGGCTTCACGATGTAGATGCTGCCGGTGCGCGAGTTGCCCTTGCGCTTGAGGTCGATGGTGGCGATGGTGGTGGTCACCACGGCATCGAGGATGCCTTCCGGAATCTCCTTGCCGCCCGCATACAGGATGGCCGGGTTGGTCATCAGGTGGCCCACGTTGCGCAGGAACATGAGCGAGCGGCCGTGCAGCTTGACGGGCTTGCCGTCGGCGCCGGTGTATTCGCGGTCGGCGTTCAGGCCGCGCGTGAAGGTCTTGCCGCCCTTGGCAACTTCTTCCGTCAGCGTGCCTTCGACGATGCCCAGCCAGTTCGAGTAAGCGACCACCTTGTCGGCCGCATCGACCACGGCCACCGAGTCTTCCAGGTCCAGGATGGTCGAGAGCGCGGCTTCGAGCACCAGGTCGCTCACGCCGGCCGCATCGCTCTTGCCGATGGCGGTGCTGCGGTCGATGCGGATATCGAGGTGGATGCCGTTGTGCTTGAGCAGCACCGAGGACGGCGCCGCGGCATCGCCCTGGTAGCCGATGAATTGCGAGGCGTCGGCCAGGCCCGTGCTGCTGCTCTGCAGCGCGACGACGAGCTTGCCGTCCTTCACGCTGTAGCCGGTCGCCATCTTGTGCGAGCCGTTGGCCAGCGGCGCGGCCTGGTCGAGCACGTTGCGCGCGAACTCGATGACCTTGGCGCCGCGCACGGGGTTGTAGCCCTTGCCCTTTTCGGCGCCGCCGGTTTCGGGAATCGCATCGGTGCCGTACAGCGCGTCGTACAGCGAACCCCAGCGCGCGTTGGCGGCGTTGAGCGCGTAGCGCGCATTCAGGATCGGCACCACCAGCTGCGGGCCGGCCTGCAGCGCGAGTTCGGAGTCGACGTTCGCGGTCGTGGCCTTCGCGCCCTTGGGCTGCGGCAGCAGGTAGCCGATTTTCTCGAGGAAGGCGCGGTAGGCCGGCATGTCGGCGATCGGGCCGGGGTTCTTCTTGTGCCAGGCGTCGAGCTCGCTCTGCAGGCGGTCGCGCTCGGCGAGCAGCGCGATGTTCTTGGGCGCGAGGTCGCTCACGATGGCGTCGAAGCCCTTCCAGAAGACGTCGCTCGCCACGCCGGTGGCGGGCAGGACCTTTTCTTCGATAAAGCGGTGGAGCTCGGTCGCGACCTGGAGTCCGTGGGCGGTGGTGCGGGCGGTCATGTTTCTCTCCTGGAAATCGGAATGCGGCGGAATACGGAATCTAAAGACGTGGGTGTCGCAATGACGTAGGTCAACTTTATTCGATACTTTACGAGGGAGTAAGAGCCGAAAGCGAGATTTATCAATGACAAAAATGAAGGTAATGGCGTCGTGGCGCCGCTGCTCGTTCAAAGGGTAGGCACTGATAGAGACGGCGCGGCTGCGGGATATATTTAACTTCTTAAATAATTCCGACCCGCCGAAATGATCCTCCTGGCTTCCAACGAAAACCCGCTCGGCATGCCCGAATCGGCCCGCCGCGCCGCCGCAGCCGCGCTCGAAGGCGCCGGCAACTACCCCGACAGCAACGGCACCGCGCTCAAGAATGCGCTGGCCGCCCGGCTCGACATGTCGCCCGAGTGGCTCACGCTGGGCAGCGGATCGAGCGAAATCCTCGAACTCGCCGCGCAGGTGAGCCTGAAGCCGGGCGAGAACGTCGTCTATTCGCAATACGGCTTCATCGTCTACGCGCAGGCCACCGCGCATGCCCATGCGCGCGCCACCGTCGTGCCCTCGCGCGAATACGGCCACGACCTGGACGCGATGCGCGCAGCCATCGCCGACGACACGAAGCTGGTCTTCGTCGCCAACCCGAACAACCCGACCGGCACCTTCATCGATGCTGCGCCGCTGCTGGCCTTCCTGCAATCGGTGCCCACGCACGTGACGGTGTTGCTCGACGAGGCCTACACCGAGTACCTCTCGCCCGCGCAGCGCTACGACAGCATCGAATGGGTGCGGCGCCTGCCGAACCTCGTCGTGGCGCGCACCTTCTCCAAGGCCTTCGGCCTCGCGGGCATGCGCATCGGCTACGGCGTGTCGCAGCCGCCGCTGGCTGCGCGCATGAACGCGCAGCGCCCGCGCTTCAACGTGACGACGCCGGCGCAGGCCGCCGCGGTGGCCGCGCTCGGCGATGCGGATTTCCTCGCGCGCACCTACGAGCTCAACACCGCCGGACGCCACCAGCTCGCCGCGGGCTTCACCGAACTGGGCCTCACGTACATCCCTTCGTCGGGCAATTTCCTGATGGTGCAGGTGGGCGATGCGCAGGCTGTGCATGCGCGCCTCTTGGCCGCCGGCATCGAGGTCTCGCTGCTCGGTCCGTACGGCCTGCCGCAGTGGCTGCGCGTGAGCGTCGGCCTTCCCGAACAGAACAAGGCCGTGCTCGCCGCACTGCGCTGAACCGGGCCTCAGCTCGCCCCGTTCCCCATTTCCACCACGCCCCCCCCGAGGAGACATAAGCATGAAACGCCGCCAGTTCGCAGCGCAAGCCGCTGCCGTCATTGCCGCCACGGCGCTTGCGCCATCGGCCTTCGCGCAGGAGCGCACCACGCGCATCCTGATCGGCTTTCCGCCGGGCGGCTCGGCGGACGTGGTGGCGCGCCTCCTGGCCGACAAGATGCGCGTCTCGCTCGGGCAGAACGTCATCATCGACAACAAGCCCGGCGCGGCGGGGCGCCTCGCGCTGGCCGAACTCAAGCGGTCGCCGCCCGACGGCAGCGTGCTGATCTTCTCGCCGAGCGGCGCGATGGTGATCCACCCGTGGCTCTATTCGAACCTCGGCTACGACCCGGCCAAGGACTTCACGCCGATCGCGCTCGGCAGCACGTTCGACTTCGCGGTGACAGCCGGCCCGGGCGCGCCGCCCGGCGACCTCAAGGCGGTGCTGGCCTGGATGAAGGCCAACCCCGCCAAGGCCAACTACGCGACCTCGGGCGCGGGCACGGTGCCGCACTTCGCGGGCCAGTTGCTCGCGCAGGCGTCGGGTGTGCCGATGACGCACGTCGCCTACCGCGGCGGCGCGCCCGCTGCGCAGGACCTGATCGGCGGACAGGTGCCGCTGATGGTCGACACCGCATCGGAAACCATCGAGCACCACCGCGCCGGCAAGGTGCGCATCCTCGCGGTGACGGGCGAGCAGCGCAGCCGCGCGCTGCCCGACGTGCCGACGCTGAAGGAGGCGGGCATCGGCGTGACGGCCGATGCGTTCTTCGGGCTCTACGGCCTGCCGGGCATGTCGCCCGAGGTGGTCGCGCGCATCGACAAGGCCGTGGCCGATGCGCTGCGCATGCCCGATGTGCAGGACCGGATCTACGCGCTGGGGCTCGTGCCGGCGCATGCGGGGCCGGCTGAACTTGCCGCGATCCAGGCGGCGCATCTGAAGCGCTGGGAAATGCCGATCAAGAACTCGGGGTTCAAGGCCGAGTCCTGAAGGACCCCTAACTTCTCCCTCCCCTTCCGGGGGAGGGCAGGGGTGGGGGCACGACGGCCTTCGATCGGGCGCCGCGCTGTTGCAAACGCCGCTTGCCCCCATCCCAGCCTTCCCCCGGGAGGGGAAGGAGCGAGACCTTCAGGTCACACCTGGCCGCCGAGTTCCTTCGCGGCCGCGCGCACGGGCTCGATATAGCCCTCGTCGTAGCGGTGCGTCGGCATCGTGAGCGTGACCGCCGCGGCGAGGCGGCCGTCCGCATGGAACACCGGTGCCGAGATGCCCGCGAGCTCGGCCGTGCGGTCGCCCACCAGCGCGCAGAAGCCCTGCGCGCGGATCGCGTCGCAGAGCTTGCGCTCCTTCGCGCCGCGCGGCCGCTCGGCTTCGGGCCCGAACGCGATCAGCACGCGCGCACCGGCGCCGCGGTCGTTGGGCAACAGGTCGCCCGCGCGCACGTGGTCGCGCACCACATGCGACGAATCGACGCGGAACTGGCACAGGCGCACCCAGCTGTCGCCCTGCTCCTGCCGCACGTGATACGCCGCGCTTTCGCCGGTGGCGACGACCAGCGCGCGCAGCACCGGCAGCACGATGCGGTCGAGCGACTGCGATGCGGCGTAGAGCCCGTGCAGCCGCGCGATCTCCATGCCCAGCGCGTAGCGGCCGTCGTCCTGCCGGCGGATCAGCCGCGCGTGCTCGAGCGATGCCAAGAGCCGCAGCACCGTGCTCTTGTAGAGCTGCGTGCGCTCGGCGAACTGCGCGAGCGACAGCGCCTCGTCGCCCGCCCGGAACGCCGAGAGCAGGCTCAGCGCGCGATCGACTGCGGCAGCGCCGCCCGGGGCGGCATTGAGGTCGGAAACCGATTCGGTCTGGGCTTTGCGGGGCATGGGCGTCGCTTGACAGGGAAAGTCGATCGGCGGTCTAATTCTGTTTAACGGAATCTAGTTCTGTCTAATAGAACTGTCAAGCGACCCATCGTTCCGGGTCGCGCCAAGGAGACGAAGTCGATGACACCCCCCGATGTCCTCATCAGCGAAGTCGGTCCGCGCGACGGCCTGCAATCGGTCAAGGCCACCATGCCCACGGCCGACAAGTTGCGCTGGATCGACGCGCTCTATGCGGCCGGCGTGCGCGAGATCGAAGTTGCCTCGTTCGTGCCCGCGAAACTGCTGCCCCAGATGGCCGATGCGGCCGACGTGGTGCGCCATGCGATCACGCTGCCCGGCCTCACCGTGATGGCGCTGGTGCCCAACCGCAAGGGCGCCGAGGCCGCGCTCGCGGCGGGCGTGCACAAGCTCACGATGCCGGTGTCGGCCAGCGTCGCGCATTCGCTCGCCAACGTGCGCAAGACGCCGACGGAAATGGTCGAGGAGGTCCGCGCCATCTCCGACCTGCGCCGCACGATCGCGCCGCAAGTCAGGCTCGAAGCCGGCATTTCCACCGCCTTCGGCTGCACGCTGCAGGGGCTGGTGCCCGAAGACGACGTGATCCGCCTCGCCGCGCAGTGCATCGAGGCCGGTGCCGACGAATCGGGGCTCTCCGACACCGTCGGCTACGCCAATCCCGCGCAGGTGCGCCGTCTCTTCAAGCGCCTGCGCGCGGAGCTCGGCGCGCACGCGGGCGCGGCGCACATGCACAACACGCGGGGCCTGGGCATCGCGAACTGCCTGGCCGCGTGGGACGAGGGCGTGCGCACCTTCGACGCCTCGCTCGGCGGCCTCGGCGGCTGTCCCTACGCGCCCGGCGCCTCGGGCAATGCCGTGACCGAAGACCTCGTCTTCATGTTCGAGGCCATGGGCGTTCGCACCGGCATCGACATCCAGAAACTCATCGCGGCGCGCGCGCCGCTTATGGCGGGCCTGCCAGGCGAACCGGTCTACGGCATGACGCCCGAGGCCGGCTTGCCCAAGGGTTTTGTCCAGGAACACATCGCACATGTCTGAAGCCAATCCACTCCCTTACGCAGGCGTTCGCGTCGTCGAGTTCACCCACATGGTCATGGGCCCGACCTGCGGCCTGCTGCTGGCCGATCTCGGCGCCGAGGTCATCAAGGTCGAGCCCATCGAGGGCGACAGCACGCGTCGCCTCCTCGGTTCGGGCTCGGGCTTCTTCCCGACCTTCAACCGCAACAAGAAGAGCATCGCGCTCGACCTGAAAAAGCCCGAAGGCGTGGAGGCCGCGCTGCGCCTCGTCGCCACCGCCGACATCGTGAGCGAGAACTTCAAGCCCGGCACGATGAAGAAGCTGGGCCTGGACTACGACACGCTTTCCAAGCTCAACCCGCGCCTCATCTACGTGAGCCACAAGGGCTTCCTGCCCGGCCCCTACGACCACCGCACCGCGCTCGACGAAGTGGTGCAGATGATGGGCGGCCTGGCCTACATGACGGGCCGCTCGGGCGACCCGCTGCGTGCGGGCACCAGCGTGAACGACATCATGGGCGGCATGTTCGGCGCCATCGGCGCGATGGCCGCGCTGCGCCAGCGCGAGCTCACGGGCGAAGGGTGCGAGGTGCAGGCCGCGCTCTTCGAGAACAACGTGTTCCTGGTCGCGCAGCACATGATGCAGTTCGCCGCCACCGGCAAGGCGGCCGACCCGATGCCCAGCCGCATCTCGGCGTGGGCGGTGTACGACGTGTTCACCGTGAAAGACGGCGAGCAGATCTTCCTTGCGGCCGTGAGCGACAAGCAGTGGGCCGTCTTCT
>NZ_JXQQ01000055.1 GCF_000834655.1 Variovorax paradoxus
TTACAGCCCAGAAAACCCCAGTCAGCAATGACTGGGGTTTTTTGCTTTGAGGATTTGAAATCCCAAAGATCTGGCAATTAAAAAGCGCGCACATCATTGGATGGCGCGCTTTTCATTTCGCTTCAACAGGATTCAGATATTTCGGATCCCTAGAGCGTCCGTCTTTGCAGCCCTAGCAGAAATCAATTCAGCCAAGATATCCTGGGTCAACTGATCCAGCTCCTCACCCTCGAAGAACCGAAGACGAATAGCCTCAAGGTACGGCGTACTTTGCAACCACTCCGACCAGTCTTTGAGAGTGATCTGCTGCGCTTCCAGCAGTTTGAACTTCATCAACACCTTGATTGCATGCCTGGCGTGCTTCACCGGATCGCGCTGCAGCCCAGCGAGGCGACGACGCGCAGTGATCAAAGCATTGCCGACATCGTTGAACACACGACCGTGTCCAGGAATCACCTGCAGAGGTGCCAGCGTCTCGATGAGATCCAGCGTTGCAGCGATCTCGTCAAATGATGGCTCTCCCGCCAGCTCGGGAAATGCGACGCCAAAGCCGTTTTCCCACAGCGCATCCGCGGAAATCAACGTCCGCGAAGCCGGATCGAACAGAATGATCGAGTGCGGATCATGGCCAGGTGCGCCGTGCACTTCCCACGGACGGTCGCCAAGCTGGCAATCCGTCCCAGGCTGCAGCAATCCTGTGAAGCGAAACCGGGGGCAAGTCTGCCCCGTTGCAAGAAAACTCAGACCGCGCTCGTCCCACCGCTCCACCAGCGCCGCTTCCCCAGGGGGAATGTCTGTTCGAACTGACGGATAGCGCTCCTGCAATGCAGCGTTGGCGCCGCAGTGGTCACTGTGCAGATGCGTATTCAACACGCGGTCCAGCGGCCGCGAGCCCAGGGCAGACTCAACCAGCACCAGCGTCTGCTCGGCATGCGTGGCATACCCGGTGTCGACCAGCGCCGTCTCGTCGGCCCCGACAAAAAGGATGTTGTTCGACGACAGCCACCCTCGTTCGAACACGACGACATTCGCCGGCAAGCCGGCGCCCGCCGGGGCGTTGCTCATTCAGGCGCCCGCACTGGTGCGAAGCTCGCGCCGCAGGATCTTGCCCACATTGGTCTTCGGCAAGGAATCGCGAAACTCAATGTGCTTGGGCCGCTTGTAGCCAGTGAGTTGCCCATTGCAGTACTGGAGCACCGCGTCCTCAGTAAGCTTGGGGTCCCTGCGCACCACGAAGACCTTGATCGCCTCGCCCTGCTTCTCGTCGGGCACGCCAACCGCCGCGCATTCGACGACACCGGGGCATAGCGAAATCACGTTCTCCAGCTCGTTCGGGAACACGTTGAAGCCGCTCACAAGGATCATGTCCTTTTTGCGATCGACGATGCGGCTGTAGCCATCTTCCTGCATCACGGCGATATCTCCCGTTCGCATGAAGCCATCGGCGGTGAACGCGGCGGCGGTCTCGGCGGGCTGGTTGTAGTAGCCCGTCATCACGTTCGGGCCCTTGATGCACAGCTCGCCCGATTCACCCACGGGCATTGAATTGCCCTCGTCGTCCTTGATCGCGATCTCGATGCTCGGCAGCGGCAGCCCGATGGTGCCGGTGAACTTGGTGTTCGACACGGGGTTGTTCGTGCCGATCGCGCAGGTCTCGCTCATGCCCCAGCCTTCGATCATCGGGCAGCCCGTCGCCTCGAACCACTTGCGTGCCGTACCTTCCGACGCGGCCATGCCTCCCGCCTGCGAGACGAACAGCGTCGAGAAGTCGATCGACTTGAACTCCGGATGCATCAGCAGCGCATTGAAGAGCGTGTTCACCGCCGGCAGCATGTGGAAAGGCCGCTTCTTCAGCACCGCGATGAACTTGTCGAAGTCGCGCGGATTCGGGATCAGCGTCATGTGCGAGCCCTGCCGAATCACCAGCAGGCACAGCGTCAACGCGAAGATGTGATACAGCGGCAGCGCCGCGATGCTGTTGACCTTTGCGAGGTCACCCGCCCGCGACAGCGCCGGCGTGAACCAGGCTTCGGCCTGCAGCGTCGCCGCCACGATGTTGCGGTGAGTCAGCACCGCGCCCTTCGACAGGCCGGTCGTGCCACCGGTGTATTGCAGGAAGGCGATCGAATCGAGCGTGCTCTGGTCGGCCGCCAGCGTGCGCCCGCGCCCTTCGGAGATGGCTTGCGTGAACGGCGTCACCGTGCGCCCGTCGCTCAGAGGCAGCTTGTACGGCGGCACCATCTTGGCCAGGTGCCGCACGGCCAGCGTGATCCACGCGCCATACAGGCCGCCGAGCAGATCGCCCATCGAGGTCATGACCACGTGCTTGACCGGCGTGCGCTCGATCACCTGCTCCAGCGTCGACGCGAAGTTCTCGAGGATGACGATCGCCGTCGCGCCCGAGTCCTTGAGCTGGTGCTCTAGTTCGCGCGCGGTGTAGAGCGGATTCACGTTCACGCAGGTATAGCCCGCGCGCAGCACACCGCACATCGTGACCGCGAACTGCGGAATGTTGGGCAGCATGATCGCCACGCGCGCCCCCGGCGCGAGCCCCTTCGACTGCAGCCAGGCGCCCAGCGCCTTGGACAGCACGTCGAGCTCGCCGTAGTTCATCCAGCGCTCCATGCAGACTGAGAACGGCCGATCCTTGTAGCGACCGAACGCCTCCTCGAACATATGGGGCAATGACCGGTACTGCTCGGGATCGATTTCCTCGGGAACGCCGGCCGGATAGTTTTGTCGCGCGGATGTCTGCATGCAAGCTCCTTTGGCGCGGATTGTGGGAGCGAGGTGCTCCCAGCCACCAGCGGGCTTGTCCTAGGATGTCCGCGCGCGCTGTCGCGCAGGCGATAGACGCAAGGCGGCGCGGTCAGGCCTTGCCGGTCTCGCCCGGCAGCAGCACGCCGGGCTCGATGTCGGCTTGGACTTCGAGCGCCTCGTAGATCGGCGTGAAGTCCGGTGCCGTGAGATCGAAGAGCTGTGCGAAGTCTTCGATGACGAAGTAGTTGCTCTGGTACGTGTCGATCTTGTAGCGCGTGCGCATGGCGCGCAGCAGATCGAGCGGCAAGCGGCGTGGCTCCTCGCTGAGCACAGCGTGCTTGAGCTCGCCCACCGAGCTCAGGATGCCGGCGCCGTAGGCGCGCAGGCCTTCCGGCTGGCGAATCAGGCCGAACTCCACCGTGTACCAGTACAGCCGAGAGAGCTTCTCGCCCGCGCCCAGCTCGTGCGCCTTGATGCCGCCGGCGCCATAGCGTTGGACGTAGTCGGCGAAGGTCGGGTCGAACAGCATCGGCACATGGCCGAAGAGATCGTGGAACACGTCGGGCTCGACGATGTAGTTGAACTCCTCGGGTTTGCGGATCCAGTCGGTCACCGGAAACTTGCGGTTCGCGAGCAGCGTGAAGAAGGGCAGTTCCGGAATCAGCCCCGGCACCGCGACGATCTCCCAGCCCGTGGCCTTGTGCAGCCGCTCGTTGATTTCGTCGAAGTGCGGGATGCGGTCCTTCACGCCCAGCGAGGGCAGCGCGTTGATGAACGCATCGCAAGCCAGGCCCGGCAACTGCGCGGCCTGCCGCTCGTAGAGCCGCCTGTAGGTGTCGTGGTCGGCCGCCGTGTAGCTGGCCCAGTCCTGCGGGCAGGTGTAGTCGGCCTGCACCGAGCCGCCGCGCGAATAGTCGCCGCGCGGCGGGCGATCGGAGGCGCCATAGACGGCGGGAATGACAACGGCGGCAGGGGAATCCATGGGGAGTCGTGTTTCTCGGGTTATTTGAGCCAGCGGTCCATCGTGCGCTGGAAGTCGCCGCCGGCCTGCTGAAGGTGCAGCCACTGGTCGACGTACGACTTGAAGGCCACGTCGTCGCGCGGCAGCATCCAGGCCATCTCGCCGTACTGCAGCGGCTTGTCGGGGTTCACCGCGCACAGGCCCGGCTTGAGCTTCTGCTGGGTGATGGCCTCGGCCGCCTCGGTCACGAACACGTCGGCGCGGTTGGCGAGGATCTCGTCGAAGATCGTCACGTTCTCGCCGTGCAGCGTGAGCCTGGCCTGCTTGAAATTGGTACGGGCGAAGCGCTCGTTGCTGCCGCCCGGATTGAAGATGACGCGCGTCGAAGGCTGGTCGATGGCCGCGACGCTCTGGTACTTGGCCACGTCGGCGCAACGCGCGATCGGCGTCTTGCCGTTGACCATGTACGGCGCGCTGAAGAAGGCACGCTTTTGCCGGTCGGTGGTGACCGACACGCCGCCCACGGCGATGTCGCACTTGCCCGCGGCCAGGTCCGGCAGCAGGTTGGCCCAGGTGGTCTTGACCCATTCGGGCTTCGCGCCGAGGCTGGCGCTGAAGCCCGTCATCAGATCGACGTCGATGCCTTCGAACGCGCCATCGGTCTTCTGGAAGCTGAAGGGCTTGTAGTCGCCCGGGGTGCAGATGCGCAGCACCGCGGCTTTCTGCACCGCATCCAGATGCGAGGTGGCCGCGGGCGTTGCCGCCGGCGCCATCGCGCAACCCGAGAGAACGGCGGCAGCCGCCGCGATGAAGGTCAAACCGATCGAAGACGTGCTGCGCATGCGGACTCCTGGGCAATAAGGCCGGTTGAAAAGGGGCCTTATTTTGCGGCGGCCAGCACGCCGCGGCGCATCTGGTCGAGCTCGATGCTCTCGAACAGCGCCTTGAAGTTGCCGTTGCCGAAGCCGTCGTCGCCCTTGCGCTGGATGAACTCGAAGAAGATCGGGCCCAGCTGGTTCTCGCTGAAGATCTGCAGCAGAAGCGCGTCCTTCTTGCCGTCGATCAGGATCTTGCGCTTCTTCAGCTCGGCCACGCTCTCGCCATGCTCGGGAATGCGCTTGTCGACCAGCTCGTAGTAAGTGTCGATGGTGTCCAGCAGCACGACGCCCTTGGCGCGCATCGCGTCGACGGTGGCGTACAGGTCGTCCGAACCCATCGCGATGTGCTGGATGCCCTCGCCCTTGTACATGTCCAGGTACTCCTGGATCTGGCCGGCCTGCTCCTTGCCCTCTTCGTTGATCGGGATGCGGATCTTGCCGCAGGGGCTGGTCATGGCCTTGCTCTTGACGCCGGTGACCTGGCCTTCGATGTCGAAATACTTGATCTCGCGGAAGTTGAAAAGCTTCTCGTAGAAGCCGGCCCACACGTTCATGCGGCCGCGGTACACGTTGTGCGTGAGGTGGTCGACGTAGGTGAGGCCATTGCCCACCGGCGACAGCGCCTGCTGCGGCGACACGCCCGGCAGTGCCTCGAAGTCGACGTCGTAGAAGCCGATGTTGCCGATGTCGCCGGGCTGCGCGCCGTTCTTGCCGGGCCAGCGGTCCACCAGGTAGATCAGGCTGTCGCCCACGCCCTTGATGGCGGGGATGTTCAGCTCGCCCGGGCCGGCCTTGTCGGCGAAGCCCCAGGCGCCCAGCGCGGTCGCGCGCTCGTAGGCCTGCTTGGCGTCCTGCACGCGAAAGGCGATGGCGCAGACGCTCGGGCCGTGCTCGCGCGCAAAGCGCTGCGCGAACGAATCGGGCTCGGCGTTCAGGATGAAGTTGATCGTGCCCTGGCGGTACAGCAGCACGTTCTTGTGGCGGTGCTTGGCCACGGCGGTGAAGCCCATGCGCTCGAACACCTTGCCCATGGCGACCGGGTCCGGTGCCGCGTATTCGATGAATTCGAAGCCGTCGGTGCCCATGGGGTTCTCCCAGGGCGTGAAGGCGGGTGCGTCGGCTTGGCTCATGTGCGGTCTCCAGAAAGTGGGGGATCGATGGGTAAGAGATAGGCGAAAAACGCCAGTGCTGCAATGTAGGTTGGATGCCGCTCAAGTTTTCAGCGTTGTTGGGCGCGTTTCGTGGCAAATGCGCAGTAAACCTGCAAAAATACGAGGATGGAAGCACTCGACAAGATTGATCGACTCATTTTGCGCACGCTGCAAGCAGACGGGCGGGCAACCTACGACCAGCTCGCGGAGCAGGTGAGCCTGTCGCCCAGCGCGGTGCTGCGGCGGGTCAAGCGCCTGGAAGAAAGCGGGGTGATCGACCGCTACGTCGCCCTCGTGCGCCCCGAGGTGATCGGCCTGGGCCTGACCGCCTACCTCAACGTGCGCCTCGAAAAGCACACCGAGACCCACAAACGCAACCCGATGGACCTCTTTCGCGCCAGCGTGCAGACCTGGCCCGAGGTGGTCGAGTGCGCGGCCCTCACCGGCGACATGGACTACCTGCTGCGCGTCGTGGTGGCCGACATGGCGCACTACAGCCGCTTCATCATGGACACCCTGCTCAAGCACCCCAGCGTCGAAGACTGCAAGACCAGCTTCGTGCTGGACCGTGTCAAGGCCACAACAGCTGTGCCTGTTTAACCACAGACTGGTTGCTCGGGCGCCACGCGCCCTGGAACTGGGTCACGAATGTGTCTTGGAAGTGCCCCTGCTGGCTTGCTGATTAAGGGAAAACCCTTACATTCGAGCCATGCTTACCGCCAAGACCCTCCTCAAAGCGTCTCTCGGCCTCGGCTCTTTCCTGAAAGCGCCGATGGTTGAGACCCAGCCACGCGCCGTCTCGTCGCCCCAGCCCGTCATGGTGCCGATCCGCTCGATCGGCCCCCGCGAGCGGGAGCGCATCGCGCAGCACCTCCTGGCGCTGACCCCCCACGACCGGTACCTGCGCTTCGGCTACGCCGCGGCCGACGAGCAGGTCCAGCGCTACGTCGACAGCCTCGATTTCGAGCGCGACGAGCTTTTCGGCATTTACAACCGCCGCCTCGAACTGATCGCCATGTCCCACCTGGCCTTCGCGCCCGGCGACCAGCACAGCGATTGCGCCGAATTCGGCGTGTCGGTCTCCGCGCACGCCCGCGGCCGCGGCTACGGCGCGCGCCTCTTCGAGCGCGCGGTGGTCGTGGCCCGCAACGAAGGCGTGGGCATGCTCTTCATCCATGCGCTGAGCGAAAACGCCGCCATGCTCAAGATCGCCCGCAACGCCGGCGCCACCGTGGTGCGCAGCGGTGCCGAGGCCGAAGCGCATCTGCAACTGCCGCAGGCCACCTTCGACAGCCGAATGAGCGAAATCGCGCTGGAGCACTACGCCGCGGTCGACTTCGCCCTCAAGAGCCGCGCCAAGCAGTTCTGGGCTTTCCTGGCCAGCCTGCAGGAAGTGCGCAGCGGCATGAGAGACGCCCGCAGCAAGTCCGCTCCCTGATTCGTCCGGCAGGCCCCGAAACGGCCTATGCCGGGCGCGCGGTAGAGCGTGTCACACGCAATCCGTTATCCTTGCCCCTCCTCAACTACGCCCTCCCGCAGTGGCCGAACCTCACCCTGAACGCGCACCCGTAGAACGGGAAGACAAGCGCGGCTTCCTCCAGAAGCTTGCCGAATTCATCCACCCCGGTCCCGACTCGCGCGACGAGCTGATCGAAACCTTGGCCGACGCCGAGGACAACGAGGTGATCGGCGCCGAGTCGCGCGTGATGCTCGAAGGCGTGCTGCGCATGGCCGACATGACGGCCGGCGACGTGATGGTTGCCGCCCCGCGCATGGATGCGATCAACATCGATGCTCCTTTCGATGCGCTGCTGCACCTCATCATCGACACGGCGCACTCGCGCTTTCCGGTGTACGAGGGCGAAAAAGAAAACATCATCGGCATCCTGCTCGCGAAGGACCTGCTCAAGCTGCAGCGCGCGCCGGGCCTGAACATCCGCGCCTTGCTGCGCCCGGCCACCTTCGTGCCCGAGAGCAAGGGCCTGAACGACCTCCTGCGCGAATTCCGCGGCAACCGCAACCACCTGGCCATCGTCATCGACGAGTTCGGCCGCGTGGCGGGCCTCATCACCATCGAGGACGTGCTCGAGCAGATCGTGGGCGAGATCGAGGACGAGTTCGACATCGCCGAGGACGAGGGCGACATCTTCGGCCTGGCCGACCACACCTACCGCGTCTCGGGCGACACGCCCATCGAGCGCGTGGCCGAAGCCTTCGGCATCGTGTTCGACGAAGAGCAGCTGAGCGAAGACTTCGACACCATCGGCGGCCTGATCGCGCACGAGATGGGCCACGTGCCCAAGCGCGGCGAGCACCATGCGATGGGCGGCTTCGACTTCGTGGTGCTGCACACCAAGGGCGGCGCGGTGCGCTGGTTCAAGGTGTCGCCGGCACGCGGCGGCGACGCGGCCGACTGATGCCGCTGCCCGAAGCGGCGACGGCTCGCACCTTGCGCGCTTCTTCCACGCTTGCCCGGTTTCGGCTGCCCGGCCTCGCGCTGGCCGGCCTCGCGCAGGCGCTGTCGATCGCGTGGCCTTTCGACGGCAGGCCGCTCTGGTGGCTTCAGCTTCTCTCGATGGGCGCGCTGGTCTGGCTGCTCGGCAGCCTGCGCGCAGAGGGCGCCGGCTGGCGCCGCGCCGGCCTTCATGCCTGGCTCTTCTCGACCACCTGGCTCACCGGCAGCTTCTGGTGGCTCTTCATTTCGATGCACACCTACGGCGGGCTGCCGGCACCGCTGGCCGCCATCGCCGTGCTGGCGCTCGCTGCGGCGCTGGGCCTGTATTACGCCGTGGCCGCCGCATGGTTCGTGGTGCGTGGACCGAAGGGGCGCGTGACGGGGGCGCTGGTCTTCGCGGCGGTCTGGACGCTCGCCGAACTCGTGCGCGGCAGCTGGTTCACCGGCTTTCCCTGGGGCGCCGGCGGCTATGCCCATGTGGAAGGCCCGCTGGCCGCGTGGGCCCCGTGGATCGGCGTCTACGGCATCGGCGCCGTCGCGGCGTTCGCGATGGCGCTCGCTGCACTCGGCCCGCTCGCGCGCCGCGCCGAGGCCGTTGAGGGACTGGTGCTGATCGCGCTCGTGTTCGGCTTCCCGCACGTCGCACCGTCGCTGCGCGGCGCCAGCGCCGGCAGCCTCCAGGTTGCCCTCCTGCAAGGCAACATCCCGCAAGACGAGAAATTCATTCCCGGCGGCGGCATCGAGACCGCCTTGCGCTGGTACGGCGAACAGCTGCGCGATGCCAAGGCCTCGCTCGTCGTCACACCCGAAACCGCCGTGCCCCTGCTGCCGCAGCAACTGCCGGCCGGTTACCTCGAGGCGATCCAGGCGCGCTACAGCAGCGGCACGCAGGCGGCCATCGTCGGCCTGCCGCTGGGCGGGCGCGCCGGCTACAGCAATGCCGTGCTCGGCTTCCAGCCCGGTGCTGAGCAGCCTTACCAGTACAGCAAGCACCACCTCGTGCCCTTCGGCGAATTCATTCCGCCGGGCTTTCGCTGGTTCATCCAGATGATGAGCATCCCGCTCGGCGACTTCCAGCGCGGCGGGCTCGCGCAGGCGCCCTTCGTCTGGCAGGGCCAGCGCATTGCGCCGAACATCTGCTACGAAGACTTGTTCGGCGACGAGATCGGCGCGAACTTCCGCAACGAGGCGAGTGCGCCCACCATCCTGCTCAACGTGAGCAACATCGCGTGGTTCGGCGACTCGGTGGCCATCGACGAGCACTTGGCCATCTCGCGCATGCGCTCGCTCGAATTCGCACGCCCGATGGTGCGCGCCACCAACACCGGCGCGACCGTCGTCATCGACGCCGAAGGCCGCGTGACGCACCAGTTGCCGCGCCTCACGCGCGGCGTGCTCGAAGCCACGGTCGAGGGCCGCACCGGGCTCACGCCCTACGCGCGATGGGTGGCCCCGTTCGGCCTGTGGCCGTTGTGGATCGCGATGCTCGCCATCGTCGGCATCGCCTTCGCGCTGGGCCGCCGCCAGCGCTGAACGACGTCAGGCCGCGCGCTGCACCGGCCAGTCGCGCAGCTTGCCCGGGTTCAGCAGACCCATCGGATCGAAGCGCTTCTTCACCGCGATGATCTCGGGCGGCAACGGCCCCCCGGCCTTGCCGTCTTCCACGATGTTCACGTGCGGATTGTTGATGTGCACGTTGTGCGCCCGGTGGATGTCGATGATCTCCGCCAGCCGCTCCTCGGTGCTGAAACGCACGAGCTGCAGCCCGCTGCAGGTCATGAGCCCCGCCACGTTGCGGATGAACTCGATGTGCATCATCACCTCGCCGCCCAGCAGCTTTTCCATCTCGATGATCTGCTCGACATGCTTGCCGGGGATGAACCCGCTCTGCAGATAAGTCAGCGTCGGATCGACCTTCAGCGCATGCAGCGTCGTGTGGTTCCAGGTGAACTCCATCAGCGTGCGGTTGCTCTTCTGCACCTCGGCCGCGGTCTTGCGGTAGCCCACGGTGCCGCCATGCGCCTCGACCAGTTGCAGCAGCGCCGGCTCGCACGATTCGGCGACCAGCGACAGCACCGTGTGGCAGCCCTTGGGCAGGTGCGCAGCGAGCTGCGCCAGGTGATCGGAGATCGGCGCTGCGAAGAACGAGATCTCCCGCTTCACGATGCCCGGCCCGTTCGCGAGCTTGTCGGCGAAGTGCAGCGCGTTCTCGAAGTCGTCGAAAGTCACCAGCGTCTCGAGCCACGGATGCGCGGGCGCGAGCGCAATCTCCAACTCCAGCACGAGCCCGTTGGTGCCCCACAGGTGGTGCATGCGCATCGCCTCGGCGCCGCGCAGCTCGACCACCTGCGGCTCCGCCTCGATGGTCATTGCGCGGATGCCGAGCACGTTGCCGGGCGCGCCGAGCGGCCCGTAGTTGATCGAGCCCACGCCGCCGAAACCGCCGCCGAAAAGACCGCCGAGCGTTGCGCTGCGGTAGGTCGACGGCACGCAGCGCATCTCCTGCCCCGAGGGCCTGGTCTGCTTCTCCAGCTCGCCGAGCCGGATGCCGGCCTGCGCGCGCGCCACGCCGGGCTGCACCCAGAGGCACGCGTTGTAGCCCGTCATGTCGAGCACCACGCCACCCGCGAGCGGCGTGGTCTGCCCGTAGTTGCCGGTGCCGCTGCCGCGGATGACGATCGGCACGCCGCGGCGAGCGCACGCGCCCACCACCGCGCGGATCTCGTCTTCACTTCGCGGCCGCACGACCACGTCGGCGCGCTTGTCTTTGAGCTGGCGGTTCAGCACGGGGCTGAACCACGAGAAATCTTGCGAGAGCCGCGTGACGCGCCCTTCGTCGGTGATCCAATCGAGGTCGGGCAGTTCGAGCAGCAGTTGCTCGATGGCGGAAGCGGGAGCGTTCATGGTCGTCGTGAATGTCTGCAATGTCAGTCTTGGGAAAGTTCGCTCGCATGCCACGAGCCCAGCGCCACCTTGGTGAGCCAGGCCATCAGCACGAAGAGCGCCACGCCGGTCAGCGAAATCAGCAACAGGGCCGCGAACATGCGCGGAATGTTCAGCTGGAAGCCGGCCTGCAGGATCTGGTACGCCAGCCCCGCGCCGGAGCCTCCGGTGCCCGCCACGAACTCCGCCACCACCGCGCCGATCAGCGCGAGGCCGCTGGAAATTCGCAGGCCCCCGAAGAAGTACGGCAGCGCACTCGGAATGCGCAGCCGCACCAGCTGCTGCCAGCGCGTCGCGCGGTTCAGCTTGAAGTAGCTCTGCAGGTCGGGGTCGATGCTGCGCAGCCCCAGCGTCGTGTTGCTGATGATCGGGAACAGCGCCACCAGCGCCGCGCACACCGTCATCGCGGCCACCGGGTTCTTCACCCAGATGATGATGAGCGGCGCGACCGCGACGATGGGCGTCACCTGCAGCAGCACCGCGTACGGGAAGAGAGCGGTCTCGATGCGCTTGCTCTGCACGAAGAGGAAAGAAATCAGCACGCCTGCCACCGTCGCCAGTGCGAACGACAGCACCGTGATCTTGAGCGTCACCAGCAGCGCGTTTCCCAGCGGCGCCCAGTCGGTCACCAGCGTCTGCATCATGAGATACGGCGAGGGCACGAGGTAAGGCGGCAACTCCATCGCCACCACCATCCATTGCCACAGCGCCACCAGCACCACGCCGATCAGCACCGGGTACAGCACCCGCTGCACGCGCGGCTGGTTCAAGAGAGGCATGCGCTTCATCGGGCGTGCTCCTCGTCGCCCTGGCTTGCGCGCAGCAGGCTGTCCTGCAGACGCTTGGCGTACTTCGCGAACTCGGGCGTCACCATGAACTCGGCGCTGCGCGGATACGGCTCGTCGATCTGGAACTGCTCCACCACGCGACCCGGGCGCGCGGCCATCATCACCACGCGGCTGGAGAGGAACACCGCTTCATGGATCGAATGCGTCACGAAGATCACAGTGAGCTTCTTCTTGCGCCACAGCTCGAGCAGGTCGGCGTCGAGCCGGTGACGCGTGATCTCGTCGAGCGCACCGAAAGGCTCGTCCATCAGCAGCAGGTCTGGCTGCGTGACCAGCCCGCGTGCGATCGACACGCGCATCTGCATGCCGCCCGAGAGCGCACGCGGCAGCGCATCGGCGAACTTCTCCAGCCCCACGAGCGCGAGCGATTCCATCACCCGCGCATCGGCCTCCTTGCGCGGCACGCCGGCCAGGTCGAGCGGCAGCCGCACATTGGTCTGCACGCTCGCCCACGGCATCAGCGTGGGCGACTGGAACACGAAGGACATGCGCCGCGCGCTGTCGTGCAGCTGGCTCACGGGCTTGCGCCACACCAGGAGGCGCCCGTCGCTCGGCTCCAGCATGCCCGCCACCATCTTCAGCAGCGTGCTCTTGCCGCAGCCCGAGGGGCCGAGCAGCGTGACGAACTCGCCTTCGGCGATCGACAGGTCCACCGGCAGCAGCGCCTGCGTGCCGTTGGGGTAGGTCTTCTCGGCCGAGAGCACTTCCACCGCGGGCACGGCAGGTGCCGTCGGCGGGGCGAGGGTGTGAGGTTCGATGCGATTCACTGAAAGGTTTCTCCGGCATGCAGCTGCGTGGGAAATGCGCGTTGGCGGTCGCGGTTTCTTCGTGGAACACCGCGGAACCGGCTTGGCCGGGCCGCTGGTGTTGCCCCCGGCAGGGGGGCGAAGCGACACGATGTGCGCGCAGCCTGGGGGGGAGTCAAGGAATGACCTTGGCGTCTTTCACGAACTCCGTCGTGTAGGTCTTGGCCAGATCGACCTTCGCGGGGTCGAGCAGCTTGGCGCTCACGAGAAAGTCGTAGCTCGCCTTGGCGCGTGCATCCGTCATGACGCCGATACCCAGCTTTGCCGCGTCGCCGCCGGTGACCATGCCCATCTCCTTGAGCTTGGCCACGCTGTAGGCCAGCTGGTCGTCGGTCATGTTGGGGTTGTCCTTCTTGATGAGCGCATTGGCAGGCGCCGGGTCGGCGAGGTAGCTCTTCCAGCCCTCGGCCGAGGCCTTCACGAAGGCGGCGACCTGCTTGCTGCGGTCCTTCACCGTCTTCTCCATGCACGACACCGTGGTCGCGTACGCGGGGAAGCCGTGGTCGCTGAACATCAGCACCGTGCTCTTCACGCCGGCTTTCTGGATGGCGTAGGGCTCGGAGGTCAGGTAGCCCTGCTGCGCAGTGTTCTTGTCGGCCACGAAGGGCTGGATGTTGAAGGTGTAGGGCCGCGTCTGCTCGTCGACGAGGCCGAACTTCGCCTTCAGCCACGGCCAGTAGCCGCGGTTGGCCTGCGCGCCGATCAGCAGCGTCTTGCCCTTGAGGTCCTCGAACTTCTTCACGTCGTCGTGCGCGATCAGCACCTGCGGGTCCTTCTGGAAGAAAGCCGCCACGTTGACCACTGGCACGCCGCCTTCGCGCACCTGCATCATCTGGATGTCGCTCGAACCCATGATGCAGTCGGCCTGCCCGGCCGCCATCATCTGCGTGATGTTGACCTGCGGGCCGCCCATCTTGATGGTCACGTCCAGGCCGTACTTCTTGTAGATGCCCTGCGCCACCGCCTGGTAGAAGCCGCCGTGCTCGGCCTGGGCGTACCAGTTGGTCATGTAGGTGAACTTGTCCTGGGCCTGCGCGGGGGCGGCGGCGGCAAGGAGCGAAAGCGCGGCGGCGCCGGCCAGGGAAAGAGCGAAGGAACGCATGGTGGGGACCTCTCGAAGGCTGGATGAATAAGAAGAAGAAAGTCGATGCAAGACGCGCGCCGTGCGCCTCAAGCCGGCGTGAACGATTGCTGGATGAAGCCCTGCTGGTGGCCGCGCTCCCAGGTGGGCTCCTCGCGCACCACCCAGCGCAGCGCGTGCAGCTCGGTCAGCGCCTGCACCCAGCTGTCGGAAAGCGTCTCCAGGATCTCGATGCCCTGCTCGCGCGTGGCGCTGGTCGGGTCGCCGATGACGCCGCTCGGGCCGAAGTCGCGCGCGGTCCATGCGCAGGCCGGACGGCCGTCGGCCGACAGCAGCTTGATCGGGAAGGGCGGCGGAAAGTTGGCCGCCGCGCGCTCCATGTGCACCGTGTCGGGTGCGAGGGCCAGCATCAGCGCGGTCTCGGAATGGCCGGCGTGCATCGACAGGCGCTTTTCCTGCTCGCTGATCTGCTTGCTCGACGCGTTCGGCAGCCGCGACACGCCGTGCGGCACCACCACGAAATCGCCGTGGCGCAGCCTCAGTTCGCGCGCCGCCATCTCCAGCACCTGCGGCTGGCCGCCGTGGCCGTTGGCGAACAGGAGCTTCCTGAAACCCGCGCGGTAGACCGACTCGCCGATCTCGGTCACGGTCGACAGCAGCGTGGTGCCGGTCAGCGTCATCGTGCCGGGGAAGTGCAGGTGCTCTTCCGACTTGCCGTAGGTGATGGTGGGCAGCGCGAACGCGCGCACCTCGGCGGGGAGTTTCTCGAGCGCCCGGCCCATCACGCCCGAGGCGATCACGCTGTCGACCGAGCACGGCAGGTGCGGGCCGTGCTGCTCGATGGCGCCGCAGGGAAGCACGACAACGGTGTTCTCGCGGTCGGGGAGCGCCGCGATTTCGGTCCAGCTCAGGTAGGGCAGGAAGCGGTGGGGCGGGATGTAGCCGTGGAGCATGGGAGTCCTTGCTTGTTCTTTATTTGGGGAAGAAGGGGGTCGCGTCGCCGTGCGTCACGCAGCCGTCGCGCAGCACCACGCGGGTGCCGGTGCGCGAGGGCCAGCCGTGCCGGTCGGCCTGGGTGAACAGCACCAAGTCGGCTTTCGCGCCGACCAACGAAGGCGCCGTCGTGGCGGGTGCGCGTTGCAGCCAGTCGCTGCGGCACAGCGCCTGCGACCAGTTGTCGAAGGGTTCGTCGAGCTGCGCCACCAGCGCGGCCGTGCCCAGCGCCTCGACCGGGTCGAAGCTGCCGAGGCGGCAGAACGGGTCCTGCACGTTGTCGCTCGCGAACAGCAGCGGAATGCCGCGCTCGCGCGCTTCTTTCACGAGCGTGATGCCGCGCAGACGCGGCGTGCGGCCCGTCACCGCGTCCTGCAGCAGCAGGTTCGTGGCGGGCAGCGAGACGACGGTGATCGGCGCGCGCGCCACCGCATCGAGGGTGGCGAGCGCCTCTGCCTCGGGTTGCGCCGCGAGCGCGCAGATGTGGCCGCAGACCACGCGGCCTTCGAAGCCGATCTCGCGCAGCAGGCGCGCGGTGGTCTTGAGGCCGACCGCCGCGGCGTTGAGTTCCTCGTCGACGTGCAGGTCGATGTCCAGGTCGCAGGCCTGCGCCGCATTCAGCAGGTTGCGCAGCGCGTTCTCGCTCCAATTGGTCGAATGCACGAAGCCTCCGAGCAGCGCATGCGGGCCCGTGGCCTTCACCATCTTCGCGAGCCGCAGCGCCTGCGCCGCGTCTTCGAAGAGCGGCAGCTTGATGAGGCTCACCTGCTCCAGCCGCATCCGGCCCGCCCATTCCTCGGCGAGTTCGGCCAGCACCGGCCAGGCCAGCGGCACCGCATCGGGCTCCCACCAGTCCACGTGCGTGCGCACATGTGTGGTGCCGCATTCCCAGGCCCATTGCAGGCCGCGCGCGGCGCGCTCGCGCACGTCGCCAGCGCTCCAGTGCACGCGGTCGGCCAGCATCGCGTCGATGGCGCCGAGCAGCCCCGGCTGCACATGCTTCATGCGCGGGAGCGTGAAGGCCTTGTCCAGGTGCGTGTGCGCATCGACGAAGCCGGGGAGCACGAGGGTGCCGGCGAGGTCCCAGCTTTCGGTCGTCGGTGCGGTGTCGCCGGCGGGGCGTACCGATTCCACGCGGCCGGCTTCGAGCGCGATGCGCGCCAGCACCGGCACGCCGTCGCGCTCCGGCCAGTCCGAGGGCAGCAGCCAGCGTGGCAGCCGCGCGTTGTCGAGCATTGCGGGCGCGTTCATGCGAAGCGCGCCATGGCTTGCCCCACGCGCGCCATGAAGCGCTTGAGCTGGGGCTCGGTCGCCACGTTCATGTGGTAGTGGGCGTGGTAGTCCACCCTGGCGCGTTGGCCGGTGAGCCGCTTCATGTATCGCGTGACGATCTTGCGCGGCGGATCGCCCATGTACCAGGCCAGCCACCGCGGCCGGCCGTAGGTGACCACGGCGCTGATGCGGGTGATGTGCGTGAGCATCGGCTTCACGTTGGCCGGGTCGCTGATGTCGAAGGCCACGCCCGGCATGAAGAGCCGGTCGAAGTAGCCCTTGAGCATCGCCGGCAGCCCGAAGCACCAGGTCGGAAAGCAGAACACGATGCCCTCGGCCCACTGCAAGCGCTCGACATACTGCCTGAGCGGCGCCTGGTTGCCGGGCACGTCGTGGTAGCCGAGCCGCTCCTCGCGCGAGAGCACCGGGTCGAACCCCTCGGCGTACAGGTCGCAGTCGTCCACCTCGTGGCCGGCCGCGCGCAGGTTCTTCAGCACTTCCTGGTGCAGGGCCGCATGGAAGCTGGTTTCGACCGGATGGCAGTAGACGACGAGCACGCGCATGGTGTGTTTGACCGCTTAATCAGAGCAAATGGTCAGGTTATGCAAGCGACGTGCCAGTCCGGATGCACCGGACTGGTGATTTTTCAGAGATTGCGCTGTCAGGGCCCCAGTGGGCCCGGCAGGGTCAGCCTTCGAGCGCCGGCGCCTCGCCCGACATCCCCAGGCTCCAGAGCCGCAGCGCCACGTGGATCTCCAGCGCCCGGCTCGCGTTGCCCCAGTGCCCCAGCAACTCCTCCACGCTCGCGAGCCGCTGCCGCACGGTGTTGACGTGGATGCCCATGCGCGCGGCGGTCGTCTTGGCGTTCTGGTTGTTGTCGAAATAAGCCAGGAGCGTGGCGGTCAGTTCCGATCCGCGCTTCCTGTCGTGGCCCATGACGGCGCCGATGGTCGCGTTCAGGAAGGTGTTCAGGCTCGCCTGGTCGTGCGTTTCGAACAACACGGAGTACAGCGCCATCTCGTTCTGCGCGACGATGTTGCCGCGCATGCCCAGCCGCCCCAGCACCGACAGCGCCCGCCGCAGCGTCGCGTAAAGCGCCGGCATCTCGGCGGGCGTGCGCACCGGCCTCGACAGCACGCCCCGGTAGGCATCGCCGAGCTCGCTGCCGGCGAATGCGGTGAACTGCGCGAGCACGTCCTGCGCCTTCGTCGCGCCGCACACGATGACCAGCACGCCGTCGACCTCGTCCATCACGAGGTCGGACAGGGGCGCGCCCGCCCGGAGGCGCCGCGCCCAGAAGCCCGGCCGGGGCTGCTCCATCTCGACCACCATCAGCGAGATCGGCTGCGACAGGTCGAGCCCGAAGCGTTCGGCGCGGTCCTGCGTCAGGGCCGGCTCGTCTTGCCGCGGCGAGATGAGCGTGTGCAGCAGCGCGGAGACCTCGCGGCTCTTGCTCGCTTCCACCCGCTCCTGCGACAGCAGCACCACGCCGATGACGCTCGAGCTTCGCTCGAAGGTGCGCAGAGAGATGTCGCGCAGGTCCTCGTGCCGGAAGAGCAGCACGGCGCCGAGCACATCGTTGCCGCCGATCACCGCGATCGCGCGGCACAGTTCGCCGTCGCGCGTGTAGGCCACGGCCGAGCGGCCGGCCTGGCGGCTCTCGCGCAGCGCCTGCGCGAGCGCGGCGCTGTGTTCGTCGTGCGGCGCGAAGGCGTCCGCGGCCGTTCCGGTGTAGCCCGGTGCCGTGGCACGGCCGATCACTTCGCTGGCTTCGTCGAGCACCAGCACGCTGCCGTTGAGAAGCTGCGCGACCGATTCGCACAGCGCGCCGAGCGACGCGCCCTTGGCAAGCAGCGACGTCAGCTGCTCGTGCGCTTCGGCCGCCTCCTGCACGTCGCGCGCATGCCGCTCCAGTTCGGCGCGCGCGAGGTCCGCGTTCTCCAGCGCCGTCTTCGCTTCCGCGAACGCCTTGGCGTTGTTGATAGCGACGGCCGCGTGCGTGGCGAGCGTGCAGAGGATCGACACGTTCAGCGCCGTGTGCGTGCGGTGGTAGCGGTCGGCCACGAAGAGCAGGCCGATCACGTTGTCGTCGCACATCAGCGGCGCGCCGACCAGTGCGGCGACGCCTTCGTCCCTGAAGGTGTCGTCCAGCGCGGGGTCGTGCGCGAAGCGGTTGTCGTGCAGGTAGTCGGGCGTGTAGAACGGCAGGCGCGTGGACATCACGATGCCCGCGACGCCCAGGTTCCTGCCGGCGGTCATCTTGCCGGTGCGGTCGGAAATGGCGCCGTCGGCCACGACCACCTGGAACTCGCCGCTCGCGCCGTCGTAGATCGTGAGCCAGCACAGGTGCGCGCCCATCAGCTTGCGTGCGCGGCTCACGATCGCCTTGAGCAGGCCGGTGAGATCGAGGCGGCTGGAGAGATCCTGCGCCGATTCGATCACCGCGAGCATGCCGCGCTCGCGCTGCTCGTGAAGCTCCAGGCGGTTGCGCAGGGCCATCGCCATGCGCACCAGTTCCACCAGGCCCGACTTGCGCTGCAGCGCATCGGGCAGGGCCTCGACATGCGCGAGGCAGGCGGCGAACTCTTCGGCGGAGGCGTTGCGGTGCAGGAGGCCGATCAGGTCGGGGGCGATCTCGTCGGCCGTCTGGCCCAGCGACAGGCCGATCGTTCGCTTTCGTTCTTGGGGCAGTGCCGGCATAGGGCGCGAAGGCTAGCAGAACGATGCGTGCATGGGCATGGGCCCAAGCCCTAGTTCCGGCGGGCGCGCGCGGCACGCGACAGGGATCACATCGCGCGGGCCCCGGATGTGTCTCTGCCGCACATAGGTTTGCGCAGGCGCCTTCCGGACACTTGCCGTGCTGCACCGTTCACGAGACATCACGACAAACACAAATGAGCATCATCGATTCACTCCGGCCCGCGCCCGGCCTGCGTGTGCTGGTCACCGCGGGAGGCGCCGGCATCGGTGCCGCGGTGGCCCGCGCGTTCCGCGAAACGGGCGCGCGCGTGCATGTCTGCGACATCGACCGCGGCGCGCTCGACCGCCTGGCCGACGAGGCGCCCGAGATCACATCGAGCATGGCCGACGCCTCGGTGCCCGAAGACGTCGACCTCGTCTTCGACGACGTGCAGGGCGCGCTCGGCGGGCTGGACGTGCTGGTGAGTAACGTCGGCATCGCCGGGCCGACCGGCGCGATCCAGGACCTGAACCGCGGCGACTGGGAGCGCACGGTGTCGGTGAACCTCAACAGCCAGTTCTATTTCGCCCAGCGCGCGGTGCCCCTGCTCAGGCAGTCCACGCAGAGCCCGAGCCTCATCGCCATGAGCTCGGTCGCGGGGCGCCTCGGCTATGCATTCCGCACGCCGTACGCCGCGACCAAGTGGGCCATCGTCGGCCTCATGAAGTCGCTGGCGATCGAGCTCGGCCCGCACGGTGTGCGGGTGAACGCGATCCTTCCGGGCACGGTCGAAGGCGACCGCATGAACAGCGTGATCGGCGCGCGCGCGGCGACCGCGGGCGTGTCGGTGGACGCCATGCGCGCGGAGTACCTGCGGAAGATCTCGCTGCGCCGCATGGTCACGCTGGACGACGTGGCGGCCATGGCGCTCTTTCTCTGCTCGCCCGCGGCACGCAACGTGACCGGCCAGGCGATCAGCGTCGACGGGAACATGGAATACCTCTAGCGCCCCGCGCGGCCGGCGCGCCCCTTTTCGATTTCCTTTCAAAAAAAGCATGGAGACATCAATGCACAAGTTCAACGCACTCGCTTTCGCCCTCGTTCCCGCGGTGGGCCTTCTTTGCGGCGCCGCATCGACCGCATCCGCCGCGCCGGTCAAGATCGGCGTGCTCGAAACGCTCTCGGGCCCGCAGGCCTCGTCGGGGCAGGCCTACCGCGCCGCCGTGCGCTACGCCATCGAGCAGATCAACGCCGCGGGCGGCTGGAACGGCGAGCCCGTCCAGCTGCTGGAGTACGACAACCAGGGCGGTCCCGCGGGCGCGGCCGACAAGCTCAAGGCGGCCGCCGCCGACGGCGTGCAGCTGATCGTGCAGGGCGCCTCGTCGGCCATCGGCGGGCAGATCACCGAGGACATCCGCAAATACAACCTGCGCAATCCCGGCAAGGAAATGGTGTACCTCAACGTCGGCGCCGAAGCGCTGGAGCTCACCGGCGAGAAGTGCAACTTCCATCACTTCCGCTTCGGCGGCGACCCGCAGGTGCGCACCAAGGCACTCGTGAACGCGATGAAGCAGGCCAACGCCCTGGGCACCAAGGTCTATTCGATCAACCAAAACTACTCCTGGGGCCAGGACATGGAGAAGGCCATCGCCGACAACGCGGCGGCGGGCGGCTACCAGGTGGTCGAGAAGACGCTGCACGACGTGAACAAGGTGCAGGACTTCGCGCCCTACGTCGCGAAGATCGCCGCGTCGAAGGCCGACTCGGTGCTCACCGGCAACTGGTCCAACGACCTGCTCCTGCTGATGAAGGCGTCGAAGTCGGCGGGCCTAAAGGCGCGCTTCGGCACGGTCTACCTCGACCAGCCGGGCAACCTCGCCAATGCCGGCGACCTGGCCGTCGGCCACTTCGTCGTGCAGACCTTCAACCCTGAAGCCGGCGGCGCCGAAGGCGAGCGATTCGTCAACGACTACAAGGCCAAGACCGGCCACGTGCCGGTGTTCATCGAGCCGCAGACCGTTTTCGGCATGGCGATGGTGGCCGATGCCTTGAAGCGCACCAAGCCCGAAGGCGGCGCGCTCAACGTGAACGCGTTCGCGAAGGCGCTCGAAGCCACCACCATCAAGACGCCGATGGGCGACATGAGCATGCGCGCGGCGGACCACCAGGCGCAGCTGCCGATGGTGGTGTCCACCGTCACCAAGGATGCGAAGTTCAAGGTCGACGACACCGACATGGGCTTCAAGCCGGTCAAGCGCTTCTCCGCACAGGAAGCCTCGACGCCCGCGCAGGCGAGCTGCGCGATGAAGCGGCCCGGCTGAGCCCGCGCATTCCCTGAATCTTCACCAGGCCGGCGGAGCGAAGGCGCCCCGGCCGGCGCAGCTTTGGCTGCCCCCGAGAAAACCTATGGACCAGATCATCGTTTCCCTCATGAACGGCGTCATCTACGGCCTCCTGCTGTTCATGGTGTCCGCCGGGCTCACGCTCATCTTCGGAATGATGGGCGTGCTCAATTTCGCGCACGCCTCGTTCTACATGCTCGGGGCGTACTTCGCGTACACGCTGCAGGGCGCGATCGGCTTCTGGCTCGCGCTGGTCGTCTCGCCGGTGCTCGTGGGGCTGGTGGGCGTGGTGGTCGAGCGCTTCTTCCTTCGGCGGGTGCATCACCACGGCCATGCGCATGAGCTCTTGCTGACCTTCGGCCTCTCGTTCATCGTGGCCGAATCGATCAAGCTTTTCTTCGGCAACTTCCCGGTCGACTACCGGATTCCCGCAGCGCTTGATGTGTCGGCCTTCACCGTCGGCGGTGCGCAGTACCCGGTGTACCGCCTCCTGATGGGCGGCGTGGCGATCGCGATGTTCGTGGTGATCTACCTGCTGCTGACGCGCACTCGCGTGGGCATCGTGGTGCGCTCGGCCATCTACAAGCCGCGCATGGCCGAAGCGCTGGGCCACAACGTGCCGCTGGTGTTCATGGGCGTCTTCGGCGTGGGCGCGGCGCTCGCGGGCTTGGCGGGCGCGGTCGCCGGCGCGTTCTACACGACGAACCCGAACATGGCGCTCGAACTGGGCGTGATGGTGTTCGTGGTGGTCGTGGTCGGCGGGCTGGGCTCTCTCGGCGGGGCGATGCTGGCCTCGCTGCTGATCGGCGTCGTCACCTCGCTCGCAGTCGGCGTGGACCGGAGCCTTGCCGACCTGTTCGCGCTCTTCGGTGCGGGCGAGTGGGCCGCGAGCGTCGGCGGCTTGATGACGCTGAAGGTCTCCAGCCTGTCCGCGACGATCCCGTTCGCGCTGATGTTGCTGATCCTGCTCGTGCGGCCGAGCGGCCTCATGGGCGAGAAGGCGTGACGCGATGAAGACCGGTCTTCTCCTCGTCCTCGCGGGCGTCGTCGCGCTTGCCGCGCTGCCCTTCCTGCTCTCGCAGGGTCTGCTGAACGCGGCCATCCAGATGCTCATCGCGGCGTTGTTCGCCAGCGCCTACAACCTGCTGTGCGGCCAGGCGGGCATGCTGTCGTTCGGGCACGCGGCCTACTTCGGCGTCGGCGCGTTCGGCACCGTGCATGCGATGAATGTCATCGGCGGCGCGGGGCTCCTGCCCACGCCGTTGATGCCGCTGGCGGGCGCCGCCTGCGGCCTGGTCTTCGGCGGCATCGCGGGCTGGTTCGCGACCAAGCGCACCGGCACCTACTTCGCGATGATCACGCTCGCGATCGCCGAGCTGGTGCATTCGCTCGCGCCGCATCTGAAGGGCCTCTTCGGCGGCGAGGCCGGCGTGTCCACCATGCGCATGCCGGCGTGGGGCCTGGATTTCGGATCGACCACGCAGGTGTACTACCTGACGCTCGCGTGGGTGTTGCTGTCGGTCGGGCTGCTGTTCCTCTTCACGCGCACGCCGATGGGGCGGCTCGCGTACGGCCTGCGCGAGAACAGCCACCGGCTGCGGTTCCTCGGCTACAACGTGCACGGCCTGGGCATGCTGGTGTTCGCGATCTCGGCGATGTTCTCCGGCATCGCGGGCGGCCTGCAGGTGGTGTCCAACGAATCGGCGAACTACGTGGTGTTCGATCCGGCGCTCTCGGCCGCGGTCGTGCTCAACACGTACATCGGCGGCGTGAAGGTGTTCCTCGGCCCCGCCTTCGGCGCAGCGCTCATGACCTTCTTCGGCTACGCCGTGTCCGACCTCACGCAGTCGTGGCTGCTCTACCAGGGCATCCTCTTCGTGCTGGTGATGATGTTCATGCCCTCGGGGCTCGCCGGCCTCATCGGCACCACCGGGCGCCTGCGCCAGCGTATCGGCATGGCGAAGCTGGTGCCCCTGGCGCTGTTGTCGATTGCCGCCGCGCTGCTGCTGAGCATGGGCGGCGCGTTCGCGGTCGAGATGCTGCAGCGCATCTTCTCGCAGGACTACCGCGCGATGGCCAAGCTCGCCGCAGGCGGCGCGTGGCCCCCGGTCACGCTGCTCGCGCGCACCTGGTCGCCGACGGCGTTGACCACCTGGGCGGTTCCGGTGGTGCTCGTCGGCACCGGGGCCTTGCTCGCATGGGTCGGGCAGCGAAAGCTCAAGCAGGCCACCGAGCGCGTGGGAGATGCCGCATGAGCGATCCGATCCTCAGCATCCGGGGCTTGCGCAAGGCTTTCGGCCCGACGGAAATCATGCGCGGCGTGGACCTCGACCTGCACGACGGCGAAAGGCACGCGCTCATCGGCCCGAACGGCGCAGGCAAGTCCACGCTCTTCCATCTGATCTCGGGCCATCTCGCGCCGACCGCCGGAACGATCCATTTCGACGGCCACGCGATCGGCGGCCGCACGCCACAGGCGATCAACCGGCTGGGCCTCGCGCGCTCGTTCCAGATCACGAACATCTTTCCCAAGCTCACCGTGTTCGAGAACATCCGTCTCGCGGTGATGCGTCCGCACGGGCTTGCGTACGCGTTCTGGAAATTCATCGACAGCGACCGGCGCGTGCGCGAGGAGACCTGCCGCCTGCTGGAGCTGGTGCGCCTCACGGCCCGGGCCGACACGATCGCGGGCGAGATGGCGTACTCCGAGCAGCGCTCGCTCGAGATCGCGATGACGCTGGCCTCCGACCCGAAGGTGATCCTGCTGGACGAGCCGATGGCGGGCATGTCGAACGAGGAAACGCACTACACGGCCGAGCTGATCCTCGAAGTGACGAAAGGCCGGGCGCTGATGCTCGTGGAGCACGACATGGACGTGGTGTTCTCGCTCAGCGACCGCATCAGCGTGCTGGTCTACGGCCAGGTGATCGCGACGGGCACGCCCGACGAGATCCGCGCCAATGCGAGCGTCAAGGAAGCCTACCTGGGCGAGGAGGTGGCCGAATGAGCACCGCTGCAGAAACCTTGCTGCAGGTCGATGACCTCCACGCCCACTACGGCAAGAGCCACATCCTGCATGGCGTGAACCTCAAGGTGGCGCGCAACGAGGTGATCAGCCTGCTCGGGCGCAACGGCTCGGGGCGCTCGACCACCATGAAGGCCGTCATGGGGCTGGTCACGCCGACCTCCGGCCGCATCCAGCTGCAGGGCCGCGAGCTCGCGGGCGCGAGGCCCTACGCCATCTGCCGCGCCGGCATCGGCTACGTGCCCGAGGAGCGCGAGGTGTTCGCCAACCTCACGGTCGACGAGAACCTGCGCATGGGCGAGCAGCCGCCCGTGCCCGGCGCGCACCGCTGGCGCATCGAGGAGATGTTCGACTACTTCCCACGCCTGAAGGAGCGCCGCAACACCAAGGCCGGCAGCATGTCCGGCGGGGAGCAGCAGATGCTCACGATGTGCCGCTCCCTGCTGGGCAATCCGCTGGTGCTGCTGATCGACGAGCCCACCGAGGGCCTCGCGCCGAAGATCGTCGCGCAGGTCGCCGAATGCATCCGCGACATGCACCGCAAGGGCGTCTCGGTCGTGCTGGTCGAGCAGAAGCTGGCCATTGCGCTGAAGGTCTCCACGCGCGTGTGCGTGATGGGGCACGGGCGCATCGTCTTCGAGGGCACGCCGCAGGAGCTGACGGCCAACGAGCAGCTCGTGGCCGAGTGGCTCGCGGTCTGACGCCACCCACTTCTTTCATTCACCGCTGCGAACCCCCACATGGCAACGACAACCACCCAAGACAAGGTCATCATTTCCTGCGCGGTCACCGGCTCGGTCCATACGCCGACGATGTCCGAATACCTGGCGCTCACGCCGGACCAGATCGCCGAGCAATCGATCGAAGCCGCCGAGGCCGGCGCCGCCATCCTGCACCTGCATGCGCGCGACCCGAAGGACGGCCGGCCCTCGGCCGATCCGAAGATCTTCGATGCCTTCGTGCCGCGCATCCGCGACGCCACCGACGCGGTCATCAACATCACCACCGGCGGCAGCACGCGCATGACGCTCGAGGAGCGCCTGGCCTATCCGCTGCAGGCCAAGCCCGAGATGTGCTCGCTGAACATGGGCTCGATGAACTTCTCGATCCACCCGGCAGCGCGGCGCGTGTCCGAGTGGAAGTACGACTGGGAGAAGCCCTACGTCGAAGGCATGGAGGACCTGATCTTTCGCAACACCTTCCGCGACATCAAGCACATCCTGAAGGTACTGGGCGATGACTGCGGCACGCGCTTCGAATTCGAGTGCTACGACGTGGGCCACCTCTACAACCTTGCGCACTTCGTGGACGAAGGCCTCATCAAGGGCCCGCTCTTCATCCAGAGCATCTACGGCATCCTGGGCGGCCTCGGGCCGGACCCGGAGAACCTGGTGGTGGTGCGCACCACCGCCGACCGCCTCTTCGGCCGCGACGGCTACCGCTTCTCGATCCTCGGCGCGGGCCGCCACCAGATGCCGCTCCTGACCATGGGTGCGGTGATGGGCGGCAACGTGCGCGTCGGCCTGGAAGACAGTCTTTATCTCGCCAAGGGCCAGCTCGCGAAGTCCTGCGCCGAGCAGGTGAGAAAGATCCGCCGCATTCTCGAAGAGCTCTCGCTGGAGATCGCCACGCCCGACGAGGCGCGCGCCATGCTTGGCCTGAAGGGCCGGGACGCGGTCGCGTTCTGAGCGGACGCGCGAAGCCAACATTCATCAATCGGAGAAGCAGCAATGAACAAGTTCCTGGAAGGCCGCGTGGCCATCGTCACGGGGGCCGGCAGCGGCCTGGGCAAGGCCCATGCGATGGCGCTCGCGCGGCATGGCGCGCGCGTCGTCGTCAACGACGTGGCGGGGCGGCACGAGGGTTCGCCGGGGCGCGCGGTTGCCGACGAGATCGTGCGGGCCGGCGGCCTGGCCATCGCCGACGGTGGCAACGTCACCGATTTCGCGCAGATGGAGCAGATGGTCGCGCGCGCCATCGGCGAATGGGGGCGCGTCGACATCCTCGTGAACAACGCAGGCGTCCTGCGCGACAAGACCTTCTCCAAGATGTCGCTCGACGATTTCCGGCTGGTGATGGACGTGCACCTGATGGGCGCCGTCAACTGCGTGAAGGCGGTGTGGGAGCACATGCGCGAACGCCGTTACGGCCGCATCGTGATGACGACGTCCTCGTCGGGCCTGTACGGCAACTTCGGCCAGTCCAACTACGGGGCCGCGAAGATGGCGCTCGTGGGCCTCATGCAGACGCTCGCGCTCGAAGGCGCGAAGCAGAACATCCGGGTGAACTGCCTCGCGCCCACGGCCGCGACGGCCATGACCGAAGGCGTGCTGCCGCCCGAGGCGCTGGCAAGGCTGGCGCCGGCCAACGTGAGCCCGGGGCTCGTCGCGCTGGTGGGCGAGGACGCGCCGACGCGCACCATCCTGCTGGCGGGCGCCGGCAGCTTCGAGAGCGCCAACGTCACGATGACGCAAGGCATCTTCATCGGCGATGAGGAAGACCCGGTGGCGCAGATCCGCTCGCGCATGGAGGAGATCCTGGACCGCCAGGACGAGCGGGTGCCCGCCACCGGGTTCGAGCAGTACCAGCTCGAATTGTCGAAGGCAGGCATCGAGATGGCGCTGCCCGGCGCATAAGGCGGTTGCCGGCGCGCGGCAAGGGTTTTCACGGCATGGGGGCACCACATCGGATTCGCCCCGCCGGTGTCGGGTTCGCACATTGGATTCGGGAAGGGCGCGCGCGAGACTTTGTCGGGCTTCGAAAGAAGGCCGCGTACTCGACCTGCACGACAACGGAGACATACCCAATGAAATCCAGCAACAGAGACCTGGCCCTCGTGGCCGCGGCCTGCCTCGCAGCGACGGCCCTGCTCGCCGGCTGCGGTGGCGGCGGCAGTGGCGGCGGCGGCTTCCCGCTCGTGACCCTGCCTCCGGCCGCGCCGCCGCCCGCCGCGCCACCCCCAGCCGCACCGCCGCCGCCTTCGCAGCCCGCTGCGCTCACCTGCGACCAGTTGCAGGGCATGACCGTCGCCGCATCGGCGATCGGCCTGCCCACCTCCGGCGCCACCGTGACGTCGGTCAAGACCGTGGCCGCCAGCGGCACTGGCGCGACGGCCGTGCCCGAGTACTGCGAGGTCGCGGGCAAGATCGCGCCGGTCGATGCGGCCGCGCCGAACATCCTGTTCCAGCTGGCATTGCCCACGCGCTGGAACCAGAAAGTCGTCATGTTCGGCGGCGGCGGGTTCAACGGCACCATCCCGAACGTCAAGGGCAACGTGCCGAACGGTCCGGTCGACCAGCCGACGCCGCTCGGCCGGGGCTACGCCACCTTCGCGAGCGACTCGGGCCACCAGGCCAACGCGCTCGGCTCGCAGGACGGCTCGTTCGGCCTGAGCGACGAGGCCGTGCGCAACTTCGGCGGCGACGTGCTCAAGAAGGTGCACGACGTCGCGCTCTCATTGGTGAAGGCGCGCTACGCGGCCAGCCCGGTGAAGGCGTATTTCGCCGGCGGCTCCACGGGCGGGCGCGAGGCGCTCACGGCGATCCAGCGCTGGCCCGCGGACTGGGACGGCGCGATCGCGTGGTACCCCGCGTGGAACGACGCGTCGGCGCTGCTGGCCGGGCACCGCATGAGCCGCGCGCTCGCGCAGCCGGGCGCCTATCCCAACGTCGCGAAGCGCGAGGTTCTCTACAAGGCCGCGATGGAAGCCTGCGACGCGCTCGACGGCGCCACCGACGGCCTCATCAGCAACCAGAACCTCTGCAACGCGCGCTTCGATCCGTCGACCGCCACGCTGGCCGGTGTCGCGGTGCGCTGCCCGGGCGGCGCGGACACGGGCAACACGTGCCTCTCGGATGCGCAGATCACCGCGCTGAAGACGATCGACACGCCGACGAACTTCAACTACCTGCTCGCGAGCGGGGAGACGCAGTACCCCGGCTACAACGTGTGGGGCGCGGACCTGGGCATCACCACCTGGACTTCGCCGCTGGAGCCGGTGGTGACGTTCCTCGCGTTCGGCACTTCGCAGCCGGGCCGGCCGATGCCCGCGACCGCGCCCTATGTCAGCGTGCTCACCGACCAGTGGATCAAGTACTCGGTGACGCGCGACCCGCTCTTCGACTCGCTCTCGCTCGATCCGGAAAACGCCGGCCCCTGGGCCAATCGCATCAGTTCGCTGAGCACGCAGCTGGACGTCAGCACCGACATCTCCGCGTTCAAGGCGCGCGGCGGCAAGCTGCTCCTGGCCCACGGCCTGGCCGATGTGCTGGTGAGCACGCGCGCCACCGAGCAGTACTACCAGCGGCTGCAGTCGCGCCTGGGGCTCGCGGAAGTCGATTCGTTCGTGCGCTACTACGAGGTCGCGGGCCTGGGCCATGCGGTGAGCAGCGTCTTCAACGCGACCTGGGATTCGCTCACGGCGCTGGAGCAATGGGCCGAGAAAGGCACCGCGCCCACGGGGCAGGTGACGACCGACACGGCCGGCGTCCCCGGCCGCACCCGGCCGTTGTGCGACTACCCGAAGTGGCCGCAGTACAAGGGGGCCGGCGACGTCAACCTCGCGGCATCGTTCCGCTGCGCCGACTGAGGGCGTCCGCTCAGGGCTTGCGGGGCGCGGGCAGCAGGCGCACGGCCAGTGCCGCCGCTGCCGTGCCGGTCGCCAGCCACGTCACGCCGGCCCAGCCCCACTGCGCGAGCGCCAGGGCGCCCAGCGCCGAGCCGGCCGCCATGCCGATGAACATGCTGGTGAACAGCACCGCGTTCAGCCGGCTGCGTGCGCCGGGCTCGATGCCGTAGACGATGGTCTGGTGCGCGATCAGCGTGGCCTGCAGGCCCAGGTCGAAGCCGACGGCCGCGATGGCCAGCAGCCAGAGCTGCGCGTGCGGCAGCATCAGCGGCGCGAGCCCCATGGCGGCGAACGACACCACGGCCAGTCCCGCGCCGAGGCGCGTCACCAGCTGCGGCCCGCGCCGGTCGGCCAGGCGCCCGGCCAGCGGCGCCGCGAGCGCGCCCGCCGCAC
>NZ_JXQQ01000056.1 GCF_000834655.1 Variovorax paradoxus
GACCACCGAGAGCCAGCTCCCCGCCTTCGAGACCACGCGCCGCCAGGCCGCCTACCGCGTGGCGGTGCTGGCGGGCCTGCGCCCCGCCGAACTGGAGCCGATGCTGCAGCCTCGGCAGTTGCGCGTGCTCGACAAGCGCCTGCCCATCGGCGACCTGGGCGACCTGCTGCGGCGCCGGCCCGACGTGCTGCGCGCCGAGCGCGGCCTCGCGGCCAGCACCGCCGACGTGGGCGCAACGACCGCGGAGCTGTATCCGCGCTTCGACATCGGCGGCTTCCTCGGCTTCATCGCGCTGCGGGGTTCGGACCTCGGCAGCACGTCGAGCCGCGCCTTCAGCGTGACGCCGGGCGTGAGCTGGCCGGCGCTCCGGCTGGGCTCGGTGAAGGCCCGCGTGCGTGGCGCCGAAGCCCGCGCCGAGGGCGATCGCGCGCTCTACGAGCAGACCGTGCTGCGCGCCATCGAGGACGTGGAAAGCGCCCTCACCGGCTACGGCCAGAACCAGCAGCGCCTGCAGTCGCTGGTGCAGGCCGCGGCCCGCAGCGGCCGCGCAGCCGAACTGGCCGAGGTCCGCTACCGCGAAGGGGCCGCGCCCTACCTGAGCGTGCTCGATGCGCAACGCACATTGCTGCGTGCGCAAGACGCCGTGGCCGAGGCCGAGACCGCCTCGTACACCAGCCTCGTCGCGCTCTACAAGGCGCTGGGCGGCGGGTGGCAAGCACCCTCGGATTCAAGGGGAGGCCCGGCCGCCTGACAATCGGCCTTCACAGAACCCACGAAACGTCCATGTCAGCCCCCATCGACGCCAAGCCCGCCTGGATGCCGCACCAGCCGGCAGACCGCATCCTCTCCACGCTCAAGACCCGCGGCGCGCTCGGCATTCCCGACATCGCCAAGGTGCTCAACGTCACGGTGGAAGCGGTGCGCCAGCAGATGGCCAAGCTGGAGGCCGAAGGCCTGGTCGATGCCGAGAGCCGTCCGAGCGGCCGCGGCCGGCCCACGCAGATCTGGCGGCTCACCGGCGAAGGCCACAAGCGCTTTCCCGACACACACGCGGAGATGACGGTGCAAATGATCAGCGCCGTGATCAGCGTGTTCGGCGAGAAGGGCATGGACCAGCTCATCGGCGCGCGCGAGGACGCGATGCGCGCCACCTACACCGAGGCGATGCGCGGTGCGCGCAGCCTCAGGACGCGGCTGGAGCGGCTCGCCGAAATCCGCAGCCGCGAGGGCTACATGGCCGAGTTCCGGCCCGAGGGCGACGGCTTTCTCTTCATCGAGAACCACTGCCCCATCTGCACCGCGGCGCAGGCCTGCACGGGTTTCTGCCGCAGTGAATTGCAACTCTTCGACGAAGTGCTGGGGCCCGAAGTGACCGTCAGCCGCGTCGAACATGTGCTTGCGGGTGCGCGGCGCTGCGCCTACCAGGTCAGCCCGAAGCCGCGCGCCTGAGCACCGGATAACGATTTACCCACAACCGACCCAAAGGAACCACGATGGAACACAAGCTCCCACCCCTGCCTTACGCGCTCGACGCACTGGCGCCCGAGTACTCGCAGGAGACCCTCGAGTACCACTACGGCAAGCATCACAACGCCTACGTCGTGAACCTCAACAACCTGCAGAAGGGCACCGAGTTCGAAGCCCTCACGCTCGAAGAAATCATCAAGAAGGCCAGCGGCGGCATCTACAACAATGCCGCCCAGATCTGGAACCACACCTTCTTCTGGAACTGCATGAAGCCGCAAGGCGGCGGTGCACCGACCGGCGCGCTGGCCATGGCCATCGATGCCAAGTGGGGCAGCTACGACGCCTTCAAGGAAGCCTTCGTGAAGTCGGCCGTGGGCAACTTCGGCTCGGGCTGGACGTGGCTCGTGAAGAAGGCCGACGGTTCGGTGGACATCGTGAACACCGGCGCCGCCGGCACGCCGCTGACGACCGCAGACACCGCGCTGCTGACTGTCGACGTCTGGGAGCACGCCTACTACATCGACTACCGCAACCTGCGCCCGAAGTTCGTCGAGACCTTCCTCGCCAAGCTGGTGAACTGGGACTTCGTCGCCAAGAACTTCGGCTGATCGATCAGCCGTTGATCAGGTTCAGGATGTTCCCGTCCGGGTCCTTGAACCACGCGACCTTCATGTCGCCCATGACATGAAGGTCGCCTTCGAGTTTCGTGTCGGGCATGTCGTAGTGCTCGAAGCGCACGCCCTTGGCCTTGAGCGCGGCGACGAGGCGCTCGATGTCCGCGCCGACCTGCCAGGTCACGGCCGTCGCCTGGTTGGTGCCGGCGAACTCCGAGCGGTACACGTTGATGCGCGTGTTGCCGCTGCCATAGACCACGACCTCGTCGCCCTCCGCGTCGACTTGCGCAAGGCCCAGCGTGCCTTCGTAGAAGCGGCGGGCCACCGCGAGGTCTTTCACCGCGAGGTTGGCCGTCGCATCGATGTTTCCGAGCATGGGTGTCTCCTTCGTGTGGATCGATATTTCATGTTCGGCGCCGAAGCGGCCCTGTCAAGTCGCCGCCGTCTGATACGGGGCCCATCGCAAACCACGAAAACACCGGCGCGGCGCTTGCGGCACACTGCACCCTTGGTGCAGTGAGGCCAAAAGACCTCCATCGCCACTGCTGCAACCCCGCTCCGATTCGTCCAGACAAAGAGACAAACCCATGATCCGCAAACTCACCCGCACGCTGGCCCTTGCGCTGGCACTTCCCTTGGCTTTTGCCGCAGTTGCCGTGCACGCGCAGAGCTATCCCGCCAAGCCCATCCGCATGATCGTGCCCTTCCCGCCCGGCGGCGGCACCGACATCCTGGCGCGCCTGGTCGCGCAGAAGCTCACCGAGGCCAACCACTGGACCGTGGTGCCCGACAACCGCGGCGGCGCCGGCGGCACCATCGGCATCGCCGAGGCCGCGCGCGCCGCGCCCACGGGCTACGACATCGTGATGGGCCAGAAGGACAACATGGTCGTGGCCCCCTGGCTCTACAAGAACCTGAGCTACAACCCGGTGAAGGACCTCACGGCGGTGGCCCACGTGGCCTACACGCCGGTGGTGATCGTCACGCAGGCCAACTCCAGGTTCAAGACGCTGGACGACGTGGTGAAGGCCGCGCGCGCCGCGCCCGACACCGTCACCTACGGCTCGCCCGGCAACGGCACCACCATCCACCTGGCCGGCGAGATCTTCAACAGCGCCGCCAAGATCAAGATGCGCCACGTGCCCTACAAGGGCTCCAACGCGGCCATGATGGACGTGCTCGCGGGCAACGTCGACCTCATGGTGTCGTCGGTGCCCTCGGCCATGGCGCAGATCAAGGCCGGCAAGCTGCGCCCGCTGGCCGTCACCTCCGCCAAGCGCAGCACGTCGCTGCCCGAGACGCCCACCGTCGCCGAACTCGGCTACAAGGGCTTCGACGTGAGCACCTGGTACGGCATCTTCGTGCCGGCCAACACGCCCAAGGACATCGTCGCCACGCTGAACACCGAGGTCAACAAGCTGCTGGCCACGCCCGAGATGAAGGCCGCCATCATCGGCCAGGGCGCGGAGCCCGAGAGCATGACGCCCGACCAGTTCGGCGCGCTGCTGAAGACCGACTACGAGAAGTGGAAGGGCATCGTGCAAGCCTCGGGCGCGACCATCGAATAAGCCTTCGCGTCGCAGAATGGTGTCTCCACAACGGGCCGCAATGACGGCATGGAGACACCGATGGCATTTCGCAAGAACCCGCGCACCCTGCTGCTGAAGACGACCGCCCTGGCAGCGGTCGCGGCCTTCCTCCAGGGCTGCGCGCAGACACCGGCCCAGCAGACGCCGCCCTCCGAAGCCACCATCGCCGCGCACGTCGCCGCGGCCACGCGCGATGCGGGCACCGACCTCGCGCCGCTCCTGGCACTCTGCAAGCCCGCGCCCGCCGCGCAGCCGCCGCAGGCCGAAATGGACAAGGGCCTCAGGGCGCTCATCGACAAGCCCGCGCCGCCGCCGGGCAAGGCCTTCGACAACCTCTACTTCGTGGGCGCAGACTGGGTCAGCGCCTGGGCGATCAAGACCTCGGACGGCATCATCCTCATCGATGCGCTCAACAACCAGATGGAAGCCGCCGCGCTCATCGAAGGCGGCATGCGCAGGCTCGGCCTGGACCCGGCGCAGATCAAGTACGTGGTCGTCACGCACGGCCATGGCGACCACTACGGCGGCGCGCCCTACCTCGCGCAGAAGTACCGCGCCCGCGTGGTGATGAGCGAAGCCGACTGGACGATGACCGAGACGAAGCTCGAATTCGCGACGCCAATCTGGGGCGCCCCACCCAAGCGAGGCGCGGGCGACGTGTCGGTGAAGGACGGCGACCGCCTCACGCTGGGCGACACCACTGTCACGCTGTACATCACGCCGGGCCACACCATGGGCACGATCTCGCCGGTGTTCGACGTGACCTCGAACGGCCGGAAGCACCGCGCGATGCTCTGGGGCGGCACCGCCTTCAACTTCGGCAAGAACGTGCCGCGGCTGGGGAGCTACATCGATGCCACGCGGCGCATGGGCACGGTGGCAGAGGCGCAGAAGATCGATGTGCTGGTGTCGAACCACTCGGGCTACGACGGCTCGCAAGGCAAGCTGGCCGCGCTGCGGCAGCAGCCGACGGGCGCTGCGAATCCCTTCGTGATCGGCACGCCCGCGGTGTCGCGGGCGTTGAACGTGATGGGTGAGTGCGCGCAGGCGCAGCGGGATCGGTTCGTGCTGCAGTGAGCTCTTGTTCCCTCACCCGCTGGGGCAAGGTTGGATTGGGGGCACGCGGCGTTTGATACGCCGCTGACGCTTGATGCGCCGCTAGCCCCCACCCCTGCCCTCCCCCAGTGGGGGAGGGAGAAATACCGGGAACTCAATCAGGCACGAACTTCGTGTTGAAGATCTCGACGTCCGACGCATCCTCGAACGTCGCCACCTGCCCCATCTTCCCGTCGCTCATCCTGCACGCCGAGAACAGGCTGTAGCGGCCCTTGAAGTAGAACTCGTCCATCACGATCAGCGCGTACGGGTACGGCACGAAGACCTGGTGCTCGAAGATGACGCGGTGCACGTTCCTCGGCGACGGAAAGAGCTTGTAGTCGTTGGTGTCGATCGACTTTGCGGTGGCCATGGTCGTGCTCGTTTCTGGGCGTTCAGGCCGGGTCGCGCACGTCGGCCACGGGGTTCGTGCCGAAGTCCTCGCGCGCCAGGTACTTGAGCACCTTGGCGGCTGCGCTGGCGGGGCTGTCGAGGCGGCCCTCTTCCTTCATGCTCACGAAGCGCGTGCGGTCCGGAAAGTTCTCTGCCGACGCGCCGCGCAGTTGCACCTGCATGTCGGTATCGATGATGCCGGGCGCGAGCGAGACGATGCGCGCGCCGTTCGGTGCGGCCGCTTCCTCGAGCGCCACGGCCTGGGAGAAGCGGTCCATGCCGGCCTTGGCCGCGCAGTAAGGTGCCTGGCTGCCCATTGCGTTGCGGCCGAGGCCCGACGAGATGTTCAGCACCTTGCGTGCGCCGCGCCATTCGCGCGTGGCGTTGAGGAAGGCGGCGGTCAGCAGCATCGGCGCTTCGAGGCCGATGCGCAGCGCCAGCGACAGCTCGCCGGTCACGGCGCCGGCCAGCGGTGCCGGGTTGCCGACGGTGCCCGCGTTATTGATGAGGGTCACGCTGTCGAAACGCTGCGCATCGAGGGTCTTGAGCCAGGCCGACACGCGGGCCGATGCGGCGACGGGGTCGGACAGGTCCTGTTCCCATTGCGTGAGTTCGGCGCCGGCGGCCTTGGCGGCTTCGGCCAGTTGCGCATCCTGCTTGCGCGAAATGCCGAGCACGACGTGGCCGGCTTGCAGCAGCTGTTCGGCCATGGCACGGCCCAGGCCGCGCGAGGCGCCGGTGATGAGGGTGAGGTGAGAGGCAGCGGTCATCGGAAAACTCTTTTCTTGAAGAAGGCGGGAGGTTAAGGGGTATCGAGTGGCCTTGCGGCTCAACCGGTACGGAATTGCTTGCGCAGGAACGCGCGGTGCCGCGCGATGTGCTGCAGTTGCGCGGGCGCGATGGTGCCGCCGAGGTCTAACTCGTCGGCGCCGTTGAGCACCGCATTGGCATGCGTCATCGCACGCGCGACGACTTCTTCTTCGCTCACGCCCTGCTGCGCGGCGAGGTCGAGCGCCACGCGGCGCATCGCACGCTGCGAAAGCATCCACATCGCGCCGAAGCGGTCCCAGGCGAGCGCGGCCTCTTCGGCCTTCTCGCGGTCCGCGAGGATTTCGCTGAGGGGCTTGGCGAGGATCGCGTCGAGCGCATCGATCTTCTCGGTGAGCGCCTCGTTGCGTTCGATGGCTTGCTCCAGCGTCGGGCCGGCGTCTGCGGGCTTCGTGTTCGGCGCCTCGGGCGGGGGGATGAATGCCGCTTCCGCGTTCGCGGGCACGACCTGGATCTGGTCTTTGAGGGTCATGAGGTTTCCGTTTCCGCCGAGGCGTTCTTCTTGTTCGACATCGCGCTCACGCGCAGGCCCGGCAGGTCGAGCACGCGCAGGCCCCCGTACTCCACACGGATCAGGCCCTGCGCCGAGAGACCGTTGAGCGCCTCGTTCACACGCTGGCGCGACAGGCCCACGAGGTACGCCAGCTCCTGCTGCGTGATGCGCAGCACTTCGCCCACGCCCGGGTACAGCACCGGGTTGAACAGCGACACCAGGTTGCGCGCCACGCGCGCGTCGGGGTTGTTGAGCCGGTCGATCTCCAGCGCCGCGATGAACTGGCCCAGGCGTTCGTTGAGCTGGTTCATCACGAAGCGGTTGAAGCCGATCGAGTGATCAAGCAGCCAGTGGAAGCTCTCGATCGGCAGCCCCGCCACCACGCTGCGGCGCAGCGCCTGGATGTTGTAGCGGTAGGGCTCGCGCTTCATCACCGTGCCTTCGCCGAACCAGCCACCGGGCGGCACGCCGGTGTAGGTGACCGAGCCGCCGTCGGCGTTGTCGTTGCTCATCTTGAGGAGCCCTTCGACCACCCCGAACCAGTAGGTGGGCGAGCGGCCGACGCGGCAGACCAGGTCGCCGGGCTCGGCCTCGCCGACCACCAAAGCAGCTTCGGCGCGGCGGCGCTCAGCGGGCGTGAGCGTGGGCAGCCAGGGGATGCCGCCGAGCTCCGCGGCATTGGCGGGACGCACGCGGTCCCTGATCGAATTGCCGAGCGAGCTCTGGTTGAGATTGCCGTGAGGCATCGGGAAACTCCGGGGAGTAGTGTCCCTAGGATTGTCGTCGGAACGACAAGTGGGCGTCAAAGTGAGGCCTACGATCCGCCCACTGTGCAAACCAACGACCCCACCTTCCCCCGTCTGCTGCTCGCGCACGCCCAGGCCCAGCCCGAGTCGCCCGCGGTGCGCGAGAAAGACCTCGGCATCTGGCAAACCTGGACCTGGAGCGCCGCGGCCGAGGAGGTGCGTGAGATGGCCTGCGGCCTCGCGAGCCTCGGGTTCAAGGCCTTCGACAACCTCGCCATCGTGGGTGCCAACCGGCCGCACCTGTACATGGCGGTCGTCGCCGCGCAGAGCCTGCGCGGCGTGCCGGTGCCGCTCTACCAGGACGCGGTGGCCGGCGAGATGGTCTTCATGCTGCAGGACGCGGCGATCGACTTCGTGATCGTCGAAGACCAGGAGCAGGTCGACAAGCTGCTCGAGTGCCGCGAGCTGCAGAAGGACCAGGCGCACGGCATCCGCCACATCATCTACGACGACCCCAAGGGCCTGCGCCACTACGACCAGCCCGGCCTCATGAGCTACGAGCAGCTGCGCGCGCTGGGCCGCGAGTTCGACAAGGCCAACGTCGGCTACTACGACCGTGCGGTGGCGAGCGGCGAGGCCACCGACGTCGGCGTGATCCTCTACACCTCGGGCACCACCGGCCGCCCCAAGGGCGTGTGCCAGACGCATGCGAGCTTCATCGCGGCGGGCCGCGGCGGCGTGGAGACCGACAAGCTGGGCCCCGGCGACAACATCATGAGCTACCTGCCGATGGCGTGGGTGGGCGACCACCTGTTCTCCGTCGCGCAATGGCTGGTGGGCGGCTTCACGCTCAACTGCCCCGAATCGGCCGAGACGGTGATGAACGACATGCGCGAGATCGGCCCGAGCTACTACTTCGGCCCGCCGCGCACCTTCGAAGGGCTGCTCACTGCCGTGTCGATCCGCATGGAAGACGCGGCGCGTCCGAAGCGCTGGCTCTATGCGAAGTTCATGGCGCTCGCGCAGCGCGTGGGCGCCGACATCCTCAACGGCGCGCCGGTGAGCATGGGCGACAGGCTCATGTACGGCCTTGGCAACCTCCTGATCTACGGGCCGCTTCGCAACGTGCTGGGCATGAGCCGCATCCGCGTGGCCTACACCGCCGGCGCGGCCATCGGGCCCGACCTCTTTCGCTTCTACCGCTCCATCGGCGTGAACCTGAAGCAGTTCTATGGCCAGACCGAGACCTGCGCCTACGTGTGCCTGCAGCAGGACGGCAAGGTCAAGCTGCAGACCGTGGGCACCGCCGCACCGGGCATCGAGCTGAAGATCGCCGACGACGGCGAGGTGCTGGTGCGCGGCGTCTCGGTGCTGAAGGAATACTACAAGCGCCCCGACGCCACCGCCGAGGTGCTCGACGCCAACGGCTACTTCCACACCGGCGATGCGGGCGTGCTCGACAGCGAGGGGCACCTGCGCATCATCGACCGCGCGAAAGACGTGGGCCGGCTCGTGAGCGGCGCGATCTTTGCGCCCAACTACATCGAGAACAAGCTCAAGTTCTTTCCGCAGATCAAGGAAGCGGTGTGCTTCGGCAATACGCGCGACCAGGTCTGCGCGGCCATCAACATCGACTTCGAGGCGGTGGGCAACTGGGCCGAGCGCCGTGGCCTGGCCTATGGCGGCTACGTCGACCTGGCCGGCAAGCCCGAAGTGTTGGCGCTCATTGCCGAGTGCATCGGCAAGGTCAACGCCGACCTCGCAAGCGAGGACGGCATGGGCGAGACGCAGATCGCGCGCTTCCTCGTGCTGCACAAGGAGCTGGACCCCGACGACGACGAGCTCACCCGCACGCGCAAGGTGCGCCGCGGCTTCATCGCCGAGAAATACGCGGTGCTGGTCGATGCGCTCTACGGCGGCAAGACCGAGCAACACATCGAGACCCAGGTCAAGTTCGAGGACGGACGCACCGGCGTGGTGAGCGCCACGCTGAAGATCGTCGAGGCGAAGACCTTCCCCATCGTGAAGGCGGCTGCATGAGCGCGCGAAAGACCGGCGAGGTCATCCTCGACGTGCAGAACATCTCGCTGAGCTTCGGCGGCGTGAAGGCGCTGACGGACATCAGCTTCGACGTGCGCGAGCACGAAGTGCGCGCCATCATCGGCCCGAACGGCGCGGGCAAGAGCTCGATGCTCAACTGCATCAACGGCGTCTACTGGCCGCAGCAGGGCTCCATCACTTTCCGCGGCCAGACCTTCAAGCACATGAACTCGCGCCAGGTGGCCGAGATGGGCGTGGCACGCACCTTCCAGAACCTGGCGCTCTTCAAGGGCATGAGCGTGCTCGACAACATCATGACGGGACGCAACCTCAAGATGAAGAGCGGCCTGCTCGCGCAGGCGCTGCGCTGGGGCCCGGCCGAACGCGAGGAGCTGCGGCACCGCGAGTTCGTCGAGCACATCATCGACTTCCTCGAAATCCAGGCGCACCGCAAGACCCCGGTGGGCCGCCTGCCTTACGGTTTGCAGAAGCGCGTGGACCTGGGCCGTGCGCTCGCGATGGAGCCGCAGGTGCTCTTGCTCGATGAGCCGATGGCCGGCATGAACGTCGAAGAAAAGCAGGACATGAGCCGCTTCATCCTCGACGTGAACGACGAGTTCGGCGCGACCATCGTCCTCATCGAGCACGACATGGGCGTGGTGATGGACATCTCCGACCGCGTGGTGGTGCTGGACTACGGCAAGAAGATCGGCGACGGCACGCCCGACGAAGTGCGCAACAACGAAGACGTGATCCGGGCATACCTCGGTGTGGAGCACTGACGCCATGCCCAACCGCACCCGGATGAATTGCTCCTTCCCCTCCCGGGGGAAGGCTGGGATGGGGGCACGACAGCCCTCGCAACACAACCGCGCCTCATCAGGCGCCGCG
>NZ_JXQQ01000057.1 GCF_000834655.1 Variovorax paradoxus
GCCGGCCCGGCCAACGGCGCGCCGGTGATCCTTCTTCACGGCTGGCCCTACGACATCCACATGTTCGTGGACGTCGCGCCGCAGCTGGCCGCCGCGGGCTTCCGCGTGATCGTGCCGTACCTGCGCGGCTACGGCACCACCCGCTTCCTCTCGGCCGACACGCCGCGCAACGGGCAGCAGTCGGTGGTCGCCGTGGACATCATCGCGCTCATGGATGCGCTGAAGATCCAGGCGGCCACGGTGGCCGGCTGCGACTGGGGCGCGCGCACCGCGTGCATCATGGCCGCGCTGTGGCCCGAGCGCGTGAAGGCGCTGGTGTCGGTCAGCGGCTATCTCATCGGCAGCCAGGAGGCGGGCAAGACGCCCCTGCCGCCGCAGGCCGAGTTGCAGTGGTGGTACCAGTACTACTTCGCGACCGAGCGCGGCCGTGCGGGCTACGAGAAGAACCGCCACGACTTCGCCAAGCTCATCTGGCAGATCGCATCGCCCAAGTGGAACTTCGACGCGGCCACCTTCGATCGCAGCGCCGTCGCGTTCGAGAACCCCGACCACGTGGCCATCACGGTGCACAACTACCGCTGGCGCCTGGGCCTGGCCGACGGCGAAGCGAAGTACCAGTCGCTCGAAGATCGCCTGGCCAAGGCGCCGGTGATCGGCGTGCCGACCATCACGCTCGAAGGCGACGCCAACGGCGCGCC
>NZ_JXQQ01000058.1 GCF_000834655.1 Variovorax paradoxus
CGGCTGTACCGCACGGGTGATCTCGTGCGCTGGAACGCAGAGGGGCAGATCGAGTACCTGGGCCGCATCGACCATCAGGTGAAGATCCGGGGCTTTCGCATCGAGCTCGGGGAGATCGAGGCGCAGCTGCTGTCGCAGCCCGAGGTGCGCGAGGCCGTGGTGGTGGCCAGGCAATCCCCCGGCGTTGGTCGCGCCTCGCTCGTGGGCTATGTCGCGGCGCATGCCGGGCAGGCCGCCGACAGCGTCGTGCTGCGCGAGCGCCTCGGGCGCGTGCTGCCCGACTACATGGTGCCGCGCGCCATCGTCACGTTGCCGTCGCTGCCGCTGAACGCCAACGGCAAGGTCGACCGCAGCGCGCTGCCCGACCCCGAAGCGCTCGGACGCGAGCGCGCATTCGATGAGCCGCAGGGCGAAGCCGAAGAGGCGCTGGCCGGCATCTGGCGCGACGTGCTCGGCGTGGAGCGCGTGGCGCGCGACGACAACTTCTTCGAGCTGGGCGGTGACTCGATCCTGAGCCTCAAGCTCATCGCGAAGGTGCGCCAGCAACTGCCCGGCGGCAGCCAGCTCGGCCTGGCCGACGTGATGCAGGCGGGCAGCCTCGCCGCGCTGGCCGACCGGTTGCAGCAGCGCCTGGGCGATTCGCACCACGCGGTCTGCTTGCATGCGGGCGGTGCGGGCATTCCGCTGTTCTGCATGCCGGGCCTGATCGTCAACACGCGCGAGTTCCAGGTGCTGGCGCAAGCGCTCGAGGGCGACCGGCCGGTGTACGGCTTCGTGAGCCACGTCTACACCGCCAAGCGATGGCGCGGTTTCGCGATCCACGAGTTGGCGGCCGAGTACGCGGACTTCATCCTCGCGACGGCCACCGGCGGGCGCTGCGCGCTGCTGGGCTGGTCGCTCGGCGGCGACCTGGCCTTCGAAGTCGCGCGGCAACTGGAAGGGCGCATCGAGGTCGCGTTCATCGGCGCGGTGGACGTGTTCGAAACCGAGCCCATGATCCCCGCCGGCACGCTGACGGCAGCGCAACGCGCGCAGGCCGACCAAGCGCTGGCCGAGTGGCTCGCGCGCTCGGAGATGGCCGCGCAGTGGAAGGCGCTGATGGCGCGCATGGACGAACGGGAGCGCGACTGGGTGGCCGAGCAGATGCTCGACCCCGTAGAGGCGTTTCCATCGGACGGCGCCGGCGACGAGGCGGCCGAATACCTGCTGTGGGCGACGCTCGACAGCCGCGTGCAGTCGATGCGCTATGCGTACGAAATGTTGTCGCGGCCGGTGCACGTGTTCCAGGCCGAGAGCTCGCTGCGCAGGGACGGACGGCTGCGCGACTGGTCGGCCCACGCACCGGTGGCGGCGACCGACGTGCTCGAGAACGCCGATCACCTGGACATCATTCGCCACCCGCAGTTGGGTGCGCTCGTGAAGCAGCGGCTGCTGGCTGCCGACGCGGCGTAGTTTTTTCTTTCGCAGCGCCTGCGGGTGCCGCATGAAAAAAGGCCGGATGCCTCGGGGGCATCCGGCCTTCTTGCCGTCTGGCGATCTGCGCTTACCAGCGGTAGGTCGCGGTTGCGAGCACCTTGCGCTGGTCGCCGTAGTAGCAGCTCTGCGAGGGTGTGTCGCAGTTGGCGATGTAGGTCTTGTTCGTCAGGTTGCGCACGTTGAGCGCGAGGCTCCAGTGTTCGAAGTCGTAGCCGACCATCGCGTCCAGCAGCGTCACGCCGGGCACCCTGATCGGCGAGCCGCCGCCGTTGCCGCGGGTGGGGCCGGTGTAGCGCACGCCCAGGCCGACCTTGATGCCGTTGGCGAAGCGGTAGTCGCCCCATGCCGACAGCTGGTTGCGCGCCACGGCGTTCGCCTGCTTGCCGATTTCCTCGGGGCGCGCGCTCGACGTGACGATGGCGCGCGGCGTGTAGCTGTACGACGCGGTGAGGTTCATGCGGTCGGTGGGCTGCGTGGTGGCTTCCAGTTCCAGGCCGCGCACCGAGATCTCACCGGTCTGCTTGGGCTGGAATTCGGTGTCGTAGCTGATGTAGTTCTTGCGGCGCAGGTCGAAGATGGCGGCGCTGAAGCTGTTCTTGGTGCCCGGCGGCTGGTAGCGCAGGCCCACCTCGTACTGGCGGCCCGATTCGGGCTTGAAGGGCTCCTTGGTGACCGGATCGACCACGCCGGTCGGCTGGAACGATTCGGAGTAGCTCAGGTAGGGCGCCCAGCCGTTCGGTGCCAGGTAGACCAGGCCCGCGCGGCCGGTGAACTTGTGGTCGGACACGGTGGTCGAGGTGCCGTCCAGGCGGCTGAAGACGCTGCTCTTGGCGGTGTCGTAGCGACCGCCCAGCGTCAGCTGCAGCGTGTCGCGCCACTTGATCTGGTCCTGCAGATAGACGCCGGTTTGCGTGAGGCGGGTGGCGTTCACTTCGTACGGGTCCGGAATCTCGAACGGGCCGTTGAAGTAGTACGGGTTCGCGATGTTCAGGTCGGGGGCCGAGCCGCCGCTGTAGCTGTTGGTCTCGAAGTTGTTGTGCTGGTAGTCCACGCCCACCAGGATCTTGTGCTTCCAGTCGCCGGAGCGAACGTCGGCCTGCACCTGGTTGTCCATGGCGAAGGCGCGCACCGATTCGCGGCTGCCGAAGAGGGTGCGCGAGAGGTTCTGGAAGTTGACCGGATCGAACTCGTTGTCCGGATTGACCGTGGTGAAGTTCGGTGCCTGCAGGCCGCGGTAGTCCACCTTCAGGCGACCGGCGCGCGCGCTCTGGCGGAACGTGACGGTGTCGTTGAAGCGGTGCTCGAAGTTGTAGCCGAACAGCTCCTGGTCCTGGTTGAAATGATCGAAGTAGGGGTTCCCCTGGAACAGCTTGGCCGGAATGAACGTGCCGATGGCGCTGGGCACCAGCGAACCGGCCCACGGGCGGTTGCGCGTGTACACGCCCGCGCGGTTGCGCATGACTTGCGCGTACAGCGTGAGCGAGGTGTCGTTGGTGATCCTCCAGGTGAGCGAGGGCGCGAGGTACGTGCGGTCGTCGGCCATCTTGCCGGCCGGCAGCTGCGCATCGCGCAGCACGCCGGTGAGGCGGTAGAGCACCTTGCCGTCGGCGTCCAGGGCGCCCGAGAAATCGCCCGCGACCTGGCGGTGGTTGTTGGTGCCAACCTGCACCTGCAGTTCGCGGATGGGCGTGGCCGTGGGAAGCTTGCTGACCACGTTGACAACGCCGCCGGGGCTGCTCAGGCCGTAGAGCACCGAGGCGGGGCCGCGCAGCACTTCGATGCGTTCGGCGCCGTAGTTCTCGGTCTTCCACACCGAGAAGCTGTTGGCGTTGCGCAGCGGCAGGCCGTCCTCGTAGAAGCCGGGGCTGTAGGCATCGAAGCCGCGCACGGCGATCCAGTCGTAGCGCGAATCGGAACCGAAGGGCGCGATGTTCACGCCCGGCGTGTAGCCCAGCGCATCGCGCAGCCGCGTCGCGCCGATGGCCTGGAAGCGGTCGGCCGTGATCACCGACAGCGATTGCGGCGTCTCGATGATCGGAATGTCGGTCTTCGAGCCGGCCGTGCTGCGGCGGGCGAGGTAACCGTTGACGTGTCCGTTCTCTTCCGTGTCGGCATTCACCGTGACCGAGGGCAGCGCGGCGCCCGTGCCGGCGTTGGCCGCATCGGGTTGCGCGGCCGTCTGGGCCGAAGCCGACATGCCCCAGAAGGTGATGACAGTTCCGAAGGCCGCCGCGAGCGAGGCATTCAGCAGGCGTTGGCGAGGCAGGGGAAGAGTGCGCATGAGTAGGACAAAAGGTGGATGGATGGAGGGACCGCGCGGATTCTAATGAGAATGGTTCTTATTTTGATAAGACTGTGAAATCGCATGGTCCGAATGACGCGTTTCCACTACAAAGCCCGTTCCCTTGCCGCTGGATGCAGGCGGCCTTTCGACGGCCGCATGCCTCAAAGCGCCGCCGACAGCGGACGCCCCGAGATCACCGCCGCGTCGTCGCGCGGCAGCCAGAGCGCATCGCAGAAATAGCGCTCGCGCAGCATCATCACGAGCATCGCGCGCTTGTGCGGCAGGTCGAATTCCTTCACCTTGGCGTAGCCCGATTTGTCCAGGTTGCGGATCTGCTGCACGTGGTCGATGCGCGGCTCGCCCATGGCGCGCTGCGTGCGCGGGTCGCAAAGAAAGATGTAGTGCGAGATCGAGGTGAGCCAGGCCGTCGCACAGGCCTTGCCGCGGAACGCCGGCTCTCCCACCAGCACGTGCCAGCCGCGGTCGTGGTCGTCCACGTCGTAGAAGGGCGCGATGCGGCTTTCCTTGGCCCAGTACATCTCGAAGTAGGCAAAGGGCTCGCCGTCGAAGCTCGCGATCATCGAGTACATGTGCGGATCGCGGTCGATCGCATCCAGGTAGGCGCGGTGCTTGTCGAGGTCGCCTTCTTCTTCCCAGATCTTGGCCACGTCGGGGTCGTTCATCCAGCGGTTGAACAGCGGCAGGTCGCGCTCGAAATCGATGCTGCGAAACGAGAAGGTCTTGCCCAGCCACGGAATGAAGCGCTGGTAGAGCACGCCGCGCGGCTTGGGCGGGCGCACCGGATGCCGCTTGCCGTTGGTCAGCGCGAACTGCAGCGCGATGGGCGTGTGCACCGCGGGCAGCCACAGCCGCGCGTGCTGCCACAGCATGTCGCGCCACGCCCGCGCCTCCGTGCCGCCCGCGATGGGCAGCAGCACGCCCGACTGCGCGAGCTCGGCGAAGCGGCCCGCATCGGCCACGACGATCGAGCGGTTCGCCGGGTGGTGCGCGAACGCGGCCTCCAGCGCCGCGAGCAGATGCGTCGCCGTGCCCGGGCCCGCTGTCTCGCCCTCGACCTGCGCGAGCGCAAGGCCGGGGGCCGCGGCCGCGCCGCCGATCTTCCATTGCGACAGCGCGCCGGTCGCGCGCGTGCGCACCATCAGGCTCGCGCCTTCGAGCGTGACGTCGTGCGCCTGGCCGTCGGCGTACGAAACCAGCGGGTTCTTCGGTCCCGTGTCTGCAGCCGGGGCCGGCTGCGGTGTGACGAGCGTCATAGGTCTCCTTGGGTGTTGTGTGCGCCGTGTGCGCCATGTGCGCCATGTGCATCGGACGGGCGCCGGATGTGCGGGGCCAGAAGCGCCAGCCCCTGGTGCATGGCCGGAAAGAGGCTGCGGTTGAAGTTGTTCCAGCGCAGTTCGAGGATCGTGTCCTCCGGGTCGATGTCGGTGCCGAGCACGTCGAAGATCACCTCGCCCGAATCGATGCCGTTGTCCACGTAGTGCAGCGAGGCGCCGGTCTTGCGCACCGTCGGCACGGTCGTCTTCTCCATCGTGGTCCAGTTCGTCACCTTCTGGCCGCGCACGCCGTGCAGCGCATCGAGCGTCGCGCACGCGCCGCGCCGTTCGTACGGCGACTCGATGCGGGTGATGCCCGGATGGATGTTGACGATCTTGCGATGGAAGTGCGCCCCGGGGCGCACCAGTTCGTCGAGGATGACCAGGAGCCCGTCGAGCACGACCGCATCGGCCTGCAGCGTCAGGAGCTTGTCGAGCAGCGCGCGCTCGAAGGCGCTCTTGCCCGCGGCGCGCTCGGCCTTGGCATCGAGCGGCAGGCGCCGGTACGCCGAGGGCACCGGATGCAGCATGTCGCGCAGGAGCCGCCCCTGCGCCCGCAAATCCTTCGGAAAGATCCACTTGCGCTCGGGGTGCCAGGCGAAGCCGTAGTCCTTCAGCGCCGCCTGGTCGCGCGGCGATTGCGCGTCGTCGTCGTAGACGATGCCTTCGAGCGAATAGTCGTCGCCCAGCGGCGTGGTGTCGAGCGCCTCGGCCAGGTATTCGAGCGGCGACTTCATGTAGCGCTGCTCTCCCTTGAAGTCGATGTGCTGGCCTGCCTTGTCGGCGGCGGCGTTTCGCAGGGACAGGATGTAGACGAGCTTTGCCTTGGGCATGGATGTGGGATGAATGAGTGACGTTGAAATCCGCGCGGCACCCGTGGGGGCGGGCGCGCCTCCCAGGGAGACGAAATCGCGCCGGATCTGTTCATCGCACGGCGTTGTGCGGCACGCTCAGGACCCGGGCGCCTCGGTTTCTGTTTCGGTCTCGCGGTGCGCCGGCGCCAGCGGGCAGGCGCCGCAGTAGTCCTCTCCGGGCAGCAGGTGGTAGAGACAGCACTGGCGGTGCAGCTTCACCGTGTCGTAGTGGTCGTCGTGGAACATGCGCACCTCGCGCTGCCGCCCGTGCAACGGGTTGTCGAATCCCTGTTGCAGCGTGGGTTCGGTGCCGCCGCAATGGCGCGGGGGCCAGACCGGATCGCGCACCAGCCGCGCCCAGTCCTCCGCGATCGCCGGCAGCCCGGTCAGCGCCAAGGCTTGCTCGAAGACCACGTCGAACTCGCGCGCCGCGTTGCCCCAGAGGATCTTGGGCGCGAGCCGGGTCAGCGGGGCGATCGTCTCGAAAAGCGGCGCCAGGTGCTGCCAGAGCAGGGGCGCATAGCGAATGGTCGTCGCCGCACCCGGCATCGGCGCGCCCGTGTGCAGGATGTGAAAGCTCCCGGGATTGCCGTCGTCGTCCAGCACCACCCACGTCTCTTCGGCGCCGATGGGAAATACCTGTTCCAGCACCGTGGCGGCCGCGATCACCGGCGGCAGCAGCGCCGCCAGGTATTCGAGGCTCCAGGCCGAGGCGATCGGGCGCAGGTCGCGCCCGTCGCTGCGGCGAAAGCGGGCGCTGCGGCGCATCACATCCATCAGCGCGTCGGGCGCGAGCAGGTCTGCCACGCGCACGGCGCCGGCCGGTGCGACCGGCGCGCACTGCAGCCTTTCGCCGAACGGCCGCAGGTCTTCGCCTTCGAACAGGGGCGCGAGGATCGGGATCATGGGTTCGTGGGCAGCAAGGCAGTGAGACGGTGCGCGGAGTCCATCCAGGGAAGACGCGCCAGCGGCCCGCATGTTCATGCGTCCTCTCTTTCCAATCGCCCGCGATGCCGCCGCGTGAACATCGGCGAGGCCGGATCGTCTATGCAAGGAGCGGCGTGATGCCGCCGGGGCCGTGCCTTCGGGCGGGGTCGTTCTCCAATCGTTTCCGGTCCGGCGGCGGGTGTCTGTGCCGCGCGGCCGCTGTCTCGCCTTCATGGGCGGAAAGAGTTCTCGTATGTCATCTGCCAGTGGCAATGCCGCGGAGGTCCGGCGCCTGCTGAAACCCTTCGCCCCCTGGTTCGTGCTGTCCGCGGTCACCGGCATCGCCGCGGGCGTCGCCACGGTCGCGCTGCTGCGCACCATCAACCAGGTGCTCAACCAGGAAGGCGGCATGGCCGGCGGCCTGCTGCTGACCTTCATTGCGCTGTGCGGCGTCGCGCTCTTCGGCCGCATGGCCTCGGACGTCTCGACCAACTTCGTCGGCCAGCGCCTGGTGGCCCAGGTGCGCAAGAGCCTCGCGCAGAAGATCCTCGCGGCGCCCATCGATGCGCTGGAGCGCTACCGCACGCACCGCCTGATGCCCGTGCTGTCGCAGGACGTGGACATGATCAGCGATGTGGCCTTCGTGCTCTCGTCCACGCTGATCGCGATCGCCGTCGCGCTCGGCTGCCTGGTCTACCTGGCGATTCTTTCGCTGCCGCTGTTCGGCCTGCTGGTGGTGATGCTGGTGATCGGCGCCACCATCCAGATCATGGCGCAGGCCCGCGCCGAAGTCGGCTTCTGGAAGGCGCGCGAATACGAAGACCAGCTGCACAAGGCCTACCGCGCGATCAGCGAAGGCGCCAAGGAACTGCGCATGCACCGCGCGCGCCGCACGCACATGTTCGGCGGCCAGATCGAGCGCATCGTGGACATCATCCGCAGCGTCAACGGCCGCGCGATCAACACCTACGTCATCGCCTCCGCATTCGGCTCGGCGCTGTTCTTCCTGCTGATCGCGCTCATCCTGGGCTGGGCCGCGTTCCGCAACACCGACCCGGCCGTGCTCAGCGGCTTCGTCCTCGTGCTGCTGTTCCTCAAAGGGCCCATCGACTCCATCGCGCTCGCGCTGCCCAACGTCGGCCGCGCCAAGGTCGCCTTCCAGCGCATCGCCGACCTCTCGGCGCGCTTCGCCACGCCCGAGCCGCACCTGCACCTGGAGCACCCGGCCAGCATCGCCGCGCTCTCGCACGGCATCGGCATGCGCGGTGTGCGGTATGCCTTCGAGCCCGCCGAAGGCAGCGAGCCCTTCGTGCTCGGCCCGATCGACCTGCAGCTGCGCCGCGGCGAGATGGTGTTCGTCGTGGGCGACAACGGCTCTGGCAAGACCACCCTCATCAAGCTCCTGCTCGGCCTCTATGCGCCGCAGCAGGGCGAGGTGCTGCGCGACGACGCCGTCGTGACGCCCGAGACCCGCGACGACTACCGCCAGCTCTTCACCACCGTGTTTTCCGACTTCTACCTGTTCGAGGACCTGGTCGCCAACAACAAGGGCGAAGAGAGCGCGCAGGCCTTGCCGCAGGCGGCGCTGCCGTACCTGCAACGCCTGGAAATCGCCCACAAGGTCAGCGTGAAGGACGGCTCGTTCAGCACCGTCGACCTCTCCACCGGCCAGCGCAAGCGCCTCGCGCTCGTGCACGCCTACCTCGAAGGCCGCCCGGTGCTGGTGTTCGACGAATGGGCGGCCGACCAGGACCCGACCTTCCGCCACCTGTTCTATACGGAGCTGCTGCCCGAGCTGCGCGCCAAGGGGCACCTGCTGGTGGTCATCTCGCACGACGACCGCTACTTCCACCTGGCCGACCGCGTCATCACGATGAAGTCGGGCCGCATCGCGGAAGACCGCGCGCGCGCGCCGCAAGGCCTTGCCGCGTGAAGGCACTGCAGCACTCGCTCAGCGCCGCCGTTTCGTTCACCGCCCCGAATCAGCGATGCCGTGCATCCGCGGGCGTTCGCACATCACCACAGGAGTCGACATTCCATGCAACACATCCATGACCTGATCGGCGTCGGATTCGGTCCGTCGAACATCGCGCTGGCCATCGCGCTCGAAGAAAAGCGCCACGGCGCCAAGCCGGTGGATGCCTTGTTCATCGAGCGCCAGTCCAGCTTCGCCTGGCATCCGCACATGCTGCTGGACCAGGCGCACATGCAGATTTCGTTCCTGAAGGACCTGGCCACGCTGCGCAACCCGACCAGCCGCTTCACCTTCATCAACTACCTGCACGAGAGCGGGCGGCTGCCGGACTTCATCAACCTCAAGAGCTTCTTTCCGAGCCGCCACGAGTTCAACGACTACCTGGGCTGGGCCGCGGGCCAGTTCGAGGCGTCGTGCGCCTACGGCGAAGAGGTGTTCGAGGTGCTGCCCGAAAAGCAGGGCGGCGAAGTCTCGCTGCTGCGCGTGCGCTCGCGCGGCGACGACGGCCGCGTGCAGGAGCGCCTGGCGCGCAACCTGGTGGTGAGCATCGGCGGCACGCCCAACATTCCCGAGGGCTTTCGCGCGCTGCGCGGCGACGGCCGGGTGTTCCACTCCAACAGCTACCTCAAGGACATCGCGCGCCACGGCCAGGCCCAGCGCGTCGCGGTCATCGGCGCCGGCCAGAGCGCGGCCGAGATCTTCATGGACCTGCAGGGGCGGCCGAACGCGCCGCAGGTCGACCTCATCATGCGGGCGCGGTCGATCCGCCCGGCCGACGACAGCGCGTTCGTCAACGAGGTCTTCAATGTCGAATTCACCGACTACGTCTACAGCCGTCCGCAGGACGAGCGCGCCGCGCTGCTGGACGAGGTGTCGCAGACCAACTACGCGGTGGCCGACCTGGACCTGATCCAGCAGATCTTCAAGGTCTTCTACGACCAGAAGGTGGCGCGCGGCAACCGCCTGCGCATGCTGCGCCAGCACGACGTGCGGGCGGTGCGCGCCGCCAGCGACGGCGTGCACCTGCAGCTGTTCGACCAGGACGCGGGCCGCGAGAGCAGCGTGCGCTACGACGCCGTGGTGCTCGCCACCGGCTACGTGCGCGAGCAGCACAAGGACCTGCTGCAGCCCCTGGCCCCCTACCTGGGCGACTTCTCGGTCGACCGCTACTACCGCCTGGCGGCCACGCCCGACTTCCATCCGGGCATCTTCCTGCAGGGCGCCTGCGAGGACAGCCATGGCATCAGCGACACGCTGCTGTCGGTGACCTCGGTGCGCACCGGCGAGATCGGCAACGCGCTCCTGGCCGCCATGCCGCGCATGCGCAGCAGCGCGCGCAGCGAATCGACGCTCGCCCGGATCTAAGCCCGCCTGACCGGCGCCCGGCCGCCCGGCCGGCTCTTTCCCGCCGCGCCGTGCGCGCACGGGCAGGCAGTCGGCGGCCACGGGGTGCCTTGCCTTTTCTCCATGCGAAGAATCATTCCTCTCCTGCTTGCCGCCGTGCTGTCGGCCACCGCCGGCGCCGGCTACCTCTGGGCGCGCCGCCCGGCCACCGACATCGAGTCGGTGCCGGTGGTGCGCGCGAACATCGAATCGAGCGTGACCGCGCTCGGCACGCTGCAGCCGCGGCGCTACGTGGATGTCGGCGCCCAGGTCTCGGGGCAGATCCTTCGGCTGCTCGTGCAACCGGGCGACGCCGTGCAGAAGGGGCAGCTGCTGGTCGAGATCGACCCCAGCGTGCAGCGCGCGACCGTCGATGCGGGCCGCGCCTCGCTCGCGGGCCTGCGCGCCCAGCTGGCCGAGCAGCGCGCGCAGCACCGGCTCGCCGACCAGCAGCATGCGCGCCAGCGCCGCATGGCCGCCGATGGCGCCACGCGCGAGGAAGACGTGCAGGGCGCGGAGGCCGCGCTCGCCTCGGCCGCCGCGCGCATCGACAACCTCGCCGCGCAGATCGCGCAGACCCAGGCCACGCTCAAGGCCGACGAGGCGCGCCTGGGCTACACGCGCATCTTCGCGCCGATGGCCGGCACGGTCGTCTCGGTCGAGGCGCGCGAGGGCCAGACACTCAACGCCACCTACCAGACGCCGAACGTGCTGCGCATCGCCGACCTCTCGTCGATGACGGTGTGGTCCGAGGTGTCCGAGGCCGACGTGCGGCGCGTCAAGCCCGGCATGCCGGTCTACTTCACCACGCTGGGTGCCGACCAGCGCCGCTGGCACGGCAAGGTGCGCCAGCTGCTGCCCGCACCGCCGACGCCGGCGCCCAAGGCCGGAGGCTCCGAGGGCGGCTCGGCGCCGCAGACGGCCGCGAGCAAGGTCGTGGTCTACACGGCGCTCTTCGACGTCGACAACGCCGATGGCGAACTCATGCCGCAGATGACCGCGCACGTCGCCTTCGTCGAGGCCTCGGCCAAGGATGCGGTCTCGGTGCCCGCGAACGCGCTGGTGCCGGTGGCGGGCGGCCGCGCCGACCGCGCCGCGGTGCGCGTGCTGCACGCGGACGGATCGGTGCAGACGCGCGAGCTGCGCATCGGCGTGCGCAACCGCGTCGCCGCGCAGGTGCTCGACGGTGTGCAGGTGGGCGATCGCATCGTCACCGGCACCGCCGAGCGCAAGGCGGCGAAGCCGTGACCTCCGTGGCGCCTGCGGTGGGCGTGCCGCTGATCGAACTGCAGGACATCCGCAAGTCCTATGGCCCTCCTGCCGGCGAAAGCACCGGGGCTGCCGAAAGCGCCGAATCCCCGCCGCCCGCGATGGTGTTGCGCGGCATCTCGCTGAAGCTCTTCGCGGGCGAGTTCGTCGCCATCGTCGGCGCCTCGGGGTCGGGCAAGTCCACGCTGATGCACATCCTCGGATGCCTCGACCGGCCGAGCAGCGGGCGCTACCTCTTCGAGGGCGAGGACGTGGCCGGCTTCGACGCCGACGCGCTCGCCTGGCTGCGCCGCGAGGCCTTCGGCTTCGTGTTCCAGGGCTACCACCTCGTGCCGACCGAGTCGGCGCGCGAGAACGTCGAGATTCCCGCGCTCTACGCCGGCATGCCCGAGGCTGAGCGCCGCGTGCGCGCCACCGCCTTGCTCGAGCGGCTGGCCATGGGCGCGCGGCTGGACCACCGGCCCAGCCAGCTCTCGGGCGGCCAGCAGCAGCGCGTGGCCATCGCGCGCGCGCTGATGAATGGCGGCCGCATCATCCTGGCCGACGAGCCCACCGGCGCGCTCGACAGCCAGAGCGGCGCGGAGGTAATGAAGCTGCTCAACGAACTGGCCGACGCGGGCCACACGGTGATCCTCATCACGCACGACCGGAACGTGGCCGCGCAGGCGCGGCGCGTGATCGAGATCCGCGACGGGCAGATCGTGGCGGATTCGGGCGGCATCCCGCCGGCCATCTCAGCTTCGACTGCTGCACCGGCCGCGTCGCGGCGCAACGCCCGCCACGCACCCCAGGCCTCGCTCGCCGCCGACCTGCACGAAGCGGCCCGCGCCGCCTGGCGCGTGATGTGGAGCAACCGCTTTCGCACCGGCCTCACGCTGCTGGGCATCGTGATCGGCGTGGCCTCGGTGATCGCGATGCTCGCGGTCGGCAGCGGCTCGCAGCAACAGGTGATGGCGCAGTTCGAGACCTTCGGCGTGCGCACCATGTTCGTCGCCGCGCGCGAGGGCAGCGTGCGCGCGCCCGGCGCGCCGCTCACGCTGGCCGATGTCGAAACGGTCCGGGGCCTCGCGAACGTGGAGGCGGTGGCGCCCTACATCGAGGACCGCGTGGTCGTGCGCCGAGGCAACGTCGACCATGCGGCCGAGGGCGGCGGCACCACCGTGGGCTTTGCGCATGTGCTCGGCTGGGGCGTGAGCGAAGGGCTCATGTTCGACGAGGCTGACGAGCAGCGCGTGGCCAAGGTCGCGGTCATCGGCCAGACCGTGCGCCGCGCGCTCTTTGCCGACGGTACCGACCCGATCGGACAGGACGTGCTGATCGACAAGGTGCCCTTCCAGGTGGTCGGCGTGCTCGCCGCCAAGGGCACCAGCGACGGCGAGGACCAGGACGACCGCGTGGTCGTGCCGTTCTCGGCCGCCGCGGCTCGCCTCTTCGGGCACCAGAACCCGACCTGGATCGGCGTGCAGGTGCGCGACATGGAGCAGGCGACGCAGACGGCCGAGGCCATCGAGACCGAGCTGGCCGAGCGCCGGCGCGTGCGCGACGTGCGCGTGTGGAACCGCGTCGAGGCGATCCGCGTGCAGTCGGCCACCGCACGCGCGATGACGATGATGCTCGGGCTGATCGCCGCGATCTCGCTGGTGGTGGGCGGCATCGGCGTGATGAACGTGATGCTGATGACGGTGCGCGAACGCACGCGCGAAGTCGGCATCCGAATGGCGACCGGCGCGCGCCAGACCGACATCCTGCGGCAGTTCATGACCGAGGCAGTGCTCGTGACGTCGGTGGGCGGCACGGTGGGCGTGGCCGTGGGCCTTCTCATCGTCGCCGCGCTGATGCTGGCCGACGTGCCGGTGGTGTTCTCGCTGCTCGCGAGCATCGGTGCCTTCGGCTGCGCGGTGTTGACCGGGCTGGTGTTCGGTTTCATGCCCGCGCGCAACGCGGCGCGGCTGGACCCGGTCGTGGCATTGGCATCGCAATGAACGGCATGACGAACCCGACCGGATCGCGCGGCCTCCTGTCGTTGCTGTGCGTGTGCGCGGGTGCGCTGTTGTCCGGATGCACCGCGACGGCGAACGACCCGCAGCCGCACGCCGTGGAGCCCCCTGCAGCGTGGCGCAACGCCCAGGTTGGCGTGAACGGCGCCGCCATCGTCGATGCGCACTGGTGGCGCAGCTTCGGCAGCGGCGAGCTCGACGCGTTGATCGAGGAGGCCCAGGCCCGCAACCAGGATCTTGCGACGGCGCTGGCCCGCGTCGATGCCGCGCGCGCACAGGCCCGCATCGCCGGGGCTGCCCTGGCGCCCGAGCTCTCGGGCCGCCTCGATGCGGCCCGCGAAGCGCGCATGGGCGGCCGCGCGGATGTCGACGGCAACACCAGCTTCGTCGGCTTCGCTGCAAGCTACGAACTCGACCTCTGGGGGCGCCGCGGCGCGCTGCACCAGGAAGCATTGAAAGGCCTGCGCGCGAGCGAATTCGACCGCGATGCGGTGCGCCTGGGCGTGACGGCGGAGGTCGCCTCGTCCTGGCTGCAGCTGCGCGGCCTGCGCGAGCGCGAAGCCATCGCGCGCGACAACCTGGGCAACGCGCAACGCGTGCTGCAGCTGGTGGAAGCGCGCAGCCGGGCCGGCGCGGTCACGCCGCTGGACCTCGCGCAGCAGCGCGGACTGGTCGCCGCGCGGCAGCGCGAACTGGCGGCCTTGCGGCGACAGGCGAACGATGCCGAGACCGCGCTCGCGCAGTTGCTGGGCGCGCCGGCACTGCCGCCTGCGCTGTGCGCCGACCGGGAAGAGGGCGCGCCGGGCACCGCGCGTCTCGCATCGCTCCGGCTGCCTTCGATCGACGCCGGCATTCCCGCGTTGGCGCTCACCCGACGCCCTGACATCGCGCGCGCCGAGGCCCGCCTGGCCGCCGCCGATGCGAACCTGCAGGCCGCGCGCGCGGCGCTGCTTCCAAGCGTCAGCCTGAGCGCCAGCATCGGCCTGCAAGGCCAGGCGCCGGGCAGGCTGATCGACAACCCGCTCTACAGCCTCGCAGCCGGCATCGTGGCGCCGATCTTCGACGGCGGGCGGTTGCGGGGCGAACGCGACGTGTCGGAAGCGCGGCGCCGCGAGCTGCTCGCGGGCTACCGGGCCGCGATCCTCGGCGCCTTCGCGGACGCGGAGACCGCGCTCAACGCCGTCGCGGGCACCGATGCCCAAGCCTCGGCGCAGGACGAGGAACTGCAGCAAGCGCGCCGCGCGGCGGCGCTTTCGGAATCGCGCTACCGCGCGGGCGCCGAAACGCTGCTGGTGCTGCTCGATGCGCAGCGCACGCTCTACGCGGCGCAGGATCTTGCAGTGCAGTTGCAACAGCAACGCCTGCAGGCGCGCGTGGCGCTGTATCGCGCGCTCGGCGGCGGATGGCGCGGCGATGCGGTCGCGCCGCTGGCGCAGGGCGGGCCCTGACGGCGCGGGGCCGCGCGCGCCACGCCTTGCCCATGTGTGCGCCCGCTTCTTCGGAACAGTCCGGAATGAACATATGCAGCGCTCCTTCGTCAATACCAGAACGAGGTCGAATCCGGCCACAGACGAAGGCAGTCGACGATGTCCACCCGAACCGATGTTCCTGCAAATGCTGCTTTCGATACGGCGTGGGCGCTCTTCTGCCAGCTGCACGACACGCCCTCGCGCGCGCATGCGGACCAGCTCGTGGTCTGGCTCGCCGAGAGCCCGGGCCATGTGCGCGCGCTCGACGAGGCGCTCACGCTGTGGGCGCTCGCGGGCGCCGCGTTGATGAAGCCCGTGCTCGACGAATCGCTGCGCACAGGTCCCGATCTGCAGTGAGCGGCGCGGCGCCCGCGCATCCCTTTCTTTTTCTTCTTCATGACGTACGGCGGGCGGCGCGATCCGCCGCGTCGTGCACTTCTCATGCCCACCGGGGAACGCCGTGAAACACGTATCCAGACTGCGCAGATATCCGTGGGTCCGCCGCGCGGCCATCGCCGCCCTCATGGGCGCCTTCATCGCCGGCGTTCCGGCCTGGGCTCAGCGCGAGCGCGGGGCGGTGCCGGCGTCCGCCTCCTCCATCGACATTCGCCGCACCGCCGACGGCATTCCCCACGTGCGTGCCGACAGCTGGCGCGGCCTGGGCATCGGCTATGGCTACGCGCAGGCAGAGGACGCGTTGTGCACGCTGGCCGACCAGTTCGTCACGTTCAGGGGGGAGCGCTCGCTGCACTTCGGCCCCGATGAAAAACCGCCGACGCGCTCGACCTTCGGCCAGCCGAAGAACATCGACCTCGATTTCTTCTTCAAGGCCTTCGCGGATGCCGATGCCGTCGAAGCGTTCCGTCGCGAACAGCCTGCGGAGCTGAACGAATTGATCGCCGGCTACGCGGAGGGCTACAGCCGCTACGTGCGAGCGCTCGCGCCGCAAGCGCTGCGCGGCGGCAAGGCGCGCGCGCAGCATGCCTGTGCCGGGGCGCCCTGGGTCGGCGCCATCGACCCCGACGACATCTATCGCCGGATGATCGCTGCCGGCCTGGCGGGCGGCTACGCGCGCTTCGTCTCCGAGATCGTCAACGCGAAGCCCGCCGCCACCGCTGCGGCGACATCGCCCGCGCCGGCCGGCGAACGCTCGCTGCAATCGCGCTTGGGCATTCCCGTGGGCGACGTGCGCGGCATCGGAAGCAACGTGCTGGCCTTCGGCCAGGCCGCCAGTGGCGAGCGCGGCGGCAGCGTGCTGTTCGGCAATCCGCACTGGTACTGGGGCGGGCCGGACCGCTTCTACCAGGTGCACCTCACGCTGCCCGGAAAGCTCGACGTGGCGGGCGTTTCGTTCCTGGGCATTCCGCTTGTCATGATCGGCTTCAACAACGACGTGGCGTGGAGCCACACGGTGTCGTCCGCGCGGCGCTTCGGGTTGTTCCAGCTCGCGCTCGACGCGACGGACCCCACGCGCTACATCGTCGATGGCGTGTCCGAGCCGATGCGCGGCGTGCCGCTCGCGGTGCAGGTGCGTCGCCCCGACGGCGGCATCGACACCGTGCGCCGTACGCTCTACCGCACGCGCTTCGGCCCGGTGATCGACCTGGGCGCGCAGAACGAGGCGCTGGGCTGGCGTGCCGGCACCGCGCTCGCGATGCGCGACGTCAATGCCGGCAACCACCGCATCTTCCGCAACTTCTTTCGCTGGGACCAGGCCAAGTCGCTCGACGACTTCATCGAGATCCAGCGTCAGGAAGCGGCGGTGCCCTGGGTCACCACCACCGCCATCGGCCGCGGCGACGGCCGCACGTGGTTTTCCGAAGTGGGCGCGGTGCCCAACGTGCCCGACGACCTGCGCGAGGCCTGCGCCACACCGGTTTCCAAGGCTTTCGCGGCCATCGACGCCGGCACGCCGTTTCTCGATGGCAGCCGTTCGGCCTGCGAGTGGAAGATCGATGCGGCCGCGGTGCAGCGCGGTGCGATGCCGGCGGCGCAGATGCCTGGCCTGCTGCGCAAGGACTACGTCGCCAACATGAACGGCAGCTACTGGCTGGCCAACCCCGCGCAGCCGCTGGTGGGCTTCGCGTCGATCCTCGGGGGCGAGCGCCAGCCGCTCACGCTGCGCGGGCGCGAGGGACACCGCATCGCGGCCGAGTTGGCCGGTGCGGGCGCCGGTTCGGCCGAAGCCCTCGCGCAGCGCGTGATGCGAAAGACGCTCGAAGCGCGCGCGTATTCGGCGGACCAGTTCAAGAAGCCGCTGCTCGACCGTGCCTGCGCGCCGGGCCGCGTCGAGTTCAAGCCCGATGCCGAGGACAGGGCGCGAACCGTGGACATGCGCCAGGCCTGCCAGGTGCTTCGCAAGTGGCCGAACCGCGCCGATGCAGGGGACCGCGGCGCGCTGCTGTGGGACGCCTTCTGGACGCGCCTGCAGCAGGTTCCGGAAGCCGAGCTGTATGCCACGGCGTTTTCAGCCGACGCGCCATTGCAAACGCCGGGCGAAGTGAACGCGGCGGACCCGCGGGTCGCGCAAGCGCTCGCGGGCGCGGTCGACGACATGCGCCGCCGCGGCTGGGCGCTCGACGCGCCGCTGGGCAGCAAGCGCATCGTGCGCAGTGGGGGCCGTGAGGTCGCGCTCTTCGGCGGCTGCGACACCGAGGGCTACTTCGCCGTGTCATGCAGCGCCGATGGCGACGACAAGGACGACTACACCATGGGCCCGACGTCGCACGGCAACAGCTACCTGCAGGTCGTCTGGTTCGACAGGCGCGGGGTGCACGCCCGCACGCTGTTGGCGCACGGCGAGACCGACACCGCCGTGGCGGGCGGCCAGGGCGCCGCAGCGGTGGCGCGCTATGCGAGGAAGGATTGGCTGCGCTTTCCCTTCCGCGAGGAAGACATCGCGCGCGATCCGTCTTTAGTGCGGCAGACGCTGCGGCCTTGAGAGCCGCATCCGAAGGTCAGCCGCGCTTGGGGATGTTCAGGCCGGACACGACCGCCGGCCGCGCCACGAAGGCTTCGAGCACGCGCGCGACGTTCTTGAAGTCCTTGAAGCCCACCAGGTCGCCCGCTTCGTAGAAGCCGACGAGGTTGCGGATCCACGGGAACGAGGCAATGTCGGCAATGGAGTAGTCGTCGCCCATGATCCACGCGCGGTCTGCCAGGTGCTTGTCGAGCACGCCGAGGAGGCGCTTCGATTCGGCCACGTAGCGGTCGCGCGGGCGCTTGTCTTCGTATTCCTTGCCGGCGAACTTGTTGAAGAAGCCCAGCTGGCCGAACATCGGCCCGATGCCGCCCATCTGGAACATCACCCACTGGATGGTCTGGTAGCGGCCGGCGGGGTCCTGCGGCATGAACTTGCCGGTCTTCTCGGCCAGGTAGATGAGGATCGCGCCCGACTCGAACAGTGCGAGCGGCTTGCCGCCGGGGCCGTCGGGATCGAGGATCGCCGGGATCTTGTTGTTCGGGTTGAGCGACAGGAACTCCGGCGACATCTGGTCCTGCGTCTCGAAGCTCACCAGGTGCGGCTCGTAGGCGAGGCCGGTTTCCTCCAGCATGATCGACACCTTCACGCCGTTGGGCGTGGGCAGCGAGTAGAGCTGCAGGCGTTCAGGGTGCTGGGCGGGCCATTTTTTCGTGATGGGAAAGCTCGAAAGATCGGTCATGGGTTCTCCTGAAAAAGCGCAAGCGGGGCATTCTGCCCCCGCTGCGTTTCAGGTGCCCGGCGTCAGATTCCGAGCCAGCGCATCGTGTCCGCTTCCGTATCGCCCGATGCGGGAACGAACCCCGTGTAGTTCGACGCGGAAAGCGCGCGTTTGCCGGCGTCGCTCTGGTTGAGGCCGAGCAGCGTCTCGCGCACCGTGGCCGCGGTGGCGGCATCGGTCTTGGTGGCCAGGAGCCACTGCTTGATGGGCACCGCGCGCGATTCCGCGCAGACCTTGCCGCCGCCGTCGGTCCAGGTCTTGACCACGCCCGCCGACGCGGTGGCGCCGTAGGCGGCAAAGCCGTTCGTCACATAGAAGGGCACGGCATCCTGGAAGCGCGTGTTGGTCACCTTCACCGCGGACTCCGCCACGCCGTGCTCGCGCAGCATGGCGCGTGTGATCACCGAGGTGATCGAGTCCACGTCGGGCAGCACCAGGCTCTTGCCCGCCACGTCCTTCCAGTTGGAGATGGGTTGCTGCTTGCACAGGAACGAGACCTTGTAGTCGGTGAAGCCCGCGGTCCAGGCCACGGCCTTGTAGTTGCCCGACTTGATGCCCTCCAGCGCCACGTGCGCGGGGTGGATGAAGACCAGGTCGACTTCCTTCTTCTTCATGGCTTCGCGCGCGCTGTTGTACGAGATCAGCACCTTGACCGTCACCGGCTGCTTGAGCGCCTTGCTCAGGGCCTCGGCGATGGGCTCGAAGCGCGGCGCGATCTGCGCCTCGGTGACCTGGTAACTCACGCCTTCGGTAACGCCGATCACCAGCGCATGGGCCGAGGCGCCGGCCGTGACGAGGAGCGCCGCCAGCCCGCGTGTGGCCAGGCGAAGCGACGGGGGGAGGGAGCGGAGTTCCATCGAGAGCTTTCCTTCAGCCTGCGGCCGGATTGTTACAACATGTTTGTTTCGATCATAGACAGCCCACAGGGCTGCGGCTTCGCGGGTTAGTACTAAGGGCAACATTTTTGATGCGTGCAGGCAACGCCTGCGGGTATCTCGTTCGGAGATACGCAGGTCTTCAATCCATATGAATCTTGCGTGTTAACCCGCTGCGGCGAGGCGGCACGGCGCCGCGACCATCGTCTCCACAACGAAAGCGAGACACCACACCCATGAGCACTCCCGCAATGACACAGCCCTACGAGGGCCGGTTCGACAGCACTTCCGACGCGATCTACCGCAAGGTCAGCTGGCGCCTGATTCCGCTGCTGTTCCTCTGCTACATCGTGGCCTACCTGGACCGCGTGAACGTCGGCTTCGCCAAGCTGCAGATGCAGGGCGACCTGCAGTTCAGCGAGGCGGTGTACGGCCTGGGTGCCGGCATCTTCTTCGTCGGCTACTTCCTCTTCGAGGTGCCGAGCAACGTGGTGCTGCACCGCGTGGGTGCACGCCGCTGGATCGCGCGGATCATGGTCACCTGGGGGCTCCTGTCGGCAGCGACCATGTTCGTGAGCTCGCCGATCTCGTTCTACGTGATCCGCTTCCTGCTCGGCGCGGCCGAGGCGGGCTTCTTCCCCGGGATCATCCTGTACCTCACCTACTGGTACCCGGCCGCGCGGCGCGGCAAGGCGACCTCGCTCTTCCTGGCGGCGATTCCGTTCGCGGGCATCCTGGGCGGGCCGATCTCGGGCTGGATATTGCAGGGCATGAGCGGCGTCAACGGCTGGGCCGGTTGGCAGTGGCTCTTCCTGCTGCAGGGCCTGCCGACCGTGGCGCTCGGCGCGGTGGTGTGGCGCTACCTGGACGACCGCGTGAAAGACGCGCAATGGCTCACCCCGGCCGAGCGCGAGCTCATCGCACGCGACATCGCGGCCGAAGACGCCGGCAAGTCGGAGGCAAAGATCCTCACCGTGCTCGCTAATCCGCGCGTCTGGCTCCTGGCGCTGGTTTATTTCTCGTTCGTCTCGGGGCTCTACGGCATCTCGTTCTGGCTGCCCAGCATCATCAAGGCGATCGGCGTGAAGGGCGCACTCGACATCGGCCTCGTCAGCGCCATCCCCTGGGCCTTCGGCGTCGTCGCGATGTACCTGGTGGCACGCAGCGCCGACCGGCGCCTGGAGTACCGCTGGCACAGCGCGATCGCGGCCGTGGTCGGCGCCGTCGGGCTGGTGCTGAGCGTGGCCTTCCACGGCAACGCGGTGTATGCGATGGCAGGGCTCACGCTCGCCACGATGGGCATCATGGCCACGCTGCCGATCTTCTGGGGCATGCCGACCGCGTTCCTCGGCGGCGCGGCGGCTGCAGCGGGCATTGCTTTCATCAATTCCTTCGGCAACCTCTCGGGCTTCAGCGCACCTTTCATGATCGGCCTGATCAAGGACGCGACGCAGAGCACCGACGCGGGCCTGCACATGCTGGCCGCGCTGCTCGTCGTCGGCGCGGTGCTCGTGCTGTTCGTGAAGCCGAAAGCCGCGCTGCCGAACAAGCGCTGAGGCGTTTCCCTGCACCGCGGCGTTCGTCCGCGGTGCTTTTCCAGAGTTCAGGAAAGAAGACCCCATGGATGCGGTTGTGAGTTCCCCTGCGCGCGCGAAACGCCGCGCGCCCTCCAGCGAGTTGCTCGCGTTGCTGCAGCGCCGTTTCGGCGAGCGCTGCTCGACCAGCCAGGCCGTGCTGCTGCAGCACGGCACCGACGAGTCGGCCTACCTGCCGCAGCCGCCCGATGCGGTCGTCTTCGTGCAGAGCACCGACGAGGTGGCCTTCGTCGTGCGGGCCTGCGCCCGTGAGCGCGTGCCGGTCATCGGTTTCGGCGTCGGCTCGTCGGTCGAAGGGCACCTGCTCGCGGTGGAGGGCGGCGTGTGCGTCGACTTCTCGCAGATGAACAAGGTGCTGGCCATCCGCCCCGGCGATCTCACGGCGACTGTGGAGGCCGGCGTGACGCGCGGCCAGTTGAACGCGGCGCTGCTGGAAACCGGCTTCTTCTTTTCGGTCGATCCGGGTGCGGACGCATCCATCGGCGGCATGGTCGCCACCGCCGCGTCGGGCACGAACACCGTGCGCTACGGCACGATGCGCGACAACCTCGTGAGCCTCACCGTGGTCACCGCGAACGGCGATGTGGTGCGCACCGCGTCGCAGGCGCGCAAGAGCTCGGCGGGCTACAACCTCACGCAGCTGTATTGCGGCTCCGAGGGCACGCTGGGGCTCATCACCGAAGTGACGGTGCGACTGCATCCGCACCCCGAGGCCTATGCGGCGGCGGTGGTGCATTTCCCGACGGTGGCCGCGGCCGTCGATTGCGTGATCGAGTCGATCCAGATGGGCGTGCCGCTCGCGCGCGCCGAGATGCTGGACGCGCTCACCATCCGCGCCGTCAACGCGCACAGCCGCACCACGCTCGCCGAGCACCCCACGCTGTTCCTCGAATTCGGCGCGAGCAAGGCGCAGATCGACGAGCAGTCGGACATCGTTCGCGAGATCGCGGCGAGCCACGGCGGCGGCGAGTTCCAGTGGGCCAACCTGCAGGAGGAGCGCTCGCGCCTGTGGACGCCGCGCCATCACGCCTACTTCGCCTGCCTGCAGTTGAAGGCGGGCAGCCGCAGCCTGACCACCGATGCCTGCGTGCCGCTGTCGGCGCTCGCGCAGTGCGTCGAAGAAACGCAGGCGGACATCGAAGAGCACGGCCTGCTCGCGCCCGTGTTCGGCCACGTGGGCGACGGCAATTTCCATTGCCTCGTGCTGGTCGATCCGAACGACGCGGCCGAGAACGAAGCCGCCGAAGCCTTCAGCCACCGGCTCGTGCAGCGCGCGCTGCGCCACGGCGGCACATCGACCGGCGAGCACGGCGTGGGCCTTCACAAGATGCAGTACCTCGTCGAAGAGCACGGCGTTCACACCGTCGGGCTGATGCGCGCGATCAAGCAGGCACTGGACCCGCACGACATCTTCAACCCCGGAAAGATCATCGGCCCGGCCGAGGCTGACCATACCCACCAGGAGACATAAGAAATGAACAACAAGCACACGCTCGTCTCGATCGCGATTGTCATGTTTGCGGCCGGTTGCGGCGGAGGCGGGGCCAACGGGGGCTTCTCGCCGCTGCTGCCTCCGGCCGCTCCTCCAGCGCCTCCCGCGCCGCCGCCCGCGGCACCGCCGCCGCCGGCCATGTCGCTTGCGGAGAAATGCCCCACGCTCAAGGGGCAGACGCTGGCAGGGGGCGCCGTCGCCATCGACGACGCAAAGCTCGTCGCCGCATCGGCGCCGCAGCCCGAGTACTGCGTGGTGACCGCGAGCTTCAAGGGCTCCACGTTGCGCTTCGAGGCGCGCCTGCCGACCTCGGGCTGGAACGGCAAGCTCGCCTTCATCGGCGGCGGCGGCTTCGACGGCCAGATGCCCACGGCGGCCGCGGCGCAATTCAGTGAATCGATCTTCACCGAGCGCTACGCGACCGTGGGCACCAACGGCGGCTACGACTACCCCGGCGCCACCGATCTCAACTACTTCAAGGGCGAGTTCGCCCTCGACGACGCCAAGCTGCTCGATTTCACCCAGCAGTCCGAGCACCGCGCGCTGCCGCCGGGCAAGGAGGTGATCGCGCAGTTCTTCGGCACCGCGCCCACGCGCAGCTACTTCGAAGGCTGCTCGATGGGCGGGCACGACGCGATGATGCAGGCGCAGCGCTTTCCGGAAGACTTCGACGGCATCGTGGCGCGCGCGCCGGCCGGCAACATCATGGGCCTCTTCATGCAGTTCAACCGCATCGCCAAGCAGGTGCGCGTGCCGGCCAACACGCTGAATCCGGCCAAGCAGACGCTGCTGGCGAACGCGGTGCTCGCGCAGTGCGACGGGCTCGACGGCGTGGCGGACGGCATCATTTCCAAGCCCGCAGCGTGCACCTTCGACGCGACGCCGCTGCGCTGCGCGGGCGGCACCGATACCGGCGACAGCTGCCTGTCGGACGCGCAGATCGCCACCGTGAATACCATCACCTCACCGACCGCGACATCGGACGGCGCGTGGTCGCACACGGGCTACAACTTCGGCGCTGAGAACTCGCCCAAGGGCTGGGGCGAATACATCTGGCCGCAGGCGGCGTTCGGCGGTGCATCCGTGCAGGGGCTCTTCTCCGATGGCTTCGTTCGGTCGTTCATCACGCGCGACGCAGCCTTCGACACCAGCACCTGGAATGCGGACCAGTGGCTCGCGCGCATGGGCGTCATCGGCGGGCTGTTCAGCGCTGCCGACCCCGATCTTGGCCGCCTGCATGCACGCGGCGCGAAGCTGATCATGTGGAACGGCACCAACGACACCTCGGTGAGCGCGCGCGACAACGCCCGCTACTACGAGCAGGTGGTGAGCACCCTGGGCGCGCAGAAGGCGGACGAGACGGTCGAGCTCTTCCTCGCGCCCGGCGTGGGCCATTGCTTCGGCGGCGCGGGGCCCGACAAGGTCGACCTGCTCAAGGCGATGTCCACCTGGGTGGAGCAGGGCGTGCCCGCCTCGGCGCAGAAGCTGGTGCACCGCAAGGTGGATGCGGCCGGCGCCACCACGATGGCGCGCCCGATGTGCAAGTACCCCGCGTACCCCCGCTACAAGGGCACGGGCGACGTGAACGACGCGGCGAGCTTCGACTGCGTGAATTGAAGGGCTTGACGGGCGCCTTGCCCGGACCCCGGTCCTAGAATGACCGGCCGCCCGCTGCACCCCCGCAGCCGGCGGCCGGAGACACCCCGATGGAGTTGCGCCAGTTCAAGTATTTCGTTGCCATCGTCGACTGCGGCAGCCTTTCGCGCGCGGCCCAGCAGCTCTTCGTGGCGCAGTCGGCGCTCAGCAAGCAGATGGCCGAGCTCGAAGGCGAACTGGGCACCCAGCTGCTGCTGCGCAGCCGAAACGGCGTGACGGTGACCGAGGCGGGCAAGGTGTTCTACGAATACGCGCAGGGCATCACCAAGCAGGTGGGCGATGCGAAGGCCGCGGTGCACGTGGCGGCCGATTCGGTGGTCGGCTCGGTGGTGGCGGCGCTGCCGCAGAGCGTGTCGCCGATGATCGCGCTGCCGCTGATGCGCGCGGCCGCAAGGCGCTACCCCGACGTGGTGTTCCACCTCAACGAAGAGCTCACCGGCAACATGGCCGACCAGCTGCTGCGCGGCCGTGTCGACGTGGCGATCTTCTCGCCCACGATGCCGACGGAAGACATCGCCTTCACGCCGCTCGTCGAAGAGGATTTCGTCTTTCTCGAATCGCCGCAGGACCCGCGCGCATTGCCGCCGGGCGACGTGAGCATCGCGCAGGCCACCGCGCGGCCGCTCGTGTGGCCCGCCAATGCGCATGGCCACTGCACGCGATGGCTGGTGGACGCGGTGCTCGAGGCAGCGGGCCAGCCGCCGGCGCGCGTGGCGGCTGAAATCAATTCGGTCTACACGCTGAAGGCTGCGGTCGAGGCGGGGCTCGGCGCGACCATCATGCCGCTGGGCCTTGCGCAGCGCGAGGTGCGCGAAGACCGGTTGAGGGCGCACCGCATCGATTCGCCCGCGATGTTCCGAACGCTCGGCCTGTGCGTGTCGGTGCACCTGCCGACCACCAATGCGAAGCGCGCGATCTGCACGTTGATCAGCGATGTGATCCGCGACCTGTGCACCAGCGGCCAGTGGGAAGGCACGCGGCTGGCGGCGCCGACCGGCAAACCGAAAAGGGCGTAGGCGCCCCCGGGTTCACGCCTTGCGCTTGCGCGCAGCGGGCTTGGCTGCGGGTGCAGCGGGGGCGGCGGGAAAGAGCCGCGAGATGGAGCGGCGCACCGCCGCCTGCATTTCCTCGATGGCCTTCGCGTCGCCCGAAAGGTGCTTGAGCAGCGCCTGCTGGAAGAGCCCATCGAAGAGCGCGTAGGTGGCCGAAGGCGGCAGGCCGGGCTGCTCGCCCGAGAGTTCGGCGAAGCGGGACATGATGCGCCAGATCATGTCTTCCAGGCTCTTGTCGATGTGCACCACGTCGTCGTGGAAGGCCTTCTCGAAGAGCGCCTGCGAGCGCAGGTCGTACCAGAGCCGGTGGACGTGTCCTTCATCCCGGAGCGTGTCGCCCAGGCTCTGCAGGAACCCCTCCAGCAACTCTTCGAAGCTGGTGGCGCTCTCCACCCCGTGGTCGTAGCGCGTGACGCAGCGCGCCTTGTACTGCTTGACGCTGCAGATGATCAGGTCGACCTTGTCGCTGAAGTAGTAGTGCAGCACGCCGTGCGAGAACTCGGAGTTCTGCGCGATCTCGCGCAGGCTGGTGCGGGCGTAGCCCAGCGTGGCCAGGGTGGTGAGGGCGGCTTCGCCGAGTTCGGCGCGGCGCTCGGCGAACTTGTCCACCCGTGCCTTGGGTACGCGCGTGGCGTGTTTCTTTACCCGTTCATGTGACGTCATTTCGAGCCCGGCCGGCGGCATGCCGGCCGCCGTGTTTCCTGATGATTCCAAACCATAGCACGCATGCGGGAGAAGGCCCACATTTGGTGACATGCATGTCATTTTATGAAATCTTGACACTCGTCAAAGAAAAACTTGACACCCGTAAAGTCGATTTTTAGGATGCCTCTTCCATCTCAACAACAGATATACAGGAGACAAGTGATGGCCAAGTTCGACTTGAAAGGGCGCAAGGCCCTGGTGACCGGCGGCGCGCGCGGCATCGGCGCGAGCATCGCCGAAGCGCTCGTGCAGGCGGGCGCCTCGGTGATGATCGGCGACGTGCTCGCCGACGTCGGCCGCGGAACGGCGCAGCGGCTCTCCGCCTCGGGGGCCAAGGTGGGCTTCGTTCCGCTCGACGTCACGAATGACGGCGACTGGGCTGCCGCCGCGGAGACCACGGTGAAGGAGCTCGGCGGCTTCGACATTCTCGTCAACAACGCCGGCATCGAGATCACCTCGCTGGTGATCGACGTCGACGGCGACGACCTGCGCCGCATGCTCGACGTGAACGTGGCCGGCACGCTGCTGGGCATGAAGCACGCGTTCCGCGCGATGCGGCCCGGCGGCAGCGCAGGCAACGGCGGTGCAGTGGTGAACATCGCCTCCGTCGCGGCCACCATCGCGTTCCCGGCGATCGCCGGTTATTCCGCCACCAAGTCCGCCGTCGATCGCGCCACGCGCGTGGCTGCGATGGAGTCCGGCAAGCTGGGCTACGGCGTGCGCGTGAACTGCATCTACCCGGGCCTCGTGCCCACCGACATGGGCATGAAGCTCGCGAGCGACATCGTGGCCGCGGGCCTGGCGCCCAGCGTCGAAGCCGCAGTCGGCGACGTGATCGGGCAGACGCCGCTCGGGCGCCTGGGCGAAGTCGGCGACATGGCCGACGTGGTGGTCTTCCTCTGCTCCGACGCCGCCCGGTTCATCACCGGCGCGGGCCTCGCGGTGGATGGCGGCATGGGCATGTGACGGGTCACAAAAAGGAGAGACAAGAATGAGCAGCAGCAAAAAGAAACCCGTTGTCGTCTACGGCGCCTCCGGCTACACCGGCCGCCTCGTGTGCGAATACCTTAGGGAGATGAACATCCCCTTCGTCGCCGCGGGCCGCAGCAAGGAGAAACTGGACGCGGCCATGAAGTCCAACGTGCCCGGCATCGAGACCGCGCGCTACGAGGTGGTGGAGGTGGCCCATTCGGTCGATGCGCTCACCGAGCTCTTCTCAGGGGCATCGGTGGTGCTCAACACGGTCGGGCCGTTCGCGAAGTTCGGGCCCGAAGTGGTCCAGGCGTGTCTTGCGGCCGGGTGCCACTACACCGACACCACCGGCGAGCAGGACTGGCTCATCACGCTCGAAGAAAAGTTCGGCGCCAAGTTCGCCGACGCAGGCCTCCTGCTCTCGCCGGGCCTGGCGCACATGTACACCACCGGCGAAATCGCCGCGCAGCTGTGCCTGGAGACACCGGGGCTCGACACGCTGGACATCGCCGTGTTCTGGGGCGGCAGTCCGACCATCGCGTCCACCCAGACCATCCTGGTGAACGCGGCCACCTCCAAGGCCTACTACCTGGAGCAGAACGAGTACGTGGAGTGGCAGCCCGACGCGGGCCTCTACCACCTGTCGATTCCCGGGCAGCACGAGGCCGCACTCGCGCTGCCCTGGGGCGGCACCTCGCACCCGGTGTGGTTCAAGCGCGATCCGCGCGTGGCCAATGTGAAGGTGCTCGGCGGCGTCTTCAACAAGGCGCTGATGCAGGGCGTGCCGCAGATCGTGGCCGCCGCGCTCAAGGCCACCGAGGGCATGAACGAAGAAGACCGATACGCCGCCCTGGCCCGGACGGCCGCGGGCGTGATGAACACCATGCCGCCGCGCGAGAACCCGCGCATCAACAAGTCCGTCGATTCGGTGCATGCCTCCGGTCCGCTCGGCCGGGTGCATTGCGTGATCTTCGGCAACTGCAACTACAAGCAGACCGGCTTGCTGCAGGCCTATGCGGCGGCCTCGCTGCTGCAGCAGCCGCCGCGGCGCGCGGGCTTCGCGTCGGGCTGCCAGGCCTTCGGGCATCGCGAACTGCTGGGTGCGCTGCGCAGCTTCGGACTGGTGCAGGAACCCATGTTCACCCGGATGGGTTGACCTCGATGCGCCTCGTCGACTACCTGGACAAGGGCGCGCAGCTGGGCGCCGACGCGCCTTGCCTCTGCATGGGCGACACGCGGCTGTCGTATGGCGACGTGCAGCGCCTGAGCCACCGCGTGGCCCGCGCGCTTCAGCGCAGCGGCGTCGCGCCGGGCAGCAAGGTGGCGGTGCTCTCCAGCAACGACCCGGTCGCCTTCGCCTGCGTGTTCGGCGTGTCGCGCGCCGCGGCCGTGTGGTGCCCGATCAACCCGCGCAACGAGGCGGCCGAGAACCGCTTCGTGCTCGACGCCTTCGACTGCACTTGCCTCGTCTTTCACAGCAACTACGCGCCGCTGGTCGAAGAGATGCGCGTCGACTTGCCCAAGATGAAGACGCTGGTGTGCCTCGACCAGGCGATGCCGTTCGCGCCATCGCTCGACCAATGGCTTTCCGGCACGGACGGCGCGCCGATCGACGTGCCCGTGATCGACGACGTCGCGATGATCGCCGGCACCGGCGGAACGACCGGCCAGCCCAAGGGCGTGATGCTCTCGGGCCGCAACCTGGAGACCATGTCGGCGCTCACGCTGATGGGGTATCCGTTCGAAGGCCGCCCCGCGTACCTCGCGCTCGCGCCGCTCACGCATGCGGCCGGCGTGCTGTGCCTGCCGGTGATGGCGCTCGGCGGGCAGGTGGTCATCATGCCCAAGCCCGACCTTGCCGAATTCCTCGCGCTGATCGAGCGCCACCGGATCACCCACACCTTCCTGCCGCCGACGCTGATCTACATGCTGCTGCAGCATCCGCAGCTCGCCGCGACCAAGCGCGATTCGCTGCAGTGCTTCTGGTACGGCGCCGCGCCCATGTCGGCGGCGCGGCTCGAGGAAGCACTGGAAAAAATCGGCCCCGTCATGGCGCAGCTCTTCGGCCAGACCGAGGCGCCGATGATGATCTCGATGATGTCGCCGCGGGAGCACTTCAACGCCGATGGCTCGGTGGCAAGGCAACGGCTGTCGTCCGCGGGCCGGCCCGGTCCCCTGGTGCAGGTCGGCGTGATGAACGGCGAGGGCATGCTGCTGCCGACGGGCGAGAGCGGCGAGATCGTGGTGCGCGGCTCGCTCGTGATGCTGGGCTATTACAAGGACCCGAAGGCCACCGAGGAAGCCTCGCGCCACGGCTGGCACCACACGGGCGACATCGGGTACTTGGACGCCGACGGTTTTCTCTTCATCGTCGACCGCGCAAAAGACATGATCATCTCGGGCGGCTTCAACGTCTACTCCGCCGAGGTCGAGCAGGTACTGATGCAGCACCCCGACGTACAGGACAGCGCCGTCGTCGGCCTGCCCGACGAGAAGTGGGGCGAGCGCGTGGTGGCGGTACTGCAGCTGCACGCCGGGCGGCAGCTGGATGCGGAAGAGATCAAGGCCTTCGTCAAGGCGCGCATCGGCAGCGTGAAGGCGCCCAAGCAGGTCGAGGTGTGGGCCGACCTGCCGCGCTCGAAGGTGGGCAAGGTGCTCAAGAAGGAAGTGCGCGCCGCGCTGCTGCGCGCCGCGCCACACTGACGCCGCCGCCCGCGAGCGGCGGCGCCATGTGCGTCAGAAGCGCGCCTTCAGGAAGGCCGACGGGCCTTGCAGCCGCACCTTCAGCCGCGAGTCGGCGGAGTCGCTGTCGCGGGTGAGGTCGATGTTGGTCACGCCATACGAGACCACGACGCCGACGTTCTTCACCGGGAACCATTCGACGCCGGCCGAGGCGTTGTAGATGTTGCCGTGGAAGCGGCCGCTGCTCTTCCACACGCCCGAGGCATCGGCGAACAGGCGCAGGTCGGGCGTGATCGCATGGCGCACGCCGATCTCCAGCAACGGCGCGATGGCGTTGTCGCTCGAACTCTGGCTCAACGTGCCCACCTGGCCGTTCACCGAGACCAGTGCGCTCGCGCCCAGCGTCGCGCGATAGTAGGCCGCGCCGGCGCCCAGGCCGAGCACGGTGTTGCCCGAGCCGATCCACCACTTGTAGGAGAGCTTGGCGAAATCCAGCTTGGTGTTGAAGTTCGCGTTGCCGATGGTGCTCAGCGTGCCGAAGGGGCCGAGCGAGGTGTTGTTGTTGAACTCGCTGCCGTAGTCGCGCTTGTACTGGTAGTAGTCGAACGAAATGCCCTGGCTGTCGCCCAGAAGCACGTCGCCGGTGATGCGCGGCATCGTCACCCGGCCGGGCTTGATGTCGCCCGAATCGAGCGAGCCGTAGGGCGTGGCGACCGAGGCGTTGAATTTCGGATCGGCGCTGAATGCCCCGACCGAGAAACTGAACCGGTCCAGTGCCGGCGATGGGTCTGCCAGCGCAGGTGCGGTGGCAAAGAGAAAGCCGGAGCCGACGAGCGCGCCGAGGGCGCCGAATCTGACCGACCAATCGAACGGACGGGAGCGAAGCGACAACATGAGGATCCTTGAGAAAGAAGAAAAAATGAGGGTCCCGGGCACAACGCGTGGCGCAGCGGTCTGGGCTGCGGTTGGTGCCTCGAGGCCGGACTCCCTTGAACCAGCCGTACCTTAGTGAGGGTGCGCGACGCTTCGAATGCGTGGAACGCGGGTCTTCTTGTAGGAATTTTTTGATGCCATCGGGCCGGCGCTACAGTGCCGCATGCGCAAACACCTCTCCACGACCACCGGCCCTCAGCGTCTTCTCTATGGCACCGTGGTCGGTGTCGCCGTGGCGCTGGCGCCGTGGCCCATCGGGGGCATGGCGCGCGGGTTGGCCGGCTGGTGCGCCGGCGTGCTGGTCTACCAAGTGCTCACCTGGTGGCTGATCGAGACCTTCGACGCACGGCGAACCCGCGAGCGCGCTCAGTCGCTGGACCAGCCCAACGTGATGATCCTGGTGTCGATGCTGGTGGTGATCTGCGTGAGCGTGGTGGCCATCGCGATGCTGCTGCAGCAGGTCAAGCAGCTCACCGGCTGGGAGCGTGCCGGCCACCTCGTGCTCGGCGTGGTGGCGCTGGTCGGATCGTGGCTGATGATGCACACGATCTACGCCTTTCATTACGCGCACCGCTACTACATCGACCAGAAGGGTGGCACGCCCGATGGCGGCCTGGACTTTCCGGGCAAGGACGACGCGCCGGACTACTTCGACTTTCTCTACTACTCGTATGTGATCGGCATGACCTCGCAGGTGTCCGACGTGCAGGCCACCTCGCGCGAGATGCGGCGCATCACGCTGGTCCACAGCGTGCTGGCCTTCGCGTTCAACATGCTGATCCTGGCGCTGTCGATCAACGTGGTCGCCGGGGCGATATAGCTCGCCCCCAGGCTGCGCGCACTTCGTGTCGCTGCGCCTACCCCCTACCGGGGGCGGGCCGGCCGCTTCGGGCGGCCGTGCGCGGCGGCCCTCGCGACGAAGAAAGTCAGGTCGCTTTGGGCTTGGGACCGAGCCGGACGATGCCGGTGGAGAGCGCCACGCCGCACACGATCACCACGGCGGAAATCAGCATCCACTGCGTGATGTTCTCGCCGAGGAACACCGCACCGTAGAACAGCGCGAACACCGGTACCAGGAAGGTCACGGTCAGCGCGCGCGCGGGGCCGGCGCGTTCGATCAGCCGGAAGAAGAGGATGTAGGCCACGCCCGTGCAGGCGATGCCCAAGGCCAGCAGCGCAAGCCAGGCACGCAGGCTCGGCATCTGCGCGGGCCAGAGCCAGATGGCGGGCAGTGCCAGGAAGAGCGTGGCGCCCAGCTGGCTGCCCGTGGCGGTGGCCAGCGGCGGCACGCCGCCCAGGTAGCGGCGCGTGGCGCTGGCCGAGATGCCGTAGCACAGGCACGCCCCGAGACAGGCGATCACCGCCCAGAGCGCGGCGTTGCTGCTGGCGCCTGCGTGCAGGCCCGCGCCGCGGCTGGCGAGCATCGCAACGCCGGCAAAGCCGATGACGAGGCCGGCGATGCGCGAACCGTTCGGCCGTTCGCGGAACCACGCCCAGGCCACCAGCGCACCGAACATCGGGACGGTCGCGTTGAGCACGGCGGCCAGGCCGGAGTTGATGGTCAGGAGCGCGAAGCAGAAGAGCGCGAACGGCATCCCCGAGTTGAAGACACCGACGCCGAAGGTGGCCTTCCAGTGTTGCGCCAGGGCCGGTCCCTGTCCGCGCAGCAGCGCGATGGGCAGCAGGAAGAGCGCGGCGATGCTCACCCGCACCGCAGCCGTCGGCAAAGCGCCGAATTCGGCCGCGCCGATGCGCATGAAAAGGAACGATGCGCCCCAGAGCGCACCGAGCAATACGAGGTCGATGAGCCAGGGCTTGGCGGAGCTGGTGGCGATGTTGTTCTGTGTTGTTGTGTTCATGCGTCTCTCGATTGTTCCAGGAGCCCTTCCAGAAACACCGCGGAACCGGCTCTGCCGGGCCGCTGGTGTTGCCCCCTGTCGGGCGAAGGCGAAGCGACACGAAGTGCGCGCAGCCTGGGGGCGGACCTTACCTTGCGCCTTCCAACTCCAGGAGCGCGGTCTTGCGATGAAGCCCGCCAGCGTAACCGGTCAGCGAACCGTTGGAGCCCAGCACGCGGTGGCAGGGCACGATCACGCTGATCGGGTTGCGCCCGACCGCCGCGCCCACCGCGCGCACCGCGGCCGGGTTGCCCACGTGCGCGCTGAGCGCTCCGTAGGTCATGGTCTTGCCTGCGGGAATGCCGCGCAGCGCATGCCACACGCTTTGCTGGAACGCGGTGCCGTGCGACAGGTCCAGCGGCATGTCGAAGTCGCCACGCTTGCCCGCGAAGTAATCGCGCAGTTGCGTGCCCGCTTCGATGAGCGCAGGGTGGTCGTCCTTGGTGATCCAGCCCGTGGTATCGGGCCAGTGGCGCTGCTCGTCGAACCAGACGCCGGCCAGGCCCTGGTCGGTGGCCGCCATCGTGATGCCGCCCAAGGGCGTGTCGATGTGCGAGGTGTAGATGGTCTTGCTCTTGAACTTCATGACATTTCAGGCTGCGACGCCTGCCGTTGTGATGTTGGAGGAATCCGCCGGCGCTTGCGCAGCAGCCGTGGAAGGAGAAGAGGGCGCGTGCCATGCACGCAGCACCGCGTAGCTGCGCCAGGGCCGCCACGCCTGCGAGGCCTCGCTGGCCGCGCGCGCGGTGGTCACGCCCAGCGCCTTCTGCAGCGCGACGTCGCCGGCCGGGAACGCATCGGGCCACCGCAGTGCACGCATTGCGATGTACTGCGCGGTCCACGCACCGATACCGGGGAGCTCCTGCAGCGCGGCGATGGTCGAGGGCACGTCGGCGCCCGCATGCAGCGCCAGTTTGCCGGCCGCCACTTCGCGCGCAATGGCCTGCAGCGCGGCCTGCCGCTGCCGCACGATGCCCAACTGCCCGAGCGCATCGCCGCTGGCTGCTGCAATGGCTGCCGGCGTGGGAAACAACCGGTCCAGCCCGTCGATGGGCGTGGCGATGGGTTCGCCGAATGCATCGACAAGCCGCGAGCCCAGCGTGCGTGCCGCGGCCACCGTGATCTGCTGGCCCAGCACCGCGCGCACCGCGAGCTCGAAGCCGTCGACCGTGCCCGGCACGCGCAGGCCGTCGCCGTGCGGAAAGGCCGCATGCAGTGCGGCGTTGATCGCCATCGGTTCGGCATCGAGATCGAGCATGGCGCGGGCGCGGCTGATCACGATCGGCAGCACCGCGGCGAGCGAATCGCTGACCGACAGCAGCATCTGCTCGCGTTCGATGTCGAAGCGCAACTGCAGCCATCCCGCGTGTGCCTGTCCGCCCTGCTGCACACGGAGCGTGCGGGCGAGGCGCACATAGGTTGGCGTGTGGCCCTTGGCGGGCGCCTTGCCTTCGGCCGTCGTCGCGACCTCGACGCCCCGCAGGGCGCGGCGCGCGAAGAAGCCGAGCATCGCGTTCACGTCGTAGGGCGGGCGAAAGCCCAGGCGCACTTCGATCGCCTTGGCTTCGTGGCCCGGGGTGCCGCTCTGGGCGCCACCCGCGCGCCGCAACGCGCTTGGGTTCAGGCCGTAGTGCTCCACGAAGGCCGCATTGAAGCGCCGCACGCTCGCGAAGCCGCTGGCCAGCGCCACCTGCGTCATCGGCAGGCGCGTGTCGGCGATCAGCTGCTTGGCGGCCAGGAGGCGCCGCGTCTGCAGGTACTGGAGGGGGGAGACGCCGAACTGCGCCTCGAAGATGCGCCGCAGGTGCCGGTCGCTCACGCCCAGGCGCGCCGCGACCTGCGCCGCGCCGGGCCCGCTGTCGTCGCCGTGGACCCATGCGTCGGGCTCGTCGATCAGCCGTGCCGCCTGCAGCGCGAGGATGCGCGAGGCATCTTCGGTGGACCAGCTGGCCGAGCGCGGCGCCAACTCGGGCCGGCAGCGCAGGCACGGGCGAAAGCCCTCGGCTTCGGCTTGTGCCGCATGGCGGAAGAACCGGCAGTTCTCGCGCCGCGGCAGCTTGACGCGGCACACCGGCCGGCAATAGATGCCGGTGGAGGTCACGGCGGTGAAGAAGGACCCGTCGAAGCGCGCATCGTGCGTCTTCATCGCCAGGTAGCAGGCGTCGCTCTCGAGCGCTTCAGAGGGGGCGTGGGTGGCAGGCATGGGCAAATGATACGGTTTCGCCTCGTTTCAACTGGCCGTTTTCGGACATGTGGGCAGGCGGGGCGTTGCCTACAATGCCCCGTTCCGAAAACAACAGGGAAACGCCTTTCATGCAGCTCAGCGCGTCGATCTTCAAGGCCTACGACATCCGCGGCGTCGTACCCGTCACCCTCGATGCCGAGGTGGCAGAAGCGCTCGGCCGCGCGTTCGGCAGCGCCGCCCGCGCCGCCGGCGAGAAGGCGGTGGCCGTGGGGCGCGATGGACGCCTGTCGGGCCCCGCGCTGGTCGAGGCGCTGATCAAGGGCCTGGTGGCCACCGGCGTCGAGGTGATCGACGTGGGCGCGGTCACCACGCCCATGCTCTATTTCGCGGCCCACACGCTGTGCACGAGCGGCATCCAGGTCACCGGCAGCCACAACCCCAAGGACTACAACGGCTTCAAGATGGTGCTGGCCGGCCGCGCGATCTACGGCGACGAGATCCAGGGCCTGCGCAAGACCATGGAAGACGGCACCGCGAAGCTCGCCCCCGGGGGCAGCGTGCGCAAGGTCGACGTGACCGATGCGTACGTGAAGCGCATCGCGGGCGACATCAAGCTCGCACGCCCGATGAAGATCGTGGTCGATTCGGGCAACGGCATCGCGGGCGCCACGGCCCCTGCCATCTTCCGCGCCATCGGCTGCGAGGTGGTCGAGCTCTTCAGCGAAGTCGACGGCGACTTCCCCAACCACCACCCCGACCCCAGCAAGCTGGAGAACCTGAAGGACCTGATGGCCGAACTGGCCAAGGGCGAGGCCGAACTGGGCTTGGCCTTCGACGGCGACGGCGACCGCCTGGGTATCGTCACCAAGGACGGCCAGAACATCTTCCCCGACCGCCAGATGCAGCTCTTCGCGCAGGACGTGCTCTCGCGCGTGCCGGGCGGCACCATCGTCTACGACGTGAAGTGCTCGCAGCGCCTGGCGCCCGCCATCGAAGCCGCAGGCGGCAAGCCGCTGATCTACAAGACCGGCCACTCGCTCATCAAGGCGAAGATGAAGGAAATCGATTCGCCCCTGGGCGGCGAGATGAGCGGCCACATCTTCTTCAAGGAGCGCTGGTTCGGCTTCGACGACGGCACCTATGCCGGCTGCCGCCTGCTGGAGATCCTGAGCAAGAGCCCGGACGCGAGCGATGTGCTCAACGCGCTGCCCACCAGCTTCTCGACGCCCGAACTCAACGTGGCCTGTGCCGAAGGCGAGCCGCACGCGGTGGTCGACACGCTCGTCAAGAGCGCGAACTTCGCGGCGCCCGCCAAGGTCTCGACCATCGACGGCCTGCGCGTTGACTGGCCCGATGGCTTCGGGCTGATCCGCGCTTCCAACACCACCCCCGTGCTGGTGCTGCGCTTCGAAGGCCAGACCGACGCGGCGCTCAAGCGCATCGAGGCTGAAATGCTCGCGCTGCTGCGCACGGTCAAGCCCGACGCCAAGCTGGCCGAAGCCTCTCACTGACACCTGTGCGTTCCCTGCTGCTGCGCCTGTACGGCGCCTTCACCACCGTCGTGCAACCGCTGGTGCGCCGCAAGCTGCGGCGCCGCGCGGAGGCCGAGCCGGGCTATGCCGTGGCCGTCGAAGAACGCTTCGGCCACTACGACGCATCCATCACCGGCGAAGCCCAGTGCTGGGTGCATGCCGTGTCGCTCGGCGAAACGCGTGCGGCCGCCATCCTCATCGCCGAGCTGCGCCGGCAGTACCCGGGCATTCCGATCCTTCTCACGCACGGCACCGCCACCGGCCGCGAGGAGGGCGCCAAGCTGCTCGAGCCCGGCGACACGCAGGTCTGGCAGCCGTGGGACACGCCCGGTGCCGTCGATCGCTTCCTGGACCGCTTCAAGCCGCGCATCGGCGTGTTGATGGAAACCGAGGTCTGGCCGGTGATGGCCGCCGCCTGTGCCGAGCGCCGCATTCCGCTGGTGCTGGCCAATGCGCGGCTCAACGAGAAATCGCTGGGCGCGGCCGAGCGCCTGGGCTTGCTCGCGCGGCCCGCGTACTCGGCCCTCACGGCCGTGTGGGCGCAGACCGAGGCCGACGCGCACCGGCTGGTGTCGCTCGGCGCCAAGGTGGCCGGCGTCTATGGCAACCTCAAGTTCGATGCAACGCCCGACGCGCGGCAGCTCACCGCCGCGACCTCGCTGCGCGAACGCCTGCCCAAGCCCATGGTCGTGCTCGCAAGCTCGCGCGACGGCGAGGAGCGGCTGCTGCTCGAAGTGCTCAAGCGCTTCGGCGCCACGTCGCCCGTGCCACCCGAGCAGGGCGCGATCCGCTCGATCGCCAAGCGCGTGCACGACGTGCAATGGATGATCGTGCCGCGCCATCCGCAACGCTTCGACGAGGTGGCGGCGCTGATCGAATCGCAGGGCTTCGCGGTCGCGCGCCGCAGCGCGGCCGGCCAGCCGACCGATGCGGAGATCTGGCTGGGCGATTCGCTCGGCGAGATGGCGCTTTACTACGGCCTCGCCGACGTGGCGCTCCTGGGCGGCAGCTTCGAGCCGCTGGGCGGACAGAACCTCATCGAGCCGGCCGCATGCGGCTGCCCGGTGGTCATGGGGCCGTCGACCTTCAACTTCGCCGAGGCCGCGCAGCTTTCGCTGGCCGCAGGCGCGTCGCTGCGCGTCGAAGGCATGGAGCAGGCGGTGACGGCAGCGCTCAAGCTGGTAGAGAACCCCGAGCGGCGCGCCGCGATGGCGCAGGCCGCCCTGGCGTTTTCGTCGTCGAACCGCGGGGCTGCGGAACGCACGGCGGCGGCCGTGCTGGCCATTGCGCAGGCGACGGAGCCTGCCGAGCCCGTGGAGCCTGTGCTGGCGGAAGGCGTGCCGGTGGGTGATGCGCGGGCGGAGCCTACGCTCGACTGAGCCCGGCGGTATCGAATTTTTCACGGATCGGCCTGGTACTTGAAACCAGGCCCGCCGACCCGGAATCCGGGTGACGATTGTTCGCAGTGTGATCAGCGCAGGCCTCGCAAACTGCCTCGACCCATTCCTTACCATGGAAGCCGTCGATGCCCTGCTTGCTCTCGATCCGATCCCCTGCTTTCCTCTTTCCCCGTCCTCTTCGTGCGGCGAGCGATGCCCGCTTTGATTCCCGCGAATCTCTCTGCGAGACGCGCGCATGATCATCAGCCCGCCTTTCCTGCCCGATCGTGCCGGCCAATCCGAGGATTCATGGCTCGACACGGCCATGGCACAACCCGCCTCTCGCCTCGCGAGCACCAACGCACCTGAAGGCTCGTTCCCCCTGAGCCTGAAATTGGCATGGCACAACGGGCTCCACATCCAGGCTCCCGTCGCCGGCGGAGCATATTTGCCGGTGCGCGCCATTGCCGATGGCAAGGTCGTTTTTGTTCACGCCCCCACTGCGCAAAACGCTGAACTCGATCACCCGCTCAACTACAACCCGTTCCGCGCCGATACGCCCACCGCCGCATGGACCAGCGATGGCTTCCTCGTCATCGAACACAGGACAGAGATCGGTGCCGAGGGGGCGCTTCCTGTCGAAATCGTCTACTACAGCGTGCACATGCATCTGGGCAGCATTGCCGCTTGTCCCAGGACAGGCGCCCCATGGTCCGTCGGCAATGCTGTCTACCGCAAGGAAGAACTAGGGGCACCGGGGGGGATCTACGGCCATGGCGGTCAGATCCATTTCGAGATTTGCTGCAACAAGGCGAACCTCGCGTCGTTGACAAGGCGCGGGCCCGACTGGGTCGACCCGCTGGCCCTGCCGCCACCTGTCGCCGATGGCCGTACTGACAGCGTCTTTGGCAGCATCTACGTCTTTCTGCCCGCCGGCACGCCGACCAGTACGAGCCAGCCGACCCATCATTTGCGCCCAACCGGCAATGTGGGCGGCGGGGCAAGCGCCGCTTCCGACCATTTCCCGCCCAATACGCTGCGCACCCCTTTGTGGGTGCAGATCGATTATGCGAACGGAGGCGCGACTTTGGCGACCTACGACGCGCATGGCGAGCCCGTCGGCTCGCGCAGGAGCGATGGTCGGGACGACTACATTCGCCGCCCCAGTACGCCGTCAGCAGCCAGTCGAAGCTTCGAATACGAACTGTGTGCTGCCGCTAAAGATCGCCACGACGCATTGAGCGCCGCCGACCAAGGCGCAAGCAGCCCCAGCGGCTGGTATGAACTGCTGCGCTTCGGGCGCAATCTGGGAGCCGATCCGCTCCCAGCCAATGCGGCGCACTGGCGAAAGATCGTCACGTCCTCGGGAGAGGTATGGGCCGACCTCAATGCACAAGGCACCTTCAAGTTCAGCGACGCTGATTTCCTGGCAGTGATGGGCTGGAATTGCTTCGGCGACGACGCGGCACCGACCGATCAGCGGTGCGACTCTCCGCACATGAAAGCGCTGATCCGTGACCCCGATCACGCGAACGCGCAACGCATGCAGCCTGCCCAGTTGGCACGCCGATTGGGCGAGCCCGACGTAAGGAAAAAATTGCGGCGTGCCATCTGCAACTTTCCCAGTGAATGGGACCAGCGAAGCGTCGAGGCGCGGTATGGCTGGCTGGAAACCGAAGACTTCAAGCCTACGGACGATGACCCGGCTGGCGCGCAGAAGTGGGCTCGTTTCGTAAAACATGCAAAAGCGCTCAGCTTTCTAGAACTTCCTGCAGAGCTACGAGATGCCGAATGGCGTTTTCATCCGAGGGAGTTCGTCGGGCACATGAGGCGATGCGGTTGGCTGAGCGCTCAGGAACTGGCGCAGTGCTTTCCGCGAAGACAGCTGCATCTGAGCGGAATTTCTTTCAGTTCGTCGACGTTTGCATGGCAAACGGCCATTGCACGAGCAAATGAATGGATGCTGCCATTCAACAGGGCAACAAGAAAATATGGAATCAGCACATCCAAGCAGCGATTGCTTCATCTTTTCTCTCACGTCATTCCCGAAACTGCAAATCTGAGCATGGTGAAAGAGGGTGGCGGCGAGAATGCTGTTTACAGCCCTTATTACGGGCGTGGGCTCATTCAGCTGACACATCTCGAAAATTACACGGCATATGGCGAATTTAGAGGCTTCAAAAGAACGTTTCCTGCAGCCACTTTTCCCCAGCTTGGATGGGATCCGGATGTCCTGATTGCCCGGGACAACAGAGGCGGAAGAAATGCTGAGAACTGCGTGGACAGCGCGTGTTTTTATTTGGCAAGAAGAGCAAACATGCTAAGTCATATGGATTCGGGGGTTTCACAGGCCGATGCCATCACAGTCAGCAAAGACGTAAATGGCTATGTGGCAATCGAGAATCTGAATGGCCTGGATGCCAGATTGCAAAGCGTGATCTATCTCAAATACATGCTTCTTGATGATTTGCCCCGTGGTGCGACGGAGACGGTCAACTTTACGTGGCGCAGAAACAGCCGAAAGGAGGCTGTCATGGACGCCCAGGGTCGACCGGTTTTAACTGGAAACCCGCCGCGTGCTGCAATGAAATATTATCCCGTTCAACACACCATGAATATCTCTCTTGAAAGGCAAAGGCCATGATCAAGAATTTTTCCAAACCAATGGCGGCAATAGTTTTCCTGTGCCTGCATCCTTTTGGAATCGCCCGCGCCGATATCTCCAGTGAAACTGCTTGCTATGTATCCAGTGATGGAAAACCTGTGCGGTTCGAATTCCACTCCTATCATGACTCTGGCCGTAAATGGAGTGGTGGATTCGTTAGATATGAAAATTCAACGGAGTCGATTCCGGTGATATTCATTTCGTCAAACACGGCAAAAAATTTCGGCGAAAGCGTACTTGAGCCCTCATCCAAATGGCTGGAGATATCGCGTGGAAAAATTTCCGGGGAATATGTTCTTTTGCGCGAAGGAGCCGGAACGGGGGTTTCTGGCTATGTGGCGACGTACCGGAATTACGAAAAAAACAAAGTACTCAATTTCGTATTGAACCCAGCAGCCGGCTTTGAGGCGGCCGGCTGCAAGTGGGTTAATTGAGCTATCGGTTGTTGAACTCCGAAGTCGAGCGAAATCCGGCTCGATAGCTCCCGATCAACGTACCGGCGGATTCACGATCACCGGCGGCACGGGCGCCGAAGGCATCGCAGGCGGCGCCGGATTGAACGGTTGCACCGGCACTGGCGGCACCACCGGAATGCTGGGCGGCGTCACCGTGGTCAAAGGCGCGGAAGAGCGGTCTGCAGGCGTGGGCGAAGGCACGGCCGGCGTGTTGCCATTGCTCGCCAGGGTCGCATTGATCGCGTTCATGTCCGCCGTCGTCAGCGTGCCGTTGGCCTGGCGCAGCTTCAGGTTCCCCAGCAGCACGTTGTAGCGCGCCTGCGCGAGGTCGCGCTTGGTCTGGAACAGCTGGCTTTGCGAGTTGAGCACGTCGATGTTGATGCGCACGCCCACCTGGTAGCCGAGCTTGTTGGCGTCGAGCGCGCTCTGGCTCGAGGCCTCGGCCGCTTCCAGCGCCTTGACCTGGCCCGCGCCCGACACGAGGCCCAGGTAGGCCGCGCGCGTGGCCTGGGCCACGCTGCGCCGGGTGCCGTCGAGCACGCTGCGCGACTGGTCTTCGAGCGCCAGGGTTTCCTTGATGCGGTTCTCGGTCGCAAATCCCGCGAAGAGCGGCAGGTTGAAGGTGACGCCGACCGTGGCGGCGTTGACGCGCGTGCCCACGGTGCTGGTGCTGGTGCCAGTGGGATTGCGCGTGACGTTGTAGCCCAGGTTGGCGTCCAGCGTGGGCTTGTGGCCGGCCTGCGCCTTCTGCACTTCGAGCCCGGCGACGTCCAGGCCCAGGCGCGCCTGCTGGATCGCGGGATGCACTTCGTCGGCCTGCGCGACCCACGCGTTGATGTCCGCGGGCTGGGCGGTGGGCAGCACGACCGGCACGGCCAGCGGCACCGGCACGCTGCCGGGGCGGCCGACGAGCTGGTCGAGCACGATCTTCTTGACCTGCAGATCGTTCTCGGCGGCGATCTCTTGCGCGATCACCAGGTCGTAGCGGGCCTGGGCCTCGCGCGAGTCGGTGATGGTCGAGGTGCCGACCTCGAAGTTGCGCTTGGCCGAGGCGAGCTGCTCGGCCACGGCGACCTTCTGCGCGCGCACCAGCGCCAGGCTGTCCTGGCTTGCGAGCACGTCGAAATACGCCTGGCTCACGCGCACGATCAGGTCCTGCTCGGCGGTGGTGAGCACCGCCAGCGCGATCTCGGTCTGCCGCTTGCCCTGCTCGTAGGTGGCCCAGTTGGCGGGGCGGTAGAGCGGTTGCGTGGCGTTGATGCCGACGTTCTGCGTGTTGAAGTCGCGCGAAGCGCTGGCGCCGCGGCTGGTGCCCGTGAGGGTGTCGATGTCCAGGTTGCTGCGGTTCACGCCGGCCGTGAGCCCGACGGCGGGCAGGATGCCGGCCTTGGCCTGTGCGGCGCGCGCGACGTTCGCGTCGTACTGCGCCCGCGCGCCCTGGTATGTGGCGTCGTAGCCGCGGGCGGAGTCATAGAGTTCGTTCAGTGTCTGGCCCTGGGCCGGCAGTGCAAGCAGGGTCGCGATAACGCTGGCGAGTGCTGCGGAAAGTGGCAGAAGCCGGGGCCGTGGAGGCATTGAACGTCCTTGAGGAATGAGAAAGTCTTTTTTCGCGCACGCCTACGCATCGGCGGCGGCGCCACCCCATAGCGCCAAGCGCAGCGGGGCTTCTCCCAGGAACACCACGGAACCGGCTTTGCCGGGCAGTCGGTGTTGCCCCCTGCGAGGGGAGAGGAGAAGCGACACGAAGTGCGCGAAGCCTGGGGGTGTCATTCAATACCGCGGGACCGAGGGGTCGTGCGACGACCAGGCGTCGATGCCGCCCGCCACGTTGGCGAGCTGGTCAAAGCCGTTCTGGTTCAAAAACGCGGCCACGCGCTGGCTGCGCGCGCCGTGGTGGCAGAGGCATGCAATGCGCTGGCCTTCGCCCAACTCGGCGAGGCGGCCGGGGATCTCATTCATCGGAATCGCCACCAGCGTGAAGCCCGCGGGCGAGACGCTCGCCGTCTGCAGCTCCCAGGGTTCGCGCACGTCGAGCAGCACGGGGGCGGCGTCGGCGTCCTGCGCAAACCAGGCGGCGAGGTCGGCGGGGCGGACTTGGTCGATCATTCGTGCGGCCCCGCTCAGAACGAGAAGCGCGAGGGCTCGGGGAAGTTCAGGAGGCGCGGCGCCACGGTGTCCCAGGGCTGGACCGTGTCCCACTTGCTTTCGCTGGTGCGGGTGACGAAGTGGGCGCGCATCATCGGCTCCTCGCCCACGATGGCCGCGAGGCGCCCGCCGACCTTCAGCGATCCCAGCAGGTTCTGCGGAATGCGGGCGACCGAGCCGCTCAGCACGATCACGTCGAAGCTCGGGCCGCTCGCCAGGGGCACGGCGCCGTCGGCATGGCGCACTTCGACGTTGGCAACGCCGTTCTGGCGCAGCGTCTCGGCGGCGCGTGCGGCCAGCACGGGGTTGATTTCGAGCGACAGCACCTGGGCGGCGCGGGCACCGAGCAGGGCGGCCATGAAGCCCGAACCGGTGCCGATTTCGAGCACGGACTCGTGCTTTTGCACCTTCAGGTCGTGCAGCGTGCGGGCCTCGACCTTGGGAGAGAGCATGAATTCGCCGGGCACGGAGCCGTCGAGCAGCGGCAGCTCCATGTCGAAGAAGGAGAGCGTGCGGTGGGCTTCCGGCACGTAGTCTTCACGGTGGATGGTGGACAGCAGGTCGAGGATGTCCATGTCCAGCACATCCCAGGGGCGGATCTGCTGTTCGATCATGTTGAAGCGCAAGCGCTCGAGGGTGGGGGTGGGGTTCATGGCGTGGCTTTCCTTGTGGGCTCAGGACAAACCTTCAATTTTAGGTGGCCCGGATGACGCCAGCGGCCCGCTCGGCCATACGAGAGTCTTCTTCATGCCTTGCCTTCGGGTCGCACGCTGAGCCCATAGAGCACGGTTTCGGCCTGGGTGGCGAGGAATTTCTCGGGGTCCAGGGCGCTTTCGCCGTCGACGCAGACCATGGCCGAGTGCTTCCACAGCATCAGGAAGACCATGGGCGCGATCACCGAATAGATCGCATGGTCGATGTCGACCGGCGCGAATTCGCCGCGGTCGATGCCGCGCTGCAGGATGCGCCGCAAGAGGTCGTGGCCGGGGCGCACCACCTGCTGGCGGTAGAACTCCGCCAGTTCAGGAAAATTGCCGCCTTCGCTCATCATGAGCTTGGTCAGGCCCGAGGCCTTGGTCATGCCCACGCGCTCCCACCACACGTTCATGCAGTAGCGCAGCATCTCGGCGGTGGTGCCCTCGAAGGCCTCGAATTCGGCGTTCCACTCGGTGAAACGGCCGCCCAGGCTTTCCATGATCACGGCCTTGAAGAGCTCTTCCTTGCTCGGAAAATACAGAAAGAGCGTGCCCTTGGAGACGCCGGCGCGCGCTGCCACTTCCTCGGAACGGGTGGCCGCGAAGCCTTTTTCGACGAACAGGTCGAGCGCGGCGGCCAGCAGTTCGCCGGGGCGTGCTTCCTTGCGGCGCTCTCGCTTGGAGCGCACCGGGCAGAACTTGTCGACGAGGGAACGGGGAGTGGGCATGTGGGCTAATGACTCGCGGGTTAGTAATGTAGTGACCGGCATCCGCCACGTCAAGCCGCGACAATATCGGGTTCGCCGATTTCCAACCTGCCGGAGCAGTACCCATGTCTTCCCCGCCGTCGCCCACCGAAACCATCGTGATTGGCGGAGGCTGCTTCTGGTGCACCGAAGCGGTTTTCGACCGGGTGCAGGGCGTGCTCGACGTGGAGTCGGGTTATTGCAACGGCCAGGTCGTCAACCCGACCTACGAGCAGGTCTGCACCGGTCGCACCGGCCACGCCGAGGTCGTGAAGCTCGAATTCGACCCCGCCCAGATCAGCCTTCGCGAGATCCTGGAGATCTTCTTCGTCGTGCACGACCCGACAACGCTCAACCGCCAGGGCAACGACGTCGGCACGCAATACCGCAGCGGCATCTACTACACGAGCGACGCGCAAAAGCAGGTAGCGCAAGACGTCATCCGCGAGATCGAGGCCAGCAAGACCTACAGCGCGCCCGTCGTGACCGAGGTGGCGCCCCTCGCCAACTATTCGACCGCCGAGGCCTACCACCAGGACTATTTCCTGAACAACCCGAACCAGGGCTACTGCGCGTTCGTCGTCGGTCCCAAGGTCGAGAAGTTCCAGAAGACCTTCGCCTCCCGCGTCAAGTCCTGATCCAAGCCTGATCCCTCCGTTTCCGTGCTGCTGTCCTCCCGCCAATCCCCGCACTTCTCGACCCGCGCGATCCTCGTCGTGCTGGCGATCGCGTTGTGGTTCGCGGGCACGCTGGGCGTGATGCACCGTTCGCTGCACGTGCCCGGCCTGCCGGCCGCGGCGGCCACGGTCCAGGCGGCACAGGCCGAGAAGGGCGCCCACGTCCACCCGGGCCACGGCGTGGTCAGCCTCTTCGGCGACCACACCGATGCCGAGTGCCGGCTCTACGACCAGCTCTCGCACGGATCGAGCGTTCCCGGCGTGCCGCTGGTGGTGCTGCCGGTGCTGCTGCCCTCGGCCACGTTTGCTTATCTGCAGGGCGAAGCCATCGCCCGCTGGGTTGCGCTGTTCGACGCGCGCGGCCCGCCTTCCACTCGCTGAATCCCCCCGTGTTCCGGTCGCTGCGCCTGCCTTGTGCGGGTGACGGCGTGCCGTCCATTGATTCAACGAGTGTTCACCATGATTCCCAATTTCCGTCGCCACGCCATCGGCGTCGCCGTTTTTTCGCTCGCCTTCGCCGCTGCGTCCCACGCCCAGGAAGCCGCCCAGACCCAGACTCAGGCCCAGACCGCCGATGCCCCGGGCCTGGCCGCCATCACCGTCACCGGCAATCCGCTCGGCACCAACGACCTGATCGCGCCGACCGTCACGCTCTCTGGCGAAAAACTCCTGCTGCGTTCCGACTCGACCCTCGGCGAGACGCTCAACAACCTGCCCGGCGTGAGCAGCAGCTACTTCGGGCCCAACGCGAGCCGCCCGATCATCCGCGGGCAGGACGGCGACCGCATCCGCATCCTGCAGAACGGCGGCGGCGCGCCCGACGCCTCGGCGCTGAGCTACGACCACGCGGTGCCTGTCGACGCGCTGGTCACCGACCGCATCGAGGTGCTGCGCGGCCCCTCGGCGCTGCAGTACGGCGGCAGCGCCGTGGGCGGCGTGGTCAACGTGATCGACAACCGCATCCCGACCGAGCCCATCAACGGCTTCGGCGGCCGTGCCGACCTGGGCTTTTCCACCGGCAACAAGGAAAAGAACGGCGGCGTGGTGCTCGAAGGCGGCAACGACCGCTTCGCACTGCACGTCGATGCCTTCAACCGCGACTCGAAAGACGTCTCGGTGCCCATCGACCTGGATTGCAGCAAGCCCGGCTCGCCGTGGCGCGCCCGCAAGATCTGCAACTCGGCCAACGAGGCGAACGGCGGCGCGGTCGGCGGCACGCTCTTCTTCGACAAGGGCTGGATCGGGGCCTCGGCCAGCACCTATCGCAGCAACTACGGCACCGTGGCCGAGGACGACGTGACCATCCGCATGAAGTCCGACCGCTACGCACTCGAAGGCGAGTGGCGCCCGGGCGGCATCATCAGCAGCATCCACGCCAAGGTGAGCCACACCAACTACCGCCACACCGAGTTCGAGGGCCCCGAGGCCGGCACCACGTTCTCGAACATGAGCAACGACCTGCGCGTGGAGGCGCGCCACCAGAAGATCGGCAACTTCGAAGGCCTCGTAGGCTTCAGCAGCGAGACCAACCGCTTCGCCGCCGATGGCGAGGAAGCCTTTGCGCCGCACAGCCGCACGCGCTCGAACGCGCTCTTCCTCTATGAAGAGTACGGCGCCTCGTGGGGCAAGCTGAGCTTCGGCGCGCGCACCGAGAAGGTCCGCATCCGCTCGCTGGGCTATCCGGACGATCCGACGGTCACGCGCTTCGCCATCGGCGAGCGCACCTTCAACCCGCACAGCGCGGCGTTCGGCGCGCTGGTCAACCTCACGCCGCAGTGGCAGCTGACATCGAACCTCGCCTACACCGAGCGCGCCCCCAAGGACTACGAACTGCTCGCCAACGGCCCGCACGTGGCCACGGCCGCGTGGGAAGTGGGCGACCCGAACCTGCAGAAGGAAAAGTCGACGGGCCTGGATCTCGGCGCGCAATGGAAGTCGGGCCCCAACACGGCCCGCGTGAATGCCTACGTCACGCGCTTCAGCAACTACATCGGCCTCACCGCCTCGGGCCGCACGCTCGACGAAGAAGGCCAGGTCGTGACCGACCCCGCGGCCACCGACACGCTGGCCGAGTACCTCTACAGCGGCGTGCGCGCGCGCTTCACCGGCATCGAGGCGAGCGGCAACCTGCGCCTGCTGGGCACCGACGGCTTCGGACGCATGGCCGACGCCTCCACGCTCGACCTCGAATGGCGCGGCGACGTGGTGCGCGCGAAGAACCTGGACACCGGCGAGCCGCTGCCGCGCATCGCGCCGTTCCGCACGGGTGCGACGCTGGTGTACGGCAACGGCCCGTGGAGCGCGCGCCTGGGCTTCGACTACAACGCGGCGCAGCGCCACGTGCCGAGCGTGGGGGCGCGCGAAACCGATGCCTACACGCTGTGGAATGCGGCCATCTCGTACCGCATGAAGGTGCAGCGCGCCAACCTCACCTGGTATGCGCGCATCGAAAACATCACCAACAAGCTGGCCTACAGCCCGACGTCGATCCTCACGACGACGGTGTATCCGAACGCGCCGTTGCCGGGGCGGTCGATGAAGGTCGGGTTGCGCGTGACGTTCTGATGCTGAGTGGCTCGCTCCCCCGTTGGGGGAGTGCAGGGGTGGGGGCAAGCGGCCAGTGACGAGGCCATGGCTTTTGCAGGCGCCGCTTGCCCCCATCCCAGCGTTCCCCCAGAGGGGGAAGGAGCAAGGCGGCTATCCTCGCCGCGTGAACTCTTTCGTCATCTCCTCGCTGCTCCCCGTCGTCATCCTCATCGCCGCGGGGTATCTCGCCGGCAAGCGCCGGTGGATCGGCGGCAATGCGGTGAAGGACCTGTCGAACCTCATCTTCCTGCTGCTCGCGCCCGCGCTGCTGTTCCGCGCCATGAGCACGGTGCATGTGCAGGAGCTCAGCCTGAAGCCGGTTGCGGCGTATTTCATCGCCTCGGGCCTGCTCTTCGCGGGCACGCTCGCGTTGCGCGGTTTCAACCGCACGGCCGCGGTGATCGCGCTGGCCAACACCTACAGCAACACCGTGATGATCGGCATCGCGCTCGTGGGCCTGGCCTACGGCGAGGCGGGCATGGTCGTACTGCTGACGCTCATCTCGCTGCACTCGCTGGTGCTCATGACCAGCGCGACCCTCGTGCTGGAGCTGGCCGTCGCACGTGAACATGCGGTGGTCAGCGGCGAAGAGAAGCGCTCGATGGCGCGCACCGTGCTGCGTGCGCTGCGCAACGCCATCATCCATCCGGTGCCGCTGCCGATCATCGCGGGCCTCTTGTTCGCGCAGACCGGCCTCGTGATGCCCGAGGTGATCGACAAGCCCATCCAGTTGCTCGGCCAGGCCTTCGGCCCGGTGGCGCTCGTCATGGTGGGCATCACGCTCGCGCTCACGCCCATCGGGCGCCACTGGCGCGGCGCGCTGGTGCAGGCGCTGGTGAAGAACCTGCTGCATCCGCTGCTGGTGGCCGGCATCGGCTGGCTGCTCGGCGTGCGCGGCATCCCGCTCACCGTGATGGTGGTGGCGGCGGCGCTGCCCATCGGCGCCAACGTGTTCCTGTTCTCGCAGCGCTACCGCACGGCCGAAGACCTCGTGACGGCCAGCGTGGCGGTGTCCACGGTGCTCGCGCTCGGCACCCTCACGCTCGTGATGGTCTGGGTGCAATGGCTCCCCTGAGCGCCTGAGTCCTTCGGTTTTCCGCGCGCATCCTGCTCGCGGCCTTTCGCTTTATCGGCTGCTCGCCGGCCCCTATGCCGTTTGGCAGGGGTGGCCGTTTGGTGGAATGGCGCGCCGCGCCCATCGCCCTACATTTGCCGGCTGATGATTTACCCGGCGTGCTCTTCGCCCCTTGTTGCTATGGCGGTGGTCGCGACGGTGATCGCGCTCTTCGGCCCACCCGCGCGGGCGGCGGCCGATGGCAAGCCGTGCAGGACGCCGTGCCTCTCGGTCAACGTGCCGCGCGATGCACCCGAGAAGCCCGAAAAGCCAGCGGAGGCCGAGCCGAAGCCCGCGCCCGCGGCCCGACCGGTTGCGAAGCCCAGGCCGCAGGCAACGGCATCGGCGGCGCCCGCCTCGCCGTACGAGGCGCAGAAAGAGCCCGTTGCAAAAAAGCCTGCGCCATCGAAGCGCTGCACCGACATCAACATGCGCGCCGCGGTCGGCGAGCCGCTGTCGGACGAGGACATGAAGACATTGAGGAGCCAGTGCTGATGATGAACACCACCACTCGACGGGTCCGCACCGCGTTGCGCGTGCTGACCCTGTGCGCCGCCGCGCTCGCCGCCGCCTGCGCCACCCGCCCCGCGCCGGGCAACGCCATGCCCTTCGACCAGGCCGTCAACCAGGCGGTGGACGACCTGATGGTGCAGACGCAGAAGCTGCCGGCGTTTCTCGCGAAGGTCGAGTCGTCGCTCTCGCAGCGCCGCATCGTGATCGACCCGTTGCTCGAAGGCGCGAGCGGCCAGCAGACCGAGGTGACGCGCGTGGCCGAGCAGCGCATCGTGCAGCGCATGCAGGCGCAGTTCAAGCAGTTCACCGTGACGCCGTTCAACTCCGCAGAGCTGGGCAACGCGCAGTACGTGCTCAACGGCACGCTGATGCGCGACAAGGAGGCCACCGGCGGGCGTTACCGGCTGAACCTCGCGCTCACCGAAATCAAGAGCGGCATGGTGATCGCGCAATCGGTCACGCGCATCAGCGATGCGACGCTCGACACGCGCCCCACCGCGTTCTTTCGCGACAGCCCGGTGAACGGCAAGGACCGCGGCGTGGAGGGCTACATCCGCACCGCCGAGACCCAGCCGGGGCAGGCCGCCGATGCGCTGTACCTGGAGCGCCTGCCGACCTCGACCGTGCTGCAGGAAGCCACCGCGGCCTACGAAGCCGGCCGCATGAGCGAGGCGCTCGCTCGCTACGAGGCGGCGGCAAAGCGGCCCGACGGCCAGCAGCTGCGCATCTACAGCGGCATGTACCTCACGCAATCTCAACTCGGGCGCACGGCCGATGCCGAAAAGACCTTCGGCACCATCGCGCGACTGGGCCTGGAAACCAACAACCTGAGCGTCAAGTTCCTCTTCAAGCCGGGCTCGACCGATTTCCTTGCCGATCCGAAGATCAGCGCCGCCTACCCGATGTGGCTGCGGCAGATCGCGCGGCAGGCTGCACAGATCGATTCATGCGTGGTGGTGACGGGGCACACGAGCCGCACGGGCTCGGAGTCGGTGAACGAGCGGCTGTCGCTGCAGCGCGCGGTGAGCGTCAAGTCGCGGCTGGCGACCGAGGCGCCGCCGCTCGCGAAGAAGCTGCGCGAATCGGGCATGGGCTTTCGCGAGAACATCGTCGGCACCGGAGCCGACGATGCGAGCGACGCGCTGGACCGTCGCGTCGAATTCAAAGTGGTCGGCTGCGACGCTTGACCGGATTCAGGGGGCGAGCCGCTCGCGCACCCAGTCCGCGCCTTCGAGCCGGTAGCGCAGCCGGTCGTGCAACCGGCTCTTGCGGCCCTGCCAGAACTCCCAGCGGTCCGGCACCAGCCGGTAGCCGCCCCAGTGCGGCGGACGCGGCGGCGAGAGCAGGTGCTTGGCAGCGGCCACGGCCGCGTTCTTCACCAGCACGTCGCGGCCGCTGATCACTTCGCTCTGCGGGCTGGCCCAGGCGCCGATGCGCGAGTCGAGCGGGCGGCTCGCGAAGTAGGCGTCGCTCTCGTCGGCGCCGGCCTTCTCGACGCGGCCCTCGATGCGCACCACGCGCTCGAGCTCGACCCAGTGGAACTGCAGCGACGCATACGGATTGCCCGAGAGCTCGCGGCCCTTGCGGCTTTCGTAGTTGGTGTACCAGACGAGGCCGCGCGCGTCGTAGCCCTTGATCAGCACGATACGGCTCGATGGCCTGAGGTCGCTGCCCACGGTGCACAGCGTCATCGCATTGGGCTCGGGCACCTGCGCGTCGATGGCCTCGGTGAGCCAGCGTTCGAATTGCTTCAGCGGGTCGTCCGCGCTGTGGGCTTCGCCGAGCTCGGCGCGTTCGTAGCTCTTGCGCAGCGCGGCGAGCGCTTCGTTGGAGAGAGGGGAGGTCATGCCGGGATTGTTGCGCACATACTCGGACCATGACCACAAAGGCGACAAAGGCGAATTCCCCCACGGTGATCGTGCTGGCCTCGGGCCGCGGAGAGCGCTTCATCGCCGCCGGCGGCACCGGCTCCAAGCTCAAGGCACTGCTTGCGGGCAAACCGGTCCTGGAACGCACGCTCGATGCCGTGCGCGCAAGCGGCCTGCCGTGGCGCCTGGAGGATGTTGGTCATCCGGGCATGGGCGACTCGATCGCCGCCGCGGTGCGTGCCACGCCCAACGCCATCGGCTGGCTGATCCTGCCGGGCGACCTGCCGCTGGTGCGGCCCGAGACGCTTCAGGCGGTGGCCGCTGCGCTCAACGGGCGGGTCAATGCCGTGCAGCCGCAGTTCATGGGAGAGCGCGGCCACCCGGTCGCGTTTGCCGCCGGGTGTCGCGCGCAGCTCGCGGCACTGGAAGGGAACCTGGGCGCGGCGCCCGTCCTGCGGTCGATGCGCGCCATCGATTCGGTCGCGGATCTCGCGGTGGACGACGCCGGCATCGTGACCGACATCGACACGCCCGAAGCCCTCGCGCGCGCCGAGGCGCTGTGGCTGGAGCGCGCGGGCCGCTAGCGGCCGGATCAGCCCTTCGGAATCACTGCGCAGGCGATGCGCGGGCCCGAGTTGCCGGCCGGCTGCGTCGTGAAGTCGTCGCGGTCGCGATGCACCACCAGCGCGCGGCCCACCACGTTGTTGACGGCGCCGTCGGTCAGCGAGATCGAGTGGTCGTCCACGCTGAAGCGCGCCACGCCGCCGGCGTCGGCCACCAAGCTCGGCAGTTCGCCCGCGTGGCTGCCCGGCGCGGCGAACTTGCCGTGCGTGCCGCCGGTCGGGTTGAAGTGGCCGCCCGAGGCATTGCCGTTGTCGCCGCAATCGCCCTTTTCATGGATGTGGAAGCCGTGCTCGCTGCCCGGCACGAGGCCGCGCACTTCGCCCGAGACGCGCACGCCGTGGTCCAGGGCAGTGAGCTTGACCGTGCCGCGGGTCGGGTTGGGCGTGATCGCGGCGGTCGGCACCAGTTCGACGGACGTGCTGGGCTTGCCGCCCATGCTGCCGCAGGCGGCGAGCACGGCCGTAGCCAGGAGGGCGGTGCCGGTGGCGAAGAGACGACGATGGTTCATGGTTTTTCCTTGGACGGTCCGGATGAAGCCCCGGATGAAGGTTGGGAAGAATTGTCGGAAGACCCCGGAACATATACCGGAGCCGGGGGGGCATCGCAATCGGCCGCTGCCGCGGATGCCTGTTCGGCCTCGGCCAGCGCCACCAGCCGGGCCAGCGCCGCATCGTGGATCGAATGCCGCCGCAGCTCCAGCAGGGTCTGCTGCGCATAGTCGAGCGAGCTCCCGTAGCGGCCGACCGCGTTGGCGAAGATGTGGCGGTAGCGCTCGTCGCTCAAGTCGCCCGTGAAGTTGGGGCTGCGCCGCGAGAGCGTGAAGGCCAGCGCGTTGACCGGGCCTTCGGCCGTGCCGCAGCGCAGCCACTTGGGGTCGTACACGCCGGTGGGCATTTCGCGCAGCCAGAGGCGGCGCAGCGTCTCCAGCCCCTCGGCCTTCGGCACCCGGAACACCATGCCGCGGCAGCTGCCGCCCGAGAGGAGGCCGAACACGAGGCCCGGCGTCTGCACGCTGCCGCGATTCACGCGGCTCCACATCTTCAGCGCCCGGTGCCAGCCGTGCACCCAGGCCGGACGGCGCTCGATGAAGCCGAACTCCGGCCGCCAGATCAGCGAGCCGTAGCCGAAGAGCCACAGATCATCGTGTCCGCCCCAGTCGGCAATCGCCCGCTCGAGCATGGGTTGTGGGTCGCGCAGAGGCTTGGGCATGGGGTCGAGGCCCGGCGGTCCGGGGTCCGGATTCGGCGCGGGGTCCGACACGGGCCTGTCAGGAGCGCCGCCTACAATTTCCTTGTCATGGTTCACCGCACCATTATTTACCGACCCCTCAATTACGGAGCACGCGCACCCATGAGCGACGACGACGGCCAGCAGAATTTCATCCTCGGCTTTCTCATGGCGCTGATCGCGCTGGTGATCTTCTTCGTGGTGGGCATCGTGATCTGGCACAAGGGCCACAGTGCCACGAGCGCCGCGGTCGCCGCACCGGCCAAGCCGCCGGCGGTGGTCGTTTCTTCGCCTCCGCCCGGCGAGGCGCCCAAGCTGGCCGAAGTGACCGAGACGGTCACGGTCACGATCCCCGACGGCGCGAGCATCCGCGTGGTCAACGGCGTGGTGAACTTCTACTTCGCGACCGGCAGCGCCGACCTCGCACCGGGCGCCGCCGAGGCGCTGGCCGCGGTCATCAAGGGCGTGGAGAGCGGCCGGAAGGTGGTGGTCTCGGGCTTCCACGACACCACGGGCGATGCCGCCATCAACGAATCGCTCGCCAAGAAGCGCGCCGAGATGGTGCGCGACGTGCTCGTGGGCCTGGGCGTGCCGGCCGGCAAGATCGACCTGCACAAGCCCGAGGTGACGGCGGGCTCGGGCAACAACGCCGAGGCGCGCCGCGTCGAAGCCCGGCTGGTGGACTGACACCTCCGTCCGCCCGCAAATCCCCGCAAAAAAGCCCGGTGACGCCGGGCTTTTTCATGGGTTCAGCGCGTGAGGGCGCCATGGGCCATGCCTGAGTAAATTCGTATCGTTTGGCGCCCGGATTTCATCGGCCGTTTGTGGCTGGCTTGGTACGATGGGCCTCCAGGCCCCCAGTCGCTTCGGCGACACGCAGCAAGAGCCAACTACCCCCATGAGCAGCACACACCCCACCGTCCGCGACGTCACCGATCGCATCCGCGAGCGCAGCCGTGGCACGCGCAGCGCCTACCTCGCGAGGCTGGCCGACATCCGCGACCGCGACCGCGGCTCCGACCGCATGGGCTGCGCCAACGTGGCGCATGCCGTGGCCGGCATCCCGGCCAACGACAAGTTCAGGGTGGTGACCGAGCGCGCGCCCAACCTGGGCATCGTCACCGCCTACAACGACATGCTCTCGGCCCACGCGCCGTACCAGGGCTACCCGGACATCATCAAGCAGGAGGCAAGGCGCCTGGGCGCCACCGCGCAAGTAGCCGGCGGCGTGCCCGCGATGTGCGACGGCGTCACGCAGGGCACGCCCGGCATGGAGCTGAGCCTCTTCAGCCGCGACGTCATCGCCATGAGCACCGCCATCGCGCTCACGCACGACATGTTCGATGGCGCGCTGATGCTCGGCGTGTGCGACAAGATCGTGCCGGGCCTTTTGATCGGCGCATTGCACTTCGGCCACCTGCCGACCGTTTTCGTGCCCGCGGGGCCGATGCCTTCGGGCCTCTCGAACAACGCCAAGTCGAAGGTGCGGGAGCAAGCGGCGCAGGGCCTCGTGGGCCGGCAAGGGCTGCTCGATGCGGAAATGGCGGCCTATCACACGGTGGGCACCTGCACCTTCTACGGCACCGCCAACAGCAACCAGATGCTGCTCGAAGCCATGGGCCTGCACGTGCCCGGCACGGCCTTCATCCAGCCCGGCGATGCGATGCGCGAGACGCTCACGCGCGAGGCGGTGCGCACGGTGCTCGGCAAGGCGAGCGAGGTCGCCTTCAACTGCCCGCCGATCGGCGAGATGGTCGACGAGCGCTGCATCGTCAACGCCATGGCCGCGCTGCTGGCCACCGGCGGCTCCACCAACCACCTGATCCACTGGGTCGCGGTGGCCCGTGCGGCGGGTATCGTGATCGACTGGGACGATTTCTCGAAGCTCTCGGACATCATTCCGCTGCTCACCCGCGTGTACCCCAACGGCAGCGCCGACGTGAACGAGTTCCAGGCCGCGGGCGGCCCCGGCTTCGTGATCGGCGAGCTGGTCGATGCGGGCCTGATGCACGGCGACGTGCTCACGGTTCGCGCGGGCGGCATCAGCGAATTCGCCAACATCCCGACGCTGGTTGAAGGCGGCGAGCAGCGCCTGAGCTGGACGCCCGCCGCGCCGTCGAAGAACGACGCGGTCGCGCGCACGGTGGCCGAGCCGTTCAGCGCCACCGGCGGCCTGAAGCTGCTGAGCGGCAACCTGGGCCGCAGCGTGATCAAGGTGTCCTCCGTCCCCGACGACCGCCATGTGATCGAAGCGCCCGCGCGGGTGTTCGATTCGCAGGCCGCGCTGCAGAAGGCCTTCACGGCCGGCGAGCTGGAGCGTGACGTGGTCTGCGTGGTGCGCTGGCAGGGCCCGCAGGCCAACGGCATGCCCGAGCTGCACAAGCTCACCCCGCCGCTGTCGGTGCTGCAAGGCAAGGGCTTTCGCGTGGCGCTGGTCACCGACGGTCGCATGAGCGGCGCGTCGGGCAAGATCCCGGCCGCCATCCATGTGTCGCCTGAGGCGGCCGCGGGCGGACCGCTCGCCAAGGTGCGCGACGGCGACGTGATCCGGCTGGACGCGGTAGCGGGTACGCTCGCCGTGCTGCTGCCCGAAGACGAATGGGCCGCCCGCGACATCGCGACGCTGCCCGAGGCGCAGCGCATCGCCGACGGACACGGCCTCGGCCGCGAACTGTTCGCCGGCATGCGCCGCAATGCATTGACTGCTGAAGAAGGCGCCTGCTCATGGCTGTGAATGAGCTCGCCCCCAGGCTTCGCGCACTTCGTGTCGCTTCGCCTTCCCCCTACAGGGGGCAACACCTGCGGCCCGGCAGAGCCGGTTCCGCGGTGTTTTCTTGATTTGGCCTTGCGGGTTTTCAGACCGCGGGCCGTGAATAACGTACTGGAGCAATGGAAATGGCAGACAAACTCACCGCACTCGACGTGATGCGCGACGCACCGGTCATCCCGGTCATCGTGCTCAACGATGTGAAAGACGCCATTCCGCTGGCGCGCGCGCTGGTGGCCGGCGGCATCCGCATGCTCGAGGTCACGCTGCGCACGCCGCAGGCGCTGCAGTGCATCGAGGCCATCGCCAAGGAAGTGCCCGAGGCCGTGGCCGGCGCGGGCACCATCCGCAGCGCGGCCGATGCACAGGCCTCGGCGCTGGCCGGCGCCAAGTTCGGCGTGAGCCCGGGCTACACGCGCTCGGTCGGCAAGGCCTGCCACGACCTGGGCCTGCCGCTCTTGCCCGGCGTGGCGACCGGCAGCGAAATCATGACGGCGCAGGAAGACGGCTACACCGAGCTCAAGTTCTTCCCCGCGCTGCAAGCAGGCGGCCTGCCGATGCTCAAGGCGTGGCAAGGTCCGTTCGGCGACGTCACCTTCTGCCCGACGGGCGGCATCCACGCGGGCAACGCGGCCGAGTTCCTGGCGCTCTCGAACGTGGCCTGCGTGGGCGGCTCGTGGATCGTGCCGACGGATGCGATCCGCGACGGCGACTGGGCACGCATCGAACAGCTGGCACGCGCCGCGAGCCAGCTGTCCCGCTGACATGCGCGCCGAGTTCGACGCGAGCGACCTCAAGGTCATCGCGTTCGACGTCTTCGGCACGGTGGTCGACTGGCACAGCGGCATCGCCGCCGAAGTCGAGCGCGCGCTGCCGGGCGTGGAAGGCGCGACCTTCGCGCTCGCCTGGCGCGCCGGCTACCAGCCCGCGATGAAGGCGGTGATGGAGCGCATCGCGGCCGGCGAGGGCGGCTTCACGCTGCTCGACGAGCTTCACTTGAGCATGCTCGAGCGGGTGCTGCGCGACTTCGACCTGGCCGACCGGCTCGACTCGGCCGCCAAGCGCGACCTGAGCCGCGCATGGCACCGGCTGCCGGCGTGGCCCGATTCGGTGGCGGGGCTCACGCGGCTCAAGAAGAAGTTCACCATCTGCACGCTCTCGAACGGCAACATCGGCCTCCTGACCGAGATGGCCAAGCGCGCGGGCCTGCCCTGGGACTGCGTGCTGTCGGCCGAGGTGTTCAAGGCGTACAAGCCTGATCCGCGCACCTACCTGGGCGTGGCCGGGGTGTTCGATGCGACGCCGGGGCAGGTGATGCTCGCCGCCGCGCACCACGACGACCTCGCGGCAGCGCGCGTGTGCGGCCTGAAGACCGCCTACATCGAGCGCCCCCACGAGTTCGGCCGCGCGCAGCCGAAGGATGTTTCGCCGCAGGCCGAGAACAGCCTGCATGCGCGCGACATCGACCAGTTGGCCGACCTGCTGGGCTGCTGAGCGGCAGCCCGGCCTTCGCGGTCAATATCCATTCGCGGCGCCCGAGCGGCGGTTGTCCGCAGCGCCGCTGTAGGTGGCGCTGCCATTCGGGTTCTGCGTCACCGCGATTCCGCTGATGCCGCTCAGGAGGCCCGTCACCAGCAGGTTGTCCGTCGTGTAGCCGAAGCGCGTGCGCATGTCGGCCGCGAGCGGCGCCAGCGCCGAGCCGGCCTCCAGTTCCGCATTGCCGTTCTGACCCGTGAAGTTGGGCGCGTTGACGGCCGCCTGCAGGTCCAGCCCGTAGACGACGTTGCCCATGAAGGTCTTCACGATGTAGTCGGGAATCGGCCCGCCGCCCGCCGAGCCCCACACCAGCCGCGGATTGCCGTTGCCGTCGAAGGCGATGGCTGGTGCGATCGAGGTGCGGGGCCGCTTGGTGCCCGCGTAGCCGTTCACGTCCGAGCCGCTGAGCGGCGTGCCGGCCGAGAAGTTCGACATCACGTTGTTCAGCATGATCCCGGCCGCCTCGATGTGCGCACCCCAGTGCGTGTTGATGGTGGTGGTCATCGAGAGCGCGTTGCCGTAGCCGTCGACGATGGCGACGTTGCTCGTGGTGTTCCAGTCTTCGTCGTGCGCGGCGCCGCTCGACGCCTTGGCGAGCATCGTCCTGCGGGGCTTGGCGAGCGCGGCCATCGTGTCGTAGCCGGCCGGGTCCGTCGCCACGAAGCTGCCGATGTTGCCCGCGGGCGCGGTGGCGAACGCGGTCTCGCCGATCTGCGCGGCGCGCTTGTCGAGTTCGATGTCGCTCAGGAGCACCGAGGCGCGTGCGTTGCTGTTCGAATAGGCCGGATCGCCAATGACGGCGCGCCGGTCGACGTTCGCGAGCCGGCTCGCCTCGGCCGCGAGGTAGACGAAGCGCGGCGTGTCGAGCGCCTTCTCGTCCTGCACGTGCTTGCGCTCCAGGATGCCGAGCGAATACAGCGTGACGAAGCCGCCGAACGACGGCGCGGGCTGCGTGTAGATGGTCGTGCCGAAGCGCGTGCCGGCCAGCGGCTTGCGCTCCACCGCCTTGTAGGCCGGGAAGTCGGCGTGCACCATCAGGCTCGGAATCGACGCGATGGTCGTCGCGGTGCTCGGGTTGCCCGCCGGTCCCGAGTTCGGGAGGATCGACCTGCACGGCAGGCTGCCGAGCGTGGTGCGCTGCACGATGGCTTTCACCGTGTCCCGCGCCGGGTCGTAGAAGGCGCTGGCGCCGCCGTCGCGCACGAGCTTCATGGTCTGCGCGAGCTCGGGATTCTTGATGAGCGTGCCGATGGCCAGCGGCTTCTGCCCCGAGGCATCGGCCGGGTCGCAGTAGCGCTTGGCGATGTCGGGGTACTTGCAGCGGGGTGCGCCCCTGACTGTGTTGGCCGAGTTCACCCAGGCGGCCACGCCGGTGCCTGCGGAGACCGGGTTGCCGTCGTCGTCGAACTCGGCGCTGTCGGCGTAGAGCGTGGCGTACATGTACTTCGTCATCGGGAAGCCGTTTTCGGCCAGGCCGATGGCGTCGTCCCAGAGCGTGTTCCAGGCCTTCCTGCCGTAGCTGCGGTGCACCAGGTCGAGCACCGCCACCGTGCCCGGAATGCCCACGGCGCGAGCGGAGATGTTGGTGTTGCCCTGCTGCGAGGAGACGCTTGCGCCCACCGTGAGGCCCGACTTGCAGAGGTTGTACGGCGGCGTGGTGGACACGTCCTGTGCGACGGCCTGGTAGACCGTTGTCGCTCCCCCGGTGCTCGATGGGGCGGCGGAGAGGCCGTCGAAGGTGCGCACCTTCTTGCTCGCCGCGTCGTAGTAGGTGATGAGCGTGCCGCCGCCCAGACCCGAGGCGAACGGCTCGGCCGTGCCCAGCACGGCCTGCACGGCAACCGCTGCATCGATGGCGCTGCCGCCAGTCGCCAGGATCTTGCAGCCGGCCTTCGACGCTTCGTAGTGCGCGGAGGTCACCATCAGGTTGGTGCCGGTGATGCCGGCCGTCTGGCCGTGGGGCGCCCCCGCCTGCTGCATGCACACGGCGGGATCGAAGCGCACGACCGGTGGCGCGTCGGTGCCGGGCGGGCCGGCCGGAGGCTGTGGCGGAGGCGGTGCGTTGGTGATCGGCAGCGGGCTGAAGCTGAACGAGCCGCCGGAGCCACCGCCGCAGGCGGTGAGCATGGCCGCAGCGAGGGCCGCGACAGGAAGGAATCGGGAGGTGTGCATCGTGGAAGAAATGAAAATGCCGACGCTGTACCGGTCGGTCGGCTTTTCAATTTATTGCAACTCGCGTGCCACCAGGTTCACGCTTTCCCGGTGTGCGGGCCACTTTACAGAAGCTCAGTCAGCGAGCAGCTTCTCCACGGTGCGCAGGTTGCGCGCGGTCGTGCTCGACTTGTAGCGCGTCTTCGCCAGCAGCTTGGCCACCGGCGTGTCGGTGCTCTGGCCGCGCGGGCATTGCCAATAGAGCACGCCCTTGCCTTGCTTCAGGCGCTCGACCTCGGGATCGACGGTGCCGGCTTTCTCCATCACCTCGTCGAGCATCGCAGGGTCGGAGCCGAACACGAGGTACGGGTGGCGCTCTTCGTCGATGCGCTCGAAGGGGTACGCCTCGGCCATGCCGGCCACCTGCTTCTGCGTGAGCAGCACGATCCACGCGTCGTAGCCGAAGCGCTCGCGCAGGGCGTGCTCGATGCGCTTGCGCAGCGCGCCGGCATCGCTCGCGTCGGTGTCGAAGAGCACGTTGCCGCTCGCGAGCACCGTGCGCACATCATCGAAGCCGAGCTCGACGAAGAGCGCCTTCAGGTCCGCGCTCTTGATCGTGATGCCGTTGACGTTCACGCCACGCAGCAGCGCGACGTGGCGTGTCGTCTTCTTCTCTTTTTTCGGGCTTGCCATGGCGTTACCCGAAGCGCTTCAGCGAAGGCCTGCGCCCTCGGCGGATTCAGCGCGCTGGATGAGTTCGATCTTGTAGCCGTCCGGATCGGTCACGAAGGCGATCACTGTCGTGCCGCCCTTGACCGGACCTGCCTCGCGCGTCACGTTGCCGCCCGCGGCCTTGATCTTTTCGCAGGCCGCATACGCATCGGGCACGCCGAGCGCGATGTGGCCGTAGGCGGTGCCCAGCTCGTAGCTCTCGGTACCCCAGTTGTAGGTGAGCTCGATCTCGGCCTGGTCGGGGTTGCCCTTGTCGAAGCCGATGAACGCGAGGCTGTACTTGTACTCGGGGTTCTCGGACGTGCGCAGCAGGTTCATGCCGAGCACCTTGGTATAGAAATCGATGGAGCGCTGGAGGTTGCCAACGCGCAGCATGGTGTGAAGAAGTCGCATCTCGTGGTGCCGTGTGGTTTTATGGAAGGGGGAAGCCGCTATTGTCGGCCTCCCGCCGCGGCGATCAAGCTGCCGCCGTCAGCAGATGGGACTCGTGGCGCTTGAGGAATTCCATCAGGTGCTGCGGGTACTCGGGCACCACCGCATCGCGAACGCTCGGGCGGGCGGCCAGCGCCGTGCGCCAGGCATCGACCTTGGGGAGCGCCGCGAAGATGCGCGAATCGATGAGCGTGTCGAACACCTCGAAGTAGCGGAACACCGGTGCGAACACCGCATCGACCAGGCTGAAGCTCTTGCCCGCGAAGTAGGGGCCGGCGCCGAGCGCTGCCTCGACGCGCTCGAACTTGCCGACCAGCGCGAGGCGCTTCTGCTCGAAGATGGCCGCGTCCTGCGTGGTCTCGTAACCCCAGAGGTCGGCCAGGATGGCCGAGCCGAACTCCATCCATGCGCGGTGCTCGGCGCGGGCGAGCGGTTCTTCGGGGTGCAGGCGCGCGCCGGGCTGCGTTTCTTCGAGGTACTCGCAGATCACGTTGCTCTCGAACAGCACGGCCTCGGTGCCGTCCGCGCGATGCACCTTCAGGAGCGGCACCTTGCCCAGCGGCGAGATGTCGAGAAACCATTGCGGCTTGTTCGCCAGGTCGATCACGACGCGCTCGAAGGGCACGCCTTTTTCACCGAGCGCAATGGCGGCGCGCTGCACGTAGGGGCACAGCAGGTGGCTGACGAGGGTGAGGGGTTGGGACATGGGGCTCTCCGTCTTCGGTTGTTTGCTTGGATCGCCGCGATTCTTGCGATCCCGAACAACCTTTTCCCGAAAAGCCCATTCGCTGTCGAGGCGCCTTGTGCTAGGCCGCGGTGTCGAGCCAGTGCGTGATGCGGCCGTTGTGCATCACGCCGATGCGGTCGGCCATCGCCTGCGCCTCGGCCTCGTTATGCGTGACCAGGATGGCGGTCTGGCCGGCCTGCTTCAGGATGCCGCGCACCTCGGCGGTCAGGCGTTCGCGCGTGGCGCCGTCGAGGTTGGAGAAGGGCTCGTCGAGCAGCAGCAGCGCAGGCGAGGGCGCGAGCGCGCGGGCCAGCGCGATGCGTTGCTGCTGGCCGCCCGAGAGCTCGTGCGGATAGCGTTCGCCCGCATCGGCCAGGCCCACCAGCGCAAGCATCTCGGCCACACGCGATTGCTGCGCCGCGTGGCCGAGGCGGCGCAGTCCGAAGGCGACGTTCTTCGCGGCCGAGAGGTGCGGGAACAGTGCGTACTCCTGGAACATCATGCCCACGCGCCGCTGCTCGGGTGGCAGGTGCGAGCGGGCGGAAGACAGCACGGTGTCGTCCAGCCGGATCGAGCCCGCGCGCAGCGGTTCGAATCCCGCGATGGCGCGCAGCACCGTGGTCTTGCCGCAGCCCGAGGGGCCGAAGAGGCAGGCGATGTGGCCGGCTGCGAGCAATAGCGAGAAATCGTCGACGACCGTGTGCAGGCCACGCGGCGTGTCGTACGCGAGCTGGATCGATTCGAGGTACAGCGCGGAGCTCATGTGTTTTCCGGAACGGGTGCAACCGGCGTCGTGCCCAGTTGGTTGCGCGCCAGCAGCACCACCGGCAGCAGGCCGGCAAGCACGATGGCGAGCGCCGCGATCGCGCCTTCTTCATAGGTGCCGCGCGCGGCCTCGGCGTAGAGCCAGGTAGCCAGGGTGTCGAAGTTGGCGGGGCGCAGCAGCAGCGTTGCGGGCAGCTCCTTCATCGCATCGACGAAGACCAGCAGCGCGCCCGCGGCGATGGCCGGCTGCAGCAGCGGCAGGTGCACGCGGCGCAGCGTGCCCGCGGTGGTTTCGCCGAGCAGGCGCGAGGCCTGCTCGATGGCAGGCGGAATGCGCGCGAGGCCGGCCTCGATGCCGCCCACCGGCATCGCGAGAAAGCGGATCGCGCAAGCCACGACCAGCACGATGCCAGCGCCCATCAGCGGCAGGCCCTGCCAGCCGAACGCGGTGGCGAGCGCGGCGTCGAAGGCCAGCGCCGGCGTGAGCAAGCCGATGGCCAGCACCGTGCCCGGCACCGCATAGCCCAGCGTGGCGGCGCGCGCCTGCCAGCGCGCGCGGTTCGCGATGCCCGATCCCTGGCTGCGTGCCGCCCAGGCGACGACCAGTCCCGCCGCCACGGCCACCACGGTGACGCCCGCTGCCATGGCGAGCGTGTTGCCGAGGCTCGCGATGAGCCCGTGCGAAACGCCGCCGCCCTGGCGCAGCCGCTTGGCGCTTTCCCAGACGAGATACAGCGCTGGCGCCGCGAAGCCGATCAGCACCGGTAGCGAGGTGACCGTCGTCGCCGCCCAGCCGGCACCGCCATGCAGGCGCCGCGGCTGCACCGCGCGCATGCGCTGCGCCGAGCCGAAGCGCTGGTGCCGGCGGCCGTTGCGTTCAAGCCAGACCAGCGCGACCACCACGAAAAGCATCGCGCAGGCGATCTGCGCCGCGCCGGCCAGGTCCGAGCGCGTGATCCACGTCGTGTAGACCGCCACGGTGAGCGTGTTGACGCCGAGGAATTCCGACGCGCCGATGTCGTTGAGCGTTTCGAGCAATGCGAGGCTCAGGCCCACCGCAAGGGCAGGGCGCGCGAGCGGCAGCGCCACGCGAAAGAATGCGCCGCGCCGGCTTTCGCCCAGCGTGCGCGCGGCTTCGAGCAGGTGCGCCGGCTGCGTCATGAACATCGCGCGTGCCGTCATGTAGACGTAGGGGTAGAGCACGAAGCCGAGCACGAAGATCGCGCCCGGCATCGAGCGCAAGTCGGGCAGGCGGAACTGGCGCGGGCTGTCGAAGCCCAGCACCCAGCGGATCGCGCCCTGCACCGGGCCGATCGGGTGCAGCAGGTCCAGGTACGCGAAGGCGACGATGTAGGTCGGCATCGCCAGCGGCAGCAGCAGGGCCCAGTGCAGCACGCCGCGTCCCGGAAAGTCGTGCGCAGTGACGAGCCACGCGCAGCCGGTGCCGATCACCAGCACCAGCGCGCCGACACCGGCCAGCAGCAGCGCCGTGTTGAGCGCCGCCTGCGGCAGCACATGCGCGAACAGCGGCCCCCAATGCCCGACGCCCGAGCCGAATGCGAGCCACAGGAGCGTGAGCACCGGCGCGAGCACGCCGACGGCGATCGAGAACGAGGCAAGGCGCCAGACCGGCCCTGCGGCCTGCAGGGCTGGTGGCTGGCGCCGTGTCATTCGCATGCTTCAGGCACCGACAGGGCGGGCCCGATCGATACCGTCACTGGTCGAAGCCGACCTTGTCGACCAGCGCGCTGGCCTGCTTGCGGTATTTGGCGATCTCGGTGAGCGGCAGCGGATCGACCTTCAGCTCGCCGATGCTCTGGCCGATGATCGGATCGAGCGCCACGCCCTTGCGCACCGGGTATTCGTAGTTGGTCTGCGCATAGAGCGCCTGCGCCGGCTCGGACACCAGGAACTCGAGCAGCCTGACCGCGTTGGCACGCTGCGGTGCGTTCTTTGCCACAGCCGCGCCGCTGATGTTGACGTGCGTGCCGCCGCTCTTCGCGTTGGCGAAGGTCGGGCGCACGACCTTGATCGCATCGCCCCACTTGCGCGCGTCGGTGCCTTCCTTCGAACTCTTCATCTGGCCGACGTAGTACGAGTTGGCCAGGCCGATGTCGCAGATGCCGCCGAGGATGTCGCGCGCCACGTCGCGGTCGCCGCCCGTGGCCTTGCGCGCGAGGTTGGCCTTCACGCCGCGCAGCCACTGCTCGGCCTTGGCTTCGCCGTCGTGCGCGATCAGCGCCGAGACGAGGGCCGTGTTGTAGGGGTGCTGGCCTGCGCGGATGCAGACCTTGCCCTTGTATTTCGGGTTGGCCAGGTCTTCGTAGCGGAAGCTTGTGAGCGGCTGCGCCTTGTCGGCGTAGAGAACGCGGGCGCGCAGCGAGAGCGCGAACCACTGGCCGTCGGCGCCGCGCAGGTTGGCCGGGATGGCCGATTCGAGCGCCGGCGATTTCACGGGCTGCGTCACGCCGCCGTCGACCAGGTCGATGAGGTTGCCGATGTCCACGGTCATCAGCACGTCGGCCGGCGAGCGCGCGCCCTCGGCCTTGACGCGCTCCAGGAGCCCGTCCTTCACGAACACGGTGTTGACCTTGATGTTGCTTTGCGCGCTGAAGGCGGAGATCAGCGGCTGGATCAGCGCCGGCTCGCGCGTCGTGTAGAGCGTGAGTTCTTCGGCGGCATGCGCGGGCAGGGCGGTGAGGGCGAGCCAGGCGGTGGTGACGCCGATCAGTGCGTGCGCAGCGCGGGTGGGAGCGCCGGAGCGTTGGGTCATGTCAGATCCTCCAGGTCGATAACGTGTTCTTGGGATACACCGGCGGCCGGCATGCGGCTCCGATGCGAACGATTATCAACAGGCAGGAGGAGGGGGCGCCTTTTGGACTTACAAGCCGAAGGCCTACTGCGTCAGCGGGCCTGGGGGATCTCGAACACCAGGCACGTGGTCGTGGCGTGCGCATACAGCGTGCCGTCGGCCCCGACCAGCCGCGCCTCGGCGGTCGCGAGCTGCTTGCCGCAGTGGATCACCTTGCCTTCGGCGCGCACCCGCTGCACCTTGGGCGTGAGGCCCTTCACGTAGTTCACGCTCAGTTCGGCGGTCGTGTAGGCGCGGCCGGGCGGCATCATCGTGTGGACCGAGCAGCCAAGGGCCGAATCGAGCATCGTGGCGACCCAGCCGCCGTGGATGGTGCCCAGCGGGTTCAGGTGCTGCGCGAGCGGCGTGCCCTGGAACACGGCCACGCCCTTGCTCACCGAGACGATCGTGAAGTCCAGCGTCTTGGCGATGGCCGCATAAGGAATGTCGCCGTTCAGCATGGCCTGCATCACCTCGAGCCCGGTCTTGCCGGCGATCTGCTCGGGGCGAGCGAGGCCCGGTCCGGGGCCTTGTTCCAGGCGGTCGATGATCACGCGCTCCTCGGCGATCCATGCGTCGAGCTGGCTGGTGGGTTGCGTCATGCCTGTGTTCCTCCTGGGGGCTTTGGCGGGATGATGAAGTTGCATATGCAACAGTTGCATCTACAATAATACCCCATGGACATCCAGACCAAGCCGCGCAGCTGCACCAGTTTCAAGGTTCGACAACTCATGCGTCGCCTGTCGACGCACTACGACGCCGAGGTGTCCAAGAGCGGCCTGAAGACCACGCAGTACTCGCTGCTGTCGCACCTCAAGCGGCTGGGCTCTTCCCGCCCGGTCGATCTCGCGAGCGAGCTCAAGATGACCGCTTCCACCTTGAGCCGCAACCTGCAGCCGCTGATTGCCGCGGGCTGGATTGCACAAAGCGCCGGCGCCGATGCGCGCAGCCTCCTCGTGGCGCTCACGCCAGAGGGCGAGGCCAAGTGGCGCGAAGCCCAGCACCACTGGAAGACCGCGCAGCAGAAGCTCAACGCGCTGCTGGGCGTGGAGCGCGTGCTGGCGCTGCATCAGCTCATCGACGAGTCGCTCGAACTGCTCGGCGCAGACGACGCCGCAGACCTCCACGACTGAGGCGCACCCACATCTTCCACACCCTCCAAACCGCGCAGCCGAGCCGATCGCCGCGCGGACCGGATTCCTTTTTCCTCCACACCCCATTCCAACAACAGAGGCCCCATGTTCGCCACCCAAGTTTCCGCATGGCTGCAGCGCCGCGGCATCCACTACGGATGGATCGTCGCCGCCATCACCTTCCTGACCATGCTGACGATGTCGGCTGCGCTCGGCCTGCCGGGCGCCATGCTGCAGCCGCTCACCAAGGAGTTCGGCTGGAGCACCGAGCAGATCTCCTCGGCGCTCGCGCTGCGGTTTGCGCTCTTCGGCCTCATGGGCCCGTTCGCCGCGGTGCTGATGGAGCGCTACGGCCTGCGTGCGGTGGTCTGCACCGGCCTTGCGCTGGTGGGGCTGGGCATGGCGCTGGTCACGATGGCCTCGCAGCTGTGGCAGCTCTTCGTGCTCTGGAGCCTGATGCTGGGCCTGGGCACCGGCATGACGGCGCTGGTGCTCGGCGCCGTGGTGGCCAACCGCTGGTTCGTCGCGCGGCGCGGGCTGGTCATCGGCATGCTCACGGCAAGTTCGGCGACGGGGCAGCTGGCCTTCCTGCCGTTCGCGGCCTGGATGATCGAGCACTGGGGCTGGCGCTCGGCCATCGTGCCGATCGTGATCGGCAGCGTGCTGATCGCGGTGCTCGCGCTGTGCCTCATGCGCAACCGCCCGTCCGACGTCGGACTGCTGCCCTACGGCGAGAAGCCCGGCACGCAGCCCGCCGCACCGGCCGCGCCCGCGGCGATGATGAACTTCGCCACGCCGTTCCGCGTGCTCAAGGAAGTGGCGACCAACCGCACTTTCCTGATCCTGGCCGGCACCTTCTTCATCTGCGGCCTGAGCACCAACGGCCTGGTGCAGACGCACTTCATCTCGCTGTGCGGCGACAACGGCCTGGGCGCCGTGCCCGCCGCGTCGGTGCTCGCGATGATGGGCGCCTTCGACTTCGTGGGCACCATTCTTTCGGGCTGGCTCTCGGACCGCTACGACAACCGCAAGCTGCTCTTCTGGTACTACGGCCTGCGCGGGTTGTCGCTCTTCTGGCTGCCGCATTCGGAGTTCACGATCTACGGCCTGGGCCTCTTCGCGATGTTCTACGGCCTGGACTGGATCGCCACCGTGCCGCCGACCGTCAAGCTCGCGGGCGCCACCTTCGGCCCGGCCAAGGTCGGCCTGGTGTTCGGCTGGATCTTTGCGGCGCACCAGCTGGGCGCCGCCACGGCCGCCTACGGCGCGGGCTTTGCGCGCACGCTGCTGTTGACCTACACGCCGGCGCTTTATGCCGCCGGTGCGGCCTGCCTCGTCGCGGCCGTGATCGTCCTGATGATCCGCCGGCCGGCAGCCAAGACCGGCACGCCGGTCACGCCCGCGACGCCAGCGCGCGCCTGACCCATTCGGAGGCCTCGCCATGACCACCGCCGCCAACACCGAACTCGACCCACGCACGCGCCTGCTGCTCGAGGCGCCCATCGTGCCCACGCTGCTGCGCCTTGCAGCCCCCAACGTGCTCGTGATGGTGGCGCAGGCCTCCGTCGGGCTCATCGAGACCTACTTCGTCGGCAAGCTCGGCACCGACGCGCTCGCCGGCATGGCGCTCGTGTTCCCGATCGTCATGCTGATGCAGATGACCTCCAGCGGCGCGGTGGGCGGCGGCATCGCCTCGTCGATCGCGCGTGCGCTCGGCGCGCGCCGCCGCGACGATGCCAATGCCCTTGTGTGGCACGCGGTGGTCATCGCGCTGGGCTTCGGGCTGTGCTTCACGCTGGCCCTCCTTCTTGGCGGGCGCTGGCTCTACGGAATCATGGGCGGCGCGGGCGCCTCGCTCGACGCGGCGCTCACGTACTCGAACTGGGTGTTCGCGGGCGCGGTGCTGGTGTGGCTCTTCAATTCGCTCGCCGCGATCATCCGCGGCACCGGCAACATGTCGGTGCCGGCCAACGTGACGGTGGTGGGCGTGGTGTTCCTCATCCCGGCGTCGCCGCTCCTCATCTTCGGCTGGGGACCGATTCCTGGCATGGGCATTGCCGGCGGCGCGATGGCGCTGTTGCTGTACTACCTGCTTGGTTCTATTGCGCTCATCGTCTATCTGCGATCGCCGCGCAGCCTGCTCAAGCCGGCGCTCTCGGCGCTCAAGCTGCGCTGGCCGCTGTTCCGCGACATCCTGCGCATCGGGCTCGTGGGGGCGGTCTCGACGGTGGCGACCAATCTCTCGATCGGCATCGCCACTGCGCTCACCGGCCACTTCGGCCCGGGCGCGCTGGCCGGCTACGGCACGGCCTCGCGGCTCGAATACCTTCTGGTGCCGCTGGTGTTCGGCCTGGGCGCGCCGCTGGTCGCAATGGTCGGCACCTGCATGGGCGCGGGGCAGCGTGAGCGTGCGCTGCGCGCCACCTGGGCCGGCGCGGCGCTGGCGTTCGCGCTGACCGAGACCATTGGCCTGGCGGCCGCGCTATTCCCGCGGCCGTGGCTGCTGCTGTTCGGCAACGACCCGGCCATGCTCGAGACCGGCGCGCACTACCTGCGCGTGGTGGGGCCGCTCTACGGCTTCTTCGGCGTGGGGCTGGTTCTGTACTTCGCCTCGCAGGGCGCGGGCCGCCTGCTGTGGCCGGTGCTAGGCAACATCGCGCGGCTCGCAGTGGCGGGCACGGGCGGCTGGCTTGCGCTGCGCTGGGGCGGCGGGCTCACCGGCGTGTTCGCGGCGCAGGGCGTGGCGCTGGTGGTGTACGGCATCGTGATCGCCTCGGCGATCGCGGGAGGCGCCTGGTTCGGCCGCGTGGGCTGGCCGCGCACGCCCACCGGATTGCTGCGCCGGGTGTCGCAGGCCTGAACAGTTATCTACCTACCGAAAGGCTCCCCATGAAAATCAAGGATTCCGTCGTCTTCATCACCGGCGCCAACCGCGGTCTCGGGCTGGCCTTTGCCAAGGCTGCGCTCGCGGCGGGTGCGAGCAAGGTCTACGGCGCCGCGCGCGATCCGAAGAGCATCACGCTGGCCGGGGTGACGCCGGTGCCGCTCGATGTCACGCAGCCCGCGCAGATCGCCGCGGCGGTGGCCGCCTGCGGCGACGTGACGCTGCTCGTCAACAACGCGGGCATCTCGCGCGGATCGAGCCTGCTCGGCGCCGATGCGGTCGATGCGGCGCGGGCCGAGTTCGAGACCAACTTCTTCGGCCCTTGGGCGCTCACGCAAGCCTTTGCGCCGGTGCTCGCGGCCCACGGCGGCGGCGCGGTCATCAACGTGCTGTCGGCGCTGAGCTGGGTGAGCTTTCCGAGCGTGGCGACCTACAGCGCGACGAAGTCGGCCGCATGGTCGTTGAGCAACGGCCTGCGTAACGAGTTGGCCGGGCAGGGCACGCAGGTGACGAGCGTGCACGTGGCCTACATGGACACCGACATGGCGGCCCACGTGCCGGGCGCCAAGGCATCGCCCGACGACGTGGCGCGGCAGGCGTTCGCGGGCGTGGAGGCGGGCAAGCCCGAGGTGCTTGCCGACGAGGTTTCGCGGCAGCTCAAGCAGAGCTTGTCGAGCGAGACGCCGGCCTATGCGGCGGCGCCGAAGCCTGCGGCAGCCTGAGCGGCATCCCCAAGAAAAAACCCGGGCACGCGGCCCGGGTTTTTTCGTTCTGGTCGATCAATAGCGGTAGGGGTTGTTCGGGCGGCGGTCGTAGCGGTTGGGCACGCCGTCACGGTCGTTGTCCCGGCGGCCGCCGTAGTGGCGGCGGTCGTCCCAGCGGCGGCCATGGTCGTAGTGACGGCCATCGCGGTAGTAGCCCGGGTGGTAGTGGCGCGGCGGAGGCGGCGGCGCGTAGTAGCGGCGCGGGGGCGGCGGTGCGGGCACCACGTACACCTGGGCCTGGATGAAGCGGCCACCGGACTGGGCTTGGGCCGGTGCGCTGATTGCAGCCAGCGACATCAGGGCGGCTGCGGCGAATGCGAAAGTGAGCTTTTTCATGGCAACTCCAGTGGAGTGGTTGGAAGCCTCATCGTCGCCGCCTTGTGTGAACCTTGTGTAAGGCTGAGGCGAAATCGGATGAAGAGCTGTAAGCAGCCCGTAGAGGTGTGACGTCAAATGGGCATGCCCTGATCCTAAGGGCTGGGCCATGCGCCGGGCACCGCCGCGGCTGTGCCGTTCGTTGTAGGCCTGGAGGCCGTGCCGCTGTGCGTTCAGGCGCGCGGGGCAGGCAGCAGGCGGCGCAGCGCCTCGAAGAAGAGGTCCGATTGCTCGCGCTCGCCCTGGATCTGCGCTGCCACGTGCGCAGCCAGCTTCGCATCGACCGGCGCGAGCGGCCGCCCGGTCGATTGCGCGATCACCTGGTGCAGGCTCGCGCGTTCGAGGTAATACAAATCGTCGTAAGCATGCGCGATGGTGGCGCCCGCCACGATCACGCCATGGTTCGCGAGAAAGGCGACGTCCTTGCCGGCCATCGCGCGGGCGATGCGCTCGCCCTCGGCATCGTCGAGCGCGAGGCCGTTGTAGACCGCGTCGATCGCGATGCGGTTCATGTAGCGCATCGCGTTCTGGCTCGCGGTCGGGTCGAGCGCGCGATCGACCGTGAGCGTGAGCGCGGTGGCATAGGGCATGTGGCAGTGCAGCACGACCGCGTGCCCGGTAAGCCGGTGCACCGCGCCGTGGATGAAGAGCGCGGTGGGCTCCACGCGGTGGCGGCCGGCGAGCACCTCGCCGTGCACGTCGATCAGCACGATGTCGTCGGGGCCGATCTCGCTCCAGTGCAGGCCGCGCGGGTTGATGAGGTAGCGGTCTTGCGCGCCCGGCAGCATCACGCTGAAGTGGTTGCACACGCCTTCCGACAATCCGTGGTGGGCTGCGGCGCGCAAGGCCAGCGCGAGGTCTTCGCGGAGCTTGCGGACGGCGGGGCTGGCGTAGTCGGAATCTGCGGACATCGGGTGGGGCTCCTTTTTCTTTTCAACGTGGCTTCGTCGCTGCGTGGATCACGCGCGAATGGTGCCGGTCCAGGCCGCGATGAACTGCCTGGCGTCGTCGCGCACGGCCGATGCCTGCTTGCCGGGCTTGTACAGCGCCGAGCCGATGCCGAAGCCGGCCGCTCCGGCCGCGCGCCATTCGGTCATGTTCGTAGGGCTGATGCCGCCCACCGGCATCACCGGCGTGCCCGAAGGCAGCACCGCGAGCAGCGCCTTCACCACCGCGGGCGAGGCCAGTTCAGCAGGAAAGAGCTTGAGCCCCGTGGCGCCGGCCGCGAGCGCGCCGAAGGCCTCGGTCGGCGTCATCACGCCCGGCAGGCACACCATGCCGAGCTTCACCGCTTCGGCGATGACCGCGGCGTTGAAGTTGGGCGACACGATCAGCTCGCCGCCGGCCGCATGCACGTCGCGCACCTGCTGCGCCTCGAGCACCGTGCCCGCACCAACCAGCGCTTGCGGAAAGCGCTTGCGCATGAGCGCGATGCTCTCAAGCGGCTGCGGCGAATTGAGCGGCACTTCGAGCAGCCGGAAGCCGGGTTCCACGATGGCATCGCCGACATCCGCGGCCTCGGCGGGGGAGAGCCCGCGCAGGATGGCCACGAGCGGGAGGTCGCGCATCGCGGCGCTGAATTTTTCGAGGGGCGTGGTCATGGTTGGATTCGGTTGCTGTCTCTGTCTGCTGCAAGAAAGCCGGACAGCGCATGCAGTCCAGCCCAGGTGGCTTCGGCGCCGAGCGTGCGCGTGGCAACGCCGGCGGCGCGCAGGGCCAGGGTGTAGCGCTCGGTGAGCACGGGCGAGCCGATCAGCACCACCTCGCCGGCCGCCTGCAGCGATTGGGTGCGCAGTTCTTCGCCGATGAGCAAGCCCGAGAGGTAGCTCGACAGCTCCTCTTTCGGCATCCGATCGAACAGCGAGAGGGTGCGCGCGCCGAAGGCGTTGTGCAGCAGGCCGTGGCCGTTCTCGGATTGGGTCACGCCCTGGAGGAATGCCGCTTCGTCGAGTGGCGCGGCGGCGTCGAGCGTGCGCGCGAGGATCGAATGCTGGCTCAGTAGCGCATAGAACTCGCCCGTCATGCAGGTGCGGAACCCGGCGACGCGGCCCTTGCGCACCGTGGCCCACTTGTTGTGCGTGCCGGGCAGCACGAAGAGACCGTCGCTCGCGCCGGTGAGCGCCATGGCCCCGAAGATCTGCACTTCCTCGCCGCGCATCACGTCGGGCACGCCGTCGTGCTCGTCGTGCAGGCCCGGCACGATGGCGATGCGCGCACCGGGAACGGCGTCGATGTGAATGATCTTGCGGCCCACCTCGACGCGTCCCGCCGGGCAGGCGCAGTACGGCGCCTCGACCCAGCCCTGCTTGCTGCCCGCCATGCCGGAGATGAGGCAGTGCGCGCCTTCGAGGCGCATCCAGTCGCCGAAGAGCGCCTCGAAGACGGCGGGGAAGCCGCCTTCGGGCACCTTGAGGATGCCGCGCGCGTCGCTGCGCTCTTCGAGCACCTTGCCGTCTGCATCCAGCAGTGCGCCGCGGAGGGAACTCGTGCCCCAGTCGATTGCTACCAGTCTTGTCATCTCAGTGATTGTCGCGCGGGACGAATGCCCCCCGCCGTCCGCGCAGGAAAGCCAGGTCCGCGCCCTGGTCGGCCTGCAGCACCGTGTCGACGTAGAGCTTCCAGTAGCCCGAGTCGAGCGGCGCCTTCGGCGCGACCCATTGCGCGCGGCGCCTGGCCAGTTCTTCGTCGCTCACATGCAGGTGCAGCTTGCGGTTCGGCACATCGAGCTCGACGATGTCGCCGTCCTGCACCAGCGCGAGCGGTCCGCCCGCGGCCGCCTCGGGTGCCGTGTGCAGCACCACCGTGCCGTAGGCCGTGCCGCTCATGCGCGCATCGCTGATGCGGACCATGTCGGTGATGCCCTTTCGCAGAACCTTCGGCGGCAGCGGCATGTTGCCGGCCTCGGCCATGCCGGGGTAGCCCTTGGGGCCGCAGTTCTTGAGCACCATGATGCAGTGCTCGTCGATGTCGAGGTCTTCGTCGTCGATGCGTTGGTGCAGGTCGTCGGCGCTTTCGAAGACCACCGCGCGACCCTTGTGCACCAGCAGCTCGGGCGTGGCCGCGCTGGGCTTGATGATCGCGCCGTTGGTCGCGAGGTTGCCGCGCAGCACGCAGATGCCGGCCTTGTCCTTGAAGGGCTCGGCCAGCGGTCGGATGACCTCCGGGCCGTAGTTCTCGGCGTCCTTCACGTTGTCCCAGAGGCTCTGGCCAGTGACGGTGAGGATGTCCTTGTGCAGGTGCCGGGCGATTTCCTTGATGACCACCGGCAGGCCGCCCGCGTAGCAGAAGTCTTCCATCAGGAACTGGCCCGACGGCTGAAGGTTCACCAGGCAGGGCAGCTCCGAGGCGAGGCGGTCGAAATCGTCGAGCGCGAGCTCCACGCCGATGCGGCCCGCAATGGCCAGGAGGTGGATCACGAGATTGGTCGAGCCGCCCACGGCCGCGTTGACCTTGATCGCGTTCTCGATGGCCTCGCGCGTGAGGATCTTCGACATGTTCATGTCTTCATGCACCATGTCCACGATGCGCCGGCCGGCCTGCCGCGCGAGCACGTTGCGGCGCCCGTCGACGGCAGGGTAGGCCGCGTTGCCCGGCAGCCCGATGCCCAGCGCCTCGACCATGCAGGCCATGGTGCTTGCGGTGCCCATCGTCATGCAGTGGCCGTGGCTTCGGTGCATGCAGCTCTCGGCCTCGAAGAAATCCTGCAGCTTCAGCGTGCCGGCGCGCACCTGCTCGCTCATCTGCCACACGCCGGTGCCCGAGCCCAGCTCCTGCCCGCGCCACTTGCCCGAGAGCATGGGGCCGCCGGAGACGCCGATGGTCGGCAGGTCCACGCTGGCCGCGCCCATCATCAGCGCGGGCGTGGTCTTGTCGCAGCCCATGAGCAGCACCACGCCATCGAGCGGGTTGCCGCGAATGCTTTCTTCCACGTCCATGCTCGCGAGGTTGCGGTACAGCATGGCGGTGGGGCGCAGGAGCGTCTCGCCCAGCGACATCACCGGGAACTCGAGCGGGAAGCCGCCCGCTTCGTACACGCCGATCTTCACCTGCTCGGCGAGCGTGCGGAAGTGCGAGTTGCAGGGCGTGAGTTCGCTGAAGGTGTTGCAGATGCCGATGACCGGGCGGCCATCGAACTGGTCGTGCGGCACGCCCTTGCCTTTCATCCAGCTGCGGTAGATGAAGCCGTCGCGGTCGTGGCGGCCGAACCATTGCTGGCTGCGCAGTTCGCTGGCTTTTTTTCGGGGGGGAGTGCTCATCGGTTGTCTCTCTCGATTGCCGGCTTCGGCGCGAACCTCGAGGGTCTGCCCTGCCGGATGGCGTTTCAATCATCATATGATAGGGCTGGTGAGCGAGCCGGAGCCTTGATGTTTTCGGCCGCAGGGATAGCAAATTTCGCATCGCACGCATGATCAAGAACATCCACGGCCGCACGCTCGAACTGCTCGGTGAAGCCATCGTTGCCGGTCGTTACGCGGTCGGGGCGTCGATACCGCCCGAGCCGCTCCTCGGCGAGGAACTCGGTGTGAGCCGCACCGTGGTGCGCGAGGCCATCAAGTCGCTGGCGGCCAAGGGCCTGGTCACGACGGGCCCCAAGGTCGGCACGCGCGTGCTGCCGCAGGACCGGTGGAACTGGTTCGATCCCGACGTGATCACCTGGCAGTCGCGCGCCGGTCTCACGCCCGGGTTCCTGCGCGACCTGCGGGACCTGCGGCGCGTGGTCGAGCCCGCGGCCGTGCGGCTGGCCGCCGAGCGGGCCGAAGCGAACGACATCGAGGAGATCGAGCGCGCCTTCGCCGGCATGAAGGAGGCGGTCGAACACGGCGGCGACTACATCACCTTCGACCTGCGCTTCCACAACGGCCTGCTGGCCGCCGCGCGCAACCGCATGCTCGCGCAGATGAGCAAGGCGCTCAACGCGCTGCTGCGCACCAGCTTCGAGATCTCGGCCGCCAAACCCGACGGCCCCGCGCGCTCGCTGCCGCTGCACCGCGCCGTGCTCGACGCGGTGATCGCGCGCAACCCCGACAAGGCCGAGCGCGCGGTCATCCGCCTGATCGACGGCGCGCGCCAGGACATCGAGGACGTGCTCGCCTCGCGCCGCCGCCTGCCGAAGCTCAGCAGGCCGCCTCCGAAGCTCAGGGCCGGCTGAGCAGTCGGCCCATGGGGTTCAGTCCGTGCGCAGCCGCAGCAGCGCGCGCACGAAGCCGTGGTCCGAGCGCGAGCGGTCGCGCCCTTCGTGCAGGTGGTCGTTGAAGTAGTCCACGCGCCGCACGTCGCCCAGGCTGTGGCGGCTGTTCGCGATGAATTCCTCGCTCACCAGAATCTGGTCGAGCACGTCCGGAAAGCCCTGGTGGATGTGCGAATAGGCCACGTCCTTCTTCAGCGCCGACTCGCCCTGCATCTCGTAGGCGTTGAACAGCGCCACGTCGCGCGCGGCCTTGTCGTAGGCCACTTCGGACGTGGCGGCCACGAGCTGCGTGGTCACGCTGTGCGGGTTGTCGTTGAAGTCGCCCATCACCACCAGCGGCACGTTCGTGCCCTGCAGCAGGTCGATGACGATGCAGCGCAGGGCCGCAGCTTCGGCGCCGCGCATCAGGAGCGAACGGAGCGACGCCATCACGCCGACCTTGCGGTCGTCGCGGTCCTCCAGGTGGTTGCCTTGCGCGTCCTGCAGGAACTTGGGGCGCTTGGACTTCAGGTGCACCGTGAGCACGTGCACCTGCTGGCCGTGCTTCATGCGCAGCGTGGCCAGGAGGGGCGGGCGCTCGAAGCGCGTGTGGGGGCCGAGGCCCGGCACGTCCACGCCGAAACCGGGCGGAAAGTCGACGAAGGACTGGACGTTGTCCACCTGCAGCCGCGTGGCGATGCCCACGCGCGGCGTGCCTTGCGCACCCGGCCTGGCCGGCGTGCCCGGCGGGCTTCCGGGCGGCGGCGTGTTCTCGGCGCCCGGCACGGAAACGAAGTCGTAGCGCAGGCCGCTGCGCGCAATGGCCGCCTTCAGCGCCGCTTCGTCCCACACCTCCTGCACCGCGAGCACGTCGGCATTGAGCGCATGGAAACGCTCGCCGATCCAGTCGATCTTTCGCTCGTACTCGCGCTCGTTGTACGCGTCCTGGTTCTCGTAATAGAGGCGGTCGGGGTTCGCGAGGTTGAGCAGGTTGCAGGTGGCTACGAAGAGGGTGGCGTAGTTTGGGGGGATGTATTGCATGGCGGCACGATTGTGTCCTGCCCGCAAAACAGGAAAAAGCCGCCCAAAAGAAAAGGGCACCGAAGTGCCCTTTCATGGGGAACGGACAGGTTGCCCTGTCCGCAGGCGCTGTCAGCGCCCGAACGAACGGCCACCGCCGCCACCGCCGGAGCGATTGCCACCGCCACCGCCGTAACCACCGCCACCACCCGAACGGCCACCGCCGCCCGACCGGTTGCCGCCGTAGCCGCCACCACCGCCACCCGGGCGGCCGCGACCGCGACCGCCACCCATGTGGTCGACGCTCGTGCGCAACGGATCCGGCTGGCCGTCGCCACCGGCAACCGCTTCGGCGCGCAGGTGCGCGACCTGGTTGGCCTGCGTCGGGCTGTGGCTGTTGCCGTGATGGCGCGGCTGGCGCTCGTCGTGCGGCAAGTGATTCTGTTGTTGGTGCTGGGGCGCATGGTGCGGCGCGCGCGCCGGACCTTGCGGGCCGCGGCCTTGCGCCGGGCGTGCACCCTGGCCGCGCGGGCCCTGGCCCTGGTGACCCTGGCCGCCGCCGTTGGCGTTGCGGCCTTGACCGCCGCCGCCACCACCGCCCTGGCCGCCACGGCGTTGACCGCCGCCACCACCACCGCCGCCAGCGCGTTCACCGCCGCCTTGACCAGCCTTGTTCTCGCGGATGCGCGACAGCATCTCGGTGCGAGCGGCCTTGGCGGCTGCCTGCATCACGTCGCGGCTCGGCGGGCGGCCGGCGCCGCCCCAGATCGTCTGGCGACCCATGGCGATCGGCTCGGCGCGTTCGCCGTCTTCAGGGCCGAAGCCTTCGACCAGCTGCACGGGAATCGTCTGCTTGGTGAAGCGTTCGATTTCCTGCATGAAGCCTTCCTCGTCCAGGCACACGAAGCTCACGGCCTCGCCGCTCGAACCGGCTCGGCCGGTGCGGCCGATGCGGTGGACGTAGTCTTCGCTGACGTTCGGGATCTCGTAGTTCACGACGTGCGGCAGCTCGTCGATGTCGATGCCGCGGGCCGCGATGTCGGTGGCCACCAGCGCGCGGATGTCGCCGCTCTTGAAGCCGGCCAGCGCCTGCGTGCGGGCGCTCTGGCTCTTGTTGCCGTGCAGCGCCATCGCCTCGATGCCGTTCTTGGTGAGGAACTCGGCCACGCTGTTGGCGCCGAACTTGGTGCGCGTGAACACGAGCACCTGGCTCCACTTGTTCTCGTTGATGATGTGCGCGAGCAGCGCCTTCTTCTTGCCGCGGCCCACGGGGTGGATCACCTGGGTGATGCGCTGCACGGTGGTGTTGCGCGGCGTGACCTGGATGCTCTGCGGGTTCTTGAGCAGCGTGGCGGCCAGGTCGCGGATTTCGTCGCTGAAGGTGGCCGAGAACAGCAGGCTCTGCTTTTCCTTGGGCACGAGCGCCAGTATCTTCTTCACGTCGTGGATGAAGCCCATGTCCAGCATGCGGTCGGCTTCGTCGAGGATCAGCATCTGGACCTGGCTCAGGTCGAGCATGCCTTGCTGCTGCAGGTCGAGCAGGCGGCCGGGGGTGGCCACGAGGATGTCGACGCCCTTCTTGAGCTTGCTGATCTGCGGGTTCATGCCGACGCCGCCGAAGATCACGGTGGAGTCGAGCTGCAGGTACTTGCCGTAGGTACGGACGGATTCTTCGACCTGGGCCGCGAGTTCGCGGGTGGGGGTCAGCACGAGGGCGCGGATGCCGACGCCGCCGAACTTGTTGGTGGCGCTGCGGCTCATGGTGAGCTTGTGCAGCATGGGCAGCGTGAAGGCGGCCGTCTTGCCGGTGCCGGTCTGGGCGCCGCCGAGCAGGTCGTGGCCCTCGAGAACGGCGGGGATGGCTTGCGCCTGGATGGGGGTGGGGGTGTCGTAACCGTGCTCGTGCACAGCCTTCAAGATGGCGGGAGCCAGCTTCAGTTCATCAAAATTCATTGGAAACAATAAGCGCCATACACGGCGCAGTGGCATCGGCCCGCTTGGCGTCTTAGTGTTGACGCCGAGCCAGTCAAGGCAGATGAAGGTCAGGGGTGGGAGCCTGAAAACCCGTTGTGAGAAGGGTCTTCTTCGTCCCCGGCAGAGAGCCGGTGTTGCGGGCAACTGGACCCGGCAACGGTCGCTATTGTCGCATGAGTCGATAATCGGTGGTTTGCCGCGCCCGGATGCGTTGTTCTGGCGCCCGCGCTTTTCCCCAATTTCCGCTACCCAAGGTAAGTATCAACAGATGGCTCAATACGTCTATTCGATGAACCGCGTCAGCAAGACGGTGCCGCCCAAGCGGCAGCTCTTGAAAGACATTTCGCTCTCCTTCTTCCCCGGCGCCAAGATCGGCGTGCTCGGCCTGAACGGCTCGGGCAAGTCCACGCTGCTCAAGATCATGGCGGGTGTGGACAAGGAATTCGAGGGCGAGGCGCTGCCCATGCCGGGCATGACGATCGGCTACCTGGAGCAGGAACCCAAGCTCAATACCGAGCACACGGTGCGCGAATCGGTCGAGGAGTCCATGGGCGCGGTGTTCGCGGCCAAGGCGCGCCTCGAAGAGGTGTACATCGCCTACGGTGCCGAAGACGCCGACTTCGACGCGCTGGCCGCCGAGCAGGCCCAGCTCGAAGCCATCATCGCCACCGCCGGCACCGATTCCGAGCACCAACTGGAAATCGCTGCCGATGCGCTGCGCCTGCCGCCGTGGGACGCCAAGATCGGCCTCTTGTCAGGCGGCGAGAAGCGGCGCGTGGCGCTGTGCCGCCTCCTGCTGTCCAAGCCCGACATGCTGCTGCTCGACGAGCCGACCAACCACCTGGACGCCGAATCGGTGGAGTGGCTCGAAGTGTTCCTGCAGCGCTTCACGGGCACCGTCGTGGCCATCACCCACGATCGCTACTTCCTGGACAACGCGGCCGAGTGGATCCTCGAAATGGACCGCGGTCGCGGCATTCCATGGAAGGGCAACTACAGCACCTGGCTCGAGCAGAAGGGCGAGCGCCTGGCGCAGGAGCAGAAGAGCGAAGAAGCCCATGCCAAGGCGCTGAAGAAGGAACTGGAATGGTCGCGCCAGAACCCGAAGGCACGCCAGGCCAAGAGCAAGTCGCGCCTGGCCCGCTTCGAAGAGCTGAGCGACATGGAATACCAGAAGCGCAACGAAACGCAGGAAATCTTCATTCCCGTGGCGGAGCGGCTGGGCCAGCAGGTGTTCGAGTTCCACGGCGTGAGCAAGTCCTTCGGCGACCGCATGCTGATCGACAACCTGAGCTTCACCGTGCCGCCGGGCGCGATCGTCGGCATCATCGGCCCGAACGGCGCCGGCAAGTCGACGCTCTTCAAGCTGCTCGCGGGCAAGGAACAGCCCGACACCGGCGAGGTCGTCATCGGCTCGACCGTCAAGATGGCCTTCGTCGACCAGCACCGCGACGAACTCGCCAACAACAAGACCGTGTGGGAAGACATCTCGAACGGCCTGGACATCATCAACGTCGGCAAGTTCCAGATGGCCAGCCGTGCGTACGCGGGCCGCTTCAACTTCAACGGCGCGGACCAGCAGAAGAAGGTCGGCACGCTGTCGGGCGGTGAACGCGGCCGTCTGCACCTGGCCAAGACGCTGATCGCGGGCGGCAACGTGCTGCTGCTGGACGAACCCTCGAACGACCTGGACGTCGAAACCCTGCGTGCGCTCGAAGACGCGCTGCTCGAGTTCGCCGGTACCGTCATGGTGATCAGCCATGACCGCTGGTTCCTCGACCGCATCGCCACGCACATCCTCGCGGCCGAAGGCGACAGCCAGTGGACCTTCTTCGACGGCAACTACCAGGAGTACGAAGCCGACAAGAAGAAGCGCCTCGGCGAAGAAGGCGCCAAGCCCAAGCGCATGCGCTACAAGGCGCTCAAATAGGCTCGCCCCCAGGCTGCGCGCACTTCGTGTCGCAACGCCAACCCCCTACCGGGGCAACACCGGAGGCCCGGCAAAGCCGGTTCCTCGGTGTTTCTGGAAGATGCCTTAGATCGCTTCGGCAAGAGCGCGCGGTTCCGCAAGGGGCTGCGCGCTTTTTTCATCGTCGGCCGCAAACACCTCGCGTGCGGCGAAGAGGCCGTTCAGTGCCGCCGGGAAGCCCGCGTACACCGCCATCTGCATGACGACCTCGACCACCTCGGAGCGCGTCACGCAGACGTTCAGCGCCGCCTGGATGTGCACCTTCAACTGCGGCGCGGCATTGCCCATGGCCGTGAGCGCGGCGACCGTTGCGATTTCGCGGGCGCGCAGGTCGAGGCCGGGGCGCGAGTAGATGTCACCGAACGGAAACTCGATCACCAGGCGGCCGAAGTCCGGCGCGATGTCGGCCAGGCTTTCGACCACCTTGACGCCGCCTTCACCGTCGATCTCGTGGAGCCTGGCCAGGCCACGCGTGTAGCGCAGGTTGTCGTCGTGGCCCTGGTTCTGTGTGTTCGTCATTGCTCGTCTTTCCTTCTGGGGCGCTGCCCGATGAAGGAGGACGCTTCTTCGTCTTCTCGGCCGCTCGGTAGTGGTCGATCTTGAGCGACAGCGCCTGCATGGATTGCTGCAGCGCCGCCACCCGGGCCTGAACTTCGGCAAGGTGCTCCTCGAGCATCTCGCGCCGTTCGCCGACGCTGGCGTCCCCCCGGTTTCGAAGCCTGACGAAGGCCTGCATGCCCTGGATGGACATGCCGGTCTCGCGCAGGCGCAACAGGAAATCCAGCAAGTCCATGTCGGCGCTCGCATAGCGCCGCTGACCGCCCGGTGCACGCGGCACAGCGGCAATCAGCCAGATGCGTTTGTAGTAGCGCAGGGTGTAGGCCGTGAGGCCGGTTCGCTCTGCGACTTCCGCAATGGTCAGACTGGTTTCCATGGCGTCGATTCTCGAAATTAGAGCGCGCTCTAAGTCAAGCGCTTTGCCGAACTATTTTGCGAAGGCAGAAGATCGGCGTCGAGCCAGCCACGCAGGCTGTTGACGAAGGCGAACGCCTGCACGAAGGGCAGATCGTCCACCTGCACCACGGCTTCGGCAAGCTGGCCGTCATGAAGGCGCCCGGCGCGGCCGATGCCATCGAGGAGCCCGCAGCGCAACGGCGGCGTGACCCAGCGGCCGTCCAGCAGCACGCCGATGTTGCCGCGCGTGCATTCGGTGATCTCGCCGCGGTGGTTCCACAGCAAGGTGTCGAACACGCCCGGCGCGGTGGGCGCGAAGGCCTCGTAGTGCGCGCGGCGCGTGGTCTTGAAGCGGGAGAACTCGCTGTCGGCCTCGTCGAATGCGCAGGAGGCCAATTGCAGTTGGACGCGTGATGGCGGGGCGTCCATCGCAAAGGCTTCCGCGCGGGGCTGTCCCTGCGCATCGAGCAAGAGGCGAATGCGCCATGCACCCCCTGGATGCGAGTCGATCAGCCGATCAAGGCACGCGGCCACGGTCGCTTCGTTCCACGGAAAGCCGAAGTGCGCAGCCGCCTTCCGCATGCGCGCGAGGTGCAAAGGCGCATCGCGCAGCGCACCGTCGGCCAGCGCAAGGGTTTCGAGCAGTTCGAAAGGCGTCATGGGGCGGACGATACATGCGTACGACCCTGCCCCAGAAAGGCCCGCTTGTGCCGCCACTCGTCCCACTCCGCATCGGCCTGCGCATCGGCCGTGATGCCGCTGCCGATGCCGCAGCGCGCCCGGGTGCCGCGCAGCGTCACGGTGCGGATCGGCACGTTGAAGGTCGCATGTCCGCCGGGCCGCACCACGCCGACGGCGCCGCAGTACACGCCGCGCGCCTCGGGCTCCAGGTCGCGGATCATGCGCATCGCGCCGACCTTGGGTGCGCCCGTGATCGAGCCGCATGGGAACAATGCCGAGAACACATCCACCAGCGAAACGCCGTCGCGCACTTTCGCCTCGACGTCGGAGGTCATCTGCCACACGGTGGGCAGCGCCTCGGTGTGAAAGAGCCGCGGCACGCGCACCGAGAAGGGCTGCGCGATGCGCGAGAGGTCGTTGCGGATCAGGTCCACGATCATCACGTTCTCGGCTCGCTCCTTGGGCAGGGTGCGAAGTCGCAGCGCCATCGCCTCGTCTTCGGCGGCGGTCGCGCCGCGCGGGGCGGTGCCTTTCATGGGGCGCGCGAGGATCCGTTCGCCTTGCCAGTCGAAGAAGAGCTCGGGCGACACTGACAGCACCTGCTCGTCGCCGGTGTCGATGAAGGCGGCGTAGCCTTTGGGCTGCGCTTCTTGCAAGGCGATGAACCAGTCGCGTGCATCGCCGCGGTACTCGGCCCGCAGCGGCGCGGTGTAGTTGAGCTGGTACAGCTCGCCATTCGCGATGGCGCGATGAATGGCCTTCATGTTGCGGTCGAAGCCGGCGCGCGAAAGGCCGGCCTGCCAATCGACGGCGGGCGCATGGCCGGCCTCTTCAACGGGCCATGGCAAGGGGGTGTCATGCACACCGAACCACGCCAGCGGCCCTTCGCCCGCGTGCACCGCGAACGCCGGATCGAACGCCGCTGCCGCCTCGTAGCGCAGATAGCCTGCGCACCAGCGCCCCTCGCGCGACAGCGCCTCGACGGCCGCCAGCACCGGCTTCACTTCTTCAGGCGTGCGCGCAACGAGCACGCGCGAAGGCACGCCGAAAGCCACGCGCAGCCGCGTCGCCCCATCGCCGCGCGGATCGGCGAAATCGATCAGCGTCTGCAAGACCAAATCGTCAGGCCGATTCCGCTGGCTTCGGCGCCACGGGCGCCGGCGTCGATGCCGCGTCGACCTTCGTGGTTCCGGCCAGCACGCGCTTTCTCACTGCGTAGATGTTGTTGCGCAGCGCATAGAGCTCGTCCGCATACGACAGCGGCACGGCCACCTTGTTGACGACGCGATCGAGGTCGTCGAGCTCCTTGAGCAGCGTGTCGCGATCGCCCGTCCTGGCATCGACCTTGCCCTCGATGTCGCGCAGCCGCGCATACCAGCGGAACACGCGCCGCCGCACGCGGAACTGGTAGAGCGGCGGGATCACGCGGCTCAGCGGCAGCATCAGCACCAGCAGGCCGCCGAGCACCAGCCACATGCGCTCGACCAGGTTGCTGGCCCAGAAGGGCAGGTAGCGCTGCCAGAAGGGCGGCGTGCCGTTGATCGCGCGGTCACCTTCCGGGCTCACCGGCAGTTCGCTGGTGCGCGTATTCGGAAAATCGCGCGCCCGGTTGAACCAGCCCGCGCCGCTGTGCACCGTTTGCGCCGATTGCGCGAACAGCTGGCGCAGGGCCGGGTGGGTTTCCTCGCGCGAGAGCAGCGAGGTGGTGGCCGCGAGCAGCGCCACGTCCGAGGGCGGCAGGTCTTTCGAGAGGTCGACCACGCCGCGCGGCAGCGTCACCGCCGAGAGGAACGGAAAGCGCCGCGAGTAGGCATCGGCCTGGCCGAAGTCCATCAGCTTGATGTCGCCCGCGCGTAGCAGCCGCTGCACCTGCGGCGACTGCGGCGCGGAAGACAGCACGATCGCATCGAGCAGCCCCGCCTGCAGCGCCTCGGCCGCGGCGGCCTGTTCGAGGTTGGACAGCAGCACGTCGTCGGGCCCGAGCCGGTTGGCCTTGAAGAGCCGCTCCATGATCTCGGGCAGCCCGCTGCCGGGCATGTCGACGTTCACGCGCAGGCCGCGCAGTTGCGTGAGCGAGGTGAGCGTGCCGGTCTTCTTGTCGACCTTCAGCGCGCTGTCGGCGCGGTAGAACAGCCAGATCGGCTCATAGAACAGGCTGCCGAGCGAATTGAGCCCGGCCTCCTCGTCGGCCACCGGGTCGGCGCTGCCGCCGCGCACGAAGCCCACGTCGGCACCGCCCTTGCGCAGCAGTTCCAGGTTTTCGGAGGAGCCCGAGGTGGGCTTGAGTTCGACCGTGATGCCGTTGGCCTTGAGCGCCTCCGCATAGCGCTTGCCGAACTGCGCATAGGCGCTGCCCGTGGGGCCGGTGGCCAGCGTCACATGCTTGGGCGGCTGCGGCTGCAGGTACCAGTAGGCGGCGATCAGCAGGCCGATCAAGAGAAAGATGATGGGCCCGGCCGAGGCGATCAGGTCGCGGATCGACAGCAGGATCAGCTTCAGGGTTCTGGGGAACGCCATGGTGGTCCTTTCTTTGGGTGTGCGTCAGGGGCGCGCTGCGGCGAAGTCCGTCGCGCACGGGATGTGCAGCTCGCCCACCGTCACCGACCGCGCCGCATGCACCGCGCGCAGCGTGGCGATGGCCACGGCCTCCGCCGCCATGGTGCCCAGCACCGTCATGCCGGGGGCATCGCCTTCGAGCGGCACGCGGCCGGTGGCCAGCGCGAACAGCGTGTCGCCGTCGCTCATCGTGTGCACCGGGTTGATGGCGCGCGCAAGGCCGTCGTGCGCCACGTTCGCGAGGCGATTGGCCTGCACCTTGGTCAGCACCGCGTCGGTCGCCACCACGCCCAGCGTGGTGTTGGTGCCCGCGAGCAGGGGCTTGGGCAGGTCGCCGCGCAGCAGGGCGCGGCGCGTGTCGAGCAATGCGGTGCCGTCTTCGGTGCGCGCACCGGCCACGGGCTGCGCGGTGTTGTGGTCGATCACGTCGCCCAGCGAATTGACCGCGATCAGCGCGCCGACGGTCACGCCGCCGACGGTGACCGATGCGGTGCCGATGCCGCCCTTCATCGCGCGATGCACGCCGAAGAGCTTGCCCACCAGCGCGCCGCTGCCGGCGCCCACGTTGCCTTCGGCCGGCGCCGCGCTCGATGCCGCATCGCAGGCCGCGTAGCCGGATGCCGCATCGGGGCGAAAGCGCGCATCTCCCATCGGCAGGTCGAACAGCACCGCGGCGGGCACGATGGGCAGGGTGCCGAAGCGCACGTCCATGCCGATGTTGCGCTCCTCGAGCCAGCGCATCGCGCCCTCTGCCGCCGCGAGGCCCCAGGCGCTGCCGCCCGCGAGCATGACCGCATGCACCTGCTGCACCAGGTTGCCGGGCGAGAGCAGGTCGGTCTCGCGCGTGCCGGGCGCGGCGCCGCGCACGTCGACACCGGCCACGGCGCCTTCGCGCGCCATGACGACGGTGCAGCCGGTGGGGCGGCGGGTGTCGGAGAAATGGCCTACTTCGATACCGGCGACGTCGGTGATGGCGCCGGCTGGATGGGAGGAGGGGGAAGAGAAAGAAGACGGGGCTGGCATGGCGGCCGATTATGGGACCGTGTCTCCATGGCCTCTACGATGGGCGCCATGACAGTTGCAAGAAGTAGTTTCTCTCCCGAGGGCGATGCAAGGCGCCACGTGGTGGTCATCGGCGCGGGCGCGGTCGGCTGCGCCACGGCCATCGAGGCATTGCGCGCGGGCCTGCGCGTGACGCTCCTGGAGCCCGAAGAACCCGGCGGCCCGCAGGCGACCAGCTACGGCAACGCCGGCTGGCTCTCGTCGCACTCGGTGGTGCCTCCCGCGCTTCCCGGGGCCTGGCGCAAGGTGCCGGGCTGGCTGGCCGATCCGCTGGGGCCGCTCGCGGTGCGCTGGCGCCATCTGCCGCGCGCGTTGCCTTGGCTCGTGCGCTACCTGGCTTCGGGCTGGACCGAGGCGCGCGTGCAACGCACCGCCGACGCGCTGCGCACCTTGCTCGTGGATGCGCCCGCACTGCATGCGCGGCTCGCGGCCGAGGCTGGCGTGCCGCAGCTCATCGAACAGCGCGGGCTGCTGCACGCCTACCGCTCGCGCGCCGAGTTCGAAGACGACGCGCTGGGCTGGCGCGTGCGCGAGCGCGTGGGCGTCCGATGGGAAGCGTGGCCGGCCGACGAGCTGCGCCTCCGCGAACCCGACCTCGATGCGCGCTACACGCTCGGCATCTTCGTGCCCGAGGCCGGCCATTGCCGCAACCCGGGCGCCTACGTGGCCGCGCTGGCGCAGCACGCGGTGGCGGCCGGGGCCGAGCGGCTCGTCGGGCGTGCCACGGGTTTTCGCATCGAAGGTGGCCGGTTGCGCGCGGTGCGCACCGGCGACGGAGAGATCGCCTGCGATGCCGCCGCCATCTGCGCCGGCGCCTACTCAGGCCCGCTGGCCGCGGCCGCGGGTTCGCCGGTGCCGCTGGACACCGAGCGCGGCTACCACGTGGTGATCGAAGGTGCGGCCGTCGGTCCGCGCACGCCGGTGATGGTGGCCGACGGCAAGCTCATCGCGCACTGGATGGACGGCGGCTTGCGCGCAGCCGGCCAGGTCGAGATCGGCGGACTCGACGCAGCGCCCGACTGGCGCCGCGCGGAGATCCTGCATCGGCATCTGCAATCGATGTTTCCCGCGCTTGCAGACACGGGCGGCGCCAAGGCCTTCAAGCAGTGGCTCGGTCGCCGCCCCAGCATGCCCGACGGGTTGCCGTGCATCGGGCCATCGGCCGCGAGCGCGGACGTCGTGCTTGCATTCGGCCATGGGCACGTGGGCCTGTGCGGCTCGGCGCGTACCGGGCGGCTCGCGGCGCAACTGCTCGCGGGCATCGAACCGGAGACGCCGCTGGCGCCGTTCGACGCGGGGCGTTTCAGCTGGCGGGCTCCGGCTCGATCGACAGCACCGTGAGCGCCCCATCGACCTTGTCCGCCGTGAAGCGCACCTTGTCGCCGGGCTTCACCTTGCCGAGCAGTTCGGGGTCCTTCACGCGAAAGACCATCGTCATGCCGGTCATCTCCAGGTTCGGGATGTCGCCGTGCCGCAGGGTGATCTTCTTCGCATCGGTGTCGATCTTGCGCACCTCGCCCTCGACGGCGGGCAGCGCGGCCTGCGCGAAGGCGGCAGCGGCGAGGAGGGCGGCAGAGAGGGCTGTGAGAAGTTTCTTCATGGTCATGTTCCTTCAGCGATAGCTTTGATAGACGCGCGTGCTGCCATCGGCCAGCACGAGCAGCACGTCGTACGGATCGCGCTGGTCGCCATAGGCCGGGCCGTCCATGCCCGGCGAGCCGACCGGCATGCCCGGCACCGCGAGGCCGACAGCCTTGGGCTTTTCCTTCAGGAGGCGCTGCACTTCACGTGCGGGCACATGGCCCTCGATGGCGTAGCCGCCGATCTGGCCGGTGTGGCACGAGCCCAGCTTGGCCGGCACGCCCAGGCGGGTCCGCGCGGCGGTGTTGCCTTCGTCGTGCACCTTCGTGGCGAAGCCGTTCCTGTTCAGGTGCTTGACCCAGTCCTGGCAGCAGCCGCAGTTCGGGTCTTTCCAGATCTCGACCATCGGCGCCGCAGCGAAGGCAGTCAGCGGCAAGGTGGAAGCGAGCGCCAGCAGCGGGGCGGCGCGCTTCAAGAGGGTTCGTCTTTGCATGGTGAGCTCCTTGGTTCGTTCGTTCATTCAGGACTTCCGGGGTGAAGCGGCCAGCACGCGGACGCGGCCGGCCATGCCGAGTTCGAAGTGGTCTTTCACGAGGCACGCGAAGTCGAAGTCGCCGGCGCGGTTGAAGGTCCAGACCATCTCGCCGGTCTTGCCCGCGGGTACATGCACCATCCACGGATCGTCGTGTTCCATGTCCGGGTACTTCTTCATCATGGCCGCGTGATTCGCGATTTCCGCCTCGGTGCCGAGCACGAGCTCGTGCAGTTCCTTGCCCTTGTTCTTTAGGCGGAGGCGAACGGTATCGCCCTCGCGCACTTCGATCACCGACGGCGTGAAGGTCATGTCGTCGGCCATCGCGATGTCGATCGTGCGGCGCACGGCACCTGCCTTGCCCTCGATGCCCCAGGGCTTCTGCTCGGGCGCGAGCGTGGCCGCGCCCCTAGGTTTCGGCGCGTGCTTTTCATGGGCCTGCGATGCGGTCGCGGCGGCCGCGAGCGCGACGCAGAGGGCGATGCACTTGAAGGTCTTTTTCATGAGATGAGCTCCAAAAAACTGAAGTGAATGAGGTCAGTGGTTGTGCGCGCCCGAAGGCTTGCGCACGGTGGCGTCGGTGTTGCTGATCGGCGGGGGCGCATTGCGCGCGGCCGGTGGCACGGCGGCGCCGGGCACTTCGCGCGCCACCGTGCCGGCCGGGTGTTTGAACCAGCCCGGGTCCTTGTAGTCGCCCGGCTTCTGGTCGCGCCGCACCTTCAGCAGCGTGAACATGCCACCCATCTCGGCCGAGCCGAAGGGCCCGGCGCCGGTCATCATCGGCATCGTGTTGTCGGGAAGGGGCATCTCCATCCCGCCCATGTCGGCCATGCCCTTGTCGCCCATCACCATGTAGTCGGGCACGAGCTTCTTTATCTTCTCGGCCACGCCCTTGTGGTCCACGCCGATCATGGTCGGCACCTCGTGGCCCATGGGGCCCATGGTGTGGTGCGCCTTGTGGCAGTGCAGCGACCAGTCGCCTTCCTCGTCGGCGATGAATTCCATCTGCCGCATCTGGCCCACCGCCACGTCCACCGACACCTCGGGCCAGCGCGCGGTGCGCGGCACGGGGCCGCCATCGGTGCCGGTCACCTCGAACTCGTGGCCGTGGATGTGGATGGGGTGGTTGGTCATCGTGAGGTTGCCCACGCGGATGCGCACGCGGTCTCCCTTGCGCACATTGAGCGTGTCGATGCCCGGGAACACGCGGCTGTTGAAGCTCCAGATGTTGAAGTCCGTCATCGTGTTGACCTTGGGCGTCGCGCTGCCGGGCTCCACGTCGAAGCTGCCGAGCAGGAAGCAGAAGTCGCGCTGCACCGGCTCGATGAGCGGATGGCTTTCCTTCGGGTGCGTGACCCAGAAGCCCATCATTCCCATCGCCATCTGCACCATCTCGTCGGCGTGCGGGTGGTACATGAAGGTGCCGGGGCGGCGCGCGGTGAACTCGTAGACGAAGGTCTTGCCCGGCGGAATGTGCGGCTGCGTGATGCCGCCCACGCCGTCCATGCCGTTGGGCAGCCGCTGGCCGTGCCAGTGCACGGTCGTGTGCTCGGGCAGCTTGTTGGTCACGTAGATGCGCACGCGGTCGCCCTCGACCGCCTCGATGGTCGGGCCCGGCGACTGGCCGTTGTAGCCCCACATGTTGACCTTGAAGCCGGGCGCCATCTCGCGCACGACGGGTTCGGCGACGAGGTGGAATTCCTTGACGCCGGCGTTCATGCGCCAGGGAAGCGTCCAGCCGTTGAGCGTGACGACGGGGTTGTAGGGGCGTCCGTTCGGCGGCGCAAGCGGCGGCGCGGTGGCGGTCGAGCCCTGCGTCACCGGCTCGGGCAGCGCGGCCATCGAGACGCGGCTGACCGTGGTCGCGGCGACGGCGGTGGCAGCGCCTGCGAAGAAGTTGCGGCGGTTCATGTCAGTGCCCTCCCGCTGCGGGTGCATCGCCGGCTGCAGCAGTCTGCAGCGCCGTCATGCCGCCGGGCGAGCTGCCCGTGAGCACGAGCTGCAGGTCGGTGTCGGCCAGCCAGAAGTCGCGCTGCGCCTCGATGCCGGCATTAACGACGAGCATGCTCGCGCGGGTCTCGGCGAGCAGCTCCCACACGCTCGCGAGCATGCCGTTGTAGCGCAGCACCATTTCCTCGTTGACCTTCTTGCGCAGCGGCAGCACCTCGTCGCGGTAGCGGCGCGCCAATGCGTAGGCCGTGTTCCAGCCCCGCCAGGCTTCGCGCGCCTCGCTCGCGGCCAGTACGCCCACGTCGCGCACGCGCGCGGCTGACTGCATGTACTGCGCTTCGGCGCGGCCCGTGCGGGCCTGGCCCCAATCGAACAGCGGCAGCGGCAGGTCGAGCTCGAAGCCGCGCTGCGTCGAACGCGAGCGGTCGGCGTCGTTCTCGAAGGTGGTGTTGCGCACCGCGCCGATCTCCATGGCGTTGATGACACGGGTGGCGCGCGTGAGGCCGAGCGAGTCGGCCACCGCTGCGTTCCGCGCCTGCGCCGAACGCACGTCGAGCCGGTCGCGCAGCGCCAGCGCCTGCACGTCGCCGAGGTCGGGCGCGGACTTCGGCAGGGGCGGCAGTCGATCGGGCAGCGTGTAGCCGGCGCGCTCGCCGCCGAGGCCGAGCAGGCGGGTGAGTTGTTCGCGCGTGGCGACAGCCGTCTGCTCGGCGCGCGCGAGCTGCGCCGCGGCATCGGCCAGCAGCAGCTGCTCGCGCGTGCGCTGCAATGCGCTCCAGTTGCCGGCTTGTGCCATGCGGTGCGCAAGCTCGGCGCCGGCCTCCGCAGCGTCCTTCGCATCGCGCAGGTACGCCACGCTTTGCTGCGCCGACACCGCGCGCACCCACGCGCGGCGCGTGTCGGCGGCCAGCATCAGAACGCCCTGCGCGGCCTGCAGCTTCGCCGCCTCGTGCCGCTGGCCGGCCCAGCGGGCCTGCCACGGCAGCGTGACGAGCCCGATCACGTTGAAGCTCAGCATCCGCTCGAACTCGCGCCCGCGGCCTTGCGCGAGGCGGCTGAACGAGAGCACCGGGTTCGGCAGGCTCGCGGCCTGCACGCGGTCGGCGTCGCTCAGTTGCAGCGTGGCAAAGGCGTCCTGCACGCGCGGGCTGTTGACGAGCGCGATGCGTACGGCCGCCTCGGCATCGAGCGGCTTCGCAAGCCATGCATCGATGCTTTTTTGCGAGGCTTCGTCGGGCACGCGTTGCGCGGCGCTGCCCGCCATCAGCGGGTTGCCCGCGACCAGCGCCTGCACGTCGGCAGCGCCGCCGTCGGGCGAAAGGCTGGCACACCCGGCCAGTACCAGGGCGCTGGCGAGTGCAGCGGCGCGCTTGAACTGCGCGCTACGCCTTCGATAGCGAGGGGGGCCGGCAGGCTGCCGGCGAACAATGGGGTTCACGCTCGATCTCCATGAGCAATACGACCAACGCCGAGAGCCGGAAAAGGCTCACTGCGGACGGACTACGGGCAGGGAGATCAGGAAATGGGCGGCTTCAGGCCCAGCACGGGCTCTGCGCTCGCGAAGCGGGCCGCATGGGCCGCCGGTGGCGCTTGAGGCGCGCCGTGCACGATGTCGACGAGGGGTGTGCCACCAAGGGCCACGGTATGGCAGGCCTGGCAGACGGTGCAGGTGCCGCAGCCCTGGTGGTCGGTGCCATGGTCGCTGCTGCTGCCTTGGTCATGGTGCGCCATGGTTTCCATGCCGCTGTCGGCTGCTTCCATGGCTTCATGGCAATGCGCGTCTGCCGCTGCAAGAGCGGGGGAGGCCGGCGAGGCCTCCTGTGCGGCCATCGAAGAGGCCGGCAGCGCGTGCCGCACCATCTCCACCGCCATCGCATCGCCCAGCCAGCCGCGGATGGGCAGCAGGGCGATCATGAGGGCGAGCAGCAGGGTGCGCATGGGGCGGGATGATAAACCGGTGCCCTAAGACACCAGCTGGCCGCGGGCCTTGTCGACCCACACCTGCAGGTTGTCGAGCAGGTCCTTCTGGCTGAAGGAGCAGCTCTCTTCGCTGAAGAGCGCGCTCGATTCGAGCCGGTCGAGCAGGCTGAGCAAGACCTCGCCGTAGCGCGGCGGCAGGGCGCCCAGCAACTCGGTGCTGGCGCGGGCTTCGCTCGACAGCGTCGTGACCGATCCGCCGCCGCCGCGCAGCGCCTCGATGCGTGCGGCGACGGTGTCCAGCTGCCGTGCGGCGGTGCTCACGACGATGCCTTTGCGGAGGGAGGCGTGGACAGGCCGCGCTCGCGCATCAGGTCGCGCAGGACGTCGGGGTAGTCGGTGATGATGCCGTCCGCGCCCCAGTCCATCAGCCGCAGCATGTCGGCGCGCTGGTTCACGGTCCAGGGCAGCACCTTCATGCCGAGCTTCTGCGCTTCCTTGATGACGGCCGGCGTGAGGTCGGCGTAGGCCGGCGACCAGATCACCGGGCCGGCGCCCTGGCCCGCCGCGGCCTTCACCAGTTGCGGCACCGAGGCAAAGCCGGAGGCATCGAGCCCGGCGGTCCAGCGGCTGTCCTTCAGCGTGCGCGGCGTGCTGAGGTAGGCGCGCGGCAGCTGCGGCGCGAGCTGGCCGACGAGCGTCAGCGTGCGCCAGTCGAAGCTCTGGATGGTCACGCGGTCGGCCATCTTCGCCTTGTCGATCTCGGCGAGCAGCGCGCGCACCATGGGCTCGGGCGCGGCGGTTTCGTCGGGCTTGTTCGGATCGATCTTGGTTTCGATGTTGAAGTGCACCGTGGCCGCGGCCGCACCGCGCGCCTGCACCAGCGCGAACAGGGCGGCGAGCGTCGGAATGCGCTCCCCGTCGCGCGGCTGCTGCAGCGCGAACTGCTTGCCGTAGTTGCTCGTGGGGTTCAGGCGACCCACGTCGTAGGTCTGCAATTGCGCCAAGGTGAGCGAGCGCACGGCCGCGCCGCTCTTCGCCGGGAGCCAGTTACCGCCGGCATCGCGGGTGTGGTCGGGGTTGAGCGCGGTGTCGTGCGAGATCACGACCACGTTGTCGGCGGTGAGGCCGATGTCCAGCTCCAGCGTGTTCACGCCGAGGTCCATGGCGTTCGAGAACGCGGCCAGCGTGTTCTCCGGCGCGAGGCCGCGTCCGCCGCGGTGGGCCTGCAGGTCGAAGTGCTGCTTGGCGGTGGGAGCGATGGCGGCGCAGCCCGCGATGAGCAACGCGGCGACGAGCAGGGGGTATTTCATTTGAGCTGCACCTTGATGCCGTTGTCCTGCACGGTGATGTCACCGATCTCGTAGGTCTTGCGGCCCACGGTGAGCTCGTCGGCGGTAAAGCTGCGCAGCACCTGGCCCTGCAGCAGTTCCTGCGCGACCACCGCGCCGACCTTCTGCAGCCGCTCGGCATCGCGGCCCTCCACGCCCTGCAATTCGAGGCGTTCGGACCTGGGCTGGTCGAGCCGCAGCGTGCGCGTGGCCGCGTCGTAGCGCAGCGCGCTGCTCATCGACACGACCCCCTGCACCGGCGAGGCCGCCAGCAGCGGGCTCGCAATGGTCAGCGTGGCGGTGAGGGCCGCGCGGTTGGTGCCGGCATTCAGGCCCAGTTGCGGATCGCGCAGCCCGACCATGAAGATCTCGGCATACCGTTCGGCCACCGGAAAGCGCTTGGCGATCATCGTCTGCAGCTCGTCGCGGCTCGCGGTGTATTCGCTGGTGAAGAAGTTGAAACCGGCCAGCGCCGCGAACGGGGCCTGCAGGGCGGCCGTGCCGAGCAGGGCCTGCAGCATCCGGCGACGGGAGGTGAGGGACGGAGGGCGGAGGTTCATAGGGGTGCCGAGCTTGCCACAGGCCGATGCGTTCCCGCCAGCGCCGCTGTGGCGCCAGCGCCTGTCGGACAGTCAGCCGTCGATGCGCAATTCATAGCGGGCAAACGATCTGGCTTCCTTCTGGATGACGCTGTGCAGCACGAAGCCGAAGCCCTCGTACAGCGTGCGCAGCGCCTGCCGGTCCGCCACGCAGTCGAGCCGCAGGTACGGGCGGCCCAGGCTGCGGGTGCGTTCGCGCGCGAAGGCCAGGAGGGCAGTAGACACGCCCCTGCCGCCCCACGACCTGCGCACCGCCAGCTTGTGCACGAACGCGGAGCTTCCGGGTTCGATCTCCGGCCAGAAGAAGGGATCCTCCATGTCGATCCGCACCACGCCGGCCACGTCCCCGTCCTCGCGCGCGATGAAATAGCGGCCGGCATCGGTGTCGCGCTGCACCCGTTCGAGGCCGACATCGGTGGCCGACCACAGCGGCCGCCCCTCGGTGGAGAGCCATTGGGCGGCTTCGTTCAGGACGGCGGCGACCGTGGCCGCTTCGGTGGGGAGGGCTTGCTCGATGTGCATCGCAGGCGATCTTAATCAGGCCTGCGCGGCGCGGACCACGTGAAAGCCTTCCGCCTCCGCGGGCGCGACGAAGTGGCGCGTGATCAGGTCGAACTGCGCATCCGTCGTCTCGAAGGGATGCTCGCCGCTTGCATTGCGTGCGCGAAGCCGGGCCTTGCAGATGGCGTCCGGCACATCCAGGAAATGGAGCCGGTGCGCCACGCCCGCCTTCTCGAAGATGCCGCGCGCCCAGGCCCGGCTGCTCACCGTGTTGGCGGGGAAGTCGAGCACCACCGACACGCCGGCCTCCAGCAGCGCGACGACGTGATCCGCCATGGCCTGCTTGAGCCGGGTCGAGGCCCGCACGTAATCGGGCAGCGCGACGATCTCCCCGGGGTACAGCGCGGCGAGCCACGCGTCCTCGCTGATGAGCACCGTGGCCGGCGCCTCTGCCAGGCGCCGGGTGAGCGTCGACTTGCCGGCGCCGATCTTGCCGCAGACCATGTGGAGCATGGGATTCATTGCTTTTCTCCTGTGACTTGGAACAAAAAACCCAGGAGGCAAAAAAGAAACCCGCCTCGTGGGGCGGGTTGCATGGCGTGAAACTCGTCTGGATCGCGCGCTAACCCACCATCTTTTCGATGGTGCGAATAATCGACACGTTCCGCAGGCTGGCCATGGGCAGAGGATAGCCGAGGGCAGCCGGGGGCGAAACCCTCAATCGTGCAGCGATGAAAGAAACTGCTTCAGCTCCGCCGTCTGCGGATTCCCGAACAGCTCCGCCGGCGGCCCCATCTCGTGCACGCGCCCCTGGTGCATGAAGATCACCCGGTCGCTCACCTTGCGCGCGAAGCTCATCTCGTGCGTCACCATGAGAAGCGTCATGCCCTCGTCGGCCAGCGACTCCACCACGCGCAGCACCTCGCCCACCAGTTCGGGGTCGAGCGCCGAGGTGATCTCGTCGCACAGCAGCACGGCCGGCTCCATTGCCAGCGCACGGGCGATCGCCACGCGCTGCTGCTGGCCGCCCGAAAGCTGGTCGGGCATGGCATCGAACTTCTCGGCGAGGCCCACGCGCTCCAGGAGCCTGCGCGCCTGCGATGCGGCTTCCAGCGAGGCACGCTTCTTCACCAGCGTGGGCGCGAGCATCACGTTCTTGCCCACGGTGAGATGCGGAAAAAGATTGAAGCTCTGGAAGATCATTCCCACGCGCTGGCGCAGCTCGCGCATCGCCATCGCGCTCTCGTGCAGCAGCGGCTTGCCGTCGACGGTGAGCGAGCCTTCCTGGAACACCTCCAGCCCGTTGATGCAGCGCAGGAGCGTGCTCTTGCCCGAGCCGCTCTTGCCGATGATGGCGATCACCTCGCCGCGCTTGACGTCCAGGTCGATGCCCTTCAACACCTCGTTGGTGCCGTAGGACTTGCGCAGCGCCGTGATGCGCACGATAGGCGCGGCGAATGTGTTGGCGGATTCGGGTTTGGCTGAATCAAGCACGGCGGCCATGGGTCTTCCTCTCGAGGTTCTTGGCGTACAGGCTCACAGGAAAGCACAGCACGAAGTAAAGCAGCGCCACGCAGCTGAACACCACGAAGGGCTGGAAGGTGGCGTTCGAAATCATGCTGCCGGCCTTGGTGAGTTCGACGAAGCCGATCACCGAGGCGAGCGCCGTGCCCTTGATCACCTGCACCAGGAAGCCGACCGTCGGCGCGATCGCGATCTTCACGGCCTGCGGCAGGATCACATGGCGCATCTGCTCGCCGAAGCTCAGGGCAAGGCTGCCCGAGGCTTCCCACTGGCCCTTGGGAATGGAGGCCACGCAGCCGCGCCAGATCTCGGTGAGAAAGGCGCTGGTGTAGAGCGTGAGCGCCACGCTCGCGGCGGTCCATGCCGACACGTCGATGCCGAACAGCGCGATGCCGAAGTACGCGAGAAACAGCTGCATCAGCAGCGGCGTACCCTGGAAAAGCTGCACGTAGAGGCCGACCGCTTTGCCCGCGATCTTGCCGCCGCGCAGCCGCAGGAACAGCAGCAACCCGCCCACGATGCCGCCGCCGATGAAGGCGATCAGCGAGAGCACCACGGTCCAGCGCAGCGCCATCAGCAGGTTGCGCAGGATGTCCCACAGGGAAAAATCACTCATGGCGAGGGGCTCCTGTTTTCATCGGCCGAAGAAGAACTTCGGCCCCGCCCAGTTGAGCAGCCGCCGCAGCGCCACCGACAGCGCCAGGTAGATGAGCGTGGCGATGATGAAGGCCTCGAACGCGCGGAAGTTGCGGCTCTGGATCAGGTTGGCCGCGTAGCTAAGTTCCTCGGTCGAGATCTGGCCGCACACCGCCGAGCCCAGCATCACGATGATGATCTGGCTCACCATCGAGGGCCACACCTTCTTGAGCGCGGGCGGCAGCACCACGCGCAGGAAGACCTGCGCGCGGCTGAGTGCCAGGCTCACGGCCGCTTCGATCTGCCCCTTGGGCGTGGCCTCGATGCCCGCACGGATGATCTCGGTGGAGTAAGCGCCCAGGTTCATCACCATCGCGATCACCGATGCCACCTCGGGCGAGAGCTTCACGCCCGCGGCCGGCAGCCCGAAGAAGATGAAGAACAGCTGCACGATGAAAGGCGTGTTGCGGATCAGCTCCACATACGTGCCCACGATGGCGCGCAGCCATGCAGGGCCGCCCGAGCGCGCCCAGGCGCACAGCGTGCCCACGATCATGCCGAGCACGGTGCCGATGGCGGTGAGGCCCACGGTCCACGCCACGCCGCGCAGCAGCAGCGGCCATTCGGCGAGCACCGCGCCAAAGTCAAACTCGATGTTCATGGCCGCGTGATTCGTTCAAACCGGCAGGTCGCCGGCTGCCTTGCCCAGCCACTTTTTCGACATGGCGTCCAGCGTGCCGTCCTTCTTGGCCGCGGAGATGATCTCGTTGACCTTGGTCTTCAGTGCGGTTTCGCCCTTGGCGATGCCGACGAAGCAGGGGCTGTCTTTCAGCAGCAGCTTGAACTCGGCGCTCACCTTCGGGTTCTTGGCGAGCATGTCGCCGGCGACCGCCGCGCTGGTCGCGAGGGTCTGCGTCTGGCCGGCCACGAAGGCCGCGATGGTGGCGTTGTTGTCCTCGAAGCGGCGGTAGTCGACATTCGCCGGGGCCACCTTGTTCAGCTCCTGGTCTTCCATGGCGCCGCGCGTCACGGCAACGGTCTTGCCGGCCATGTCGGCGAAGTTGGTGAGCTTCATGCTCTTGGCGGCGTACACCGCCTGGAAGAAGGGTGCGTAGGCCGAGGAGAAGTCGATCACCTTCTCGCGCTCGGGGTTCTTGCCGAGCGTGGAGATCACCAGGTCGGCCTTGCGCGTCTGCAGGTACGGAATGCGGTTGGCGCTGGTCACGGGCACCAGCTCCACCTTCACGCCCAGCTTGGCGGCGATGAGCTCGGCCATCTCCACGTCGAGGCCCTGCGGCTTCATGTTCTTGTCGACCGAGCCGTACGGCGGGTAGTCGGTCGGCACGGCGATCTTGATGGTCTTGGCCTTGAGCACGTTGTCCAGTGCATTCTGGGCGTGGGCGCCGCCGGCCGTGGCCAGCAGGGCGGCGGAGGCGAATGCGAGGGCGAGGTGGCGTTTCGATGCAGAGAAAGTCATAGCAGGGCTCCTAGGTAAGTCGATGAATCGGTGTCGTCTGGGGAAGGCGCGGCCTTGCGGCGCCTGGGTTTGGCTGACGCGGCCGCCGTGTTCTGCAGCGGCGCGAGTGCATCGCGCAGTTGCGCGAGCGGATCGGTGGGCACCTGCACGCGCAGCGCCGACTGCACGGTGCCGATGTGCGCGGCCATGAGCGCTTCGGCGCCGGCGTGGTCGCCGCGCTCCAGCGCCGCGACGATCTGCACGTGGTCTTCGCACGACTGCACCGCGTCGTGCGTGCTCTGGTAGAGCATGGCGATGAGCGTGGTGCGCGCGGTGAAATCGCGCAGCGTGTCGGCCAGCAGCGTGTTGCCCAGGCATTCGGCCAGGCACACGTGGAAATCGCCGAGCAGGAAGCTGCGGTTGCCGACGTCGCTCTCTTTCAGTGCCGCCTTTTCACGCTGAAGGTGCGCCTTCAATTGGCGCAGCGCACTCTTGTCGAGCTTGCCGCTGCTGCCCGCGCTGCGGATGAGGCCCAGCTCGATGACGCGGCGCGCCTCGAAGGCCTCGCGCGCTTCTTCCTGCGAAGGCTCGATCACGAACCAGCCGCGCCGCGCGCTCACGGTGACGATGCCGCGCGCCGCCAGCCGGGTGAGGGCCTCGCGCACGATGGTGCGGCTGCAGTCGAAGAGCATGGCCAGTTGTTGCTCGCCCAGGCGCGCGCCCGGCGCGAGCTTCTGCGCCATCACCGCCTCGACGATGCGTGCACTGATTTCGGATGCGGATGTAGACATTCGCCTGCATACCAGCAGCTTTTGTGCCAACTGGTATGCAAGCGATGTGCACCGAATTGGATCGGTGCATTGCCCTGCCGGTGCGCGCCAGGGTCGCCGATCGTGCGTGGCCAGGGCCCACGCACCGAATGCCGTCGCGGCGTGCGGCCACGCCGCGCCGAGCCCGCGCGCTCAGTCCATCCGCGCGCCCGACGCCTTCACCGCCTTGTCCCAGCGCGGCGTTTCCGTCGCGAGGAAGCGCGCGAAGTCCTCGTTGCCGAGGTAGGCCGGGTCTGCGCCCTGGCTCACCATGCGCTCGCGCACCTCGGGGCTGGTGAGCACCTGCCTGAAGGCATCGCTGAGTTTGGCGACCACGTCTTTCGGCGTGTCCTTGGGCGCGAGGAAGCCGTAGAAGCCCACCACCTCGAAGCCCTTGACGCCCGACTCGATGACCGTCGGCACATCGGGCAGCGCGGGGTTGCGCTCGCGGCTGGTCACGGCCAGTGCGCGCACCTTGCCCTGCTTGTGATAGTTGGCCGCCTGCGGAATCGATTCCGCCATGAACTGCACCTGCCCGCCCATGAGATCGGTGAAGGCCGGCGCGCTGCCGCGGTAGGGGATGTGGACCATGAAGATGCCGGTGGCGGTCTTGAACATCTCGGGCACGAGGTGGCTGATGCCGCCGTTGCCCGCCGAGCCGTAGTTGACCTGGCCGGGCCGAGCCTTGGCGTAGTCGATGAACTGCTTGAGGTTCTGCACCGGCAGCTTCGGCGTGATCAGCAGCGCGAGCGGCTGCATGGCCGTGCGCGCGATCGGCACGAAGTCGCGCTGCGTGTCGTAGGGCAGCTTGCTGTAGAGCGCACCGTTGATCACCGCCACGCCGGTGTTGGCCAGCATCAGCGTGTAGCCGTCGGCCGGGCTCTTGGCCACCGCGTCGGCACCGACCGAGCCGCCCGCGCCGGGCTTGTAGTCGACGATCAGCGGCTGGCCGAGCACGGCCTGCAGCTTGTCGGTCAAGAGGCGCGCATGCTGGTCGAGCGGGCCGCCGGCCGGAAAGCCGATGACGACCTTGATCGGCTTGTCGGGGTAGGCCGCCATGGCGGCCGTGGTGCCGAACGCGCCGAGCGCGAAAGAAAGGACCGCCAGCGCGGTCCGGGTGGGCTTGTTCATGATCCGTCTCCTTGTTGTGGAGACGATCATAAGCAGCGCGCTCAGCTGGCCAGCGTGGCCTTCAGCGTGATCTCGGGCACGCTCGCGAGCGCCTTGGACAGCGGGCAGCCGGCCTTGGCGGCGGCCGCGATTTCCTGGAACTTCGCTTCGTCCAGGTTGGGCACTGCAGCATCGAGTTCGAGCTGGATGCGGTCGATCTTGAAACCCGCGCCGTCCTTGGCCAGCCGCACGGCCGCCTTGGTGTCGATGCGCGTGGCCGTCAGGCCCGCTGCTTCCAGCGCGAAGGCGAAGGCCATCGTGAAGCAGGCCGCATGGGCCGCGCCGACGATCTCCTCGGGGTTGGTGCCGCGCTTGTCGTCCTCGAAGCGGCTCGCGAAGCCGTAGGGGTAGTCCTTGAGGGCGCCGGTCTCGGTGCTGATCTGGCCTTTGCCGGTCTTGCCGGCGCCTTCCCAGTGAACGCTTGCGTGCTTGTCTGCTGCCATGGAAATTCCTTCGGTTGGGGTGGGTGGATGGGGTGGTTCGAGAGAGAACTGGAGGTATCGCCGCTAAAGCCCCGCCTGTCTGTAGTCGCAGGCCGCATCGCGCATCCCCCATCGGCAGGGCGGCGCGCGGTGTCAGCCGCCGTGCGCGCCCGCGGTGCTGAGCTTCAACTGCCCCCGCACTTCGCCTGCGGGCCAGGCCGACGTCGATACGCTCACGTACCAGAGGCCGGCCAGGAGATCGGCCACCTGCGCCTGCGTGAGCTTGCTGGTGCCGGTGAGCTCGTAGCCGGCGTCGGGGCCCGTGCCGTGCTGTACGCCTTGGCTCTGCGGCGGCAGCTCGATGGCCAACGGGCCGTTGCTGCCCCTGGCGGCAGGGCCGTAGAAGCCTGCGAGCGTGGCCGGCCCGCTCAGGCGCGCGTAATTCACGCGCCATTTGAAGACGCCGGTGGCCAGCGTCAGCGTTCCGAACATGGAGCCGCCGGCCTTGCCGGCGTGGCGCGGCACCACGTCCTCGGTACCGAGCCAGCAGTCGATGGGCACCCACTCCGGCGGCGTGCGCGGCACGGTCGTCGGGTTGTCCTGGGGTCCGAACCTGGAGACCAGCGCGCAGCCAGAGGCGGACAGCGCGGCGCCCAGGAGGAGGAATCGTCGTCGGCGTGTTTTTCGTGCGGATTCGGGCATGCCAGTCAGGACCGGGCAGCGGGCACCTGGCCCGGGGCCCGCACGATAGCCGATGCCGCTGCATACGAAAAAAGGGCGTCGCCAAGGTGACGCTCCGGGGGCTTCCCCGATGGGAGGCGCGGGCCGGGCCGCTTAGGCTGGCGTGCCGTTGCCTTTTCCCGGCTCCCCCGTTTCTGTTTCCTTTCCCCGCCTGTTCTCACCATGCAACAACGCCCGCATTACAAGTTCTGGCCCAAGCGCCTGCCGCATTCGCTCACCGTTCCCGCCACCTCGCTCTGGCACAACCTGGCGACCTCGGCCGCCCGCTATCCCGACAAGGCCGCACTCGTGTTCTTCGGCCGCGTGATGAGCTACCGCGAGCTGGCCGACCAGGTCGAGCGGCTGGCCGGCACGCTGCATGCGCTGGGCGTGCAGCGCGGTGACCGCGTGGTGCTGAACATGCAGAACTGCCCGCAGCTTGTGGTCGCGCACTTCGCGATCCTGAGGGCCAATGCGGTGGTGGTGCCGGTCAACCCGATGAACCGGGCCGAGGAGCTCAAGCACTACATCGTCGACCCCGACGCCAAGGTGGCGCTCACCACGGGCGACCTGGCCGCCGAACTGGTCAAGGCCAGCGATGCGCTGCCGGCCGAGCAGCGGCTCGCGCACATCATCGTGACCCAGTTCACCGACGCCTTCGACGCCGACGTTTCCGGCGACGATGCCCCGGCCCCCGCATGGAGCGCCTGGCTCGGCACCCGCCACCCGCTGCCCGCGCTCGCCGGCGGCCAGGTATTGGCATGGACCGACGCGCTCGAAGCCGGCCACCCGGCCCCCGCGCACGTGGTGGGTGCCAACGACATGGCGCTGCTGCCCTACACCAGCGGCACCACCGGCTTGCCCAAGGGCTGCGTGCACCACCATTCGAGCCTGATGCACAACGCCTTCTCGGGCCAGCTCTGGGGCCACGCGACATCGGAGGCGGTGGTGCTGGCCGTGGTCCCCATGTTCCACATCACGGGCGTGGTGAGCATGCTGCACACCTCGATCCTCGCCGCGGCCACGCTGGTCATCATGCCGCGCTGGGACCGCGACGTGGCCGGCCGGCTCATCTCGCGCTGGAAGGTCACGAGCTGGACCAACATCCCGACCATGGTGATCGACCTCATGGCCAGCCCCAACTTCGCAAGCTACGACCTCTCGAGCATGACCCACATCGGCGGCGGCGGCGCCGCGATGCCGCAGGCCGTGGCGCAGCGCCTCTTCGAGCAGTACGGCCTGAAGTACCAGGAGGGCTACGGCCTCACCGAGACGGCCGCGCCCTCGCACACCAACCCTTCGGAAAACCCCAAGCAACAGTGCCTGGGCATCCCGTTCATGAGCACCGACGCGCGCGTGGTCGATCCCGACACGCTGGTGGAAATGCCCATCGGCGAATCGGGCGAGATCATCATCCACGGCCCCGAGGTGTTCCAGGGCTACTGGAAGCGCCCCGACGCCACCCGGGCCGCCTTCGTCGAGTTCGAGGGCAAGCGCTTCTTCCGCTCGGGCGACATGGGCCGCATGGACGAGGACGGCTACTTCTTCATGACCGACCGCCTGAAACGCATGATCAACGCGAGCGGCTTCAAGGTGTGGCCCGCCGAGGTCGAGCTGCTGATGTTCCGCCACCCCGCGATCCAGGAGGCGTGCGTCATCTCGACCAAGGACGACTACCGCGGCGAATCGGTCAAGGCGGTGGTGGTGCTGCGCCCGACGCACAAGGACACGACCGAGCAGGAAATCATCGACTGGTGCCGCGAGAACATGGCGGTCTACAAGATCCCGCGCAAGGTGCAGTTCGTGGATGCGCTGCCCAAGAGCGGGAGCGGCAAGGTGATGTGGCGGCTGTTGCAGGAAGACGAAAACAAATGATTCGGCCGGCTGGCGCGGGCGCTTCGCATCGAGAATCCTGCCTCTCCGGTTTTTCTCTTCGCAACGCGTCCGTTCCATTCCTGCATGCGCTTTCGCCCGTCTCTTCTCTTCGTTCCCCTCGTTCTCTTTTCCTTTCCACTGCTCGCCCAGGCCGAACCCCGCACCTGCCTCATCGTCGGCGTGACCGACGGCGACACGCTCACCGCGCGCTGCGGCCACATCGGGTCTTACGAACAGGTCAAGGTGCGCATCGCCGCCATCGACGCGCCTGAAAAAAAGCAGCCCTACGGCCAGCGAAGCCGGCAGGCGCTGAGCCGCCTCTGCTACGCCGAGAAGGCCGTCATCACCGAGCGCGACACCGACCGCTATGGCCGCACCGTGGCCGATGTGTCATGCCACGGCGAGGACGCCGGCAGCCGCATGGTGTCGGGCGGCTGGGCGTGGGTCTACGACTACCACAAGATCGCGACCAAACGCGGCGGCGGGCTCTTCAGGCTGCAGGACAGCGCCCGCGCGCAGCGCCTGGGACTGTGGGCCGATGCAGAGCCGGTGCCGCCCTGGGACTGGCGCAAGAGCCAGCGCGAATCGCATTGGAGCGACCACCTTTTCTGATCCGCCGGGACCTGACGCGCAAGACGAGGGCGGTACTCAGCAGGCGCCGCCGCTCCAGCAGCGCAGCGAGGGCATGAACAGCCCCGCGACGAAGGTGATCGCGCAGAACACCAGCAGGATCAGCGCCGCCATCCGCAGCCCCTCTGCGTTCCAGCGCGGCGCGAAACCGCTGATGAAGCCCGAGGCCCACGTGCCTTCGATCCGCTCCGCGCCGCCCCAGCGCAGCACCCAGACGAGGAAGAGCGCTTCGACGGCATGAATGGCGATCCACCAGATCAGCGACATGGCCTTGGCGCCTGTTTCAGGATTCGCTCTTGCCCTGGACGTCGGCCACCACGCGCGCATTGCGCTGGAAGCTCCAGTACGCGCCCGCCCAGTCCATCATGACGACGATGCGGTTGCGAAAACCGATGAGGAAATACGCGTGCGCGAATAGCCAGAACAGCCACGCGAGCCGGCCGCTGAAGCGCAGCGGGCCGAAGGGGGTGCCCAGGTCCACCACCGCCGAGTTGCGGCCGATGGTCGCGAGGTTGCCGTAGTCCGCATAGCGGAACGGCACGGTCGGCTGGCCCGCGATGCGGCGCAGGATGTTCGAGGCCGCGGCGCGGCCCATCTGCTTGGCGCCGGGCGACACACCGGGCACGGGCTTGGGCGGCTTGCCGGGCGCGTGGCTCATGGCGGCCGCGAGGTCGCCCACTACGCTGATTTCGGGGTGGCCCGCCAGGCTCAGGTCGGGCTCGACCTTGATGCGGCCCGCGCGGTCGCATTCGACGCCGGTGGCCGTGCCCAGCATGCGGCCCAGCGGCGAGGCCGCGACGCCCGCGGCCCAGACCACGCAGCTGCTATCGATTCGGTAGCTCGCGACCGAGGCGCCATCCGCACCGCCGCCGGTCTGCACTTCGAGCCCGCTGGCGTCGATGGCGGTGACGCGCGCATTCAGCCGCACTTCGACGCCGAGCTTTTCAAGTTGCTCGAGCGCCTTCTGGCTCAGCGATTCAGGCATGGCCTGCAACACGCGCGGGCCGCCTTCCACGAGCAGCACCTGGGAGCTGCCGGGGTCGATGTGGCGGAACTCGCCCGAGAGCGTGTGCTTGGCGATTTCGGCCAGTGTGCCGGCCATCTCGACGCCGGTCGGGCCCGCGCCGATCACCACGAAGGTGAGCAGGGCGCGGCGGCGGGCGGGGTCTGTGGTGGTCTCTGCGGTCTCGAACGACAGCAGCACGCGGCGGCGGATCTCGAAGGCATCGGCCAGCGTCTTCAGGCCCGGCGCGACCGGCGCCCATTCGTCATGCCCGAAATAGCTGTGCGTGGCGCCTGCGGCGACGATCAGGTGGTCGTAGGGCACGCTGGCGCCGCTGGCCAGCTGCACGGTGCGGCCGACGGGGTCGATGGCGCTCACTTCGCCCAGCAGCGTGGTGATGTTGGGTTGCTTTCGAAACAGCGCACGCACCGGCGCCGCGATGGAGGGCGCTGCGAGCCCGGCGGTCGCCACCTGGTAGAGCAGTGGCTGGAACAGGTGGTGGTTGGTCTTGTCGATGACGGTGACATCGACGTCGGCGCGCTGCAGCTTGCGTGCGGCCTCGAGTCCGCCGAATCCGCAGCCGACGATGACGACTCTGGGCCTGGCCGGAGGGTTGTTCGTTTGCATCGAACGGATGATACGCAGCCGTCCTGCACACCCCGCCGTCTTGTGCCACAGTGGCTGCCCGTCGAACTTCCGGCGGCGGCCCTGCGGCGTTTTGTCCTACGGACGGCGCCGACCCGCATGGGCTAAAACTTGTTGCTGACCCGACTGGAGACCCCATGACGCTTTCCCGGCCGATCACACAGGCGGCGAGCACACTGCGCGACAGATTCCGCGACGTGCGCGCCACGACCCTGGCCCTGGCCGCCCCTCTTTCCGCCGAAGACCAGTGCATCCAGTCGATGCCCGATGCGAGCCCGACCAAGTGGCATCTGGCGCACACGACCTGGTTCTTCGAGACGGTGCTCCTGCAACCGCATGCCCAGGGTTACCAGCCCTTCGATCCGCGATTCCATTACCTCTTCAATTCGTACTACGAGGCGCTCGGGCCGCGGCATCCGCGCCCGCATCGCGGCCTGCTCACGCGGCCCTCGGTGGACGAAGTGCATGCGTACCGGCGGCATGTGGACGAGGCGGTGCTGGCGCTGCTGGAAGGTGGTGTCGATGAAAAGGACTGGGTGGCGATCGAGCCCATCGTCACGCTCGGCCTGCACCACGAGCAGCAGCACCAGGAACTGCTGCTCACCGACATCCTGCACGCCCTCTCGTGCAACCCGCTGCTGCCGGCGTACAAGCTGGCGAGCGGTCCCGCGTTGCGGCTTGCCGCCGTGCCTTCTGCGGTGCGCTGGCTCCCGCAGCACGGCGGGATCGCCGAGGTGGGGCATGCGGGGCAGGACTTTTCCTTCGACAACGAAACGCCGCGCCACAAGGCGCTGCTGCAGCCGTATGCGATTGCCGACCGGCTGGTGAATTGCGGCGACTATGCGCAATTCATTGCCGACGGCGGCTACCAGCGGGCCGAGCTCTGGCTGTCCGACGGATGGGCCGCTGTGCAGGCGAACGGCTGGCGCCATCCGGCGTACTGGCTCGCAGCCGACGATCCGCGCCTGGGCCTCGGAACGCATCAGCAGCCGCAGCAAGGCGCTGCCGGATGGCATGTGTTCGGCCTGCATGGCGTGCGGCCGATGGAAGCCGATGCGCCCGTGTCGCAACTGAGTTTCTATGAAGCCGCCGCGTACGCCGAATGGGCAGGCGCGCGGTTGCCGACCGAGTTCGAATGGGAAGCCGCGTTCGATGCACCCGGCATCACCCAGATGACCGGCCATGTCTGGCAATGGACGCGTTCGTCGTACGACCCGTACCCGGGCTTTCGCCCAATGCCCGGCATCGCAGCCGAATACAACGGCAAGTTCATGGTGGGGCAACTGGTGCTGCGAGGCGGCAGCGTGGCCACGCCGGCCGGGCATGCGCGGCCGAGCTATCGCAATTTCTTTCCGCCGGCAGCGCGCTGGCAATTCTCGGGGCTGCGGCTCGCGAAAGACCTTTGATCATGCGCAATCCAACTTCCTCTTCGTCACTATCTTCCTTCGTTGCCTCGAAGGCGGAGAAGACACCGCGCTCGCCGGCACCCGTCGTGCCGCTGTCCGAATTCGGACGCGAGATGCAGGCAGGTCTTGCGCGCACGCCGCGCAGCATTTCGCCCAAGTTCTTCTACGACGTGGCGGGTTCGCAGCTGTTCGACCGCATCTGCGATTTGCCCGAGTACTACCCGACGCGCACGGAGCTTCGCATCCTGGGCGAATGTGCGGGCGAGATCGCCGAGCAGATCGGCCCGAACGCGGAGATCGTGGAGTTCGGCGCGGGGTCGCTCACGAAGGTGCGCCTCCTGCTCGATGCGCTCGAGACGCCCAAGCGCTACTTGCCGATCGACATTTCGGGGGAGCACCTGGAGGCAGCTGCGGAGCGGTTGAAGGCGGACTATCCGGCGCTCGTGGTGCAGCCCATTGCCGCCGACTACACGATGCCCCTGGTGCTGCCTGCGCCGATGGCGGGGTCAGGTCGCCGTGTCGGATTCTTTCCGGGCTCGACGATCGGCAATTTCGAGCCCGAAGAGGCGCTGGCTTTCCTGCAGCTCGCGGCGCGGATGCTGCGTGGGGGCGGGCTGCTGATCGGGGTCGATCTGGTGAAGGCGCCGGAGCGGTTGCATGCGGCTTACAACGATGCGCAAGGGGTGACTGCGGACTTCAACCTGAACCTGCTGCGTCGTGCGAATACCGAGCTGGATGCGGACTTCGATCTGGACGGGTTTGCGCATGCGGCGTTCTATAACGCGCCTCGGCAGCGGATCGAGATGCACCTCGTGAGCCGCCGGGCTCAGAGCGTGTCTCTGAACGGGGAACGGTTCGGGTTCGAGGAGGGCGAGACCATTCATACCGAGTACTCGCACAAGTTCACGGTGGATGGGCTTCGGGCGCTGGCTGTGCGGGCCGGGTTTCGGCCTGGGGCTGTTTGGACGGATCCTGAGAGGCTCTTCAGCGTTCATTGGTTGGCTGCTTAGTTTTGGGTCCGGGGCCGGGTCTCGCCCCGGCGGGCGACTTACTTTCTTTTGCTTCGCCAAAAGAAAGTAAGCAAAGAAAAGGCGACCCCGCTGTCTGCGACCCTCCGCTTCGCTGCGGGCAACCTGCGGTGCTCGCGTTTCGCGGGGTCTCGCAGAACTCGCTTCGCTCAGACAGCTGCGAGCCCTTGTCCGCGAAACGCTGCGCTCCTCGGCGCAGCCAGAGGGGATTAGGAAACCTACAGGCCATTGCTGCGCTCGGCTCGAGCTCGGGCCATTGCTTCGCTCGGCCACTGTGCCCCCACCCCAACCCTCCCCCGGAAGGGGAGGGAGAAAGACGGGACATGCGACACGGGTTTGATGCATTGCTCCTTCCCCTCCCGGGGGAAGGCTGGGATGGGGGCATGACGGCGCTCGCTACACGGCAGCGCCCAAAAAGAGCGCCG
>NZ_JXQQ01000059.1 GCF_000834655.1 Variovorax paradoxus
GGCTTAGATGTCGAGGATCTTTGCCACGACGCCCGAACCCACGGTGCGGCCGCCTTCACGGATGGCGAAGCGCAGGCCTTCTTCCATCGCGATCGGGTTGATCAGCTTGACGGTGATGCTGACGTTGTCGCCAGGCATGACCATTTCCTTGTCCTTGGGCAGCTCGATCGCGCCGGTCACGTCCGTCGTGCGGAAGTAGAACTGCGGACGGTAGTTGTTGAAGAACGGCGTGTGACGGCCACCTTCGTCCTTGGACAGCACGTACACCTCGGCGGTGAAGTGCGTGTGCGGCTTGATCGAGCCGGGCTTGCACAGCACTTGGCCGCGCTCGACTTCTTCGCGCTTGGTGCCGCGCAGCAGCACGCCGACGTTGTCGCCAGCTTGACCTTGATCGAGCAGCTTGCGGAACATTTCCACGCCGGTGCAGGTGGTCTTGACGGTCGGGCGGATGCCAACGATCTCGATTTCCTCGCCGACCTTGATCACGCCACGCTCGACGGCGCCGGTCACCACGGTGCCGCGACCCGAGATCGAGAACACGTCTTCCACGGGCATCAGGAACGTGCCGTCCACGGCGCGCTCAGGCGTCGGGATGTACGTGTCCAGCGCTTCGGCCAGCTTCATGATGGCTTCTTCACCCAGCTTGCCCTTGTCGCCTTCCAGGGCGAGCTTGGCCGAGCCGTGAATGATCGGGGTGTCGTCGCCAGGGAATTCGTACTTGTCCAGGAGCTCGCGCACTTCCATTTCGACCAGCTCGAGCAGCTCGGCGTCGTCGACCATGTCGCACTTGTTCAGGAAAACGATGATGTAGCCCACACCCACCTGGCGAGCCAGCAGGATGTGTTCACGCGTCTGGGGCATCGGGCCGTCGGCGGCCGAGCACACCAGGATGGCGCCGTCCATCTGGGCGGCGCCGGTGATCATGTTCTTCACATAGTCGGCGTGGCCGGGGCAGTCCACGTGAGCGTAGTGGCGGTTGGCCGTTTCGTACTCGACGTGTGCAGTGTTGATCGTAATGCCGCGGGCCTTTTCTTCGGGCGCCGCATCGATCTGGTCGTAAGCCTTGGCTTCGCCGCCGAACTTGGCCGACAGAACGGTTGCGATCGCAGCCGTCAGCGTCGTCTTGCCGTGGTCAACGTGACCGATCGTGCCCACGTTCACGTGCGGCTTGGTGCGGGTGAATTTACCTTTTGCCATTTTTC
>NZ_JXQQ01000006.1 GCF_000834655.1 Variovorax paradoxus
GAAGATCTCGGTGGTGGTGCCGATCAGCAGCAGCGCGACGCTCGCATAGATGGCGCCCAGCGGCGCGCCCAACACATACGCGCCGGTCGGCAGCAGCCGCACCGTGGCCCGGCGATCGACGCGCGTGGCGACGACGCCGACGGCCAGGCCCAGCACCACGCCCACCGCCTGCCAGGCCAGCTCCGACAGGAGCCCGCTCGCCGCGATCGCCAGCACCGAGGCGGCCAGCAAGCCGATCTGCAGCGCCGGAATGCGCGGCATGGTCTCGGGCCGCGCATGCCGAACGCCGGCACCGGGCCGCAGTTGCACGAGCACCAGCAACGCCTGCGCCGCGGCCACCGGCAGCAGGAACCAGAACGCCCAGCGCCAGTGCCCCGCCTCGGCGAACAGCCCGCCCACCGCCGGCCCGCACAGCGTGGCGACGCCCCACATGCCCGACACCAGCGCCACCGCGCGCGGCCACAGGCGCGGCGCGAACACCCGCTGGATCAGCGCATAGCTCAGCGCCGCGAGCATGCCGCCGCCCAGCCCCTGCACCGTGCGTCCGGCGAGCATCCAGTGCATGGCCGGCGCAAGCGCGCAGCCCATCGAGCCGGCGGTGAACACGGCCAGCGCCGCCAGGCACGCCCCGCGCGGGCCGAGCATTGCGAGCAGCCGCACCGAGAGCGTCGCCCCGAGGATCGAGCCCACCACGAAGAGCGTGGTGCTCCATGCGTACCAGTCGAGCCCGCCGATCTCGCGCACCACCGAAGGCAGCACCGTCGTCACGATGTGGACGTTGACCGCATGCAGCGCGACGCCTCCGGTGAGCGCCAGGGCGCGCCAGCCGTTGCGCCCGGTGAAGAGCTCGCTCCACCCGGCCGTGACAGGCGGCGGCATCGTGGAAGGATCGGCGGAAGAGGAAGCGGCAGGCGGCATGGCGGACCCGGGAGACTGGAAAGGAGACACCGGATACTAGGCGCCCGCAGCCAATTAAACAAGTTATTGCTTTGATAAATAGAACCCCGGCCCGGATCGCCGGGCGCCCGGATGCGCGACACTTCGGGCCTGATGCAAGCCGCTGCTCCTTCTTCCTCCCACGCCACCCTGTCCGGCGCCATGCCGCAACCCTCGATCCGCCGCCCCACCCTGCGCTTCCTGTTCGGGCACCCGGCGCATGCCATCGCGCTGGGCTTCGGCTCGGGCCTGCCGCGCTTTGCGCCCGGTACCGTGGGCACGCTGTGGGCCTGGGTCGCCTTCGTGGTGATGCAGCTGTGGTTCACGCCGGCCACCATCGGCTGGATCATCGCGGCGTCGCTTCCCATCGGCTGGTGGGCCTGCACGGTGACGGCGCGCGACATGAACCTGGCCGACCCCGGCGCCATCGTGTGGGACGAGGTCGTTGCCTTCTGGATCGTGCTCTGGCTGGTCACGCCGGCTGGCCTGTTCGCGCAGGCCATCGCCTTTGGCCTCTTCCGTTTCTTCGATGCCGCCAAGCCCGGCCCGGTGGCCTGGGCCGATGCGCTGTTCAAGCAGCGCGACGCCGGCCAGGTGCGCTGGTGGCGCGCGGGCTTCGGCATCATCCTGGACGACCTGGTGGCGGCCTTCTGCACGCTGCTGGTCATTGCGCTCTGGCGCGCGTGGTGAACACTATGGATTCTTCTTCGACGCTCTCGACGCTGTCGACGCTCCCCGACCAGGACACGCCCGCGCTCGTCGCGGCGGTGGCCGGGCGGCTGCTGAAAAAAGGCTGGATGCTGTCCACCGCCGAGAGCTGCACCGGCGGCCTGATCGCTGCCGCCTGCACCGAGCTGGCCGGCTCCAGCGCGTGGTTCGAGCGCGGCTTCATCACCTATTCCAACGCGGCGAAGACCGAGCTGCTGGGGGTCGATGCGACATTGATCGATGCCCACGGCGCGGTCAGCGAGCCGGTGGCGCGCGCCATGGCCGTGGGCGCCATCGCGCGCTCGGCACCCTCTCGCGCGGCCATCGCCGTAACCGGCATCGCCGGGCCCACGGGCGGCACGCCCGAGAAGCCCGTCGGCACGGTGTGGTTCGGCTGGTCGGTGGACGGGCAGCTTCGCACCGAGCGCCGCCGCTTCGACGGCGACCGCGCCACGGTGCGCGCGGCCACGGTGCACTACGCGCTGCAGACGCTGGTGGAACTGCTGGGCGAGTAACCCTCGCCCCGGCCTTCTCAGGCCAGCATGAAATCGCCGACCGCCCGGCGCGGTGCGGCGGGCACCGGCGCCATCGGATAGCCGAGGCGGCACATCATCTGCAGCGTCGGGCTGCGCGGATGGCGCGGGGGCCCGGCGCCCAGCAGCAGGTCGTGCGCCGCGGCGTGATGCGGCGCCATCTCGGCGAATTCCTCCAGCGGCTGGCTCATCGGATGCAGGCCCACGCCGAGCTCGGTGGCGCGCAGTTGCTGGCGCACATAGGCGCGGCCCGCGGCGACCTGGTCGGTGCGGCTGTTGCCGCGCGTGCTGAGCCAGACGAAGCCCATGGCCGTGTGGGCCTGGTCCTCGAACACCTGGAAGGTTTCCTTGAACGAGCCGCTGTCTTCGGGCGCGGGCACGTTGCGATCGAACTGCCCGAGCGCGATCGCCAGTCGCAGCGCCGGGTCGTTGCGCGAGAAGCCGTCTCGGTGCGCCAGGATCTCCTGCGGCCCGACGCGCAGCATCCGCAGGTTCTCCAGCGCGGTGCCGGGCGTGACGATCTCCACGCGCGCGGCCTCTGCGCAGAGCTTGCGCAGCACCCGCACGCGGGGCATGTCGACCGTGCCGTCCGACTGCACCGGGCCGCCCGCGGGCGCGACGGCGGTGAGCCCCTGCAGCATGTCGGCCGACACCGGCCGGCCGGTATCGAATCGCTGTTTCGGCGTGCGGCGCCGCAGCACCTGCGCGAAGAGCGGATCGGGTGCAGCGCCGCCCGACAGCTGCAGGCGGGCGACGGGAATGTGCGGCCAGTGCCGCGGCTCGCTCGGCAGTTCGCCCTGCGGCCACAGCTGCACGTTGGCCAGGATGCCCTGCTGCGCCAGCGCCATCACGAGCAGCTCGATGAAGGCGCCGTGGCCGATGAGGGCCTGCCGGCCATACGGGTCGGTCTCGGGCAAGAGGCGCTCGCGATCGCAATAGAGAACGACGGCATCGGGCTCGCGCAGGTCCACCAGCCAGGGCTGGCAGTTGTACGCGGTGGGCGCGGTGACCGCATAGGCCACGGCGCGCCTGCGCGGATCGGCTTCGTTGCCGGGCCCGTTCCAGATCTCGAGCGCGGCCGCCGGAATGTCGGAGTGAAGCCACCAGGTTGCCAGAGCCATCACGCCGGCCGCCACCACCACACCGCCTCCCAGCAGCCGGACAAAGTTTCTTCGTTCATCCATTGCCGGCATTATCGAAAGACGCCTTTCAATTCACAATGCGTCAACTTTTGATCCCCGCTGCCAATGTGGCTCGCGGTGCATCGCGAGATCGCACCGGGCGGCGCATTCGCGCCGTCTATGATTTCCTCGCGCGCAACATCCCGGCGTCGATCCGACTTCTCTCCCGAATCTCCCCGGAAGCTCCCCGATAACTCCAAGAGGCCTCATGACAGCAGCCACCAATGCCCAGACCATCGAGCGCTTCTACAGCGCGTTCGCCAAGCTCGACGCCGCCACCATGGAGGCCTGCTACGCACCCGATGCGGTGTTCGACGACGAGGCCTTCTCCCTGCGCGGGCGGCGCGAAGTGGGCGGCATGTGGCGCATGCTGGCCGCTGCCACCAAGGCCAAGGGTGCGGACGTGTGGCGCATGAGCTTTCGCGACGTGCAGGCCGACGAGACCACGGGCAGCGCGCACTGGGACGCGCACTACCGCTTCAGCGCCACCGGCCGGCTGGTGGACAACAGCATCGACGCACGCTTCACCTTCACGCCCGAGGGGCTGATCGCCACGCACCGCGATACTTTCCCCTTCTGGACCTGGTCGCGCCAGGCGCTGGGCACACCGGGCCTCCTGCTGGGCTGGACGCCGATGCTGCGCAAGAAGGTGCGCGCCACCGCCGCCGGCAATCTTTCCAAATTTCTACAGGGCCAACCATGAGCAACGACATCGCCTACACCAACAACGAAGCGGCCCACCGCTATGAAGCCACCATCGACGGCAAGCTCGCGGGCTACGCCGAATACAACCTGCTGAGCGAGGCGATCATGTTCACGCACACCGAGGTGCTGCCTGAATTCGAAGGCAAGGGCGTGGGCTCGGGCATCGCCAAGCATGTGCTCGGCGAAGCACGCACGAAGGGGTCGCATGTGATTCCGGTGTGCCAGTTCATCGCGGGGTACATCCGCAAGCACCGCGAATACGCCGACCTCGTGCGGCCCGACATCCAGCGCGCCTTCAAGATCTGAGGAACACGGGCTCTCCCCCAGGCTACGCGCACTGCGTGTTGCCTCTACTACCCCCTGCCGGGGGCAACACCTGAGGCCCGGCAAAGCCGGTTCCTCGGTGTTTCACGATCAGGACGCCACGGCCTTCGGTGCGGGCAACCATGCGAAGGCCGCGATGCCGATCACCAGCAGCGTGGCGATGGTGGCCAGCACGGCCGTGAGCGGATCGCCGCCGTGCGCCGCTGCAATGGACGCCGCGACACCCGTGCCCCACTGCATCAGCGCGACGCCGAGGAACATCGCCATCGTGAAGACGGCCATCGCGCGCCCGGTGAGCGTCGCGGGGTAAGCCACGCGCACGTCGGCGTACTGCCACACGATGAAGCCCGAGAGCACGCCGATCAGCACCATGCCGAAGATGTCGAGCCACGCCGAGTGCAGCACGGCGATGAGCGCGAAGAGCGCGGCGTAGATCAGCCCGCAGATCACGATCCAGCGGCGGCGCGCGGCGCCGTCGCGGTCCAGCCGCCCGAAGAGCGGCGCGCCGACGAGCGAGATCACCGACACCGCGAGTGCGACGTTGCCGCTCTGCACCAGCGAGTAGCCGTGGCGTTCCATCATCAGCGGGCCCAGCCAGAGGCCGCGCAGCGAGATGAAGGCCGCATACGTGACCGCGCCGAGCACCATGATGCCCAGCGTGTGCGGCATCGCGAAGAGCGTGCCGAACTGGTGGATCGCTTCGGGAATCGACTCCTTCACCTGCGGCACGGCCGACGCGGGCTCGTGCACCCAGTACCAGATCGCGAGCCACGCGAGCGCCGCGGCAACCGCCAGCACGAGGAACCCCGCGCGCCATGAATACGCCTCGACCAGCCACGCGAGCGGCGTGCCGGTGGCCAGCATGCCGATGCCGCCGATGGCCAGCACCATGCCCGACACGGTGGCGAAGCGCGCCGCCGGAAAGTGCCGCGCGATGAACACGGTGCACACCAGAAAGGCCGGCGCGCAGCCCACGCCGATCAGCGCCTGCCCCGCCACCAGCACCAGGTAGCTGGACGACACCGCCGACAGCAGCGCGCCCGCGATCGCGATCGGAAAAGCCACCAGCACCGTGCGGCGCACGCCGTGAAGGTCGATGCCGATGCCCATGAAGAGCTGCATCGCGCCGAATGCGAAATGAAAAGCCCCCGAGAAGATCCCGAGGGCCTGGGCGGAGAGCTTGAAGTCGGTCTGCAGCGGGCTCGCCATGATGGCGCCGACCGTGCGGAAGGCCTGGCTGAGCGCGACCCCGGCGCACAGCGCCAGGACCATCACCCAGGCCGCGCGCGGCGTCAGGGGCTCCGAGGTCAAGCGCTGCGGCGGCGGGACGGCGCTCATTTCAGGCATACCGCGGAACCGGCTTTGCCGGGCCGCAGGTATTGCCCCCCGCCAGGGGGTTGGCGAAGCGACTCGAAGTGCGCGAAGCCTGGGGATGAGCCCAGTTACTCACCGTGGCACTTCTTGTACTTCTTGCCGCTGCCGCAGGGACACGGATCGTTGCGCCCCGGCGTGGCCTCCTTGCGGATCGTCTCGACCTTCGGCCCCAGGCTCTTCCAGAGCTGGCGCAGGTCGTACACCGCCCAGATGGCGGCGCCGAAGTCGTCCAGCCGCTGCTGGCTCACGCTGGGCGGCGCGTCGTCGCTGTACATCGAGAGCGTGGGCTTGGCGGTGTCGTCCTCGGTGAGCGCGACGATGTTGTCGAGCGCGTCGTCCAGCATCTGCGCGGCTTCCTTGTCGCGCGGGGTGGCCCAGTCTTCGGGCCAGTTCTCGACCGCGTACATGAAGCCGAGCGCCCAGACCTGCGCGAACGAAGGAATCTCCTCGCCGGCCACTTCGGCGCGCTCTTCCTCGGGGAGCGAGGCGATGGCGCCGCGGGTGTCGAGCACCTCGGGCTGCCAGCTGCGCTCGTCGTCCAGCGACTCGACGGGGGCGTCCAGGCCCTCCTCGATCTCGCGCCAGCGGCGCTTCCAGTTCCAGACGAACTCCATGTGCTGGGCCGGCACGAAGTTGTCGCCCAGCAGCACGGGCCAGTATTCGGTGGGCTCGATGGGCCGGCGGGTGCAGATCAGCGCGGCCATGAAGCCTTCGCAGAACTCCCACTGGGGAATTTCCTCGTCGTGCTCGCGCATGGCGTCCAGCGCGGTGTCGAGGGCGTCGAAATCGTCGGGGCCCAGGGGCTCCTGGTCGGGGGTCTGGGGGGTATCGGGGGGAGTGGGAGAAGTCGTCATGGCAGGTTCGGGGCAGCCCTCTATGATGCAGCAGGCTCCCGGAGTCATCTATTTCTATGCCCACGATTATTCCGTTTCCGGCGCGCTACAGCGCCTTTGCCTTGTGCGTGGTCGGCCTGGTCGCCTGCGTGGCCTTCGTTCTCGTATCGCCGCATCTGTGGCTCGCCTGGGCCGGGGTGGCGGTCTTCGCGGTACTTACAGGTACCGGCATTCACGACCTGCGGCAGCCGCGGCACGCGATCCTGCGCAACTACCCGGTCATCGGCCACCTGCGCTTCCTGCTGGAATTCATCCGGCCCGAGATGCGCCAGTACTTCATCGAGAGCGACTCCGAAGCAGCCCCCTTCTCGCGCGCGCAGCGTTCGCTGGTCTACCAGCGCGCCAAGGGCGAGCCGGACAACCGACCCTTCGGCACGCAGCTGAACGTGACCATCGCGGGCTACGAGTGGATCAACCACTCGATGCAGCCGACCAAGCTTGCGAACCACGATTTCCGCATCGTGATCGGCGGCACGCCGCAGCCGGCCGATGGCAACTCCGCCCAATCGGCCGCCGCCGGGCCGCCCCAAGGCGGCCGAGCCTCCCCCTCGGGGGGTGGCGAAGCACACGAAGTGGCAAGCCGGGGGGCCAACCATCCTTGCACGCAGCCGTACAACGCGAGCGTCTTCAACATTTCTGCCATGAGTTTTGGCGCACTGTCCGCCAACGCCATCCTCGCCCTCAACCAGGGCGCCAAGATGGGCGGCTTCGCGCACGACACCGGCGAAGGCTCCATCTCGCAGCACCACCGGGTGCACGGCGGCGACCTGATCTGGGAAATCGGCTCGGGCTACTTCGGCTGCCGCAACGACGACGGCACATTCAACGCCGAGCGCTTCGCCGCCAACGCGCGCGACCCGCAGGTGAAGATGATCGAGATCAAGCTGAGCCAGGGCGCCAAGCCAGGCCACGGCGGGGTGCTGCCCGCGCCCAAGGTCACGCCCGAGATCGCGGCCGCGCGCGGCGTGCCCGTGGGCGTGGACTGCATTTCGCCCGCCTCGCACAGCGCGTTCTCCACGCCGACGGAGATGATGCATTTCGTCGCGAAGCTGCGCGAGCTCTCGGGCGGCAAGCCGACCGGCTTCAAGTTCTGCCTCGGCCATCCGTGGGAGTGGTTCGGCATCGTCAAGGCGATGCAGGCCACGGGCATCACGCCCGACTTCATCGTGGTCGACGGCGCCGAGGGCGGCACGGGCGCGGCGCCGGTCGAGTTCAGCGACCACGTGGGCGCACCGCTGCAGGAGGGCCTCCTGCTCGTGCACAACACGCTCATCGGCGTGAACCTGCGCCACCGCATCAAGATCGGCTGCGCGGCCAAGGTGATCACCGCCTTCGACGTGGCCCGCATGATGGCGCTGGGTGCCGACTGGTGCAACGCGGCGCGCGGTTTCATGATGGCGCTGGGCTGCATCCAGGCGCAGAGCTGCCACACCGGCCATTGCCCCACCGGCGTGACCACGCAGGACCCGCTGCGCCAGCAGGCGCTGGTGGTGCCGACCAAGGCCGACCGCGTGCGCAACTTTCACCGCAGCACGCTGCATGCGCTGCAGGAACTGGTGCAGGCCGCGGGCCTCGATCATCCGCAGCAGATCACCGCGCACCACATCGTGCGCCGCATCTCCGACACCGAGGTGCGCCTGTTGAGCAACCTGGTGATGCAGGTGCAGCCGGGCGCGCTGCTCGGGCCGCTCGACGCGCAGCACAATGTCTTTCGCACCTACTGGCCGCTGGCCAGTGCTGAGAGTTTCCAGCCTGTGACGCAGGGCCCGCAGGGCCTGGTACCGGGCTTTGCAATGGCCGCATGAGCGCAGCGCCGGGCCGCCCCATGCAAGCTTGTACCGCAGCACGAAGTGCGGAGGTACCGACCTGATGAATCCACTGAGACGAGGCGCTTCGACGCGCCTGCACAGCGCGAAAGGCGCGGCTTCGGCGCCGGCGCCGCTCGACGCGCTGCCCGAGCACCCATCGCCGGGCGACTACGCCGAGTTCCTTCGCATCACCCTGCCCAAGCAGGAAAAGAACGTCGCCAGCCATCGCCTCGGCAGCGAGCGCGTGTGGCTCAAGAAGGCCGGGCCGCGCCACGGCAAATGGGGCTACCGCGTGATGGCGGCGGTCGCGCGGATGGCGCGGCTGGACATCATCAAGCCGGTGCCCAACCCGGGCGGCGAAGCCGCCATCGCCACCGAGGCGCGGCGCCTGAAGCAACTCGCGGCCGCGGGCCTGCGCGTGCCGACGGTGCTCGCGCAGCAGCCCGATGGCCTCCTGATCTCCGACCTCGGCGAAAGCGGCCGTGCCACCGTCGTGCTGCAGGAGCGCCTGGACCAGGCCGCCGCCGCCGGCCCAGCCGCGCTGCTCGCCGTGTGGCGCGAAGGCCTTGCCGCCATCGCGGCCGTGCATGTGCGCGGCCAGCACCTGAGCCAGGCCTTCGACCGCAACCTCGTGCAGTGCCCCGACGGCGTGATCGGCTACATCGATTTCGAGGACGACCCCGCCGAGGTCATGACGCTGGCCGAATGCCAGGCGCGCGACTGGCTCAGCTACCTGCACTCGACGGCCATGATGCTCGAGGCGGCCGCGCCGCAGGCGGCCGGCCAGCACTGGCATGCCGCGCTCGCCACGGTGAACGAGGAAGTGCGCGAGCGCATTGCCAATGCGGCGCGGCGCATGAAGTGGGCGCGCAAGCTGCCCGCCAGCCGCCGCTGGGGCCGCGACACGCAGCGCGTGCGCGCGGTGGCCCGGCTGCTCGGGCGCTGGCACGACGCGGCGGCCTGACGCTTCTTCTTTTCGTACCGCTCAGGGCGGCGTCGTCCACCGCAGCGCGGCCAGCAGGTTGCTGTGGTCGTCGGTCCACGTCGCAACGCCCGCGGCATCGATCGCCTCGCCGCGCTCGCGGATCACCGGGTCCTGCAGGAAGCGCGCATCGCGCGTGAGCAGCACGTATTCGGACGAATGTTCGAGCGTGAGATTGCCGGGTGCAGGTTCGAAGTGCACGCGCACCGCCTGCATGCCCGCGTCTTCGGCCAGGCGCTTGACCACCGGCGCCAGCTTCAGGTGCCGGTTGCTGATGTGGAAGGCGATCACGCCCGTGGGCAGCAGGTGCCTGCCGTAGAGCGCCAGTGCCTCGCGCGTCATCAGGTGCATCGGAATGGCATCGCCCGAGAAGGCGTCGACCACGATCACGTCGAAGCGCTGCGAGCCTTGCGCATCGAGCTCCTGCTGCATCAGGAGCCGCGCATCGCCCTGCGCGACTTCGACCGTCGCGGATGAATCCGCGAGGTAGGTGAAGTGCGAGCGCGCCGCCGCCGTAACGCGCGGGTTGATCTCGTAGAAGCGCACCGTGTCGCCGGCGCGCCCGTAGGCCGCGAGGGTGCCCACGCCCAGGCCGATCACGCCCACGCGCTGCGTTGCGGCGCGGTTCGTGAGCAGCGCCAGGCCGACGCCCGACTTCGGCCCGTAGTAGGTGCTCGGCAGCCGCCGCTGCACCGCGCCCTGCAGCTGTTCGCCGTGCGAGATCACGCCGTGCATCAGCCGGCGCGATGCGGTCAGCGCGCCCGGAATGCCGAACTGCTCCACGCGCAGCGCGCCGTAGAAGTTGCGCACGCGCAGCATCGTGCGGTTGTCGGCTTCGAGCACGCTGTAGACCGAGAGCCAGACCACCGCCACCGAGGCCAGTGCGCCGCCCAGGCCCGCAGCCGCCGACCATGAACGTGCGCGCCATGCGGTGTAGCCCACCGCGAAGAGCGCCAGCGCGCTCACCGTCGCATACAGCACGTTGAGCGACACGGCCACTGCGTCCATCCGCAGGAACGCCGCGAACCCCACCACGACCGCGAACGCGAACAACGCCCACACCCACTGCTGGCGGCCGCGCGTGAGCCACAGCACGATCAGCCCCGGCACCGCCAGGCTCATCGGCAACTCCCAGTAGCCGTTGAAGAAATGCGGCGCGACCACGCCCGCGAAGATGCCGCCCACCGCGCCGCCCAGCGCCAGCAGCAGGTAGAAGCGCGTGAGGCGCTCGGGCCCGGGCCGCGCGCGCGCGAGTTCGCCGTTCGCGAACATGCAGATGGCGAAGAGGCCGACGCTGTAGAGCCCGATGGCCGCGGCGATCGGCAGCGAGCGCTGCGGCGTGTTCAGGTACCAGCCCATCACCGGCGTGAGCAGCAGCACCGCGGGCCAGAAGAGCCAGCGCCGGTACCAGAAGTCGCTGTCGAAGCACAGCACGAAGCTCAGCAGGTACAGCGCGAGCGGCACGATCCACAGCATCGGCACCGAGGCGATGTCCTGCGTGATGAAGGCCGACACCGCCAGCAGCGCGACCGTGCCGAGCGCGGCCAGCACCAGCCACAGCAGCTGCTCGGACCACGGCAGCGGCGGCGCAGCCGGGGCCGGCGTTGCCGACACCGCCTCGGCACCGGTCCGCGTCGGCCGCGCCTTCCCTACCGCCACCACCGACACGATGGCCAGCATCGCGAAGAGCCCGAACCCCACCGACCATGCCAGGGCCTGCGCTCGCAGCGCGAACACCGGCTCCAGCACGAAGGGGTACACCACGAGCGCCGCCAGCGCCGCGAGGTTCGACAGCGCGAAGAGCCGGTAGACCTTCGCCTGCCGCGGCGCATCGCCCGCATGCAGCCGCGCGACCCAGCTCTGCACCAGCGGCCCGGTGGTGCAGACCGCGAGGTACGGCAGCCCGATGGTGGCGGCCAGCACCGCGAGCACGCCCGCCGAGGGGTCGCCCTGCCCGGTCGGCTTCCATGCCGCATCGGGTATCACCGGCAGCGTCGCGCAGGCAGCAAGCAGGAGGAGCGCATGCACGACGGCCTGCATGCGCAACGGCCGGCGCGAGAGCCAGTCGGCGTAGAAATATCCGACGAGCAGCACCACCTGGAAGAACACCAGGCACAGCGTCCACACCGCGGCCGAGCCGCCGAACCACGGCAATATCTGCCGCGCGATCAGCGGCTGGACCAGGAACAGCAGGAAGGCCGAGACGAAGATGGTCGATGCGCAGAGCGCCAGCGCGCCGGCGCTCGCGTCGCGCGCAGCGCGTGCTGCGCTCCCGCCGCGCACGGCATGCGATGCGTCCGCCACCTCGCGCATCAGGGCGCTTTGCCCGGGTTCGGCACCTTGTCCAGCTGACCCTTGACCGAGGCGTTCCAGATGGCCGGGCAGAAGGAGTTGCCGTCACCCACCTTGTCGGCCAGGGAATCGACGCCGCTGGCCAGGAGCTGCGAGGCCCACTCGGTGCTGTTGTTGCGCACGAAGGCAAAGATGTTGGTCATGGCGTCCTGCGGTTTCTCCAGCACGTTGATGCCTGCATTGTTGCTCCACGCCGGGTCCCATTGCAGGTCGATGCTGCGGTCGCTCTTGGGCCCGAACGAATAGAACGGATGCCAGAACATCGGCGACTCCATGCCGGCCACGCCGTCGGCGGCCAGCGGGATCTTGCCGTTGGCGATGTAGTAGGCGTCCAGCTGGTTGAGGCGGAAATCGGTGCCCGGCGCGGTGGCGCCATCGACCGACATCAGCTTGAACCACGCCTCGCCCACGAACTGGTAGCCCTTCAGCGCGGTGAGGATGATCTTGTTGGCCACCGGAATCCCGAGGCGATAGCCGTAGTGCACGCGCAGGTGCAGCACGCTGGACTCGCCCAGCGTCTTGTTCGACACGTTGCCGCGCAGTTCGGCGTCGGGCGGCAGCGGGTCGCCGATGCCCACGGTGGTGCTCATCGCCTTGGCCTTGAAGTCGTAGGGCAAGGGCTTGCGGTAGCGCATCGTGTCGTTGGGGATCTGCATGATCCAGCGGTTCTCGCCGAAGTTCTCGATGAAGGCCCAGTCGATGAAGGTGGTCTGCGTGGGGTTCAGGTACTCGATGCAGGCCGACTCGATCATGTCGGTGTTGGTGTCGATCCAGCCCTTGAACATGCCGCCCACGCTGGCCTCGCGCACATTGAGCGGCATCATCCCCTTCACCAGCCCCTGCCACACGCTCCCGCGCGTGAGCGCATTGGTGGTGAGCTCCAGCGCCGCGCTGTTGAGCGTGCTCAGGCCCGGCGTGGTCGAGTTGCCGATGCGGAAGATGAAGGGCAGCGGCATGCCGTTGTTGAGCGAGCCCGCGCGTGCCGCCTCGTGCGCGGCGTACTCCAGCGTGAGGCGCGCACGGTAGATGAGGCCGAACTGCACCACGCACATCACGAACAGGATCAGCACCGGCAGCGCGATCATCGTCTCGGTCATGGAGACGCCCCGCTGGCCGCGCCGTGGCCGGGCAAAGCGGCGCTTCTGGTTCGCTCGAAGAGTGGAATGCATTGCTGTTCTCCTCTGTGTGTGGTTACCAGCCCGACAACTTGAGACCCGGTCGCAGCGCGAGCCGCCTGGCCTGTCCCGCGGCCAGTTCGAGCACGTTGGCCGCGCCCAGGCACATGGCCATGCGCATCGGGCGCAGGCTCTCCACCACGCGGGCGATGCCGCCGTGCCGGTCGAGGAAGACGACATCGATCGGGTAGCGCATGCCCACCGTGTGCACCGAGCTGCAGCGCATGATCAGGAGGCCTTCGCTCGCGGCCAGGCGCGGCCGCCCGAGCAGCCCGCGCGTGCGGTCCCAGCCGCGTTCGGCCACGCGCACGGGACCGAAGGGCTGGGCCTGGGGGGAGCGAAGGGAGACGATGCGCATCGATGGTGTCAGTGGTTCTGGGTTTCGAGGAACTGCATCACCAGCGGGAAGAAGATGATGATGAAGGTCACCGGGAAGATGAAGATCACCAGCGGCCCGATCATCTTCACGGGCGCCTCCATCGCGAGCTTCTCGGCCATCTGGAAGCGCTCGGTGCGGCGCTGGTCCGAAATCGCCGAGAGCGTGTCGGCCAGGCTCGCGCCCAGCGACTCGGCCTGCGTGAGGTTCGACACCAGGCTCTTGATGTGCTTGTTGTCCAGCCGGTCGGCCAGCGCGTTGAGCGCGTCCATGCGGCTCGCGCCGGTGCGCATCTCGCGCATCATCCGGTCGAACTCCTGCCCGAGCGCGCCGCCCGGGCCCTTCTGCACCGCCTGCGCAATGGCGCCGGTGAGGCTCAGGCCCGCCTGGCAGCACAGCGTGATCATGTCCAGGTAGCCGGGCAGCGTGCGCAGGATGTCCTTCTCGCGGCGCTTGCGGCGGTCGCGCATCCACATCACCGGGTAGAGCCACCCCGTCACGCACGATGCCAGCGTGACCCAGATCTTGGTGCCCGCCATCGCATCGAGCAGGCCCGCGGTCCAGAGGCCCAGCGCGGCGACCACGATCATCGACACCACCTGCACCGCGATGAACTCCTCGGCCTTGAGCACGAACTCCAGGCCCGCCAGCTGCAGCTGGCGCTTTCGCTTGACCAGCATGGAGGTGGGCGCGATCTCCGAGACGTGGAACTGCAGGATGTTCACCACCGGCCACACCAGCCGCAGCATCCGCGGCAGCGGGTCCATGTGCGTTCGCTCCGAAGGCCGGGCCTTGCGGATCAGCGAGATCATGTAGAGCAGCAGGATCACGCCCGTGGTCGCGCACAGGAAGATGATGGCCAGGAGGATCAGCGAGCGCATGGCAATCCCGGATCTTCAGATGTCGATCGCCACGATCTTGCGGATCATCGCGTAGCCCAGCATCAGCATGATGGCGATCACGGTCAGCACGACCCAGCCGATGGTCGTGGTGAAAAGGAGCGACATGGTCGGCTGCATCAGGTAGAGCACGCCCATCAGCAGCAGCGGAAAGAGCGTCATCACCAGCCCCTGGATGCGCCCCTGCGCCGTGAGCGCCTTGATGCGGCCTTCGAGAATCGCCTTGCGGCGCAGCGTCTCGGCCAGCACCTGCAGCGGCTCCGAGAGATTGCCGCCCACTTCCTTGGAGACGCGCAGCGCCACCACCACCAGCACGAAGTCGGGAATGCCCAGGCGCTGCGACATCTTCTGGATCGCATCGTCGAAGCTCACGCCCAGGCGCTGCTCCTTGAGCACCAGGCCGAACTCCTGGCCGAGCGGCCCCACCTGGTCGCGCACCAGCACCTGGATGGCGACCGAGAGCGCGCTGCCGGCGCGCAGCGCGCTCGCAATGAAGAGCAGCGCATCGGGCAGCTCCGATTCGATCTGCTGGCGGCGCTTCTTGCGCTGCCACGCGAACCAGCGTGCGGGCAGGAGATACAGCACCACCGCCGCCACCACGCCGCCGATCAGGTTGCCCGAGATGAGCCAGCCGATCGCGCCGCACAGCGCCACCAGGAAGGCGTGGCCCGAGGCGAACGCCACCGCATGCTGCGCCTGGAATTCCGACAGGTTCAGCGTGCGGCGGCCGCTCGCCTGCAGCTTGGACATCATCTTTCCGACCAGCTCGGGCGAGCGCTGCAGCAGCAGGTAGCCGCACAGCGTGATGAAGCCCATGCCGCAGAGCACGGAGGCCAGCAGGATCATTCCCTTCATGGCACGGTCTCTCCGAAGAGGTATTCCAGGTCGAGCTTCAGGCCGTGCTCCTGCAGGCGCGTGAAGAACTCGGGCACGGTGCCCGCGGCGGTGAAGTGGCCGACGGTCTTGAAGCTCTCGTCCACGCCGGTCTTGCGGAAGGCATACACGTCCTGCATCTGGATCATGCCGTCGGCAAAGCCGGTGATCTCGGTGATCTGCGTGACCTTGCGGCTGCCGCACGGAAAGCGCGTGAGCTGCACGATCAGGTCGACCGCCGAGGCGATCTGCTCGCGGATCGCCGCCACCGGGATGTTCATGCCCGCCATGGTCACCAGCACCTCCAGCCGCGACATCGCATCGCGCGGCGAGTTGCTGTGCAGCGTGGTGAGCGAGCCGTCGTGGCCGGTGTTCATGGCCTGCAGCATGTCCAGCGCCTCGCCGCCGCGGCACTCGCCCACCACGATGCGGTCGGGCCGCATCCGCAGCGAGTTGCGCACCAGGTCGCGAATGGCGATGGCGCCCTTGCCTTCGATGTTGGCGGGCCGCGATTCGAGCGACACCAGGTTCGGCTGGCCCAGCGAGAGCTCGGCCGCATCCTCGATGGTCACGATGCGTTCGTTGGACGGAATGAAGTTCGACACCATGTTCAGGAGCGTCGTCTTGCCGGTGCCGGTACCGCCCGAGACGATGATGTTGAGCTTCTCCTCCACCGCGATGCGCATGAAGTCCACCATCTGCGCGGTGATGGAGCCGGTGCGGATCATCCCCTCGTGGCCCATGCGGTTCTTCGGGAACTTCCGGATCGTGACGCTCGGGCCGCGCAGCGCGAGCGGCGGAATGATCGCGTTCACGCGCGAGCCGTCCTTCAGGCGCGCGTCCACCATCGGCGAGCTCTCGTCGATGCGCCGGCCCAGCGGCGTCACGATGCGCTCGATGGCACCCAGCACCGCGATGTTGCTGGTGAAGGCGACATTCGTGCGCTCCAGCCGGCCCGCGCGCTCGATCCATATCTCGTCGAAGCGGTTGACCATCACTTCGGTCACGCTCTCGTCCTTGAGCAGCACCTCGAGCGGGCCGAGGCCGATGGCTTCGTCCAGCAGTTGCTGGCTCAGGAGCGCGCGGTCCAGCTCGGGCGGCATGTCGCGCGTGTCACGGATGATTTCGCTGATGAGCGCGCGGATGTTGGAGCGCAGCTCCTCGTCCTTCATCTGCGCGGTGTCGATGCGGCGGTTGTCCAGCTGCTGCAGCAGCGTGCGGTGCAGCGAGCGGCGCCATTGCAGCAGCGGGTCCTCGATGGCGAGCGCGGCCTCGGCGTACTGCGCCGCCTCGGCCGCCTCCTGCGGATCGACGCCCGCGGGCTTGAGCGCGGTATCGAGCGACACCACCAGCGTGTGGCCGCCGATGATGATTTCCTCGCCGCCCTTCATCGGGCCGAAGCGCGTCACGCGGTTGCCGTCGACCCAGGTGCCGAAGAGGCTGCCCAGGTCCTGCACGAACACCTCCTCGTCGTGCAGCACGAACTGGGCGTGCAGCTTGGCGACGTTCCAGCCCGAGAGCACGATGTGGTTGCCGGCATCCTTGCCGACCTGGAGCTCCGCGACGTCGATCGGGACCTCGCGCACGACCTGCTGCGGGGAGTTGACGAAGACCTTGTGCATGGTGGCGCTATCTCAAGGGGTCAGGGGGCGACGGGCTGGCCGGGCGTGCCGGCCGGGATGCCGCCGATGTCCGCGGCGGCGGCAGGCGGGCGCATGCCGTTCGGGTCCGACTTGTCCTCGGTCAGCTGGCCGAAGTTGCTTCCCACGTCCTGCTCGAGCTGGCGCGAGCGCTCGATGCGCTGCCGGCTGTCCGCCGGGCCGACCACGCGCGGCGTGATGAACACCACCACTTCCTGCTCCTTGTCGGTGTCGTTGTCGGAACGGAAGGCGCGGCCGATGACCGGCGCCTTGCGCAGGCCCGGCACGCCGTCGCTGGAGCGCGTCGATTCGCGGCTCAGGAGCCCCGACAGCACGATGGTCTCGCCGGCCTTCACGTTGAACTCGGTGTCGGTGCGCCGGATCAGGAGGCCCGGGATGCCCTGCACCGCGACGCTGCGGTCGATGCTGCTGACCTCGGTGAGGATGCTGCCCGACACGTTGCCCTCGCCGTCGGCGATGGGCTTGATGTTCAGCCGCACGCCGTAGGGCTTGAACTCGACCGAGCCCGCGCCCTGCGTGCTGAGCGCGGGCAGCGGGATCTCGCCGCCGGCCAGGAACTTGGCTTCGCCGCCGCTGCGCGTGGAGAGGTTGGGCGAGGCGAGCAGGAAGGCGTTGCCGCGCTGCACCAGGAGGTTGATGCGCGAGGTGAGGCTCAGGCCGATGCCGAAGTACGCCTCGGGCATGCGCCGGTTCTGCGAGAGCAGCGCCGTGCCCTGCGGCGTGGAGGTGTTGAAGGCCGAGCCGTCGGGCAGGATGCGGTAGCTGCCGCTGGAGGCGATGTCCGAGAACAGGCCGAAGTTGAAGCCGTCGCCCGAGCTCTGCCAGCGCACGCCCAGGTCGTCGAGCGCGGTCTTGCTGAACTCGACGATGCGCACCTGGATATCGACCATGCGGTCCACGCGGATGCGGTCGGCCGTGGCCAGCGACACCACCGCCGGCGCATAGAGATTGGCCACCGTGTTCAGGCGCTCGACCGCGGCCGGGTCCAGGCTGTTGCCGTCCATGATGATGCGTTCGCCGATGCGGCGGATGTTCACGCCCGAGATGCCGTGCGTGATCTCGCGCAGTTCGTCGGCGATGCGATCCAGGTCCACCACGTTCACGCGCACCTTCAGCTTGCGCACGGTGCCGTTCCGGTCCCAGACATGCAGCGTGCTGTCGCCCGCATCCTGCGCGGTGATGAGCATGTTCGCGCCGTCGAGCACGCGCGCCTCCAGCACCTTGCCGTTGCCGATGGCCACGCGGGACACGCCCGGCATCTTGACCAGCGCCATCTGCCCCACGTAGAGCGTGAGCAGGTCGGGCAGCCGCTGCAGCACGGTGGCGCGCGCGGCGATGCGCTGCAGCTCGGCCTCGGTAATGGAGGCCTGCGTGGGCGGCGGCGCGGGCGGGCGGATGCCCGGCGAAGTTTCGGCGCGCGCGCCTGTCGGTGCGCCGGGCGTCGAGAACGCCGGCGATGACATCACGGCGCCCGAGGGCCCCACCGTGCCCAGCGGCACGGGCGATGCCGCCGGCGCGCCGGGGTACGGACCCTGCGCCTCGGCCTGGAAAACAAGACACAGCGCCGTCGCTGCCAAGGTGCATCGCTTGAGGTTCATCGAACTTTTCTGGAGATCAGTAAAACGGGTGCGCCCCGAGGGGCAATGTTCGGGGCGGCAGGGCTTCAGCGCGGCAGCGCGGCACCCAGGCCGGGCGCGGGCGGGGCGCCTCGGCCGCCGCTGCCACCGACGATGTATTCGACGCTGGGGCCCGAGGGCCCGCTGGCCACCGCCATGGGGCGCGAGCGCTGCGGCCTGAAGCCGGCGACGATGGCGTCCAGGTCGACCGCGTCGACGCCGCTGGTCATGGTGGCGCGGTCCTCGGGGTTGCGCAGCGTGGCGATGATCTTTCCGAGGCGCTGCGCGAGGATGAGCTTCTGCGCATCCTGCGGCTGGATCGCCACGGTGACGGTGGAGTAGCGCTGCTGCGCGTAGGGGTCGGTGTCGGCCGAGACGTCGGAGCGCTTTCGCATCGAGGCGAACTGCTCCGAGGTGATCTGGCCGGTGGCGCGCACCTCCACGTCCTGAAGGAGCGGGATCACCACCGAGGGGTCGTTGGCCGCGGACTTCTCGACCACGTACATGAAGTCGATGCGGTCGCCCGCGCGCAGCATGCCCGAGATGGAGCTGATCTCGTCCACCGGAATGGTGATGGCGCGCACGCCCTGCTCGATCTCCTGCGCGAACACCTTGCGCGGCGCCGAGAAGAACGAGGCGAGCAGCGGCTTGCCCGCGGCCACCGGCACCGAGAGCTGGCGGCCCGCGAACTGCGCGAAGGTCTCGGGCGTGAGCGCGTCGTTGTGCACGTACTCGTTGGGCACCGAGCGCTTGGCCACCATGTTGGGCAGCACGGTCGTGCCGTCGCCCAGCGCGCGGTTGGCCACGACCACGTCGCGGCGCTGGCTGTCGGCGTCTTTCTCGAGGCTGGCGGCGATTTCGCGCTCGCTCGCCCGGAGGTAATACCAGCCCAGGCCCGCGGCCAGGAGGCCCAGCATCAGGGCACCGATCAGGGGGGACAGCCGTTTGACGCTTTGCTTGAACTTGAGGAGTCCCGGAGATGATTTCATGCCTGGCTACAAAGGATAGGAAAGGGTGTACGAGTAGGTCGACCAGGCGTCGCGGAAGGCCTTGATGAGCAGCGCGATCACCGAGCGGTCGGCGCCCGGGAAGGTGGCGAACAGCATCACGGCCAGGATGCCGGCGACGATCACGTATTCGGTGATGACCTGGCCGCGCTGGGCGCGGCGAAAGGAAGGGGCGCGTTGGGAATGATGGCGGCGTGGACGCATGACGGTCGCTCTCATTCCGGCGTGGTCTGGCTGGCGACGATGAAGTAGCCGTCGTCGCGCTTGGAGATGGCCACCACCATCTCCTCCCCGTTGCGGCGGAACACCAGCGCCGAGCGCGTGCCGCCGTCGACGGTGCGGTCCTGCACCAGCGTCCAGCCCAGGCGGATCATCTGTTCGCGCAGGTAGAGCGCGTTGGTCTCCACGCTCACGTTGTTGGTGACCACGATGGTGCGGTTGCGCTGGCCTTCGTCGTAGGAGAGCGTGTCCGAGACCACCTGCGAGCCGGCCGGGCGCGGAAAGCCCTTGCCGATGCGCTCGGCGCGCTCCTGCAGGCGCTGCTCGCTCTGGACCTCGTCGTAGACCTTCGCCGCCACCAGCCGGCCGGCCGTGCCCTCGGGCCGCGCGCGCAACTGCACCGAGACCTGGTACACGCCGAACTTCGCGCCGAGCACGCGCATGGCGCCGACGGTGTTCACGCCGTAGCCCGCCTTGTCGGCCAGCCACTTCTCGTAGTAGCGCGACACGACCTCCATCGGCTCCTTGGACTCGATGCCGCGGATCTGCATGGGAATGGTGTTCTGCTCGATGTACTCGGCGATCCAGAAGGTCTTGGCGCCCGCGGGCGACGGAATCGCCGGCCAATCCAGTTGCGGCGGTGCCGCGGCGGCAACGCTGCACAGGCAGAGCCAGGCGGCGAGCATCCATCGCAGGAACGGCACGGGCGCGGGCACGGTCATCAAGGCAGCGTGTTGACCACCGGGGTCGGCGGGAAGGCGCGGTAGTAGCGGAAATGGTCCTTCACGCTGCCGCCGTTCGCTTCGCCGTCGCCGCCGGTCTCGCCCGTCGCACCGGGCGGGATGCGCTCGAAGCGGTCCAGCGGGGTTTTCTCGAGCGCGTCGCCCGGCGTGAAACCCATGGTGAGGTTGTTCATGTCGAAGGCCGGAAAGATCTGCTTGATCTGGTAGGCCGTCTGGTGCATGCCGCCGCGCAGCTGCTGGTAGAAGGCGCCGTCCAGCAGCTTCATCGGCACCAGGCCCTGGATCTTCGTTTCCTCGCGGTTCGTGCCGCCCGCGTTCCAGGCTTCGGTGAGCATGGTGACCTGCTCGCTCATGTCCAGCGCGGGAACGTCCTTGAACTTGGTATAGGTCTGGCTCACCTTCACCTCGTGGCGCAGGTACCCGCTGCTCACCATCTGGAACTTGCCCAGCGGCCCGGTGATCGCGTTGGAGCCGAGCGCGGCCTGCGCCACCCGGATGCCGTCGAACACCACGTCGCTGGCATTGAGCAGCGAGGGCATGGGCGCGGCGATGCTCGATGCGCTGACCGCCGTGGTGCGCTGGTCGATGGCCGGCAGCGTCGGCTCGAACTCGGCGATGTCGGCGGCGTGGATGGAGATGCCGGGCGCCGAGCGGTCGCGAAAGATATGGCGGCGCAGGTCGCGCGTGACCTCCGCGTCGGTCTTCTTGATCGCCCCCGACGCGCCCTTGGCTTCGGTGTCGGAGATGCCTTGGTTCTCCGGCATCCACACGGTGCGCTGCCAGGCCACCAGCTTGGCGGCGGCCACGGTCTGCATGCGCTTGGTGCCGTACTCGGCGATGGCCGGGATCGCGCCCAGCGTGACAGCCGCGAAGCTCACGATCAGCAGGGTCTCGACCATCGCGTGGCCGGTGGAAGCGCTCGCGCGCGCCAGGCGTCCGGACGGGCGTCGTTGCAGGCGGTTCATGCGCGGGCGTCCTTCATCAGTTGCCGTTGTCTTCGTCGGCCGAGCCGCCGATGGCCGCACCGCCCATGGCGATGCCACGCGCCCACAGCGAGGGCTCCACGTTGTGCACGTGCCAGTAGGGGCTGAACAGGCTGCGGTGCTCGATGTAGCCGCCGGCGAAGCCCACGTTGTATTTGCCGATCGTCGAAGGATCGGCCACCGCGTTGTCGCGGCGCGCCCAGCGGTCCTGCGGACGTCGGAAGTAGACCTGCGAAGTCGACAGCGCCTTGATCTCGCGGCCCTGGAAGTTGTCGCGCAGTCCCGCCTTGCCGTCGGCCGCGGAGTTGCCGAAGCCGGCGACCTCGCCCGTGCGCACCTTGTCGCCGCCCTTTTGCACCACGAGCGTGAAGGCCGGGCCCTTGTCGGTGTTCTTGCCCCACTTGAGCGGGTTGGCGCCCTTGAAGCCGTTTTCCGCGAGCCAGTTGTCCGACTCGTTGGCAATCATCGGCGGGTGGTCCTTGATCTCGGTGAAGCGGGGCATCGCCCAGCTCTTGGTGACCAGGCCGATGTCGGTGCGCGGGCTGTAGTGCAGCTTGGCGTTGAACACCAGCACCGCCAGGGGGGCCACCAGGATCTCGCCGTTGCTGTCGCGCGCGGCGCGCTCGAAGGACTCGCGCTCCATGTAGGCGGTGTCGCCGATCTCGCCGTTCAGGCCGCCGTAGGTGCGCCCCTCGCGGGCATAGCTGCGCAGCGTGAGACGCTGGCCTTCCCAGCTCTTCATGTAGTTGGGCCCACCCGCGGCCGCCGCGCCGGCACCCAGGCCGAAGCGGCCGCGCAGGATGTCGTCCCAGCCGCCGATGATGTCGGTGTAGAGCACCCCGATGGGCAGCTTGATCTCGATCGAATCGGCCGACTGCCAGCGGATGCGCCCGGTCTCGTCGCCCGCGATGCCTTCTGTCGCGACCAGTTCGGTGCCGCCCTTCCACTCGAGCAGGCCGCCCATCATGTCGCCGGTGATGTCGCTGAAGCCCGGCGGCGAGGTCGGGCTGCTGGAAACCATGCCCTGCAGGGCGCCCGACATGCCCGAGGCGACCCAGCCCAGGACGTTGGGCAGGAAGCGTCGGTTCTTGGTCCAGTCGTCGCGTGTGGCCTGCGCGGCATGCGCGAAGCGCAGCACCTCGTTGAACTCCTCGTCGTCGAACGAGAGGCTGCCCGACTGGTGGTAGGTCTTCAGGTAGGTCCCCACGTCGGCCACGAACTTGATGACGAAGATCGCGGTCTCGGCCGGCGGCACCGAGGCGTCGGGGTCGTTGGAGTTGACGACGTCCTTCACCAGCTGCGGCAACTGCGCCGTGGTGCCCACGAGCATCGCGACCTGGCTGGCCGAGATGCCCTGGTTGAACGCGCGAAGGATGTCGGCCCCGATCTGCAGCGGCTTGGCCGAGGGCTCGACGAAGCCGGCGATGCGGTCGGCGGTGCGCTGCAGGCGCTGGGCCTTGGCCAGGTTGCCAAGGTACTGGAAGAAGTAGATCCAGCCCACGACGGGAAGGCGGCTTCTCTCCAGGTTTCGTATGCCCTTGAGGGCCTCGGCGACGACCAGGCCCTCCTGGATGTTGGCCGCGCTCGTGATGAGCATGGCCATGGAGGTCTGCGCGCTGGCCAGCGTCGCGATGCTCGCCTCGTTGGCGGCCATCGCGCGGTTGGTGTAGGCCATGTAGTTCAGCGCGCGTGCCGTGAGCACGTTGGCGCTGTAGGTCGCCGCATCGGCGGTGTTCTGCAGCTTCATCTTCTCGCGCGCGGCGGTGGCGGCGTTGTAGACCACCAGCACGCTCAGGAAGATGATCGGCAGCATCGCCACCAGGTACACGATCGCCTGGCCCGACTGGCGCCGGCGCCTGGACGCGCCGGCAGCAGCCAGGAGGAGTGAGGCGGCGGCTGGAGGCATCACGCGATGTCGATCAGGCCGTCGAAGCGGGGAAGCGTCGGGGAAGCGCCTTACTTCGTGGCGTCCGCACCGCCCTTGGTGTAGGTGCTCATGTTCATGTTGACCTGGGCGTTGGTGGACGCCTTGCCCGCGGCCGTCTGCGCGTTCGTGACTTCGGTGGAACCCGACTGGCCGCCCACTTCCTTGGCCATGCCGGCCACCTGGTTGCGCATGGTCTGGCCGAAGAAGCTGAACACGGCGATCGCGGCGATGGCGATGAGGCCCAGGATCACGAGGTACTCGGTCATGCCTTGCCCGCGGATCTTGATCTTCGAGGCAATTTGGCTGCTCAACTGGGTCAGACGATGGATTTGCATGGGAGAAGTTCCTGAAAGGTGGCTGAAAGGACCAGCGGATCGTAGGGACGCACCCGTCGTGTGTTCGATACACTTTTTGCGAATCTCGATACAAATTAACATTCGCAAAAAGATCGCAAACTGCGCGAATCCTTTAGTTCTCCAAACTGCCCGCACCCTCGAAACGCAGCTGGCTTTGCCTGCGAAATTCGGTCGGCGTGACGCCCTTGATCTCCAGGAACCGGCGGTTGAAATTCGAGACGTTGTTGAAGCCGACCTCATAGCAGATCGACGTGACATAGCGCTCGCTCTGCATCAGGAGGAGGCACGCCTTGTTCACCCGCACCTCGTTCACGTAGCTCAGGAAGCTGTGTCCGGTGGCACGCCGGAAGAGCCGGCTGAAGCGCCCCGCATTCATGCCGAGCTCGGCCGCGATGTCGGCCGCGCTCAGGTCCCTGGACGGATCGTTGGCGATGCGCGTCACCACGTCGTTGATGGCCTCGATGCCGTGGTCGCCATCGGTCTGCATGCCCGAGAGCAGGCGGTAGTCGGTGCACATCGCCATGTCAGCGAGGAAGTCGCAGAACAGGCTGAAGCGCTTCAAGCCGCGCGCCTCCTTCACGCGGTGCCAGTGCGCCTCGGCGGAAGCGGCCATGCCGAAGAACTCGATGCCGTAGCGCGCGCGCTCCAGCATGCGCACCGCCTCCTGCAGTTCGGGAATGCGCTCGGCGGCCTCGAAGATGGGGTCGTGCAGGAACTGGATCACGAGGTCCCGCTGCGGCACGCCTTCGGGCGGCACGTCCAGCGAGATCCAGTTGTGCGGCAGCTTCGGCCCGCACAGCACGAGGTGTCCCGGCTCGAACGAGCCGATCCAGTCGCCCACGAACGCCTGGCCCGAGGTGGCGACGATCAGGTGCAGCTCGTATTCCTCGTGGCAATGCCAGCGCGCGAGCGGCGTGGGAAAGCCGTGCTCCAGGCAGCGCACCAGTCCAACCTCGGTCGATGGCTCGTAGCCCAGTTCAGGCGAACGGGCGCGTTCGACTTCGAGTTCGGGGAGCAACTGGCGCGGCGTTCGGTGGCTGGAACTCGTCATGACTTTGTGTTGGGCTGACAGCAAACAACCGCCCGCGATCCTGGGGTCGCGGGCGACACGGCAACGAAATCGATGATCTTCGGGGGCAAACAAGTCGGTAGCACGCTCGCACGCAGCGGCGAGCGCAGGCACCGGGTTCGCGCCGCGGAAGATATTGGTTAGGCCTTGCAATTGCCAGACCCTATGCGAACTACGAAGATTCGTATGCGTGCACGGCAAGCACCGAATCGGGCCCGCCAGACAACTGCCAGCGTTGTATAGACAGCCGGCTTTCCATCCTCCCTCCAGTGAAAAGCATCACCCGAGTAGACGCGCAGGCGCGGGCTGTCTAGAAGGCGGTGCGATGCCCTCGCGAAGTCGGTGTTTTTCGCGCGTCGGTGCCAGCCTAGGCCTCGGCCAGCACCGCCCGGACCGTGACGCCTTGCACAGCCAAACGTTTGCGCATGGTCAGCACCGCCTGGTCCTTGCTGATGAGCAGCGCGCGCTGCGCCACCGCGAGGTCGATGAAGACCTGGTCGTCCGGGTCCTTGCAGACGCACGGCGCGCGCGGCGGCGTCTCGGCCAGGAGGTGCGCGCGGGCGTCGAAGGCCGCCAGCACGGCGGCCGCATCCATCTGACGCTGCGCCAGCCGCCGAGCGATCAGCGGGTAGCCGAGCACCCGCGCGAGTTCGGTGCGCATGGGCGCGGTGACGATCCAGCGCAGCGCACCGGACGCGAGCGCCGCGGCCAGCGGCACGCAGTCGGGGTTGTCGAACACGAACAGGTCGAGCGCGATGTTGGTGTCGATGACGACGAGGCCGGAGTCTGGAAGGGTCATGGCGGCGTGGAAATGACCGCCGATGTTGCACCATGTGCGACCCCGGTCAGCCGCGCGTCGGGCGCGGCGCCCCACAATGCTGCGGCGCGCACCACGCCCCCGTTTTGCACACGCCCACCCCGCCTTGCCATCCGCCCTGCCATCCGACATGAAACGACTCCCGCTGCTCTGCCTCGCCCTGCTCGCCTGCGCGGTCGCACGGGCCGAATGGCTCACCCTGAGCGGCACGCCCGGCGATCCGGCCAGCAACTACGTGCAGGTCGACCCGAGCCGCATCGAGATCGATGGCGCGCGCCGCGGCGTGACCCTGCGCATGAGCCTGGCGCAGGACACCACCGGCAAGGACGGTTTCAGGTTGCGCTCGTTCGAGGCGCGGGCCACCGTCGACTGCGATGCGCGCACCGCGCGCTACGTGAGCGCCACCTACTACCGGCTGCCGAACTTCGTCGGCGAACCGGTGGCGGTGAAGCAGTTCGAGGACGACGACATCCGCCCCGTGACGCTGCCCGGCGCCCCGCCCGAGCTGGCCGCACGCACCGTCAACGCCGCCTGCAACGCCAGCAGCGTCGGCACCAGCAAATAGCTCAGAAGCCGCGCAGGTCGGCCACCGGCAGCGCGAGGCTCGCGCCCGTGATGCGCTCCAGCGTGCGGCCGATGACGCCGATGTCGTTGTCGAAGCTGCCGTGTCCCGCCGTCTCCAGCACCGGCTTGCCGCTGGCGTCGAGCGCAACCTGGATGCGGTCGTCCTTCACCCGCTGGGTGCGCCTGTCCAGCTTCGCGGCCTTGGCCGAGTTGCGCCACACGGAGAGCGCCTCGCCGGTGTCCGAGGAGCCGTCCCACCCCGAGTAGGCTTCGTCGTTCACGCGGTCCAGGCCCAGGATCGGCGTGTGCAGGTCGGCCTCCAGCGCATTCGAGACGAGATACAGCAGCGACTTGCGGTAGACCTTGCCGACGTTGTCGTCGGACTCGATCTTTTCCGAGAGCACGTCCAGGTGCAGGCGCTCCATCACCGCCGCGTTGCTCGCGTAGTGGCGGTTCGCGAAGGCGACAGTGCAGGCCGGCGCATACAGGTTCACCGAGGCGAGCCGCTCGCCGAGGCCGCCGTCGCGCCCGGCGCGGGTGCGCGCACTCAATGCGCTGAGCAGATGGCCGATGGCGATCGAGCCGGCCGAGTGGCCGACCAGGTGCAGCTCGAACTGGTCGCGCCAATTGGAGGCCAGCGCCTGGAGCGCATCCAGCAGCAGGTCGCCGCCGCGGCGATCGGCGAATGCGAGCTCGGCGTTCTCCTTCATCTCGCTCCAGATCGGGCGCGCGAGCGGGCGGCCGATGCCTTTCTCGATGAGCAGGTCGGTCTTGTCGGTGATGCGCTCTCCAATGCCGCCGCCGGCGGGAAGCGACGGCAGCTTGCCTTCGATGATCCCGCCGATCGATTCGAAGAGCCCCGTCTTCCACACCAGGAACAGCGGGTAGCAGCCGTTGCCCACGAAGTAGCGCCCCATGGCGCAGGCGCGCTCGATGGCTTTGTCTTCGTTGTTGAGGCCGCCGTGCACATAGAGGACGAGGCGCTTGCGCTGCGAGGGCTGGCGGCGAAACCAGTCGTCGGGCAGCACGCAGGCCTGCTGCTGCAGCTTGCGTGGCTGCTCGTCCTCGGTGAGGTAACGGCTCACGCGGCCGTCGTTGCCCAGCACCACGCTGTGCTGGTAGGCCAGGCCCGTGTCCCACCACTTGTTGCGGTCCGCGGCCGAAGCGCTGCCGCGCGCCTCGGTGGCGGCGGTGCCGTTCACCGCGAGCCGGCCGGCCACCACGCCGGGTACGCCGAGCGAGACCACCCAGGCGTCCATCGCATGCGCGAGCCAGTCGAGGTAGCCGAGGACCGCGAAGCCGCCCGCGCCCCAGCGGTTGCCCCAGGAGTTCTGCACGATGAAGCCCTGCGCATTGAAGCCGATCAGGGCGAAGGCATGGCCGCCTTCCTCGGAGCGCCGGCCGTCGAACGGAATGAGCGGAAGGTCGGCATGCGTCTTCGGCGTCTTGGAGAGCTTCACCGCGTTCCAGCCCGCGTGCGTGAAGGCCGAGACGAACACCGCGCGGTGCTGCGCGATCGCGGCCTGCATGTCGGTGATCGAGGAGGTCTCGATGCGGTAGTAGACGCCCAGGGTGACGTTGGCCGCGCGCGCTGCGAAGCCGTAGGTCGCGGCGCTCGACTTCTCGCTCGAATAGGGCCAGTCGGGCTCCAGGCACACGCCGTTGTTGAACCAGCCCTTGAGCGCGCCGCGGCAGCTCGAGCCCTCGTAGTTCTCGCCCTCGTACTCGTCGTGCCGGCGCGCCAGCGTGTAGAGCATGCGCGGGCTCACCGAGTCCATCTTCGCGGGCAGGCCCGACTTGACCCAGCGCAGGTAGTTGACGACGCAGCTGAGGCCAAAGCCCGTGCACGCGCCTTCCTGGCCCTGGTCGAGGATGAGCCCCGCCTTGTCGTAGGCGGGCAGGTACTTGCGCATTTCCTCCACCGGCGGGTACTCGTCGGGCAGGCTGGTCGCGGCGGGCAGGTAGAGGCGGTCGCGCAGGTCCGCGGCGTCCTTGCGGGTGCGCAGGTCGGTGGTGCGGCGCGCGGGGGCCTGCGGCTGGGCCGCGGCTCCTGCGGCGCCCGCGCGCGCGACCGCGGGAACATCGCTCCACACCGTCTTCGCGCGCTCGAACACGTCGCGGAACCGGTCCAGGCCGTGCGCACCGCCGTTGACCAGCCGGCGCGCTTCGCGCAGGCCGTCGCGCCCGCCGACGCCGTCGTTGCGGATCGCATCGCGAAACTTGACCGCCTTGTCGGCCAGGAACAGCGCGAGCAGCACCGCGGCGATCTCCGGCGCGTTCGCGCGGTCGGGCGCCGCCTCGAGCGGCAGGCCGACGCGCTGGCCGTAGCGCCGGTAGTTGTCCTTGCCGGTCAGCTGCACGAAGCCCCGGCCGCGGTATCGCTCGCCGTCGCCGGGCTGCCCGTTGCCCAGGTCGGTGCGCGTGTCGTAGAGGCTGAAGGGCGCACCGCCGGGCGGCGTGTTGAATTTCGAGATGCCTTCGGAAATCGGCACGAAGCCTTCGGTCTCGGCGCGGATGGTGCCCAGCGCGCCGAGGATCATCGGCCGGTCGGTGAGCTTCGCAACGCCGAGCGCGGCCTCGATGTACGGCAGGTAGCGCGCGATGTTCGCGGCCTTGGTGGCGGGGAAGAGCTTGCTCACATGCGCCACGTCGAGCACCAGTTCGAACTCGCGCTTGTCCAGCGCGATGAGGCCCAGCAGCACCTGGCAGCGCGGCCCGACGACGCCGTCGCCGATGAGCCCCACGCCGGCCTGCCATTTGCGGATGGCGGCATCGAAGTCGTCGTCGATCGGTGTGCCCGATCGTTGGAGCGACGCGAACAGGTCCGCGTCGCTGCCGAGCGTTTTCGCGAGGGCCTTGCGCAGGCGTTCGACGTCTTCGCCGACGCTGCCTTTGCTCATCAGGATGTCCATGCCGCTTCCCCTTCTTGCGGGCCGTGACGGGCCGCGGGACGCATGGTGAAACTCGCGTGAAGGCGCGTCTATCCGTCGGATTGGCTAGGCCGGACCCTCAAAGTGACTAGGCCGGGCTCTCTTCGCGAAACACCGTGGAACCGGCTCTGCCGGGCCACTGGTATTGCTCCCCGGTCGGGGGAAGGCGACGCGACACGAGGTGCGCGCAGCCCGGGGCGAGCCTATTTCCGCGCGGACCCTGCGACCATGTCGAAGCGGAACAGGCGGCACTCGATCGGCCCGTTCCACATCGGCACGCGGCGCGATTCCTTCAGGCGCATCTGCTTGGGCAGCTTCAGGTCCGGCGTGAGGACCCAGGCCGTCCACCCGGCATAGTTCTTCTTCCAGTGGGTGGCCAGTTGAGGAAAGAACTCGCTGCCGTCGCCCTCTTCGGTCTGCGCGGATTCCCGCGCGCCGGAGCGGGCCACGCCGCCGACCTCGATCCGTTCGCCATAGGGCGGATTGAGCATGACCACACCGCCTTCGGCCGGCGGCATGCGCTGCAGCGCATCACCGCCGCGGAACTCGATGGCATCCGCCACGCCGGCGCGCTCCGCGTTGCGCTCGGCGAAGTCGACCATGCGGTGCGACACGTCCGAGCCGAAGATCGCGACGCTGCCCGGCTTCACGGCCGATTGCGCTTCCTTTTTGATCGCGTCCCACACATGCGCCTGGAACGGCAGCAGCTTCTCGAAGCCGAAGCGCCTGAGCGAGCCGGCCGCGATGCCGCGCGCGATCTGCGCCGCCTCGATGGGAATGGTGCCGCTGCCGCAGCAGGGGTCGTACAGCGGCGCGTCGGCCACTTCGCCGGTCTCGGGGTTCCACCAGCCGCTGGCGGCCAGCATGGCGGCGGCCAGGGTTTCCTTCAGCGGGGCGTCGCCCTTGTCCTGGCGCCAGCCGCGCTTGAAGAGCGGCTCGCCCGAGGTGTCGATGTAGAGCGTGCAGCTGTCGGTGGTCAGGTGGGCGAACACGCGGGTGTCCGGCCACTGGGTCTCGATGCTGGGGCGCACGCCGTTGGCCTTGGCGCGGAAGCGGTCGGCAATGGCGTCCTTGATGCGCAGGGTGGCGAAGTTCAGGCTCTGCAGCGGGCTGTGCTGGGCGGTGGTCTCGATCTTGAAGGTCTGCTTGGGTGTGAACCAGATCTCCCAGGCCACGCCGCTCGCGATGGCGTACAGGTCGTTCTCGTTGCGGTAGGGCGCATGGGCCAGCTCGACCAGCACGCGCTGCGCGAGCCGGCTGTGCAGGTTGAGCTTCAGGGCGTCGCGCCAGTCGGCGCGCACCCGCACGCCGCCGCGCAGCGTGAGCAGATCCTGCCCGACGCGGCCCGTGAGGGCGTGGACCTCCTGGGCGAGGAATTCCTCGACGCCGGCGGCGCAAGGCAGGAAAAAGGAGAGATCGTTCACGGAAAGTTGGCCATCGGGAAGCCCGACTAGGGGCCTCCATTGTCGCCGCGTCACAAAGCTTCTCTATATAGTCGATTTGCCGATGAATTCCACCCCCGCACCTTTGCTCGCCCCGGCCGCCGCCGGCAGCGACCGCTTCGCGATCCAGTGCGAGGTGCTGCGGCTCTCGATCCGGCCCATCGGGCCGGTGCTGCTGGTGCAATACCTGCTCAATTGCGGCGTTGCCGCGCTCTTCGCATGGCAGTACTCGCTCACGCGCGCGCTGGTGTGGATCGCGCTCATCACCGGGGTGACGGTGATGCGCGGCTTCTTCCCCCAGCGCTTGCCCGACCCCTTCACGCCTCCGAGCCTGCGCCACGCCCAGCGGGTGCACACGCTGCGCACCGCCATCTGGGAACTGGCGCACGGCCTGGCCGGCGTGCTGCTCTTCAACCCCGAGCGGCCCGACCAGCAACTGCTGCTCGGCCTGATGCTGATGGGCATGACGCTGTCGTCGGCTTTCTCGGTGTCGTTCTACACGCCGGCCACTCAACTGGCGATCACGCTCCTGCTCGCGCCGGTGATCGTCACCGGCCTCACGCTCGGCGCGCCGACCATGATGGCCGTCTCGGTGATCGGCATCGGCCTCACGGCCATGATGTGGAAGCTGGTGGCCGAGCGCTCGCGCCAGCTCGAAGAGAACATCGGCCTGCGCCTGAACGAGCGCACGCTGCGCGAACAGGCCCTCGCGGGCCTGCGCGCCTCCGAGCAGGCGCAGGCCGAGCGGCTGCGCTTCTTCTCGGCCGCCAACCACGACCTGCGCCAGCCCGTGATGGCCATCGGCCTGCAGGCCGAGGTGCTGCGCCAGCAACTCGACACCGGCGCCGACCCTGGCGCGGTGCAGCACACCGTGGTCTCGCTCGCGCGGGCGCAGCAGGCGCTCGAAGGGCTCACCAACCAGTTGCTCGAGATCGGCCGCATCGAAGCGGCCGTCGATCCGCTGCGGCCCGTGGCGGTGGCGCTGGCGCCGCTGCTGCAGGACCTGGCGCGCCAGGCGGGCGACGGCCGCGTGACGGTGCGCTGCCCGGTCGGGGCCGTGGCGTGGACCGATGCCGTCTCGCTGCGCCGCGTGCTGGCCAACCTGGTCGACAACGCCGTCAAGTTCACGCCGCGCGGCCGCGTGCTGCTGGCGGTGCGGGCGCGGCAGCGGGGCACGGAGCGGGCCTGGCGCGTCGAGGTGCGCGACAGCGGCATCGGCATCGCGGCGGATTCGCAGGAGCGCGTGTTCAACGACTTCGAGCAGATCGGCAACGCCGAGCGCAACCTGCAGCACGGGCACGGCCTGGGTCTGGCGATCGTGCGGCGGCTGGCGGCGCAGCTGGGCATCGAGGTGTCGCTGCGCTCGGCGCCGGGCCGGGGCTCGGTGTTCGGCTTCGAGCTGCCTGCGGTGCTGGGCTACGGCTCGGCGGCCTCGCAGGCCGCCCCTGCGCCTTCGGTCGCGCCCGGCGCCGCGCCCGCGCTGCGGCCGGGGCTCGCCGTGCTGGTGGTGGAAGACAACACGGTGGTGGCCGACAGCCTCTCCGCGCTGCTGCGGCAGTGGGAAGCCGCACCGCGCGTCTATGCGAGCGCCGCGGAGGCGCTGGCATTGGCCGACCTGCAGGCGCTCGACGTGGCGCTGTGCGACATCCGCCTGCCGGGCGCGCTGGACGGCATCGCGCTGGCGGAACGGCTGCAGAAGCAGAACCCGGCGCTGACCATCGCGCTGGTCTCGGCCGACATCAACGAGGCCACCCAGCGCCTGGCCACCGAACGCGGCTGGCATGCGCTGCGCAAGCCCGTGCAGCCGGACGAACTGCGCGGCGTGCTGCAGCGGGCGCAACGACCCGGTTGACCGCTTGGTTGGCACGGCCCGTGCAACGCCGAAGGCCTCGCCTTGCGGATATGCTCCGCGCACAGGCCGCCCGCCCCTGCCACCGATGTCTGCCGACACCCCTCTTCACCCCCAAGCCGCAGGCCCGCACGGCCAGCGCTACGGCACCGTGGCCATCGTGCTGCACTGGCTGCTCGCGGCCATGATCGTCGGCTCGCTGGGCGTGGGGCTCTACATGACCGGGCTGCCCTTCTCGCCCCAGCGCATCAAGCTCTACAACTGGCACAAGTGGGCCGGCGTCACGATCCTCCTGCTGTCGGCGCTGCGGCTCCTGTGGCGGCTCGCCCACCGCCCGCCCGCGGTGCCCGCGCAGGTGCTGGCCGCCATGCCGCGCTGGCAGCTCGCGAGCCTGCGGGCCAGCCATGCGCTGATGTACCTGCTGTTCTTCGCGGTGCCGCTCGCCGGCTGGGCCTACACCTCGGCGCTGGGCTTTCCGGTCGTGTGGTTCGGCGTGCTGCCGCTGCCCGACTTCGTGCCCGTCGACAAGGACCTCGCCGAGGCCATACTCAAGCCGCTGCACAAGGCGAGCGCCTTCACGCTGGCCGCGGTGGCGCTGCTGCACACCGCGGCGGCGCTCAAGCACCACTGGATCGACCGCGACGGTCTTCTCGAACGCATGTGGCCCGGACCGCGCCACTGAAGGAACCTGCCCCGATGACGCGCCTCCTTTTCCCGAGCCTCTGCGCACTGGCCTTCATGGCGGCCATGCCCGCCGCGGCCGAGCCCGCCGCGAAACTGGTCGCCGACAAGAGCCAGATCGCCTTCGTCACCAAGCAGATGGGCGTGCCGATGGAAGGCGCCTTCAAGAAGTTCGACGCGCAGGTCGCCTTCGATCCGAAGAAGCCCGAGGGCGGCAGCGTTGCCCTGCAGATAGCCATCGCCGGCGCCGGCTTCGGCGTGGCGATGAGCGATGCCGAGTTGCCCAAGGCGCCATGGTTCGACGCCGAGAAATTTCCCCAAGCCACGTTCCAGTCGAGCGCCATCAAGGCGCTGGGCGACGGCAAGTTCGAGATGGCGGGCAAGCTCACCATCAAGGGCACGTCGAAGCAGGTGACGGTGCCCTTCGCCATCGCGCCGGCCGGCGGCAACCATGCAGTGGCCACCGGCAGCTTCACGCTCCAGCGCCTGGACTACAAGGTGGGCGACGGCGAATGGACCGACACCTCGGTGGTCGGCAACGACGTGCAGGTGCGCTTCAAGTTCACGCTCGCGGGCCTCGGGCCGCTCTGAATCCGATCCGATTTTTTCGATTGCATATCCCATGTCCCTCATCCCTACCGCCATGAAGAAGCTCCTCCTTGCCTCGGCGCTGTCGGCCGCGGCACTCCCGTTCGCCGCCACCGCGCAGGAATACACGGCCCCGGCCGTCGCCGCCAAGCCCGCGGGCGGCCCCGTGAAGAACGGCAACTACGTGATCGACCCCACGCACACCTTCGTGATGTACGAGATGGGCCACTACGGCACCACCACCAACCGCGGTCGCTTCAGCACCAAGGACGGCTCGGTGCAGATCGACGGCACGGGTGCCAGCGGCAAGGTCGACATCACGATGGACATCGGCACCATCAACACCGGCGTGGATCTGCTCAACCGCCACGTGCAGAGCAAGGACTTCTTCAACGTCGCCGAATTCCCGACGGGCCGCTTCGTGGCCGACCGCATCGAGTTCAGCGGCGACAAGGTGGTCGACGTGCCGGGCACCCTCACGCTCATGGGCCAGACGAAGCCGGTGACGCTGAAGGCCGTTCGCTTCAACTGCTACCTGAACCCGCTGATCAACCGCCAGGTGTGCGGCGGCGACTTCGAGACCACCGTGCAGCGCAGCGACTGGGGCATCAACTGGGGGCTGAACTTCGGCTTCGAGAACAAGGTGAAGCTGCTGGTGCAGGTGGAAGCGGTGAACGTGCAGCAATGACGAAGGCCGCGCGATGATCGACACCACGCTCTCCCTGCTCGGCATCGCCGGTGCCATGACGGTCGGCGCGATGAGCCCGGGCCCGAGCTTCGTGATGGTCGCGCGCACGGCCGTCGCTTCGCGCAGCGACGGGCTCGCGGCGGCGCTGGGCATGGGCGCAGGCGGCCTCGTCTTCGCGATCGCGGCGCTCGCGGGACTGCAGGCGGCGTTCCTCGCGGTGCCGGGGCTCTATCTCGCGATCAAGGGCTTCGGCGGCGCATACCTGATCTACCTGGGCTTTCGCATCTGGCGCGGCGCGCGGCAGCCGCTCGCGATGACCCAAGAGGCCGATGCATCGTCGGGCCGGCCGCAGGGCCGCGGCGGGCGCACCTTCCTGCTCGGCCTGGCCACGCAGGTCAGCAACCCGAAGACGGCGGTGGTGTACGCGAGCATCTTCGCGGCCTTCCTGCCGCGCGAGGTGCCGCTGGTGCTGGCGCTCGCGGTGCCGGTGGTCATCTTCTGCATCGAGACGGGGTGGTACGCGATCGTCGCGCTCGCGCTGTCGTCGGCGGCGCCGCGTTCGGCCTACCTGCGCTACAAGGCCTGGATCGATCGCGCGGCTGGTGGCGTGATGGGGCTGCTGGGCCTGCGGCTCGTGTGGTCGGCTGTGCGCGGCAACTGAAGCCCCACCCGTTCGGGCCGAGCTTGTCGAAGCCTCGCGCAGCGCTTCGACAAGCTCAGCCCGAACGGTTTTTTTAGCGCAGGTTGCCGGGGATCACAGCAGGCTCTCAGGCGTCAGCGGCGCCAGCAGCTCGAGCATCGTGCGGTCCCAGAAGCCGGAGTCGGGCTCCTCGTTCAGCACGGTGGTCTTGCCCGCGTCCTCGCTGATCCACTCGATGTGCGCTTGCCCGCTGCCTTCGACGAAGCGCAGCCGGTAGGCGCCCTGTTGCTTGAGCACATCGATGAGCTTCAAGGTCTGCTGCGCCATCTCGGGGCTGCGGATGAACAGGCCGATCTCGGTGTTGTAGGTCTCCGAGCGCGGATCGAAATTCATCGAGCCGACGAAGAGGATGCTGCGGTCGATCACCGCCGACTTCGCATGCAGCCGGCCCACCGACGTGCCGAACAATCCGAGCCGCACGCTGCGCCGGGTGCGGTTGGTGCTGAGCTCGTAGAGGTCGGCGCCGAGCTTGAGCATCTCGGGCCGGTAGCGGCGGTAGGCGGTGTGCACCAGCGGCTCGTCGGTGGCGGCCAGCGAATTGGTGACCACGCTGATCTTCACGTTGCGCTGTCGGATCTCCTTCATCACCTCCAGCCCCGCGGCGCCCGGAATGAGGTAGGGAGAGACGATGGTCACCTCGCTGCGCGCGCGGCGCATCTGCTCGACCACGTTGTAGCGCACGCTGTCGACATCGAGCAGCGGCACGCCGCCGTACGAGGCGGTCTTGCCGATCACGCGGTCGGGTGAATCGGCGTACGCCTCGGCGAGCGTCCAGATGAGGCCGAGCTTGCCGGCGTTGAGGTCGTCCGCGATCGGGCTGTAGCCGAGCAGGTCGTTAGGCGCGGGCCTGGGCGGCGGCGGCGTGGTGTCGGGGCCGGTGGCGGCGTCGAAGCGCTTCTGCAGCTCCTCGCGCGAGAGGTCGCTCGCGATGATCGACTGGACCGGCCGCACGTAGACGCTGTTCCAGTACTGGTCGAACAGCACGCCCAGGCGCGGGATGAGCGCGCCGGCAACGAAGGTGTCGAGGTCGATGAAGTTCTCGCCCGAGGTGCGCGTGAAGTACTGGTTGCCGATGTTGCGCCCGCCCGCCACCGCCATCGCGCCGTCGGCGATGAAGAGCTTGTTGTGCATGCGGCGGTTGACGCGGCTGAAATCGAAAAGCGAGGCGGTGAAACGCTTCAGAAGGCTGCCGCGCCCGGCCGGGAACGGGTTGAAGAGACGCAGCTCGACGTTCGGCGTGGCGGCCAGCCCGAGCAGCAGCTCGTCTTCGCCCGACGTGTACAGGTCGTCCATCAGGAGGCGCACCCGCACGCCGCGCTGCGCCGCATCGCGCAGGGTGCGCAGCAGGTAGCGGCCGGTCTCGTCGTTCTCGATCTGGTAGTACTGCACGTCGAGCGTGCGCTGGGCGCGGCGCGCGAGCTGGATGCGGGTGTCGAAGGCGAAGTCGCCGCCGGGCATCAGGCGAAAGCCGCTCAGGTCCGCATCGGGCTGCGAGGCCAGCGCGATCTTGCCGAGCGCGGTGTCGGCCGAGACGGCGATGGCCTTGGTGGGGGCGCGCGGGGCCTCGTCGGGCAGCGTGGCGCAGCCGGCGAACAGCAACGCGGTGGCAATGACGAAAAACCAATGCCCACAACGCGACAGCAGGCCATGGGTCATCGGCGGCTTTCTTCTAGAGGGCTTTGCGCAGGTTCGCGGGCGCGATGCGCAGCGCCTCGCGGTACTTGGCCACGGTGCGGCGCGCGCACTCGATGCCCTGCTCCTTCAGCATCTCGGAGATTTGGCTGTCCGACAGCGGCTTCTTGATGCTCTCGGAGCTCACGAACTGCTTGATGAGCGCGCGCACTGCGGTGCTCGACGCGTTGCCGCCGGTCTCGGTGCCAAGCGCCGAGCCGAAGAAGTACTTGAGCTCGACCGTGCCGAATGGCGTGGCCATGTACTTGGCCGTGGTCACGCGCGAAATGGTCGACTCGTGCAGGCCCAGTTCGTCGGCGATCTCGCGCAGCACCAGCGGGCGCATCGCGAGTTCGCCGTGCACGAAGTAGCTCTTCTGGCGTTCCACGATGGCGTTGCTCACGCGCAGGATGGTGTCGAAGCGCTGCTGGATGTTCTTGATGAACCAGCGCGCCTCCTGCAGCCGCTGCGACAGCGCCTGGCTGCCCTCGCCCTTGTGCGACTTGAGCGCGCCGGCGTAGATGTCGTGCACGCGCAGGCGCGGCATCACCTCGGGATTCAGCATGACGCGGAACTTGATGTTGGTACCGCGGCCTGTCTTGGTGACGATCACATCGGGAATGACGATGTTGCGCTCGACGTCGACGAAGCGGCGGCCCGGCTTGGGCTCCAGGCGCGCAATGATCTGCAGCGCCGAGCGCACCAGCTCTTCGTTGGTGCGCGTGAGCGTGGCCAGGCGCTTGAAGTCGCGCCGCGCGAGCAGCTCCATCGGCTGCTTGCAGATCGCGATGGCGGTCTTGCGGATAAGTTCTTCGTCCTCGGTCTCGTCTTCGCTGGCGAGCGCACGCAGCTGGATGCCCAGGCACTCGCCCAGGTCGCGCGCGCCGACGCCGGCCGGCTCCAGGCTCTGCAGCAGGCCGAGCGCCACCTGGAAGTGGTGCACGAGGTCGTCGAACTGGTCGTTGTCGTCGCCCGCGAGGCCCGAGGCCAGCGCGGGGAGCGAGTCTTCGAGGTAGCCGTCGTCATTGAGCGATTCGATGAGAAAGCGCAGCGCGGCGCTGTCGTTCTCGGTCAGGCGCAGGCTCAGCGCCTGGCGGTGCAGGAACGACTGCAGCGACTCCTGGCTGCGCGCGAGCTCGGTGGCGTCGGCGCGTTCGTCGTCGCCCAGGTTGTTCTGGCGCGCGGGGGCGTCGCTGCCCCACTCGCTGTCGTCGGGCGCCATGTCGACGGTGCCGTCGCCTTCCCAGTCGGGCTCGCGCTCGGCGATCTCGGCGGCGGGGCCGTCGGTATCGGGCGTCGAGGTGGCGTCCGTCGTGGAGGTCGTCGCGCTGCTGAGCGGGGCAGAGGCGAAATCGCTCTCGCCGGTTTCGCCGCCGTCATCGCGCGGAGGGGGCGTGTCGACGGCATCGAGCCCGAATTCCTCGCGCGCCGCTTCTTCCGCGGTGCGCTCGAGGAACGGGTTCTCGTCCAGCATCTGCTCGACCTCCTGGCTCAGTTCGAGCGTGGAGAGCTGCAGCAGGCGGATCGACTGCTGCAGCTGAGGCGTCAAAGCCAGATGCTGCGAGACGCGAAGGGACAGCCCTTGCTTCATGAGGAAATGGCTCCCCCCCAGGCTGCGCGCTGCGCGCTGCGCCTACCCCCTGCCGGGGGCGGGCCGGCCGCTTCGGGCGGCCGTGCGCGGCGCCCCCCGCGAAGCAGCTCCGCGCGGATGACGGCCACGTTCATCCTTGACCCTCGACGCACGATCACATCCGGAAGTGCTCACCGAGGTACACCCTGCGTACTTCGGCGTTGTCGACGATCTCCGAGGGTGTGCCTTGTGCCAGCACATGCCCGTCGCTGATGATGAAAGCGTGATCGCAGATGCCCAGCGTTTCGCGCACGTTGTGGTCGGTGATGAGCACGCCGATGCCACGTTCCTTCAGGAAACTGATGATCCGCTGGATCTCGATCACCGCGATCGGGTCGATGCCGGCGAAGGGCTCGTCCAGCAGGATGAAGCGCGGCTGGGTGGCCAGCGCGCGCGCGATCTCGACGCGGCGGCGTTCGCCGCCCGAGAGCGCGAGCGCAGGCGAATCGCGCAGGTGATCGACGCGCAGGTCAGTCAGCAATTCGGACAGGCGCTCTTCGATGTGCCTCTTGGTGAGCGCCACCACCTTGCCGCTCTCGTCGGGCTCGCGCTGCAGCTCGAGCACGGCACGCACGTTTTCCTCGACGGTGAGCTTGCGGAAGATCGACGCTTCCTGCGGCAGGTAGCTCAGGCCCATGCGGGCGCGGCGGTGGATCGGCATGTGGGCGATCGGCTCGCCGTCGATGGTGATCTCGCCCGCGTCGGCGCGCACCAGCCCGACGATCATGTAGAACGAGGTGGTCTTGCCGGCGCCGTTGGGGCCGAGCAGGCCGACGACTTCGCCCTTCTGCACGTCGAGCGAGACGTCCTTCACGACGGTGCGGCTGCCATAGCTTTTCTGCAGGCCGCGCGCGACCAGGCGGCTGCCCGGGACGTTGTTGGCTTCCTGGATTCCGGCGTGTTCGATCACTTGCGCCCTTCTCCCTCTCCACTGAGCGTAGTGGTCGAGCGCAGGCCGGTGCCGGGCGCGGGGGTGGGAGCCGCGGCCGCGGGCTTCGCGCCTGCCGGGGCCGAGGCGCCGGGCTTGGGCGCGGTGGCGGCCTTCGGGGTGAGGATGGTCTTGACGCGGCCGCTGGGGGTCGACGCGTTCACTGCGGTATTCGGCGGCACGGTCGAGCCGTTGACCGTGTAGGTGTCGTTGCTCTGGTCGTAGACGATCAGCGCGCCCTGGCTCTCGTCGTTCGGCGTGGCGCCGAGCAGGCGGCGCATGGTGGCGTTGCGGATGAACTTGACGTTGTCGGCGCGGCTGTCGTACTCGATGACTTCGGATTCGCCCTCGATCCACTCGTCGGGCGCATTGCGCTTCTGCTTGTAATAGGCGCGCTTGCCGGGTGCCGCCGTGACCACGCCGTACTGGTAGCCCTCGGCATCCTGGCGCACATCGAGGCGCGCGCCGCGGATGATGATCGTGCCCTTCGTGACGAGCACGTTGCCTGTGAACACGCTGGTCTGTTTCAGGTCGTCGTACCGCATCGCATCGGATTCGATGTTCATCGGCTTGGTACGGTCGGCGGTCTCGGCCAGGGCGCCCGAGGCGAGGCCGGCCAGCAACAGCGCGCCGACGGCCAGGCGGCCGATGCGACGAATGAGGGGGGTGTTGTTTGGGTAGGAGGGCAATGTCATAGAGGCACGAAACTTGCTCTGAACCATTGTATGCGGCGGATTCACACCAGTTACCAGCGCCGATGAAAAAGGCCCGCCAAAGCGGGCCAGTGTTCCCATCGGGAGACACCGCGGAACCGGCTCCGCCGGGCCGCAGGTGTCGTTCCCCTGCAAGGGGTGGGCGCAGCGGACACGAAATGCCGCGCAGCCCCGGGGGTCAGCCCTTCTTTGCTTCGCCGACCAGGAAGTTGACCACTTGCAGCACGTTGGTCATGTTGCCGGCGGTCTCGCCATCCACATACCAGCGGCCTGCCACAGCCATCGCCGGCACGCCGGCCACCTTGTAGGCGTCGGTCATCTGCGAGGCGCGCTTGGCCTTGCTGGCCACGCCGAACGAAGTGAAGACTTCCTTGAACTTGGCGCCGTCGATGCCGTTGGCCGCGACCCAGGCAATGATGTTGGCGTCGCCGTTCACGTTCTGGCGCTGCTTGTGGATCGCGTTGAAGACCTTGGGCTGGAATTCGTCAACCTTGCCCAGCGCCTCGAGCGCGTAGTACAGGCGCTGCTTGGCTTCGACGTCGTTGCCCACGAAGGGCACCGGGATGCGGCGGAAGGCGACTTCCTTGGGCGCCGTCTTGGCCCAGGCTTCGAGCGCCGGCTCGAAGTCGTTGCAATGGGGGCAGTTGTACGAGAAGAACTCGACCACCTCGACCTTGCCGGCCGGGGCATCCACCGGCACGCGCTTGTCGAGCACGAGGTACTCGGAGCCGGCCTTGGGCGCGCGCGCCTGGGCGTGGGCCGGGTTGGTGGCCAGCGAAAGCAGCCCGAGCGAAGTGGCGGCCAGCGAAAAGTCACGACGTTTCATTGAAAGGGTTCTCCTGTTGGTACGGCAGACTGAGCCGGCGCGCGGCGAGGAGTTCCTCGCAAGCAGTGCACACGGCGCGCCCGGGGCGCTGAATGGTGGCGGTGACGGCGGCGGCAAGTGCCGTGCGCCGAAGCTTAAAGGCTATTCGTGGCAGCCGCAGCCGGTCAGCGCTGCACGCGGACCAGGGCCGATTCGAGGCCGCCGCCGTCGAGCCGTTCCTTGAGGCGGTCGGCGTCGTCCTTCTTGTTGAACGGACCGGCGCGCACGCGGTAGACCGTACGGCCGGCCTGCTCGCGCTCGGTGACGCGCGCCTCGACGCCCATCAGCGACAGCTTGGCGCGCTGCGCCTCGGCGTCGTCGGTGGTGCGGAAGGCGCCTGCCTGGACGAAGTACATGAACGGATCGGCGCCGCCGGAGGATGCCGCCGCGGCGCTGTTGCTGCTGCTCGGCGCGGCGGAGGCCACCGTCGTGCTGCCGGAGCCCGAGCCCGCGCGGGCACGGGCGAGGTCGCCCAGCGGATCGTTCGACGCCGGCAGCGCGTTGGCTTCGGCCGGCACGGGGGCCGCGCGCGTCGGCTTGGGCGCGACCACCACGGGCACCGGTGCGGTGGCCGGGGGCGGCGTGCCGGGCGCGACGGCGGTGTTGCCGGTGGCAGGCTCGCCGGTGACCGGGTTGACCGGACCGGTGGGGGCCGGTGGCGCGGACCTGGCTGCGCCGGCCTTGCCGGCCAGCGGTGCGTTGGGGTCCCAGTCGCGGTTCTTGCGGGCTTCGGCTTCGTCCTGCTCGGCGCCGCCCTTCTGCGTCTTGGTCACGAACGGGATCGGCACCTTGGTCACGTAGACCGCGATGCCCAGCGCCACGCCCAGGCCGATCACCAGTCCGATGATCAGGCCGATGACGATGTTGCCGCGTTGTCTGGTTGTCTTCTTCATGTTGAGGTTCACATCTTGCTCGGCGCACTGACGCCGAGAATCGCGAGGCCATTGTGCAGCACCTGCGCGGTCGCGGCGACAAGCGCCAGGCGGGCCAACTTGACCTTTTCGTCGTCCACCAGGATGCGCTCGGCGTCGTAGTAGCTGTGGTAGCTGGCGGCCAGTTCGCGCAGGTAGAAGGTGACGTCGTGCGGGGCGAAATCCTTCGACGCCGCAGTGAGCATGGCCGGGTACTTGGCCAGCAGCAGCATCAGCGCCTGCGCCGCCGGGCTCTCCAGCGGCGACAGGTCCACGTCCTTGAGCGTCGCGGCGTCGCCGCCCCAACCGGCCAGCACCGAGCAGATGCGCGCATGCGCGTACTGCACGTAATAAACCGGGTTGTCGTTGTTTTTCGTCACCGCGAGGTCGACGTCGAAGGTGTATTCGGTGTCGGGCTTGCGGCTCAGGAGGAAGAAGCGCACGGCATCGGTGCTCGTCCACTCGATCAGGTCGCGCAGCGTGACGTAGCTGCCGGCGCGCTTGCTGATCTTGACCTCTTCGCCGCCCTTCATCACGCGCACCATGGTGTGCAGGACGTAGTCGGGGTAGCCCTCGGGAATGCCTTCGCCCGCGGCCTGCAAGCCGGCGCGCACCCGGGCGATGGTGCCGTGGTGGTCGGTGCCCTGGATGTTCACGACCTTGTGGAAGCCGCGCTCCCACTTGGCGATGTGATACGCGACGTCGGGCACGAAGTACGTGTACGTGCCGTCCTTCTTCTTCATCACGCGGTCTTTGTCGTCGCCGTAGTCGGTCGACCTGAGCCAGAGCGCGCCGTCTTCCTCGTAGGTCTTGCCCGCGGCCACGAGCTTGCCCACCGCGGCCTCGACGCGGCCGCTGGTGTACAGGCTGGACTCCAGGTAGTAGTTATCGAAGCGCACGCGGAAGGCCTGCAGGTCCAGGTCCTGCTCGCGGCGCAGGTACGCCACGGCGAATTCGCGGATGGAATCGATGTCGTCGATGTCGCCGCTCGCGGTGTATTCGCGGTCGTCCGACTTGACGGTCTTCTTCGCCTTGAAGTCCTCTGCGATGTCGGCGATGTAGTCGCCGTTGTAGGCCGGAGCCTTCTCGCCGCTCGGCCACTCGGCGTCGCCGGGCTTGAAGCCGCGGGCGCGCAGCTGCGTGCTGTTGGCCAGCGTCTGGATCTGCACGCCGGCGTCGTTGTAATAGAACTCGCGCCACACGCTGTCGCCCTGCGAGGCGCGCAGGTTGCAGATGGCGTCGCCCAGCGCCGCCTGGCGGCCGTGGCCCACGTGCAGCGGGCCGGTCGGGTTGGCCGAGACGAACTCGACCAGCACCTTCTCGCCAGTGGCCGGCTGCTGGCCGAAATTGGCACCTGCAGACAGCACTTCGCGCACGATCTGCTGCTTGGCGGAGGTCTTCAGCCGGATGTTGAGGAAGCCGGGCCCGGCGATCTCGATGGCCTCGACCCATTGGCCGAAAGCGGGGGTGGCGAGCAGCGCAGCGCTCAGTTGCTCGGCCAGTTCGCGGGGCTTCTTCGCGAGCGGCTTGGCCAGCTGCATGGCGGCGGTGCTGGCGAAATCGCCATGCGCGGCCACCTTGGGCGATTCGAACGCGGCCTTGGAGCCAGCGCCGGGGGAGAGGGATTCGAGCGTGTTCGCGAGCGCCGCGAGCAGCTCCTGTTTGACCAATAGCATCTGCGAATTTTACCGGGGGCAAACCCGGGCGCAGTTGACGATGGTCATCCGATCGTTGCCGCCGCCCGTTACGATGGGCAGCCCCGGGGCGGGGCACCTGTCACAACTCCACCTTGCAAGGACATATCACCATGAAGAAGTTCCTTTCCCTGGTCGCCCTGGGCGCCTGCCTTTCCTTCGGTGCCGCGCAGGCACAAGACAAGGCCCCGGCGCCCGCCACGGCCCCCGCTGCAGCAGCCGCCGGCGCCACCTGCGACGCCAAGGCCATCGACAAGAACGGCAAGCCCCTGGCCGGCGCCGCCAAGGCCAGTTCCATCAAGAAGTGCGAGAAGGAAGCCAAGGCCGCCGCAGCCCCCGCATGCGCCGCCAAGGCCATCGACAAGAACGGCAAGCCGCTGGCCGGCGCCGCCAAGAACAGCTTCATCAAGAAGTGCGAAAAAGACGCCGCGGCCTGATGGGCCCGCGTCGCGCTGCTAGACAAAGCAGCGCAAGAAAGGAAGAGCCCGCCCCGTGCGGGCTTTTTTTATTGCTTGCCGAAGCCGCGTGCGAGGAACACGGCCACCAGCGGAATCAGCGCGATCAGGTGGGCCTGCACCATCACCAGCTTGCGCGTCTTTTTGATGTCGTCTTCGGCCGGCAGCTTGCCGGTGGAGCGCAGCGTCTTGCGCCAGCGGAAGTAGGTGAGCGTCGGAAAGATCGACAGCACGCCCACGATGATGAAGAGCCCCAGCTTCACGTGCAGCAGCGGGTTGGTCCAGTACCAGGCCGTGCCCTTCACGCCCCACCAGGTGCGCGCGATGCCGGTGGCAAGCACCGCGATGGCGGCGATGCCGTAGACCATGTCGACCTTGGCGAGCCGCTCGACCACGGCGGCGTTGAGCCACTGCACGCGGCACAGGGCTGCTTCACTGGAAATGAACACGACCATCGTGAGGATGGCCAGCAGATGCAGGTAGGCGAGGATGGCTTCGAGGGTCATCGATGGCTTTCAAGACTAGAGCTCGCCCCCAGGCTTCGCGCACTTCGTGTCGCTTCTCCCGCCCCCCTGCCTGGGGCCATACCAGCGGCCCGGCAAAGCCGGTTCCGCGGTGTTTCGCGAAGAGAGCCGTGGGGACTTCGGCGGTTTTTCAAATGCAAACAGATTGTGCCGCCGCTCCCGCGCCGTCAGGCTGTTCGCCCCCAGAATTCCGGTTGTCCGTACTGGTCCTTGAGGAAATCAAGCCACAGTCGCACCCGCAGCGGCAGGTGCTTGGCGCCCGCGAACACCGCGTAGATGCCGTTGGGCGGCGCGGCGAATTCGTCGAGCACGGGCACCAGCAAGCCCGCGTCGATCTCGGCCTCGACCTCCCAGGTGCTGCGCCAGGCGATGCCGTGGCCGGCCAGGCACCAGTCGTGCAGCACCTGTCCGTCGGAGCAATCGAGCGGGCCGCTCGGGCGCAGGTGGATCAGCTCCTCCACGCCGGCCTCGGAGGTGACGCGAAAGGCCCAGCCGCGCGTCTGCGAGGCATCGCTCGACAGCGTGAGGCAGGCGAAGCGCGACAGGTCGCCGGGGTGCTTCGGCGTGCCGTGGTGGCGCAGGAAATCGGGCGTCGCCACGCAGCGGCGGCGGTTGTCGGCCAGGCGCACGCTCACGAGCGAGGAGTCGGGCAGGTCGCCCACGCGCACCGCGCAGTCGAAGCTCTCGCCGGTCACGTCGACCACGCGATCGCTGAGGTTCAGGGAGATCGTCACCTCCGGGTGCATCGCATGAAAGCGCGGCACCAGCGGCGCGACATGGCGGCGCCCGAAGCCGGCCGGTGCCGTCACGCGCAGGTGCCCGCTGGCCTTGACGCCGCCGGCGCTCACGCTGGCCTCGGCATTCGCGAATTCGGTGAGCAGCCGCTGGCAGTCTTCGAGGAACGCGCTGCCCTCGTGCGTGAGCGTGATGCGCCGCGTGGTGCGCACCAGGAGCTTCACGCCCAGCCGCTCCTCCAGCGCATCGAGTCGCCGCCCCATGATCGCGGGCGCCACGCCCTCGGCCTTGGCCGCGGCCGTGAGGCTGCCGCGGGCCGCGACCGAGACGAAGGATTCGAGTTGCTTCAGGCGGTCCATGGGGCGGGAACTATATCGCCCGCCGCACCGTGGGCGTTTCCGGGATCGCCCACCGGCCGGTGGGCACTGCTTATTCGGGCCGCACGCCCGCGTCGCGCACCGCCGCGCCCCAGCGCTCGTGCTCCGCCTTGACGTACTGCGCCGCCCGCTCCGGGCTGCCGCCGACCGGCACGCTGCCCTCGGCCTGCAGCTGGGCAATGGTGGCCGGCCTGGGAGCGCCTTGTCGATGGCGGCGTTGAGCTTCTTCACGATGTCGGCGGGCGTGCCGGCCGGCACGACGACGGCCTTCCAGTCCACCGCCTCGAAGCCCTTGTAGCTCTCGCCCACGGTCGGCACGTCGGGCATCACCGGCAGGCGCTGCGCCGAGGTGACGGCCAGCGCGCGCAGCTTGCCGCCCTTGACCATCGCGAGCGCGCCCTGCGGCGTGGCGAACATGTAGTCGGTCTGGCCGCCGAGCAGGTCGGTGATGGCGGGCGCGGCGCCCTTGTACGGCACGTTGAGCACCTTGAAGCCCGCGCGCTTGGCGAGCACCTCGCCGGCCATGTGGCCGAGCGTGCCGGTGCCGGCCAGCGCCTGCTTGATCTCGCCCGGTCTGGCCTTGGCGGCGGCCACCACGTCGGCCAGCGTCTTGAAGGGCGCATCGGTGCGCACCACCAGCACGACCGGCTGCGCCGCGACGATCGACACCGCCACCACGTCCTTCAAGGCGTCGTACGGCATCTTCGGAAAGAGCGTCGGGTTGATCGCGAGGTTGGCCGTCTGGCCCAGGCCGATCGTGTAGCCGTCGGGCTTGGCCTTGGCCACCACGTCGATGCCGATGTTGCCGTTTCCGCCCGCACGGTTGTCGACGATGAATGTCCATTTGGTGTCGTCGGTCACCTTCTGCGCGATAAGGCGCGCGACGATGTCGGTGGCGCCGCCCGGGGTGTAGGGCACGACGAGGCGCACAGGCTTGTCGGGCCATGCGGCGCCGTCTGCCGCCAGGGCCGGAAGTGCGGGAAGGCATGCAGCGGCTGCGGCGCAGGCCAGCAAGGCGCGCCGTGTCAATGAAAACATGGGGTCAGTCTCCGAGGGTGATGTGTTGTGACTTGAGGGAGGCGATCTCGGTGTCGCTGTAGCCCACTTCCTTCAGCAGCTCGTTGCTGTGCTCGCCGATGTGCGGCGGCTGCAGGCGGATGCCGGGGCGTTCGCCGTCGAGCGTGAAGGGCATCAGCGGCACCTTGGCCGTGCTGCCGTCGTTCATGCGCACGGGTGCGAGGCCGCCCGTGGCGTTCAGGTGCGGATCGTCGAAGAGCTCCTGCGGCTTCGTGATGGGCGCGAAGGGCAGCTCGTTCTGCTCGAACACCGCGGCAAGCTCGGCCGCGCTGCGGTCCGCCAGGTGCGAGCGCAGGATCGGCATCATCCAGTCGCGCGCGCGCACGCGGTCGTTGTTGGTCTTCAGGCGCGGATCGGCCAGCATGTCTTCCAGGCCGAAGGCCTTGCAGAAGACGGCCCA
>NZ_JXQQ01000060.1 GCF_000834655.1 Variovorax paradoxus
GGTCGGTGCAGGTGCGCACCTTGTTCCAGCACCCGCAGCTTGCTGCCTTTGCGCAGGCACTGGTGCAAGGGGCTGATGGGCCGAAGGACCGCGAAGTCGTCGTGCCGCCCAATGGCATCCCCGAGGGCTGCACGGCGATCGAGCCGCAGATGGTCACCCTGATCGAGCTGGATGCACAGCAGATCGAGCGCATCGAATCGGCAGTGCAGGGCGGTGCCTCCAACATCCGGGACATCTACCCGCTCGCGCCCCTGCAAGAGGGCATGCTGTTCCATCACCTGCTGCAGACAGAAGGCGATGCCTATGTCACGCCGCTGGGCCTGAGCTTCGACAGCCGCCAGCGGCTGGAGCGCTTCATCGCCAGCTTCAATCAGGTGATCGCACGCCACGACATCCTGCGCACCGCGGTGCTGTGGGAGGGATTGAAGGAGCCGGTGCAGGTGGTGCAGCGCAACGCGACGTTGACGCTGCAATGGCTTCAGGACGTGGACATGGCCAATGACGTGGCAGGCCAACTCGCGGCCCACGTCCACCCCTCGCACTACCGAATCGACGTGCGCGAGGCGCCGATGATCCGCGCCATCGCCGCGCACGACGACAGGAGCAACCGCTGGCTGCTGCAACTGCCCAGCCACCACCTGGTGCTTGACCACACGACGCTGGACCTGCTGGTCGAAGAGATCGCGCTGATCGAGCAGGGCCGCCAGGCCGAGTTGCCCGAGCCGGTGCCCTTCAGGCGCTTCGTGGGGCAGGCGCGCCTTGGCGTGAGTCAGGCTGAACACGAGGCGTTCTTCCGCCGGATGCTGGGCGACGTGGACGAGCCGACGGCGCCGTTCAACCTGCTGGACGTGCAGGGCGACGGCACGCGGGTGCACGAGGCGAAGCTCAGGCTGGCGCCGGAGCTCGCGCAGCAGGTGCGACGCGAGGCGCAGCGCCATGGGGTGGGGGCGGCAACGCTGTTCCACCTGGCGTGGGCGCTGGTGCTGGGCAAGGCCACGGGCAAGGACGACGTGGTGTTCGGCACGGTGCTGTTCGGGCGCATGCAGGGCGGCCAGGGCACGGACCGGGCCTGGGGCATGTTCATCAACACCCTGCCGGTGCGCGTGAAGCTGGGTGCGCGCGACGTGGCGCACTGCGTCAAGCAGACGCACGACGCGCTCACGCAGCTGCTGCACCACGAACACGCGAGCCTCGCGCTGGCGCAGCGCTGCACGGCGCTGCCGGGCGGCGCGCCGCTGTTCTCTGCACTGCTCAACTACCGCTACACGCAGGAGCAGGCCGAGGGCACCTTGCTGCTCAAAGGCATGGAGGTGCTCGGCGCCGACGAGCGCACCAACTACCCGCTGACCCTGTCGATCGACGACCTGGGCGAGGGCTTCGAGCTCGTGGCGCAGATCCACGAGCCGGTGAATGCGGCGTACGTCTGCGGGCTGGTGCGTTCGGCGCTGGAGGGGATCGTCGATGCGCTGGCGAAGCCAGTGGCGCTGCCGGTCTGCGAGATCGATCCGATGCCTGCGGAAGAGAAGCAACAGCTCGCTGCGTGGAGCGCGCGTGTGCAAGACCGTGGGGATGCGGAGCCTCTGCATCGCCTGATCGAACGCCAGGCGGAGCTGCACCCCGAATCCCCCGCGCTGTCCTTCGAGGCGCAGACGCTGGCCTACGGCGAACTC
>NZ_JXQQ01000061.1 GCF_000834655.1 Variovorax paradoxus
CCGCTGCGGCAGCCGCGGCCCCCACGGCCGCGGGCACCGCGCCGGCCAGCCGCCGCTGCACCGCGATCGTTCCCGACGACCAGCCGACCCAGGCGGTGCTGGGCAAGTCGGTGGTCATTCCGCTGCGGGCGCGCGTCGTGCGCATCGTGGTGAGCGGGCAGGCCCAGCGGGCGCCGGCCGCCGCGCCCGTGGCAGCGCCCGGCATGGCGCCCGCTGCCAACGCGGGCGACGGCGTGGCCGACGTCGACGTCACGCTGCTGAGCCCGACGGACCTGTTCTTCCGCGGGCGCCAGGCCGGCTCGATGAACGTCGTGCTGCAAAGCGCCGACGGCACCTGCTACATCAAGGACGTGGTGGTCACCATCGATCCGATGGCGCTGCAGGCCAAGCTCGCCGAACTGATGCCCGACGAGCGCGGCATCCGCGTGCGCAGCGCCGAACGCTCCATCGTGCTCACCGGCGAGATCAGCGATGCGCTGAAGCTGGACGACGTGATGAGCCTCGCCTCGGCCTACGGCGCCGACGGCAAGAAGGTGGTGAACCTGATGCGCGTGGCCAGCCCGCAGCAGGTGATGCTCGAAGTGAAGATCGCAGAGGTCAGCAAGACGCTGCTGGACCGGCTCGGGGCGCGCGTGGGCCTCACGCGCTCGGCCAGCGGCGGGGCGACCAACTATTCGCTCATCTCCAATTTCCTGAGCAGCGGCGCGGGGCTGGTGGAGGCCATGCGCATCGGCCGCGGCGCGATCGCCATCGACGGCCAGAAGGACGACGGGCTGGTGCGCATTCTTGCGGAGCCCAACATCATGGCCATCAGCGGCCAGCAGGCGAGCTTCCTGTCGGGCGGCAAGATCTTCATTCCGGTGGCGCAGAACTCGATGGCCGGCGGCGGGACCAACATCACGCTGGAGGAAAAGGAGTTCGGCATCGGGGTCAAGTTCACCCCGACGGTGCTCAACGGCGACCGGGTCAACCTGAAGATGGTCTCGGAGGTGTCGGACCTGTCGCAGACGGGCTCGCCGTTCACCACGGTCACCGGGGTCACCTCGGTGCTGCCGTCGCTCACGGTGCGCCGCGCCGACACCACGGTGCAGCTGAACGACGGGCAAAGCTTCGTCATCGCGGGGCTCATCAAGAGCAACGTCACCGAAACCATCAAGCGCTATCCGGGCCTGGGCGAAGTGCCGGTGATGGGGGCGCTCTTTCGCAGCAGCGAATTCCAGAACGACCAGACCGAACTGATGTTCGTCATCACGCCGCGCCTGGTGCGTCCGCTGGCCGCGGCGCCGCGGGTGCCGACGGACAACCACGTCGTGCCCAGCCGCGCCGAGATCTACCTGAACGGCGCGCTCGAAAGCGCCACCCCGGCACCGGCTGCGCCGGCCGGCGAACCCCAGTGAGGAGCTCCGCCATGTTCATTCGATCGACCACCGTCGCGCTCGCATGCCTTTTCGCCACCGGCTGCTCGCATGTCACGCCCAACTACGACGCGCGCTTCGGCGATGCGGTGCGCGACGCCAGGAAAAAGATGACGCTGAACCCGAACGCCGGCAAGAACGGCGACCCGGTCACCGGCATGGACGGCCGCGCCGCGCGCGAGTCGATGCAGCAGTACCACGAGTCTTACAAGACGCCGCCACCGGCCACCAATGTCATCAACATCGGCGGCCCGATCGGAGGCCAGGGAGGCGGGCCGTCGAAGTAACGGGCTCGCTTTGCACGGACTTCTTCCAGCAACGCTTCCACATGGAAAGGAGAGCGCCACGACCGCAAAGAAATTTTTCTTCCCCCACGTCTTTTTTCTTGACCCGATTTCAACTGTTCAAACCTTGAAAGGACTGAACCATGAAGAACTTCCTCCAGGCCATCGGCCAATCCTCCCGTGGTTTCCTGCGCGACGAAGAGGGCGCGCAGGTCGTCGAGTACGCCCTGATCATCGCGGTCGTCTCGATTGCGCTGGTCGTTGCGCTGAAGGCGCTCACCGCCAGCGGCGGCGGCTTCTCCAGCTTCATCACGCGCGTGAGCAACTGCCTGACCACGGCGACCTGCACCTGAGCGGCTGGAAAGGGTGAACGGGCGAACAGGCGAGGGGGCCAGGGTCCATGCCCGGTCCGCTCCCCGTTGCCCATCGCCCGCCGCGCGTTGCAAACACCTTCCTCCCACCCTGAAAAAGGAGCAGTCCATGTTCAAGTCATTCCTGAAAGACGAGAGCGGTGCCCAGGTCGTCGAGTACGCGCTGATCATCGCCGTCGTCTCCATCGCGCTGGTGATCGCCCTGCAGGTGCTGACGACGGGCACGAGCTTCAGCTCGTTCATCTCGCGCGTCGCGACCTGCCTGAGCGGCTCGACCTGCGTCTGAGCGGGCGGCGCTCGACCCCTCGCCATTTCTCCCGGAGGCCGATCATGCTTGTTCGACACATGCACCACCGCCAGCGCGGCGCAATGATCGTCACGGCCGCGCTGGTGCTTCTCTTCCTGCTCGGATTCATGGGCATTGCGCTGGATTTCGGGCACCTGTTCGTGGTCCGTACCGAGCTGCAGACGGCCGTCGACGGCTGCGCACTGTCGGCCGCGCGCGAGCTCGACGGGCAGGCCACGGCGCTCACGCGGGCCAGGAACGCGGGCCAGGCGGCCGGCAATGCGAACCGCGTGAACATGCAGTCGAGCACGTGGGGCGGGCAGGGCCAGCTCGTCGCGAGCGACATCACGTTCCGCGACGCGGCCTACGCCGCCACGACCGCACCGGCGGCGGCGCGCTATGCGCAGTGCGTTCACACGCAACCCAACATCAACATCTGGCTCATGAAGGCGGTGGGCGCCTTCTCGGGCGACACCGCGGGCAACCCGGCCACTCGCAGCGTGGTGGCGAGCGCCGTGGCCACCCGCGCGAGCGCACAGACCACCTGCCCGATTCCGGTCGCGATGAAACCCAAGCCGGGCGGCACGGCCCCCAACTACGGCTTTGCCATCGGCGACTGGGTGACGCTGATCCAGGCCCAGAACGCCTCGGCTGGCGGCGAGATCGGCTGGGCCAACCTGGACGGAAGCAACAGCGCCTCGGAGACCGAGTCGGAGCTCACCAGCCACTGCGGCACGAAAGTCGGCGACACGCTCGGCACGCCGGGCGTCCAGACCTCGGTGGCGGATGTCTGGAACCAGCGCTTCGGCATCTACAAGAACAGCGGCAGCCCGAGCACCGGGCGGCCCGACTACACCGGCTACGCCTACACCGCGCTGAACTGGCCGGCGCAGCGCAATGCCTTCAACGGCACGCCGGGCGCCGGGGCACCGGCGAGCGCGCAGAACTTCGTCACCAAGCGCGCGGCTTTCGCCTCGTGCGCGGACACCGGCACGAACGTGAAGGGCGCCAACGGCTGCGAGGCGATCACGGGCCTGTCGCTCAACAGCTTCCAGAACCTCGCGGCGCCGGGCAACGTCGCGGGCGGGCACAAGCAATACGGCCTGGACCGCCGCATCGTCACGGTGCCGGTGATCGACGGCGCATCGCATGTGATCGACTACGTCTGCATGCTGATGCTGCAGCCGCTGACCATTCCCATGGCCAATACGCAGCTGGAGTTCCTGGGCAACGCGGGCGCCGCGGGCAGTCCGTGCACCAGCACCGGGCTGGCGGGCGGCTCGGCGGGGCCCTTGGTTCCCGTTCTCGTGAGGTGAACACCATGAAGACACCTTCCCGCACACGGCATGGCGAGCGCGGCACCGCGCTGGTCGAGCTGGCGCTGATCACGCCGATCCTGCTGCTGCTGACCTTCATCACCACCGAGTTCGGCCGCGCCATGTACGAGTACAACGCGGTCACCAAGTCCACGCGCGACGCGGTGCGCTACCTCTCGGTGCAGACGCCCGGCACGCACGTTGCCGAAGCGCGCAACCTGCTCGTGTACGGCAACACCGCCGGCACCGGCTCGCCGCTCGCGCGCGGGCTGAGCCTGGCGAACGTGCCCTCGGGCAGCTGCTGCACCTGGCAATCCGCGGGAAGCGATCCGATCATCACGACGGTCACGGTGCGCATCAGCAGCTACACATTCCATTCGCTGTTTCCTTCGGTGATGGGCGTCGTGCTCACCGGCGCGAACGGCAACATCGTCTTCAGCGAAATCTCCGCCACCATGAGGGCGCCGTCATGAGACACCGCATGGAGGGCGCGACCACCGTCGAGTTCGCATTGGGCCTGCTGGTCTTCCTGATGCTCGTGCTGGGCATCGTGGACTTCGCTCGCATGCTCTTCACCTGGAGCGCGGCCCATGAGGCGACGCGCGCGGGCGCCCGCTATGCGGTGGTGTGCGACGACACGGGCCAGCAGGCGCTGGTGCTGGCGCGCATGCGGGCGCTGCTGCCGCAGATCAACACGGTAGCGGTCGCCTGGGTGCCCTCCGGCTGCACGGCCGCCACCTGCCAGGGCGTGACGGTGAGCATCACGGGCCTGAACTACCAATGGATCTCGCCCATCGCAGGCGCGGCCGCGCCGCTGATCCCGATGCCCGGTTTTTCCACCTACCTGCCGCGCGAGGTGATGCGGCAAGACGCGAACAGCGCGGCCATCTGTTCCTAGCAACGCAACGGACACCACCATGAAGATCGCCATCATCTCCCCCAATCCGAACCACCTGCAGGACATGCGCAAGGTGCTCGAGGCGCGCTCGCACGCCGTGTCGCTGTTCGAGGGAGGCAAGAGCCGCATGCAGTGGGCCGTCGAGAAGGCGGCGCCCGAACTGCTGCTGGTGGACGGCATGTGCTGCGACCCCCACGAACTCACGCTGGTGGAGAAGCTGACGCTGCAGCACCCCGGGGTCGCGGTGGTGCTGCTGTGCGCGATGCAGACGCCCGAGTTCCTGATCCACGCGATGCGCGCCGGGGTGCGCGAGGTGCTGCCGTCGCCGGCCGAGCCCGCCGCGCTGGAGGCTGCGGTCGAGCGCATCGCGGTGAAGATGGCCGGCTCGATGGTGCGGAGCCCCGGCCGGGTGGTCGCCTTCATGCCCTGCAAGGGCGGCAGCGGCGCGACCTTTCTCGCAACCAACATCGCCCACCAGCTCGCTCGCGAACGCTCGGTATTGCTGATCGACCTGAACCTGCAGTTCGGCGACGCGCTCTCGTATGTGAGCGACCTGCGCGCGACCAGCACCATGGCCGACGTTGCGCGCGACATCTCGCGGCTGGACGCCTCGTTGCTCGCGGCGAGCGTGACGCGGGTGTCGCCGGGTCTGAGCATCCTGCCCGCGCCCGACGACCTGTCGCGGGCGCTGGACGTGAAGGCCGAGCACATCGATGCGCTGCTGCAGGTCGCGACGGCACAGTACGACTTCGTGCTGTTCGACCTCGGCCCGCGGCTGGACACGATCGCGATCCGCGTGCTGGACCGCGCGGACCGCATCTTTCCGGTGCTGCAGCCGAGCCTGCCGCACATCCGCAACGTGACCCGGCTCATGCACGTGTTCAAGTCGCTCGGCTACGCGCCCGGCAAGGTGGAGCTGCTGGTGAACCGCAGCGCCGGCGGCGGCGAGATCGGGCTGTCGGACATGCGCCGATCGCTGGTGGGCGCAACGCTCACCGTGGTGCCGGACGGCGGCAAGGACGTGGACGCCTCCATCAACCGCGGCGTGCCGCTCGCGGAAATGGCGCGCGGCAGCGCCCTGGCCAGGCGGCTCGCCGAGATCGCCCACGCCCTCAGTCCGCAGAAGGAAGCGGCGCCCGGCTTCATCGGGCGGCTGTTCCGCCGCGCCTGAATTCCGACAAGTCTTCAACAGCAAGGCAGGTTCCCATGTCATTCAGAGACCAGCTCAATGCGATCGAAACCGATCCGGCCGCACGGCCCGCGGGGCAACCGGGCGACGCCGCTTCGTCGCCGTTTGCATCGGACACCTACAAGGCGATGAAGGAGCGCATGCACCTGAAGCTGCTGGAGCGCTTCGACCTGGCCGCGCTCGAGACCCTCAAGCCCGACGTGCTGCGCCAGGAAATCTCCACCATGGTCGGGCGGCTGCTGCAGGAGGAGCCCGAGGCGCTCAACGACATCGAGCGGCGCACGCTGATCCGCGACATCCAGCACGAGATGCTGGGCTTCGGGCCGATCGAGCTGCTGATGGCGGACCCCACGGTCTCGGACATCCTGATCAACTCGCACGAGCGGATCTACGTGGAGCGCCGCGGCCGGCTGGAGCTCACCAACGTGAGCTTCACCGACGAGAAGCACCTGCTGCGGATCATCGACAAGATCGTCTCGCTGGTGGGGCGGCGCATCGACGAGTCCAGCCCGATGGTCGATGCGAGGCTGCCCGACGGCTCGCGCGTGAACGCGGTGATCGCACCGGTGGCGTTGGACGGGCCGATGATGTCGATCCGCCGTTTCGCCAAGATTCCGCTGCGCATGGAAAACCTGGTGAACGACCTGAAGACGCTCACGCCGCAGATGGCGCAGATGCTCGAGGGCCTGGCCCAGGCCAAGGTGAACATGCTCATCTCCGGCGGCACAGGCGCAGGCAAGACGACGATGCTGAACATCCTCTCGGGGTTCATTCCGCCGAGCGAACGCATCATCACCATCGAGGACGCGGCCGAGTTGCAGCTGCAGCAGCCGCACGTGGCGCGCATGGAGACGCGGCCGATGAACATCGAGGGCAAGGGCGAGATCACGCAGCGCGCGCTGGTGCGCAACGCGCTGCGCATGCGGCCCGACCGCATCGTGATCGGCGAGGTGCGCGGTGCCGAGGCGGTCGACATGCTGCAGGCCATGAACACCGGCCACGAAGGCTCGCTCACCACCATCCATGCGAACACCCCGCGCGATGCGCTGGCGCGGCTGGAAAACATGATCGGCATGGCCAACCTGAACCTGCCGCACCGCACAGTGCGCCAGCAGATCGCTTCGGCCATCACGGTGGTGGTGCAGGTGCTGCGGATGGTGGACGGGCGGCGCAAGGTGACCAGCATCCAGGAGATCACCGGCATGGAAGGGGAGGTGGTCACGATGCAGGAGATCTTTGCCTTCCACCAGACCGGGATGGGGCCCGACGGCCAGGTTCGCGGGCATTTCCAGGCGACCGGTGTCAGGCCGAAATTCGCCGAGCGGCTGCATGCCTTCGGCGTGACGCTGCCCGACACCATGTTCGAACCCGACAAGCACTACGAATAGGAGCCGATCATGTTCGACAACCTGGGAGGCAATGCCCTCGTCACCGTCACGGTGCTGGTGTTCGTGACCGTGCTGCTGGTGATCGAAGGCGTATATCTGGTCTGGCGTTCCTACAAGGGACCGGATGCGCGAAAGATCGAGAAACGGATGCAGGCGTTCTCGGCAGCGAGAGACCGCACGCAGCAGGCGCACCTGGCCAAGGAGCGCATGCTCAGCGAGGTGCCGTGGCTGCAGCGCCTGCTGCTGACCCTGCCGCGGGCGCACCGGCTGGACCGGTTCATCCTGCAGGCCGGACTGGAATGGACGGTCTCGGGCTTCTTGCTGGCGTGCGCGGTGCTCGGGGTGTTCACCTTCGTGGCGATGGGGTGGGTGGCGCGCCAATCGCTCGTGCCGGCGCTCGTGGTGGCGGCGCTCGCCGCGACGCTTCCGATGATCTACCTGCAGCAAGCGCGCATGCGGCGGCTGTCGCGCATGGAAAAGCAGTTGCCCGACGCGCTGGACCTGGTGACGCGCGCGCTGCGTGCGGGGCACTCGTTCGCCAGCGGCGTGCAGATGATCGGCGACGAGATGGCCGAGCCCATCGCGAGCGAGTTCCGGCTGGTGGCCGATGAGGTGAATTTCGGCGTGTCGCTGCAGCAGGCCCTGACCAACCTGAGCGAGCGCGTGCCGCTCACCGACCTGCGCTACTTCGTGGTGGCGGTGCTGATCCAGCGCGACTCGGGCGGCAACCTGACCGAGGTGCTCGGCAACCTGAGCCGGCTCATCCGCGACCGGCTCAAGCTGCTCGCGCGGGTGCGGGTGCTGTCGTCCGAGGGGCGGCTGTCGGCGTGGATCCTCGGGCTCATGCCGTTCGCGCTGGCGGCGCTCATGAATGTGTTCAACCCCGAGTTCATGTCGCCGCTGTGGGAAGACCCGATCGGGCAGGCGGCCGTGAAATACATGCTGGCGCTGATGCTGGTGGGGGTGTTGATCCTGCGCAAGATCGTGAAGATCAGAGTCTGAAGGAGAACGTCATGCTGTTTCCCATCCTCGTTTTCCTGGCCGTCGCGCTGACCATCGGCGGCGTGTCGATCTGGCTCATGCCCACGCGCACCGAACAGCGGCTGCAGCTGGTGGCCCAGCCGGCGGGCCGCTCGCCGTGGACCGAGACCGCGGTGAAGATCGTCGGACCGTTCGCGCAACTCTCGTCGCCGACCAGCGATGCCGAACTCTCGCCGCTGCGGGTGCGCTTCCTGAATGCCGGCATCCGCCACCCCGATGCCTACCTGCTTTATTTCGGCATGAAGACGCTGTTGCCGCTCGGGTTTGCCGCCATGGCCTTCTTCGGGATGCGCGCAGCGGGCTCGGACGGCGGCGTTGTGTTCCTGCTGTGGCTGGCGGTGGTGGCGCTCATCGGCTGCTACCTGCCCAACATCGTGCTGCACCTGTACATCCGCCGGCGCCGCAGGGAGATATTCGAGAACTTTCCCGATGCGGCCGACCTGATGCTGGTCTGCGTGGAGGCCGGCCTCGGCCTGGACGCGGGCATGGCCAAGGTCACCGACGAGATCCAGGTCAAGAGCGTGGCGCTCGCGCAGGAGCTGCACTGGACCAACCTGGAAATGCGCGCAGGCGGCACGCGCGAGAAGTCGCTGCGCAACCTGGCGCTGCGCACGGGCGTGGAGGAAATCGGCACCTTCGCCACCATGCTGACGCAGGCTGACCGCTTCGGCACCAGCATCGGGGAGTCGCTGCGCGTGTTCTCCGAGGACCTGCGCCACAAGCGCCAGGTCCGCGCCGAGGAACTGGCTGCCAAGGTGCCCACCAAGATGTTGTTGCCGCTCGTGCTGTGCATCTTTCCGTGCATCTCGCTGGTGATCCTTGCGCCGGCGGCGATCCGCATCGTGCGGATGATCATGCCGATGCTGAGCGGGCAGCAGTGAACCGCCGGCAATGAGCGCCGCCGGTCAGTGCGCCGCGGCGTCCAGGTGGTGCTTGACGGCGTAGATGTACAGCTCGAGCCGGTTCGCGACGCCCAGCTTCTGGTAGATCGACGTGAGATGGTTGCGCAGCGTGTGCTCGGTCACGAAGGTGAGCGCCGCCAGGGCCTTGTTGCAGGCGCCGCTGCCGCGCACCACGGTGCGGATGATCTCGCGCTCCTTCTGCGTGAGGCTCGCCTGCCTTGCCGCCTCGGGGTCGGGCGCGGGCTTCTTCACCGAGGTGAGCTCGGAGAAGACACGGCCCATGGCCTGGGCATCGACGCAAAGCTCGCCGTGGTGCACGCGCTCGATTGCCTCGAGCACCTGTTCGGCCGAGGCGTCCTTGCGCATCACGCCGCGCGCGCCGTGCAGCACGGCGAGGTCCAGCGTGCGCTGCTCGCGTTCGCCGGTGAGCACGACGACGCGCGACACCCCGTTGGCAAGCAGCATCGGCAGGATGCCGAGGGCGCAATGGCCGTCCAGGTCGAGGTCGAGCACGATCACGTCGGGGCAGAGGATCTGCGTCTGCGCCACGGCTTCTTCGCACGAGCTGGCGGTCGCAACCACCTTCATGCGCGGCTGCTCGCCGTCGATCAGCCGGGACAGGCCCCAGAGCATGGTCCGGTGATCGTCCACGAGCAGGACGCCGATCGGATGGGCCGGCGGACAGGCCAGGGGATGGATGTGCGTGTGGGCTTGTGTTTGCATGACGGCTCTCCTCGGATCGTTGTGGTGGACTTTTCAGATGGGTATCTCGATCAGCACCGCGGTACCGCCCCCGATGCAAGGGCTGACCTGCGCTTGGCCGCCGAGCGCCGCGGCACGATCGCTGAGGGAACGGGGCCGGAAGCGGGCGAAGCTCTCCTCGCAGCCTTCGTTCTCGATGCGCAGGTGCAGCCGGCCGTCGCGGCAGCCCAGGCGCACGCTGCCGCGGCGGGCCTGCGTGTGCTTGCAGATGTTGTTCAGGCCTTCGCCCACCATCTGCAGGATCTCCGCGGTCATGCGGTCGTCCAGATGCACCTGGCCTTCGACGCTGACCGCGATCTCGATGCCGTAGAGTCCCTGGATGCGGGCGGCCTGGCGGTGCAGGTGGGGCAGCACCAGGCCGCATGGCGCCTCGGCGTTCTGCTTGACGGCGCCGGCGAAGCGCCGCAGGTCGGCGACGACGCCGTTGGCCATCTCCGCGAGCCTGTCGAGGTCGTCGAGCAGGGGGTTGTCGGGCGTGGCTTTCTTGCGCAGGGCGCTCAGGCCCATGCGCAGCCCGATGTAGGGCTGCACGGCCGTGTCGTGCAGGTCCAGCGAGATCTTCAGGCGCTCGGTGGCGGCCGCTTCCGAAGCCATGCGGTCGAGTACCTCGATGGTCTCGATGACCGGGAAGATCTGTTCCATGAGATGCGCGAGGAACATCGCATCGGAATGGTTGAAGAGGCGGCTTCGCGAGGAGACGAATACGCGCCCTTCGCCCAGCCGCAGCGGCAGTGCGGCGCTGATGAACGCGCGCGCCTCCAGCATCGCGGCCACGGCGGCGCTGCGCCGCGCGTGGTCGGGGTCCTCGGGCAGCCATTCGGCCGTCGCGGCGTCATGCACATGGCTGGGGGCAACCAACCGGTCGAGCGGCCAGGGCAGGCGATTGCACAGCAGGGTGCGCGCATGGTCGAGCGCCATCAGCGGCGACTCGGTGATGGCGCCGAGCGTTTCGACGCCGACATGCTCGCAGGCATCGTCCCTGCGCAGCGTGCGAAGGGTCCAGCTGCCGGTCGCGGTGTCCCGGGTCACGAGGATGCAGTGGCTGGCCCGGAAGAAGGCCAGCGTCTTCTCCATGGTGCGGGCGATCGTGCGGCCCGCGCCGAAGCGCGGGTTCGACAACTGGGCGATGTCGCCCAGGAGCGCGAGGCGCCGCTGCAGTGCCAGCTTGGAGCCTCCCCAGTGCACGATCATGTGCCCCAGCGCCAGCAGGAAGGTCGTGCGCATGAGCAGCTGCGGCGCGTCGTCGCCCGTGCTCGTGCCGAGCCCGCAGGCCGCGAACGATGCGACAGAGACGACCGTCACGCGGGCGCCTTCCTCGAAACCCCAGCGGAACGACGAGGTGAGGATCGCGAAGAAATAGAAGAGGAAGAACAGGCTCTGCACGCCGTCCGTCACGAAGATGATCAACGTGAACCACAGGACGTCGGACCAGTGGACAGCCTTGCCCTGGGCATGGCGCCAGCCCTTCCGCGTGCTGGCGTAGACCAGCAGGCTATGAAGGATGTATCCGGAAAAGGCCAGCCAGACGGCGCTGGCGATGGGTTGCGGGCTCTGGCGCGCGTCGACCGCGACGGCCAGCAGCGCCGAGACCGACAGCACGAGCCGCATGCGGGCCGCCATGAAGGCATCCGTCGACAGGCTGGTGTCGACGTTCGAGGCGGCGGCGCGGGCTCTCATGAAAGGGCATCCTTCCCAGGATCTGTTTCATGCGCCGCAAAGTTGCGAGATCGGCGGTGACAGCTTGGTACTCATTTTTGTGACCGGCAACCGGTGTATGTGAAGGTTTCACATTACTACTTTGGTAGTCCAAAACAATGGGTACTGGCGCTGCTCCGCGCTTTGTCGCATCTGTTGCAGTTGGTTGCAATAGCCCTATTTGTAGTTCTTTCGGACTCATTGCCCGAGGGCCGTTAGTGCAAGCAGGGCGGCGGCGCAAGGGAAGGCGGGTACCCGCGACTGGGGAAGAGAGGTGGGCCGCCTCGGCCTCAGGCTCGTCGCGCGACCAGTGCGGTCTTTCCCAGCGGTGTGACCCGCAGGACGATGGCCTCCCTGAGCTTTTGCCTCGCGCGGCAAACCGAGGGCAAGGTTGCCTCCACCATGCCGGCGGCTTCGAGGACCGCCACGGAGTTGATTTCCGACGGGTCCTCGGTATGCAGCGGAAAGCGCGAGTTGCCGATCCTGCGCAGGTAATCGAGCGGCATCACGGGCCAGTTCTGATGTTCTTCGCCCGCCATGGCGCCACCGTTGCGCAAGCGCTCGATCTCCGCATGCCCTTCGTCGGTGATGGCGAAGATCACGGCGCTTTCGTAGCGGTGGTACCCCAGACCGTCGAAACGGAATTCGGCTTCGACAAGACCTGTCGCGACCAGCACCGACGCGTGCCGGATGTCGGCATCCGCGGTGAGCGTGACCGGAAACCGCTTGTGCAGCAGCTGAAGGAGGAGGGTGAGCGGCATGTGATGCTCCTGTCGATGCAATGGCGGTTTTGACGATTGAGAAATAAATGTGATTTTTTCACTTTAATCCATTTGTCGTACATACACCATGCTTGCCGACAGGAGGCAGGGACGTTTCCGGGAGCCCAGGCACTTGCCAGCCACTCGTGAAGCGGCTCCGAATCAATACGGGAAATTGTTCGCCCGCCTCTGGAGCGGGCGAGCGAGACGCCAGGAGAGCGAATCAGGGACTGAACGTCACCCGCTGGGCGATCAGGACGCCGTCGAGCACCCGGTCTCCGACGACGGTCACGCGCTGGCCGTTGCCCAAGTTCGCGATGGTGCCGTTCTCGAAGACCGTGCCCGGCCCGCTGGCGTCCACGGGCTGGCCGCGAACACGGAAGTCGGCGGCCGAGTGGAACGCCCCGATCGCGCCGATGAGCGTGAACGACGCCGGACCGCCCGTGCCGGGCACATTGCGGATGCGCAGCTTCTTCGCGACCAGCACGCCACCGGACATGAAGCCGTCCACCTCCACCTTCACGCCGTTGCCGAGCGAGGAGGCTGGGCCGCCGTTGATCAGCGAACTGGTGGCGTCCACCGGCGTCCCCAGCACCTCGAAGGCGCCGCGCGAGGCGAAGTCGGTGATGACGCCCGCCAGCTGCACCGCAAAGCCGTCGCTCAGCGGGATGGCGTACCAGCCCTCCACCTTGGTCGCCTTGAAGCGGCCGGCCGCCGGCGCCGTTGTGCCGCGGGCGCGCACGATCACCCCATTGACCAGCGACGTCGTGTCGATGCCCGCGAAGCTGGCTGCGCCGTACTCCACCGTCAACTGGCCGAGCGTGAAGGTCTTGTTTGCCGCGTCGAGGTTCCGGACGGCGCCCGTGACCAGCGGAGCGGTCAGGCTGGGCGCGACCTGCACGCGGGTCGCGCGCAGGGTTCCGGGCGCGCCGGGCAGGCCCCACACCTGGACGAGGCTGCCATCGACCATGCTTGCGAGTCCGCTCGCGTCGGCCCAGACCGTGGCGTTGTCGATGCTCACGCCGATGCCCATCACGACGAAGCTGCCGGCCCCGAGGTCGATGTGCGAGACGGCGCCCCGCAGTTCGGCCGCCGACACGACCTGGGTCGCGATGCCGCTGGTGAAGTTCGCATCGACCTTGCCGGCGACACGTGCGCTCATGCCGATCTGCAATTCGGCGGCGTCCTCGACGTTGATGGTGGCGCTGTCGGTGTCGTAGCGCAGCCCGTTGAGGATGATGCTGCCCAGCCCGTCTGCCGCACCGATGCCGGCGGCGTCCGCGGTCACGCCGGTGCCACCCGAGCCCACGCCGTCGGTGTTGCCGTTGCCGGCGGTGCCGCCCGAGCCGACGCCCGAACTGTCGGTGCCGCCGTTGCCGGCCGTGCTGCCCGATCCATCGGCGCTACCGTCCGCGCCGGCGCCAGTGCCAATGCCAGCGCTGGTACCGCTGTTCGCGCCATCGCCGCCGGAATTGCCGGTGCCGTTGACTCCGCCCGCGCCAGCTCCGGCGGCGATGCCAGCGCCGAAGCCCGCCGTCGAGCCTCCTCCGCCGCCGCCACCGCAGGACAGAAGCAATGCCATGAAGCCGGCGGCGATCAGGCCGAGCATGACCCGGCGGGGTGTCTTTGTCGTGCTCATGGTTTGTGCTCGCCTTTGGAAGAAGCAGGCGAGGGCGGGGCGCTCTCGTCTTCGTAGTACGTGTAGATGCCGACCCGGATGCGTCCGTTGGTACCCGGCGGGGCACGGTCGACCGCCTGCGTCATTCGCTGCGCCAGTTCGTGATGCAGCGCAGACCAGCGCTCGCGCACCAGGCTGTGGATCTGCTCGCACTCCTGAAGCGTGAGGCCGCGCGCGTAGACCGAGCGCTCGAGCATCCGGGGCTGCTCGCCCAGCGTATTGGAGACAGCCGCCAGCAGGTGGTCGCGGCCGTTGTCGCCCAGGAAGGCCAGCATCGCTTGCAGGTCCTGCACGGGAACGAAGCCATCGGTGGTGAGCTCGGCCACGCCATCGCTTTCGGTCACCATGTTCAGCCGGATCAACTCGTCCAGGATGGTGCGGTGGTGGACGTTGCCGCGGCTGCTCATGCGGGCCACCGTTTCGAAAGATGGCACCGTCTGGCCCGCCGTGACCGGCAGGCGTCGGAACGCAGCGTTTTCGGTCAGCATCTGCAGCCACAGCGTGAAGGTCTTGGCGGCTGCCGAAAGCTCGGTGTGCGGCAGCGGGTCGACGGTGGCCCGCACCTTGGCGGTCACGGCCTTGCGGTTCAGGCCCGTCGTGACGGACAGCTGGCTCAGGTTGGGACTCGAAATGCCCTTGTCCTTCCAGGAGCGCTGCGCTTCCTCGATCAGCAGGTCGCGCAGCAACTCCTCCAGGTGGGGATGCTTGACCCCCATCGCGAGGGCGAGCCTCACCACAGGTCGGAGGATGCGAGCGCAGGCGGCAAGGGCCCAGTCCAGCCGGTGTTCCATGAAGCTACGTGTCCGCTCCTGAAAGTGTGATTCGAGGAGGATCGACGGCGACGCCGCAGACCATCTTCAATGGTCTATTGTGCTGCGCGCCGGGCTTGTATGAAAGCTTTTGACTACGTTTGTATTGATTCCCGTCTGAAACTGACCGAGGGGAATCGACTTCCAGTTCCGGGCCCGTGACGACCCGCCCGTCGTGCAAGAAACACAGGCTTTCGATCGTGCAGTTGGCATAGCGACGTGCCGCAGCTCGCGCGCACAGCACTCCCCCTCAAGGCGCCAGATATTCAGAGACGACCACCCGCTTCCCTTCCTTGGTCTGCGACAGCCGCTACTCCACGGTCGCGAACCATCTGCGCGATCACGCCGAGCACCTCCAGCGGCTCGGCGCGCCGGCGAATGTCTTCCTCGATGTGGGCGAAGCGGATGCGGCCTTCCTCGTCGATCACATAGGTCGCGGGCACCGGCAGCACCCAGAGCCCGTTGCCGTTCAGCACCGGGATGTCGGTGCCGACCGTGCCGTAGAAGTCGACGAGGTCGGGCGGCAAGGTGAACGCGAGGTCGAAGCCGTTGGCCGCATCGAGGCCGGAGTCGCTCAGCACCGTGAACGCGAGCTGATTGTCCGCGGCCGTGTCCATCGAGTTGCCGGGCGTCTGCGGCGAGATCGCCAGCAGCGTGGCGCCCAGCCGCGCGAGATCGTCCGCCTGCCGTTGCCAGGCGCGCAGCTGCAGATTGCAGTAGCCGCACCAGCCGCCGCGATAGAAGACCAGCACCAGCGGTCCCCGATGCCACGCGTCCGAGAGACGCACGGGCCGGCCGTACGCATCGGGCAGCGTCACGTCGGGCGCGAGGTCGCCCACGCGCTTGGCGCGGGCAGGAACGCCCGTGGCGGCGAACACGGCGTCGGCGATGTCGTTGGATTCGAAGAGGGGCGCAGAAGAGGTCATGGCATGGCACTCCGGTAGGTGGGGGAAACAGCGCGCGTTGAGGGCGCGCCGCCTGTACAGCGGCCGTAGCGGCTATCGCAGCGTCTTCAGGTACTTGACGAGTTCCGCGACTTCGCCCGCGTCGGGCACACCCGCGAAAGGCATCCGGTTGCCCGGCACCGCCTGCTGCGGATCGGTCACGAAGGCGGCGAGCGACTTGTCGTCCCAGGTGATGTCGGCGCTCTTCATCGCGCGGCTGTAGCCAAAGCCTGGCGCCGAGCCGGCTTTGCGGCCGAAGACGCCGGCCAGCGGCGGGCCGATGGCGGCGCTCCCCGCGGTATGGCAGGCCGCGCAGGCCGCCCAGGTCCTGGGCGGCTGCACGGTCGATTGCGCATGCGCGAGGTTCATGACGACCGCGGCGCAGGCGGCGAACAAAAGTGATTTCATGGCGCGGGTCTCCTCACAGCATGCGCGGTTGCTTGGCGTAGCGCACCAGGTCGTCGCCCAGGCGCAGCGCGAGCGCCGCGAGCGGACCGGTGGGGTTGTAGCCGGCGTTGTGTGCATAGACCGACGCGCCGACCACGAAGAGGTTCTGCGCGTCCCAGTGCTGCAGGCGCGGCGAGACCACGCTCGTCGCGGGATCTGCGCCCATGATGGTTCCGCCGGTGGTGTGCGTGGTCTGGTACTGGCGCGCATCGAAGTCGCCGCGCCGGGGTTGCGGCGTGCCGACAGCCGTGGCGCCCATGGCGCGCGCGATGCCGGCGGCCTTGTCTGTCACGTACTCGCTCATGCGGTAGTCGTTCTCGCGGAAGTTGAACGTCATGCGCAGCAGCGGTGCGCCGTAGGCATCGCGGTAGGTGGGGTCCAGGTCCAGGTAGTTGTCGCGGTGCGGGTAGTTGCTGCCGTGCACGGAGACGTTGAAGGCGTGCGAGTACCAGTCGGCATTGGCCTGCTTCCACGCCGATCCCCAGCGCGGCGTGCCGGCCGGCAGCAGCCGCGCATTGATGGGCCGGCCGTTCGTCACGTTCGAGTAGATGTAGCCGCCTCCGAAGAAGCCGAGCCCGGCGTGGTCGAAGTTGTCGCCGTTGAATTCGTCCACCACGATCTGCGAGGCGCCCGACGCCATGAATGGATTGATGAATCGGTCCTTGAAGAACACCGGCACCGACGACATCACCTGGTAGCAGAAGTTCTTGCCGACCGTGCCCTTGCCGGTCTTCGGGTCGTAGGGCTTGCCGATGCCGCTCGTGAGCAAGAGCTTGGTGTTGGTCATGGTGAAGCCCGAGAGCACCACCACATCGGCGGGCTGCTCGTACGCTTGCGCGGTCTGCAGGTCGATGAAGCGCACGCCGGTGACGCGCCTGGCGCGCTTGTCGTAGTCGATGCCCGTGACCTGGGAATGCAGGCGGATCTCGAAGTTGCGGTGCTTCTGCAGCATCGGATAGAGCAGCACCATCGGGCTGGCCTTGGCATTGGCCTCGCAGAGAAAGCGCTCGCAGTGGCCGCAGTACTGGCAGGGCGCAAGGCTTGCGCCGTCGGGGTTGGTGTAGGCGCGCGGCGAGTTGGCGGCGGGCAGCGGGAACGGCTTGTAGCCGAGGCTCTGTGCCGCGGCCTTGAAGATCTGGCCGGACTCGAGGACCTCGAGCGGCTTCTGCGGAAAGTCGCGCCGGCGCGGTGCCTCGAAGGGGTTGCCGCCTTCGATCAGCTGTCCGCCGACATTGCCGGCCTGGCCCGCGATGCCGAAGAGTTGCTCGAACAGGTCGTGGTAGGGCTCCATCTCTGCGTAGCCGATGCCCCAGTCCTGCACGGTCATCTCGCGCGGGATGGCGGCCTTGCCGTAGCGCGACTCCAGGCGCGTGCGCAGCGTCGGGTCGTATTCGGCCCAGCGCCAGGTCTGGCCGTTCCAGTGATTCGCCGCGCCGCCCATGCCGTCGCCCGGGAGAAAGGCTTCCATGCGGCGCACGGGCAGGGCGCTTTCGCTCGCGGCGTGGCGCAGGGTGTAAGTTTCGTTGGCCCAGTTCTGGACCAGGCCGTTGTGCACGCCCCAGCGCAATTCGTCGCGCTGGTTGGGCAGCGTTGCGGCGGCGCTGCCGGCATGGTCGCCGCCTCGCTCGAGCACCAGCACGTCGATGCCAGCGCTCATCATCTGCCGTGCCGCGAGGGCGGCGGTGAGTCCGCCGCCGACGAAGACGACGGAGCGCTTGGGTAGTTTCTTGGTCATGTCGATTGGCCGTCAGCTGAAGTCGTCGATCGACTGTGGTTTGGTCGCGCCGGGGAACGCCCGGCCCCGGTACTCGACGACGTTGCGTCCATGAAATGCGGGCAGGCCGGGGAAGCCCACGGCGCGCCAGAACGCCTTGTCGCGGTTGCCGCCGTAGATCGGATCGGCAAAGCAGGCCTGCACGAACAGCGGGTAGAAGAGGTCGTTGAACCACGCGCCCAGCGCGTAGCGGTCGTTGTCCATGCGACCAGCGGCGGCGTCCTGCAGCAGTGCGTCCAGGCGCGGCGCATCGAGTTGGTCGATGGGCTTGCCCGTGCGCTGCTCGGCCTCGCGGCGAAGCATCGCGAGGCCGGCCTTGAAATGCTCCTCCGGCGTGAGCGGCGACTGGTAGCCGTGCTGCGGCTTGCCCGGACGCCAAGGTCCTTGCCGGTAGAGCTGGTCGCCGCGCCCCCAGGCACCGGCAAGTTGCCGGTCGATGTAGACATGGATGCCGCAATCGACGCCACTTGGCGTCAGTGAATCGGCCGGGCACATCAGGTTGACCAGGGCTTCGACACAGGCAGCCTCCTGCGGTCCCAACGACAGGTAGCCCGAGACCCTGGGCGGGCCTGCCGGAACGCTCTGCGCCGAAGCGGGCGATGCCGCAAAACCGCCGAGCAATGCCGGCGCAGCAAGCGCCGCACCGGATGCACCGCCTATCTTGCGCAAGAACAGGCGCCTGCCGGGCGGCTCCTTGTCGTGAATGGACATAAGAAGACTTTTCTTTCGTGGAGCGAAGGTTGTTGTGGATACAGCGCCAGCGAAGGCGATCCTTGGCCTGGAGCTGTCGTGCTGCGATGGCTTGATGCTATGAATCGGTCCCCCGGTCCGGAAGATCGGTCGAGCGAACCGCCGTGTTGATCGATCCGAACCAATGCCTGATGTCCGTAGGGTGTCGCCGCGATCCCGGCTCGAGCGCCGGGCCGGCAAATGGATCGCCGCACAGCGAGCGCTGTCTTGCCGCCGCGAAGATGGCGAGGAGGGCGCGTAATGCAAAGCGCCATCTCGCCGTGTTGGCGGATGGCGCTAGAACCATGGTGAAGCGGTGCCCGGTGCAGTCGGCCCGCGCCCTTGCAAGCCGTCAGTAGCCGCAAACGACGTCGCCGGCGATTACCACCAGACGTCGCACAACCTGGCGGGTGCTACTTGTCCTGGATATTCCTCGACCTATTTCGAAGCCGGCAGACCGCTCTCGGAATGCGGTGCAGAAGCGCCGCCAGGTGGCAGGTTGCCAGGACCCTTCGCAGGATCCTTGATTCCATAGGCATACAGCACACCCACGACGACCACGGCGATGATCGCCAACAGGGTGAACATCAGTCGCTTCCCCAAGACAGATGGTCGGGGTTCTCGCTTGGGCGTCATGTCTCTTGCTCCAGGACTGGGTTGGCGTCTTCGTCGTCGCCGGAAGTTCGGGGACCGATCCGCTCGTCGGGCGCGTAGCCTTCGAGCGCTCGCACGCCGGCCCGCAGCGCGTCGAGCCACATTTCGCAGGCTTCATCGGCCGACTCGAGCTCGATCCATTGGCTCGCATCGCCACCTTCCTCCATGAGCACCCAGTAAAAGTGTCCCGGTTCAGGCTCGTCGACGTGGACGGCAATGCGCCGAATGTGGCTCATCAAAGCTTGCCGGCAAGGTATTCGCGCACGGCCTCCGCAGAGTTGCCGACGGCCTTCACCGCGTCGCGCAGTTGCATCTCGCTGCACCCAAGCGATTCCATCCACGAACGCACCTCATGAGGCTCGTGCATGGCGATCAGCTTGCGGTCCAGCCCTGTCTTGCTGGGATCGTCTGCCATCGTTGTCTCCGGTGAAGATCGGCGGCGCCGACCTGAATGCGCAGATTGGCCTTGCGAAGACGCTCCAGCGATGCGCAAAACGCGCTTTTGAATGACAGCGCATCTCCTACGCCGGAACGGTTCTGAAGCCGAGGAGCCGGCCGTATCGGTCTTGCGCCCAGCCTCGCGGTCTCCGCACTCATCGAGCCGGTTGGCGGCTCCCGTGATCGAGCAGAATCTCTGCAAGAAAAAGTAAGGTGCGGTCCCGCGGCGGTAGCCGAGAATCCGCGCGGCGAGGTCGTCAACCGCGCACGCGCGCTCCCGCGGAACACCCTCGCGAATACGAAAGCTCGGACGGTGCCTTTGACGTGCCACCATGTTTTTGACGAATTTCAAGTTGCCAGCTACCGGCAGCTTGAGGTCATGCGGCGCCGCTGATTCGACGCCAGGAGCAACTTTGCGCGCCGCCTTCTTGAAGTTTCATCTCGCGCCGGCCCGTTGCCTCATTGCCATCTGCACGGTGGCGGGATTCGCCTTGTTCCTGGCAATGTGCCTGGTCTCGCCGAGCCATGCGCAGACCGAACTCCGCCCGCTGAGGCTCGATGCGAACCTGAGCCTCGTCGAGCGCAACCTCCACGGGAACTCGCAGGCCTACTACGACCCCACCGGCCAGCTGACGCGCGAGCAGGTGGCATCGCCTCCCTACCAGCAGCAGTTCGAAACGCTGGCGGGCGCCCTCAACGGCGGTTACGTCAAAGGCGCGTGGTGGGTGCGCTTCCAGATCGAGGCCTCGCCCGAAGAAATCGCGCAGCCGCTCGAGGGCGGCTGGTGGCTGCGGCTGAATGCGCCGTATGTGGACTACATCGACGTGTGGTGGCCCGAAGTCAATGGCGGCACGAGCGGGGCGTTCGCGCACCGCGAACTCGGCGGGATGCGGGCCGGCTCGCTGCGCGAGTTGCCGTGGTCCATTCCGGCGGTGCGCCTTCCGGACTTCCCGGATACCCAGCCGCGCTGGGTCTGGGTGCGGCTGGCGGGCGACCGCTCGCTGAGCCTGGTCGGAGGCGTCTCGCCGCTGCGCGAACTGGCCGATGTGCAGCAGCAGCGCAACTTTGCCGACGCCGCCGTCACCGGCATCGCCTTGCTGATGGCGGTGGTGAGCTTCATGATGGGCATTGCGCTGCCGGACCGCCGGTTCGTCGCCTACGCGGGCTACCTGCTGACGCTCGGCTTGCTCTTCGCGAGCTCGGAGAACATGCCGGCCTCCCTGTGGCTCCAGGACAGCCCCGTGGCCGCCGTGCGGTTGCACAACTTCTCGGTGTGCCTGCACACTGCCGCCGCATTCGGGTTCGCGCGGACCATGCTTGACATGGAGCGGCAGTTTCCGCGCATGAACCGCGTATTCCAGGTGCTGACGCTCGTGAGCCTGGCAGCGTGCCTGGTGGCCGTGGCCGGCGGGTACGGCCGCATCGCGCTGCCGCTGAACATGACGTGGCTGCTGTTCGCAGCTTCCATCGTGCCGATGTGCGCCGTGCTGCTGCGCCGGAACATCCACGCCTGGCCGCAGTTGGTCGGCTATGCGGTCTACCTCCTGATGGGTGTCGTGCACTTCGCCAAGAACCTGCAGCTGCTGCCCTACACGCTGATCACCCAGTACAGCTATGCGATCGGCGGCATCGTCCACATCATGGCGTTCTTCTTCGCCCTGGGCTGGCGCGTGCGCCATCGCGAGCGGCGAGCGCTGGCGCTGTCGCACCGACATCGCGCGCGACTCGCACGGCGCGTGAACGAGCGCACCCACGACTTGCGCCAGGAGATCGCCGAACACCATCGCACGCACGACCAGCTGGCCCAGGCCTTGCGCGAGCAGCGCGGGCTGCTGGCCATGGTGTCGCACGAGTTCCGGACGCCGCTCGGCACGATCGGCGGCGCGGCACAGATCCTCACGGACGACCGGCTCGGGCTGGTCCGCGAGGAGGTCAAGAAGGAAGGGGAGAAGATCAGCCGCACCGTGCTTCGCATGCGGGACCTGGTGGACACGCTGCTGGCCGACGAATGGCTCGATGCCTCGAGCGAAAACCTGTGCCTGGTGCCGATCGAGCTCGGCGGATTCCTCCGCGAGAAGATCGAGGAGCACAACGAAGGCGGCGGCGGCGGGCGCATTTCGCTGGTGCTCGATGCGCCCGAGCTGCCGGTGCTGGCCGACGAGACGCTGCTGCACATCGCCATGGACAACCTCGTGACCAACGCCCTCAAATATGCACCGACCTACTCCCCGGTGCTGGTGCGGGCCGGCATCCGGCGCAACGCGCTCGAACACGTCCCCGGGGCCGAGGCGGTGCCGGGCGTGTGCATCCAGGTGTGCGACCAGGGCCCCGGCTTCATGCCGCAGGATCTGTCGCATGTCTTCGAGCGCTTCTATCGGGCGGCGGGCACGCGGCGCATTCCGGGCATCGGGCTGGGCCTGCACATGGTTCACCGCATCGCCATGGTTCACGGCGGAAGCGTGGCCGCCTCCAACGGGGCCCGCGAGGGCGCCGTGCTGACACTGATATTGCCGTTGCTTGGAAGTGCCGAGGGCCTGCTGAGCAGGGACGAGAGCGACATGGCACTGCTCGACCCGGGAGGCTTTCGATGAGCACCGCGGCCCGTGTCCTGGTCATCGAGGACGACGACGACCTGCGCGACACGCTGGTGCGGTACCTGGGCGGCGTGGGCATGCTCGCCAGCGGGCTCGAGAGTGCAGAAGGGCTCGATGCGGAACTGGCGCGCCAGGATTTCGACGCCGTGGTGTGCGACGTCAATCTGCCGGGCGAAGACGGCTTCAGCGTGCTCGCCCGGCTGAGATCGCGCAGCGCCATGCGCATCGTGATGCTGACGGCACGCGGCACGGCGAACGATCGCCTGCACGGGCTGGGCCTCGGCGCAGACTATTACCTCGTCAAGCCGGTGAACCTGCGGGAGCTCGAGATCGTGCTGCACAACCTGCTGCAACGCAGCCAGGAGAAGCAGGTCACGCACACCGCGCGCGAGCCCACCGGCAACGCAGTCCTCGAATCGGCCGCGCAGGCGCCCTGGCGCTATCAAGGCACCACCTGGCTCCTGATGTCGCCGAGCGGCCAGCCCGTGCAGTTGTCCAATGCAGAGGCGCGGCTCGTTCAGTGCCTGATCGAGCGTCCGCGGGAAGTGGTGGGCCGTGCCACGCTGCTTGCGGCGATGGGCCGCCCGGGCCTCGAGGCCTACGAACGCAACCTCGACGTGACGGTCTCGCGCCTTCGCCGCAAGGCCGAGCAGGCCAGCGGCGAGAAGCTGCCGATCGTCGCGGTGCGCGGCGAGGGCTACAGCTTCCAGGGCAACGCCAACATCGAGCCTTGAGCGCCGCTGCTTGACGCAGTCGGCCTGGCGGCTCGCGCATGCCGCCACCCGCAAGAACCTTCCATATCCGATCGGTGAAAGTACTGCTCGCCAGGAGCTTTTGCACGCGCCATTGCAAGAAAAAGTAAGGTGCAAAAGCCATGTGGGCGCTTGAGAATTTCGTGCTGAGCGCAAGCACGGAATGCATACGAATTACCACACCCTAAAAAGAGAAGAGCCAATCTTCCAACTTCGTGAAATCGCACTCTTTGGAATGTTTTCCGGATGACGCATCGACGTGTCTTCCAGCCGACGTTTCCATGTCTTGACGCGCTCGAGAAGGCGCGCCGCTACCACTTTCTATTTGCTTTTTGCCGCGGTGCCTTCCTGAGCGCCGCTAAGGAGGAGACCTGCTCATGAATACCGCATACAAGACGATCTGGAACGCCGCGATCGGTGCCTGGGTGGCTGTCTCCGAGGCCACGCGCTCGCGCGGCAAGCGCAGCACCGGCCAACGTGCCGGCCGCGCAGTGCGGCTCGCAGGGCCGCTGATCGCAGCCACCGGCTTCGCCATGACGTTGCCCGCGTGGGCCGCGTGCGTGCTGACCGGCACGACGCTCGATTGCACCGGCACGAGCGGCGGCTTCCAGGGCGTGCCCGACGGCGGGACCATCAACAACAACGGCACCATCGGGACGCTGGACAACGGCCAGTGGGGCATCTACGTCGGCAGCAACGTCACGGTCAACAACTACGGCGCGATCACCGGCAAGGCCGGGATCGTGGCGGGTGGCGGGCTGGTGGTGAACAACGTCGGCGGCTCGATCGTTGCCGTCGAGCGCGGAATCCAGGCCACCAATGGGCCGATCAACCTGACCAACTCCCAAGGCGGCCTCATCCAGGGATTCGGCGGCGCGTTGATCTACGCCGGCGGCACGATCCTGAACACGGGCAACAGCGTCATCGACGGCACCGGCTATTTCGCCCTGGGATTCGCGAACTCCAGCGCGAGCATCACCAACACCGCGGGCTCCACGATCCGTGGCGCGTACAGCATCTTCGCGCAGGACACCAAGATCACGCTCGACAACGGCGGCCTGATCCAGGGCGATGTACTGCTTGCCAACAATCGCGTCAACAACATCACCCTTCGCACGGGGAGCCGGATCCAGGGCACCTTGTACGCCGGCGGCACTGCCACCTCGACCCTCACGCTGGCGGGCAGCGGCACGCAGGTGTATTCGCAGGCCGTGAGCGGCAACACCAACTTCGACGGCGCACTCATCAAGGAAGACAGCGGCGACTGGCTGCTGGACCGCAGCTTCGCGCCCGCCGATGCCTCGGTGAACGCGGGCTCGCTGGGTTTCGGCGCCGGCGGTTCGTTCAGCGCCGGCACGGCCGTGAGCCTGGCTGCCGGCACGAAGCTCTACACGGCGCCTGGCGGTGCCGCGTTCATCGGCCACCTCGCCGGTGCGGCAGGCAGCACGGTCTCGCTGGCCGCCGGCTCTTCGCTGGACATGCGCGACGACTTCGACTCGGACATCGCCAGCGACATCAGCGGCGCAGGCGTGCTGATCCACAGCGGTACCGGCACGGTGGCGTTGAGCGGAAACAACAGCAACTTCGCCGGGGGCATCGTGGCCTCTGCGGGCACGCTGCAACTGGCGAACCAGCAGGCGCTTGGCGGCGCGGCGCTGGGCATCGGCGGGCCGGTCACGCTCACGAGCCCGACCGCGCTGACGCTCGGCAGCGTGAACCTGTTCGCGCCCGCCGGGCAGCTGTCGGTGGTGGTGCCAGGCGCGGTCACCTTCAACGGCGTGGTATCGGGGGCGGGCACGCTGGACCTGCGCAACATCGCCGGCGTCGTCTCGCTGCTGGGCAACAACACCTACAACGGCGGTACGCGGCTGGCGAACAACACGGTCGCGCTCGGCACCGACAAGGCGCTCGGACAGGGCGTGGTGTCGGTCGAAGGCAGCGCCACCCTCACGAACGCCGCGACCCGCTCGCTGGCCAACGCGTTCGTCATCGGCAACGGGGGGGCGCTCACCGTCGGCGGCAACGCAGGGCTCGCCATCACCGGGCCCGTGTCCGGGGACGGCGGCATCGTGAAGGTGGGCGCGGATGAGTTCGCCTTGACCGGGGACAACACTTATGCGGGCGGCACCCACGTCGCGCAAGGCACGCTGCGGATCGCCAATGCAGCCGGCAGCGCCACGGGCACGGGGGCGGTGACGGTGGACGGCGGCGCCACGCTGGCGGGCTCCGGCTCGATCGCGGGCCCCGTGAGCGTGGCGGCGGGCGGGCGACTGTCGGTGGGCACGGGTACGGGTGTGATGAACACCGGCTCGCTGACGCTGGCGGCCGGCTCGTCGCTGGACATGGAACTGGGCGAGGCCGGCGTGGCCGGCGGCCTGCGCAACGACCTGCTCAACGTCAACGGCGACCTGTCGCTGGGCGGCACGCTCAACGTCAGCGAGTCGGCCGGCGGCAACTTCGGCGCCGGCCTCTATCGGCTCATCAACTACACCGGCACGCTCACCTCCAATGCGATGACCATCGGCAGCGCGCCGACGCCGCCGGGCTACCTGGCACTGCAGACCGGTGTCGCCAACCAGATCAACCTCGTCAACACCGGCGGCCTTGCCCTGAACATGTGGGACGGCGGCAACCCTGCCAACTTCAACGACGGCAAGATCGCCGGCGGCACCGGCACCTGGCGCGCGGGCAGCCCGGGCGACAACTGGACCGACGTCAACGGCGTGGCGAACGCCGGCTGGATCCAGGACGGCTTCGCGATCTTCGGCGGCTCGGCGGGCACGGTCACGGTGGACAACACCGGTGTGGGCGGAGCGGTGCGCATCGGCGGCGCGCAGTTCGCGGTCGACGGCTACGTGGTCGACGGCAATGCGCTGACCATCGGCGCACCCGACACCACGGTGCGCGTGGGCGACGGCTCGGCCGCTGGCGCGGGCATGACCGCGGCCATCAACGCGGCGATCGGCGGCGCGGGCGGCCTGGTGAAAGAGGACGTCGGCACGCTTGTGCTCGGCGGCGCCAACACCTACGCGGGCGGCACCACGGTCAAGGGCGGCACGCTGCAGATTTCCGCGGACAACAACCTGGGCGCGGCCGGTACGGGCCTGGCGCTGGATGGCGGCACGCTGCGCATCGCGGCGGGCTCCGCGCCGTTCACCAGCACGCGATCCCTCGCGCTCGGCGCAGGCGGGGGCACCATCGACCTGTCGAACAACACGTACGGCCTTGGCGGTTCCATCACCGGCGGCGGCCTTCTGACGGTCACCGGCAATGGCGGCACGCTGGGCCTGGCGGCAGCCGGCAACTACACCGGAGGCACTGTGCTGAAGGACGGCGCGGGTATCACCACCACGGTCAGCGGCGCCCTGGGCAGCGGCGCGGTGCAGCAGCAGGGCAACGGGACGAGGCTGTCTTTCCTTGGCGCTGCGAGCGCGGGGGCCAACAGCTACTCGGTGGGCCGCGCCGCGAGCTCGGACAGCGGCAACACGTTGTCGTTTTCTCAGACGGCCACGGCCGGCAACGCCACGATCACCGTGAATGGCGCGGGCTGGACGACCGCGGGTCCGAATGCGCTGCAGTTCGGCGGCAATTCAAGTGCGGGGGCATCCGCCATCGTCAACCAGGGCGGCTCAATCAACCTCTTCGAGAACGGCAGTGCCGGCACCGCGACGATCACCAACGGTGACAAGAGCTTGCTGGCCTTCGGCATGGCCGCCTCGGCGGGGAGCGCGAAGATCTTCAATCAGGCCGGTGGCCTGGTGCGCTTCGCCGACACCTCCTCGGGCGCGAATGCCTCGGTCACCAACGCGGCGGGCGGCACGGTCGACGTGTCGGGCTCGACGGCGAAGACCGGCACCGAGCTGGGCTCGCTCTCGGGCGACGGTGCAGTGGTGCTCGGCGCGACGCGGCTCTCGCTCGGTGGCCTTAACGCGAACAATCTGATCTCCGGGAAGATTTCCGACGACGGCAGTCTTTTCGCGCAGCCCGGCACGGGTGTGGGCGGATCGATCGTCAAGGTGGGCAGCGGCACGTTGGCGCTGGCCGGTGCGAACACCTATACCGGCGGCACCACGGTGGCGGCCGGGACGCTGAGCGTGAGCAATACGACCGGCAGCGCGACCGGCAGCGGCGCTGTTGTGGTCCAGAGCGGCGCAGTGCTGGCCGGCACAGGCACGGCTAGCGGCGCGGTGACGATCGCCAAGGGCGGCACGCTCTCGGCCGGCAACGGCGGCGTGGGCACGCTGACACTGGGGAGCCTGAGCCTTGCGGAGGGCGCGGTGCTGAACTACGACCTGGGTCAGGCCAACACCGCGGGCGGCGCGCTCAACGACCTGGTCAACGTCAACGGCAACCTGCAGCTGGACGGCACGCTCAACGTTGCGCAGCCGAGTGGCGGGTTGTTCGGAGCGGGCATCTACCGGCTCATCAACTACACCGGCGCCCTGACCGACAACGGCCTGGACATCGGCAGCGCGCCGGTCGCCGCCAAGGACCTGCAGGTGCAGACCTCGGTGGCCCAGCAGGTCAACCTGGTCAACCGCTCCGGGCTCTCGCTGAATTTCTGGGATGGAGGCGATGCCGGCAAGTACAACGACGGCCAGGTCGCAGGAGGTTCGGGCACCTGGCGCGTGGGCGTGCCGGGCGACGGCTGGACCGGCGCCGACGGCAAGATCAACGCCGCCTGGGTCCAGGACCAGTTCGCCGTCTTCGGCGGCAAGGGCGGCACGGTCACGGTCGACGATGCCGGCGGCACGGTGCGCATCGGCGGCGCGCAATTCGCGGCCAGCGGCTATGTGGTGCAGGGCGATGCGATCGAACTCGGCGCACCGGGCACCGTGGTGCGCGTGGGCGACGGCTCGGGCACCGACGCCGATCGCACGGCGACCCTGGACGTCGCGCTCACCGGCGCCGGCGGCCTGGTCAAGGAAGACGTGGGCCGGCTGGTGCTTCGTGGCGCCAACACGTACACCGGTGGCACCACCGTCAAGGCCGGCGTGCTGCAGGGCAGCGCCACCAGCCTGCAGGGCGACATCGTCGACAACGCAGAGGTGGCCTTCGACCAGGACAAGAGCGCGGGCACCTATGCCGGCGTCCTGAGCGGCAGCGGCCGCGTGCGCAAGATCGGCACCGGCACGCTGGTGCTGGGCGGCGTGAACAGCTACGCGGGCGGCACCTTCGTCGATGCAGGCACGCTCGCCACCAACATCACCGGTGGCCTCGGCAGCGGCGCGGTGAGCGTGGCGGCAGCCGGCACGCTGCAGTTCGGCGGCAAGGCCGACGCGGGCGCGGCACCCATCGGCAATCAAGGCATCGTGCGCTTCCAGGACAACGCGAACGCCGGCACGTCGACCATCACCAACGCGGCAGGCGGCGTGCTCGCCTTTGCCGACGGCGCCTCGGCCGACAAGGCCACGGTGCTCAACCAGGCCGGCGCGCAGGTACGGATCGACCAGGCCACCACGGGTGTGTCCGTGGGCGCGCTCGACGGGGCGGGCGACGTCGTGCTGGGCGCCAAGGCGCTCACGCTCGGCGGCCTGGGCGGCAGCGCCACGCTGTCGGGCACCATCAGCGGCGCGGGCGGCTCGATCGTCAAGGCCGGCACCGGCACGCTCACGCTCACGGGCGCCAGCAGCTACACCGGCGGCACCACCGTGAACGCAGGCACGCTGAGCGTCAACAACAAGAGCGGCAGTGCGACGGGCAGCGGCACGGTGCTGGTTGCGAGCGGCGGCACGCTGGCAGGCAGCGGCACCGTCGCGGGCGCGGTCACCGTCGCCAACGGCGGCATCCTGGCCGCGGGCAACAGCCCCGGCACGTTGACGCTCGGCACGCTCACGCTTGCCGGTGGCGCCACGTTGAACTACGAACTCGGCCAGGCCGGCGTGCCCGGCGGCGCGTTGAACGACCTGATCAACGTCACAGGCAACCTGCAGCTGGACGGTACGCTGAACATCGCGCAGTCCGCGGGCGGCACCTTCGGTCCGGGCCTCTACCGCCTCGTGAGCTACGGCGGCACGCTGACCGACAACGGCCTGGACATCGGCACCGCGCCGGCCGGTACCAACCCGGCAGACCTGCAGGTGCAGACGTCGGTGGCACAGCAAGTGAACCTGGTCAATCGCGCGGGCGTGTCGCTGAACTTCTGGGACGGCGGCAACAGCGCCGGCTACAACGACGGGCAGGTGGCCGGCGGCGACGGCACCTGGCGCGCGGGCAACCCGCAGCCCTCGGTGGACAGCTGGACCGGCATGGACGGCAAGGTCAACGCCAACTGGGCGCAGGACCAGTTCGCCGTGTTCAGCGGCAAGGCCGGCACGGTCACCGTGGACGGCGCTGGGGGCGCGGTGCGCATCGCCGGCGCGCAGTTCGCGGTCGACGGCTACGTGGTGCAGGGCGACGGCATCACCGTCAACAATGCCGACACCGTGGTGCGCGTGGGCGACGGTACGGCCGCAGGCGCCAACATGACGGCCACGCTCGACGTCGCGCTTTCGGGCGCCGGCGGCATCTCCAAGGAAGACGCGGGCCGATTGATCCTGGGGGGCGCCAATACCTACACCGGCGGCACCACCGTGAAGGGCGGCGTTCTGCAGGGCAACGCCACCAGCCTGCAGGGCAACATCGTCAACAACGCCGAAGTTGCCTTCGACCAGGGCAAGACCGCGGGCACCTATGCCGGCGGGATGAGCGGTACCGGCAAGCTGCGCAAGATCGGTACGGGCACGCTCACGCTGGCCGGCGCCAACAGCTACAGCGGCGGCACCCTGGTCGATGCAGGCACGCTCTCCACCAGCATCACCGGCGCCCTCGGCACCGGGCCGGTGAGCGTGGCGGCCGATGCGGCGCTCGTGTTCGGCGGCCCGGCGAGCGCGGGCAAGCTGGCCTACACGCTTGCCAAGGCCGGCGCGGGCGCGGGCAGCACCGGCGGCAGCCTGCAGTTCGCCGGCACGAGCTCGGCCGGCAGCGCCACCATCGACAACCAGGGCGGCACCGTTCGCTTCCAGGACAGCGCGAACGCAGGCAAGGCGAGCATCGCCAGCGGCGCGGGCGCCATCGTGGACTTCGCCGACAAGGCCAGTGCCGGCAATGCCAGCTTGACCATCAAGGCCGGCGCGCAGGTGCGCATCGACCAGGCAGCCACGGGCGTCGCGATCGGTTCGCTGAGCGGGGAGGGCGACGTCGTGCTCGGCGCCAAGGCACTGACCCTGGGCGGATTGAACGGCGATGCGGTGCTCTCGGGCGCCATCACGGGCGCCGGCGGCTCGCTCGTCAAGGTCGGCACCGGCGCACTCACGCTGTCGGGCACGGCCAGCTACAGCGGCGAGACCCGCGTGGCCGCGGGCAGCCTGAAAGCCGGCGCCGCCAACGCCTTCAGCGCGGGCTCGAGCGGTGTCGTTGCCAGCGGTGGCACGCTCGACCTGGCGGGCTTCAGCCAGCAGATGGCGGGCCTCTCCAACGCAGGCACCGTCTCGCTGGTGGGCAGCGCGCCCGGCTCCACGCTCACGCTGAGCGGCCCCTACGTCGGCAACAACGGCTTGCTGCGCTTGAGCGCGAAGCTGGACAACCCCGGCATCGCCGATCGCCTGGTGCTCGACGGCGCCTCAGCCACCGCCAGCGGCCGCACCACGGTGCAGATCGCCAACCTCGGCGGCCTGGGCGCGCGCACCAGCGGCGCGGGCATCGAGGTGATCAGTGCCCGCAACGGCGCCACCACCACCGCGCAGACCACCAAGGACGCCTTCACGCTCTCCGGCGGCCACGTCGACGCCGGCGCCTTCGAGTACAGGCTGTACGCGGGCGATGCCAGCGGCAGCGGCGAGAACTGGTACCTGCGCGCCGAGGCAGCGCCGGTCGCACCGGGCGCGCCGAACGCGCCGGGCATGCCGGTCGGCGGCATTCCGACCTATCGCGCCGAGGCCTCGCTCTTCGCGGCGCTGCCCAGCCAGCTGCGCCAGAGCAACCTGGGCATGCTCGCAAGCCGCAGCCAGCGCATCGGCGACGACGACGTGCGCGGCAGCGCGGGCGCCTCGTCCAGCGCGGACGGCGGCAATCGCCGCGCCTGGGGCCGGCTGATCTCCACCGACATGGACATTCGCCAGGGCGGCACCGTCTCGCCGCACAGCGAGGGGCGCATGACCGGCCTGCAGGCAGGCACCGACCTGCTGGCGACGTCCGACTGGCGCGCAGGCATCTACGTCGGCCAGCTCGAGGGCGACACCCGCGTCAGCGGCTTCAGCAGCGGCCTGCTGAACAACGCCGCGGGCGGCAACGACCTGCGCAGCCAGTACCTCGGCCTCTATGGCACCTATGCCGCCGAAGACGGCTTCTACGCGGACGCGGTGCTGCAGGCCGGCCGCCATCGCTACACGGTACAGCCGCTGGCGAGCGGGGGCGTCTCGGGCAAGGGCAACAGCTTGCTGGCCTCGATCGAGGTGGGCAAGGCCTTCGCGATCGGTACGGGTGGCTGGTCGATCGAACCGCAACTGCAGCTGATCCACCAGCGGCTGCGGCTGGACGACGTGGCCATTGCGGGAGCGGTCGTGCAGCAGGACGCCGACAGCGGATGGATCGGCCGCGCCGGCGTGCGCATCAAGGGCAGCTTCGCGACCGCCGGCGGGACGCTGCAGCCCTACGCGCGATTGAACGTGTACCGCAGCTCGAAGGGCAACGACGTCGCCCGCTTCGTGAACCCGGCGGCGATCACGCCGATCGGCGCACCCATCGGCGGGACCAGCACCGAGCTGGCCGCCGGCTTCACGCTGGCGGTGAGCGACCGCACGAGCCTGTACGGCGAGTTCGGCAAGTTGTGGGCAACGGGCGGGGCTTCGAGGGTCGGCAGCTCGATCAACGCAAGCGCGGGGGTGCGCGTGAAGTGGTGATTGCGAGGCGGGACAGCCCCAAGCTCACTCGAGCTTGATTCCCGCCTTGGCAATCACATCGCGCGAGCGGAGGCTGTCGCTCTTCACCATCGCGGCGAAGGACGCGCGGCTCTCTGATTTCGGCTCCTGGCCCTGCGCAAGGATTGCGGCCTTGACGTCGGCGCGCTGGAGCACTTTGTTGATCTCGGCGTTGATCCTGTCTGCCGTGGCAGCGGGAATCGACGCCGGTGCGAAGACGCCGTACCACTCGACCATGTTGAAGTTCGGGTAGCCCAGTTCGGAGAGGGCAGGCACGTTGGGCAATGCGGCACTGCGCTTGAGCGAGGTGACTGCCAGTGCACGGACCTTGCCGCCTTGCAGCAACGGCAGTGCCGAAGCAACGGAGGTGCCGGCCAGGTCGACATGCCCGCCCATCAGGTCGGCAATGGCAGGCGTGGAGCCCTTGTAGGGCACGTGCTGCAGCTTGAAGCCGCTGGCATCCTGCACCACCACGCCGGCCACGTGCGCGACGCTGCCTGTGCCCGATGTGGCAAAGCTCATCGGCTTGTCCGGATTGGCCTTGGCCGCCTTCGAGAAATCGGCCCAGCTCTTGTACGGCGACGCATCGTTGACCAGCAGGACCATCGGCGCTTCCACCGCGAGCGCGATCGGCGTCAGGTCCTTTGCCGGATCGAACGTCAGCTTCATGAGCCAGGGCGCAAGCGACACATTGGCTGTCTGGCCGACCACCAGGTCGTATCCGTCCGGCCTGGCACGCACGGTCTCCGAGAGGCCCAGTGTCCCCGCGGCGCCCGGTCGGTTTTCCGGCACCACTGTCCAGCCCGAATCGGCCAGTTTGGTGGAAAGCGTGCGCCCGATGTAGTCCGTGCCGCCGCCCGGCGTGGACGGGATGAGAAGCCGCACCGGCTTGGTCGGCCATGAAGCCTCCTGCGCGGCAGAGGCGAGCGAAAAGGCGATGAGCGCGATGGCGCCGGCGAGTCGAATGAATTTATTCATGTTTGTCTCCGTGATGATCCGGGTGTCAGCCCACGTTGGTGAACTTCTGTTCGAGCGCCACCGCCTCGGGCAGCCCGACGAACTTGTTGTATTCCTCGAAGGAGGTCAGCTGGTCCGCTATCGCGGCCGTGGAACAGCCTTGGGCATAGAAGGTCTGCATCAGGTTCTTGACCGCCTTGTGCATGGCCAGCATCGGCTCGACGGGGCAGATGGCGAAGCCAAAACCCATTTCCTTCAGTTCGGCCAGTGACACCACCGGGCTCTTGCCGGAAGTCACCATGTTGAAAAGCAGCGGCTTGCCGAAATGCTTCAGGCGGCGCACGAGTTCGTTCATGTGCTCAAGGCTCTCGGGGGCATCGGCATACAGCCCATCTGCGCCTGCTTCTGCATAGGCCGCAAGCCGGTCGACCGCATCCTCGATGCCGTTGACCGCGATCGCATCCGTTCGCGCAACGATGAAGAAATCGGGGTCCTGGCGGGCTTCGAGCATGGCGCGAAGCTTCTGCACCATCTCGAGCTTGGGCACCAACTGCTTGCCGGCGAAATGCCCGCATTTTTTCGGCAGCGCCTGGTCTTCCAGGTGCAGGCACGATGCACCGGCTTCTTCCCACAGCCGCATCGTGCGCTGCACATCGAGCATGCCGCCATAACCGGTGTCGGCGTCGGCAAAGATCGGCAGGTTCGTGGCTCGGGCAACGCGACGGATGTGCTCGAACATCTGGGTCTGGCTGAGCGCGCCCATGTCCGGTTCGCCGGCTTCGATGCCGCAGGCCACGAATCCGCTCACGAAGATGGCCGGAGCGCCGCACTCTTCGGCCAGCTTGGCGGTAATGGCGTCGTGCGCGCCCATGCAGACAAACGGTCCTTTCTCGAACAGTGCGCGGAATGTCTGGTTGCGGGTGAGTTTCATGGGGTGCTCCTGAAGAAATGAAGAGAAGAGAAACGCTGGCGGCAGGTGTCGTCGGCAATCCAGCCGATCGCCGTCCTTGCTGCCGTCATACCGCGGCGCGGTACTGCCGCTTGCGCCACTGGGCATGCGTCCCGCATCGCCCGTTCGCACATTGCTGCAGCCGTCGTCCGAAAAGGCACACAGGTTCGAGAAGAATCTGATACCGGTACCATTTCTGGCCCAGAAGAGGGCGACCGATGCCGGGCAGGGCGTGGGCTCGATAGAATCCGCACCCACCCACATTGCCAGGCACGATGACAAGGAAGACCAGCTCGGAGGTATCGATCAGGCAGGTTGCGCGCCTGGCCGGTGTATCGCCCATGACGGTTTCGCGCGTGCTGAGTTCGCCCGGACTGGTCGCGCCGGAGACCTTGCTTCGCGTTCAGGCGATCGTCGATTCCATCGGCTACGTTCCGAATCGGGTGGCCGGCAGCCTCTCTTCCAGCCGTTCGACGGTCGTCGCGATGATCGTTCCGAGCCTGCGCAACGCGTTGTACGCCGAGACCATGCAGGGAATGTCCGATGTGCTGGGCCGCGACGGCTTCCAGCTGATGATTTCCGACAGCGGCTATTCCCTCGAAGAAGAGGAGCGGCTGATCCGTGCATGCATTGCCCAGCGTGTCTGCGGGTTGGTGCTGCACAACACGACGCACACGCCTCAGGCGGTGCAGATGATCAAGAGCGCTGGCATCCCATGCGTCGAGACAGGCAACCTTTGCGCCGATCCACTCGACATGGCAGTGAGCTATTCCAATCACGCTGCAGGCAAGGCAATCGCCGAGCACCTGGCTGACCTGGGCTATCGGCACATTGGTTTTGCAAGCCTTCCTGTGTCCTTGAGCGACCGTTTGCGAGAGCGACGCAAGGGCTTCATCGCCGGGCTGCGGGCACGCGGATTGAAGGTCGATCCGGCGCTTTCTCTGGAGGTCGAACCCGGCCTGGAGAGTGGGGCGCGCGCGATTGCGCAGTTGCTCGAGACAGGGCTGCCGCTGGATGCCGTTTTCTTCGCGGGAGACGTGCTCGGAGCCGGCGCGCTTTTTGAATGCCTGCGCCGGGGCATCGCGGTTCCAAGTGAACTTGCCGTCGCAGCGTCGGACGACAACGAACTGATGCGCAACATGCTGCCCGCGCTGACGACGGTGCGCTTTCCGCGCTACCAGATTGGCGCGCGCTCGGCCGAACTGATCCTGGATCGTGCGCTGAACCGCCGCCCGGCCGCGGGAACAGTCCGCGAGGACCTCGGTTTCGAAGTCGTCAGGCGCGGCAGTACCTGACGGCTGCGAGAGCAGCCTGACGTCGTTGACCTCCGCACCGGTGTTTTGCACCATTGGATGGTACCGGTACCATGATTCGGCGCTACCGGGTATTTACCGAGCTGTGATGCAAAAGTTGTCGCAGTCCCGTGCCCTTCAGCGGGGCGAGGGGGCCGCGAAATGGATTCAACGAATCACGAATGCCACGTTGGCCAACACATAGCCGACGGGCATGAACACGCCGCCGCCCACGTATTGCAGTTCCAGCGCGTCCTGTTGTCCGCCGGAAATCGAACCGGCCGTGCCCACGGTGGTCGAAGCACGACGGGTGCCGAGCTGGATGGCTGAACCCGATTTGCCAGCGGCCACCTTCAACCCGTCGGCGCTGCTCGCGACCGCAGTCCAGGCACCGGCGTCGCTGGTCGGGTGCCAGGTCTGGCCGCTGTCGCTGGACTCGTAGAGCCGACCGCCGCTGGTGGCGGCCACGACGTAGCGGCCGTTGGCGGACGTGGCGATGCCTCGCCATGCTCGGGCGACGGCCTGCGCCTCCCAGGTGGTGCCCGAATCGGTGGAGACCCAGACGGCGCCCGTGTCCGCGGTGGCATAGAGGGTGCTGCCGTCCGCCGACGCCGCGGCCGACCACCAGAACTGGGCGCTTGCGCGCGCGGTCCAGCTCACGCCATAGTCGGTCGAGACGTAGAGCTGGGCGCCATTGGTGCCCGCCACCAGGACCCGGCCATCGGCCGAAGAGGCCACGGCGCGCCAGGCGCGGTTTGAATCACGCGCCGTCCAGCTGGCGCCGCCGTCCGACGAGGTCCAGATCTGCCCGAGGTAGGTGGTCGCGACCAGGCGCGACCCGTCGGCGGAGCTGGCCACTGCGCTCCAGGCTCGGGACGATCCGTCGTCGGACCACGTGGCGCCGCCGTCAGTCGAACGGAAAATCGCACCGCCGTTGGTTGAAGCGACCAGCGCAAGGCCATCGCTGGAAGAAGCGACGCCGCTCCAGGTCTGGCCCGTGAGGCGCAGGACCCAGGTCGCACCGGAATCGCTCGAGGTGTACAGCTCGCCGCTGGCAGATGCCGCCACCAGCCGGGTGGCATCGGCCGACGAAGCCAGGCCACTCCAGCTATCGGTGAGCGCCACCGAGCGCCAGTCGAAGTCCGAGCCGCCGGGCAGGCCGCGTGCGTCGATGCGCTGCCCCGCGTTCTGCGCGATGGTCCAGCCGCCGCTGCCCACGCCCACCACCTTGATCCAGTCGCCCACCGCGGGCGTCGGCGGCAGCATGAGCGTCACGCCGGTGCTCGAGTTCGCCTGGTAGCCGGTGTTCGCCTCGGCCTGGAAAGTCGAGGCCGTGACGCTGACCCACCGCGTGTCGGCCGATGCGGCCGCGCACACGTAGGCCGTGGCGGTGACCTCGGCCGCTTCGAGCACGCCGTTGGCGTTCAGGTCCAGACCCGTCTGCACACGTTGTCCCCCGTAGGCGCAGGCGCCACCCGGTGCTTCGGCGGCGAATGCGAGCAGGCTGTCGCGGCCATCGGACCCCGCGACGCCCGTGGCACCCGGCGCACCGCCGCAGACGTAGGCCGAGCTGGTGACTTCCGCGTCCTCGAGCACGTCGTTGCGGTTCAGGTCCTTGCCGGCCAGCACCTGCGAGCCACCTTGCGCGCAATGAGCGCCGGCGGGCTCGGCCCGCATGCGCACCAGCGTGCTGAGGCCATCCACTGCGGCGGTGGCATTGCAGATGTACTGGGTGGACGTGACTTCGCTGTCCACGAGCACGTGATTGCCGTCGGCGTCCAGGCCGGCCTCGACGCGCGCGCCGCCCAGGGTGCAGTTGCCGCCCAACGCCTCCGGCTTGACGCGCATCAGCACGGTGGATTGGCCGGACGCACCGGCGGGCGCAGGCGCGGCAGGCTGCTGCGCCGCTGGCAAGAAGAGGGCCGCGTTTCCCGAGCCGCCTCCACCTCCGCCGCAGGCGGACATTGCCAGGACGGCCACAAGGCCTGCGGCCAGGCGGGCATTGCGAATGAAGCAGTAGGCAAGTCTGGAGGAAGGCATGGGCGGACGCGATGAAAAAGACGAAGGCGCGCGACTTGGGCGGCGCCGGCGAGGCGGAACGCGGCGGCATTGTAAGAAATTGCTGCAGTTCAAGGCATCCCAGGTGAGCTGCATCGCCAGCGCGCCGGCGATGCAGCTCGGCGAACTTCGGCGCTCGCATTCGCTGGCAATTGCTGTGCGGCCTGACCTCGTTGGTGAACTCGGCCGTTGTCGGTGCGCGCAGCCAGCGGGTCGCCTGTGAAGACGGCCGTCCGGTCCAGCAGCCACGTGGCGTACGGACCCGAGAGGTCCCACAACATCTCGTCGACCGTGCGGGCAAGTGCGCCCGAAGACCGATACCAAAGTCTCATGGACTCCCTGTACCGATCCGCGCAATAGTCGCGATACGACAAACCGCCTGCACAGTGCGCACGCGGTAGGGAGTCCAGCAGCAGGGGAGGGCGCGCGTGACCCTGGAAAAAGATATCGCCGTCCTCGCCGATGCACTTTCGGGCATGGTCTGGGCGGCGGATGCCGACGGCAGCGTCCGGTTCGTCAACCGGCATTGGCGCGACTACGCCGGCATCGAGAGCCCCGATGCGACGGACATGGGATGGGCGTCGGCGGTCCATCCCGACGAACTGCCGCGATTCCTCGAGCGCTGGCGCGGTGTGGTCGCGCTCGGCGAGGCCGCCGAGATCGACGTGCGCCTTCGCCGCCATGACGGGCAATACCGCCGGTTCCTGTTGTCGAGCTGCCCGGTGCGCGACGAGGGCGGACGCATATCGCGTTGGTACGGGATGGCCACCGAAACCGCGCAGGTCGACGCGGCGCCGCCCGCGGCACGGCCGGATCTGCGGTCGATCATCGAGAACATCCCGATGTCGGCGTGGTCCACCGATGCCGATGGGAACTGCGACTTCGTCAATCAACGCTGGCTCTCGTACACCGGCGCTTCGCTGGACGCGGCGTCGGGCTGGGGCTGGGAGGCGGTGATCCATCCCGACGACCTGCCCGGCCTTCGGACCGAGTGGCAAGCGTGCCTGGCAAGCGGCAAGTCGATGAATGCCGAGGCGCGCATGCGTCGCTTCGACGGCGTCTACCGATGGTTCCTGTTTCTGGGCAACCCCTTGCACGGCGAGGACGGACGCATCTCCAAATGGTTCGGAACCAACGTCGACGTCGAGGACCGCCGGCAGGCCGAGGATGCGCTGCGCGCCAGCGAGCGAAATCTCGTCCGGATCATCAACACCATTCCGACCACGGCGTGGTCCACGCGCCCCGACGGCTACTGCGACTTCCTGAGCGACCGCTGGCTCGACTACGCGGGCTTCACGGCGGAGCAGGCCATAGGCTGGAACTGGAGCAGCGTGATCCATCCGGAGGATGCGCCAGGGCTTATCACGTACTGGCAAGGGTGCCTGGCTGCCGGCACGCCGGTTGACGTGGAGGCACGCATGCGCCGCTTCGACGGCGTGTACCGCTGGTTCCTGTTTCGCGCCAACCCCTTTCGCGACGCCGCGGGCGAGATCGTCAAGTGGTACGGCACGAACGTGGACATCGAGGACCGCAAGAACGCGCAGGAAGCACTGCAGGCGAGTGAACGCGATCTCGACAGGATCATCAACACCATTCCGACCACGGCGTGGTCCACGCGCCCCGACGGCTACTGCGACTTCCTGAGCGACCGCTGGCTCGACTACGCGGGCTTCACGGCGGAGCAGGCCATAGGCTGGAACTGGAGCAGCGTGATCCATCCGGAGGATGCGCCAGGGCTGATCGCGTACTGGCAAGGATGCCTGGCTGCAGGCACGCCGGTCGACGTGGAGGCACGCATGCGCCGCTTCGACGGGGTGTACCGCTGGTTCCTGTTTCGCGCCAATCCCTGGCACGACGCCGAGGGCCGCATCGTCAAGTGGTACGGCACCAACGTCGACATCGACGATCGGAAGAAGACCGATGAGATCCTGCGGGCGAGCGAGCGCAACCTCAGCCTCATCATCAACACGATCCCGATGCTTGCCTGGGCCACCCGGCCCGACGGTTTCTGCGATTTCGTGAACCAGCGCTGGATCGAGTTCACCGGCATCTCGGCCATCCAGGCGCAAGGCTGGGACTGGAAAGCGGCCATTCATCCCGACGACGTGAAGGACCTGGTGGACCGCTGGCAGACCGCTCTCGCGACAGGGCAGCCCCTGGATTCCGAAGCACGCATGCGCCGATTCGACGGCGCCTACCGCTGGTTCCTGTTCCGCGGCAATCCGCTCCATGACGACGCCGGCATCCTCGTGCGGTGGTACGGCACGAACGTGGACATCGAAGACCGCAAGCGCGCCGAGGAGCGGCTGCTTCGCAGCGAACTGCTGCTGGCCGAGGGGCAGCGTGTCAGCCAGACCGGCAGCTTCTACTGGCGCGTCGAATCGGACACCATCCGGGGCTCCGACGAGCTCTACCGGATTCTCGGATTGCAGGTGGGCACCCCCATCTCCCTCGGCCGGGTGGCCGCGCTCGTGCATGCCGAAGACCTTCCGGCACTGAACGAGCTGATCGCGCAGGCCCTCGAGGGGAGCGAAAATCTCCTGCACGAGTTGCGGCTGAAACTGCCCGACGGCTGTCTCGTCTTCCTGCGCATCAATGCGTCGCGCAATCGCGACCGCGAGGGACGCCTGGAGTACATCGGCGCGATCCAGGACGTGACGGAGCGCAGGCGCTCCGAGCAGGCGCTGGCCGAAACGCGATCGGAGCTGGCCTACATGGCGAGGGTGGCGAGCATGGGCGCCCTGACGGCCTCGATCGCGCACGAGGTCAACCAGCCGCTCACCGGGATCATCGCCAACGGCAGCGCCTGCATGCGCATGCTCTGCGCCGATCCGCCCAACGTCGAAGGCGCCATCGAGACCGTGAGGCGGACGATCCGCGACAGCCATCGTGCGGCCGACGTCATCGTGCGTTTGCGTACGCTCTTTGCCAGGCGGGACGCCGCGGCCGAGCCGGTGGATCTGAACGAAGCCACGCGCGAGGTGATCGCGCTGTCGGTGAGCGAACTGCAACGCAACCTGGTGACACTGCACACGGAATTCGACGAGTCGCTCGACCCGATCAGGGGCGACCGTATGCAACTGCAGCAGGTCATCCTGAACCTGCTGATGAACGCTTCATCGGCCATGAGCACCATAGAGAGCCGCTCGCGCGTGCTGGTGATCCGGACCGACCGGGATGCAGACCGATGGGTTCGCTTCTCGATCCAGGACAACGGCGTAGGCATCGGCGCCGAACACATCGAGCGGCTGTTCGACCCGCTCTATACGACCAAGAGCAACGGGCTGGGCATCGGCCTGTCGGTCAGCCGCGCCATCGTCGAGAGTCACGGAGGCCGTCTTTGGGGGGCGCCGGGCGAGACCGACGGCGCGACGTTCTCGTTCGCCATTCCAGGCCACACGCAGGACTGAGGTGCCGACGCGCCGAACGTCGGCGAGGTGCGGCTGGGCAGCCGCAGCTCCAGCTTCGCGGCCATGTTGACGAGGTTGGCCAGCGAGCCGGCCTTCATCTTGCGCATGACGCTGCCGCGGTGCGCCTTCACGGTGATCTCGCTGATGTCGAGCTCGCCGGCGATCTGCTTGTTGAGCAGACCCGTGACGACCCAGCGCATGACCTCGGCTTCGCGGCGGCTGAGCGAGGCGTAGCTGTCCCGCAGTGTGCGCAACTGCCGCGCGTCGCCGAGCACCGCGTCGCTGCGTTCGATGGCCTGGCGGATCGCCTCGAGCAGCACCTCCTCGTCGAACGGCTTGGTCATAAACTCGAAGGCGCCCGCCTTCATGGCCCGCACCGTCATGGGAACGTCCCCGCAGCCGGTGAGAAAGATGATCGGCATGTCCATGCGTTCGCCCGCGATCTGTTTTTGCAGCAGCAGGCCGTTGAGATCCGGCAGGTTCACATCGAGCAGCAGGCAGCTGGGCTCCGCAGAACGGGGGCGGTCCAGAAAGTCCCGGGCCGACTCGAAGCACTCCACGGTCCAGCCCATGCAGCGGATCAGCGATTCCAGCGATTCCCTGACCGAGATGTCGTCATCGACGACGAAGACATGCGGCGTCATCCGTTCCGGATGCGAAGGCATGGTGGCACTGACCGCGGTGTCTGTTTTCATGGCGTGGCCGCTCGATGGACGAGCCTCGCAGGATGCCCGTCTGCAAACCAAAGGTAAACAGGACTTTGGTATCGGTCGGCTACGCCGAAGCGGGCGTTCCCAGCTTCGCGGCCATGTTCACGAGTTCGGCCAACGATCCGGCATCCATCTTCTGCATCACGCGGCCGCGATGCGCCTTGACCGTGACCTCGCTGATGCCGAGCTGGCCCCCGACCTGCTTGTTCAGCAGTCCCGCAACCACCAGCGCCATCACTTCGCGCTCGCGCGTACTCAGCGAAGCGTGGCGGGCGCGCAGCGCGTGCATGCCTTGCTGCCTTGCGAACTCGACGCGGCTGCGTTCGATGGCCTGGCCGATGGCGGCGAGCAGGACTTCGTCGTCGAAGGGCTTGGTCAGGAATTCGACCGCGCCGGCCTTCATCGCCTGCACGGTCATGGGCACGGTGCCCAGCCCGGTCACGAAGACGATCGGCATGTCCGGGCGCTCGGCACCGAGGTGTTTCTGCAGGTCAAGGCCGCTGAGGTCGGGCAGGCCCACGTCCAGCACGAGGCAGCACGGCCGGGAAGGGCGCTCGCGCGCCAGGAAGGCGTGCGCCGAGTCGAAGCACTCGGGCTGCCAGCCGGCGTGCTGCACCAACGGCGCCAGCGATTCGCGCACCGAGATGTCGTCGTCGACGATGAATACCAGGGGCGGCTCTTCTGCCTGCGGGGTTGTCGGCACAGCGGGCCTCAATGCGCTTGCAAGGCGGTGTCGATCGCACCGAGCAGCGCGCTTTCGCTGAACGGCTTGAAGAGGCACTCGATGGCGCCTTGCGCAAGCATGCGCGAGCGCACGTCATGGTCGGCGTGCGCGGTGATGAAGACAATGGGCAGGTGCTTGCCGCGGCTTTGCAGCTCGCGCTGCAGTTCCGGGCCGGACATGCCGGGCATGGCGATGTCCAGGATCAGGCAGCGGGTGTCGTCGATGAAGGCCGACGCGAGGAATTCGCGGGCCGAGGCGAAGGCTTCCACTGTGAAGCCGAACTCCCGAAGCAGGTCCGGCAGGGCCTCGCGCACGGACTCGTCGTCGTCCACGATGCACACGCGCACGGGCTGGCCTTGTCCATCTGTTCTTGCTGCGTTTGCCATCCCGCCGTGTCCCCTTATCTGAAAGCCGCCGCGCTCGCCGGTCTACCGGCAGCCCGCATCCGAAGTGGACCAATTGTGCATAGACGCAACCGAAGTAGCAATTGCGTCACACATGCGAGAGGCAGCGCCCGGACTCTCGCAAGAGAGTCAGTCGAGACTGATGCCGGTGTCGGTCACGATGCGGCGCCACGCCGCGATATCGTCGAGCCAGAGTTGCTCGAATGACGCGCGGCTCATCGCCCCCTGCTCGAAGACCAGGGGCTCCAGCGCCTCTTGAACCGGCGGCTCTTTCAGCGCGGCCTGGAGCGCCGTCTCCAGTCGCATCAGTTCGGCGACCGGCGTGCGCGCAGGCGCAAAGAGCGCGCACCAGCTCTCGGTGGTGAACGGCACCTGGGCTTCTGCCAGCGCGGGCACCTTCGGCAGCGCCGCGAGCCGCGTCGTCCCGGAAATGGCCAGCGGCACCAGCTTGCCTTCGCGCAGCGGCGCGATCGCACCGGCCGTATCGCTGATGCCCAGCAACAGACGTTCGCCGAGCAGGTCTCGCATCATCTGCGCGACGCTTTGATAAGGCACATGCGTCAGGTCGATGCCGGCCTGAAGGCGGATCGCTTCGACGAGCAGATGGCCGCCCGAGCCGGTGCCCCACGAGCCGTAGGCCAGCGGTGCCGGTGCGGCGCGCGCGGCATCGATGAGCCCGGACAGCGAGCGGACCCGCAACGAGGGGTGCGCCACCAGCACCAGCCGGCTGCTGCAGATGCGTCCCACGGCCGCGAAATCCCGCTCGGGCCGGTATGGCAACCGGGGGAACAGGCTGGCTGCGATCGCATGGGTGGCACTGGTGCCCAGCAGCAGCGTCCGGCCGTCCGGCGGCGCATGTGCCACCTGGATGCCGGCGCGCTGACCCGTGGCACCGGCGATGTTGATCACCACGACCGTGGCGCCGAGCAGCCGGCCGAGCGACGGCGCGAGGACGCGGCCCAGCGTATCCAGGGACCCTCCCGCAGGAAAGGGAACGACCAGCCGCACAGTCGCAGGCGCATCCGCTGCATGGATTCGGCTGACGGAAAGCGCCGCGAGCGCGCCGCCCAGCACCGCGCGTCTCGAGAGGCTGCTGCTCATGTCGTGATTCCTTCGTGGCCATGGCCTCATGCAACTGCTGCGGCAATGGAAAGCTCTGGTGCATTGCCCCGCCAAAGGTGACGTGCGAGCGCTGCGCGGTAGATAATTAATATTAATCGCGCCAGCCTCACGAACGCTTGTGGCAATGGTCGCGCCAACGCTCAGTGCGTGGTCGATGCGCTTCGCGCCGCACCGAACACTTGCTGGATCCGCTTCATTAGTCACGGCTCCCGGACGACGAATTCCGCAGATGAACCGGCTCTACTGGCTCGACACCGATGACGATGGTCCTTCTCCCGAAGTGTTGTGGGAAGACGGCGAGCGCAGGTTTTTCAGGGTTCGGCGCAAGGGGCCCGACGGCACGAGGAACGAGCGCATCGTCGTGCTCCTCGAGCCGCAGCGCGCAACACCGGACGGCGCCGCTCGCCTGGCCCACGAGTTCGCACTGAGAGAGTTTCTGGACGCCGCGTGGGCGTTGCGGCCGCTGGAACTGGTGCAGGACCGCGAACTGACCCTGCTCGTGCTCGAGCACCACGAGGGCCAGCCGCTGGATCGGCTGATGGCGCAGCCGCTCGACGTCGACCGCTTCCTGCGCCTGGCCATCTCCCTGTCGGAGGCACTCGGCCGTCTGCACGAACGCGGCCTCGTCCACAAGGACCTGAAACCGACCCATGTGTTCGTCGACGCGGCCGATGAAGCGCGCCTCACCGGCTTCGGCATCGCATCGATGCTGCCGCGCGAGCACCAGGCACCTGCGCCGCCCGAAGTCATTGCCGGCACGCTGGCCTACATGGCACCGGAGCAGACCGGGCGGACAAACCGGTCGATCGACTCGCGAAGCGATCTCTATTCGCTGGGCATCGTGCTCTACCAGATGGTGACCGGCTCGCTGCCGTTCCAGGCATCGGACCCGTTGGAGTGGGTTCACTGCCACATCGCACGCCAACCGGTGGCGCCTCGCGAGCGGATCGCGGGCATCCCGTCGCAGGTGTCGGACATCGTGATGAAGCTGCTGGCCAAGACGCCGGAGGAGCGCTACCAGACGGCCGCCGGCGTGGCGCACGACCTGCGTCGATGCATGGCCGACCGTCAAGCCGGCGCCGAAGGCGATGCCTTTGCGCTGGGCGAGCAGGACCAACCGGACCGGATCGTGATTCCCGAGCGGCTCTACGGGCGCGCTGCGGAAATCCAGGCCCTGCTGTCCTCCTTCGACGAAGTGGCTGCGACCGGCACCCCCGCGCTGGTGCTCATCGCCGGCTACTCCGGCATCGGCAAATCGTCGGTCGTGAACGAGTTGCGCAAGGTGCTCGTTCCGCCGCGCGGGCTGTTCGCATCGGGCAAGTTCGATCAGTACAAGACCGACATTCCGTACGCAAGCTGCGCGCTTGCGTTCCAAAGCCTCGTCCATCCGCTGCTGGGCAAGCCGGAAGCAGAGCTGCGTTCGTGGCGCGAGGCCCTGTCGCAGGCGCTGAGCCCGAATGCCTCGCTGCTGCTGGACCTGGTGCCGGAACTGAAGCTGGTTCTGGGCGAGCAGCCACCCGTCATCGACCTGCCCGTGCAGGATGCGCAGCGGCGCTTCCACCTCGCCGTGCGGCGCTTCATCGGCGTTTTCGCCAGGCGTGAACACCCATTGGCGCTGTTTCTCGACGACCTGCAGTGGCTCGACGTGGCAACGCTCGATCTGCTGGTGAATCTCCTGACGGCAGGCGACCTGCCGCACCTGCTGTTGATCGGCGCCTACCGCGACAACGAGGTGACTGCGCAGCATCCGTTGGCCGAGCGGCTGGTCGCGCTGCGCGAGGACGGCGCCATCGTGCGCACCATCACCCTGTCGCCGCTCGTGGCGGACGACCTGCACCAGCTGGTCGCCGACGCGCTTCACACCACGCGCGATCTGGTGCGCCCGCTGGCCGACCTGGTGCAGCGCAAGACCGCAGGCAATCCGCTGTTCGCCGTCCAGTTCCTCGATTCGCTGGCCGACGAGGGGCTCCTCGCGTTCCATCACACCGCGGCCCGCTGGTCCTGGGACGAAGAACGCGCGCTGGCCAAGGGCTTCGCCGACAACGTGGTGGACCTGATGGTGCGCAAGCTCGGCCGCCTGTCGACCGGCACCCGGCAAACATTGCAGCGGCTCGCCTGCCTGGGGCACGGCGGGGAGACGGCCACGATCGCGATCGTCTGCGGCATACCGGCGCAGGCGGTGGAGGCTCAGTTGTGGGACGCCCTGAACCAGGAACTCATCCAGTACACCGAGGGCGCTTACCGCTTTGCCCATGACCGCGTCCAGGAGGCTGCCTACTCCCTGATACCGCAGGCGTTGCGCGCGCATCTCCATCTGGACATCGGCCGTCGCCTGCTGGCACACACGCCCGCGGAGCGGCAGAAGGAAGCCGTCTTCGAGCTCGTCAACCAACTCAATCGTGGCGCGTCGCTGATCGGCACGCCGCAGGAGCGCGAGCGGCTCGCAGAACTCAACCTCCTTGCGGGCAAGCGTTCCAAGGCATCGACGGCCTACGCCTCTGCGCTGGATTACTTCAGGACGGGCGCGGCCTTGCTGCAGGAGGAGGGCGGCGAGCGGCGCGACGAACTGTCGTTCGCGCTCGCGCTGGCGCAGGCCGAGTGCGAATTCCTCACGGGGGAGATGGCCGCCGCAGAGGCGCACCTGGAAGCGATTGCCTCGAGCGCGGCGAATCCGATCGATCGCGCCACGGTCGCCTGCCTTCGCATCGACCTCTACACCACGCTCGACCAGAGCGACCGCGCGGTGGAGGTCTGCCTTCTCTACCTGCGCCAACTGGGCATCGCGTGGTCCGCCCACCCCGCGGAAAGCGAGTCGCGGCGCGAGTACGAGCGGATGTGGTCGCTGCTCGGCGATCGCGAGATCGAAACGCTGATCGACTCGCCCTTGATGAGCGACCCGCAACACATCGCCACGCTGGACGTCCTCACCAAGGCGCTGGTGCCCGCATCGTTCACCGATGCCAATCTGTTCTCGCTGTTTCTCTGGCACATGGTCAACCTGAGCCTGCAGCACGGCAACACCGACGCCTCATGCCAGGCCTACGGCCATATCGGCAGGATCGCGGGGCCGCGTTTCGGCAACTACAAGGCCGGCGTCCGTTTCGCCAGGCTCGGCTTCGACCTGGTCGAAAAGCGCGGGCTCAAGAGATTCGAGGCCCGCACCTACCTGGGCTACGCCGTCTCCAGCGCAGCGTGGACCCATTACCGCGTGGCGCGAGACCTGTTGCGGCATGCATTCGCCGTTGCGCACGCCACCGGCGATCTCACCTACGCAGCCTTTTCCCGGCATCACCTGGTGGCGAACCTGCTCGCCGTGGGCGATCCGCTGGAGGACGTGCAGCGCGAGGCCGAGCAAAGCCTGGACTTCGCGCGCAAGGCTCGTTTCGGGCTCGAAAGCGACGTCGTCGCGGTGCAGCTCGCGCTCGTTCGCACGCTCCGCGGCGCCACGCCGACTTTCGGCACCTTCGACGGCGCGCACTTCGACGAGCGCGAGTTCGAGCGCCGTGTGTCGGGCGACCCTCGCCTGGGCTTCGCCGCCTGCTGGTACTGGATTCGCAAGCTGCAGGCGCGCTTTCTTGCCGGCGACCATGCGGCGGCGCTCGAGGCATCGTCGAACGCGCAGCGTCTCCTTTGGACGCCGCCGGCCTTCTTCAGGACGGCGGAAGCGCATTTCTATGGTGTGCTGAGCCGCGCAGCCGCCTGCGATCCCGCGGCCCCCGCGCAGTTCCGGGAGCATCTGGACGCCCTGACGGCGCACCACGCGGAGCTCGTGGAATGGGCCGAGAACTGCCCGGAGAACTTCCAGAACCGCGCCGCCCTGGTCGGTGCCGAAATCGCTCGCCTGGAGGGCCGCGAACTCGAAGCCGAACGCCTGTACGAATCGGCCATCCGGTCGGCGCGCGAACACGGCTTCATGCACAACCAGGCGATCGCGGCGGAACTGGCCGCGCGCTTTCACGCGGCCCGCGGCTTCGACACCATCGCCGGGGCCTACCTGCGCGACGCCCGGCACTGCTACCTCCAATGGGGCGCCCTGGGCAAGGTCAGGCAGCTCGACGAGCGATACCCCTATCTGCGCCACGAGGTGCGCGCCGATCCAGCCGCCATGGGGCAGACGCCGTTCGATCGCCTCGACCTGGCCACCGTGCTCAAGGTCTCGCGCGCGGTATCGGCCGAGATCGACCTCGACAAGCTGATCGCCACCGTCATGCGGCTGGGCCTGGAGCATGCGGGCGCGCAACGGGGCCTGCTGATCCTGCCGCACGGTGACGGCTACCGCATCGAGGCCGAAGCCACGGCCGACGTCGGCGGTGTGGCGGTGGACCTGCGGCATGCGGACATCACAGCCGCGCACCTGCCGGCCTCGGTGCTGCATTTCGTTCTTCGCGCCAAGGAAAGCGTCTTGCTGCAGGACGCGCTGGAGCAAGGCCCGTTCTCGGACGACGACTACATGCGCCGCAACCGCGCCCGCTCGATGCTGTGCCTGCCGCTGCTCAAGCAGATGCGGCTCGTGGGTGTGATCTACCTGGAGAACAACCTGACGCCCGGCGCCTTCGCACCGGCCCGGCTTGCCCTGCTGGAGCTGCTCGCGTCGGAGGCAGCGATTTCCCTGGAGAACGCTCGCCTCTACCGCGACCTGCAGGAGCGCGAGGGCAGGGTGCGGCGGCTCTTCAACTCGAACATCATCGGCATCTTCACCTGGAACCTGGACGGCCGAATCCTCGACGCCAACCGCGCCTTCGGCCAGATCCTGGGATACGACGAGGACGACCTGGCCTCCGGACGCATGCGCTGGCGGGACATCATGCCGCCCTCGTGGGACGAGAACGACGACCAGATCATGAGAACGCTGCAGGCCACCAACGTCGTGGCCCCGTTCGAGGGCGAGTACATCAGGAAGGATGGCAGCTCGGTGCCCGTGCTGATCGGCATCGCGCTCTTCGACGGGACGCCACAAGAAGGCGTCGCCTTCGTGCTGGACCTGACCGACCGCAAGAAGGCCGAGCAGGCCGCCCGGGACAGCGAACGTCGATTCCACGACGTGGAGCTCAAGCTGCTGGATGCGAACCGGGTCGCGAGCATCGCGCAGCTGTCGGCGTCGATCGCGCACGAAATCAACCAGCCGCTCTCGGGCATCATCACCAACGCAGGCACGGGCCAGCGCATGCTGAATGCCGATCCCCCCAACATCGACGGCGCGCGCGAAACCATCCGGCGCACGCTGCGCGACGGGAACCGGGCCGCGGATGTGATCGCGCGACTGCGGGCGCTCTTCGGCAACGGCGACCTGTCCCCGGAGCCGATGAACCTGAACGACGCCATGCGGGAAGTCGTGGGCATGCTCTCGGCCGATCTCGAGAGAAACAAGGTTGTCCTCGAACTGGGCCTCGACGAGAGCCTGCCGGCGGTCTCGGCCGTTCGCATCCAGCTGCAGCAGGTGGTGCTGAACCTGATCCGCAATGCCTCGGAGGCCATGGCCGACGTGCACGATCGCCCGCGCCGCCTGGCGATCACCACGGCCCTGGCGCCCGACGGCCATGTGCGGGTGAGCGTCCAGGACGCGGGCGTGGGCGTGGACACCCAGGACCAGCACAGGATCTTCGACGCGTTCTATTCGACCAAGACCGCCGGCATGGGCGTGGGCCTGTCGGTCAGCCGCTCGATCGTCGAGCGGCACAACGGCCGGCTGTGGACCGAGCCGAACGACCGGCACGGAGCGACTTTCCTGTTCTCGGTGCCTGTCGGATAGGCAGGCGACGACAGCGCGTTGCACCGGATGCGGCGCAACACCTTCGTCCAATAGACCGGCCCCGGGGTCGTCTGGTGTGATTCCCGTCCTTCATCCAAGGAATCGCAAGGACTCGCCCATGACCCTCTCTTCATCCCTCACCCGGCGCGACTTCGTTGCCGGTTCGACCACCGCGCTTTCGGTCGGCTCGCTCGCATTTGCCGCACCGTCCGTGCAGGCGCAGAAGGCGCCCAGCGATGTGCCCGGCGGCGGCGAAGGCAGCAAGCCCGCAACCCACGGCAAGGAAGCCATCCGGCCGTTTCGCGTGCTCTTTCCGAACGGCGACCTGACGGACCTGCGGCGGCGCATCAAGGCCACCAAGTGGCCCTCGCGCGAAACCGTCGACGATGCATCGCAAGGCGTTCAGCTCGCCACCATGCGCGAGCTTGCCCGCCATTGGCAGACGCATTACGACTGGCGCAAGTGCGAGGCGAAGCTCAACGCCTGGCCGCAGTTCATGACCGAGATCGACGGCGTGGACATTCATTTCATTCATGTCCGCTCCACGCATCCGAAGGCCTTGCCGGTCATCGTCACGCATGGATGGCCGGGCTCGGTCATCGAGCAGCTCAAGATCATCGGCCCCCTCACCAACCCGACGGCCCACGGCGGGTCGGCGGCGGATGCGTTCGACGTGGTGATTCCCTCGCTGCCCGGCCACGGCTTCTCGGGAAAGCCGACGACCACGGGCTGGGACCCGGTGCGCATCGCGCGCGCATGGGTGGTGCTCATGAAGCGCCTGGGCTATACCAGGTACGTTGCGCAGGGCGGAGACTGGGGCAACGCGGTCACCGAACAGATGGCGCTGCTGACGCCGCCAGGGCTCGTGGGCATCCACACCAACATGCCGGCGACCATTCCCGACGACATTGCCAAATCGCTCGGCGCCGGCGGCCCGCCGCCGACCAACCTCTCGGCCGACGAGAAGTACGCATACGACCAGCTGGACACCTTCTACAAGCACGGGCTGGCCTATGCCCAGGAAATGGGCAATCGCCCGCAAACGCTGTACGGCATCGAGGACTCGCCGGTCGGCCTGGCCGCCTGGATGCTGGACCACGATGCGCGCAGCTACTCGCTCATCGCGCGGGTCTTCGCCGGCCAGACCGAGGGGCTCACGCGGGACGACATCCTGGACAACGTCACGCTCTACTGGCTCACGAACACCGCCGTGTCCTCGGCGCGCCTCTACTGGGAGAGCAAGCTGCCGTTCTTCGCACCCAAGGGGGTTACCCTGCCGGTGGCGGTGAGCGCCTTCCCCGACGAGATCTACACGGCCCCGCGCAGCTGGGCGGAGCGTGCGTATCCGAAGCTCGTGCACTACAACAGGCTTTCCAAGGGCGGGCACTTTGCCGCATGGGAACAGCCGCAGGTGCTGGCGGCCGAGATGCGTGCGGGGTTCCGGTCGCTGCGGGGATAGCAGCCTTCCATCGAGCCAAAGAAAAATCCCGGGTGCCGGCAACGACACCCGGGATTTTTTTCGACGCCCGATTACTTGCCGCCGTAGTTGTCGTTGAACGACGGCAGTTCCCCGGCCTTGTTTTCCCTTGCCACCTCCGCGCGGCTCGCCTTGCGGCCTGCCGAGCGCTCCGCGCGCGAGAGCTTGGCGGTGGGTTCGGGGATCGGGTCTCCTTCGCCGGGCATGAAGGTGCGCGCGGCTTCCACGCCACCCGGCTTGCGGGCCTGGCGCGCAGCGGCGCGATCGGCCTTCGATGCCTTCGCCTTCGGCTCGGGGATCGGGTCGCCCTCGCCGGGCATGAAGTTGCGCGCGGCTTCCACGCCCTCGGCCTTGCGTTCGGCGCGCACGGCGCCCTTGTCGGCCGGCTGTGGCTGGGCGTGGACGTTGAGGGCCAGGATCTGTGCACCGACCAGGGCGCACGTGGACAGAAGCAATTTCATTTTCAAACTCCTTAACTTGAGAAAAACAAGGCACCGTTCGATGCCCCGGGATGGGTCGTGCTGCTTGCGCGCATCTGCGCACGCCAAGTCATGAAATCAGAAAGCCCTGGTCGCGCCTATTGAACGTTGGTGTAGGAGATACCTTGGTAGGGGGTGCTTGTTTCGCGGCCCGACGCCGCCGCTTCAACCGCGCAGCAGGTACCGCTCGCCGCGCGCCGCATCGAGCACGGCCGATGCATCGCGCGAGATCGCCTCGAGCGGCGATGCGTCGGCCAGCCACGCATTCGGTGCGACGAACCAGAGGCATGCGTCCCAATCGCTCAGCGTGGGAATCAGCTCCCGGATCACGGCAGTGACGCCCGGGCGCGGCGTCACGGTGGACAGGTCGAACTGGAACAGCGGCAGCACGGTGCGCAATTGCCACTGGAAGCTGATCACGTCGCGGTCGACGATCCAGTGCGCCAGCTGCGAGATCGGCTGCTCCGTGCGCCGCATGAGCAGCGTGACCAGCTCGTCGGAGCTCACGAATCCCCCGCTCGCGCGGAAGGCGTGCTCCATCTCCCGGTACTGGCTGGCCTGCACGGTCTGCAGCAGTGCGGCCGCGCTGGGACGCGCAGGCAGGCGCTGCGTGAAGCGGAAAGGGAAGTCGGTGGAAGGAAGGGTGACGGGGGTTTGCATGGTGGCTCCTGGTGGGTGAGATGCGAATGCCATTGAACAGAAGCACCGGGCCGATTTCCATTGCACGATGGTGTCGTGCAATAACGCCTGCGTATGAATGAACGAACGCAAAAAAAGCCGCGGCCCATGACGGAGCCGCGGCTTTCGCGCGTGCGCGGTGCGGGCGGGTCAGGCCTTCACCGCCGGATTCAGGCGCGCCAGCGTCGCGGAAATGCGCTGGCCGAAACGGCGCGCGGTCTCCAGGTCGCCGTGAACCATTTCATCGGTCGACGCGTCGGACGGCGTGGTCGTGCCGAGGCCGCTGAACGTCGCGACATAGTTGATGTCGTCGCGCTTGGCCGCCTTCGTGGTGCTCGGCAACATGCCCACGCCCACCCAGACCATGCCGTGCTGCTGGGCCATGGTGAAAAGGGAGTTCAGCGTCGAGGCCTTGTCGCCGTTCATGCCCGCCGAATTGGTGAAGCCGGCCGCGAGCTTGTCCTTCCATTCCATGGTCCCCCAGACCTTGGAGGACTCGTCGATGAACTTCTTGAACTGCCAGCTGACGCTGCC
>NZ_JXQQ01000062.1 GCF_000834655.1 Variovorax paradoxus
AGCTGCACCCCGAATCCCCCGCGCTGTCCTTCGAGGCGCAGACGCTGGCCTACGGCGAACTCAACCGCCGGGCCAACCGGCTTGCACATCACCTCATCGAACAAGGGGTGCGCCCCGAGACCCGCGTGGGCGTGGCGGTGGAGCGCGGCATCGACCTCGTGGTGGCCCTGCTGGGCATCCTGAAGGCCGGCGGCGCCTATGTGCCGCTGGACCCCGAGTACCCCGCCGACCGCATCGCCTACATGGTGCAAGACAGCCGGCTGTCGCTGGTGCTCACCCAGAGCCACCTGCAGGCATCGGTCGCGCTGCCCGCCGGCGTGGCCGTGCTGCCGCT
>NZ_JXQQ01000063.1 GCF_000834655.1 Variovorax paradoxus
GACGGCGGTCGATTCGAGCACTGCGCTTGTCCGAGCGCCGCGTGCCCCCACCCCAACCCTCCCCCCGGAAGGGGAGGGAGCCAACCCAACTTCCATTCTCATGATGCTTCGACGAACCCTTCACTGCGCATTCGCCGCCATGCTTTTCATGGCAACGGCCGCCCACGCGCTGACCGCCGACGAAGCCCGGGCCATCGCCTCCGGCGAGTCCGAAGCCCGCATCGCCGCGCTCAACAAGGCCGTGCTCACCGCCGACGACAAGACCGCCGCGTTCATCCAGGCGATGTCCGACGACGCCGTGAAGTACACCGAAGACAAGGTCTTCGTGATGAAGGACGACAAGGGCTACGACCCCGTCACCGGCGCCGAGCTGAAGGTGCCCGACACCGCCGAAGACGTCGTCAACAACAACCTCATGCGCGGCGCGCTCGATGCCGCACGGGCCGCGCTCAAGCTCACGAGCAAGGACGACGCGGTGCGCGCCGAAGCCGCGCAGGCCCTGTTCAAGGAGCCCGACGAATCCCGCATCCCGATGGTCGAGAAGGCGCTGGCCGCCGAGACCAACCCCAAGATCAAGGCGCAGCTCGAACTCGTGCGCGCCGCCAGCATGCTCACCAGCGCCGACAAGGCCAAGCGCCTCGCGGCCGCCAAGGAACTGGGCAACAACCGCAATGCCGACACCAAGCTGCTGCTGAACCAGCGCCTGGCCGACGAGACCGAGGCCGACGTGAAGACGGCCATTGCCGCATCGATTGCCAACATCGACGGCGCGCTGGTCTGGGGCGACCGCATCAACGCCGTGTTCAGCGGCATCAGCCTGGGCTCGGTGCTGCTGCTCGCCGCACTGGGCCTGGCCATCACCTATGGCCTCATGGGCGTCATCAACATGGCGCACGGCGAGCTGATGATGATCGGCGCCTACGCCACCTACGTGATGCAGGGCATCTTCCAGAAGTACATGCCCGAGGCGGCGTTCGGCTGGTACCTGGTGGCGGCCATTCCGGTGTCGTTTCTCGCGTCGGCGCTCGTGGGTGCGGTGCTCGAACGCGGTGTGATCCGCTTCCTCTACGGCCGGCCGCTCGAGACGCTGCTGGCCACCTGGGGCATCAGCCTCATGCTGCAGCAGCTCGTGCGCACGCTGTTCGGCGCGCAGAACGTCGGCGTGGAAAACCCCGGCTGGATGAGCGGCGGCTTCACCATGCTGAGCAACGTCACGCTGCCGTGGAACCGCATCTGCATCATCATCTTCGCGGTGCTCGTGCTGCTCGCGATGGGCTGGCTCATCGGCAAGACCCGGCTGGGCCTCTTCGTGCGGGGCGTGACGCAGAACCGCCCGATCGCCTCGTGCATGGGCGTGAACACCGCGCGCATCGACACCTACGCCTTCGCGCTCGGCTCGGGCATCGCAGGCCTCGCAGGCTGCGCGCTGAGCCAGATCGGCAACGTCGGCCCTGATCTGGGCCAGAGCTACATCGTCGACAGCTTCATGGTGGTCGTGATGGGCGGCGTCGGCCAGCTCGCGGGCACCGTGTATGCGGCGCTGGGGCTGGGCATTCTCAACAAGTTCATCGAAGGCTGGGCGGGCGCGGTGCTCGCGAAGATCGCGGTGCTTGTCTTCATCATCATCTTCATCCAGAAGCGGCCCCAGGGCATCTTCGCGATGAAAGGCCGGAGCGCTGAGGCATGACCACCCCCAGTCTTCGCGCACTTCGTGTCGCTTCGCCAACCCCCTCGAGGGGGCAACACCGGCAGCCCGGCAAAGCCGGTTCTGCGGTGTTCCTCGCGCAATCCCCCAAGTCCTGGCTGCTATGACCTCTGTCACTCTTCCCACCAAAGGCCCCCTGCTGAGCGGCAAGGGCTGGACGGCCTTCTTCGTCGCATTGATCGTGGTGTGCGCGGTGGCGCCGGTGCTCAACATCGTGGTGCCCGTCGACAGCCCGCTGCACATGAGCGACTACGCGGTGGCGCTGGTCGGCAAGATCATGTGCTACGCCATCTGCGCACTGGCGATGGACCTGATCTGGGGCTACACCGGCATCCTCTCGCTGGGCCACGGCCTCTTCTTCGCGCTCGGCGGCTACATGATGGGCATGTACCTCATGCGCCAGATCGGCCGCGACGGCAACTACAAGAGCGACCTTCCCGACTTCATGGTGTTCCTCGACTGGAAGACGCTGCCCTGGCACTGGACCTTCAGCGACAGCTTCATCGCCACGCTGATCCTCATCGTCGCGGTGCCGGGCCTCATTGCCTTCGTGTTCGGCTTCTTCGCCTTCCGCTCGCGCATCAAGGGCGTGTATTTCTCGATCATCACGCAGGCCATGACCTTCGCTGCGATGCTGCTGTTCTTCCGCAACGAGACGGGCTTCGGCGGCAACAACGGCTTCACCGACTTCAAGCGCATCCTGAACATCCCGATCGCCACGCAGGAAATGCGCATGACGCTCTTCGCACTCACCGGCCTCACGCTGCTGGGTTTCTTCCTCTTCGCCAGGTGGCTCATCGGCAGCAAGTTCGGCCGCGTGCTGCAGGCCATTCGCGATGCGGAGACGCGTGTGATGTTCTCGGGCTACAACCCGCTGCCGTACAAGCTCACGATCTGGGTCATCTCGGCCGTGATGTGCGGCGTGGCCGGTGCGCTGTATGTGCCGCAGGTCGGCATCATCAACCCGGGCGAGATGAGCGCGGCCAACTCCATCGAGATCGCGATCTGGGCGGCGGTGGGCGGACGCGCCACGCTGATCGGGCCGATCATCGGCGCCTTCATCGTCAACGGGGCCAAGAGCTGGCTCACCGTGGCCTACCCCGAGTACTGGCTGTACTTCCTGGGCGCCTTGTTCATTGCTGTCACGCTGTTCCTGCCGAACGGCATCGTGGGGTTGGTGAAGAAGTGGTTGTCGCGCGAGAAGACGGCGCCCGCCCCACCGAGCGCAGGCCGGGAGGAAGCGCAACGCGCCATGGCCGCAGGGCAGGGCATGGAGCCCGAGGCGCTGCACGCGCCGCTGGCCGCCGACGTGAAGGGAGCCCGCGCATGACGCCCGACCTGATGGAAGCCGGCGCCGAGCGCGCGGCGCGCGCAAGCGGCGTTCATTACGCGAGCGGCAGCACCGAGTCGGGTGGCCGCGAAGCCGGCTTCGGCCGCATCGCGACGCCGGGCGAAGTCGACGTCACGCACGGCCGCATCCTGTACCTGGAAGACGTGAGCGTGAGCTTCGACGGCTTCAAGGCCATCAACAAGCTCTCGCTCGACATCGCGCCGGGCGAGCTGCGCTGCATCATCGGCCCCAACGGCGCGGGCAAGACCACGATGATGGACATCATCACCGGCAAGACGCGGCCCGATTCGGGCACCGTGTTCTTCGGCAGCACCATCGACCTCCTGCGCCACCGCGAGGCCGACATCGCCCAGCTGGGCATCGGCCGCAAGTTCCAGAAGCCGACGGTGTTCGAGCACCTCACCGTGTTCGAGAACCTGGAGCTCGCGCTCAAGACCAACAAGGGCGTGCGCGCCTCGATGCTGTTCAAGCTCGACTCGGCGCAGAGCGACCGCCTGGCCGAAGTGCTGGAGACCATTCACCTGGCCGACAGCGTCTCGCGCCTGGCCGGCAACCTGAGCCACGGCCAGAAGCAGTGGCTGGAGATCGGCATGCTGCTCATGCAAGACCCGAAGCTGCTCCTGCTCGATGAGCCCGTGGCCGGCATGACCGACGAGGAAACGGCCCGCACCGCCGAGCTCTTCCTCACGCTCAAGGGCAAGCATTCGCTGATGGTGGTGGAGCACGACATGAGCTTCATCCGCACCATCTCCGAGATCGTCACCGTGCTGTGCGACGGCTCGGTGCTCGCGCAGGGCACGCTCGACGAGGTGCAGGCCGACGAGCGCGTGATCGAGGTCTACCTGGGCCGCTGAGGAACCGAAGCCATGCTGACAGTCAAGAACATCCACCAGTACTACGGCGGCTCCCACATCCTGCGGGACGTGAGCTTCCAGGCCACGCTCGGCAAGGTCACCGTGCTGCTGGGCCGCAACGGCGTGGGCAAGACCACGCTGCTCAAGTCGCTGATGGGCCTCGTGCCCATCAAGAGTGGCAGCATCGAACTCGAAGGCAAGCCGATCCAGAAAGCCACGCCGTACGACAGGGCACGCGCGGGCATCGGCTTCGTGCCGCAGGGCCGCGAGATCTTCGCGCGGCTCACGGTCGAGGAGAACCTGCGCATGGGCCTGGCCTACAAGAGCGGCAGCACGCCCATCCCTTCGGAGCTTTTCGAGCTGTTCCCGGTGCTCAAGCAGATGATCAACCGGCGCGGCGGCGACCTCTCGGGCGGGCAGCAACAGCAGTTGGCGATCGCACGCGCCCTCGCGCCCAAGCCCAAGCTCCTGATCCTGGACGAGCCGACCGAAGGCATCCAGCCGAGCATCATCAAGGACATCGGCCGCGTCATCCGCATGCTGGCCGACCGCGGCGACATGGCCATCGTGCTGTGCGAGCAGTACTACGACTTCGCGCAGGAGCTGGCCGACGACTACCTCGTGATGGAGCGCGGCGAGGTCATCGCGCGCGGCCTGGGCAAGGACATGGAAGCGCAGGGCGTGCGCCAGCTGGTGGCGATCTGACCCCAGGGCGGAGGCCCTTCGAGGCCTTGCCGATACCGGGACTTTGGCAACTGCGTATCGGTCGACTTCAGGGTTTACCCTAAAATTCGCCCTTGCCCGTCGCCGCCGGGCGCCCTCCCAGGAGCCTGGCCTTGAACGCCTCCCCACCCGCGCTGGACAGCGCGGACACCGCCATTCCCGTTTCTTCCCCGTCGTCGAAACCCGTCAATTTCCTGCGGGCCGTGCTCGCGCTCGGCGTCGGCGGCTTCGCCATTGGCACGGGCGAATTCGTCATCATGGGCCTGCTGCCCGAAGTCGCGAGCGACATCGACGTCAGCATTCCCCAGGCGGGCCATGTCATCAGCGCCTATGCGCTCGGCGTCGTCATCGGCGCCCCGGTGCTGGCCGTGCTCGCCGCGGGCTGGGGCCGGCGCGCATTGCTGATCGCGCTCATGGCGGTGTTCGCCGCAGGCAACTTCGCGAGCGCCATGGCGCCCGGATACCTCTCGCTCAACCTGCTGCGCTTTGCCACGGGCCTGCCGCACGGCACCTATTTCGGCGTGGCCGCGCTCGTGGCCGCCACGCTCGCGCCGCCGGGGCGCCGCGCGCGCGCCGTGGGCCTCGTGATGCTCGGGCTCACCGGCGCCACGCTGGTCGGCGTGCCCATCGCCGCATGGCTCGGCCAGCTCTTCGGCTGGCGCGCAGCCTTCGTGTTCGTCGGCGTGATCGCGCTCGTGGCCATCGTGCTCGTGCGGCGCGACGTGCCCGACATCGCCGCCGCTGCCGGCGCCAGCCCGTGGCGCGAGCTCGGCGCGCTCAAGCGCAAGCAGGTGTGGTTCACGCTCGGCATCAGCGCCATCGGCTTCGGCGGCATGTTCGCGGTGTTCAGCTACATCAAGCCTACGCTCACCGAGGTGGCGCACCTGTCGGTGCACAACGTGCCCTTCGTGCTCGCGCTGTTCGGCCTGGGCATGGTCACCGGCAACATCGTGGGCTCGCGCCTGGCCGACAAGTCGCTCATGCGCACCATCGCCGGCGTGCTGGTGTACGCGGTGCTGGTGCTCGCGCTCTTCACCTTCGCGGCGCAACACGTGGTCACGGCCGCCATCGGCGTGTTCCTCATCGGCACCACCGTGGCCATCGGCCCGGCATTGCAGATCCGCCTCATGGACGTGGCCGGCGATGCGCAGACGCTGGCTGCCGCGCTCAACCACTCGGCCTTCAACATGGCCAATGCGCTCGGCGCGTGGCTGGGCGGCGTGGCGATCTCGGCGGGCCTCGGCTGGACCTCGACCGGCTGGGTCGGCGCCTTGCTCGCGCTCGGGGGCATCGGCATCTTCGGCTGGGGCGTGATGAGCGCGCGTGCCGATGCGCGCCTGGGCACCGTTCAGCGCGCCGCCAGCGCCTCGTAGAGTTTCAGCGCCGCGCGCGCGGTCTGCTCGTCGCAGATCAGCACCGACAGCAGCCTGGCCCACAGCACGGCCGCGATGATCGGCGCCTTGTTCTCGCCGCCCGAGGCGACGATCACCGTCGGAATGCGCGCGAGTTCCTCCAGCGACGGCGCCACCACGCGCTGGTTCAGCGCATGCTTCACCGGCTTGCCATGGCGGTCGAGGAACTGGCCGATGATGTCGCCCACCGCCTTGGCCTGCCTGAGGCCCGCCACCGGAACGTCTTTCGGCAGCCCGTAGCGCACCAGCAATGACCGCGTGCTGAGGTCGCCCACGCTCAGCAGCGCCACGTCGTTGGCCGCGATCTGCCCGAAGGCTTCCTTGAACACATCCTGCGAGACGATGGTGTCGCGCGACTTCGCGCTGCCCGCGTACAGCGGCGCCGCCAGGTAGCTGCACTGCGCGCCGAGCCGCGCGGCGAAGGCGCTGGCGGTCTCGAAGGTGTTGATCTCCAGGCCGCGCGTGAGCCCGCCCATGATCGAGTTGACGTTCAGGTTCGGCCACTGCCCCGGCGCGACGTGCCGGATCGCCTCGCGCAGCGTCGCGCCCCAGCCCACGCCCAGGCCCCGCACTCGCTGCGTCTCCAGCAGCCGGGAAAGGTATTCGCCGGCCGTGCGGCCCAGCAGCACCGGAATCAGGTCGGGGCTCTCGGGCGTCGGAATGATCACCGCCTCGCGCAGCCCGCACACCGTGCGCAGTTCCTCTTCGAGCCGCAGGCAGCTCTCGTGGCGCGAGTTGATCTTGATGCTCACGAGCCCGCTCTCGCGTGCTTCGCCGAGCAGCCGGTTCACGCGCAGCCGCGTGAGCCCGAGCTTCGTGGCGATGCCGTCCTGCGTCAGGCCCTCCATGTAGTAGAGCCAGGCCACGCGCACCGCCACCTGATCTTCCTCTGCCATCCGAATGCTCCGTTGTTGTGTGCCGATTCTGCCGCGTGACCGGTGAAAACACCGGGTAGTCACCTGCTTGAAACAAATGCATTTCAGAATATACACTTGTTCATCGCCGACGAATCCGGCGCAGGAACCCCTGGAGACATGAGCGAAAAGACATCCCCGCTGCGGGCCGCATTGCGAGATGCCGCGGTCACGAAAGAAGTCGTCGTCGAGCGTGCCGCGGTGCGCGCGATGCCCGACGTGCTGCAGCGCGCCGCCCCCGGCGCACGCTGGATGCTCGTGACCGACGAGACCACGTGGGACGTCGCGGGCGAGGCCGCGCAGGCGCTGCTCGAAGCGCGCGGCATTGCGCTCGCGCCGCCGCTCATGCTGCCTGCGCGCCCGCGCCTGAAGCCCCGCGTCTCGGCCTCGGCCACCCTTGCCCGAAAGCTCGCCGCGCACGACCTCACGCCGGTGGCGGTGGGGTCCGGCGTCATCAGCGACCTGGTCAAGCACGCCGCGTCGATCGCGGGCAAGCCCTACGTCTGCTTCGCGACCGCGGCCTCGATGGACGGCTACGCGGCTTCCGGCGCAGCGCTGCTCGATGAAGACGGCTTCAAGCGCACGCTCGCCTGCCCGCCGCCCGTCGCGGTGCTGGCCGACCTCGGCGTGCTCGGCGCCGCGCCCGCCCGCATGACGGCGTGGGGCTACGGCGATCTCGCCGGCAAGACCGTGGCCGGCGCCGACTGGCTGCTGGCCGATGCGCTGGGCGTCGAAGCCTTGAGTCGACGCCCCTACGACATGGTGCAGGCGCACCTGCGCGACTGGCTCGGCGCGCCCGGCCGCATCGCCGCGCGAGACCCTGAGGCCACGGGCGATCTCATGTCGGGCTTGCTGGTCAGCGGCTTCGCGATGCAGGCCCACGGCAACTCGCGCCCGGCCAGCGGCAGCGACCACCAGTTCTCCCACCTCTGGGAAATGGAGAACCTGCAGATCGATGGCGAGCCTGCCGCGCACGGTGCCTGCGTGGGCGTCGGCTGCGTCGCGATGCTCGCGATGTACGAATGGCTGCTGGCGCGGCCCGACACCGCCTTCGCATCGGCCGCGGCGCACGCACAGGACGGCTTCGACGACGCCGCGCTCCTGCGCGAGATCGATGCGGCGTTCGACCGCGAGGAATTCCGCTCCGCCGCGCGCGAGGAGATGCAGGCCAAGCGCGCCGCGGGCGGCCGCCGCGCCCGCATCGAAAGCCTGGCCGGCCTCTGGCCCGACCTGCGCCGCCAGCTCGCCACCCAACTCATCGGCGCCAGCGACATGCAGCAACGCTTGCGCACCCTCGGCGGCGCGGCGCACCCGGACGACCTCGGCATCGCCGCCGAGCGCCTGGCCGCCGACTACCGCCGCGCCCGCCTCATCCGGCGCCGCTACACCGTGCTCGACCTGCTCGACGAACTCGGCTGGCTCGATGCCGCGATCACCGATCTCTTCAGCCCCGGCGGCTTCTGGTCCGCCTGAACCTGCACCCCACGATCCACAGGAGACAGCGATGACGAATCTCGACCGACGCAGCACCCTGGCCACGCTGGCCATCTCATCCGCGCTATGGCTCGCGAGCGCCATGCCCGCGGCCGCCCAACCCGTTCAGATCCAGTGGTGGCACGCCATGGGCGGTGCGCTCGGCGAGCGCGTTGACGAGCTGGTGAAGAACTTCAACGCCTCGCAGCAGAAGTACGTGGTGGTCGCCGTCAACAAGGGCAACTACGACGAGGTGATCAACGGGACCATCGCCGCCTACCGCGCCAAGCGCGCGCCGGCGCTCGTGCAGATCTACGAGCGCGGCTTCATGACCATGCTGCTGTCCGACGCGACGATGCCCGTGCAGGACCTGCTCGACCAGCGCGGCTACAAGGTCGAGTGGGCCGATTTCGTCAAGCCCGTTGCCGGCTTCTACAGCTACAAGGGCAAGCTCATGACGATGCCCTTCAACTCGTCGTCGCCCATCCTCTGGTACAACAAGTCGCACTTCGAGAAGGCCGGCTTCGCCAAGCCCGCCGAGACCTGGCAGGAGCTGGAGAAGCAGCTCTATGCCATCAAGCAGAAGGGCATCTCGGCCTGCGGCTCGGTGCTCGCGGGCGACTACCACTGGAGCCTGCTGGAGAACTACAGCGCCATCAACGACCTGCCGTATGCCACCAAGGCCAACGGCTACCAGGGCCTGGACACCGAGTTCACCTACAACAAGACCTCGGTGGTCTCGCAGGTCGGGCGCATCAAGAAATGGATCGACGACGGCGTGATGCAGATCGCCGGCCAGGGCCTGAGCCCCGAGCAGCTCTTCACCTCGGGCAAGTGCTCCACCTTCTTCGCATCGACCGCCGCGCACAGCGGCATCGAGCGCGAAGCCAAGATCGACTGGAGCGCCACGTACCTGCCATGGGAAGAGGGCAAGCAGCCGAAGAACAGCACCATCGGCGGCGCGTCGCTGTGGGTCATGAAGGGCCAGAAGTTGGCCGAGTACGAGGCGGCCGCGGCCTTCCTCGACTACCTCGCCAAGCCCGAGACGCAGGTCTGGTGGCTCAAGGCCACGGGCTACGTGCCGCTGACCAACAAGGCCTACCAGATGGCCAAGTCCGAGGGCTACTACAAGGACCACCCGACGCGCGAGATCGCGATCCTGCAGCTCACGCGCGGCACGCCCACGGCCAACTCCACCGGCTTTCACTTCGGCAACTTCACGCAGACCATGATGGCGCAGCGCGACGAGTTCGAGAACGTGGTCGCCGGCAAGAAGACGCCGCAGGTCGCCATGGACGATGCCGTCAAGCGCGGCAACGAGATCCTGCGCCAGTACGAGAAGCTCAACAAGGGCCGCTACTGAGAGCCCCCCCAGCCTGAAGAACGAGCATGGCCAAGCCCGAAGCCGGACTCAAGCGCGCGCACTTCAAGGACGTGCGCCTGCCCGTGCTGCTGCTCCTGCCGCAGCTGGCGATCCTGCTGTTCTTCTTCTTCATTCCGTCGTTCCGCGCGCTCGGGCAGGCCTTCTTCCTGTCCGACCCGTTCGGCAACACGGTGCACTTCGTCGGGTTCGACAACTTCGCGCAGCTGCTGCAGAGCGACACGTACCACGAGTCTGTGAAGGTCACGGTGGTGTTCACCATCTTGCAGAACCTGCTCACCATCGCGGTGGCGCTGGTGCTGGCCTTCGCGAGCGACCGCGTGATCCGCGGGCGCGGCATCTACAAGGCGATCATCCTGCTGCCCTATGCCATTGCGCCGGTCATCGCGGGCATCCTCTGGGCCTTTCTCTTCAACCCGGCGGTCGGGCCGCTCGCGCACGTGCTGCATGCGATCGGCTTCACGTGGGACCCGAACCGCGTGGGCTCGGACGCGATGATCCTGGTGATCCTCGCCGCCTCGTGGAAGCATGTCTGCTACGACTACATCTTCCTGCTCGCGGGCCTGCTGGCCGTGCCGTCGTCGCTGCTCGAAGCGGCGGCGGTCGATGGCGCGGGGCCGCTCAAGCGCTTCTTCAGCATCGGTCTGCCGCTGCTCATGCCCACCATGTTCTTCCTCGCGGTGATGAACTTCGTCTACGGCTTCTTCGAGATCTTCGCCATCGTCGATGCGGTCACGCAGGGCGGGCCCGCGGGCGCGACCAACGTGCTGGTGTTCAAGGTCTACGTCGACGGCTTCATCAACCTGGACCTCGGCTCGTCGGCCGCGCAGTCGGTCATCCTGATGATCTTCGCGCTCTTCATGACGCTGCTGCAGTTCCGCTACGTCGAGCGGCGCGTGAGCTACGACGTATGACGTTCATGAAGGAACACGCTCATGGTTGAACGCGCCCCCGTGCTCGACGCCGTCTGCCACGCGATCCTGCTCGTGGGCGTGGCGTGCGTCTGCGTGCCGCTGTACCTCGCCTTCGTCGCGGGCTCGCTCACCATCGGCGAGGTGCAGCAGGTGCCGCTGCCGTGGCTCCCCGGCGACCAGTTCGTGCAGAACCTGCGCACCGCGTGGACGCAAGCCAACTTCGGCCGGCTGTTCCTCAACTCGTTCGTCGTGGCGCTGGGCATCACGGTCGGCAAGATCGCGGTGTCGCTGCTGTCGGCCTTCGCGATCACGTACTTCCGATTCCGCTTTCGCATGACGGCCTTCTGGCTGATCTTCGTGTCGCTGATGCTGCCGATCGAGGTGCGCATTTCGCCGACCTACGAGTCGGTGGCCAATGCGGCGCTGCCGGTGCAATGGCTGGTGGAGACGCTGCACCTGTCGCAGGCGTGGAACGCGGTCACCGGGCACAGCATCGACATCCAGCTGTCGTGGAACATGGTCGACACCTACCCGGGCCTGATCCTTCCGCTCATCGCCTCGGCCTCGGCCACCTTCCTGTTCCGCCAGTTCTTCCTCACGGTGCCCGACGAGCTGTGCGAAGCGGCGCGCATCGACGGCGCCTCGCCGATGCATTTCTTCTGGACGATCCTGCTGCCGCTGTCGCGCTCGAACATCGCGGCGCTCGCGATCATTCTGTTTCTCTATGGCTGGAACCAGTACCTCTGGCCGCTGCTCTTCACCACCGACAAGGACATGGCCACGGCGGTGATCGGCCTCAAGCACCTGATCCCGCGCTCCGATTCGCAACCGGCCTGGAACGTGGCGATGAGCGCCGCGCTGCTCACCATGCTGCCGCCCATCCTCGTGGTGGTAGCGTTGCAGCGGTCGTTCGTCAAAGGGCTGGTGGACAGCAGCAAGTGAAACGAACGCAACCGACAAGGACACTGCAGAAAATGATCATCGTGCGGCACCGCGGCGCACGCAACCTCTGGCCCGAAAACAGCCTGGGCGGCTTTCGCAAGCTCATCGCATCGGGCGCCGATGCGGTCGAGTTCGATGTGCAGGAAACGCGCGACGGCACGGCCGTGGTCATCCACGATCCGCTGCTCGACCGCACCACCGAAGGCACCGGACCCATCCGCGACCGCACCGGCGCCGAGGTGCTGGCCACCCGGCTGCGCGAAGGACAGGGAGAGCAGGGCGGTGAGCGGGGCGAATGCGTGCCGTCTCTCGCCGAGGTGCTGCGCCTCTTCGCGCCCACGCGCATGGAGCTGCATGTGGAGATCAAGACCGATGCCGCCGGCGAACTGCCCGCAGGCGCGGTGGCGCGCATGGTGCAGGCGCTGCACGACGCGGGCGTGGCGCAGCGCAGCTACCTCACCTGCTTCGTGCCCGAGGTGCTGGAGCAGGTGCTCGCCTGCTGGCCCGGCGGCCGGGTGCTCGCCTCGCTCGACCACCGCTCGGCCGAGATGCTCGGCGGCATCGGCCGCGCGCTCGCGCGCTATGCGGCGATGCCGGGGTGCGTGGTCGCGGTCGAGAAGAAGCTGCTCGCGGCCACATGGTCGCAGTGCCTGGCCGCGCTCGGCACCGAGCGGCTGGGCGCATGGGTCATCAACGAGCCCGACGAGATCGCTCACTGGCTCGCAATGCCGATACGCCAGATCACCACCGACCGGCCCGACCTGGCGCTGGCCGCACGCCGATGAGCGCAGGGCCCATTTCGCGCCGGCGCCTGCTGTGCAGCGGGCTCGCCGCCGCGTCGCTGGGCCATCCCTTTCTTCGACTGCACGCGCAGCAGGCGTCGCGCGACCCGTTCACGCTGGGCGTGGCCTCGGGCGCGCCCAGGCCCGACGGCATGGTGCTCTGGACGCGCCTCGCGCCCGAGCCGCTGCAGGGCGGCGGCATGGGCGATGCGCCGGTCGATGTGCGGTGGGAAGTGGCGGAAGACGAGCGCTTCCGGCGTGTCGTGGCCAAGGGCACGGCGACGGCTGCGGCCGAGCTCGCGCATTCGGTGCACGTCGAAGTGCAGGGCTTGCAGCCGTGCCGCCCGTATTGGTACCGCTTCACCGCAGGCGGCGCGCGCAGCCCCGTGGGCCGCACGCGCACCGCGCCGGCCGAGGGTGACGAAGCCTCGCAGCCGCTGCGCTTCGCGTTCGCCTCGTGCCAGCAGTACGAGCAGGGCTACTACGCCGCCTACCGCGACATGGCCGCGCAGCCGCTCGATTTCGTCGTGCACCTGGGCGACTACATCTACGAAAGCTCCTGGGGTTCGCGTCATGTGCGCCGCCACGAAGGCGGCATCCCGACGCAGCTGGCCGAGTTCCGCGACCGCTACGCGCTCTACAAGACCGATGCGCACCTGCAGGCCGCGCACGCCGCCTTCCCCTGGCTCGTGACCTGGGACGACCACGAGGTGGCCAACGACTACACCGACGACGTGTCGCCGCGCACCATCGACCCCGCGCAGTTCCTGGCGATCCGCGCTGCTGCCTACCAGGCCTGGTACGAACACATGCCCGTGCCCGCGAGCATGCGCCCGCGCGGCGCCGATGCCACCATCTACGGCCGGCACCGCTTCGGCCGCATGCTCAACGTTTTGATGCTCGACGGGCGCCAGTACCGCTCGCACCACGCCTGTCTTGCGGGCCGCAGCGCCTCGCCGTTGGCCGACTGCGCCGACCGGCTTGCACCCGGGCGCAGCTTCCTCGGCGCGAAGCAGGAGGCGTGGCTCGCGAGCGAACTCGCCGCGCCGCCCGCCCGCTGGACCGTCGTCGCCCAGCCCACATTGCTCGCCGAGGCCGACCGCAAGCGCGGCCCCGAGCACGGCTACTGGATGGACGGCTGGGACGGTTATGCCGCCTCGCGCACCCGCCTGCTCGACGCGCTGGCCGCGAACAAGGCGCGCGGCGGCGATGCGCTCGTCGTCAGCGGCGACGTCCATGCGTTCTGGGCCGCCGACCTGCGCCGCGAGCCGCAAGGCCCCGCCATCGCGACCGAGTTCGTCGGCGGCGCCATCACCTCCGAAGGGCCGAGCGCCGCGAGCGTGGCCAACATGCTCGCGAAGAACGAGCACCTGCGCTACGGCCGCGCCGACAAGCGCGGCTACGCGCTCATGACGCTCGATGCGCGCGGCTGCGCGGTCGAGTTCCGCGCGGTCGATGACGAGAAGAAAGCCGATTCGGCCGTGGCCTCCATGGCCCGCTTCTCGGTGGCCCGGGGCGCACCCGGCGTGCATCTCGAAACCACCTGAAATATCCGGCGCCTGCAGGATTGCGCGGCCGTGCCTATGATGGCCGCCGCCCTTCCACCCCTCCTCATTTCCCTCGGAGCGCGCCCCCCATGAGCATTCCCACCACCCGCCTCGGCCGCACCGGCCTCACCGTGTCCCGCCTCGCCCTGGGCACCATGACCTTCGGCCTGCAGACCGACGAGGCCGTGTCGCACCAGATCCTGGACAAGGCGGCCGAAGGCGGCATCAACTTCCTGGACACCGCCGACGTGTACCCGCTCGGCGGCACCGTCGAGACCACCGGCCGCACCGAAGAGATCATCGGCAACTGGCTCGAAAAGCAGGGTCCCGCGGGCCGCCGCCGCTTCGTGGTCGCCACCAAGGCGGTGAACAAGGTCGGCCCCAACCCCTGGGACCAGGGCGCATCGCGCAAGCACCTGCTGGACGCCATCGACCTCTCGCTCAAGCGCCTGAAGACCGACCACGTCGACCTGTACCAGCTGCACATGGACGACCGCGAGACGCCGCTCGAAGAGACGCTGGAGGCGCTCGACATCATCGTGAAGTCGGGCCGCGCGCGCTACATCGGCGTGTCGAACTTCCTGGCCTATCGCCTGGCCCGTGCGCTCGGCAAGTCCGACCTGCACCGGTTCACCCGCTTCGTGTCGGTGCAGCCGCGCTACAGCCTCCTGTTCCGCGAGATCGAGCGCGAGCTGCTGCCGCTCGCGAGCGAAGAGGGCCTGGGCGTGATTCCCTACAACCCGCTGGCCGGAGGCCTCCTCACCGGCAAATACAAGCCCGGCGCCAAGCCCGAGGAGAACACCCGCTTCACGCTCGGCACGGCAGGCGGCATGTACCAGGACCGCTACTGGAACGAGCGCAGCTTCAACACCGTGACGCAGCTGCACAAGCTGGCCGACGAGGCCGGCGTGCCGCTCGCCACGCTCGCGGTGGCATGGGTGATGGCGAACCCGCTGATCACCGCGCCGCTGCTCGGCGCGAGCCGGCCCGATCAGCTCGACGCGACGATCGCGGCGGCCGAGTACAAGCTCGATCCGGCGCTCAAAGAGAAGCTCGACGAGCTCACGGCCGAGTACCGCAAGGGCGACGCGCCGCGCTGATTTCCTGTTTTGCTCCTTCCCCTTCCGGGGGAAGGTTGGGATGGGGGCGAGCGGCCTTTGAACAGCCGCTGCTGATGTTTGACAGGCCGCGA
>NZ_JXQQ01000064.1 GCF_000834655.1 Variovorax paradoxus
GCAGATCTCGGTGGTGCGCGAGTATCACGCACGTTTCGAGCAGGAAGTGTTCTTTCCTGCACTCTCGGCGCCGCGCGGCCTCCCGCGCCTTCGCGCCATGTTCGCCAACTGGATGAAGCGCACCTCGACCGAGATCGACTCGGGCTGCATCTACATCAGCGGCGCTTCCGAATTCGACGACCGCCCGGGCCCGGTGCGCGATGCGCTGGTCGAGTCGGTCAGCATCTGGCAGGCGGCGGTGCTGCGCGCCATCGTGCAATCGCAGAGCGAAGGCCACCTGCGCGCCGACGCCGACGAACGCCAGGTCGCGTTCGAGATCCACGGCCTCATCCTCGCGCTGCACTACGAAGCCCGCTTCCTCCAGGTGCCCGGCTCCATCGGCCGCGCGACCGTCGGCTTCAACAACATCCTTGCGCGCAGCGCCACGCCCGATGCGCCGGCGGGCCCCGCCGCTGCCGCACCGGCGCCCGCCGGCCGGCGCCTGAAGCCCGTGCGCTGAGCGCGCGGCACCGTTTCGATTCCCCCTTTTTTCTTTTTTCTATCTAGCTTCGACCAGGAGAGTTCCGGATGCCTACCTACAACCCACCCGTGCGTGACATGCAGTTCGTGCTGCACGAAGTGCTCCACGTCGCAGACGAACTCAAGGCCCTGCCGACCCACGCCGAAACCGACGCCGACACCATCAACGCGGTGATCGAGGAGGCCGGCAAGTTCGCCGCCGAAGTGACCTTCCCGCTGAACATCAGCGGCGACGAAGAAGGCTGCGTGCTCGACAAGACCACGCACGAAGTCAAGACGCCCAAGGGCTTCAAGGACGCCTATGCCAAGTACGTCGAAGGCGGCTGGCCGGCGCTGTCGTGCGACCCGGCCTTCGGCGGCCAGGGCCTGCCCTTCGTAGTGAACCAGTGCCTTTTCGAGATGCTCAACAGCGCGAACCAGGCCTGGACCATGTACCCCGGCCTCTCGCACGGCGCGTACGAAGCGCTTGTGGCGCACGGCACCGAGGAGCAGAAGAAGACCTACCTGCCCAAGCTCACGACCGGCGAATGGACCGGCACCATGTGCCTGACCGAGCCGCACTGCGGCACCGACCTGGGCCTCCTGCGCACCAAGGCCGAGCCGCAGGCCGACGGCACCTATCGCATCACCGGCAGCAAGATCTTCATCTCGGCCGGCGAGCACGACATGACGGACAACATCATTCACCTGGTGCTGGCCCGCCTGCCGGACGCGCCCAAGGGAAGCAAGGGCATCAGCCTGTTCGTGGTGCCCAAGTTCAAGGTGAAGGCCGACGGTTCGCTCGGCGAGCGCAACCCGATCTTCTGCGCGGGCCTGGAGCACAAGATGGGCATCCACGGCAACGCCACCGCGCAGATCGTGATCGAAGGCGCCACCGGCACGCTGGTGGGCGAGCCCAACAAGGGCCTGGCCGCGATGTTCGTGATGATGAATGCCGCACGCCTGGGCGTGGGCAACCAGTCCCTCGGCCTGACCGAGGTGGCCTACCAGAATGCATTGGCCTACGCCAAGGACCGCACTCAGATGCGCTCGCTCTCGGGCGTGAAGGCCAAGGACAAGGAAGCCGATCCGATCATCGTGCACCCCGACGTGCGCAAGATGCTGCTCACGGCCAAGGCGTATGCCGAAGGCGGCCGCGCGCTGCAGATCTTCTGCACGCTGCTGCTGGACAAGGAGCACAACCACCCGGACGAGAAGGTGCGCAAGGACTCCGGCGAGCTCGTCGCGCTGCTGACCCCGATCGTGAAGGCCTTCATCACCGACAACGGCCACATCGCGACCAACGCGTGCATGCAGGTGTTCGGCGGCCACGGCTTCATCAAGGAATGGGGCATGGAGCAGTTCGTGCGCGACAACCGCATCAACATGATCTACGAGGGCACCAACACGATCCAGTCGCTGGACCTGCTGGGCCGCAAGGTGCTGGGCAACAACGGCGCATCGCTCAAGAAGTTCGGCAAGCTCGTCGCGAAGCTGGTGGAAGAAGAAGGCGTGAACGAGAAGATGGCCGAGTTCATCAACCCGATCGCGATGCTGGGCGACCAGCTCACCAAGTTCACGACCGAGATCGGCTTCAAGGGTTTCCAGAACCCCGACGAAGTGGGCGCCGCCGCGGTGGACTACCTGCGCGTGGCCGGCCACTTCGTGTTCGGCTACCTGTTCGCCCGCATGGCGCAAGTGGCGCTGCGCGAGATCGCCGCCGGCAACACCGACCCGTTCTACGTCGCCAAGCTGCAGACCGCGCGCTTCTATTTCGCCAAGCTGTTCCCCGAGACCGCGACGCTGATGCGCACCGCGCGCGCCGGCAGCAAGGTGCTGATGGACACCGACGCAGCGCTGGCCTGAGGCCACTGTCCTTCTTCATCGTCCAAACGGGAGCCGCCCATGAAATCGACGCTTGCAGCCATCGTCCTCGCCGCCACTTCTTTCACGGCCTTGGCCCAGAGCACCCCGGTGGGGCTGTGGCGCAACGCCGACGACAAGACCGGCGAGGTCAAGGCCGAGATCCGCATCGCCGAGGCCAACGGCGCGCTCAGCGGCCGCATCGAGAAGTCGCTGAAGAAAGACACCAAGCCCGACGCGACCTGCGACGAGTGCAGCGACGACCGCAAGGGCAAGCCCATCACGGGCCTGGAGATCATCCGCGGCGGCAAGAAGGCCGAGGGCAAGGACGTCTGGGAAGGCGGCAAGATCCTCGACCCCGAGAACGGCAAGGAATACCGCGCGAGCTTCACGCCCATCGACGGCGGCAAGAAGCTGGAAGTGCGCGGCTACCTCGGCCCCTTCTGGCGCACCCAAACCTGGACACGAGCGCAGTGACCATCTCTGAATCCGCTCGCCCTGAGCCCGTCGAAGGGCAGTTCAGAGCGTGCAAGGCTTCGACAAGCTCAGCCCGAACGGTTGGCTGTTAGACAACGAGTAACTCAATGACAAATCCCCGATTTCAAGTGAAGAAGGTCGCCGTGCTCGGCGCCGGCGTGATGGGCGCGCAGATTGCGGCCCACCTCGTCAACGTGCGCGTACCCGTCGTGCTGTTCGACCTGGCAGCCAAAGAGGGCCCGAAGAACGGCATCGTCACGCGCGCCATCGACAACCTCAAGAAGCTCAAGCCCGCCCCGCTCGGCGACGTGGCCGATGCGGGCCTGATCGAGCAGGCCAACTACGACGACGACCTCGCCAAGCTCGGCGAGTGCGACCTCGTCATCGAAGCCATCGCCGAGCGCATGGACTGGAAGCTCGATCTCTACAGGAAGATCGCGCCGCACGTGGCCAAGCATTCGATCCTGGCCTCGAACACCTCGGGCCTGTCGATCACCAAGCTGAGCGAAGCGTTGCCTGAAGCGCTGAAGCCGCGCTTCTGCGGCATTCACTTCTTCAACCCGCCGCGCTACATGTTCCTGGTGGAGCTGATCAACACGCCCACCACGCAACCCCAGGTGCTCGACGACCTGGAAGCCTTCGTCACCAGCACGCTGGGCAAGGGCGTGGTGCGCGCGCACGACACGCCCAACTTCATCGCCAACCGCGTCGGCATCGCCGGCATGCTGGCCACGCTGAAGGAAGTCGAGAAGTTCGGCTTGACGCCCGACGTGGTGGACGACCTCACCGGCAAGAAGCTGGGCCGCGCGAGCTCGGGCACCTTCCGTACCGCCGACGTGGTGGGCCTGGACACGATGGCCCACGTCGTGAAGACGCTGCAGGACAACCTGAACGCCGAGAGCGATCCGTTCTACGCCAACTTCGAGACGCCGCCGGTGCTCGCCAAGCTGCTCGAGCTGGGCAACCTCGGCCAGAAGACCAAGGCCGGTTTCTTCAAGAAGGTCGGCCGCGACATCCTGCGCTTCGACCTCGAGAGCGGCGAGTACGTGCCCGCCGGTGCAAAGGCCGACGAGGTGTACGGCCGCATGCTCAAGAAGCCCGCGGGCGAGCGCCTGAAGCTCCTGCGCGAGAGCGAAGGGCCGCAGGGCCAGTTCCTCTGGGCGATCCTGCGCGACGGCTTCCACTACGCGGCCGTGCACCTGGCCGACATCGCCGAGAGCGCGCGCGACATCGACTTCGCGATGCGCTGGGGCTTCGGCATGAAGCAGGGCCCGTTCGAGCTCTGGCAGGAAGCCGGCTGGGCGCAGGTCGCCAAGTGGATCCAGGAAGACATCGATGCCGGCAAGGCGCTGAGCACCGTGCCGCTGCCCAAGTGGGTGTTCGAAGGCGCGGTGGCCAAGGCCGGCGGCGTGCACACGCCAGAAGGCTCGTGGAGCGCTTCGCAAGGCCAGTTCGTTCCGCAGCGCAAGCTCCCGGTGCACGACCGCCAGCTGTTCCCCGAGAGCGTGCTCGGCGCGAACGCGGCCGATGCCAACACAGCGGGCACGACGATCAGCGACGAAGGCGACGTGCGCGTGTGGACGCTGGACGGCGAGGTGCTCATCGCGAGCATCCATTCGAAGATGCACGCCATCAGCCCCGACGTGGCAGAAGCGCTGGGCGCCGCGGTCGAGCTGGCCGAGGCCGAATACAAGGGCCTGGTGATCTGGTCGCCCGACGAGATGTTCTCGGTCGGCGCCGACCTGCAGGCGATGCTGCCAGCCTTCGTGGTCGCCGGCATCGGTGCAGTCGAAGGCGCGGAAGAAGAACTGCAGAACGTGATGCTCAAGATCCGCTATGCGAGCGTGCCGGTCGTCTCGGCCGTGCGCGGCCTGGCGCTGGGCGGCGGTTGCGAGCTGGCCGTGTATTCGTCCAGGCGCGTGGCTGCGATGGAAAGCTACATCGGCCTGGTCGAAGTGGGCGTGGGCCTGATTCCCGGCGCGGGCGGCCTCACCTACATCGCACGCCGCGCTGCGGAGAACGCATCGGCCTCGACGGGCACCGACCTGCTGCCCTTCCTCACCGAAGGCTTCACCGCCGCGGCGATGGCCAAGGTCGGCACCGGCGCGCTCGATTCGCAGAAGCTGGGCTACCTGCTCGACAGCGACGTGATCGTGCCGAACAAGGACGAGCTGCTCTACGTGGCGCTGCAGCAGGCCAAGGCCATGGCCGACGCCGGCTACCGCGCACCGCTGCGCCGCACCTTCCGCGTGGCGGGCCGCAGCGGCGCCGCGACGATCAAGGGCCAGCTGGTGAACATGCGCGACGGCGGCTTCATCAGCGCGCACGACTTCCACATTGCCAGCCTGATCGCGAACGTGGTGACCGGCGGCGACGTGGATGCGGGCTCGCTCGTGACCGAGGAATACCTGATGACGCTGGAGCGCAAGGCGTTCTGCTCGCTGATCGTGCATCCGAAGACGCAGGAGCGGATCATGGGGATGCTCAGTACAGGGAAGCCCGTTCGGAACTGAACCCGCATTTCTCCTTCCCCTTCCGGGGGAAGGCAGGGATGGGGGCTCTCCAACCAAGCAAGATGCGAAACCAGTCAACACCCAATGCCCGCGCGAATGCACAAGTGCTTCGCCGCGAGATGACTGACTCCGAGCTAAGGCTTTGGGGCAGTTTGCGCTCGGAGCAACTGGGTGTGAAGTTTCGTCGCCAGCATCCGCTGGGCAACTACATCGCTGACTTCGCATGTTTGGCACCGAGGCTGATCGTCGAACTCGATGGCTCGCAGCATCAGGTGCAGCAAGGCTACGACGCGCGGCGCGATGAGTTCTTCCGCGCACAGGGGTTCGATGTCTTGCGTTTCGCATCGAACGATCCGTTCACCAATCTTGATGGGGTTCGTCAAGCCATTGCCAACCGGCTCGTCGAGTTGACGCCGCCGGCCCCCATCCCAGCCTTCCCCCGGAAGGGGAAGGAGCAAGAAAATCCAGGAGCTTCTTCATGAGCAGCAAACAAGTCCAAGACGCCTACATCGTCTCCGCCACCCGCACCCCCATCGGCAAATCTCACCGCGGCTACTTCCGCAACTACCGTCCCGACGACCTGCTCGCGACGACGCTGAAGGCGGCGCTCGCCGCCGTGCCCGGCCTCGACCCCAAGGCCATCGAAGACATCATCTGCGGCTGCGCGATTCCCGAATCGCAGCAGGGCCTGAACGTCGCGCGCATCGGCGCGGTGCTGGCGGGCCTGCCGACCAGCATCGGCGGCATCACCGTCAACCGCTTCTGCGCCTCGGGCCTGTCGGCCGTGCAGATGGCCGCGGACCGCATCCGTGTCGGCGAGGCCGACGTGATGATCGCGGCCGGCGTCGAGAGCATGAGCATGGTGCCGATGATGGGCAACTCGCCGTCGCTGTCGCCCTCGATCTTCGAGCGCGAGGGCGACGTGGGCATTGCCTACGGCATGGGCCTCACGGCCGAGAAGGTCGCGCAGCAGTGGAAGATGAGCCGCGAGGCGCAGGACGAGTTCGCGCTCGCCTCGCACCAGAAGGCACTGGCGGCGCAAAAGGCAGGCAAGTTCGCCGACGAGATCACGCCCATCGAAGTGACCGACCGCACCCCCGACCTGGAGACCGGCGAGTCGATCGCCAAGACCCGCACCGTGAACCTCGACGAAGGCGCGCGCCCCGACACCAGCATCGAGGGCCTCGCCAAGCTGCGCACCGTGTTCGCCGCGCGCGGCACCGTGACGGCCGGCAACAGCTCGCAGACCTCGGACGGCGCAGGCGCGCTGATCCTGGCGAGCGAGAAGGCCGTCAAGCAATACGGCCTCACGCCGCTCGCGCGCTTCGTGAGCTTCGCGAGCAAGGGCGTGCCGCCGCACATCATGGGCATCGGCCCGATCGAGGCGATTCCGGCCGCGCTGCGCTATGCGGGCCTCAAGCACGAGGACATCGACTGGTTCGAGCTCAACGAAGCCTTCGCCGCGCAATCGCTCGCGGTGATCAACACGCTGGGGCTCGATCCGTCGAAGGTCAATCCGATGGGCGGCGCGATCGCGTTGGGCCATCCGCTTGGCGCGACGGGCGCGATCCGCGCCGCCACCGTGGTGCACGCGCTGCGCCGCGAGAACCTGAAGTACGGCATGGTCACGATGTGCGTGGGCATGGGGCAGGGCGCTGCCGGGATCTTCGAACGCGTCTGATCGGCAACGCGCAAAGCATCACGAAGAATGCCTGCGCAACGAAGGAGACAACTTCATGCAGACGCAGCAACTCCCGGTCGACGGCGGCATGCAACTGGCGGTGCGCCGCTACGAGCCCTCCGGCGCGCCATTCGCCAGCATCGTGATCGGCGGCGCGATGGGCGTGCGCCAGTCGTTCTACGAACCCTTCGCGCGGTGGCTCGCCCGGCAGGGCCTGCGCGTCTGGACCTTCGACTACCGCGGCTCCGGTGAGTCGCTCGGCGGTGCGCCGCTGCGCGGTTTCAAGGCCGACCTGTTCGACTGGGCGCGCGACTACGAAACCGTGATCGACGCCGCCAAGGCCGCGCTGCCCGGTGAGCCGCTCTACCTGCTGGGCCACAGCCTCGGCGCACAGCTGCCGGGCTTCCTGCAGCGGCCCGAGCAGGTGGCCGGCCTCGTCAGCATCGCGGCCGGCAGCGGCTACTGGCGCGAGAACGCGCCGAAGCTGCGGCGCAGCATCCTCTATTTCTGGTTCGTGCTGGTGCCCTTGGTCACGCGGCTGTGCGGCTACTTCCCCGGCCGCAAGTTGAAGAAGGTGGGCGACCTGCCGCGCGGCGTGATTCTTCAATGGCGGCGCTGGTGCCTCAACCCGCGCTACAGCCTGGGCGCCGAAGGCGAGATGGCGGCACGCAGCTACGGGCGCGTGCGCTTTCCGGTGCTCGCGCTGTCGATCACCGACGACGAGCTGATGACGCTCGCCGGCACCGAGAGCCTGCTCAGCTTCTACGCGGGCGCGCCGAGCGCGGTCGAGCGCATCGCGCCGGCCGACGTGCAGGCGCATCGCATCGGCCACTTCGGCTTCTTCCGCGAGCAGTTCAGCCAGAGCCTCTGGCCGAGCGTCGTCGACAAGCTGCACCGGCTGGCCGCGCTGACCGCGCCCGCCGGGCCTGCCGCGGGGCAGCACG
>NZ_JXQQ01000065.1 GCF_000834655.1 Variovorax paradoxus
GGTGCCCGCGGCCGTGGGGGCCGCGGCTGCCGCAGCGGGCGCCGCGGACGAGGCCGGCGCGATGGCCACGACGTCGGCGGCCAGGGCGGGACCCGCCGCCGCGGCGCAGATCGCCAGCAGCCGGGCCATGGTGCAAGAGAGATGTCGCACTTGGTGTTCCTCCTTGTGTGTGTGTTCGGGCAGGCCGGGTCAGAAGCAGGTGAGCGAGCGGGCCGCGTGCTGGATCACCTCGACGCATTCGGAGGCGCGCTGCACGGCGGGGCCCGTGCGCGGCGCACGGGGGCGGGCCGGCACGGGTGCCGCGGCGGCGGCGACCTGCACGATTTCCTTCTCGCCGAACAGCTGGCCCTTGGTGATGCCGCCGGTGGCCACAGTCGTCTTGTCCATCTGGTTGCGAAGCACCAGCGAGAGCGTTCCCACGCTGCGCGCAAGGTCGAGCTTCTCGGAGTCCTCCAGCGACAGCTCCAGCGTCACGGCGCTCACGACCTTGGGCTTGGTGTCGTCGCGGTTGGCCTCCTGGGCCACGGCGAGCACGAGCACCTTCTCGAGCACCGTCTTGCTGATCTGCGAGGCCTCTTCGCCGCGGCCCTTGTCCTGCTGGGCGTTGACCATCACGTCCACGTAGTTGCCCGGCAGCGCGAAGCCCGCGACACCGACCACGTCGTTCACGCGCACCGTCATGGCCCGCTTGCCGCTCGAGATCACCGCGGACAGCCCGCCCTGCGTGCCGACCGGCGCGAGCTTGCCTTCGATCAGCGGCTCGCCGCGCACCACGCCGACCTTCACCACGCGGTCGTCCAGCGCCTTGATCTCGCCGAACGAGCCGGCGGGAACCGAGCCGCTGGGCCAGTCGACGGTGGAAAGCATCTGCGCGTTGACGCGGCTTCCCAGTTCGATGTCCACCGCGGCCACCACCACCTTGTTGGAGGCGATCCCGCCTTGCTGGGAGACCCAGCCCGCCGCGTACACCGCGGCGGCCAGGCCGGTCATGAGGGCCAGCAGCAACAGCCCGAGCGCCTTGATGTTCTTCATGGGAACCTCCGCCGTGAACGAGGAATGACGAGTGAATGAATAAAAGGGCTAGACGTAGCCCAGCTGGTGCGCGAGCACTTGCGCCGTCGTGCCTGCGCCGATGCAGATGCCGTACGGCAGCTTTCCCACCGAGCGGCTCACCCGCAGGCTCTCGTTGGGACGAACGCCCGCGATCGTCGACATGACCATGCCCTGGGCTGCGGCCCTGACGTTGTCCAGCATCGGTCCGAGACGGCGGCGGTGGATGGCGAATGCGAGTGCCGCGACGCCGCCCGCGATGAAGGTGAAGAGCACGGCCATGAGCGTCTGCTGCGGGCCGAGGAAGGCGCCGGCCATGGCCATCAGCTTGACGTCGCCCGCGCCCATGATTCCGATCGCATAGAAGATCAGCATCGCGGCGAATCCGACGATGAGCCCGCCGAACGCGTTCATTGCACCTGCGACCGGCGTGCGTGCCGCGAGCGTCCCGTAGACCACGGCGAACAGCGCGCCGCCGAACGTCAGCCAGTTGGGAATGCGGTAGGAGCGCCAGTCGCTGACCGAAGCCACGACGAGCAGCGCGAGCAGCACCGGCATGCGCAGGTCCGAAGCCAGCAGGGCCAGGAGGTCGAGGACGGCGCCGAATTCCTGCATGGTCTTCTCCCCGGGCTCAGGCGTTGCGCCGGATGGCGAGCAACAGGAGCAGGCACACCACCATCACCAGCGCACTGATCAGCGCGAACTCCATGAACGACATGCCGGCGTCTTCGCGCAGCAGGCCCATGAAGGTTCTCGGCAGCAGTTGAAGCGGTTCCATGCGGTTCCCCGGTTGTCTCGCGACGGGCCGCAACAGCTGCTCTGACCGGGATGGGCAGAGGCTTTCGGCCTGGGGATGACTTTAGGAATTGGCGTTTCTTCGCACATGAGCGAAGCGCACTTTTATCGGGGAGTCATGCGTCCTGTGCGTTTGGGCCTTGGAGCGTGACAAAGCGCCTACCCAAAACGGTGCAGCGCCAATGCTGGCGCTTGGAATTCAATGTTCAGCAAGCATTTTTGAATTTTGAATTCGCCAAGTCAAATTCAGCGGCGGCCGGATGAATAAATGGAATCCATGCATTCATTCATCAAGCGATCGCCAGCTGCACGACCTTCATAAGTCCTTGTTTTTATTCAATATTTTCGTCAAATACTTGGGGCATGGCCGAACGCCAAACCAAAAGACCCGGCGAACGTAGCGTCGGGTCTTGAAAAGCACGGGAATTTGATGCGCAAAAATATCGAACGCGACCGAAAAGGTAGTCCTGAGGTAGTTCGGTTCGGAAATATGTATATCCGCGTGTAAGCGCAGGCAAAACAGCTGCACGAGCGAATCGTCGAATTCATAGCATGGCGCAAATTCGAGTCGCATCGAATCGAATTTCAATTGCTGCTTCCATTCCCGGAAATCTCCCCTCGACCGGACAAAAAAATGCTCGATACCGCGCTCGTTCCCGCCGGCCCTTCGGCCTCCCTTGGCATGCCGCAATACCTCGGGGATGCCGTGCCCCGCATCGGTCCTCCTGCAACGAGGCCATGGCCGCACTTCCTTGCCGGCCAGGCGTTGTCCCCGGTGCGCGTGCTGCTCGTCGACGACGACGAGTTCACGCGCCGCATGATCGAGCGGGAGTTCCTGGCGGATGTGCGCATCCGCCTCGAAGGCCAGGCCGACAGCATCCGCGAGGGCCGCAAGCTGCTGGCCGCGCACGAGTTCGACGTGCTGATGGTCGACCTGCGGCTGGGCGACGGCCTGTGCTTCGAGCTCATCGAGGAGGCGCGGCGCCACCATTGCAACGGCGAGATCATCGTGATCTCCGCGCTCGAGGACGATGCCCACGTGCTGCGCGCCTTCGAGTTGGGCGCGACGGGCTACCTGCTGAAGAACGACTGGCTGCAGAGCTTTCCCGAGGCGGTGCTGCATGTGGTGAACGGCGGCGCGGCCATCACGCCGCGGCTCGCGCGGCGCCTGCTGCACCTCATGAACCAGCATCCGCGGGAGCACCTGGGCGGCGACACGCAGCCATCGGCGCCGCCGTCGCGTGATACGACGCTGACGCAGCGCGAGAGCCAGATCCTGCGCTTCGTGGCATCGGGCCACGTCTCGATCGAGATCGGCGCGAAGCTCGGCATCACCGGCCAGACCGTGAACGTGCACATCAAGAGCATCTACAAGAAGCTGCATGTGCATTCGCGCGCCCAGGCGGTGAACCTTGCCGTTCACACCGGCCTGATCTGAGCGGCACGAACAAAAGCGAGGGAGCCCCTCGCTGCGCCGCGCTAGTGCTTTAAGCCTATGGCGACAACCCACAAAAGCTGGATTGCCATTTGAATTGACTTTCCCTACATTAATACGCCCGTTGTACATCCACAGCAACAATGTTGCGGATGGCGACCGGAGAACGAGCTGGCTACGACCCGACCGAAACCATCGGTTCAACAGTGCGCCGAGGAGACAAGATGAAGACTTCGAAAGTCGTTTCCCGTTCATCGTTCGGCGGGCTCTCTCCTGCCGGTGCGCTGCGCCTCGACGGTGCGGCCCGGTCTTCGTGCGACATCCGGCGCTGCCAGGCACCCGGCGATCTCCCGGGCCCGCTCTTCATCCCACCCGAAACATCTTGTGTGCGCTCCGCAGCGCCGGTTGGACCACGTTGACAGGGTTCTGCCATGCGGCTGCTCCTGGTCGAAGACAACGAACTGCTCGGAAGCGCCGTGCACAAGAGCCTCATGCGCGCGGGCTATGCGGTCGACTGGAGCCGGGGCGGCAAGGAAGTTCTCTCTTCGCTCGCGGCCTGCAACTATGACTGCGTGCTGCTGGATCTCGGCTTGCCGGACGTCACCGGCGATTCGCTGCTCAAGAGCATCCGCACCCGGGGGATTCCCGTCTCGGTGATCGTGATCACGGCGCGCTGCGGCATCCAGGACCGCGTGCGCCTGCTCGACATGGGCGCCGACGACTACATGGTCAAGCCGGTGGACCTGGAAGAACTCGCCTCGCGCGTGAGGGCCGTGCTGCGCCGCGTCAACGGCAAGGCGCCCGCCTCGATCGAACCGGAGCATGGCCCGCTCAAGCTCTACCCGTCGCACCGCACGGCCACCTGGCATGGCGACATCGTCGCCCTCACCAACAAGGAATTCTGGCTTCTCGAGATTCTGGTCCGCCGCAAGACCCAGGTCCTTTCGCGCAGCCAGCTCGAGGAGGCGCTCTACACCTTCGATGTCGAGGTGGAGAGCAATGCGGTCGAGGTCCACATCCACTATCTGCGGCGCAAGTTCTCGCCGGACCTCATCCTGACGGTGCGCGGCGTCGGCTATCAGCTCGGGCCGGAAAAGCTCAATGCATAGCCTCGCGTCATCGTGGTCGTTGCGCCATCGCGTTGCTGCCATCGCGCTTTTCGTGTGCACCGCGACGCTGCTGGCCGGCGGCCTCGCCATGCATCGGGCCGACATCATCTCGGACCGCAACGTGCTGGACGCGCGGCTCGTCACGCTCGCGCGCACGGTGCTTGCCTTCGCGGAACACGAGATCGAGGAAGAGGGATTCATCGAAGGGCTGAGCGACGTCGTCAAGCAGACCGAAAGCTCGCTGGACGCGCGCTATCACTACCGGATCTGGTCCGTCGAAGGGCGGCTGCTGCACCAGAGCCACAAGGGCAGGCAGGCCGATCCGGTGCAGCCGATCGCACAGCGCGGCTTCGGCGAAACGGTCGTCGATGGCGAGGAAGTGCGAACCTACACCCATGTGGCCGCGAAGACGGGCATGGTGATCCAGATCGCCGAGCGCCAGAGCGACCGCGAAGCGGCGGCCGGCATCACGACCGGCTACTTCCTCTCGTTCCTGGCGATTCCGCTCTTGCTGATCTTCGTGAGCACCTGGTGGTTCGTGAACCAGGCGCTTCGCTCCGTCGAGGGCTACGCCTCGCAGCTTCGCGAACGCCATGCGCTCGACCTGTCGGAGCTGAAGGTCGCGAATCCGCCGATCGAACTCAAGCCGATGGTCGATTCGATCAACGGGGTGTTCGCCCGCTTCCGTTCGGTGCTGTCGAGCGAGCGTGAATTCACGGCCATCGCCGCGCACGAGATGCGAACGCCGCTCGCCGGGCTTCGCGCGCACGCCCAGTTGGCCACCGCCGTCGCCGCATCGCCGCAGGAGCTGTCGTCTTCGCTGCGCGGCCTGATGTCGGGCATCGACGAGGCCAGCTACCTCCTGGACCAGCTCCTGGATCTCGCCCGCGTCGACAGCCTGGCGGTGGTGGGGCATGTCGCGGTCGACGTGAACCTGCAGAAGGTCTTCCAGGACGTGATGTCCGAGCTCGGTCCGGTGGCGGCGCACAGCCAGGTGACCGTGGCCACGCGTCTGGAAGTGTCCCGGTTGCCGGCGGTGGAACTGGGCCTGCACATGCTGATGCACAACCTGCTGGACAACGCCATCCGCTTCACGCCCGCCGGCGGCCGCATCGAGATCGGCAGCCTCCCGGTTCGCGAGGGCGTCCTGCTGACCTTCGACGACTCCGGCCCCGGCATCCCCGCGAGCCAGCATGCCGCAGCGTTCCAGCGCTTCAACCGCCTGGGCCGCGTCGATCCGCACGGCGTCGGCCTGGGCCTGTCGATCGTGAAGGCGGTGGCGCTCGCGCACCATGCTGAGGTGCGGCTGCAGAAATCGCCATTGGGCGGCCTGCGCGTGGAGATCACGTTTCCGGTCCCGTGCGACACCGCAGCCGAAACCGACGAAAGGCCGGCGAAGAGCCAGGGGCTCACATTTGTCGTGCAGCCCGGCGCAACGTGGAAGTGATCGGCTCCAGCAGGTACTGAAGCGCTGTCTGGAAGCCGCCTTCGATGTACACCTCGGCCGGCATGCCGGCCTGCATTTTCAGGTCGCCCACGGCCTCGACCGATTCGGCGTCGGCCAGGATGGAGACCGCGTAATACGGCATCTGCGTCGTCTTGTCGGTGAACCGGTCGCCCGAGACGTAAGTCACCTTGCCCTTCACCATCGTGGCATTGCGGTACTTGAAGGCCGTGAACTTGATCCGGGCGCTCTGCCCTATCAGCACGTTGTTGACTTCTTCCGGACGGATCTGCGCCTCGATCATCAGCGCGGTGTTGCTCGGCACGATCTCCGCGATCGCCTCGCCCGGCCGCACCACCGCGCCCGGCGAGGTGAACTTCAGGTCGATGATCTCGCCTGCCGCCGGCGCCAGCACGACCTGGCGCGTGGTGGCGTCGTCCGACTTGCGCAGCTCCTGCTCGATCTCGCTCACGCGGGTGACCGCGCTCTTGAGCTGGTCGCTCGCCGAGCGGAGGTATTCGTTGACGATCGAGTTGCTCTTGATGTCGGCATCGACCAGCCGCCCGTGGCCGCGCGCAAGCTCCGAGCGGCGCTCTTCCAGCTTCGCGGTGTAGTCGGCCACCGAGGCTTCCATCTGGTTGATGCGGGCGTTCGAGACGAAGCCCTCCTGCACCAGGTCGCGATTGGCCTGGAGGTCGCGGTGCTGCAGCGCCAGCGATTCCTGCGCCTTGACGCCCTGCGCCTCCAGCGAACCGATCTCCTGCTGCACCTTCTGGCGCAGCATGCGCATGAGCGCCAGTTCGCTTTGCAGCGAATGCCGGCGCGCCGAGAACAGGGCCGTCTCCTTGGCCATCGCATCCTGCAGGCGCGCGTCCCTGAGGGCCTCGGCCTGGAGGGCCTCGGAAAACACCAGCTTCTCGGCGCGGCGCTGCTCGGCTTCCAGGCGCTCCAGGGCGGTGCGCTCCACCGCGAGGCGGTAGGTCAGGCGATTGCGGTCGGCGTCCATGCCCACGTCTGCAAAAACCACCAGCGGCTGGCCTTCCTTGACCTGCTGCCCGTCGCGAACCAGGACCTGCCGCACGATGCCCCCTTCCAGGTGCTGCACCGGCCGGCGGTTCAGATCGACCTTGACGTGCGCCGGCGCCACCACGGCCATGGCCAGCGGCGCGAGCCCGACCCACATGGCCACCGGAACGACGATGGCGAACACGGTCCCCAGGCCCAGCCGCACCAGGCCTTTGATCTGCTGCTTGGTGGATTTGCGCTTCGGCTTCGTGCTCCCGAGCGGAAGTGCCTGTGCGTGTGCGTGCGTCATGGCGTGTTGCCCTCCTGTCTTGCTGCGGTCCGTAGCCTCACGCGGCGCGCTCGGTGAGCGCGGCCTGCGCCTGCTTCTGCATCGACTTCATCACCTCGCCGGCCGGACCGAACTGCTTCACCTGCCCCGCCTCGAGGATGAGGATCTTGTCCACGTGCGCAACCAGCGAGGGGCGATGCGTCACCACGATCGAGGTCACCCCCTCGGCGCGCAGGCCGCTGAGCGCGCGAGCGAGCGCGATCTCGCCTTCGGCATCCAGGCTCGCATTCGGCTCGTCGAGGATCAGGAGGCGCACGTCGCCGTACATGGCGCGGGCCAGCGCGATCCGCTGGCGCTGGCCGGGCGAAAGGCGCGCGCCGTTGTCGCCGATCTGCGTGTCGTAGCCCATCGGCAGCTGCGTGATCATGTCGTGGGCATTGGCACGCTTGGCGGCTGCAATCACCGCCTCGCCGTCCGGTTCGCCCAGCCGGCAGATGTTGTCGGCCACCGTGCCGTCGAACAGCTCCACGTCCTGCGGCACGTAGCCGATCCAGGGGCCGAGCTCGCGCCGCGACCAGGTCGAGAGCTCGGTGCCGTCCAGCCGGATCGTTCCCATGGTCGGTTGCCAGATGCCCGTCATGAGGCGCGCGAGCGTCGACTTGCCCGCTGCGCTCGGTCCGATGATGGCGAGCGCCTCGCCGGCCACGAGGTTCAGCGAAACGCCCGACAGCGCGAGCTTCTCCGAGCCGGGCGGCCGGAACGAGATGCCATGCAGCCGCACATGGCCGACCGGCCTGGGCAGCGACATGCGTGGCACGTCCTTGCCGAAGTGTTCGCACAGGTCCCGCAAGCGGCGGTAGGCCGAGCGCGCTTCGTTCAGCACGCGCCAGCTGCCCACGATCTGCTCGACCGGCTGCAATGCGCGGCCGAGCAGCACGGTGGTAGCGATCATCACGCCGGCCGAAGCCGCCTGCGTGAGCACCAGGTAGGCGCCGATCGACATCATCATCACCTGCACGCCCTGGCGCAGGAAGCGCGAGGCCGCGCTGAACGACACGCTCGCATGGCTGGTGCTGGCCTGCAGCGCGAGGGCCTCGTCCTGCTGCTTGCGCCAGCGGCCCAAGAGGCGCTCGGTCATGCCCATGGCCTGCAACACCTCGGCGTTGCGCAGCGACCCTTCCACGTAGCGGGAGGCCTGGCGCGTTTCGCGCTGCACCGCGTCCAGCGACTTCTGGTTCACGCGGTCGTTGAGCCAGGCCAGCCCGATCATCACGGCGGCAGCGCACGCGGCACCCAGGCCCAGCGCCGGATGAAAGAAGGCGATGACGGCCACGTAGACGACGATCCACGGCGCGTCCATCAGTGCCGTCAATCCGTTGGCCGAGAACAGGCCCCGAAGCGTGGCGATGTCGCGCATCGCATCGGGCCGGACATTCAGCGGGGAGCGCGCAGCGGCCGTCACCACCGCGTGCACCACCGGCGGCGAGAGCCGCTCGTCGACGATGTGCCCCGTGAGGTGCTGCAGGCGCAGCCGTACGTAGTCGAGCACGAAAAGAATGAGCAGCGCCGTGCCGACGCCGCCCAGCAGCACCCACAGCGTCTCGCGGCTGTTGGTCGGGATCACGCGATCGAACACCTGCAGCATGAACAAGGCGGGCACCAGGTACAGCAGGTTGATGACGAACGAGAAGAGCGCCATGCTGAAAAGCAGCGGCTTCAGCTCGGCCCAGATCGGCTTCATGATGGGTCTCCTCCGGTATGCGGCGCAGGGCGCTTGCACGCCCCGCGCCGTCCGTTGCCTTGGTCGGTCAGACGAAGTCGAAGTTGGCCGCCACCACCGCTGCGTTGGCACTGAAGGTGCCGATCAGCGTGAGCTCCGCCGCCGACGTTTCCCCGCCGCCCGCCTGCACCCACTGCCAGAGCGAGAAGCTGTTGCCGTTGGTGTCGTTGATCACCAGCAGCGCGTCTTCGCCGTTGGCCGCGGTGATGGCGAATTCGCTGTTGAATGCCGCCGCCACCGCCGCCGCGTTGCCCAGGTTCGCCGTGGTCACCCCCTCCCCGCCCGCGCCGGTCAGCAGCAGCGCCTCGATGTCGCCGTTGCCCTGCCCCACCGTGACATTCACCGTGCCGCCCGCACCGTTGCCCGTGCCGAAGAGGAAGTTGTCGTTGTTGTTTCCGTCGTCCCAGGCCGTGTTGAGCGCGCCGCCGAACTCGATGCGGTCGTCGCCCGCCGCGGTCGGGCCGTTGGCGTCGAAGTTGCTCACCACGTCGCCGAACTCGTTGGTCGCGCTGAACCTGAAGATGTCCTGCACGTTGTCGTTCGCAGCGCCGGAGTTGAGGGTGTCCGCGCCGATGCCGCCGATCAGGATGTCGCCTCCGGCGCCGCCGTTGATGGTGTCGTTGCCCGCACCGCCGATGAGCGTGTTGGCGCCGGCATTGCCCGTGAGCGTGTCGTTGCCCGCGCCGCCCGTGGCGTTCAGGATGCTCGCGATCGAGGTGAAGCCCGAGGCCGTGCCCGCCAGCAGGTTCACGTTGACGGCCGTCGCGGAATCGCCGTACGACAGCGTGTCCGCATTGCCGCCCAGGTTCGCGACGATCGACTCGACGCCGGTCACCGTTCCGCCTTCGAACCCGGTGATGGCGCCGTTGTAGACCACGTCCAGCACATCGTTGTTCGCCGCGCCCGTGATGTTGAGCGTGTCGTTGCCGCCGCCGCCGACGATGGTGTCGGCACCGCCGCCGATCGTGTAGTTGAAGGTGTCCGCACCGAGCCCGCCGTTCAGCACGTTCGCGCCCGCGCTGCCGGTGATGGTGTCGTTGCCGCTGCCGCCAGTGAAGTTCTCCACCCCCACCAGCACGTCGGAATTGGCCGCGTTGTTGCCCGAGCCCGCGACGACGACCGGTGCCGCGCCGCCCAGGTTCACCGTCAACCCCGCCGCGTAGGCCGAGTAGTTGGCCGTGTCCAGGTCGGCGCCGCCGTCCAGCGTGTCGCGCACGTTGTCGACCGTGGCCGAGAGCGTGTCGTTGCCCGCGCCGCCGCTCAGCAGGTTGACGACGCCGGTCCCCGCAGTGCCGCTCGCCGTGAGCGAGTCGCCGAACGCGCTGCCCACCAGGTTCTCGATGCTGGAGAGCGTGTCGCTGCCGGCCCCGCCGGTCGCCTGCGCCCCGGCAAGCGCCAGGGACACCGTCACCGCCGCTGCCGCGGTGGCGTAGTTCGCGGTGTCGCTGCCGCCGCCGCCGGTCAGCACGTTGTTGCCCGCGTTGCCGGTCAGCACGTTGGCCCCGGCGTTGCCGGTGCCGTTGATGTTCGCGGTGCCCAGCAGCGTGAGGTTCTCGACGTCCGCGTCGGTGATGGTGTAGGTGATGGTCGACTGCACCGTGTCCGTGCCGCCGCCCGCGCCCTCGGCCACGGTGTCCGTCGCGCTGTCCACGAGGAAGGTGTCGTCGCCTGCGCCGCCGGCCATCGCGTCGTTGCCGGTGCCGCCGTCCAGCGTGTCGTTGCCGTCGCCGCCGTTGAGCGTGTCGTTGCCGATGCCGCCCAGCAGCGTGTCGTTGTCGTCACCGCCATTCAGCGCGTCGTTGCCTTCCCCGCCATCCAGCGCGTCGGCACCCAGCCCGCCGTTGAGCGTGTCGTTGCCACCCAGTCCGGCGAGCGTGTCGGCCAGGTCGCCGCCGCTGATGACGTTGTTGAGCGCGTTGCCCGTGCCCACGAACGGGTCCGCGTCGATGCCGGTGTAGGTGAGGTTCTCCACGTTGGCGATGAGCTCCAGCGAGAACGCGGCCAGCTCGGTCTGCACCTCGTCGGTCCCGGCGGCCGCCGCTTCGACGACCACGTCGGCCACGTCGTCGACGATGTACGTGTCGTTCCCCGCCAGGCCGACCATGGTGTCGGCGTCCAGGCCGCCGTCGAGCACGTCGTTGTCGCCGGCACCCGAGCCGCCCACCAGCAGGTCGTCGCCCGCGCCGCCGTTGAGCGTGTTGTCGCCGGTGCCGCCGAAGATCAGGTCGTTGCCGCTGCCCCCGGTGATCAGGTCGTCGGTGCCGTTCTCTCCGGCGATGAAGTTGTTCGCCGTCGATGCCGTGAGGTCGATGGTGCGCGAGCCGCCGGTGGGGTCCAGGCGGCTGATCAGGTAGTCGTCCACGCCGAGCAGGTAGCCGCCGTAGGTGCCGTCGTTGAAGTTGATGCGCTCCACGCCGGTCTGCGCGTTGCCCCCGGTGAAGTGGCCGTTGACGGTCACCGTCTGCCCGTTGAAGTTGACCACCAGGCTGCCGTTGGCCGTGGCGGTGTTGTTGTCGGAGGCATTCAGCCCGACGAGCGCCGTGCCCGCCGCCTGGATCACCATGCGATCGGCCGTACCGCCGCTGGTCGCGTTGACGGGTTCGTTGATCGTGTCGTTGCCATCCGCGAGGCCGAACACATAGGTGTCGTTGCCCAGGCCGCCGTTGAGCGTGTCGGTGCCGGTGCCGCCCACCAGCACGTCGTCCCCGCCCAGCCCGTTCAGCGTGTCGTTGCCCGCAAGACCCAGCAGCAGGTCGTTGCCCGCGGTGCCGTTGAGCGTGTCGTTGCCGGCGGTGCCCGTCACGATGGCCAGCGTGGCATCGGTGAATTGCAGCCGCTCGATGTTGCTCAGCGTGTCGGTGCCCTCGATCGGATCGGCGCTCACGTCGGTCACCGTGAGCCGCCCGTTGGCGTCGGTGCCGAATGCGTAGTTAGCGATCGGCCCCAGGTACGCCACGGTGTCGATGTCGCCCGCCGTCTCGTCGGTCCTGATGGTGCGCACGATGGCCAGCTGCACGGGGTTGATCTGCCCCGCGAACATGCTGTTCACCAGCGTCTTCATGCTGTTGTGCAGCGCGATCGGCGTGCCGGTGTGCTCGGTGTCGCCGGCCGCGAAGACGCCGATCTGCACGTCGAGCCACTTGTCGCCGTCGATGATGTCGTCGCCACCGCGGCCCATGATGAGGTCGCCGCCGTCGCCGCCCAGGATGATGTCGCCCGCCGAGTAGCTCACGACACCGGCGCCCAGCACGGCCTGCAGGCCGTTGATGCGCGCGATGCCCGCCGCATCGAGCGCGCTGCCCGCGTAGCCCTCGGTGCCGCCCTGCGCGAACGGCAGCCGCTCTTCGGCCAGCGTGTCGGCGCCGGTCAGCACGTCGGCGAACCGCGTGCCCGAGAGGCCCTCGACCGACTCGTAGCCGTCCAGCGTTCCGTTCTGCGGCGGTGTCGGGTTCTCGTCGAACACGATGGCGCGCGTGAGGTCGGCATCGACGCCGGCGGCGTTGTCCTTGTAGGTCACCCAGTCCCAGCCCGACATGCCGGCCAGCTTGCCGCGGCCGGGGCTGCCGACCATGATGTCGTCGCCGCCCTCGGCGATGAACTCGTCGAAGCCGCCGTCGCCCAGGAACACGTCGTGGCCCACGATGCCGTCGCGCGCGAAGATCTCGTCGAAGCTGTCGCCGGGCGCGCCGTCGAAGGTGCCGGTCTCGATCCAGTCGTCGCCCTCGTTGCCCAGAATGCGCTCGGCATTCTTGCTGCCCAGGATGAAGTCGTTGCCCTCGCCGGCGAACACTTCGGAGCCCGCGTCGGTGCCCAGCACGATGAAGTCCTGCCCCTTGCCGCCCATGATGAGGTCCAGCCCCGGGCCGCCGTGCACCACGTCGTTGCCGTCGCCGGCCTTGATGTTGTCGTCGCCGCCCAGGTCGCGCACGATGTCGTCGCCCGCCCCGGCATTGATGATGTCGTTGCCGGCGCCGCCTTCCAGGTTGTCGTTGCCGCCGTCGCCGTGGATCGTGTCGTCGCCCTCGCTGGCGATGATGATGTCGTTGCCCTCGGTGCCGCCCAGCACCACGTGCTCGTCGCCCGTGTAGCGCAGGTAGTTGCTGTCGGGCCCGACCGTCCCCGGGTTGTTGCGCACCACCAGCGGCGTCAGGATGCCGCCGCCCACGGGGTCGGTGCTCTCCAGCGTGCCGTTGCCGTCCAGGTCGTTGAACTGGCGGGTGATGTCCACCTCCAGCGCCAGCCCCGGCGTGGAGAACACGTCCGACGGCAGGTGCGTCGCGTTCGTGTTGGTCATGATCATTTCGGCGAACGAGTTGTTCTCCATCTCGCCGAACAGGTGCAGGCCGTCCAGGCGCTGCAGGTAGTAGAAGCGGTCGCCGTTCTGCAGGCTTTCCATCTGCTGCTCGAACACGAAATTGAAGGTCGAGCCGAGCATGCCGCCGAACGGAAGAATCTTCTCCGCGAGGCCGCCGATCCACAGGTCCACGTTGTCCAGGCCGGTGGTGGTGACCCCGTTCGCACCGCTCGCCCAGGCGCCGCTGCCGTTGAGGAAGTCGACCGCATCGTCGGGCACCAGCAGTGCGCCGACCGACGCGCCGGTGATGATGGTCAGCGCCGCGTCGCGCTTGCCCTCGATCGTCGTCTGGCTGGTGATCAGCGAATGCGTGCCGTAGGCCGCGATGAAGTTGATGATCGATGCCTCGTGCTTGAGGTTGCCGGCAAAGTCGACCCAGCTGTCGTAGGGCCGCAGTTCGGCGGCGTTGTTGGTCGCCTCGAAGAACTCTCGCCGCGCCGCGTTGAGAGACGGCACGCCCGTGTCGCGCCCCCGCGCCAGGTTGATGGTCGCCAGGTCCAGCGGCAGGCCCAGCAGGTTGTTGCGCAGCGCACCGGTCACGAATTCGTCGATCTCGTTGCCGACCTGCCGCGTCATCCCGCGGATGATCGCGCCGGCGGCGATGTCATCGGTGATGGCATGCCCGGAATCGAACGCGACCGGGTTGAGAAAGCCCTGGATGAGCCCGATGTCGTCCGCATTGAAGTTAGGGTCGAACCGGTCGATCGACTCGGTGAGCATCGAGTGGCCGAAGCGATACACGACGTGCGCGAACTCGGCAACGATCGACGGATCGATCGTGACGTCGAAGCCGTCGGGCACCACGAACGGATTGATCTGCGGCTGGATCTTGCGCGCGAACTCCTCGAACACCAGATGCTGGTACTGCATCTCGGTGGTGAACTTGGCCGACTGGAAGAGGCGCTCGCCGTCCCACACGAGCGTGCTCAGGTCCGCGGGCAGCGCCGCCACGTCTTCGACCAGCCACTCGTTCAGGAAGGCGAGGTCTCCGCCGGCCGCGGTGGAAAGAATGACTTCCTTGTTGTGCTCGACCATGCGGTTGTGCTCCGCATGGAACACGTGGTGCACGGCGGTGAGGCCGATGTTCTCGTTCACGCGGCCGTCGCCGGCGATGAAGTGGGCGTCGAGCAGTTCGTTGTCGTACTCGGTGTCGCCGTTGCCCGGGTTGCCCAGGCCGATGGTGATGTCGCCGTCGGCGATCTTGCCGATCGGAACCGCCTCGTGCGCGATGTCCGCAAGGAACGCGTGGCCGGTGCGCAGCGCAAGCGCCGTCGTCGGATTGACCGGGCTGCCCGGCGTACCGGAGACCACGATATCGTCTGCCGTGTTCGGAATGCCGTCGACGCCGATGCCCACGATGACCTGCGCCATGCCGGTCACCGCATCGGGAATGAAGTTGCCGTATTGATCGGTCCTGAGCAGCGGCACGCTGCCCACGTCGAAGTCGGTGAGCTCGATGCCCAGCATCAGGGCCTGGGCCTTGACCTCGCCCCACGTCGCCATGCCGCCGTTGCCGCCCTCGATCAGCTTGCCCGTCGCCACGGGCTGGCCGTCGCCGTTGACCGTGTACTGGCGCAGGAACACCTGGTGCGAGGAATGCGAGGTGTAGGTCTGGTTCTGGTCGACGAAGGACGTGGTGGTGTTCACCGGCCGCACGTCGTCCGCCGTGCCCATGATGCCGTCCGTGCCGGCCGACACCGAGGCGCGGGTCAGCACCATGAAGTTGGTGGGGCTGCCTTCGATGTACAGCGGATCGTCCGGCTGCAGCGGAATGAACACCGTGCCGCTGCCGCCCTTGTTGACCAGGTCCAGGCCGTGATCGAAGAACTGGCCGAAGAGAGTGAACCACGAGTTGAACGACGCCGACAGGCCCACGTCCGGCGAGATGTTGGGCAGGCTGACGTTGTCGCCGTCCATCGCGATGCCGAAGGGCTCGATGGCGGCGTCGCGCACCACGCGCGCTTCCTCCAGGGCCGTGACGGTCAACGCATGCGCGGCATCGGCGGCGGCGGCCGCATCCAGGGCCGCCTGCTCGGCGGGCGTGGGCGGCGTGTTGGGATCGCCGTCGCCGAGTTCCTCGGCATCCGCACGCGCGTTCTGCGCCACGACCCGGGCCTGGTACTCGGCATCGGACGCGGGCTTGAAGGCCTGGTAGATGACCGTGATGGCGGCCAGGTCGGCCATGGGGTTGGCCGCGCCCGCGCGGTCCAGCGCGGTCAGGATGGCAGCCGGATTGCCCAGGGTCTGGTCGACCAGCAGGTTGGAGATGGTGCGCAGGCTGGAATCGAAGACGAGCGAGTTCGGGTTGTTGCTCGGGTTGTAGTTCGGCGCCGTCGGCATGGCAGGCGCGGGGCCGGGGCCGTCGGGGTCGAACATCGTGCCGTCGGCGGGCCGGTACACCGGGTCCATCAGCGAGGGGAACGGCTGGTCCGCGGCGCCCCACGTTTCATGAAGCAGGTTGTTGTAGGTGCCATCCACCGTTCGCAGACCCCAGCTCACATTGTACGCCGGGACCAGCCCGCCCGGCCCGAACAACGGTTGACCGGCTGCGTGCGCCTCCGAGATCTTGATCTGCGCGAGGATGAACTCAAGGTCTGCTTGATTGACAGTGACGGACATGACATGGCTCCTCAGGTGCTTGTGGTGGGGTGTTTCGGAACGCTACTTCCGTCATCACAGTCTTTAGCTCTACCCTTAAGAACTCCTTAAGCTATAGGTAGTAATTTGAAGCAAGGGGGTCGAGGGCCACGGAGGAGACAAAGACATGGACACAAGCGCGCAAGGCGATCAAGGCGCCCTGCCCGGCGTGCGCGGGCATCGTTATGCGGCATCGGCGAGCAGTCCACTGGCGCTCCTGCTTGCGCTCGCGGGCGCACCGGCGTCGGGGCAAAGCCTGGTTGAGCTCTATCGATCGGCGCGCGACTACGACGCCGTCTACCAAGGCGCGCGAGCGCAATACGCCGCCAGCGTGGCGCGCGCGGCGCAGGCGCGCGCAGGTGTGCTTCCGTCCATCAACCTGTCGGCAGGCGCGTCGTTCACGGAGCAGGACCTTTCCTCCGGCGGTACCTCGACGAGCCGCGGCGTGAACTCCCGCAACGTGGGCATCAACCTGACCCAGCCCCTCTACCGGCCTGCCAATTGGGCCGCCTACGAGCAAAGCGGGCTGCAGGAGGAAATTGCGCAGTCGCAACTGGTGCTTGCCGAGCAGGACCTGGTGGTGCGTGTCAGCCAGGCCTACTTCGACGTGCTCGCGAGCTACGACAGCCTGGTGCTGGTGCGCGCGCAGAAGCTCGGCGTGGTGGAACAGCTTGCGTCCGCCAAACGCAATTTCGATGTCGGCACCTCGACCATCACCGACACGCGCGAAGCCCAGGCACGCTACGACCTCGTCGTGGCGCAGGAGATCGCGGCGGCCAACGACCTGGAGGTGAAGAAGATCATCCTCGACCAGCTCGTGGGACAGGCCGGCAGCAGCCCGACGCCGCTCGCCGCGCCGGTGGTGCTGCCGCCGCTCGCGCCGAACAACGTGGAAGCCTGGCTCGCGCAAGCCGAGGCGATGCATCCGGCCATCCTGCAGGCGAGCCGCGGCGTGGAGGTTGCCACGCTGGAGATCCGCAAGGCGCAGGCAGGACACCTGCCGACGGTCGACGCGCAGCTGGGCTACAACATCACCACCAACCCGCAGAACACGACCTCCAGCACCCCATCGGCCGGCAAGACGCGCGTGGGTGCGGCCAGCGTCGGCGTGGTGTTCAACATGCCGCTGTTCGCGGGCTTCGCGACCGAGAACCGGGTGCGCGAAACCCTTGCGCTGGCGGACCAGTCGCGCGCCACGCTGGACAACACCCGTCGCAGTGTTTCGGTATCGACGCGGGCTGCATTCCTCGGGCTGGTTTCCGGCGCGAGCCAGGTGAAGGCGCTCGAAGCCGCGGAAGCGTCGAGCCAGGTGGCGCTGGACGCCAACCGCATGGGCTACCAGGTGGGCGTGCGGATCAACATCGACGTGCTGAATTCGCAGAGCCAGTTGTTCCAGACCAAGCGCGACCTGGCGCAGGCGCGCTACAACGTCCTGCTGGGGAGCCTGCGGCTTCGGCAGGCCAATGGCACGCTGACCCCCGAAGCGCTGGATGCGCTCAACGCGACGCTGGCACTCGACGGCAGGCCGGCGGTGGACAGCACGGCCACGGGCGCGGGTGCGCGCGCGCGGTGAAGCCCATCACTCGTCCTTGTCATCAGGTCGTCGATCCGCGCCACCGACAACGAAATGGAGCATCGGATGCCGCTCGCACTTCTTCTTCGGCTTCTGCGCAAGCGATTTCCCATCGCGCTCACCTCGGAAGCCGATATCCACGACGCATCGGTGCTCGTGGCGACCGGGCTGGTCGAGGCCGAATTCCATTTCGACGGCTTCGGCTACCAGCGCTACGAACGCGCGGTCGTCTTCGCCATCACCGATGAAGGACACGCGGAAATCGCCCGCCTTCGCAACCGCAGCGGCATTGCGGACGAAGAACGCCGGGCATCGGCCGTCATTCCGCTGCATGAAGGGGACCCGCCCGAGATGAACCCGAAACCGGTGCCGCAAGCAGCGGGGGCCACCCACACCCCGGCCCTTCACCACCGGACCCCACCCATGCACGATGCGACCCTCGTTGCTTCTCGAGAAACGGCCTCCACCGGGATGGCGCCATACCGCCAGAACGCACTGCCCGGCGTCTGCGCCCCCGCGGCAGGCTTGTGGCCCGACTTCCTCACGGGCCAGGAAAGATCGCCGGTGCGCGTGCTGCTCGTCGACGACGACGAAGTCGTGCGCCGCGCCATCGCGCGGGAGCTGCTGGCGGACATGCGCATCCAGCTCGAAGGCCAGGCCGACAGCATCCGCGAGGGCCGCAAGCTGCTGGCCACGCACGAGTTCGACGTGCTGATGGTCGACCTGCGGCTGGGCGACGGCCGGTGCTTCGAGCTGATCGACGAAGCGCGGCGCCACCACTGCAACGGCGAGGTCATCGTGATCTCCGCCTTCGAAGACGAAGCCGACGTGCTGCATGCCTTCGAGCTGGGCGCGACCGGCTACCTGCTGAAGAACGCCTGGCTGCAGAGCTTTCCAGAGGCCGTGCTGCATGTCGTGAACGGCGGCGCGGCCATCACGCCGCGGCTCGCGCGGCGCCTGTTGCACCTCCTGAACCAGCTTCCCCGCGACCAGCCGACCGACGATGAGCTGCCGCCTGCAGCGCCGCCGCCGCAGGAGACGACGCTCTCGGATCGCGAGAGCCAGATCCTGCGCTTCGTGGCGTTGGGATTCGCCACGGCGGAGATCGGCGCGAGGCTCGGCATCACCGGCCAGACGGTCAACGCGCACATCAAGAGCGTCTACAAGAAGCTGCACGTGCATTCGCGAGCCCAGGCGGTGAGCCTCGCCGTGCACAGCGGTTTGATCTGAGGAGGCGCGCCAGAGGCGTTCTTTCGCCCTTTTTCCGAATTCGCGATCGGACGAAATCGACCGGCTCGCCGGTGCCACCGGTGAGCAGCGGCGCAACGGCGCGCGCCGCGCATCCCCCATCGGGGATATGCCAAAGACCGCGGCATCGTCTGTTTGTGGGATTGAAACGCTGTTTCGTCCCGGCAATAGTGCGGACTCCGAGATTCGAGCATCCGGCATCGATGCAACGGGCGCACCTCTACGACGTGCACCCGTGTTTCCTTGCCGTACGAGGGCTGGCAATGCCGACTGAGACCCGCTACGAAAATTTCGACTTGCGCATCTGGCGCGAGGCCGACCGCTACATGGCCGAGGTGACGAACTCGCCGGCCGGGTCGTCCAAGCGCGAAGTCCTGCAATGGCCCTTCGGCGGCGACGCCGGGCGCGTGCTGCTGCTGGAGCTGGAGAACGCGGTGCTCAAGAGCCGGCTCACGCTGCGCGGCGGACCCATCATCTCGCCCGAGGAAAAGGTGCTGCGCGACTTCGGCGCCGAAGTCTTCAGGGCCGTCTTCAGGGAGTCGGGCTCGGTGTCGGACACCTACACCGGCAGCCGCGCCCTGCTGCTGGCCAAGGACGACACGGGCCTGCGCCTGAACCTGCGCATCGACCCGCCCGAGCTGGCCTGCCTGCCGTGGGAATACGTGTTCGACCAGGCCAGCAAGCCCGACCACTACCTGTGCCTGAGCAGCAAATCGCCGCTGGTGCGCTATCTGCACAGCGCGCAGCAGCGCACGCCGGTGCGCGGCCAGGGGCCGGTGCGCGTGCTCGGCATGATCGCCAACCCGGGCGGCACCTGGACCTGGCTGGACACCGAGGCCGAGCGCCGCCACATGGAAGAAGTGCTGCGCGCGCCCGGCCTGCAGGTGGAGTTCAACTGGGTGCTGCGCGCCACGCCCGACGGGCTGTTCGACATGATGCAGCGGGGCCCCTGGCACATCTTCCATTTCATCGGGCACGGCGGCACCGACCGCTACGTCGACGCCGACGGCCTGACGCGCAGCGAAGGCTTCGTCGTCATGGACGATGGGCTCGGCGGCCCGGTCAAGGTGTCGGCCTCGCGGCTGGCCGACATCCTGGCGGACGGCGACGTCGACCTGGCCGTGCTCAACTGCTGCGAGAGCGCGCGGGACAATGCCTCGTCCAGCGGGGGCGCTGCGCTGGTCGAGCAAGGCCTGCCGATGGCCATCGCGATGCAGTTCGCCATCACCAACACCGCCGCATCGCGCTTCTCCGAGCACTTCTACAAGTCGCTCACCAAGGGGCAGACGGTGGAGCGCGCACTGACGGTGGCCCGCAAGTACATCCGCATGAATTCCGACGCGGAATGGGCCATTCCGGTGCTCTTCACCCGATCGGGATCGTTTGCGCTGTTCGAGGCGACCCCGGATGCGGCGATGCCGCAGGAGGCGGCCGGCGTGGCCGGCGCCGTGACCGTGGGGCCGATCGCATATCCAGCCGCTGCGCCGGCGCGGATGACCCAGGCGCAGTCGAAGCTGCGCGAGCTCTGGGGCGACCGATGACGCTCTGGTCGGTCAGCATGGTCTTCGCCGCGGGCCTGACGGTGCTGATGGCCTCGGCGGGGTTCAACCGCCCGAGCTGGTCGCGCAGCTACACGACCGCCTGGCGCTACTGGACGGCCGTGGCCGCGCATGCCGGTCTCTACCTCCTGCTGTTCATGCTGTGCTACGGCGTCCTGCTGCGCATCATGGGCGTCGATGCGCCGCGCGGCTCGGGCGCGCGCACGCTGGTGCTGTGGCTGGCGCTCGCGCTGGTCGCCTGCCTGCGGGCGGTCGTGCCGTTGTCGCGGCGCCTGCGCGAGCGGCTGCATCGCATGGCCGGCATTCCGCAGCAGGCGCTGTCGCTCGCCAAGTTCATTGCCGAGATGCCGTTCGAAGCCCGCAGCGACATCCGGGCGCAGGCCCGCGACATGCTTCGCATGCGCGGCATCGATGCCGACCGCGACTGGCTGCCGCTCGCGCAGCCGCTGCACCAGCAGATGCGCAAGGCCGCGGAGCTCTTCATCCAGCTGCGCGCCTGGGACCAGGAGCGCTCGCTCGGGCGCTACACGCGCGAGGTGACGCACGAGCTGTACCGGCTGCGCCAGCGGTTCGACAGGCTTTCGTTCCGCGTGTCGCGCACGCTGGCCTCCATCGAACAGCTGGGCGAAATCAAGGTCATCGCCTCGGACCACGGCATCGACGACAACAAGGACCTGGACGACCGCCTGCGCCATCTGGTGAGCGACATGATCTCGGACGTGTGCGAGGACATCGGCCTGTTCTACCGCGACGCCTCGGTATTGGCCGCGCGCGGCGTGCTGGCCACCAACCTGCGCCAGGCCGGGCGCAACGCCGCCTTCGAGCGCATGGGGTTCACCGCATGCGCGAGCGAACCCGACAACCTCTCGCGCGCCTTCGGCTATGCGGCGCTGCTGATGCTGGCGGGCCTGTGGATCTTCTTCGTGGTGCTGCCGCCCGACGACGGCGCGGGCCTGTCGGTGGGCCAGCGCATCGCGGTGATCCTGGTGATCGTGATGGGCACCCTGGCCATCGCGATCCTGCCCAAGTTCTATTTCGGCTTTGCGAGCGGCGGGCTGCACCGCAGAACGCCCCCGGCCTTCGTGGTGGCGGCAGGGGCCTGCGCGCTGGGCTTCTCGGTGCTGGTCAACCTCGCAGCGGGCGCACTGGTCTACGGCGGCACGGCCGGCGCGCTGCAGCGCCTGGCGGAGGCCGCCCCCACCCTGCCCTCGACCTTTCTCACCGGCGCGCTCGTTGCCTGGCTCACGCAGGACCATCGGTGGGCGGCGGTGGACGACGTCCGCGCGCGGCGCGGCCTGGACGCCGCCTTGTTCGGCGCCGCCTGGCTGCTCTCGGCGGTGGTGTCGCGCGGGTTCACCGCCGACACGCTGGCCGAGTTCTGGAACTGGCGCACCCTCGCGGCCGTCGGCGCAGGCCTGGTGCTGGGGGCGGCGATGGGCGCTGTCATCCCTGAATTGGCAAGGAGGCGCCGTACACCCGCCGCCTGCGAGGCCGCTCCGGCATCGGGCGAGCCGGCGGCGCTGAACCCGCCGGCGCCCCGAATTTCCGCCTACGAGCTGACCCTGTCCGACCGCGTCCTCGCGCCGGTGCCCGCACCGCAAGAGGCCAAGGCGTCTGCGCTGGTCCGCTGAAGAAAAGAAAGAACCCCATGCCGCTCTACCTGCATCAATGGCGCTACAAGGACGAGCAGATCCGCCAGATGCTCGAGAACGAGGAGTCGTCGGACCGTGCCGACGTCGTGCGCACCGCCATCGAGGCCTTCGGCGGCACGCTGCACGGCTTCTATTACGCGTTCGGCGATTGCGACGGCGTGGCGATCTCGGAGTTTCCCGACGAGACCACCGCGCTCTCGTGCGTGATGCTCATCTACGGCCAGGGCCGCATCCAGACGGTGCGCACCAGCACGCTGTTCACGCAGCAGGCGACCCTGGCTGCCATGCGCCAGGCGCAGGACGTGCTGCATCCGCCGCAGGCCGGCAGCCACCCCTCACCTTGAGGAACACGCACATGCTGATGCCCGCCATCGATCTGGATGCCGACATGACGGCCGGCGCCGTGCTCGAGCGCCTCGCGCTCAATGGCTACTGGCTGGATGCGGCGCAAGGCGCGGCCCGCGCGCGCATCCAGGCTGTGGCCAGCCGCATGGGCCGCCCCTTCGATGAAGTCGCCAATCGGCTGGCCCGCAATGCCGACGATTGCGGCGCCGCCATCCGCCGCCAATGGGGCACCCACGTGCTCTGGTACGCCCGCGAGCTGCGGGACGTGCTGGCCGCCTGCAGCCATGCGCCGCCCGCGCTGCCGCTGCTCGACGCGCTCCAGCTGCACGAGCCGGACAGCCAGAAACCGATCGACATGGGCGCCGGCGCGGTGGTCATGCGCAATGGCGTGACCCTGCTGCATGGCGAGCCCGTGGGGGTGTCGCTGCGCGTGCCTGCCGATGCGCTCCTCCCGCCGGCGCGCGGCCCGGCGCCCATCGACCTGGTGCTGCGCGGCAGCGATCCGCTGTCGCCTCCGTCCGCCGGCGCCACGCCCCAGGCGCCGCCGGCCGGGCCGATCAAGGCGTGGCCACGGATCGAGGCGCCCGAAGCCAAGGCCGCGGGCGAGGTGTTCGAGGTGATCGTCGGTTTCGGCGCCCAGGCGCAGGCGCAGGTGAGCGGCGCGGCGATCGCCCTGCCTTTTTCTGCCGACGTGCAGGCGCTCGACCTGCAGGTCGAGCTGTCGGCCGGCCACGGCGTGCAGGCGACCGAAGGCTGGAGCCGGACGCTGCGCGTGACCGCCGGCGACGTGGCCACGGCGCAGGTGAGCTTCAAGCTCATCGGCCTCGCGCCGGAGAACCCGCAGAAGCCCTTTCTCACCATGCTGGAGGTTCGCTACGTGCTGGGCGGCACGGTCTGCGGCACCGCATCGCGGGCGCTGGCCATCATGCCCGCGGGACACGGCGACCAGCTCGATCCGCGCCCGCTCGGCCAGCCCTGGCACGCCCTGCCCGCGGCCGCCACGCCGCTCGAGCTGGTGGCCGACGCCAAGGTTCCCGATCTCACGCTGGACATCGGCAAGCCCGACCGCAACGCCGCCAGCGGCCAGTACGTGTGCCGCCTCATCAGCCCGCATGCGCTGGCCACCGCCACCGGCCCCTTCGACATGGACCTGGGCCAGGACGCCAAGACCTTCGCGCGGTCCGTCGTCGAGGAGGTGCGCCAGTACGGCAGCAGCGCCCTGCTGGGCACCGCGCTGGAGAGCCTGGGCCGGCTGGTGGCCGAGCGCCTGCCCGGCGAGTTCTTCCAGGCCCTGGCCGAACTGAAGGACCGGGTCGCGCCGGAACCCGTGTCGCTGCTCATCGTGAGCGCCGAACCGTACGTGCCCTGGGAGCTGGCGTGGATGGACGTGCCGCTGGACGCCGCGCGCCCCAGCTACCTGGGCGCCCAGACGCTGGCCGGGCGGTGGCTGCGCGACAGTGCCTCGCCGTCCGGCGCGGCCAGCGCCGCGGCGCGCCCGGCCGCGCACCCCATCGCCCGCCTGGAGGTGCGCAACATGGCGACCATGGCCGCCTGGTACAGCGCGGAGTCGGGCCTGCGCCGGCTGCCCAAGGCCGAAGCCGAGGTGCAGGCGCTCAGCGGCAGCTACCCCGGCGTCACGCTCAAGGCCACGGCCGAGGGCGTGCGCGACCTGCTCAACGCGACGCTGCGGGGCAAGTCCGGGCCGGTGGCCGTCGAGGCAGTGCATGTGGCGGGCCACGGCGATTTCGACCCTGCACGGCCCGACGGCGCGGCGATGTTCCTGCAGGACGGCGCGCCGCTGCGCTCGACGCTTTTTCGCGCGGCCAGATATGGCGGCGAGCGGCAGCCGCTGCTGTTCCTGAACGCCTGCATGCTGGGCATCGGCGGCGAGCTCCTGGGCGACATGGCGGGGTTTCCCGGCAACTCGCTGCGCGGCGGATTCGGCGGCGTGCTCGGCGCGCTGTGGGAGGTGGACGACGACGTCGCCCACGACATCGCCATCGAGTTCTGGCGGCGTGCGCTGCCCACGGCATCTGCAGCGTCCGGCGCGCCCGCCGAGGGCGAGCCGGTGGGCGCCATCCTGCGCGATCTGCGCGCCAGGTATGCGGGCGCGGACGGCACGCCCATCTCGACCTTTCTTTCCTATGTGTACTACGGCCATCCGCGGCTGACGCTGCGGCGCGCGCCCTGAACGGAGGTTCTCGATCATGGCAACCACTCCCCTGAACGCCACCAACCAGGCCGTGTCCATCGGACCGGGCTACGCCTTGCGCACGCCAGGCTTCACCGGCACGGCCGAGCTGCGAGCCGGCGGCGGCGCCACCACGCGCTCCAGCGTGCGCGGCCTGGACCAGGGCATGGACGCGCTGGACGCCGCGATGACTGCGGCCGGCGTGTCGCAGGTGCGCCAGATCGACCTGACGCTCAAGCCCGCGCCCGCGGGCGGCGCCACCGGACGCAGCGGCACCGCGGCGTCCGACACCATCGAGCTGGAGGTGCCCGACCTGGGCGATGCCACCGGCCAGCTCGTGCTGTCCATCGACGACACGGGGGCGCTGCACTGGCACCTGCCCGAACCCGTGACGGCGTCGTCGTCGGCGCCTGTTTCGCGCGGCGGTGGCGGCGCCGTCAAGCGCTTTCGCATTCCGGCGCAGGTAGCGCCGCCACCGGCGCCCGCGACCGGCGGCGGCACGCAGCGCAGCGTGCTCGGCCTGGTCGGCCGCAAGTTGCTCAAGGTGCTGGTGTATCCGCTGACCGACCCGATCCTGGGGGCCGTCGGCGAGCATTTCGTGGGCCGCTGGGAAGGCACGAAGCGCCCCTACGCCGTGCGCAGCTTCACCCCAGAGGATTACCAAGCCACGCCCGCCGTGCGCCACACGCCCGACACCCTCGGGGCGCTGGCCGCCAAGGGCCCGGTGCTGATGTTCGTGCACGGCACCTTCAGCACATCGAGCGCGGGTTTCGGCGCGCTGCCTTCGCAAACGCTGGACGCGCTGCACCAGCGCTACGACGGCCGCGTGATCGCCTTCGACCACCCCAGCGTGAGCGTGGACCCCGAGGCCAACGTGCGCTGGCTGCTCGGGCAGTTGCCGCCGGGCGGCGTCGACCTGGACATCGTGTGCCACAGCCGCGGCGGCCTGGTCTCGCGCGTGCTTGCCGAGATGCCGCCCGCGCCGGGCCTGGACACCGCCCGCGCCCGGGTGCGCCGCGTGGTGTTCGGCGCCACGCCCAACAGCGGCACGGTGCTGGCCGACCCCGACCACATGGTGGCCATGGTCGACCGGCTGACCACGCTGCTGGCGTTGTTCCCTGCGGGCCCCGTCGCCGAGACGCTGGAGGCGCTGATCACGGTCGTCAAGGTCATCGCCCACGGCGCGCTCAAGGGCCTGGACGGGCTGGCGAGCATGCGGCCCGAGGGCGCTTTTCTCGGGCGGGTCAACGCATCGGCAGCGGCGGCGCCCGCGGACTACTTCGCCATTGCATCGAACTATTCGGCCACCGACACCGGCCTGCGAGGGCTGGTGGCCGGCGGCAAGGACTTGCTGCTCGACACCGTCTTCGGCAAGGCCGGCAACGACCTCGTGGTGCCGACCGACGGCGTCTTCCAGAAAAACGGCAGCAGCCGCTTTCCGCTCGATGCACGGCGGGTGCTGCTGTTCGAGCCCGGCGAGGGTGTGTCGCACACCACGCTGTTCCAGAACCCGAAGGTGTCCGAGCGCCTGCTCGAGTGGCTGGCTTGAGCCGTCGGCGCAAAGACCGGTTGTCGGCTCGTGCGCTGCGAGAGCGACCTGCTCAGCCCCGCAGTTCGGCGACCTCGGGCCGGCCGGTGCCGCCCGATGCAGCCTTGGCGAAGGCGTTGCCGCCGAGCGCCCGCGCAGTGACGACGTGGGCCGCGCCGCCCTGCCCATTCACGTCGAGCAGGAACTCGGAAGTGACGACGCGCGCACCGCAGAAATCGAAGATGCCGTGGTCGATCTGCGTGCGCATCGCCTTGTCGTAGCCGTGCCGGGCATAGGTGCCGCCGTCTGCGCCGCCCATGCCGATGAGGTGGACGTCCAGGCGGCCGAGCCGCTTTCCGAGTGTGCCGTCCGGCGCCTCGTCGTAGGCCCATCCGTTGGAGAACACGCGGTCGATCCAGCCCTTCAGCTGGCCGGGAAACGACCACCAGTAGACGGGATAGACGAGCACGAGTGCGTCGGCCCGGTCGATGCGCTGCTGCTCGCGCAGGATGTCCGATGGCAAGGGTTTCTGGAGAAAATAGGCGGCGCGGTCGGCCTGGATGAAGGCCGGCTGGAAGCCTTCTGCGGCAATGTCGGCGATCTCGGCGGTGTGCTCGCCGGATTGCCCGACGCCCTCGGCGAACGAACGCGCGACGGCGTGCGTGAGGGATTCGGAATCGGGATGACTGACAACAATGAGGGCATGCATGGCGGTTCCTTTTTGGTCGGGTGTAAACTACTTTTCGTAGGTTACCTTTGGTAGGTTAAAGATGTCAAGCAAGCAGATGGAACCGGTTGTGCAGGTCGCAGCCAGGAAACGCCTTCCCAAGGGCGAGCGCGGCCGCCAGCTCCTGGACGTGGCATGGGCCATCGTGCGCAGCGAAGGAACCGATGCGCTCACGCTGGGCTACCTGGCCGAGCGCGCGGGGGTGACCAAGCCCGTCGTGTACGACCATTTCGGCACACGCACGGGCCTCCTCGGCGTTCTCTACGGCGAATACGACAGCCGGCAGCATGCGTTGATGGACGCGGCGCTGCAGGCATCGGAAAAGTCGCTCCCGGCCGTGGCGAAGGTGATTGCCGCCACCTATGTCAACTGCGTGATGGAAATGGGGCGTGAGATGCCCGGCGTCAGCGCCGCGCTGGCCGGCTCGCCCGAACTCGACGCCCTGAAGAAGGAACTCGAAGCCGAGTTCCTGGTGAAGTGCCGGGACGCGCTGCAGCCGTTCGCGAAGCGGCCCATCGCGCCGGCGGCGATGCGCGCGATGCTGGGTGCGGCGGAGGCCGTGTCGTTCGCGGCGGCCGCGGGCGAATTCGACCCGGCGGAAGCGGAGAACGAAATCTACGACGCCATCGTGCGCATCGCGCAGCGGGCCTGAGACGCGCGGGCGGCGCATTCGTTCGTGCCTTGGCGGTGTCGGCCTACAAAAGCGCGCGGAAAGGTCATTAGATTCCATGACGCCGCGCGCAGACACCACTGAAGGAAATCGATGGCCGAAGAACCCAACCCTGCCGAATTCACTGCCTGGATGGCAGCCGAAACCGCCGCCTACACCGCCATCCACCAGCTTCACCAGCGCACGCAGGGTGGGCGCCTCGCTATCCCGGACAACCGCATCGAGCAGATCGCCCGGCTTCGCAAGGAGGCGGACGTGCGTTTCGCCAGCATGTGGGGCGCGCTCGGCGCGGCACCGCAGCCCAGCGCGGTCGCGCCGGTGAAGCGCGGTCACGCCGTGCACAGCGGACACGGGCAGCGCCCGGCCTTCGAGCTTCTCTCCCGCCCGGCTGCCGAGCCGATCGAAAGCCGCCTCAGCTAGGCCCCCGGCCGCCAGGGCCGCCAGGGCCGGCATCGGCGGGACGCGAAGGCCCGAAGCTCTCGCGCTCACTTGTTCGCCCTTCCGCCCCCTCCCCGCCCGCCCGAGATGAAGATCGCCACATTCAACGTCAACGGCATCAACAGCCGCCTCGCCCGCCTGCTCGAATGGCTCGACGAATCGAAGCCCGACGTGGCATGTCTGCAGGAACTCAAGAGCCCTGACGCCAACCTGCCGGTCGATGCGATCCGCGCCGCGGGCTACGGCATCGTGGCGCACGGGCAGCGCGCGTGGAACGGCGTGGCCATCCTCGCGCGCGGAAAAGAGCCCATCGTCACCGGCCGCGGCGTGCCCGGCATCGAGGCCGACCCGCAGAGCCGCTACATCGAGGCGGTGGTCGACGGCGTGCTGATCGGCTGCCTCTACCTGCCGAACGGCAACCCGCAGCCGGGACCCAAGTTCGACTACAAGCTCCAGTGGTTCCAGGCCTTCAACAAGCACGCGAAAAAGCTCTTTGCGAGCGGCCTTCCGGTCGTGCTGGCCGGCGACTACAACGTCGTGCCGACCGATGCCGACATCTACAACCCGGCCTCGTGGCGCGACGACGCGCTCCTGCAGCCCGAAAGCCGGGCCGCGTTCGCGCAACTGCTCAAGCAAGGCTGGACCGATGCGATCCGCACCTGCCATCCCGAACGCGCGCCGTTCACCTTCTGGACCTATTGGCGCAACCGCTATCCGCGCGACGCCGGGCTTCGCATCGACCACCTGATGCTGAACGCCGAACTCGCGCCGATGCTTCGCAGCGCCGGCGTGGACCACGACGTGCGCGGGCGCACCGGCGCCAGCGACCACGCGCCGGCGTGGATCGAGCTGGACGTTCCCAAGGCGTAGGCCGCCGGCAAAAAAGCTAGCTGCCCATCAGCTTGTCGAGCGTGATCGGGAGCGCACGCACGCGCTTTCCGCACGCGTTGAAAACCGCGTTGGCCACCGCGGCGCCCACGCCGGTGATGCCGATCTCGCCCACGCCCCGGGCGCCCATCGGCGAGTGCGGGTCGGGGATGTCGGTCCACATCACGTCGATCTCGGGCACGTCCATGTGCACCGGCACGTGGTAGTCCGAAAAGCTCGCATTCATGATGCGGCCGTTGCGCTCGTCGAACTGCGTTTCTTCCATCAACGCGAGGCCCAGGCCCATGATGATGCCGCCGCGGAACTGGCTGGCCGCCGTCTTCGCATTGAGGATGCGCCCGCAGTCGAACGAACCGAGAAAGCGGCTGACCCGCGTCTCGCCCGTCACCTCGTTCACCCGCACCTCGCAGAACATGGCGCCGTGCGAGTGCATCGACCAGTGCTGCACTTCGAGCGGCAGCGGTGCGCTCGCCTCGGCGACCAGTTCGTCGCGACCGGCGCGCGCCAGGATGGCGGCATAGCTGTCGAAACGGCTGGCATCGTCGATCTTGCCGAGGCCGCCATCGCGGCAGACCACGTCGTCGGGCTTCAGCCCATGCAGCGGCGAGCCGTCCCCGCACAGCTTCAGCAACTCGGTCACGAGCGCGTGCTGCGCCGCCATGACTGCGCTGCCGATCGCGGCCGACTGCTGCGAGCCGCCCGCGAGCACGACGCCCGGAAAGCGCGAATCGCCGTGGCAGAACTTCACCTGGTCCATCGAGAGGCCCAGCCGCTCGGCGGTGACCTGCGTCTGCGCCGTGGCGGTGCCCATGCCCATCTCGTGGGCCGCCACCTCGACCTTCACCTGGCCATCGCCTGCGAGCGTGATCCGCGCCGCGCCGCCCGGCATGCGGTAGTACGGGTAGGTGGCCGTGGCGCAACCCATGCCGACCAGCCACTCCCCTTCGCGGCGCGCGCCCGGCGTCGCGCTGCGCCGGCTCCAGCCGAAGCGCTCGGCGCCCGCGCGGTAAGCCTGCACGATCTCCCGCGACGAAAAAGGCGCGCCCGTGGTCGGGTCCTTCTCGGGCTCGTTGCGGATGCGAAGCTCGATCGGGTCCATCCTCATCGCGTCGGCCAGCTCGTCGATGGCGCTCTCCAGCGCGAAGGTGCCGACCGCTTCGCCGGGCGCGCGCATGAAGGTGTTGGCCAGCATGTCGAGCGTCGCCACCTCGACGTCCAGCTTGAAGCTGCCCGCCGCATACGCCGAGCGCGCCGGCAGGATGAACGGCTCGGGCATGTTGTTGTGCTCGGTCATCGTCACCGTGCCGGTGTGGATCAGCGCGTCGAAGCGCCCGTCGGCCTGCGCGCCGATGGCCACGCGCTGTTCGGTGTTGGTGCGTCCGCCCACCACGCGATAGACGCCCTCGCGCGTGAGCATGATGCGCACCGGCCGCCCGGCCAGCCGGGACGCCGCCGCTGCGAGCACGTGGTGCCGCCACAGCGTCTTGCCGCCGAAGCCGCCGCCGACATAGGGCGAGGTCACATGCACCTGCTTCTCGTCGATGCCGAAGATTTCCGCCATCGACCAGGCCATGTGCGCCACGGCCTGCGAGGCGTCGTGAATGACGAGTTCGTCGCCCTTCCAGGCCACCGTCGCCGCGTGCAGCTCGATCGCGTTGTGGTTGTGGCGCGGCGTCGTGTAGGTGACGTCGATCCGATGCGGCGCGGCGGCCAGCGCGGCTTCGGCATCGCCGATCTCCATCTTGAGCGGCTCGCCCTGGAAGGTGCCGGGCTTGGTGCCCTTGGCCTTCGCGGCTGCGAAAGAGGTCGTGGCCGGCGCCGTTTCGTAGGTGGCGAGAACCAGCGACGCCGCGTGATCGGCCTCCTCCTGCGTCTGCGCGAGCACCACGGCGATGGGCTGGCCGTTCCAGTGGACCTGGTCGTCCTGCAGCACGGGCAGGTCGTCGCCGCCGGCCGCCTTGTCCTTGGACATGAAGAGCGGCATGGGCTTCATGCGCGGCGCGTTCTCGTGCGTCATCACCAGCACCACGCCGGGCGCCGATTGCGCCGCAGCGGTGTCCAGCGTCGCAATCCGCCCGCGCGGCACGGTGCTGTACACGAGCGCAGCGTAGAGCATGTCCTCCATCGGAAACTCGGCCGCGAACCGCGCTTGCCCCTGCACCTTGAGCGGGCCATCCAGGCGCGAGACCGGCGCGCCGATCAGGCCTTGCCTGCGAGCGATGAGCGGATCGGGCTTGCCGCCCGGCATCCACGCATCGGGCGCAAGCGCGACGGCTTTTTTCATGACGGCCTGAATGGCCTCTTGAACGATGCTCATGCTTTCATCTCCTTGAGTTCGGCGAGCACGGCGGCGATCGTGCGCGTTGCCAGTTCGACCTTGAATCCGTTGTCGTGCAGCGGCTTCGCGTCCGCGAGTTCCGCCTCGGCGGCGGCACGGAAGGTTTCAGCGGTGGCCGGCCGGCCCTTGAGCACCGCTTCCGCCTTCCACGCGCGCCAGGGCCTGTGCGCGACGCCGCCCAGGGCGATGCGCACGTCCTTGACGGTGTCGCCGTCGAGTTCGAGGGCGGCCGCCACCGACACCAGCGCGAACGCGTAGCTGGACCGGTCGCGCACCTTGCGGTAGGTCGACCGCGCGGCGAACGGCAGCGCGGGCAACGCCACCGCGGTGATGAGTTCGCCCGGCTCCAGCAGCGTCTCGATCTCGGGATGGTCTTCGGGCAGGCGATGGAAATCCGTGAACGGCACCGTGCGCTCGCCGCGGGCGTTGCGCAGGTGCACCACCGCGCCCAGCGCCGCGAGCGCCACGCACATGTCGGACGGATGCGTGGCAACGCAGCTGGGCGAGGCGCCCAGGATCGCGTGGTAGCGGTTGATGCCTTCGGCGGCGTCGCACCCCTGGCCGGGGTTGCGCTTGTTGCAGCGCGAGCCGTCTTCGTCGTAGAAATAGGCGCACCGCGTGCGCTGCAGGATGTTGCCGCCGACCGTCGCCATGTTGCGGATCTGCGCCGACGCGCCGGCGGTCACGGCGCGCGCGAGCAGCGGGTAGCGCGTTCGCACGGCGCGGTGCGAGGCCAGCGCCGTGTTGCGGGTCGCCGCGCCGATCAGCAGGCTGCCGTCGGCCCGCTCTTCGATGTCGCACGAGAGGTTCGTCACATCGACCAGCGCGACCGGGCGCTCGATGGTCTCGCGCATCAGGTCGACGAGGTTGGTGCCGCCGCCCAGGTACTTGGCGCCGGGCCGGCTGCCCAGCTGGAGCGCGTCGCCCGCGTCTTGCGCGCGGGCGTAGGTGAAGGGAGTCATGCCGGCTCCTTCTCGAACGTCTCGAAGCTCTCGAAGGTCTCCGAGATGGCCGCGACGATGCCGTTGTAGGCGCCGCATCGGCACACGTTGCCGCTCATGCGCTCGCGCAGCTCGTCGTGGCTGAGCGCGATGCGCTCCGTACAGAGGTCGGCGGTAACGTGGCTGGGAACGCCCTGCCGCAGCTCGTGCACCATGCCCACGGCAGAACAGATCTGGCCCGGCGTGCAGTATCCGCACTGGAAGCCGTCGTGTTCGACGAAGGCCTTCTGCAGCGGATGCAGGTCGCCCTGCGGCGCGAGCCCTTCGACGGTGGTGACTTCGTGGCCTTCGTACTGCACGGCCAGCGCAAGGCACGAGAGCACGCGTTCGCCGTCGACGAGCACGGTGCACGCGCCGCACGCGCCCTGGTTGCAGCCCTTCTTGGCGCCGAACAGATGCAGGTGCTCGCGCAGGAGATCGAGCAACGAAACCCGCGGATCGCCGGGCAGCTCGACCGGCGCTCCATTGATGGTGATGGTCATGTGCTTCCTCGTGGGGATGAGGTGAGTGAACGGTTGCCGCAGCGCCGATGTGGCGATGCGAACCTGGAAGAACCGTTCTCTTAGCACGCCGAATTGCGCGGCTGCGTCAGGATTTCTCGACAACGCCCCGGGCGCGGCGCTGGCAGCGCGCACGCGCGAAGCGGTTGCCGATCTAGCTCGCCCGGCGCATGCCCTGCAGGGCTTTCGTCATCTCGTCGACGATCACCGCATTGGCGGCATCGTGCAGCCGCACCACGCCCACGGGCGGCAGGTTCCATTGCAGGCGCTGGGGCATCACGCGGGCGCCGCTCGCATCGGCCACCTCCTGCGCAATGTCGTCGGGCAGGATGGTGATCGCATCGGGCATGTGCCGCAGCACCGACACCAGCGTCTTCTGCGCATACGCCTCCAGCAAAGGAACGGGCACCGGCTGCCCCGCCGAGGCGAAGATCGAATGGATCATCTGGCGGATCGGCGTGTCCTCCGGCGGAAAGATCCAGTGCAGGGAAACGAAGGCTTCCCAGTCGAGCCCGCGCCGCGCCAGCCGCTGCGCGGCCGCGCGCGACACCACCAGGCGCGGCTCCTGCGTGTAGAGAAACTCCTGTGCCAGCCCGGCTTCAGCGCTGGCCGAGGTGAAACGGCAGATCGCGCAGTCCAGCGTGCGTGCGCGCACCGCCTGGACCAGCACGTGGGTCGTGGCCTCCTCCACCACGAAACCCAGGCGCGGCCGCACGGCCAGGAGATGCCGCCAGACGGCGTCCTGCGTGGCGCGCGCAAGGAACGGCAGCACGCCGATGCGCAGCCGCCCCTGCAGCCCCGTGCCGAGCGCGGCCAGGTCCTGCCCGAGCGATTGCGCATCGGCCAGCGCCACCCGCGCCCGCGCCAGCACCAGGAGCCCCGCAGCCGTGGGCTCCAGGCCCCGCCGGCTGCGGGTGAACAGCGGCGTCATGAAGATGTTCTCGATCTCGCCCAGCGCACGCGTGACGGTCGGCTGGCTCAGGCCCAGGTGTGCGGCGGCGCGGCTGACCGAGCGCTGTCGTTCGAGTTCGGCAAGCAGCGCGAAATGGCGCAGCTTGAGCCGTGGCGTGAGGTGCTGGAGCGTCGGCGCTGACATGCGGCGATGCTAAACGAGAGGCATAGCAGTCGATGCATGCATTCATCAGTAAATATGCGCTTCTGGCTATCCGAACTTTCTACACTCGGCCGCATGTTCACCACCCGCCCTGAAATCGCCGGCACTTTCGGCGTCGCCTCATCGACCCACTGGCTGGCCTCGCAGACCGCGATGGGCGTGCTCGAGCGCGGCGGCAACGCCTTCGACGCCGCCGTGGCGGGCGGCTTCGTGCTGCAGGTGGTGGAGCCGCACCTGAACGGCCCCGGCGGCGAAGCGCCGATCCTGCTGTGGAGCGAGCGCGAGCAGCGCATGCACGCCCTGCGCGGACAAGGCTGCGCGCCGGCCGACGCCACCGCCTCGACCTTCCGCGCGCTCGGCTTCGAGCAGGTGCCGGGCATCGGCCTCCTGGGCGCGACGGTGCCGGGTGCTTTTTCGGCCTGGCTCACGATGCTGCGCGAGCACGGCACCTGGTCGCTGGCCGAGGTGCTGGCGCCGGCGATCGGCTATGCGCGCGACGGCTTCCCGCTGGTGCCGCGGGTGGCCGAGGCGATCCTGGCGGTGCGCGGCCTCTTCCTCGAACACTGGCACGCCTCGGCCGAGGTGTGGCTGCCCGGCGGCAGGGTTCCGCAGCCCGGTTCGCTGTTCCGGCTGCCGGCGCTGGCCGCGACCTACAGCCGCATCGTCGAGACGGCCGAGCGCGAAGGCAGCGGCCGCACCGGCGTGATCGATGCGGCGATCCGCACCTGGCAGCAAGGCTTCGTCGCGCGCGAGATCGACCGCTATTGCCGCAACACGACCGTGCGCGACAGCAGCGGCGAGGCGCACGCCGGCCTGCTGCGCCTGGACGACATGGCCGAATGGCGCGTGGCCACCGAGGCGCCGCTCACGGCGGACTTCGGACGCTACACCGTCGCCAAGTGCGGCTTCTGGAGCCAGGGGCCGGCCTTCCTGCAGCAGCTGGGCATGCTGCGGCACGCGGGCCTGGAGCACCACGTGCCCGGCTCGGCAGGCTTCGTGCATCGCATCACCGAAGCCGCCAAGCTCGCGCTGGCCGACCGCCTCGCGTGGTACGGCACGGCGTCGGGTGCGCGCGGCGATGCGCAAGAGGCACTGCTGTCGGATGCCTATCTGCGCGAGCGCTGGGCGATGGTCGACCTGCAGCGCGCCTCCGAGGTCCTGCGCCCCGGCGCGCCCCTGGGCCTCGCGCCGCGCCTGCCCGACCTGGACGTGAGCGCACGAACCCTTCGCAACGCCGACACGCGCTTCGGCATCGGCGAGCCTACCTTCGCCGCGCTGCCGCCCATCGCCGAATGGGCCGAGCGCGAGATCTTCGTGGGCGACACCTGCCACATCGACGTGATCGACCGGCACGGCAACATGGTTGCGGCCACGCCCTCGGGTGGCTGGCTGTCGTCGAGCCCGACGATTCCGGCGCTGGGCTTCGCGCTCAACACCCGGCTGCAGATGAGCTGGCTCGACGAGGGCCTGCCCGGGTCCGTGGAGCCGCGCGTCGCGCCCTGCACCACGCTCTCGCCTTCGATGGCGCTGCGCGACGGCCAGCCGTACATGGCATTCGGCACGCCCGGCGGCGACCAGCAGGACCAGTGGTCGGTCAGCTTCTTCCTGCGCCATGCGGTGCACGGCCTCAACCTGCAGCAGGCGATCGACGCGCCGGCCTGGCACGTCAAGCACGCGCCCAGTTCATTCTGGCCGCGCCAGACCACGCTCAACACGCTCACGCTGGAATCGCGCTTCGAGCCCGAAACGCTCGACGCGCTGCGCGCGATGGGCCACCGCGTGCAGGTGGGCGATGCCTGGTCCGAAAGCCGCATGTCCGCCTGCAGCCGCGAGCGCGACGCGGAAGGCCGGCTGCTGCTGCGCGCCGGCGCCAATCCGCGCGGCATGCAGGGCTACGCGGTGGGCCGCTGATCGGCTTGCGCTTTCTTCAATTTCGTTCCAAGGACTTCACCACCATGTTCCAACGTGTCTTGCGCGGCCTCTTGCTGCTGGCCCTCACCTGCACCGCGCAGGCGGGCTTCGCCGCCTATCCCGAGAAGCCGATCACGCTGATCGTCCCCTGGGCCGCGGGCGGCTCCACCGACATCTTGGCGCGCGCCATCGCCGAGCAGCTCACCAAGTCGATGGGCCAGCCGGTGGTGGTGGACAACCGCGTGGGCGCCTCGGGCAACATCGGCTCGAACTTCGTCGCCAAGGCCAAGCCCGATGGCTACACGCTCCTCATCGGCTCGATGAGCACGCACGCGATGAACCCGACGCTCATGCCCGGCATGCCCTTCAACGGCACGGACGACTTCACGCCCATCGCGCTGGTGGCCAACGTGATCAACACGATGGTGATCAACCCTTCGGTGCCGGCGAAGAACCTGCGCGAGTTCATCGCCTACGCCAAGGCCAACCCGGGCAAGCTGGCGTATGCCTCGGCGGGCGGCGGCTCCACCAATCACCTGAGCGCCGAGATGTTCAAGAAGGCCGCGGGCATCGACATGCTGCACGTGCCCTACAAGGGCGGCGCGCCGGCCGTGCTCGACACCGTGGGCAACCAGACGCAGGTGCTGTTCTCCGCCGGCACGCAGACGCTGCCGCACGTGAAGGCGGGCAAGCTGCGCCTCCTGGCCGTGACCGAACCCAAGCGCTCCGCGCTGCTGCCCGACACGCCCACCGTGGCCGAGACGCTGCCCGGCTACGAAATGAGCGTGTGGTACGCCGCGTTCGGACCGGCGGGCATGCCTGCCGAACTGGTCGCGCGCCTGAACACCGAGATCAACAAGGCGCTGGCGGTGCCGGAGGTGCGCACCCGCATGGATTCGATCGGCGTCGAGCTCGTGAAGAGCACGCCCGAACAGCTGGCGACCTCGCTTCGCAGGGACACCCAGCGCTACGACAAGGTCATCAAGGACCTGGGGATCAAGCTTGACTGACGGGGACGTGCTGCCCCAGGCGGTCTGCGTGCCGCTCTGCGACGCGCTCTCGCGCGCCAGCACCTTCGATGCGGCAATGGCGCACATCGAGGCGGCGCGGCTCTCGGTGCTCGGCCCGGGGCTGCTCACGGTGAACCTGAACGCGACGACTCCGGACGATCCGCCGGACGAGGTGCAGTTGCAACGCCTCTGGTCTTCCAACCCGCAGGCCTACCCGGTGGCCGGCCGCAAGCGCAAGACGCTCACGCCGTGGACGCGGCAACTGCTCGTGCGCGCCGAGGTCTTCATCGGCGAAGGCGACGAGGCCCTGGCCCAGGTGTTCGACGACCACGCGCTCATCTCCGCGCTGGGGCTTCGCGCCGTGGTGAACGTGCCGTTGATGGAAGACGGCCGGTGCGCCGCCACCTTCAACGTGTTGGGCACCCGGGCGCGCTGGACGCCGCAGGAGATCGCGCTGGTGCGGCTGCTGGCGCTGCTGGCCACGCCGTGGGTGCTGCGCGCGCGCAGCGGTGCGGTGAGCGGTTGAGCGCCTGAGCGGCTGCAGGCTCGCCCCACGGGCAAACCCTCGGGCGTCTCGAAAGTCATGCAAATGGCATCGCCGGGATAGGACGGGCAGCGCCGGGTCGTCCAAGAATCTCCATGTCCAAGGCGCGCCCCGCCTCGTTCGGGCCGGCCGGTCCGAAGGGCGTGCGCTGCAGCGCAGGACAGGAGACAAAAACCATGACAACACCGACGCGCGCGCCGATGCGCATTCCCCGACAGATGCTCCTGGCCGGTTCGGCGGCGAGCCTCTCTCTCCTGCTTGCCGCTTGCGGCGGCGGCGGAGGTGGCGGCAACGGGTTCCCCTGGAACTTCGGCAATGGCGGCGGTGGCGGCAATGGCGGTGACGGCGGCGCCACCGGCGGCATGGAGGTGCGCACGCTCTCCACCCGCGCCGACCTTGTCAGCGACGGCGACGTGCTGGTCGAGCTGCTTCCCGAAGGCGGCAATGCCGGGGGCCTGAAGGTCACGCTGAACGGCAAGGACATCACCGACGCGTTCGCCAGGCGCGCCGACGGCCGCATCACCGGGCTTGCCACCGGCCTGGCGGTGGGATCGAACACGATCAAGGCGAGCACCCGGCTCAACCGCGAAGCCACGCTCACGGTCGTCAACGCGCCGCGCAGCGGGCCGGTGCTGTCGAGCACGCAGTTCACGCCGTACGTCTGCGCCACGCCGGCGCCCACGACCGGCGCTGGGGCAACGCCCGCATCGAACGCCAGCGGCCTCTCGACCAGCGCAACCGATGCGCAGTGCAGCATCGCCACCGAGTTCAAGCTGTTCTATCGCACGCTCACGCCCGTGACGGCAGCGCCGGGCGACGGCGGCTGCTCGTTCGTGCCTCCTGACCCCAGCCCCGCCACCGCGGGCGGCCCCGTTCCGCCGACGCCGGCCAACTCGTGCCTGCAGCCCTATGTGGCGGGCACCACGCCCGCATCCGCGGTCGCGAGCACCACCACGACGACCGGCGTGAAGGTGCCGTACATCGTTCGCGTGGAGCGCGGCACGATCAACCGAGGCATCTACGACATCGCAGTGCTGTTCGACCCGTCGGCCCCGGCATGGACTGCGACCTCTCCCCAGCCTCAGTGGAACCGCAAGCTCCTCTATTCGTTCGGCGCCGGCACGGGCTTTCCGAGGCTGCAGTTCCGCTCGTCGCAGAACTGGGCCGACGACGCGGCGCTCTCGCGCGGCTTCATGGTCGTGGACAACAGCATGACCGACTCCCAGCTCAACGGAAACCGCTACCTGGTGGCCGAGACGACGCTGATGATGAAGGAGCACGTCATCGACAGCTACGGCGAGGTGCTCTACATGATGGGCAACGGCGGCTCGGGCGGCGCGATCAACCAGAACAGCGTGGCCTCGCTCTTGCCCGGCGTGATCGACGGCACGCAGCTGGGCGTGGACTTCGCCGACTCCGAGACGACAGCGATGGAGGTGATGGACTGCGTGCAGCTGGTCAACTTCTACCAGTCGCCCGCATGGACGGCCTTGCAGGTGGGCGCGACCCCGACGCAGGTCAACGCGAAGAAGAAGGCGATCAACGGGCACCTGGACCACACCGCCTGCCACGGCTGGCTCACCTTCTTCGGCGGCCTCCTGAAATCCGGCAACTACACGCCGCTGGGCGTGGCCGACAACGCCACCGGCGCGATCGTGCCAACCGGCGCGCCGACCAACAACTGCCAGCTTCCGGCCTCCTTGGTCTACGACCCCGCGAGCAACCCGACGGGGCCGCGCTGCGGCATCACCGACGGCGCATCGAGCGTCTACGGCACGACGGCCAACGCACTCGCACCCAGCGGCGTGCGCGGGCTGAGCAACCTGGACAACGTGGGCATCCAGTACGGCCTGAAGGCGCTGAAGTCGGGCGCGATCTCCGCCGAGGAGTTTGTCACGCTCAACGAGAAGGTGGGCGGCTCGGACACGGACGGCAACCTCTCCGCCGCGCGCGCCGTGGCGGACGCCGATTCGCTGTCGATCGCCTACCGCGCGGGTCTGGTCTCGCCGGGCGGCAACCTCGCCAAGGTGGCGACGATCGACCTGCGCGCCTACGACGAGACTTACAACCTCCCGATCGGCCAGGCCGGCATCCACCAGTACTGGCGCAGCTACTCGCACCGCGCCCGCATCGATGCGGCGGCCGGCGGGCATGCGAACCATGCGCTGTGGCGCTTCGGTCCCGCGGGCACGCCGCCGTCGATTCCCGTCGAAGCGTTCCTCGCGATGGATGCCTGGCTCACGGGCCTGGTGACTTCGAGCCCGAAGGAATGGACCAACGCGGAGCGCACCCAGCAGCAGGTGGCCGCAGCCAGGCCCGCCGCCGCGTCGGACCTGTGCTACCTGTCGGCCGACACGACGTTCTCCACCAAGGTGTTGAACACCGCGACCTGCGACGCCGACCCGGTGCTGCTGCCGCAAGGCTCGCCGCGCCAGGTTGCCGGTGGACCGTTGACGGAAGACATCCTGAAATGCCAGTTGAAGCCGCTGGCCGCCGCCGACTACGCACCCGTCACCTTCTCGCCCACCCAATGGTCGCGCCTGCAGGTAGCTTTTGCGCAAGGCGTGTGCGATTGGAGCAAGCCGGGCGTGGGCCAGGTCCAGACGGCGGCGCCGATGACCTTCAGGGCCGGTGCCGGCGGCAAACCGCTGGGGCCGCGGCCGGCGAGTTCGTGAGCCCGGCCGTCGAGGCCAACACCGACCTCAGCCCTGCCCCGCAGCGGGCACGAAACGGCACTCGCGCATCCACTTCGTCATGACCCACTTGTCGCCCCGGGTCACCGCTGCGCTGGCGTGCAGCGACCGCGCATCGACGCGGCCGCTGCCGTCGCAGTATTCGAAGTAGCAGGCATTGCCACGGACCGGCGAAAACGCCAGGCCCAGTTGCGGAAAGACGGTCTGGCCGCCGTCCGGCACGTCGTTGAGGTAAGTCACAAGCGTGCTCACGCGCTGGCCGCTTCGCGCGATGGACTCGCGGTTCGCGGCATTGGTGGGCGCCAGGTAGTCGTGGTGCGGTTCGCTGCCCGCGCCGGTCGGGTAATACAGCAGCTGCAGCCCCTCGCCGTTTTCCAGCGGAAGGTTCATCAAGGCCGACAGGCGCCGATCGAGTCGCGCGACCAGGTCGTTTTCGCCCAGCCGGAAGAACATGCCCCAGCTCGCGCGCTTGTCGCTCACGACGTCGCGGCCGCTCACCGGGTCGACCAGCGTGGAAGGCTTCAAGCGCGGCCGCGCCATCTCGATGAGGGCCTTGCATTCGTCGGCGTCCACGACATTGCCGAGCGCGGCAAAGACCGGGTCCTCGCCGCGCGAGTGCACGACGATCTCTCGGTCGGCCGCGGCGATTCGCGTGCCCGGTGCGAGCCGCGTCACGGGCTTGGGCGGGGCCTCGTCCGGCAGCTCGATGGCGTCGGTTGGCACGGCTGCGCCCCGCTGGCGCGCATCGACGTAGGCCGCGACGATGGCCTGCGCGGCGCGCTCGTTCATGCCCTGCCCTCGCATCGTTGCCACGAGCGCGTGGGGCGCCTGGCCGGCATCGAGGTTGTGCGTGAGCCAGCGGCCCAGGTCAGGCGAGAAACGGACGACGGTGCTCATGAGGCTCTGCGAATTCCATGCACGCGCGAATCAGACCGGCCCCACTTGCGCGACCCAGCCCTTGTCGCCGCGCGTGAAGCCCTGGCGCATCTGCAGCTTGCCGCCCGCGCCATTCGCGATGCGCGCAATCATCGGAAACACGCGCTGCGCCTCGGCCTCCTGCATCCAGGGCGCCGTGTCGATTTGGTAGGTGTAGCTCACCACCGCCAGCGGATGCTGCGCGTTCGCGGCATCGACCTTGACGTCGACGATCTGCTCGCGCTTGAGATGCGCCACGCAAAGATCGTTGGCGTGTTCGGTGCCGTTGGCCGCGTGCTGATGCGGCTTGTAGAACTTGCGGCCCGCGTCGGTCAGCTCGAATCGCTTGACCGCGCCGTCCGGGTTCTCGGCGCTCTTGGGCACGGCGACGATGGTGCTGTGCACCAGGCCCAGCTGCTCCATCACCGGGAACTGGACGGCATGGCGCGCACCGGAACCGGCCTCGGCTTCGGTCAGGTCGATGGGCCAGTCGAACATCGCAAGGCAGATGTCGCCGCGCTGGGCGAGGTACTCGTCCAGCGGTGCCGCGAGATTCTCGGCGGTGGGCGCCTCGGCATCGCGGGCGGCGCTGCACGCAGCGAGCACGCAGACCAGGGCGATGCCGGTCAGGGTCTTGATCGAAGTCTGGGTGCGCCGGCTCGGGCGGATGAAGCGGAGATTCATGAAGGCTCTGGTTGATTTTTCGGGTGGCAATGAAAGGCGCGATGCCGCGCCCGGTCGGCGGAAGGTCTCGGCTAGTGCGCATCCAGTTCGTCCGCGACCCAGCCGCTCCTTGTCAGGTGCACGCCCAGGCGCACCTGCATCGTTCCTTCGCGCTGCATGGCCCGCGCCAGCAGCGGAAAGGCCTGCTGCACCTCGGGCGCCGCGGCCCAGGGTTCGGGCGAGATGCGGTAGGTGAAGAGCAGCGAGGTCGCGGTGCGGCCATCGCGCGTTTGCGGCGGGTCCCAGCCGACCAGGCGGTCCAGGCTGAGCGTGGCCGCGCAGAAGTCGGCCGGATGGGTGACGTTCTCTGTCGTGGTGCGGATCACGATGGGCACCTTCAGGTAGAACTTGCGCCCCGCGTCGGTCAGCGCGTATTCGCGGGCCGGCACGGTGGATGCCGGCGGCTGGGCACCGGCGGTGCTGCCGGGCGCGAGGGCGACATCCTTGCCGCTCACCAGCCCCAGCTTCTCGAGCACCGGCATCTGCTGCGCATCCGGGTTGCGCGACCCGGCCATCACCGTGATCGGCCACTCGTACTTGGCCAGGCACACATGGCCGCGCTGCGCGAGGTAGTCGTTCGTGGTCGCGGTGAAGTTCTCCTGGGTCGGAAGGCGCGCCTGTTCGTTGTCGCAGCCGTTGAGCGTGGCCAGCATCGCCAGCAGGAACACGGCGCCGCCGACGCCCCGAAGCACGGTGTTTGCAAGGCTCTTCATTTCACGCACCTGCCGCTGGCCGCCGGCGCGGTCGAGGGCTGGTAGCCGTCGCTCAGCGTGCCCAGGAAGCAGACCAGGTCGGCGATCTGCTGCGGCGTCATGACCGGCGGGGAGCCGGGTGCGCGCGGCCGCGTGCCGCTGGCGAGCGTCTTCTCGCCGCCCTCGCCGGTGCCCAGCGGCACTTCCTCGTCGATGCTGCCTTGCTGCGCGCGCGGCAGGTCGTTGTACTTGTCGACCGTGGCGCCCGGCACGGCGGTGGGCTGTAGCGCCCAGGGCGGGTTGGCCTTCGTCGTACCGGTGCCGTCGCCGGTGCCATCGCCGCGAGCCGGGTACCAGTACTCCGGGTTCGTGTCCCGCGTGTTGTAGAAATTGACGACCTGCTCCAGCGAATGGAGCACGCCGTTGTGGAAGAACGCGCCCCGCGTCGCCGCGTTGCGCAGCACCGGCACCTTGAACATGCCGCAGTAGGGGTTGGCCGTCTCCGGCGTCGCGGGCATGTGGTCGGTGCGGAAGGGACCGCACAGGCCCATGTCGAAGTACTTCGGATCGTCGTTGGCCGGAATCGGGTCCGGGTTGTTCGGAATCGACCGGTCGTTGCGCGGCGCGCCCAGGGCCTGGTAGGTGAAGTCCGTCATCAGGCCGGTGTTGCCGTTGAAGTTGGCGCCGGTGTAGTGGCAGCCCGAGCAGTTGGTCACGCCGGTGCTGTGGAACAGCACCTCGCCGCGCCGCTCGGCCGGCGTCAGCACGCCGCCGATCTTGTTGAACACATAGAGGTCGTACTTGCTGCTGTACGGGTGAAAGCTCAGGTCTTCGGTCTCCAGCGCCTGGATCGCGGTGCCCAGTGCGTCGAAGGCCGCATCGGTGTTGTCGAAGATGTTGGCACCGAAGGCCTGCTTGAAGAGACCCGCATAGGCGCCGTCCCGCACCGCCTTCACGACCGCTTCCTTCGAGGTGTTGTTCATCTCGACGGGGTTGAGCAGCGGCAGCGCGACCTGCGCCGCCATCGTCGCACCGCGCCCGTCCCACATGAAGCCGCCGCCGGGCGAATTGGAGGTCACGCCGTCGGGGTTGGGCGCATCGTCGCTGAAGGCGGGCGTCGACTCCCTGTAGCGCAGCGAGGGCACGGCACGCGCGCCGGTCTGCGTGATGTCGGAGCCCAGCTGCACCGAAATGCTGTTCGGCGGCCCGTAGGCGTATTGCGGATCGTGGCAGCTCGCGCACGACATGTTCCTCGCGCCCGAGAGGTTCCTGTCGAAGAAGGCCAGCTGCCCGACCTGCGCCTGGGTGCTCAAGGCCGGTGTGCGCGGGCCCAGGGTGCTTGCTCCCGTTGCCGCGCCCTTGCCGCCGCAAGCCGTCAGGACCAGGAGCGCTACCGAGAACATGCCCGCGATGGCGAGCGGGACCATCCTGTCCGACACCAGTTTCAGATTCATCATTGCTTGCTGTGCGGAACACTCCGGGCCGCAAAGGCATGGGGGACAAGGCCCGCAGGACTTGCCCCCCGACGACCTTCGCGGCCGGTCTTCCTTGCTGCGCTTACTTCGTCGCCCAGACGTTGCTTTGGGTCGCGTCAGGACCCGTTTGCGGGGTGATCTGGCCTTCGAGCTGGCCGGTGGCGGAGTCGACCTGGCCGTCGATGTCCGGCGCGTACAGCTTCTGCGTGTAGTTGGCCGGGATCACGTAGGCATGGTTGATCGGCCGCACCGAGTCGAAGTGCGTGTCCGCGCTGCCTGCATATTCGGGCAGCGCCGCGATGTTGGCCGTGATGAACGCTTCGGTGTACTTGGCGCGGTTCAGGTACGTCGCATCGACGGCCGGGTCGGCGATCTGGAACATGTCCTGCAGCGTGCGAACGAACGAGAAGTGGCTGTAGGCGTCGCTGTCCGCAACCTTCTTCTTCGCGGTGCCCAGGTCCTGCTGGTTGGTCATGATGCCGAAGATCGAATTGCCGTGGCCGAAGTTGCCGCCGGCGTAGTTCGGCGGCGGGGTGGTGGCCGTCGCCTTGCCGCTTGCGTCCACGTTCACCGGTGCGGCGCCGGAATTCGTGCCGCCCGCGTTCCAGCCGCAGCACGAGCCGTTGCTGCCGCCCTCGCCTTCGTCGAACATCACCACGATCGCCACGCGCTTGTGCGGGTTCTTCCACAGCGCCGAGTTCTGGATCGCCTTGACCGTCATGCCCAGGTAGATGTCGGCACGCTTGATGTTGGGGCCCTGGCCGTCGTTGCCGCCCTGGCAGCTGGTGTCGCTGCCCACGCCGTGCATGTCGTCGCACTGGTCGGGAACGATGAAGTTGATGTTGCCCACGTCGCCCGCGGCAAGGTCCTTGCTGAACTGGTCGTAGACCCAGCCGCTCGGCACCTTGTAGGCCGCGGTCTTGAGCCAGTCCGCTTCCTGGTATTGCGTGCCGAAGATGGTGCGGTTGGTGGCTGCGAACTCGGGCAGGTTGCGCGCTTCCTGGAAGGCGATCGACGGGCCGTGCTTGACCTTGTACAGGCCGTTGACCACCGCGAAGTTGGGTGTGCCCACCAGCGCCGGAATGGCGGAGCCATCGAGGTTGGTCACGCCCTTCAGGCGGCTCGTGTCGTACGTGGCGACCACGGCGGTGTCGGCGATGCTGTCGGCGCGCACGTCCTGGCCGGGGTTCATGGATTCGCTGTAGGTGCGGATCGTGCGGCCCGTTCTGGACATCAGCGTGAAGAGGTTGGCGCCCGGAACGTTGTGTACCGTGCCGCCGGTCGGGACGTCGCCGCAGCTCGTGCTGGCCGCGCTGTAGCCGGCGCGGTGTGCGCTGTCCGCCGGCGGGAGCTTGTCCTGTGCGGGCAAGGGCTGGCCGTCGGAGGCGGTGCCGCCGGCAAAAGCGACGTCGGTGACCGCGTAGGGGCCGACGGCGCCGCAACCGAACCAGTTGTCGTCGCGGATGCCGAAGTCGTCGCCGCCGCCCAGCGCGGTGTAGTTCGGCTCGGACGGGTTGCCGGTCGAGTAGTAGGTGCTCAGCTGGCCGTAGTTGTTCAGGATGTGATTGATGTTCACGGCCCGCGAGTTGCCCAGGATCACGTCGGTGGACTTGTTTTCTTCGATGATCACGAAGATGTTGTCGTAGGCCGGCACGCCCTCCACGTTGAAGGCCGCCTGCTGCGCCTGCGCGAAGGTGATGGGCGCCTGCTTCTGCGCCGGCACGGTGGGCGTGGCCTTGGTGCCGTCGGAGTTGGTGAGCGTCACGCCCGAGAGGCCGACCAGGCGCGGGTCGCCACCGAGGACGGCCAGGTTGTCGGGAAACATGTCCTTGCGGTCGAGCTTGGCGGTCGCGTAGGTGTAGCGGTTGGTCAGCTCGTTGTCCTGGTAGAGCGCCGCGTACTGGGTGGCGCCGCTCAGGCCGTTCACGTCCGCCAGCGGATCGGTGAACGTGGCATCGCCCAGATTGAAGGCGGGGCCGTTCATGCGTGCGACGAGGTTGGCCTTTTCGGTCGCGTAGTCGGTGCCGTTGGCTTCCACCAGGCGCTGCGCTTCGCTCGACAGCGGGCTGATGACGATCTTGCCCGTGCCCTGGTCGGCGATCTGCGCGGCCGAAGCGCGCAGGATCAGGTGGCCGGCCACGGCCGCGCCGGTGGCGCTGTTGGTCGAGGCGGTGCCGATGTCGGCCACCAGCTGTCCGGTGGCGGTGGTCGTCAGCGTGAACTTGCCGCTGGCGTCGGTGACCGCCGAAGCTTCGCCGCTGTCGAGCACGCCGTTGCCGTTGGCATCGACGAAGACCGTGGCCTTCTGGTAGTAGCCGGGCTTGAGGGTCGGGTTGCCGGTGGTGCTGCCCGGAACGAAACCGCTGGCCGCCACCACGCCGCTCAAGGTGGTGCTGTTGCCGCCCGTGTTGCCGCCGGTGTTGGTGGTCGTGTTGCCGGGCGGCGTGATGATCGGGAAGAAGCCGCTGTTTCCGTCGCTGCCTCCTCCGCAAGCGGCGAGCACGCAGGCTGCGACTGTCGTCAATGACGAGAGCAAAACTCGTTTCTGGAAAATCATCATGTTGATCCGGGGCAGTTAGTTATGGATGGTTTTGACTGGCCTGCGCGGGAATGCCGGGCCTCGTGCGTTTGAATACGAAACGCCACTTCGAGGAGAAATGTAGAAATAGCGGGTGACATCTTTGTGTCAAAAGAGCGCCGATTGATTTGCTAATTCCCAGCTAATAAATGGCTAAATTCCCAGCCAAATCAAATTTCCAAAACCAGATTAACTGACCGCAAGCTGACTTCGTCGCCGGAACGAAATTCAGCGCATGGATCGCAAAGATCTACAGAGGGAATTCGGCTCGTTTCCCGGACCGCCGCTCTTGCGCGGCGTCGCAAATGAGTTGCCAATTGCAAGAAGCGCACGGTCGATGAAGAGCGACCGAAACGCCGATACGGTCAGGAATGCGAACGCGCCAGCAAAACAGCGTGGGTTGAATTGCGCAATGCGCCCCGCAATGCGTGGCCATGGAAGCCACGCGCGAATAACGCGCCACTCCTCGGCGCGATCGAGGCAGAACCGGTGCAGCCCCGTCAGTCCTTCCAGTCCGCCGCATGAATGGCCGAGACGATCGTGCGCGCAGCCTCGACCAGCAACGGCCCCACCTCCTCGCGCAACGCATGGCTGTGCAACCAGCTCGAGGCGCCGCCGACCGAGAGACCGAGCAAGGTCCGCCCGTCGCCGACCACCACCGGCACGGCCGCGGCCGAGATCGACGGGTCCCATTCGCCTTCGGTCGTGACGAAGCCGCACGTGTCGAACTGCTGCTGCACCTGCGCGAGCCGCTCCTTCACCGCGGGCCAGCCGTCGCCCTCTGCCTGCGCGATGCGTTGCATGAGCATGTCGCGCTCGCCTGGCGACATGCCGCACAGCACCGCGCGGCCCATGGACGTGCGCGCGATCGGCAGGCGCGCGCCCACGTCCAGGCCGAGGATCAGCCGCGCGGTGCTGCGGCTGTGCGCGACGTAGATCATCTCCAGCCCATGCCTCGCACCCAGCGACACGGCCGCCTGGCACTTGTCGGCCAGCGCCTGCATGGTGGGGCGGGCGATGCGGGCGATGTCAAAGTTGCCGAGCATCGAGAAGCCCAGGCCGAGCACGGCCGGGCTCAGGGCGTATTCGCCGACATCCTCGCGATGCTTCAGGTAGCCCAGGGCGGTCAGGGTGAAGGTCAGGCGCGACACCGTGGCGGGCGGCAACGCGATGCGCCGCACGATCTCGCGATGGCTCAGCCAGCGGTCCTGCGGCTTGAACACGCGCAGCAGTTCGATGCCGCGCGCCAGTGCGGCGATGAAGCGCGGGTCCCGGGTCGCGTCGTCGGCGTCGGCCGAGGCCGCGGCGTTTCGTTTTCTGCCCAATGCAATCTCCTTATTCCGATATGCGGAATATATCGGGACACGGGAGCCGAGTCGATGGCATTGCGCCTCAGGGTTCTACCGATTCGGAGAATCCCTTACCGAGGTTTACAGCGGCAAGGTCCGCTTCTAGACTTTGTCGGGATTGGAAATCATATTCCGCAGAACGGAATACGAGGAATCAGTCCTTGCGTCGAATCGACAACCGCTTCCAAGGACAACCTCTTCCATGACCCTCGGCCCCCTTCCCTCCACGCCCGCGGCTGCTTCGCGCCGCACGGTGCTCATCGCCGCGGCCGGCGCCGCCACGCTCGCCGCCCTGCCGGCGCGCGCGCAAAGCTTTCCGAGCCGGCCGATCACGCTGATCTGCCCCTGGCCCGCCGGCGGCTCGACCGACCGGCACATGCGCGCGCTCGCCGAGCTGGCGAGCAAGAACCTCGGGCAGCCGGTGATCGTGGAGAACAAGCCCGGCGGCGGCGGCACCACCGGCCCCGGCACGATGGCGCTCACCGCCAAGCCCGACGGCTACACGATCTCCCAGTACCCGATGGGCATGCTGCGCGTGCCGCACATGCAGAAGGTGCAATGGGACCCGCTGAAGGACTTCACCTTCCTGCTGGGCGTCTCGGGCTACACCTTCGGCCTCACGGTGCGCGCCGATTCGCCCTTCAAGAGCTTCAAGGAATACATCGAGGCCGCCCGCAAGGACCCCGGCAAGATCGACTACGGCTCCACCGGCGTGGGCACCTCGCCGCACCTGCTGATGGAGGAGCTGGCGGCGAACGCCAAGGTCACGCTGAACCACATCCCCTTCAAGGGCAACGCGGACCTGCAGCAGGCGCTGCTGGGCGGCCACGTCATGGCGCAGAGCGATGCGAGCGGCTGGGACAAGTACGTCGACGGCGGCCAGATGCGCCTCCTGGTCACCTTCGGCGAGAAGCGCACCAAGCGCTGGCCCGCCGTGCCGACCGCGCAGGAGCTGGGCTACGGCGTGGTGTCGACCTCCCCCTACGGACTGGCCGCCCCCAAGGGCATGGACCCGGCCGTCGCCAAGACCCTGCACGACGCCTTCCGCAAGGCGATGGAAGACCCCAAGCACATCGAGCTGCTCGACCAGCTGAACCAGGACGCCTGGTACCGCAGCGGCGACGACTACGCGAAATGGGCGCGCGATACCTATGCCAAGGACAAGCAGCTGATCGAAAGGCTCGGCCTGGCTGCGAAGTGATGCGATGAGATGAGATCTTTTTTGAACAACAACACCGGAGACAAGAAGATGAGAAAGACAGGCACAAGGAACAAGCAGCAACCGCTGCGTGCATCGGGGCTGCTGCTCGGCACGCTCGCATTGGCCCTGGCCGGCTGCGGCGGAAGCGGCGGTGGTGGCGGCGGCTGGGCCGGGTGGCCCGGCGGCAATGGCGGGGGCGGCGGTGGTGGCCCCGGCGGCGGCAACCCTGGCGACAAACCCGCCGTGACGGTGCAAAGCCTCTCCTCCCCCGAGAAGATGACCAGCGGCGACGACACGCTCATCCAGCTGACCGCGGCCGACGGCGGCGCCGTTGCCGGCGTGAAGGTGGTGCTCAACGACAAGGACGTGACCGACCAGTTCAAGAAGGCGCCCGGCGGCAATGCATCGCTCGGCCTGCTGACCGGCCTTGCGCAAGGCGAGAACACGATCGAGGTGCGCGACGCCGCCGACGCGTCCAAGGTGCGCGGGAGCCTGAAGCTCACCGCCTACCCGATCCAGGGCCCGATCCTGTATGCGCCGCAGGAAGGCAGCTTCCACTGCCAGACCGACACCTTCAACGTCTATCCGGGCGGCCCCACGCTGACGGCCGGCCCGAACACCGATGCGAACTGCGCCGCGCCCACCCGCATCGACTGGGTCTACCACGACGCCACCAAGGCAGGCACCGCGGTCTGGCAGAAGTACGACCCGGCCAACCCGCCGGCCATGATCGAGCAGACGACGCTGCTCGACGGCAGGAAGGTGCCCTACATCGTGCGGCTGGAAACCGGCGTCATCAACCGCGGCATCTACCAGATCGCCGTGCTGGGCGATCCGGCCAACAACCCGAACCCCACCGCGACGAATCCGCCGGGCGGCTTCAACGGCCGGCTGGTCTATCCCTTCGGCCAGAGCTGCGGCGGCGGCTGGTACGTGCAGGGCCGCTCGCTCGGGCCGGTAGGCGGCTCCACGAATTCGGCGAACGGCGCATCGGGCGACTTCAATGCGCTCAACGACCTGCCGCTCTCCAAGGGCTTCGCGGTCGCGAACTCCACGCTCAACTACTTCGGGCAGAACTGCAACCACATCATCTCGGCCGAAACCATGATGATGGTCAAGGAGCGCTTCATCAAGGCCAACGGCCCGGTGCTCTACACGATGGGCTGGGGCAGCTCCGGCTCGGCGATGCAGCAGAGCATGATCGCCGACACCTACCCGGGCCTGCTCGACGGCATCGTGATGCTCAACGGCTTCCCGGACAACGCGGGCCCGCAGAGCATGGAGGGGCGCCTCTTCTACAACTACCAGTTGAACCACACGAAGAACGGCACCACGCAGAACGGCACCTACACGCCGGTGCCCAACAGCCCCTACGACCCGACCTACGACAACGCCACCGCGGCCAAGCGCGCGGCCGATGCGACGCTGCCGACCTGGACCAACGCGGAGATCGCCGCCGCCTCGGGCTACTCGACCTACCACAGCATGCGCCAGCAGGCGAGCTTCTGGGCGGCACGGACCGACTCGGTGCTGCGCCCCGCCAACCAGGGCGACCGCGACAACGTGATGGCCGGCAGCGGCAACAGCTCCGTCTTCAACGCGATCATCGGTGCGAGCGAGAAGTACAGCCCCGCCAACGTGGTCGTGAGCGCACCGATGGGCGTGCTGCCGGCACCGCCCGTGAGCCTGCTGGCCGCCAACCCCACGGGCCTTCGCCCCAACGTCGCGGACCACAACCGCAACGTGCTCGGCATCGATCCGGCCACCGGGTTCGCGCGCTCGTTCTCGGGCAATGCCGGCGTGCAGTTCGGCCTGAACGCGCTGAACACCGGGCAGATCACGATGGCGCAGTTCATTCACCTGAACGAGAAGATCGGCGGCCAGGACCCCGACGGCAACCTGGGCACCGCGCGCATGCAGCCCGACCCCATCGCGCTGAAGGCAGCCTACCAGACCGGCATGATCGCGTACGGCGGCGCGGGCCTGGCGACCACCGCGATCCTCGACCTGGACGGCCTGAACAACGAGTTCACCGGCGCGGGCGACATGCACCTGAAGTTCTTCCACTACATCCTGCGTGCACGCATCGCGGCGGCGACCGGCAAGTTCGACAACCACATCATGTGGAACGGCATGGCCAACGTCGCTGCGTTCAACCCCGATCCGAACGCCAACCACGCGACGCCCGTGCAGGCACCGCGGCCGGCCAAGACCGGGCGCACGATCGGCGCGATGCAGAAGGCCTTCTTCGCGATGGACGAGTGGCTCACCGCACTGGCCAACGACAAGTCGGCCGAGCCGCTGGCGGCCAAGGTCGTGAAGACCAAGCCGGCGACGCTGGTCGATGGCTGCTTCGGCGCGACGACGCCCGGCGCGGCGGACGACTTCATTGCCGAGCCGCAGGTCTTCGGCGGCTTCAACTCGGTGTTCCTCAACGGCAACGGCGGCAAGTCGCCGGCCGGCACCGTGGGCACCGGCTCGGCCCCGTCGCGCTGCAACGCGATGTACCCCGCATCGTCGTTCCCGCGCTTCGAGGCCGGCGAGCCGCTGCCGGCGCGCACGATGCAGTGCCAGTTCCGCCCGGTCGATGCCGCCGACTACGCCGGCTACGCCGCGCGCAATCCGGGATGGACCGGCGGCGCGCGCGATGCCGACCTGGCCAGGCTGCGCACGGTGTTCGCGAGCGGGGTGTGCGACTACACCAAGCCCGGGCTGGAAGAGCAGCCGCTGGCGGGCACGTGGATCCAGATCACCGGCGTGAACCAGATGACGATCGGCCATCCGTTGAGCCGATAGGTCTTGCCTCGCGGGCCTGCCGCCCGCGAAGCAGAAGGCTCGTGGACCGGGGTCATGCCCGTCCCCGGTCTCCAGCGACAGGTTTGCCCCATCGGGGCACGCGGCCTTGTCCGACACTTTCAAAAGGCAAAAAGCCATAACGTCTCGGTCGACAGCGGCTGCGTGCCGCGCTGGCTTTCCAAAACGAGATCCGAGAAAAATGGCCGATGGCAGCAAACCAGTCGCGAACGAAGAAACGGTCCACGATCTCAGCACGCCTCTGAACCTCGGATTGATCGTCGATGCCGACTACCGGCTGATGATCGACTCCATCACCGACTACGCGATCTTCTTTCTCGACCCCAACGGCATCGTGCTCAGCTGGAATGCGGGCGCCAGGCAACTGCAGGGCTACGAATCCCACGAAGTGGTCGGGCGCCACTTCTCCATCTTCTACCCCCCCGAACTGCTGGAGAAGAACTGGCCGCAGCACGAACTGGACATCGCGGCCGCCACCGGTCAGTTCCAGGAAGAAGGCTGGCGCCTGCGCAAGGACGGCACCCGCTTCTGGTCGAGCCTGGTGATCACGCGCCTCACGAGTCCCGACGGCACGCTGCGCGGTTTCTCCAAGATCACCCGCGACCTGTCGGAGCGCCAGAAACACGACGACATGCTGCGCGCCAGCGAGGAGCGCTTCCGCCTCATCGTCGATGGCGTGAAGGACTATGCGATCTTCATGCTCGACCCGAGCGGCTACATCGTCAGCTGGAACAAGGGCGCCAAGGCCAACAAGGGCTACGACGCGCACGAGATCATCGGCAAGCACTTCTCGGTGTTCTATCCGCCCGAGGTGGCCGCCACGGGATTTCCCGACACCGAGCTGCGGGTCGCGCGCGAGGTCGGCCGCTTCGAGGACGAAGGCTGGCGCGTGCGCAAGGACGGCAGCCGGTTCTGGGCCAGCGTGATCATCACGGCCCTCTTCGACGAAACGGGCCGCCACCGCGGGTTTGCCAAGGTCACGCGCGACCTTACCGAGCGCAGGCGCGTCTCCACGCTGGAAGACGAAGGCCGCCGCATCACGACCTTCCTGGCGATGCTCGGCCACGAGCTGCGCAACCCGCTCACGCCCATTTCCAATGCGGTGGCGATCATGGAGCGCCTGGGCGAAGGCGTGGACGGCAAGACGCTCGCGCGCATGAACAACATCATCTCGCGCCAGCTCAAGCAGATCACGCGGCTGGTGGACGACCTGCTGGATGTCGGGCGCATCACGAGCGGAAAGATCCACCTCGAATCCAAGCCGGTGAAGCTGGCCGAGGTGATCGACGAGGCGCTGGAAATGGTCAAGCCGTCCGCCGATGCCAAGCACCACGCGCTGGTCTTCCAGAGCACGGCCCCCGATGCGTGGATCGCCGGCGACCGCGCCCGCATGATCCAGGTGGTCTGCAACCTGCTGAACAACGCCGTCAAGTTCACGCCGAACGGCGGACGCATCGAGGTGCAGTTGCGGGCGGCGGGCGGCAACGCGGAGATCAGCGTCAACGACAACGGCCCGGGCATCGCGCCCGCGTCGCTGCCGCGCGTCTTCATGCTGTTCGCGCAGGGCGAGCAGGAGATTTCGCGGCCGCAAGGAGGCCTGGGCCTCGGCCTCACGCTGGTGGAGCAACTGGTGACGCTGCACGGCGGCGACGTCAGCGCCTTCAGCAAGGGCGTGCCGGGCGAAGGCACGGAATTCATCATCCGCCTCCCCCGCGTCGCCGCACCGCTGGAGAAGCGGCGGGACGAAAGCGGCGAGGCCCGCAAGGTGGTGCTCGTGGTGGACGACAACCGCGACGCGGCCGAGACCATGTGCCTGCTCGTGGAGAGCCTGGGCTACGCGACCCGCACCGCCTTCGACGGCCCCTCGGCGCTCGATGCCATCAAGGTCGAGCAGCCCGACATCGTGCTGCTGGACATCGGCCTGCCGGGGTTCAGCGGCGTGGAAGTGGCCCGGCGCGCGCACCGTGAGGTCGCCCATCCGCCGACGCTGGTGGCCGTTACCGGGTTCGGCCAGGCGTCGGACCGGGAGACGAGTCTCGCGGCCGGCTTCTACGCCCACATGACCAAGCCGATCGACGCGCATCAGCTCGAGGGACTGCTCGAGCGCCTGCTCGGCAAGCCCTGAGCTTCAGGCCCTGGCGGCCGGGCGCGCGGTCTGCTGTTCCTGCTGCTTCACGGCGGGGCTTTCGGTGCCCGCCTTGGCCTGCTCGGCCGCGACCTCGGTGGCCGCCTGGGCCTTGGCCGCCGCCACCGATCCGTGGGCGCTGGCATACACCTTCGTGAACTCCGCGCCCAGCAGGAAGATCTGCGCGGCGTAGTACACCCAGGCCAGGAGCACGACCAGCGACCCGGCCGCGGCGAACGATTCGTTGACGCCGCTCTTGCCCAGGTAGAGCCCGATCAGCACCTTGCCCACCTCGAAGAGCACCGCCGTCACCGCGGCGCCGATCCACACGTCGGGCCAGGCGATCGGCGCGCTCGGCATGAACTTGAAGATCATCGCGAACAGCAGCGTGAGAATGGCCAGCGAGACGATTGCATTGAGGCCCTGAAGCAGAAGCTCGAAGCCCGGAAACAAACCCGTGCTCCAGCTGCCGACAGCCGCGAGCCCGGCGCTCACGACGAGCGACACCATCAGCAGGAAGGCCAGCCCGAGGATCAGGCCGAACGACAGCAGCCGCGCGCGCAGGATGCCCCACACACCGCTCGGCTTCTCGCGCTCGGGCACATGCCAGATGCGGTCGAGCGCACTCTGCAGTTCGGCAAACACCGTGGTCGCGCCGACGACCAGAACCACCACGCTGATGCCGCCCGCGATGAGCCCGCGCGAGGGCTCGCTCGCGGCCTTGACCAGGCCCTGCACCGCCAGCGCGCCGTCGCGTCCGATGAGGCCCGACAACTGCGCGGCGATCTGGCCCTGCACCGCCTCGGCGCCGAAGAGCGCACCCGCCACGGCGATCACGATCACAAGCAGCGGAGCGAGCGAGAACGCGGTGTAGTAAGAAATTGCCGCGCCCATGCTCGGCGCGAAGTCGTCGACCCATGCCACGACCGCATCCTTGCAGAGCTGGAAAAGGTGCTTGAGCCTGCTCATGGCGTCATGAAGACAGCGTTGCCGACGACATCACTTCCCGGCAGCGCAGAAGGCCAGGAACTCGTTGATTTCCACAGTCTTGTCGAAGACCGCATCCGCGCCGAGCCGGATGCACTCCGCGCGGTTGTCCTCGGAGGCCGCATTCGTCAACGCCACCACCACACCGCCCTTGCGGCCCATCGCGGACAACGCCATCAGCACACCCAGCCCATTGCCTTGCGCGAGAAACAGGTCCACCACGAGAAGCTGCCATCGGCCCTGGTTCGCTGTCAGCCACGTGATGGCCTCGGCCTCGGTGGGTGCAGAGCCCACGACCTTCGCCTCCAGGTAGCCCTCGAGAACGACCTTCAGGCTGTCCTGCACGTTCGGCTCGTCTTCCACGATGAAAATGGCGAGGGACATGCGGTTGGGCTCCTGGGTTCAAGGTGGGTGAGCAGATTCAGGACGAGGAAACGGTTGCTGAAAGGTGATCCGTCCGGCCGTCGGCAGATGTAGGCAGAAACCGCGACAGCGTGGTGGTGCGACGGAAGCCCATGCGCACATGCGGCCTGTCTGCATCGGGCTCGACGACGGGTGCTATGGCTGACCCAGGAAGCTGAAGCGAACCTGCATCGGCTCGGTCTCGGGAAGCACGTACACCACCCCGTTGCGCTGCCCGAGCAGAGGCTGGATGTGGGTGTCGTAGAAGCTGGCCGGCACGTTGATGCAGCCATAGGAGATGCGGTTGTCCGCCACACCCGGCGAAGCGAGCCGCTCCAGCCGGCGCTCGGACTTGTTGTTCGCGCGAACGCGGTGCATGGAGACAGCGGCGTCGTAGTCGACCCACACGATGTCCTCGCCCTGCAGGTTGCGCCCCGGCTCGCTTGCGAAGCGTCCCGCGGGTGTCGTGCGCTCATCGGGCCTGATATCGGACATCTTCCGCTCGCCGATGCCCGGCACCGAATCGTCGCCATGTGCAAGGCCGAGCAACACCGGCGAATCGCCCTGCAGGCGGCCTTGTGCATCGAAGATGAAAACGCGCGCCCTCTTCTTGTCGACCACCGCGAAAGCCTCGCCCTTGTTGTCGGCAGCCGCAACGGCCGCTTTCGCGAGCCGCAGTGCGTCGGGCTGAGCGGCCGCTCCCGTCGTCCACGCAACGGCAAGGACGCAGGGAGCGAGCGTGCGGAGCCAACGGCCCGCAGCGCTCGCGCCTGTCGCCGGCCTACGCATCGGTGAGTCGAGGCTCATGTCGGCGTGCCGGGCGCGATCAGTTCCGGTCGGCGCGGGCCTGGCGCATCGGCGGCTCGCTCGACATGGTCGAACTGCTGCTCGTGCCTGCCGAACTCTGCGGCATCGGCGCGGCAGCCGGTGCGTTGTTCTGCGGGGTGGTGCCGGTGGTGCCCATGGGTCCGCCCACGGGGTTCTGCTGGCCCGCGGCGGTCGCGGGATTCGCGGGTGCGGTGGTGGGCGGGTTGCCCTGTGCGAAGGCGATGCCGGCGGTGCCGAGTGCAAGGGCTGCGATCAAGCTGGACGTGCGGTTCATGGTGATGTCTCCTGAGGTTTTCGCCGGGCGGATGTCCGGCGCAGTTCGAGACTGGGGGGGCGCGCGCCGCAACAGGTCGGTTGACGGCGCGGCCGGCTGTAGGAGACAGCAACGGCGCGGACGGTGCGAAGGCCAGGCCCGTCAGTCCAACGTCGCGAGATACGCCGCGATGTCCCGCGCGTCCTGTTCCGTCACGCCCATCTCGGGCATGGCGGTGAGCGGATCGACGGTGCGCGTGTGACGCAGCCACTGCACCATGTTGTCGGGCGTGTTGGCGAGCTTGCCGCCGATCGTGGCACGCCTGGCCATGCCGGCCAGCGGCGGCCCGACCTGGGGAAACGAACCGGTGGTGCCGGGAATGGTGTGGCACGCGTTGCAGGCATATTGCGCGAGGGCTCGCTGGCCGCGCCGCACGCTGTCCTGCGCACCGCCGGCCGCTCGCGGCCCCGGCCCGCACGCCGGCCCGCCAGGTGCGCCCTGCCCTGACGGCATCATCGGCGCGCTCGCCTGTGCGTACTGCTGCGGCGTCATGTCGGGCAGCCGCTCGAGAAACGCGACGAGCGCCCAGAGGTCCTGGTCGGAGAGGCGGTACTCCCATGCCGGCATGCCGCTCATCTTGATGCCGTTCTTCGTCACCCAGTAGAGCTCGCGCGCGTTCCAGCGCTGGCGCGCATCGACGAGCGGACCGGGCAGCGGCTGCATGCTCTTGCCGATGTCGCCCTGCGCCACGCCCGGTGCGCCGTGGCACTGCACGCACTTCTCGCGGTAGCAAGCGGCGCCGTGCACCACCTGCGCTTCTGCACCGAGTGCCGGCGGCTCGATGCCGCGGGCCCGCAGGCGCACCGACTGCCGCATCGCGGTTTCCAGGAGCGAATACACCGGTTGCGTGTGCTGCTCGGTCGCGGAGACGTTGTAGAGCCCGCCCCACACGAGCCATGCCCCTCCGGCCGCCGCGGCCAGGCCGAGCGTCGCGAGGGTGCAAAGGATGGTCTTGGGCGTCCCCATTTGGCGGCATTGTCTGACGCGCACCAGGGCACACGTGTCGGCGCAGGCCGCGTCCACGCTCGCAGAATCCGCAGATGGGCCCTTCCACTGCCGCTGTCGTCACTGCCGCTGCTCCTCGAGCCGCGCGCCCGCACAGGGCGCTCCCCGTTTCGGCCGCGCTGCTGGTCGCGGTTTTCGCGAGCGGCTGCGAGCTCGGCGAGCGCGACCTGCCGTACGGCGGCGCGCCATCGGCGCAACGCATCGCGGGCCAGCGCCTGCTCGCGCAGTACCAGTGCGGCAGCTGCCACGCCATTCCCGGCGTGCCGATCGCACAGGGCGCGGCCGCCCCGCCGCTCGGTGCCTTCGGACGGCGCAGCTACATTGCCGGGCGCGTGCCGAACCGGCCGGACACGCTGGCCGAATGGATCGTCGCGCCCGCATCGCTGGTGCCCGGCACGTTGATGCCGGCGATGGGCGTGTCCCCCGCCGACGCGCGCGACATGGCGGCCTACCTGCTCGCGCTCGAATGAGCAACGCGCCTTCGCAATCCGCACTGCAGGCCGCGGGGCCGGTCGCCGACACGCTGCTCGGCGTCACCGGCCTGCTGGTCGCGGGCGCGGCGCTGATCTTCCTGGGCGTGATGGCGCTGCTCGCGCTCGCAGCGCGCAGGCACGCCGGCACGCTGAACGCGCGCCTGTGGGTCATCGGCGGCGGGGTCGTCTTCCCGGCGGTGGTGCTGGTCGCGCTGTTTGCGTACAGCGAGTGGCACCGGCCGACATGGCGGGCCGTGCCGCCCAAGGATGCGCTCATCGTCGGCATCACCGGCCACATGTGGTGGTGGGAAGTGCGCTACCGCGACCCGGCCACCGGCGCGGAGATCGCGACCGCCAACGAGATCCGCATCCCCGTCGGCCGCCCGGTGTACTTCGGCCTCGGCAGCGCGGACGTGATCCACAGCTTCTGGGTGCCCGCGCTCGGCGGCAAGATGGACATGCTGCCCGGCCGCGTGCAGCACCTGCTGCTGCAGGCCGGCAGCCCCGGCACCTACCGCGGGCAGTGCGCCGAATACTGCGGCGAGCAGCATGCGCGCATGGCGCTGCATGTGGTGGCCGAAGCGCCCGCGGCCTTCGATGCCTGGCTCTCCGCCCAGGCCAGGCCCGCCACACGGGCGGCGTCCCCCAACATCGAACGCGGCCGCGAGGCCTTTCTCGCGAACCGCTGCAATGCCTGCCACACGGTGCGCGGCGTGAGCGAGGAAAGCCGCCTGGGCCCCGACCTCACCCACGTCGGAAGCCGCCTGTACCTGGGCGCGGGCACGGTGCCCAACACCCCCGAACAACTCGCCGCCTGGGTCGCCCACACGCAGCAGCTCAAGCCCGGCGCGCGCATGCCTTCGTCGGGCGAGCGCATCGACGCGGCGACCCTGCAGTCCATCGCCGCATGGCTGGGCCAACTGAAATGATGCACCCCACCGACCGCCCCGAAGGCGAACGCGAAGCGCTCGAACGCGCGTGGCGCGCGCCGCGCGGCTGGCGCCTGCTCTCGGCGGTCAACAACACGCACATCGGCGTCTTCTACATCGCGACCGCGATGCTCTTCTTCGTGCTGGCCGGCATCCTCGCGCTGATGATGCGTGCGCAGCTCGCGGTGCCGGGCAACGACCTCATCGGCGCGCAGACGTACAACCAGCTCTTCACGATGCACGGCACCGTGATGATGTTTCTCTTCGCGGTGCCGATCGTCGAGGCCATCGCGGTCTACCTCCTGCCGGGCATGTTGGGCGCGCGCGACCTGCCGTTTCCGCGGCTCTCGGCCTATGCGTTCTGGGCCTATGCGATCGGCGGCCTGGCGTTCTTCTGCACGATCTTCTTCGGCGAATCGCCCGACGGCGGCTGGTTCATGTACCCGCCGCTCACGAGCCGCGAGTTCTCGCCGGGCCGGGGCGCGGACTGGTGGCTGCTGGGCATCGGCTTCATCGAGATCTCCGCCATCGCGGGGGCCATCGAGCTGATCATCGGCATCCTCTTCACGCGCGCGCCGGGCATGACGCTCATGCGCATGCCGGTGTTCGCCTGGGCGATGCTGGTGAGCGCGCTGATGATCGTGTTCGCGTTCCCGGCGGTGATCGCGGCCACCACGCTGCTCGAGATGGAGCGCGCCTTCGACTGGCCGTTCTTCATTCCCGCGCGCGGCGGCGACCCGGTGCTGTGGCAGCACCTGTTCTGGTTCTTCGGGCATCCGGAGGTCTACATCATCTTCCTGCCCGCGGCCGGCATGGTCTCGGTGATGGTGGCAACGCTCGCGCGCACGCCGCTCGTGGGCCACCGCGCGGTGGTGCTGGCGCTCGTCGGCGTGGGCGCGGTGAGCTTCCTGCTGTGGGCGCACCACATGTTCACCACGGGGCTGGGCAACGTCTCGATGCTGGTGGTGTCGGCGGCCAGCTTCATGGTGGCCATTCCGAGCGGCATGCAGGTGTTCGCGTGGATCGCCACGTTCTGGCGCGGCCGCGTCACCTTCGATGCGCCCACGCTGTTCCTGCTGGGCTTTCATTTCATCTTCGTGCTGGGCGGGCTCACCGGCGTGATGGTGGCGGTGCTGCCCTTCGACTGGCAGGCGCACGACAGCTACTTCATCGTCGCCCACCTGCACTACGTGCTGATCGGCGGCATGGTGTTCCCGGTGTTCGCGGGCTTCTACTACTGGGCGCCGGTGTTCAACGGGCACCGGCTCTCGGAGCGCTGGGGCCGCTGGGTGTTCGGGCTGATGTTCGGCGGCTTCAATCTCGCGTTCTTTCCGATGCACATCGCGGGGCTCATGGGCATGCCGCGCCGCATCTACACCTACCCGGGCGACCTCGGCTGGAACGGGCTCAACATGGCCTCGACCGTGGGCGCCTTCGTGCTCGCGGCGGGCGTGCTGCTGTTCTTCATCGACGCAATCCGCACCCTGCGCCGTCCCGACAAGGACCACGGCAACCCCTGGGGCGCGGGCACGCTCGAATGGCTGCCCGCGCGCGACTACGGCGTGCGCAGCATCCCGGAGGTCGATTCGCTCTACCCGCTGTGGCGCGAGCCCGACCTGCCGCAACAGGTCGAGGCCGGCCGGCACTGGCTGCCGGGCACCGTCTTCGGCGGACGCGAGACGCTGGTCACCAGCATGCGCGACGCGCGGCCGATGCACCTGCTGAGGCTGCCGACCGACGGCTGGTGGCCGCTGGTGGCGGCCGTGGGCACCGCGGGGTTCTTCCTGCTCCTGACCGCGTCGCAGGCGGTGCTCGCGTTCGCTTGCGGGCTGCTGGCGATCGTCGCCATCCTGCGCTGGCTCTGGGCTTCAGACCAGCCGCCGCCAACCACGACCGCCAACGTGGGCCACGGCGTGCGGCTGCCGGTGGGCGCCACGGGGCGGGCCTCGCATTCGTGGTGGGCGGTGATCGTGCTGATCGCGGTCGACATGACGATCTTCGTGTCCTTCCTGTTCGCGCACATCCACCTGTCGATGGCGGCCGAGGTCTGCCCGCCGCCCGGCGCGGCCCTTCCGCCGCTGCGCTGGCCGCTTGCGTCGATGCTGTTGCTGCTCGCGGGCTCCGCCGGCATGGCGGTGGCCGTGCGGACGCTCAGGCAGCCGCCGAAAGAAGGCCAAGGCGCCGTGCGGCTGCTCACGGCCTTCGCCATGCTTTGCGCCGCCTGCGCGCTCGGGCTCGAACTCACGGGCCACTGGAAGGCCGGCCTGGATCCGCGCGACCAGGCCTGGAGCGCGAGCGTCGGCATGCTGCTCGGCTACCAGGCCTTCCACGTCGCCGTGCTGATGCTCATGGGTGGCTACCTGCTGGCACGCTCCTGGACCGGCAGGCTGCAGCCCGCGGCGCGAGCCACGCTCGACAACACCGCGCTGATGTGGCACTGCGTCACCGCGCAGGGCCTCATCGGCGCGCTCACGGTGCAGCTGGTGCCGGTCGTCCTCGCCTGATCACGGCGATGTGCCGACGACCAGCGCCGCCCACGGCATGTGGCGGAAGGCGTCTGCCAGGCGCACCGTGCCGGCAGCGGCATTCACCGTTTCGCCGGTCAGCAGGTTGTCGAGCGCGGCAGCGCCGAGGTCGGCCGGCAGCTGCACCGTAGTGCCGTTCCATCGGGCCGCATCCGGCAGCGCCGGCGTGGCCTCTTCATCCGCACCGTGACCAGAGAGTCCGACGAACAGCCGCGCCGCGACGATCACCAGCACCCGGCCTTCATGCCGGCGCGCGAACGCCACGACATGCTTGGCCAGCGGGCCTTCGACCGCCAACGGCTCGTAGCTGCCTTCGCGGAACAGCAGCGGCTGCGCGCGCCGCAACGACAGCAGACGCCAGATGAACCAGAGCTTCGCCTGGCCATCGTGCGGCGCCGCAGCCATCGCGCCGACGCGCGCGGCGAGGCCGCCTTCGTCGGCCATCGCATGGAGCGCATCGAGCCGCTGCTGCCGCAGCGCATAGTCCACCGGGCGCCGGTTGTCCGGATCGACCAGGCTCAGCTCGATGAGCTCGCTGCCCTGGTACAGGTCGGGCACGCCGGGCGAGCCGTATTTCAGCAGCGTGAGCGTGAGGCTGTTCCACGCGCCGAACCACGCCAGCCGGTCGGCCAGCCGCTGGATGCCGGGCAGGCAGGCGCCCTCACCGGCATGCTCGTCGTTTTCGGTGGGGATCAGCAGTTCGCGCACGAAGCCTTCCAGCGCGGCTTCGTACTCGGCATCGGGTTGCGTCCAGCGCGTGCGCAGCTTGGATTCGCGCGCGGCCTTCTGCATGTATTGCCAGATGCGGTCGGCAAACCCGGGCGCCGTTCCGGCGTCGAGCCCGCCCAGCGGCAAGGTACCCAGCAGCGTCTGGTACAGCAGGTATTCGTCGATGCGCGAGGGCGCCTCGCCGCCCACGAGCTTCTTGCGTGCGCCGCGGCACAGGCCGTGCCAGCGCGTCAGCGCCAGCATCCATTCGTTGGGCATCTCCGAGAGCACGTCGATGCGGTTGCGCACGTCCTCCGAGCGCTTGTTGTCGTGCGTCGAGGTGGCCAGCATCGTGTGCGGCCAGCGCAGCGCGCGGTCGGCGCTCAGCGCGTGGAATTCCTCCACCTCGATGCCGAACAGGTCGGGCTCGCCGCCCACCTCGTTGAGCGCGCTCAGCGGAAAGTAGCGGTAGAAGGCCGTGTCTTCCACACCCTTGGCCGCCACCGGCGCGCTGAACTGCTGGAAGCGCAGCGCGAAGCGGCGCACCCGCTCGCCCAGCGCCGGCGGTGCGGAGGCGACGGCCTCGCCGCGCAGCGCGCTGCGCACGAAGTCGAAGACCGACCGGTCGGCATCGCCGCTCTGCCGCGCGGCTTCGTTCACGGCTTCGTCGATGAATCGCGTGTCCTGTTCCGAAGGCCCGTCCACGATGTAGGTGCGGTAGACCGGCATGCACGCGCCGACATCGGCCAGCGCGCGCCGCAGCGCATTGAGCGTGTAGTCGCGCGTGCTGCGGTCGGCCCTGGCGATGCGCAGCAATTCGCTGGAGAGCACGTTCAGTTCCGACGACAGCGCGTTGCGCATCACCTCGCGCCGGCCCGCGCGGCAGATCGAGGCGAAGTCGTCCATCTCGCCGGTGAAGCGCTGCCACGCATGCACCACGCCGGCCTCGGCGGTGGTGTCGACCAGCACGCCGTTGGCCACGTTCGCGAAGCGGTAGCCGGTGGTGCCGTGCACATGCCAGCTGTCGGGCACTTCCTCGTGTGCGCCGGCGATCTTCTCGGCGACCACGTACAGCGGGCGCGCCGGCCGTCCGTCGACGTCGTGCGTGGGCAGCACGAGGCCGGCGCGGCGCGCATAGCCTTCCTGGAGCTGGCGGAAGTAGTCCGCCGGGTCGTAGAGCCCGTCCGGATGGTCGATACGCAGGCCATCCACCAGGCCGGCCGCCGCGAGGTCGAGCGCGAACGACTGCGTGGCCTCGAACACCTCGTCGCGCTCCATGCGCACGGCCGCGAGGTCGTTGATGTCGAAGAAGCGGCGGTAGTTGATCTCGTCCGCCGCCACCCGCCAGTGCGCGAGCCGGTAGGCCTGCGCCTCGACGAGCCGGTGCAGCGCATCGCGGGCCTCGGGCTGGGCGAGGTTCAGTTCCGCCACCGAGGCCACGAGCGCCTGCGCGACCGAGGGATGCTGCTGCGCCAGGCGTGCGAGCCGGGCCTTGAGCAGTTCCTTGTCGCGCACGCGCTCGGCCAGTTCGCCGGGCGACGGCGCATCGCGCCCGGGCAGCCGCGCGAACGCGGTACACAGGCTCGCGAGGCGCTCCGAAGCATCCCCGCCCTCGCCGCTCCCCAGGCGCGCCAGGGCGCGCCCGAGCACCACCGGATAGCTCTCGGGGGCCAGCGGGAACCGGTGGTCGAAATAGCGGATGGCGAAGCTGCCGCTTTCGTGCTCGAAGTGCAGCACCAGCTCGCCGCTTTCCAGCGCCTCGCCGTAGTGAACGCCCAGCACGGGCAGCAGCACCTTGCCGGTGAGCTCGACGTTCAGCGGCTGCCAATCGATGTCGAAGTGCTGCGCGTAGCGGGAGGCCGGGCCGTTTTCGAGCACGTCCATCCACCAGGCGTTGTCGGCGCCGAACACGCCCATGTGGTTGGGCACCATGTCCAGCAGCTGGCCGAGGCCGTGGTCCTTGAGCGCCGCGATGAAGCGCGCAAAGCCCTCCTCGCCGCCGATTTCGGGGTTGACCTCCGCATGCGCGACCACGTCGTAGCCGTGCATGCTGCCCGCGCGGGCGCGCTGGATCGGCGAGCAATACACGTGGCTCACGCCGAGCCTGGCCAGGTACGGCAGCACGCGGATCGCGTCGTCGAAGCCGAAGTCCTTGTGAAACTGCAGCCGGTAGGTGGCGCGCGGCACGCGGGTCTGCAGACCGGCGGGGGAGCTTCCTTCGGCGGCTGCCACCGGACGTGGCCGCGCCGTGCGCAAGGCCTCGCCGATGCTGCGCATGCGCTCGCCGGCCGCCAGTGCCGCGATTGCCTCGGGCAGCTTGCGGCGCCAGTTGGGGTGCTGCTCGACCGTGCCGGGCATGTTGGCCTGCGCCACCACCCCGGCCACGTCTTCGAGCTGCACCATCATCAGCGCCGAGGGCGCGGCGGCCAGGAAGGCATGCACCGCCTCGACGATGCGGGCGGACGGCAGCGCAAGCCCGGCCGCGTCGGCCACCTCCTGGCGGGACACCAGGCCGGCCTGCTGCAAGGCCTGCATCAGCGCGATGCGCTCCTGCATCCGGTCCGAAAGCTGCTTGTCGAAGATGGCCGGATCCGGGAACAGCTCCAGCGCGAGGCGCTCGCGCAGGTCGTTGGCAGTCCACCAGCCCGCGAAGGTCGCGAGGTCGTGCGTGCTGATCGCCACCAGCGCGGCCGACGGATACGCGCCGGGCGGCTGGAAGCGGCCGTCGTGCTGCTTCTCGAAATACAGCAGCCGGTACGACAGCACATCGGCCTTGGCAAGTGCATCGCGCACCGCGTCCTCGACCGTGCCGAGGTCTTCGCCCACCACCATGCAGCGGTGCCGGTGGCTTTCGATCGCCACGATGGCGAGCATCTCGTCCAGCGGGTAATAGACGTAGGCGCCTTCGGTCGCGTCGCGGCCCGGCGGAATCCAGAAGAGGCGCATGAGGCCCATCACATGGTCGATGCGCAAAGCGCCCGCGCCGCGCATGCTGGCGCGCAGCGTCTCGGTGAAGAAGCGGTAGCCGTCCGCGCGCAGGCGGTCCGGCCGCATCGGCGGCAGGCCCCAGCGCTGGCCGGCGGGGTTGAACTCGTCCGGCGGCGCGCCGACGCTTGCGCCCTGAGAAAAGACCTGCTGCGCGCCCCACACGTCGGAGCCCGCGCGTTCGACCGACACGGCCAGGTCCACATAAAGGCCCACGCCCATGCCGAGCGCATGGCAGCGCGCCGCGGCGCGTGCCAGCTGGCGGCTCGCCAGCCATTGCAGGAACTGGTGGAACTGCACGCGCTCCGCGTTGGCGATCGCGAAGGCCGTCACCTCGGCGGAATCGGGGTCGCGGTAGGCATCGGGCCAGGCGTGCCAGTCCCACGCACCGCCTTCGGTGGCGAGAAAGTGGGCCTGCAGGGTTTCGAACAGCGCGTGCTGGCGCAGCGCCTCGCCGCGCTCCGCCACGAAAGCCTGGAACTCGCGGCCGGTGTCGTCGGGCGCGGATTCCGGCGGCAGGTGCCGTGCGCGGAAGTCGTCGAACAGCATCGCCAGCACCTCGAGCTTGGCGGCGGCGACGCCGGTGTAGTCCACCAGCGGCGTGGCGCGCAAGCCCGCGAGCCGCGCCTGGAAATCGGGAGAACGCACGCGCTCGACGGCCGGCGTGCATTCGCCGAAGCCTTCCACCGCCTCCACGTCGATGTAGAGCACGTCGAGCTGCTGGCGCGACGACGGGCTGTACGGGCTGGTGTGCAGCGGCGTGCTCGCGAACAGCGCGTGCAGCGGGTTGAGGCCGATGAGGTCCGCGCCCTGCGCGGCCATCTGCACGGCAAGCTCTTCCAGGTCGCTGAAGTCGCCGATGCCCCAGTTGCGCGGCGATCGCAGGCTGTACAGCTGCACCGCGGTGCCCCAGACACGCCCGCCGTCGCGCACCGCCGGTGGCCGGTAGCAACGGCCCGGCGTCGCGAGCACGAGCGTCTCGCCGCGCAGGCCTTCGACGTGCAGCCGGTGGTAGCCGGCTTCGAGCGCCTGCGACATCGGCAAGGTGCGCTCGCTGAGCGCGAGCCCATCGTGTTCCGCGTGGCCGGTTTCGGCCAGCGCATCGACATCGATATCGCCCGCCTGCTCCCGCCCCTGCTCGTCGCTCAGTTGCCAACGCACGCGCCGCATCGAGCGCGGCAGCCGCAGCGGCACCGACCAGGCGGCGGCGCCGGCCTGCACCACCAGCACCGGCGGCAGCGACTCGGCGCGCTGCGCGCGGCGTGCCGCATCGAGCGCCTGGCCCGCATCGGACACGTTTTCAAGGCGCACGCCGAACTCCGCCAGCAAGGCGATCAGGCTTTGTGCCGACGCCTCCTGCCGCACGCCGAACGCGTCGAAGTAGCCGGTCGCGATGCCGTAGTGCTCGCAGAGTCGTCCCAGGTCGCCGGTGACGTGGCCTGCCTCATTCACCATGCACGGCCTCCAGCGTCACGTACACCGCGCCGCGCGCCAGTTGCTGCGCGCCGTCGTGCGCCTGCACGCCATCGCTGTAGATCGCCTCGCCGGGCGGCATCTCGACACCCGGTGCCGGTTCGGCGCCGAAGTGGGCCAGCATGTGGAGGCGCATCGGCGGCGCACCCTCGGCCTCGGGTTCCAGGTCCCATTGCACACGGAGCATGTCGTTCTCGCAGCGGTAGATGCCCGCACCCGCCATTCCGGCGAGCCTGGGCACGATGTAGCGGTGTCGCAGGGCCAGCAGTTGCTGCACCTCGCTGAGCCGCGAAAAATGCGCACGCGTGCCGCGCTCGCGCCAGCGCAGCTTCGATGCGAGGAAGGTCGCCTCGGCATTCGGGTCGGGAATGCGCGCACGGGCCGCTTCGTCCTTGAAGGCCGCGAACCCGCCGAACTCCGAGCGCCGTCCCTCGGACACCGCGGATGCGAGGTCCGGCCCGAAGTCGCAGAAGTACTGGAACGGCGTGGAGGCCGCGAACTCGTCGCCCATGAAGAGCATCGGCACTTGCGGCGACAGCAGCAGGCAGGCCATGGCCGCGCGCACCAGCACGGGATCGCCCAGCGCGTGGATGCGCTCGCCGAACGCGCGGTTGCCGACCTGGTCGTGCGTCTGCAGGAACGACACGAAGGCCTGCGGCGGCAGCCGCGTGCTCGGTTCGCCGCGCGCCTCGCCCTGGCGGAATGCGGAAGGCTGGCCCTGGTAGATGAAGCCCTCGGCCAGCGCCAGCGCGAAACGGCACACCGGGTCGTCGGCATAGTCGGCGTAGTAGCCGTCGCGCTCGCCGGTGGCCAGCACGTGCACCGCGTGGTGCAGGTCGTCGTTCCATTGCGCTGTGCCGGCCACCGGCAGGCCGCGGCCGTCGCGCATCAGCATCGAGGCCTGGTTGGTGTCGTTCTCCAGCACCAGGTGCACGTGGCGCTCGCGCGCCGGGCCGGCGTCGATCGCCTCGCGGATCTCGCGCACGATGTGCGGCCGCGTCTCGTCGTGGATGGCGTGGATCGCGTCCATGCGCAGGCCGTCGAAGCGGAACTCCTCGATCCAGTAGAGCGTGTTGTGGATGAAGAAATCGCGAACCGTGCGGGAGCCCGGCCCGTCGAAGTTGATCGCCGAACCCCAGGGCGTGCGGTGCCCCGCGTTGAAGAACTCGGGGCAGTACGCGTGCAGGTAGTTGCCTTCCGGACCGAAGTGGTTGTAGACCACGTCCAGCAACACCATCAGCCCGAGCGAATGGGCCTTGTCCACCAGCGCCTTCAGCTCGTCGGGCGTGCCGTACGAGGCATCGGGTGCGAACTGCAGCACGCCGTCGTAGCCCCAATTGCGCCGCCCCGGAAAGTCCGCGAGCGGCATGATCTCGACGGCGGTGATGCCGAGTTCGGCCAGGTCGCCCAGGCGCTCGCGCGCGGCGTTGAAGCTGCCTTCTTCGGTGAAGGTGCCGATGTGCAGCTCGTAGACCACCGCCTCTTCCCACGGCCGGCCGCGCCAGGCGTCGTCGGTCCACGCGAAGCCCCCGGGGTCCGTCACCACGCTCGGGCCGTGCACGTCGTCGGGGTTGTAGCGCGAGGCCGGGTCGGGCACGCGCGTGCCGTCGGGGAGCCGGTAGCTGTAGCTGTCGCCGGGCTTGGCGCCGGGCACGGTCAGGCGATGCCAGCCGCCGTCGCGCGTCATCGGCCTGGAGGCAGATCGGTGTTCGAGTTCGATGGTTTCCGCGGACGGTGCCCAGAGCGCGAAGTCCACGCCTTCGGCCTGCACCGTGGCGCCGAAAGGCATGCGATGTGAATGAACGGTCATCGGATCACCTCCGTGCTTCGCAATGCGGCATTCGCCCTGGGAGCGGCACGGCGGCTCATGGCCGCACGTCCGGCCGGCTCATCACCACGAGCGAGCGGCATTGCAGCGGATAGGCCGCCTCGCCCCACGCCGGCGCGAGCGACGCGGCGTCCTCGGTGGTCGGCGGCGGCGAATTGCTCGCGGTGTCCACCAGCAGGCGCCATGCGCCGTGCGGCATGGGCGGCAGCGTGAAGGAGATCTCGTCGTGGTGGGCGTTCATGAGCACCAGGAAGTCGTCGTCGTGCTGCACCTCGCCGCGTGGCCCGCGGTCGGCGATGCCGCCACCGGGGATGTACATGGCGATGCAGCGGGCGTTGGTGTCGTTCCAGTCGTCCGGCTGCATCTCGGCGCCGTCGGGCTTGAGCCAGTGCACGTCGGTGACCGTCTCGCCTTCGGCCGGCTTGCCCGCGAAGAAGGTGCGGCGCCGGAACGACGGGTGCGCGCGGCGCAGCGCCACCACGCGTTCGACGAAGGTCGCGAGCGCGAGGCGCTCGGGCGTCGGGGTCCAGTCGAGCCACCCGAGCGCATTGTCCTGGCAGTAGACGTTGTTGTTGCCCTGCTGCGTGTGGCCGCGCTCGTCGCCCGCGAGCAGCATCGGCACGCCCTGCGACAGCAGCAGCGTGGCCAGCAGGTTGCGCTTCTGGCGCTCCCGCAGCGTGACCACCTCGGGGTCGTCGGTCGGCCCCTCGACGCCGCAGTTCCACGACACGTTGTGGCTGTTGCCGTCGCGGTTGTCCTCGCCGTTGGCCTCGTTGTGCTTGTCGTTGTAGGAGACCAGGTCGTGCAGCGTGAAGCCGTCGTGCGCGGTGATGAAGTTGATGCTGGCGCTCGGCCGCTTGCCCGACCAGCCGTACAGGTCTTCGGAGCCGGTGACGCGCTTGGCCACCTCGCCGATGAGCCCGCCGTCGCCCTTCCAGAAGCCGCGCAGGCCGTCGCGGTACTGGTCGTTCCACTCGGCCCAGCCGAGCGGGAAGTTGCCCACCTGGTAGCCGCCGTGGCCCAGGTCCCAGGGCTCGGCGATGAGCTTGACGCGGTTCAGCGTCGGGTCCTGCCGGATCGCATCGAAGAAGCCGCCCAGGTTCTCGACCTTGCCCGATTCGCGCGCGAGCGCCGAGGCCAGGTCGAAGCGGAAGCCGTCCACGTGCATCTCCTCGGCCCAGTAGCGCAGCGAGTCCATCACCAGTTGCAGCGCGTGCGGATGCTCCAGGTTCACCGTGTTGCCGCAGCCGGTGAAGTCGTCGTAGTAGCGCCGGTTGTCGGCATTGACGATGTAGTACGAGGCGTTGTCCACGCCGCGCATCGAGAGCGTCGGCCCGAGCTGGTTGCCCTCGCAGGTGTGGTTGTAGACCACGTCCAGGATCACCTCGATGCCCGCGGAGTGCAGCGTCTTGACCATGGTCTTGAATTCCTTCACCTTGCCCGAGGCGCTGTAGCGCATCTCGGGGGCAAAGTAGCCGAAGGTGTTGTAGCCCCAGTAGTTCTGCAGGCCCTTCTCGGCCAGGTGGCGGTCGTTCAGGAAGCTGTGCACGGGCAAGAGCTCGACCGTGGTCACGCCCAGGCGCTTGAGGTAATCGACCACCGGCGCGCAGCCGAGCGCGGCGTAGGTGCCGCGCAGCTCGGGCGGCACGTCGGGGTGCGTCATGGTGAAGCCGCGCACGTGCATCTCGTAGATCACCATGTCCTGCCAGGGCACCGAGGGGCGGCGGTCGTCGCCCCAGGTGAAGGCGGTCTCCAGCACGCGGCCCTTGGGCATGAGCGGCGCGCTGTCGCGGCGGTCGAACGACAGGTCTTCGCGCTTGCTGCCGACGGTGTAGCCGTAGAGCGCGTCGCCCCAGCGCAGATCTCCCACCAGGTCCTTGGCGTACGGGTCCAGCAGGAGCTTGTGGGGGTTGAAGCGATGGCCCTCTTCAGGCTTGTAGGGGCCGTGCACCCGATAGCCGTAGGCCTGGCCCGGGCGCGCCTCGGGCAGGTAGCAGTGCCACACGCCGTCGGTGCGCTCGCGCATCGGAATGCGCTGCAGTTCCTGGCGGCCGCGGTCGTCGAAGAGGCACAGCTCCACCTTGTCGGAGTGCTGCGAGAACAGTGCGAAGTTGACACCCTCCCCGTCCCAGGTGGCGCCGCGCGGGTAAGGCCGGCCGGGCCAGACAGCCGTGATCGTTGGATTGGTTTTTCGTGTCATTCAGGTGGCCGGATTCAAGAGAGAGAGAGAGAGAGAGAGAGAAGAAAGATGTGCGTTTCAGCGCGGTGGCCGGTCGTTGTCGAATCGCGTGGGCGTGCCCACCGGGGTGACGCCGGGCGTCGGCGTCTTCGCGTCCTTGGCGTCCTTGATCTGCTTGGGCCACCAGCGCTCGATCTGTGCTTTTGCCCAGTCCTTGCCCGCCAGGCCGAATGCCAGGGCCAACGCAAAAACCACGCCCGCCAGGATCACGAGGAAGCTCTCGCGAATGATGTCGCCGCCCACCTTGATCTGGTCGAGCGCGATCAGGATGACGAAGGCCATCACCGCGTACTGCGCGACCTTGCCGAAGGCCACCGCGTCATGCATCTTCACGCCGCGGAAATAGCTGGCCACCGCCTCGCCCACGAAGCGCGCGAAGTACGAGCCGAAGGCCAGCACCAGCAGCGCCACGAACACGTTCGGCACGAACCAGACGATGCGGCCCAGAAGGTCCGCGATGTAGCTCAGGCCCATGCCGTTGAAGGCGATGAGGAGCGAGGCCAGGATCACCAGCCAATAGGTGAGGATGCCGAACAGGCTGCTGGTGTCGCCCGCAAGTCCCCCTTGCCGCAGGAAGTTGTCCAGCCCCGCGCGCTCGGTGAGCACATTGAAGTTGATGGCGCGCAGCGCCTTGGTCACGGCGAAGCGGGCCGCCTTGGCGATGAGCCAGCCGACGACGACCACCACCACCCCGATCAGGAGACGCGGGATGAACGCGCCGACCTGGTAGAGGATGGCGCGCAGCGGCTCCAGGTGAATACCGAAATTTTCCATGGTGTGTCTCTTGCGTTGAAGGTTGCGTCGGTGGCGTCAGGTGCGGGCCGGCTGGATGAGCGCGAGCACGCCATGCAGCGGCACCTGCGCCCAGTCGGTGCGGTTGTTGAGCTCGTAGCGCAGCTCGTAGAGCGCCTTCTCCAGCTCGAAGAGCGCGAGCAGCTCGGTATCGACCGCGTCGCCGTAGCCGGCCAGGAATGCGTCGCGCGTGGCCCGCTCCCAGGCGATGGCCGGGGCGGCGAGCCGCTCGGCCTCGTCGGTGCTCTGCGCCACCCGGCGCAGCGCCGACCAGCGCGCGTAGTTGAACGAGCGCAGCATGCCCGCCACGTCGCGCAGCGGCGAGCTCTTGGTGCGGCGCTCCTCGAAGGTGCGCGCGGGCTCGCCCTCGAAGTCGATGATGACGAAGTCGTTGTCCTTCACCAGCACCTGGCCCAGGTGGAAGTCGCCGTGGTAGCGCGTCTTGACGCCCGCGCCCTCGACCGGGTGGCGCGCCGCGATGCCGGCCTGCAGCGCGTCGGCCGCGGCGAGCAGCGTGCGGGCATCGGCCTGCGCGGCGGCCGGCAGCAGCTCGATGCGCTCGCGCAGCAGCGCGAGCGTGGCCGTGGCGTCGTTGGCCGCGTGCGTCTTGAAGCTCGCGAAGTCGGCGGCCGCCAGCGGCTCGGGATCGAACGCCGCGGCGCCGGTGCGCGCTGCCAGCGCATGGTGCAGCTCGGCCGTGCGCCGGCCCAGCGTGGCCATGAGCGCGAGGAAGCCGCCGTGCACCGCCGCCACCTCGGCGCTGTCGGGCGTCGCCGCGGCGTCGGTGGTGGCCGCGTCGCGAAGGAACCGTTCGAGGTAACCCAGCGTGTAGTCCCACCCGTCGCCCTGGTTGGCCATGTAGCTCTGCACCATCGCGAGCGTCATCGTGCGGCCGTCGTTGGTCATGTACTCGAGCGCGCCGAGCACCGGCACGCAGTTCGGGTAGCGCGCCACCTCGGTCAGGAAGCGGCCCATCTCCAGCTCGGGATTGATGCCCTCGCGCACATGGCGGTAGCCCTTGAGGAACAGCGTTTCGTTCAGCGTGACCACCGTGTTGCTGCTCACGCCGCTCGGGCGGCCGACGAGAAGCGCGTCGATGTCGACCGACATTTCCGCAAACGCGGCCGTCGGCTTGAAGACGAGCCTGCCACTGGCAGTGGGCAACTCGGCGCCCTTCTCGATGGTGCGCACCAGTTCGCGGCAGAAGGCCTCGTCGTAGAACGCATCGCCCATGAGGCCCACCTGCGCCTGCTGGCGGATGCGGGCGATGGCGGCCTGCGCCACCCCGGCCATGCGCTCTTCGTCGCGCTCTTCCCAGGCGAGCGCGAGCGGCATGAAGTAGGTCGCGCCGCCAGGCGGGCCTTCCAGGTCGAGCAGCGGCAGGAGCCAGCTCTGGCCGTTCGCCTCCCACACCGCGTGGTCGACCAGCCGCGCGCGCCGGATGGCCGTGCCCTTGGAGGCATACCAGCGCTGGATCTCGATGTGGCGCGGCAGCGTTTCCGTCTCGAACTGGGTGCGCATGCGCTCGGACATGCCGATGCGCCAGGGCATCACGCGTTCGCGGAAGAAGCTGGTCCAGCCGTCGAAGAGAACGAGCGTGGGCCACTCCTGCAGCGCCACGCCCTGCTCGTGCCAGCTGGGCGCATCGGCCTCGGCCGTGAGCTTGAACCAGTAGAAGCCGTACGAAGACAGCGTGAGCAGGTACGGCAGCTCGCCGATGGGCGGAAACGGTGCGCGGCCCAGCATCTCGATCGGCACGAAGCCCTTGAACTCCGACAGGTCCAGCTCCACCGGCTGCGCGGCGCGCGAGAGGTTGAACACCGTCAGGATCACATCGCCGTCGTGCTCGCTCAGGTACGCCAGGATCTTGCGGTTGCCCGGTTTCAGGAAGCGGCGCTTGCCGCGCCCGAAGGCATGGCTGGTCTTGCGCACGGCGAGCATGCGCTTGGTCCAGTTCAGGAGCGAGCTGCTGTCGCGCGCCTGCGTTTCCACGTTGAGCGCCTCGTAGCCGAACATCGGGTCCATGATGGGCTGCAGGTACAGGCGCTGCGGGTCGGCGCGCGAGAAGCCGGCGTTGCGGTCGGGGCTCCATTGCATCGGCGTGCGCACGCCGTTGCGGTCGCCCACGAACACGTTGTCGCCCATGCCGATCTCGTCGCCGTAATAGATGATGGGCGAGCCCGGCATCGAGAGCAGCATGCCGTTCATGAGCTTGACGCGGTCCAGGTCGTTCTCCATCAGCGGCGCCAGGCGCCGGCGGATGCCCAGGTTGATGCGCGCGCGCATGTCGGCCGCGTACATGGTGTACATGTAGTCGCGCTCCTTGCTGGTCACCATCTCCAGCGTGAGCTCGTCGTGGTTGCGCAGGAAAATCGCCCACTGGCAGCCCTCGGGAATGTCGGGGGTCTGCGCCATGATCTCCACGATCGGGTGCCGGTCTTCCTGCGCGATGGCCATGTACATGCGCGGCATCAGCGGGAAGTGATACGCCATGTGGCACTCGTCGCCGTCGCCGAAGTACTCCCGCACGTCCTCGGGCCACATGTTGGCCTCGGCCAGCAGGAAGCGGTTCTTGTACTGCGCGTCGATTTCCGCGCGCAGCCGCTTGATCACCGCGTGCGTCTCGGGCAGGTTCTCGTTGCTGGTGCCGTCGCGCTCCACCAGGTAGGGAATGGCATCGAGCCGGAAGCCGTCCACGCCCATGTCGAGCCAGAACTTCATCGTCTTCAGGATGGCTTCCATCACCGCCGGGTTGTCGAAGTTCAGGTCCGGCTGGTGGCTGAAGAAGCGGTGCCAGAAGTACTGCTTGGCGACCGGGTCCCAGGTCCAGTTCGACGTTTCGGTGTCTGTGAAGATGATCCGCGTGCCCTGGTAGATCTGGTCGGTGTCGCTCCATACGTAGAAGTCGCGCTCGGGCGAGCCGGGCGGCGCCAGGCGCGCGGCCTTGAACCACGGATGCTCGTTCGAGGTGTGGTTGATGACCAGCTCGGTGATCACGCGCAGCCCGCGCTTGTGCGCCTCGGCCAGCATTTCGCGGAAGTCGTCCAGCGTGCCGTACTGCGGGTGCACGTCTTCGTACTCGGAGATGTCGTAGCCGTCGTCACGCAGCGGCGACGGATAGAACGGCATCAGCCAGATGGTGTTGACGCCCAACTCCTTGACGTAGTCGAGCTTGGCCGTGACGCCCTGGAAGTCGCCCATGCCGTCGTTGTTGGAGTCGAAGAAGGCCTTGACGTTGAGCTGGTAGATCACCGCATCGCGGTACCACAGCGGATCGTCGCTGTTGTCGATCTCGACGGTTTCAAGCGCGATATGGGAGACGGGTGCGTTCATGGGCGAATCACCTTCTTTGTTATAGGAAATAGTCGAAGTCGCGTTCGTCGCCATGGCGGCGCCGGACCACGAAGATGTGCGCCGGCACGCTGTGGGGGTCCAGGCGCACGTAGTGCCAGTCGCCCTGCCACACGAAGCGCTGGTCGCTCAGGAGGTCGTGCATCTGGAACGCACGCCCGTCCTTCACGCCCACGCTCCCGGGCTCCAGCCCGACCCAGCCCCACTGCGGGTTGTGCGGATCGAGGTTGACCACGGTGACGATCACGTTGTCGCCGTCGGGCGATTCCTTGGCATAGGCCAGCAGCTGGTCGTTGTCCACGTGCAGGAAGCGAAGGCCCCGGTCCCACTGCAGCGCCGGGTTCTCGCGGCGGATGCGGTTTACCCGCGCGATGAAGGGCGAAAGGCTCGCGGGGTCGTCATGGTTCCAGTGGCGCAGCTGGTACTTCTCGGAATCGAGGTACTCCTCGCTCGCGGGGCCGCGCGGCAGGTGTTCGCGCAGCTCGTAGGCCGGGCCGTAGATGCCGTAGTTGGCAGCGAGCGTGGCGGCCAGCACGAGCCGCGACATGTAGACGGACGGCTCCCCGGTCTGCAGCTGCTCGTGCAGGATGTCGGGCGTGTTGGGCCACGCGTTGGGGCGAAAGTAGTCCGCGCCGGGGCCGCTGGAAAGCTCGGTGAAGTACTCCTGCAGCTCTTCCTTGGTGTTTCGCCAGGTGAAGTAGGTGTACGACTGCGAGAAGCCCAGCTTCGCGAGCCGGTGCATCACCTTCGGCCGGGTGAACGCCTCGGCCAGGAAGATGGTGTCGGGGTGCTCGCGCTTGATTTCGCCGATGACCCATTCCCAGAACGGGAAGGCCTTGGTGTGCGGGTTGTCGACGCGGAAGATGCGCACGCCCTCCCCAATCCAGTGGTCGAACACGCTCTTGAGTTCGGCCCAGAGGCCGCGCCAGTCTTCGCATTCGAAGTTGAACGGATAGATGTCTTGGTACTTCTTGGGCGGGTTCTCGGCGTATTGCACAGTGCCGTCGGGGCGCCAGCGAAACCAGTCGGGATGCGCCTTCACGTAGGGGTGGTCGGGCGCGCACTGGAAGGCGATGTCCAGCGCGATCTCCAGGCCGTGTTCGGCGGCGCGTGCGAGCAGGTGCCGAAAGTCGTCCGAGGTGCCCAGCGCCGGCAGGATCGACTTGTGCCCACCCTCCGCCGCGCCGATGGCCCAGGGGCTGCCCACGTCCTCGGGGCCGGCTTGCAGCGCGTTGTTCGGGCCCTTGCGCTGCATGCGACCGACCGGATGGATCGGCGGGAAATACAGCACGTCGAAGCCCATCGCGGCGATGGCCGGCAGGCGCGCCTCCACGTCCCTCAAAGTGCCGTGCACGCCCGGCTCGCCGGTGGAGCGCGGAAAGAGCTCGTACCAGGTGCTGAAGCGCGCACGCTCGCGGTCGGCCACCAGCGGCAGTTCGACCGGGTGGCGCACCGCATGGCGGCGGTCCGGGTGGCGGCGCGCGAGCTCGGCATATTCGTCGTCCAGCGCCAGTGCCTTGAGCGAAGCGACATCGGACGCGGGGTTGGCCGCGCCGGCATCGAGTTCGGTGGCCCAGCGCTGCAGCGCGCTGCGGTCGGCACCCTCGGCGCGCCCGGCGGCCGCGGCGATTTCCAGCGCGCCCACTTGCGCGGCAATGCGCACGTCATCCGGATCGACGCGCCGCGTGAGCTCGTGGCGCCAAGATTCGAACGGGTCCACCCAGGCCACCGCGGTGTACAGGTAGCGCCCGAGCGACGGCGGGGGGAACGCGGCCTCCCACACGTCGTTGCCCAGCGGCTTCATCGGTACTTCGCGGAATTCCTTCTGGTCTTGCGCGCGCCAGCACAGCTGCACGCGAAGCACGTCGTGCCCGTCGGTGAAGCAATGCGCGCGCACGGCGACCCGCTCACCGGCCACGCACTTGACGGGAAAGCGGCCGTTGTCCACGCACGGAAACACCGCGTCGATGACCGCGCGGACGGCGCCGTCGGCCTGCTGGATATCGGCGCTCGGTGCGACATCGGTTGCCGCGGCGGATGGGGTCTTCGTCGAGAAAATGTTCTTCATCAGGGCCGGTGCTCCAGGATCAGCGTGGACAAGGGAGGCAAGGTGATGCACACCGATTGCCTGTGTCCGTGGGAACGCACGGGCGCCGCCTCGACGCCCCCGAAATTGCCCCAGCCCGAGCCGCCGAACTCGGCGGCGTCGGTGTTGATTACCTCGCGCCAGTGGCCACCCAACGGCACGCCGAGCAGGTAGTTGGTGCGCGGCACCGGGGTCATGTTGCTCACGACGAGCAACGGCGGACTGCCGTCGCCGGCCTTGCGCAGGAATGCAAAGACGCTCATCGCCTCGTCGTCGGCGGTGACCCACTCGAAGCCCGAGGACGAGAAGTCCAGCTGGTGGAGCGCCGGCGCGCCGCGGTACACGCGATTGAGCTGGGCCACCAGGCGCTGCAGGCCGCCGTGCCCTTCCTGCTCGCACACCCACCATTCGAGCTCGCCGTCGTGCGTCCATTCGCGGCGCTGGCCGAACTCGCCGCCCATGAAGAGCAGCTTCTTTCCCGGGTGCGCCCACATGAAACCGTACAGCGCCCGCAGGTTCGCGAACTGCTGCCACGCGTCACCCGGCATCTTGTTGATGAGCGAGCCCTTGCCGTGCACCACTTCGTCGTGCGAGAGCGGCAACACGAAGTTCTCGTTGAAGGCATACACGAGCGAGAAGGTCAGCTTGTGGTGGTGGTACTTCCGGTTGACCGGGTCCTCCTTCATGTAGGCGAGCGCGTCGTGCATCCAGCCCATGTTCCATTTCTCGCCGAAGCCCAGACCGTCCATGTCGGTGGGCCGCGAGACGCGCGGCCAGGCGGTCGATTCCTCGGCCACGGTGACGGTGTCGGGGTGCTCGCGGTAGACGGCGCGGTTCAGCGTCTGCAGGAAGTCGATCGCTTCCAGGTTCTCGCGGCCGCCGTGGCGGTTGGGAATCCATTCGCCGTGCTTGCGCGCGTAGTCCAGGTACAGCATCGAGGCGACCGCATCCACCCGCAGGCCGTCCAGGTGATAGAGGTTGAGCCAGAACAGCCCCGACGACACCAGGAAGCTGCGCACTTCCGCGCGGCCGTAGTTGAAGATGCTCGAGCTCCACTCGGGGTGGAAGCCCTGGCGCGGATCGGCGTGCTCGTACAGGTGCGTGCCGTCGAAGTAGCCCAGGCCGTGCTCGTCGGTCGGAAAGTGCGAAGGCACCCAGTCCAGCAGCACGCCGATGCCCTGCTGGTGCAGGTGATCGACCAGGTACATGAAGTCCTGCGGCGAGCCGAAGCGCGAGGTCGGCGCGAAGTAGCCGGTGGTCTGGTAGCCCCACGAGCCGTAGAACGGGTGCTCGGTGACCGGCATGAGCTCCACGTGCGTGAAGCCCATCTTCGTCACGTACTCGGCCAGCTGGTGCGCGAGTTCGCGGTAGCCGAGGAACTGGCCGTCCTTGCGGCGCCACGACCCCAGGTGAACCTCGTAGACCGACTGCGGCGCATCGAGCGCGTTGTGCGGTCCGCGGTTGGCCATCCAGTCCGCATCGCCCCATTCGTACGAGAGTTCGCAGATGCGCGAGGCGGTGGCGGGCGGCGGCTCGGCGGCGAAGGCGACCGGGTCGGCCTTGTCGACGGTGTAGCCGCCGTGGCGCGAGCGGATGCGGTACTTGTAGGCCTGGCCGATGGCGGCATTCGGCACATGTCCGCGCCAGATGCCGGTGCCGTCGGGGCTGGGCTGCAGCGGGTCGGCGTCGCCCGACCAGTAGTTCCAGTCCCCGACCACCGAAACCGATTCGGCGTTGGGCGCCCACACGGCAAAGTGCGCGCCGCCGCCGTCTCCGGCATTGGCGGGGTGGCACCCGAGCACGTCGTACAGGCGGGAGTGCGTTCCTTCACGGAACAGGTAAGCGTCTCGATCGTCCAGCGATGAATGGTTCAGCGGCACGGCGTTCCTTGATGGGGGGCCCGCGGAACGGTTGTTCAAGGAACGACTCTGGCCTCCGCATGGCTGTCACCAATCTGAAGGAGTGACGGGCATGGCAGCTACGGTAGGTGTCTCCTCGCCGTGTCGGAGAGTTGCCCGTATCGCGCAACGCACGGGCCAAGGATGAAACGGCCTCCCGAAAATACGGGGCGACCCAGGCGAACTTCTGGCTGAGTTCTATCGAGCTTCAGGCGGCGAGCGCGTCGCCCTCGCGGGCCGCGAACCGTGCACCCCGATGCATCGCGAAGTCGCCGAGCGTGAGCGTGACGACGGGCTGCCGCGGATTGGCCCGGTAACGCGCGACCACCGCGGGTTCGATCGCATGGAAGTTGTTCCTGCAGACATCCAGCAGGCGCTGTCCGACCTCGCGCGTGCCGAAGCCGTCGTGAAGGGTGTCTTCCGAAATCTGCGCCACGATCCGTGCGCCCTGCGGCCCGTCGGGATAGACGGCAACGCGCACCGACGCGGTATCGAAACAATAAATACCCTCGAAATCCATTGCCGTGTCTCCTTGTTGGGGTGCTTTCGCGGCAAGCATTGAAGGCGCGCAAGCGCAGGAAGCCCACTGGAATTCGGCGCATGTTCATGCAGGAAGCGTCCTACACAACCCGTACCGCCTCCCTGGTTCATGTCTTGTACTTGCGCACGCTGAGTTCGCCGTCGCTCTCCAGCATCACGAGTCGCACGTCGGAGAGTTCGGCGATGCCCTTCTCCCGAAGCTTGGACATCAGTTCGTCGACCGTGATGAGTTGGCGGCGCAGCGTCCGCTGGACGATGCGCCCGTGCTTGACCAAGGGCTCGGGAGGCGGTTCGATCAAGCGCGACACCAGCGGCGAGTGGTAGCTGCCCCAGTCGAGCAGGTAGTTCCAGGCCACCAGCGTGGAGATGAGCACCAGCCCGTCGCCGATGGTCTTGTATTCGCCCTGCATCGCGTTGCTCGAGGCATCGGCGACCAGCACGACGAACAGCAAGTCGGCCACGCCGAGCGAGCCGACATCGCGCCGCAAGAGGAAGCGAAACACCAGCAGCAGGAACCAATAGACCACCGTGCCGCGCAGCACCATGTGCCAAGGCAGCATCTCCAGGCGAAAGAGTTCCGAGAGCGAATCCATGGGTTGCCTCCCTCCGGCGTTGGCGGGTGCCGTTTGTTGTCGGGTGGCGTCCGACGGCTCAGGCCGAACCCGTGGACACCGGTTTCGTGATCGTCGCGTTCGCCCTGGCTCCGAGCGTCATCTCCCTCATTGACGACACCAGCAGCGCGCTGTGAGCCTTGCGCGGGCCCGTTCAAGAGGCTGCGCAATTGCGCGAGCGCCGACGGCGCGGGCGACGCCGATGCTGCCGGCCGGGGGTAGAGGGCCGCCTTCACCTTCATTGCCGTGGCCGGTGGCGATCGGCAGTGGGCACCTCGGCGGTCAGCGCCTTTGCGCCTCGCCTTCCTTCTGCTCTTCTTTCTCCTTCTCCGCCGAAGGCAGCTTCACCTTGGTGACGGTCACCGACACCGGGTCGCTGGCGGGAAAGGACTCTTCGACGCCACTGTCCAGCGCGTCCTCGCTGGCGGGCTGCTCGACAGGTTTTCCGTGGTCGGCAGGCTTGCCGTGGTTCTCCGATGTGGGAAAGGGAAACGGCTTCTGTTCTTTCTCTTGCTTGGCGGTCATGGTGCGCTCCTGGCGATGTGGACCCCTCCTCGAAAAAGGAAGGCGTCGGGCGATGGTGGTCCGGTTCTTCAGGCGAGCGGTCGGATGGCGTTGCGCCTGTGCGTGGGAGCAGTCCCGCGCCGCGGTACCGGCGGCACCGCTACGAGGCGAAGCTCGTCACGACGAAGGCAACCGACGCCACCGCCATCGCGGCCGTCGCTGCCCAGCCCAGCACGCGCCACCCCAACGGCAACCGAAGATCGCCCATGAGCCTGCGGCTCCCGGCCGCGAGCATCACGCCCACCATGATGGGCACCGACATGAGCGAATTGATCACCGCCGCCCACACCAGCGCCTTCATGGGGTCGATGCCGATCAGGCTGATGGCCATCGCGCACACCATGGCCGCGGCAAGGATGGCGTAGAACGCCGGCGCCGCGCCGACGGGTTTCTCCAGCCCGCGGCGCACCTTCAGGAATTCGGCGCACGCGTACGCGGCGGAGCCCGCGAGCACCGGCAGCGCCAGCATTCCCGTGCCCAGGATGCCGAGCGCGAACAGCACGAAGGCCGCATCGCCCGCCACCGGCCGCAGCGCCTCGGCGGCCTGCGCGGTCGATTCGACATCCAGCTGGCCCCCCGCATGCAGCGTGGCGGCCGCGGCGACGATCATGAAGAATGCGATCGCGTTGGAAAAGCCCATGCCCAGCCAGGTGTCGAAGCCCAGCCGCCGCAGCTGCGCGGGCGCCTGGTGCGGCGCCTTGTGGAGCGGCTGGTCTTTCTCGACGCGCTCGATCTCCTCGACCTCCTGCGCGGCCTGCCAGAAGAAAAGGTACGGGCTGATGGTCGTTCCGAGGATCGCGACGACCATCTTCACCGTCTCGGCATTCCAGGTCACGTGCGGCAGCACCGCGCCCGAGAGCGCCGCCTTCCAGTCCACGTGCGCGACCATGGCCACGCCCACGTAGGCGAGCAGCGAAAGCGTCAGCCACTTCAGGACGCGCACATAGCGCCGGTACGGCAGCCAGGCCTGCAGCCCCAGCGAGACCGCGCCGAAGGCCAGCGCGTACAGCGCCTCGGGCCCGCCGATGGCCAGCCGCGTGACCTCCGCCATCGCGCCGAGGTCGGCCGCGAGATTGACGATGTTGGCAACCAGCAGCATCAGCACCGCGGCCGCCACCACCGGCCGCGGCCAGAGCTTCGCGAAGGCCGAGGTCAGCCCGCGCCCGGTGGTCCGCCCGATGCGCGCGCTCGCGAGCTGGATGCCGACCATCAGCGGGTAGGTCACCAGCAGCGTCCAGCCCAGGCCGTACCCGAACTTGGCGCCGGCCTGGGTGTACGTGGCGATGCCGCTCGGGTCGTCGTCGGCCGCCCCGGTGATGAGGCCCGGGCCCAGCTTGCGCCAGAAGCCCCGCCCCTCCTCGGGCGGTGCCGCCTGCCCCTCGGCGGGCGGGCCCAGGCCGTCGAGGCCCTTCAGCGGCGGCGGGTTCTCCACGGCACCCCGCTCCACTTACACCCGCGGCGGATCGGTGTCGCGCGCCGGATGGCGATGCATGCCCACCGCGGCGATGAAGTCGACCGTGGCGGTGTCGGCATGCGCCGCGTCCGCGAGGATCAGGCCCGGGTCGTCCGAACCGTCGGGCAAGCTCATCGGAATGCCGGCCTCGGTCAGCAATGCCTGCGCCGCGCCGAGCGCGAGGATGGTCTTGCAGTGGCGGTACTGGTCCTTCACGAACTCCATCGAGTGGCCGTCGGCGGCGAGCGCCTCCACCGCCGCGAGGCCGTCCGGCAGCACCAGCGCGTCGAAGAGGAAGCCCGGGCTGTTTTCCATGCTGGCATCGGCTTCGAGCTTGTCGCCGTCCGCCGCGGTGTAGGTACCCAGGCGCGGGCCGACCAGCCGCGGCACCGCCCCCGCCTGCACCAGCGCGGTGACCAGCTTGCCGATGGAGCCGCCTTCGGCGCCGTCGGCCACGAGGATCGCGATCTTGCGCGTGCGGATGCCGCCGTCACCGGGGCGGGCCAGCAGCGAAAGCGCGGGCGACTTGTCGACCTCGGGCGTCGCGGGCGTCTCCAGCGCCTTGGGCAGCGGCGCAGGCAGCTCCATGCCGAGCCCTTGCGCCACCTTGGCCGCGAGGTCGGGCGAGGCATTCAGCAGGCTCGCCACCACGCGCTCGCGTACCGCCGGCACCGTGACCTTCGAGAGCTCGAACCGGAAGGCGGCCGCGATGTGCGCCTGCTCCTCAGGCGTCTGGCTCTGGAAGAAGAGCGTGGCCTGCGTGTAGTGGTCCGCGAACTTCTCGGGCTTCACGCGCATCTTGTCGCTGCTCTCCTTGGCATCGAGGCGCTTGGCGACGCTCGCGAAACCCTGCGCCGCACCGGCCTGGAACGGGCAGCCGCCCGCCAGCGAGTTGGGTTCGTAGGCGACCCGCCCGCGATGGATGGCCTGGCGGTGCATGCCGTCCCGCTGGTTGTTGTGCACCCGCGCGATGGGCGCGTTGATGGGCAACTCGTGGAAGTTGGGGCCGCCCAGGCGCGTGATCTGCGTATCGACGTAGGAGTGGATGCGCCCCGCGAGCAGCGGATCGTTGGTGAAGTCGATGCCCGGCACCACGTGCGCCGTGCAGAACGCGACCTGCTCGGTCTCGGCGAAGAAGTTGTCGGGGTTGCGGTTCAGCACCATGCGCCCGACGATCTGCACCGGCACCAGCTCCTCGGGAATGATCTTGGTGGCGTCGAGGATGTCGAAGCTGAACTGCTCGGCCTGCTCCTCGGTGAAGATCTGCAGGCCCAGTTCCCACTCGGGGTATTCGCCGGCGTCGATGGCCTCCCACAGGTCGCGGCGGTGGTAGTCGGGGTCGGCGCCGGAGATCTTCACCGCCTCATCCCACACCAGCGAATGCGTGCCGAGCTTGGGCTGCCAGTGGAACTTGACCAGCACCGACTCGCCCGCCTCGTTCACCAGCCGGAAGGTGTGCACGCCGAAGCCCTGCATCATCCGGTAGCTGCGCGGAATGGCGCGGTCGCTCATCTGCCACATCAGCATGTGGGTGGATTCGGGCATGAGCGAGACGAAATCCCAGAAGGTGTCGTGCGCCGAAGCGGCCTGCGGCATGCCATGGTGCGGTTCGGGCTTGACCGCATGCACCAGGTCGGGGAACTTCATCGCGTCCTGGATGAAGAACACGGGCATGTTGTTGCCCACCAGGTCCCAGTTGCCTTCGTCGGTGTAGAACTTGACGGCGAAGCCGCGCACGTCGCGCGCGGTGTCCTTGGAGCCGCGCTCGCCAGCCACCGTCGAGAAGCGAACGAACACGGGCGTGACCTTGCCGGCTTCCTGGAACGGCGCGGCCCGGGTGTGCTTCGTCAGCGGCTCGTAGCACTCGAAGAAGCCGTGGGCGCCCGAGCCTCGCGCGTGCACGATGCGCTCCGGAATGCGCTCGTGGTCGAAATGCGTGATCTTTTCGCGCAGGATGAAGTCTTCCAGCAGCACCGGGCCGCGTGCACCTGCCTTGAGCGAGTTCTGGTTGTCCGCTATCGGCACGCCCTGGTTGGTGGTGAGGCGCTGGCCACCGGAATCGACGCGCACGCGGTCCAGCGTGCCGACGGTGGCGTTGGTGCCTTCGGGCGCGACCGAGCCGGTCTTGTCGGACACGTTGGCTTCCGAGAGGGTGCTGCCGGTGGGCAGGCGCGACGGCGGCTTGGCGCTCAGGCCGACGGGCGCCTCCGGCGTGTGCTCCAGCGGCTTGTTCGTATTGGCGGGCATCGCGGCGGCGAGCGCCTGCGTGTCGATCGCCTTCTGTGCGGGGATGTCGCCCTTGCCCGCCGCGGCGGGCGCCGGGTGGGCGGGGCCGCTGTCGGTGTTGCGTGCCGCGGAGCGGGCGGCGTCGAGCGCGGCGGAAGGTGCCGTGCTGGCTCGGGGTTGCTTGGCCATGTGTGTGGTGTCCGGTTGGGTTCGAGGGGACTTCAACCTAGAGCGGCGAGCCGTGCGTTTTTGTAGGACGCCGTAGCGAAGAGGCTGTCGGAGCTCAATGGGCCGAATCGCCCGGCTCTCGTCCCGGCGATCGAGCACGGCATCGAAGGGGGGTTTCGATGCGAGGGGTGCCTGCCCTTTGAGGTCATTGCCCTCGCTTCGCATGCGGTGCCGTCCCACGCGCTGGCGGGCCGCCGGTTGCAAACATCGGCGCCATGTCATCCAACCCCACCCAGATCAGCGCGCGCATCGTCGCGCCCGTCGAGTTCCGAGCCGGCGACGGCCCGTTGCTGGAGATTCGCGAAGGCGAGTGCCAGGTCATCGTGGAGGGCGACAGCGCCGTGCTGACCTGGATCGACGATGGTCAGCCGCTGACCGCCGCCATTCCGAAGATCGAGTTCGACCGGTTCATCGAATCGGGTGCGATCGTTCTCGGCGTGAGCTGAGCGCCGCGGCGCTTCGCTTCAGGACCGGCCTTTGCGTTCGCCGGCGAACACCCGTGCGAGTTCATAGGGCGGCGTGACCTCGCACTGCGCGTAGGTACAGGCGGCCGGCGGCTTGTCGGGCCGCCAGCGCACGAACACCGCGCCGTGGCGGAAGCGGTCGCCCTGCAGGTGGTCGTAGCGCACCTCGCACACGCGTTCCGGGCGCAACGGCACCCACGAGAGATCCTTGCCCGAATTCCACCGGGTCCGTCCGCCCGGTGCGCGCTGGCGCGCCTGCAGCGCGGCGGTGGCCGCATCGTCGGCGCCGATCCACGGATGCCCGCGGCCGGCATTGCGCATGAGCGGCGCCAGTTCGCGTGCCAGCGCGCGGCGCGTGGCCATGTCGAACGACGAGGTTGCGCCCACGTGCTGCAACACGCCCTGCGCGTCGTGGAGCCCGAGCAGCAGCGAACCCACCACGCGATCGTCCGACGTGCCCGACTTGTGCCACCGCAACCCGGCCAGCACGCAATCGGCCGTGCGCACGTGCTTCACCTTGAGCATGGCGCGCTCGCCCGGCAGGTACGCGCCGTCGGCCCGCTTGGCGACGACGCCGTCCAGGCCCGCGCCCTCGAAGCGGTCCAGCCACTGCAGGGCGACCGCCCGGCTTTCGGTCATCGGCGTGAGGTGGATCGGCGGATCGACGTCGGCCATCAAGGCCTCCAGCAGCATCCGCCGCTCGCCCTGGCTGCGGCGCTGCAGGTCGCGCCCCTCGAGCGCCAGCAGGTCGAAGGCCACGAACGAGGCGGGGGTCTCCCGCGCCAGCCGCTCGATGCGGGACGCGGCCGGATGCACGCGCTGCAGCAGCGCATCGAAATCGAGCCCGGCCGCTCCGACGATGACGATCTCGCCGTCCAGCACGCAGCGGGCCGGAAGGCCTGCGAGCAGCGCCGCGTTCAGTTCGGGAAAGTAGCGGTCCAGCGGCTTGAGGTCGCGGCTCTGGATGCGTACACCCGACGCATCGCGAAAGACGATCGCCCGAAAGCCATCCCACTTGGGTTCGTAGAGGAAGTCGCCTTCGGGCGGCACGGCCTCGGCGATCTTCGCGAGCATGGGCTCGATCGGGGTGTTCGTCGGCATGGTCCGGCCTTCGTTGGGTGGGATGAAAGCCGGCATGTTTTCGCGCCGCCGGTGGCCGCCATGTCGGCGCGGCGGGGCATGCACTGTAGGCGCGGCGCCACGAATCGGTAGCTTGCCGCGTCTTCTTGGCGGACACGACGGCGTCGCCGTGCAGGACAAGAGCGCGACCTGCATGTGCCGATGGGGAATGCCGCGCCGCTGTGGCATTGTTCCTGTCGCCGCGAAGTGCGCGGCCATCTTTCAATTTCATCCACGCGGAAAGGAGCGCCCCTCATGATCAAGATCGGCATCGTCGACGACCACGCGGTCGTTCGCTCAGGCCTGAAGGCTTTCTTCTCTACCTTCGTGGATTTCCGTGTGGTCGGCGAAGCCGGCACCGGCCGCGAGGCCATCGACATGGTGCGCACCACCGAGATGGACGTGCTGGTGATGGACCTGTCCATGCCCGGGCAAAGCGGCATCGACGCGTTGGCCATGGTGCGCGCCAAGGCGCCGCAGCTGGGCGTGCTCATCCTGAGCGGCTATCCGGAAGAGCACTACGCAGTCAACCTGATCCGCCAAGGCGCGTCGGGCTACCTCAACAAGGAATGCGCGCCCGAGGAAATCGCCAACGCCATCCGCACCGTGGCGCTCGGTCGCCGCTACATCTCGGCCTCGGTGGCCGAGCTGCTGGCAGGCCAGCTGGAGCGCAAGGACAGCGAGCCGCCGCACAAGCACCTGTCGGAGCGCGAGTTCCAGGTGTTCCTCAAGCTCGCCAAGGGCGAATCGGTGGGCAGCATCGGCGAGGCGCTGTCGCTGTCGGTCAAGACGATCAGCACCTACCGCACGCGTCTCATGGAGAAGATGAACCTCTCCACGAACAGCGACCTCACCTACTACGCCATCAAGACGCAGTTGATCGATTGAGCATGCCGCGCGTTCTTTCAGCGTGAGGCACCGCAAGACCTTCAAGGCGATTGTCTGGACTTTCGTCCTGACCGTCGCCGCCACGCTGCTGGTGGTGAACCTCGGCGGCAGCGAGAAAAAGCTCGACGAACAGGTGCGCCGCGAATACGCGCTGCACGATGCGCAATACCAGCGCGCCCTGGGCGTGCTGCTCGGCCCGCCCATCACCGGGGGCAACCGCTTCGAGGCGCTCTACAACGGCGACCGGATCTTCCCGCCGATGCTCGAAGCAATCCGCGCCGCGAAGCAAAGCATCACCTTCGAGACCTACATCTACTGGTCGGGCGACATCGGCCGCGAGTTCGCCGATGCGTTGTCGGAGCGCGCGCGGGCCGGCGTTCCGGTGCACGTGCTGCTCGACTGGGTCGGCAGCGCCAAGGTGGACGACGATTTCATCAAGGAAATGGAATCGGCCGGCGTGCAGATCCGGCGTTTCCACAAGCCGACCTGGTACGACATCGGCCGCATGAACAACCGCACCCACCGCAAGCTCCTGGTGGTGGACGGGCGTGTCGGGTTCACCGGTGGCGTGGGCATCGCGCCCGAATGGACCGGCAACGGGCAGGACCCGCAGCACTGGCGCGATTCGCACTACAAGGTCGAGGGGCCGGTGGTCGCGCAGATGCAGGCGGTGTTCATGGACAACTGGGTCAAGGTGTCGGGCGACGTGCTGCACGGCGAACGCTACTTTCCACCGCTGCCCGCCGCAGGCGACGGCCGCGCGCAGGTGTTCAGCAGCTCGCCTTCGGGCGGCAGCGAGAGCATGCACCTCATGTACCTGCTGTCGATCGCGGCGGCCACGAAGACCATCGACCTCTCCAGCGCCTATTTCGTGCCGGACGACCTGACCGTCGGCGCACTGGTCGCCGCCATGCAGCGCGGTGTGCGCCTGCGGATCATCACGCCCGGGCCGATCATCGATTCGCAGACCGTGCGCGCCGCCTCTCGTGCCGCGTGGGGCCCGCTGCTGGAAGCCGGCGCCGAGATCAGCGAATACCAGCCGACGATGTTCCATTGCAAGGTCTTCATGGTCGACGGGCTGCTGGTGTCCGTGGGGTCGACCAACTTCGACAACCGCTCGTTCCGCCTGAACGACGAGGCCAACCTCAACATCTACGACGAAGCCTTCGCTGCCGCGGAGACCGTGCAGTTCGAGGCCGACCTGAAGCAGTCCAGGCGGGTCACGCTCGAAGCTTGGAAGAACCGCCCTCTGCACGAGAAGGCGATGGAACACCTGGCGTCGGTGCTCTCGGTCCAACTCTGAAACGAAAAAACCGCGGCCCGAGGGCCGCGGTTCCATGCGGGATTCAAGCGTTCCCAGGTCAGTCGCTTGCCTTGGCCGCGCGCGCTGCATTGCGCAGGTCGCGGATCTGGTCGTGGTTGCGCTGCGCGCCTTGCGCCTGCGTCTGCAGGACCTGGCGCACGCCCGCGGGCAATGCCTGCTTCAGGGCCTTCCGATAGCGGGCCACTGCCGCGTCTTCACCGCGTTCGCATTCTTCGAGGATGGACAGCTCGCTGTTCGCACCCAGGGCGCCCTTCACGTGGACCCAGCCGCGATGCATCGCGCCGGTGGCCGTGCCGCCTTCTGCAGGCTTGCCGCCGTAGCTGATGACGAGTTCCACCAGCTGGCTCGCCGCCGCCTGGCATTGCGCCGCGCGCGACGCGAACACCTCCTTCAGGCGGCCGGTTTCCACTTCTTCCGCGCAGGTGCGGAAGCCGTATTCGCCGTCGCGGGTGTTTTCGAGGAGGTCGTTCAACACGTCGACCACATCGTCGTTCGACAGCGGATCGCCTTCGGGAATCGCGGTGTCTTCCTCGTTGAAGTAGAGGCGGTCGGCGCGCTCCCAGGCCGCGTGCGAGGCCGGGCGGGCGCGCTCCCAGTCGAGCGACGAGTTGCCGCGGCGTGCTTCCCACTCGCGTGCGAGCGAAGGCTCGACGGCGGCGAATTCATCGACCGCAGAAGCGCGGCTGGACCAGCCCAGCTCGTAGGCCGGCCCGTAGTCGTCGTAGGTGCGCCCGGTCTCGTAGTAAGACTCGCGGTCGTAGGCGCCTTCCCAGTACGCATGTTCGGCGGTCGGGTTCACGCGCTCGGCCACGGCCTTGCCGCCGAGCCCGCCGACGACTGCACCGACCACGAGGCCGGCCGCTGCGCCCACAGGGCCGCCGACCGCACCGACGGCGGCGCCGGCCACGGCACCACCGGTGGCACCGACGCCGGTACCCACGGGATGCGCGCCGGGTGCGCCGGAGATGGGATCGCGGTTGAGATCGTCGTGATGAAGGGGGTTCTGGTCTCTTGCCATGAGGGCTCCTTGAAGAAGGTTGAAGTCGAAATGAACAGACTTCATCCTGGGTGCCCGAAGATGTGCGGCCGTGGGGCTTGGGCGCGGGTGCTTGTAGGTGCAGTCGGGCCTCCGCGGCCTCGCGCGGTCTACTTGCCCGGCGCTGTCCAGCGCGCAAGGTACGGCGCGGTCCTGCTCCCCGCGGCCTTCGCGACCGCCTGCGGCGTGCCGCTCGCCACGATGCGCCCGCCCTCCTCGCCCGCGCCCGGCCCCATGTCGATCACCCAGTCGCAGGCCGAGACCAGCCGCATCTCGTGCTCGACCACGATGACGGTGTTGCCGGCATCGACCAGGCCGCCCAGCTGCGCCATCAGCTTGTCCACGTCGGACGGGTGCAGGCCGGTCGTCGGCTCGTCCAGCACGTACAGCGCATCGCCGCGCTGCGAGCGCTGCAGCTCGGTCGCGAGCTTGATGCGCTGCGCTTCCCCGCCCGACAGCTCGGTGGCCGGCTGCCCGAGCCGCAGGTAGCCCAGGCCGATGGCGGCCAGCAGCCGCAGCGGCCGCTCGATGGCGGCGTCGTCCGCGAAGAAGGCATGCGCCTCTTCCACCGTCATGGCCAGCACGTCGGCGATGGTGCGGTCGCGCAGCGTGACCTTCAGCGTCTGCTCGTTGAAGCGCGATCCGTGGCAGGTGGGGCACGGCGCATACACGCTGGGCATGAAGAGCAGCTCGACGCTCACGAAGCCTTCGCCCTCGCAGGTCGGGCACCGGCCCTTGGCCACGTTGAACGAGAACCGGCCGGCATCGAATCGGCGCGCGCGGGCCGCCTTGGTGTCGGCGAAGCGCTTGCGCACATGGTCGAAAAGGCCCGTGTAGGTGGCCAGGTTGGAGCGCGGCGTACGGCCGATGGGTTTCTGGTCCACGCGCACCAGCCTGCGGATGCGCTCCATCCCGCCGGCGATGTGTCCGCCGGTGCGGCCCGCGAGGCTGGGCTCGGCATCGGGTTCGTCGTCCGGCGGCGGCGCCTCGTGGCCCAGGTGCGCAGCCACCAGTTCGACCAGCGCCTGGCTCACCAGACTGGACTTGCCCGAACCTGAGACGCCGGTCACCGCCGTCATCACGCCGAGCGGAAACGCCACCGACAGGCCCTCGAGGTTGTTGCGCGTGACGTCTTCCAGCTTCAGCCAGGCGGCCGGCTCCCGCACCGGCCGCGACGATGCGGTGTCCGGCGCGAACAGATAGCGCGCGGTGTGCGACGCCTTCACGTGGCGCAGCCCCTCGGGCGGGCCGCTGTAGAGCACGAGGCCGCCCTTCTCGCCCGCATCGGGGCCCACGTCCACCAGCCAGTCGGCGCGGCGCATCAGCTCCAGGTCGTGCTCGACCACGAAGAGCGAATTGCCCGATCGCTTGAGCGTGTCGAGGGCCACGACCAGCGCCTCGCCGTCCGCCGGGTGCAGCCCGGCCGAAGGCTCGTCGAGCACGTAGACGACGCCGAAGAGGTTCGAGCGGATCTGCGTCGCCAGGCGCAGGCGCTGCAGTTCGCCCGGCGACAGCGTCGGCGTGCTGCGGTCGAGCGAGAGATAGCCCAGGCCCAGGTCGTTCAGCACCGTAACGCGCTCAAGCAGGTCGTGCGCGATGCGCTGCGCGGCGATGCGCTTCTCCACCGATTGATTGGGTGTGCGGCGCACGTCGGGCGCCGCGGCGTGCGCGCCACCTTTTTCGCGCAGGGCGCCGCGTGTGCCGGCGCCGCCCGGCGACGCGGGCGCCTCCCCCGCCGCCACCGGCCGCAGCACCTGCGCGAACTGCGCGAGCGGCATGCGCGAGATCTCGCCAATGTCGAGCCCTGCAAAACGCACCGACAAGGCTTCGGGCTTGAGCCGCTTGCCCTTGCAACCCGGGCAATCGCCGCCCACCATGAAGCGCGCGACGCGGTTCTTCATGAGCGCGCTCTGCGTGGTCGCGAAGGTGTGCAGCACGTACTTGCGCGCGCCCATGAATGTGCCCTGGTAGCTCGGCTCCATCTTGCTGCGCACCGCCGCGCGCGTCTCCGCGGGCGTGAAGCCGGCGTACACGGGCACCGTGGGCTGCTCCTCGGTGAAGAGGATCCAGTCGCGCGTCTTCTTCGGCAGGTCGCGCCAGGGCTTGTCGACATCGATGCCCATGGTGACGAGGATGTCGCGCAGGTTCTGGCCGTGCCAGGCCGGCGGCCACGAGGCGATGGCGCGTTCGCGGATGCTGAGGGTGTCGTCCGGCACCATGGAGCGCTCGGTCACCTCGAAAATGCGGCCGAGGCCGTGGCATGTCGGGCAGGCGCCCTGCGGCGTGTTGGGCGAGAAGTCTTCCGCATAGAGCATCGGCTGGCGCGGCGGATAGTCGCCGGCCCGCGAATAGAGCATGCGCAAGAGGCTCGAGAGCGTGGTGACGCTCCCCACCGAGGAGCGCGTGCTCGGGGTGCCGCGCTGCTGCTGCAGCGCCACGGCAGGCGGCAGGCCGTCGATGGCATCCACCGCGGGCACGCCCACCTGGTCGATGAGCCGGCGCGCATACGGCGCGACCGATTCGAAATAGCGCCGCTGCGCCTCGGCATACAGCGTGCCGAAGGCCAGCGACGACTTGCCCGAGCCGGATATCCCGCTGAACACCACCAGCGCGTCGCGCGGGATGTCCACGTCGACGTTGCGCAGGTTGTGTTCGCGTGCGCCGCGCACGCGCACGAAACGGTCGATGTCGTGGGCGGGAGCGCTGGTGGGGCTCCCGGCAGGTTTGCGCGCCATGGTTTCTTCTTCCTGTCTTCTGCTGTGCGAACGTCTGGAGCCTGCAGCGTACGACGAGGCCAAGCCGTGAGCACCGGGCCACCCCGGACGTCGGACTGCCGCGCGCGGCATCCCCTACGATTCACGCAATGACGACGATGCCCGATTCCGATTCGCTCGCGCTGCTCGACGCCTGCTCTCAGGCCTCGCTGGCGCTCCTGGAAAGCAACCTCACACCGCACGGCATCCTGGCCGCCAGCCGCACCGAGGCGGCCGTGGCGCGGCGCTACACGCGCATCTTCGGGCGCGATGCGGCGATCTGCGTGATGGCCATGTGCGGCAGCGGCGTGCCCGCGCTAGAGCAAGGCGCGGTCGCGAGCCTCGATGCGCTCGCGGAACAGCAGGCGGCCAACGGCCAGATTCCCAAGTACGTGGATCCCGAGGGCCAGGATGCGGACTTCTGGTACCTGGGCTGCATCGACGCCACGCTGTGGTGGCTGATCGCGGTGGACCACGTGCGCCGCCACGGCAAGGTCGGCCCATCGCATTGGGAAGACGGCGTGGCCCGCGCGATCGGCTGGCTTCTTGCGCAGGAGCACCAGCACTTCCGGCTGCTGCAGCAGAACGAAGCGAGCGACTGGGCCGACATCATGCCGCGCTCGGGCTACGTGCTCTACAGCAATGCGCTCTGGTACGACGTCAAGCGCCGCTTCGCGCTCGACCACATCGAGGAGACGCAGCACCACTTCAACCACATGTTCAACCCGTTCCAGCGCGACCTGCCCGAGTACCACCGGGCGCGGCTGCTGCGGCACTACGCGCGACGCGGGCGGCGCGACCCGGGCCTGTACCTGAGCTTCGTCAATTTCGCGGTCGTCGGCGACGAGGGCGACGTGTTCGGCAACGTGCTGGCGATACAGGCCGGGCTGGTAGACCCGGCGATGGCGGGCCGCATCGTCGACACCGTGGCCGCGGCGCGCGCGAGCGATCCGCATCCGGTGCGGGTGGTGCTGCATCCGCTGTCGCGCCAGCACGAACTGTGGCGGCCCTACATGGGGCGCCACCAGCAGAACGACGTGCACCAGTACCACAACGGCGGCATCTGGCCCTTCGTCGGCGGCTTCTGGGTGATGGCGCTGGCCCGGCTCGGGCAGGACGCCCTCGGCTGGGCCGAACTCGCACGGCTCGCGCGCGTGAACGCGCTCGACGACTGGCGCTTCACCGAGTGGTTCCACGGCAAGACGCTGGTGCCGATGGGCATGGCCGGCCAGAGCTGGAATGCGGCGACCTTCCTGCTCGCCCGCCGCGCGCTGGAAGGCCGCACGGACGCGTGGTGACTCAGGCCTTCGCCGCTTCGATCTCGCGCGCCAATACCCGCCCGGGCCGCGCGCCCGTCGGACCGCCCTGCCACACGACCTGGCCGTTGACGATCACCGCCTCGATGCCGCGGGCCGGCGCCATCGGCGATTCGTAGGTGGCGGCTTCGTCCACCGTGTCGGCATCGAAGAGGGCCAGGTCGGCGTAGGCGCCCTCTTTCAGCACGCCGCGATCCTTCAGGCCGAAGTTCTTCGCGGTGAGGCCGGTCATCTTGTAGATCGCCGTCTCCAGCGGAAACAGCCCGAGCAGGCGGCCGTAGTGGCCCAGCACGCGCGGAAAGCTGCCCCACAGCCGCGGGTGCGGCGAAGCGTCGTGCGGCAGGCCGTCGGAGCCGATCATGGTCTGGTCGAACTTCAGGATGCGCTGCACGTCGGCCTCGTCCAGCCGGAAGTAGATGCCGCCCGCCGGGCTGAGCTGGCGGATCGCCTCGTCCTGGCCCACCCCCAGCTTTTTCGCGATGACGTCAAGGTCTTGTCCCGCGTATTCGGGCATGGGCTTGGACCAGCTCACGATCACGCGGGAGGAGCTCGCGGCGCGGTCGGAAGAGAGGATGGTCGAGCCGGCCGTGTACGGGTAGCAGTCCAGGCAGATGGGCTGCGTGGCCATGTTCTTCTCGATGAACGAAAGCGCCTCCTGCGAGCGGCCGTGGTTCTCGGGCCCGACCACCTTCATGTGCGATATCACCACCTGCACGCCCACCTCGCGGCCGACGTGGAAGGTTTCCTCGAGCGAGTCGATCACGCGGTCGGCTTCGTTGCGCATGTGGGTGCAGTAGACACCGCCGAAGTCCTTCAGCGGGCGGCAGGTCTCGATGACTTCCTCGGTCGGCGCGGCGACTGCGGGCTCGTAGTAGAGGCCGGTGGAAACGCCGATGGCGCCGGCTTCCAGCGCCTCCTGCACCAGCGCGCGCATGCGGCCGATCTGCTCGTCGGTGGCCGGCAGCCCCAGGTCGTCCAGCGTCGCGACGCGCAAGGTGGTGTGCCCCACGAGCAGCGCGCAGTTGGTGGCCGCGGGCTTGGCGCGCAGCTCGGCGATGTACGAGGCGAACGTGGGAAACGAGAACCAGCCGCCCTCCTCGTCCAGCAGGTTCAGCGGCGGCGTGACCGGCTGCGTGATGCCGCCCGGCATCGGCGCGAGCGAGATGCCGCAGTTGCCGGCGATCACCGTGGTGATGCCCTGGCTGACCTTGGGCGCCATGTCGGGGTTCGACAGCATGAGGCGGTCGTCGTGCGTGTGCGCGTCGATGAAGCCGGGTGCCGCGATGCGCCCTGCCCGGTCGATTTCCACCTCGCCCTGCGCGGCGGAGAGATCGCCGATGCGCGCGATGCGGTCGCCGCGGATGCCGATGTCGCCCGTGAAGCGAGGCGCGCCGGTGCCGTCGACGATGCTGGCGTTGCGGATGAGAAGGTCGAATTTTTCCTGCATCGAATGAGTACCTTGAATGCCTTGGATAGAAGAGAGTTAAAGCAGCGCGCCGCGCGCGGCGATCGGCCACAGGGTCTCCACCCGCCCGCCGCGCACGCAGACCAGTTCGTCGTAGAGGTTGACCGTCGGGTCGCAGTGGCCGGGCACCAGCATCAGCGCATCGCCCAGGGCCAGCGCCGCGGCGTCGGTCGTGGCCAGCACGCCGTGCTCGTCGGCGGCCTTCACGTAGCGAAGCTCGGGGCGCTGCCAGACGGTCGGCATGCCCGAATCGACGCTGGAGGCCTTCAGGCCCGCGTCCACCACGGCGCGCTCGGCCGTCGCGCGGCTCAGGACGGTCGTGCGCACGAAGAGCGCGTGCTCGAACGCGACATCGCCCTCGCCGCGCCGGTTGTCGCCGTAGTCGCGGTCCATGAAGACGTAGGAGCCCGCCTGGATCTCGTTGAACACGCCTGAGTCGCGCTCGTGCGGGAAGCTGCCGGTGCCCGCGCCGGTCACGCGCTCGACTGCGACGCCGCAGGCCTCGATGGCGGCGCGGGTTGTGCGTGCGGCCTCCACGGCGCCGGCGATGGCCGCGGCACGCTCCTCGGGTGCGCGAAGGTGCTGCGCCGGCCCGTGGTAGCAGTGCAGGCCCATGAAGCGCAGTTGCGGCGCGCCGTCCGCGACCTGCAGCGCGAGCCGCACCGCCTCTTCGCCCGGCGCCACGCCGCAGCGGTTGGCGCCGACGTTGACTTCGACGTACACATCCAGCGTCACGCCCTCGGCCTCTGCGACGGCGCTCAGCGCTTCGACCTGCCGGGGGTGATCGACCAGCACGCCCATGCGCGCCTTGCGGGCGAGCGATGCAAGGTGGCGCAGCTTGGTCTCGCCCATCACCTGGTTGGTGACCAGCACGTCGGCGATGCCGGCTTCCACGAACACCGCGGCTTCGCTCACCTTCTGGCAGCAGATGCCGGCCGCGCCCAGTGCGACCTGGCGCCGCGCGATCTCGGGCGTCTTGTGGCACTTGGCATGCGCGCGCAGGCGCACGCCGCTGCCGCGCAGCGCCTCGGCCATGCGCGCGAGGTTGCGCTCGAACGCGTCGAGGTCCAGTACGAGCGCGGGGGTGTCGATGGCGCCGACGGGGTCGCCGGGCCTTGCGGCTTTCCAGGGGGTCATGGTGCGTTGGCCTTCAGTCGCTTCAACCGATTCGGTCGACTCAATCGATCTTGGCGCCCGAGTCCTTGATGATCTTTGCCCACTTGACCGTCTCGCGCCGCGAGAGCTCCAGGAACTGGTCTGCCGTCGCGAAATCGGTCTCTGCCCCCAGCAGGCGGAAGCGCTCGCGCAGCCCGGGGTTGGCCAGCGCGGTGCGGATCTCGGCATTGAGCTTGGCCACCACTTCCTTGGGCATGCGCGCCGGCCCGATGATCCCGCCCCAGGCCTCCACCTCGAAGCCCGGCACACCGGCCTCGGCGATGGTGGGAACGTCCGGGTAGGTGGCCGAGCGCTGGCGCGACGAGATGCCCAGCGCCCTCACCTTGCCCGACTGCGCGAGCGGGCCCGAGACGGGCGTGTTGACCATCATCAGCTGCACGCCGCCGCCGATGAGGTCGGTCACCGCCGCCGTCGCGGCCTTGTAGGGCACGTGCAGCATGTTGGTGCCGGTCATCGACTTGAAGAGCTCCACGCCCAGGTGCGCCGTGGTGCCGTTGCCATCGGACGCGAAGGCCAGCTTGCCGGGGTTCTTCTTGGCGTAGGCGACGAGCTCCGTCACGTTCTTCACCGGCAGGTCGTTGTTGACGATCATCAGGTTCGACAGGCGCAGCGTGTTGGCCACCAGCGTCAGGTCTTTCTCGACGTCGTACGGCACGTTGGGCAAGAGCGACCGGTTGGTGGCCAGCGAGACGATGTTGCCGTAGGCCAGCGTGTAGCCGTCGGGCGCGGCATGCACCAGGTCCATGGTGCCGATCGTGTAGGAGCCGCCGGGCTTGTTGTCGATCACGATGGGCACGCCCATCTGCTGCGACAGCTGCGCCCCGAGGGCGCGCATCAACGAATCGGGTGCGCCGCCCGGCGCCGAGGGCACGATCAGGCGGATCGCCTTGTCGGGATAGGCCGCCAGCGCCGGCAGCGAGACCACCGCCATCGCGGCGACGAAAAGAGCACACAGCAAGGCACGTGGACGCATGGCAGAGAACTCCGGCAGTGAAGGATCGGTGTGCCGATGATCAGTTCGCGAGCGCCGGTGGACAAGCCACGTTTTCTGGGATTAGCATGAGCTTTCCTCATGCACGGTGGCGGTGCGCTCAGGGTTACCACCAGAGCGGGCATGCACCAGACTTGTTCTTTTCTCATGAACCAGCACGTTCGCGCCCCTTCGACGATGTCTTTGATGTGCCTGGAGGCGAGCGCGCGGCTGCGCTCCTTCACCGCGGCCGCACAGGAGCTGCGCCTCACGCAGGGCGCGGTGAGCCGGCAGGTGCAGACGCTGGAAGACCGGCTCGGCGTGAAGCTCTTCACGCGCCGTCGCGAAGCCCTCGCACTGACCGACGCGGGCCGCTATTACCTCGGCGAAGTCGCACCGCTGCTGCAGCGGCTGGAGCGCGCCACGGCCAACGTGATGGCGCTCAAGGGCCGCGGCGGCGAATTGACCTTGTCGTGCGGCGCCTCGGTCGGCAGCTACTGGCTGATTCCGCGCCTGCCGGGGTTCACGCGCGACCACGGCGAGATCACGCTGAACCTGGGCACGCGCGTGGGGCCGGTGGATTTCAGCGCGACGCCGGTCGATGCATCGCTCGAATTCGGCGACGGCAAGCGCCCGGGCCTGCACAGCGAGTTCGTGCTGCCGCTGGACCTGTCGCCCTACGCCGCGCCCGCCTGGATCGCCGCACACGGCAAGACGGTCGATGCGAACACGCCGCGCTCGGCGCTGATCCACCACCAGACACTGCCCGGCGCGTGGGACGAGTGGTTCGCCCGCGAAGGCATCGTGGCCGAAGCGGGCCGCGAAGGACCGCGCTACGACATCATGTCGATGGCGCTCAACGCGTCATTGGCCGGCATGGGCGTGGCGCTGCTGCCGCCCTACATGAGCGACGAGTCGGTGGCCTCGGGGCGGCTGCGCCGGCTGTCGCGGCGCAAGTGGCGCTATGCCAAGGGCTATCACCTCGTGTACCCGGAAGAGTCGGCGCAGATGCAGTCGCTGCAGGTGTTCAGGCAATGGCTGCTGGCGCAGGCGAACGAGGGCTGACAAGGGCGTCCTACGTGATACAGCTTGCATTTTGAAACAATCGAGTAATACTATTGTTTCAAATCATGAACTACTCACACATCAGAGCCAGGTACAACGTGCCCGCCAGGCGAGGTGCACGCGTCGAGTTCAAGGGACAGTTGGGGACCGTGACCTCGACCAGTTCCGCTGCCGTGAGGGTCCGGATGGACGGGATGACGCGCTCCCTGCCGTTCGAGCCTGACGAGCTTCATTGGCTGGACGTGGAGGCCTTCGTGCGCCTCGACATCCCCGCCAGCGGACCGGATCGACTGCCGCGCTGAGACCTTAGCCCGCGAGCGCCTCCACCCGCAGCGTCGTCACCGCGCCGGCAACCGCTGCGCTCGCCTGCAGCGCATGCACCGCAAGGTCGATCGCGGCTTGCGGCGCCGGCTCGGTCAGCACCAACACCTGCGGTCCCGCTTCCGGCCGCTCCGCTGCCAGCACCATCTGCTGCACGGGCACCCGATGCCCTGCCAGCAACGCCGCGACCGCTTCGATCTGGCCCGCCGAATGCACAGGCACCCGCAGGTAGTGCGAGGTGCACACCGCGGCACGCGGCAGCGCCTTCAGATCGCTCATCGCATGCGCATGGAACCCGAGATGCGGCACGCGCTGCGCCGCATGGGTGCCATCGAGCCGCGCCACGTCCACCAGGTCGGCGATCACGGCCGATGCGGTCTGCTCCGAGCCCGCACCCGCGCCGTAGTACATCGTGACGCCCGATGCATCGCCCTTGACCATGACCGCGTTCATCGACCCGTTCACATGCGCCATCAGGTGCGTGGCGGGCACGAGCGCGGGCTGCACGCGCAGTTCCACGCCCTCCTCGCGCCGTCGCGCGATGCCGAGGAGCTTGATGCGAAAGCCCAGCTGTTCGGCGCAGGCCACGTCCGCGCCCTGCAGCGTGGTGATGCCCTCCACTTGCACATCCGCGAAGCGCACCGGCGTGCCGAACGCATTGGCGGCGAGCAGCGTCAGCTTGTGCGCGGCGTCGATGCCCTCGATGTCGAAGGCCGGGTCGGCTTCGGCGTAGCCCAGGGCCTGCGCCTCTGCGAGTGCGGCGGCGAAGTCCAGGCCCTCGTCGCGCATCTTGCTCAGGATGAAATTCGTGGTGCCGTTGATGATGCCCGCCACCCATTCGATGCGGTTGGCCGTGAGCCCTTCGCGCAGCGCCTTGACGATGGGGATGCTGACCGCCACCGCGCCTTCGTACGCCACGGCCACGCCGTGTTGCCGGGCGGCCGTGAAGATCTCGGCGCCGTGCTCGGCCAGCAGCGCCTTGTTGGCCGTGACCACGTGCTTGCCGTGCGCGATGGCCGCCAGCACCCAGTCGCGCGCCGGCCCGGTGCCGCCGGCCACTTCGACCAGCACGTCGATGTCGGGGTGCGTGGCGACGTGCATCGGGTCGTCCGTCAGCGGAACGCCTTCGCCGACGATGCCGGCCGCTCGCGGCAGGTTGCGCGCGGCCACCATCACCACCTCGATGCCTCGGCCTGCGCGGCCGGCGATCTCGGCCTGGTTGCGGGCCAGCACGCGAAAGGTTCCCGAGCCCACGGTGCCGATTCCGATCATGCCCACGCGCAGCGGGCGCATGGCCACCGGAACACCGGCAAGGGGCTGAAGGGACAGGACTGGATCGCGGTACATGAGGCTTCTCCGAACAAAAAAACAAACAAAAAACCCAGCTGCCAGAGCTGGGTTTCATTCGTTCGGGGAGAAGAGCGATTCACCAGGTGGCTGCCGGAACGGCCACCTGCGCGTGCTCAGGTGGCCGCGGTGGTAATGGAGGTAATCATTCGTGCACCCATTGCCTGCGGGAATGCAGGCGGCATCATCCGGCCCAGGCGGGCGGCGGCGGATGCGGTGTGGAGTGGGAGGCACGACATGGAGCGCGGAGTGTACAGGAGCCATGCGGGCACAGGCGACAGGGCCCGGCGATCGGTGCAAACTAGGCCATGGACAAGCACTTCCTGACCCCGCTCTTCGCACCCGCCTCCGCCGTGGCCTTCGTCGGCAACGCCAGCGACCCCGGCGGCCAGACCGCATCGGGCCGCGTGCTGCGCGAAGCCTTCCGCGCCAACCGCTTCGACGGCACGCTGCGCTTCCTGGACGTGCACACCAAGGGCACGCTCGAAGAACTCTCGCAGACGCACGCCGACCTCGCCCTCATCGCGCTCGCGCCGCAGGACGTGGCGGCCGCTCTGGAGATCGCCGGGCGCATCGGCTGCAAGGCGGCGGTGGTCATCTCCAACGGCATCGCGCCGGAGCAGGCGGCCCAGTGGCGCAAGATCGCGCGCCGCGAAGGCGTGCACCTGCTGGGGCCCAACTCGCTGGGCTTCCAGCGCCCGCTGCTGCACCTGAACGCCAGCGTCGCAGGGCCGCTGGCCAAGGCCGGGCCGCTCGCGCTGGTGTCGCAATCGGGCGCGCTCACCGCCTCGATGCTCGACTGGGCGCGGCAGAACGGCGTGGGCTTTTCGAGCGTGGTGTCGCTCGGCCCGCACACCTCGGTGGACATTCCGCAGGTGCTCGACTTCCTCGCGAACGACCAGGCCACGCACAGCATCATCGTGTACCTGGAAGGCATCTCGGACGCGCGCCGCTTCATGAGCGCCCTGCGCTCGGCCTCGCATGCCAAGCCGGTGGTGGTGCTCAAGGCGGGGCGCAAGCCTGCCGGCAACGCAGCGGCGCAGACGCACAGCGCAGCCATCGTGGGCAGCGACGACGTGTTCGATGCCGCATTGCGGCGCGCCGGCGCGGTGCGGGTGCGCTCCTTCGTCGAGCTGTTCTCGGCCGCCAAGTGCCTGGCTTCGCGCTACCGGCCCGTGGGCAAGCGGCTCGCGGTCGTCACCAACGGCGGCGGTCCCGGCGTACTGGCGGCCGACTGGATCAACGAGATCGGCCTCGATCTGGGCAAGCTCTCGGCGCCAGCGCAGAAACTGCTGCAGCCCGCGCTGCCGCTGCTCGCAACGCTCACGGACCTGATCGACCTCTCCGAAGACGCCACGCCCGCGCACTACCGCGCCGCCATCGACACCGCCTCGGCCGACAGCCAGGTCGATGGCGTGCTGGCCATCTTCTCTCCGAAGGCCGGCGTCGATGCCGCGGCCACGGCCCGCGCCCTGGCCGATATTCCGCGCCCCATGAACAAGCCGTTGCTCGCCTGCTGGATGGGGGACTCTTCGGTCGGCAATGCGCGCGCGGTGCTGGCCGAGGCCACCATTCCGAGCTTTCGCACGCCCGAGGCGGCCGTGGGCGCATTCGGCAACATCGCGGCCTTCTATCAAAACCAGCAGTTGCTGCAACAGACCCCGCCGCCGCTTTCCGCTCTTGCCAAGCCCGACATCGAAGGCGCGCGCCTCATCATCGAAAGCGTGCTGGCCGAGCGCCGCAAGGTGCTCACCGAGATGGAGTCGAAGTCGCTCCTGTCGTGCTTTCACATCCCGATCACCCGCACGCTGCTTGCGCGCAGCGCCAACGAGGCCATGATGATCGCCACGCAACTGGGCTTTCCGGTGGCGCTGAAGATCGACTCGCCCGACATCAGCCACAAGTCCGATGTCGAGGGCGTGGCGCTCAACGTGCTCAACGGCACCAGCGCGCGCGATACCTACGTGGAGATGATGGAGCGCGTTGCGCGGCTCGCGCCCGAAGCGCGCATCAACGGCGTCACGGTGCAGAAGATGGTGAAGGCGCGGCGCGGCCGAGAGATCTACGTGGGCCTGGTGACCGACGAGCCCTTCGGCCCGGTCATCGTCTTCGGCGCGGGCGGCACCATGATCGAGCTCATGAACGACCGCGCGATGGAGCTGCCGCCGCTCAACCAGTTCCTCGCGCACCGCCTCATCGAGCGCTCGCGCGTGGCCGAGACGCTGGGCGAATGGCGCGGCGCGAACCCGGTGAACATGGAGGCGCTCGAAGACGTGCTGCTGCGCGTGTCAGAAATGGTGTGCGAGCTGCCCGAGCTGCGCGAGATGGACATCAACCCGATCATCGTGGACGAGCACGGCGCGGTGTCGGTCGATGCGCGCATCGTGGTCGACAGCAGCCCGCAGGCGGTGGCGGGCCACGTGGGCAGCGGCTACCAGCACCTGGCCATCATGCCGTACCCGGCGCGCTACCGGCGCGAATGGCCGCTGCCCGGCACGGGCGGCGACATCTACACCGTGCGGCCGGTGCACCCGAACGACGCGCAGATGCTGCAGTCGCTGGTGCAGGGCCTCTCGCCCGAGAGCCGTTGGTTCCGCTTCGTCTCGCGCTTCCACGAGCTGCCGCCCTCGATGCTCTCGCGCTTCACGCTCATCGATTACGACCGCGAGATGGCGCTGGTGGCCGTGGTGATGGAGCGCAGCAACGCGCCCGACGGCACGATTCTGGACAGCGAGCGCATCGTGGGCGTGTCGCGCTACGTCACCAACCCCGACCAGACGAGTTGCGAGTTCTCGCTGGTGGTGGCCGACGAGTTCAGCGGCAAGGGCATCGGCTCGCGCCTGCTGGAAAGCATCATCGACGTGGCGCGCGACCGGGGCCTGTCGGAAGTCGACGGCCTCGTGCTCGCCAACAACCCCGACATGCTCAAGCTGGTGCGCCGCATCGGTTTCACCGTGAAGTCGTTCCCCGAAGACCCGGACTTCAAGCTGGTGACCTACCAGCTGTAGGCCCCAGTGCGGCGGACGCGCTCAGTCCGCGTGGTTCATGTCCGCGCAGTCGTGCGGGTCGGCGCGGCACAGCTTCTCGTAGGCGACCACGGCCTTGCGACGTTCGCTCAAGGCCGCCGGCGTGCGGAACGGCGCGAGGATCTCGCCGAGCGACATGCTCACGCCGTTCTTCACCACGTACTCGACGGCCGCCGCAGCCTTCAGGTCCTGCAGCGGATTGCCGCGCACGATCACCAGGTCCGCCAGCTTGCCGACCTCCACCGTGCCCAGGTCCTGCTCGACGCGGCTCATCTTCGCCGCGTTGATCGTCACGTTCTGCAGCGCCTGGTGGTTCGAGGTGACCATGCCCGCCGCGCGCAGGTTGGTCTGCAGCGCGATGCCGGGCGCCACCAGCGGCGTGTCGGTGCCGATGGCCAGGAGGCCGCCTGCGCGCTGCACCTTGGCCGATTGCTCGGCATCCCTGCGCGCGAGTTGCAGCACGGCCGGCGTCGGCGTCGCGGTGCCGCTCAGGCCCGTGAGGAAGTTCGGCGGAATCAGCAGCTTGAAGCGGTCGTCGCTGGTCATCAGCGGGTCTTGTCCCACCAGCGCAAGTGAGGAGAACAGCGTGTCGACGACATGGAAATCGGCCTTCGCATGCAGGTCGTACGCGTCCTGGTAGGTGAAGCCGCCGACCGACTTCGACCAGCCATAGCCCATGCGCTGCGTCGCCGACAGGTGCGTGGTGCCGCCGATGCCGGCCGCCGCGCCGGGGGCCAGCATGTGCGTGCCGGTGGGCACGCCCATGTCGAGGCCGGCCTGCGCGATCTTCGCCATGATCGGGATCGGTGCGCGCACGTACGACTTCAGGTAGTCGACGCCCATGGCCTTGGCCTTCGCGATCTCCAGGTCGGCCACCTCGGGCCTGCGCAGGGTTCGCGCGAAGCTGTAGAAAAGCCGGTTGCCCTCCCACAGCGGCGGAGAGACGAACAGGCGCGGGCCCACGAGGTTGCCCGCCTCCAGCGCCTCGCGCATCTCGATGCTCTGGTGCAGCGGCCCGGCCACCGATTGCGTCGAGGTGATGCCGTAGGCCAGCATCGACGCGGCCACCTGCCCGTACTGGCCGCCCTGGTACAGCGTGAGCGGATGGAAGTGCGGGTCCCACAACCCCGGCATCACCGTGAGCGCCGATGCATCGATGTACTTGCGGGCACGCCGCGCAGCCGACGGATCGTGCGGACGGATCGCCGTGATGCGGTTGCCGTTGATCACGATGTCCACGTCGGTGCGCAGGGTCTCGCTGTTGCCGTCCCACAGGCGCCCCGCGCGCACTACCGTCGTTCCGTTCGACACGGCCTGCGTCCACGAGAGATCGAGCGGGATCTCCCTGGCGCCCGAGCCGTCGGCCGCGATGGTCTTGAGCTTGTCGGTCGCCTTGTAGAGGATGGTGCGCGAGTCGCCCGCCCACGAAGGCATGTCGGCCGCCTCGGCGGCGAGCTTGATCGGCGCGCCGAAGGGCGAGCCGTCGGGGTTCAGCTGCATCACGTGCAGCACCGAATCCATGATGAAGGCCACCTTGGTGCCGTCGGGCGAGACGACCGCGGCGCCCTCCTCGCGGTCGGAGATCTGCATCGGCGCCTTGGTCACGGAATGGAAGGTGCCGGTCCTGGCCGCGATGTCGATCACGCGCAGCTTGTTGTAGCCCTCGCGGAAGCGGTTGTTCATGCGCTCGTTGTCCACCAGCACCACCCGCTTGCCGTCCGGCAGCCACGAAGGCGTGCTGACCTGTGAGCTCACCTGCGCGATCACCACCTGCGGCGTGCGCGAGGCGATGTCCCATACCTCCAGCTGGCCCGAGCCGGTGGTGTAGGCGATGCGATCCCCCGTGGGGGACATCTTCGGCGTGACCATCGACTTGGCGGGGATGGCCGCAATGCGCGTGCGCCGCTTCGAGCCGATCTCGACCTGGTCGATGGCCAGCGCACCGCCGTTGCCCTTCTCGGTCGAGAAGTACACGGCGCGCCCGTCGGGCGTGAACTGCGGGCTGCCGTCGCGCGCCTTGTCGTGGGTCAGGCGCACGGGCGCCTGGCCGATCTTCATCACCCACACGTCGTTCAGCGCCACGAAGGCCACGCTCTGCCCATCGGGCGAGATCACCGGCCCGCTGATGCCGCGCACCGGCTGCGGTCCCAGCGCGTCGAAGCCGCGGTCCTTGCGCTTGTCGATGACGGGCCTGCGCACCGTCAGCGTCGCGCTGAAAGGCACGCTGGCCGGTGCCTCGCCCGCCGCATTGCGGATCTTGATCTGGCCGTCCGCCGTGTACATGAAGCGGCCGTCCGCGAGATGCCGGACCGGGAACGGAAAGAGGTCTTCGTTCTGCGCGACGTCCTTGCCGCGCACGTTCAGCGTCTTGCGGTCGGTCTGGAACACCAGGCCCGAGCCGTCGGGCGCCCAGGCGGGCATGGTGCCGGGGCCGACCAGCCTCGGCGCCTCGGTGCCGCCGACCGCGCGGGTGAAGACGCGCGCCGTGTCCACGAAGGCCAGTTGCTTGCCGTCGGGCGAGAGGACCGGGTTGCTTTCCGCGCCGAGGCCCGAGGTCAGCCTCGTGTACACATCGTCCAGCGATACGCGCCAGATCTTGTAGTTGCCGTCGTTGCTGCGATCCGATGCGAAGACCAGGCCCTTGCCGTCGGGCGTCCATGCCGGTTCGCGGTCGTCGTAGGGGCCGGTGGTGACGCGACGCAGGCCCGACCCGTCGGGGTTGACGACCCACAGGTGGTAGTTGCCCTCCGCGTCGTAGTTCTGGAATGCGACGAGGCTGCCGTCGGGCGACCACACCGGCGCGGTCGGCTCCATGTCCCAGCTGGTGATGCGCGTGGCGATGCCGCCGCGCAGCGGCAGCATCCAGAGCGCGCCCATCGCGGTGAACGCAATGCGCTTGCCGTCCGGCGATGGCGCGGCCGCCATGTTGGTGCCTTCGTGGAATTCCACCGACACGTCCTTGGTCGAGCCTTGCAGCGTGTTCACGCTCGTGATCGGCACGGCGGGCTTGGTGATACCCGTGGAGTCGGTACGGGAAACGAGGCCGCTGCCGCCGCCGGTGCCGGTGCCGGTGCCGGTGCCGCATCCTGCGATCAGCACCGAAACAGCAGCAGCCAACGCCGGCACGTGTTTGCGCATCTTCATGAGGGAGGTCTCCTGTTGGTCTTCTTGTTCCGCCCATTCGCCTGCGCAAGGGCGGCGCACCGGGGGCGCGCCGGTTCACTCTGTGTGCGCTTTCTGACAGTCCGCTTACCCGTTACCGGTGGAGACCACCGACCGCAGGCGCGTCGTAAGCTTCGGCATTGCATTGCGCGATGCGCGTAATGAATTCGTTGCAAGTCTCCAGTTTTCCTTCTCCTTCCATGATCCGAACGTTCCTGCGTATCTCCGGCCGCATCGTGGCCTCGCTCGCGGTGCTGCTCTCGGCCGCGTGGGCCGCTGCGGCCCTGTGGTACCAGCTCCCGGCAACGCCCGCCGTCAAGATCGCGGCCGGCGTGCTCTGGGCCGGCTTCGGGCTCGTCGCGATCGCGCTGCTCTGGCGCGGCAGGGCTGGACGCGCCCTGCTCTCGTACGCCGCGGGCTTCGCCATGGTGCTCGCGTGGTGGGGCACCATCCTGCCCTCGCAAGACCGCGTCTGGGCAGACGACGTCGCGCGGCAACTCGTCGCGCGCGTCGACGGGAGCAAGGTCACGATGGAGAACGTGCGCAACTTCGAATGGCGCAGCGACACCGACTACACCCCGCGCTGGGAAACCCGCCGCTACGATCTCGACCGCCTGCGCTCGGTCGACGTTTCGCTCTCTTACTGGACCGGCCCGGCCATCGCGCACACGCTGGTCTCCTTCGGCTTCGACGACGGCCAGTTCGTCACTTTCTCCATCGAGATCCGCAAGGAGCGCGGCGAGAGCTTCTCGTCCGTCGGCGGCTTCTTCAAGCAATTCGAAACCAGCCTCGTCGCGGCCGACGAGCACGACATCCTGCGGGTGCGCACCAACGTGCGCGGCGAAGATGTCTACATGTACCGCGTGCGCCTGCCGCAATCGGAGATGCGCTCGCTGTTCCTCGGCTACCTGGGCGAAGGCGCGGCGCTGGTGCAGGCGCCGAGCTTCTACAACACGCTCACCGCGAACTGCACGACCATCGTCTACGCGCTCGCCAGGCACGTCGTGCCGGGCCTGCCGATGGACTGGCGGCTGCTGGCCTCGGGCTACCTGCCCGAGTACCTGCACGACGTCGGAGCCCTCACGCCGCGCCTGGGCATGGAGGAGTTGCGCGCGGCCGGGCGCATCACCGAACGTGCGCGCGCATTCGACCGCGACCCCGGCACGGAAAGTTTCTCCCAAGCCATCCGGCACGGCTTGCCGGGCGTCGAGATGGCCGTCGATGCCGGGGCCAAGCCATGACGGGTTCGCGCTTCCCGGCACTGCCGATGGTGCTGTGCGCCGCGCTGCTGCTGTCCGGCTGCGCGGGCGTCACCGTCGATTCGATCTCGCCGGCCGAATACCTCGCGCAACGCCGCGGCGACGTGCTCACCACCGGCAAGCTGAGCACCTCGGCGCAGGAGGTGCTGCGCGTGATCGGCACGGACGCCGATGCATGCGGCAAGAACGGCCCCGCCTGCCGCCAGGCCCTGGCCGACTCGCCCGGCATCACCGACGAGCAACGCCTGTCCGCGCTCTCGGAGGTCTGGCTGCAGGTGGCGCTCGCGGCCGGCAAGCCCGGCGGCGCAGACGCCAGGTTCGCCGGGCCCGCCGGGCCCGCCGCGCCGGCCACCATCGAGGCATGGCTGGAGACCGCGCGGCATGCCTATGCGTACCTCTTCTTCACCGCGCGCAAGCCGCGCGACCGGGCCTTCGAAGACCGCCAGACGCAGGTACGCGACTACTACAACTACGCGGTGCAGCAGGCCATCACCGGCCTCTTCAGTCGCTACCGCCAGGATGGCCGCCCGGACGAGAACGCACTGCCGCGCGTGCCGCAGGTGGGCGAATGGCGCATCGACGTGGACCTGTCCGCGCTCGAACTGCGGCCGGGCGGCCCGGTGCCGCAGGAGCTGATTCCCGCCGCCTCGCTCACCTTTTCGGGGCTGCGCAACACCTACCGGCGCGACGGCTTCGGCGCCGAATTGGTGGTGGCGACCAACCAGCCAGGCCCCTCGCCGCATCCTGCGGACACCACGGACACCACCGGCACCGCGGCCGAAGACTACACGCCCCCCTACAGCGAAATGCCCTTCCCCGGCCTCACCGCGCTCCTGCGCTTCGAGGGCGCGGACCTGCGCGCAGTGCTCGACACCCGCACCACCCGCATCGTGGTGTTCGACCCTTACCGCACCTCGACCACGCGGCTCGCCGGACAGGATGTTCCGCTCGCCGCCAACTTCACCTCCGGCTACGGCCTCTGGCTTGCCCGCTCGGACTTCGCGCGCCAGGCGCTGCGCAGCCTGTTCGGCAGCGCCGACGGCATCACCCGGCCGCGCATCTACCTGATGCAGCCCTACGACCCGGACCGGCGCACGGTCATCATGCTGCACGGCCTCGCGAGCAGCCCCGAAGCGTGGATCAACGTGGCCAACGAGGTGCTGGGCGACGAAACGCTGCGGCGCCGCTACCAGATCTGGCAGGTCTACTACCCGACGAACGCGCCGCTGCCGATCAACAACCTCGCGATCCGCCAGGCCATCACCGAGACGCTGGCGCACTTCGACCCGACGGGCCGGGCGGAGGCCTCGCGCAACATCACGTTGATCGGGCACAGCATGGGCGGCGTGCTCTCGCGGCTCCTGGTGTCCTCGTCGGGCGAAAAGCTGTGGGACGCGCTCATCGCGAGCTACCCCATGCAGGGTGCGCAGCAGCAGCGCATCGAGCAGCAGCTTGCGCCCTACCTGCGCTTCGAGCCGCTGCCGCAGGTGAGCGACGCGATCTTCATCGCCTCGCCGCACCGCGGCACGCCCTTTGCCAACAACCGCGTCTCGCGCTGGGTGGCCAACCTCATCACGCTGCCGGTGGCGATGCTCGGGCAGCTGAACGATGTTTCCCGCGAGCTGATGCGCATCGCGCCCGGCAAGCAGGACATCGGGCCGCTGCGCATTCCCAACAGCATCGACAACCTGAGCGACCGCGACGCCTTCGTGCGGCTGTCGTCGGGCTTGCCGATGGACCCGCGCGTGCGCTTCCACTCGATCATCGGCAACGACACGCCCGGCGTTGCAGAGGCGCTCTCGAGCGACGGCGTCGTGCCGTACGGGAGCGCGCACCTGGAGGGCGCCGCGTCCGAGCTGGTGCTTGCGTCGACGCACAGCGTGCAGGAGAACCCGCTGGCCATCCTGGAGATACGGCGAATCCTCCGCGAACAACTTCAGCTGACGCCACGTTGTCAGGACACCTCCGGCAAGCGCCCAGGAAGCTCAGGGTCGTCGGCTTCTTCGGTTCCCTGCGAGCCGGTCGAACGTAATACGGGCGTGCGTTAATACCGCCCCATGGACAACTTGCAAGCATTGCAGTCGCTCGGCATCACCCTGCCGAGCCCGGCCTACATCTTCGGCGCCGTGCTGTTCGGCCTCGCCGGGATCGCGGCCTACCGGTGGGGCAAGCGTTCCGGCCGCCGGCGCAGCAAGTGGATCGGCGTGGCGCTGATGCTGTACCCCTACGCGGTGCCGTGGACCTGGCTGCTCTACGTCGTGGGCATCGCGCTGTGCGCGGGCGTCTTCATCGACCGCGAGTGAGTGCGTCCGAGGCGGTGTAGACCCGGCGCACGCGCAACCCCGCCCACACCGCGAACAGCACGCTCGCACCGAACACCCAACCCGACAGCGCGCCGGCCATGGTGCCGGAGAGCAGGTTTCCGACCGTGCAGCCAAGTCCTGTCATCGCACCCCACCCCAGCAGCACGCCGCCACCGAGGCCGCGCACGATCTGGCCGGGCTTGGGCCATGCGGGCTTGAACTGCCCGCTCGCAAGCGCCGCGGCCAGCGCGCCGGCCACGATGCCGCCGACCAGCAACGCATTCGGTGTCTGCCAGAGGCTCTGGACCACGGCGGTGACGCAGCCGCCGAAGCCATCGAGCCCATCGAGCCGCTGCGGCAGCAGGCCCTGTGCATTGCCGAAGTCGCGCGCGGCGCTTCCGAGCGCGGCCGTCACGCCCAGCGGGCGCAGCCGCAGCACCACGATCACCGCGATCGCACCGACCGCGATGCCGCCCCATCCATATGCCCAACGTCCTTGCAGCAGACCGCGCAGCGCCGCGGCAAAACTGCGGGGCGTCGCTGCCGGCGCATCGGCCGTGGGCAGCCGTCGCCAGAGCACCGCACTCAGTACGCCCAGCAATCCCAGCTGCACCGCAGCCGACCCCGCATAGCCCAGGTGGTGCGGCAGCCACACCACCGGCGCCTCGGCGATGGTCGCGCTGTACAGCCAATTCCAGCTGTTGAAGCCCAGCAGAAAACCGCCGGCAGCCCCCAGCAGCGCGAACGGCGCGGTCGGCGAGCCTTCGCCCAGCCGGTACCAGTGCGCGCTGATGCACGATCCCGAAACCACCATGCCCGCGCCGAAGGCCAGGCCCGCGAGCACCAGCGCCCAGCTGACCGGCCCGATGTGCGCATCTGGCGGCAGGCGTCCCGGCTGCGGCACCGGCAGCCAGCCCGTCATGACGACGTGCATGCCCACCGTGCCGACCGCGAGCGCCGCCACGATGGCGAGCAGCCCGCGCGCATCGCCGCCCTCGAAATAGTCGCGTGCGTGGCAATAGAAGCAGAAGCGCGAGCGTTGCAGCACCACGCCGAGCACGGCGCCCAGCCCGAGCGCGAAGGCGAGCGCCCGGCCGCCGCTGCGCTCGCCGAGCAGGTGCACGGCGGCTGCGATCAGTAACACCGTTGCCGCGGCTGCAGCGAGGCCGCTGCGGGAAAGTGAAGGCGATGAAGTGGTCATGTCCGTTCCGGCGCATCCATAAAAAAAGCGAGCCCGAGGGCCCGCTCAAAAGTCGTCCGTCGAGTTGGCGATGAAGACAACCCGACTCCGACTCACCTCGAACTCATTCGTCGAACCCCGTCACCTGGAAGCCCAGATCGTGCCGCTCGGGTTGTTGACCGGCACGCCGACGGCGTTGCCGTACTCGGTCCACGAGCCGTCGTAGTTGCGCACGTTCTTGTAGCCAAGAATCCTGTTGAGCGCGAACCAGGTGTGGCTCGAACGCTCGCCGATGCGGCAATAGGTGATGGCCGGCTTGCTGCCGTCGATGCCCACGCCCGCATAGAGCGCCTTCAGCTCGGCGGCCGACTTGAAGGTGCCGTCTTCATTGACCGCGCGGCCCCACGGCACGTTGGCCGCGCCGGGGATGTGGCCAGCGCGCACCGCCAGCTCGGCGGCGCCGGCGGGCGCGAAGATCTTGCCGCTGTATTCGTCGGCCGAACGAATGTCGACCAGCTTCGTGTCGCTCCTGCCCTCGGCCACGGCCAGCACGTCGGCCAGCCGCGCGCGAATCTGCGGGTTGGGTTGCGTCACCTTGAAGCGGGTGGCGGCGTATTCGGGCGCGCGGTTGTCCAGCCCGCGGTTCTCGGCCTCCCATTTCTTGCGGCCGCCATCGAGCAGCTTCACGTTCGACAGGCCGTACTGGTCGAACACCCACGCGCCCCATGCCGCGAACCAGTTGTTGTTGTCGCCGTACAGGACGATGGTGGTGTCCTTGTCCACGCCGGCCGTGGACAGCAGCTTCTCGAAATCGGCCTGGCTCACGATGTCGCGCCGCACGCGGTCGTTGAGGTCGTTGTGCCATGAGAAGTTGACGGCGCCGGGAATGTGCCCGCGCTCGTAGAGGCCGGGGTTCACGCTCACCTCGATCACGCGCAGCTTCGGGTTCTTCAGGTTCTTCTCGAGCCACTCGGTAGACACGAGCGGGCCGCTGCCGTCGGCGGAGGCCTGCGCGAAAGCGGCCGGCGAGGTGGCCAGGAAGGTCAGCGTGGCGAAGGACGCGGCTCGCCACCATCTGCTGAGAATCGACATGCGGAACTCCTTGTGAATGATCGTGAAAAAGACAGGCTGGACTCTAGGCAGTCGCGCGCCGATCACCAACGAAGCGTTTGCGATAAGTCCATAACCAATTCAGCGAATGCACCCAGCAGAAAAAGGGGCAACCGCATCAAGCTGCCAGCAGCGCCGCCTCGCGCGCAGGCTCGGCCGTGGCATGCCACCCCAACGACGGCGCGATGCGGCGCGCGAGGTCGTCCAGGATCTGCTCGTACTCCTCGCTCGCGAAGTTGTAGGGCAACTCCACGCGCAGTTCGGTCACCTGCGGCAGCACAGGGTCCTTCTGCAGCCGCTCCAGGATTTCGTCGGAGGTGCCCACGAGGTCCGTCGCGAAGAGCGTGCGCCGCTCGCCCTGCGGCGCGAGCGTGCGCTCGACGCGGCCCGCGGCGAACTCGCGGTAGCGCCGTCGCGTGGCCGCATCGGCACCATCGAGCGGCACGATCACCCGGCCCAGCGCGACCCTTCCCGGGCGCGGCCCTGCCTCGCTCGCGCGGTAGCGCTCGATCAGCGCCGACTGCGCCTGCAGGAAATCGTCCGTGTGCTCGCCCGAGAGCACGTTGCCCAGCAGCAGGTTGAATCCATTGCGCCCCGCCCATTCGGCCGAGCGCAGCGACCCGCCGCCGTACCAGAGCCGGTCGACAAGACCCGGCGCATAGGGCTGCACGCGCGGCCGCACGCGTCCGCCGGCCGACTCGACGAAGGTGTCGTCGTCGCCGAGCAGCACGTCTTCCAGGTTGGCCCGCAGGCGCGCCACGCGCTTGTGCGTGAAGTCGATGGTGTTCGGCGCCGCGTCGTACAGGCGGCTGCCCAGCAGCGCGCCGTGCGGCGGCACGCCCGCGCTCAGGCCCACCTGCAGCCGGCCGCGCGAGAGCACGTCGACGGTGGCCAGGTCTTCGGCCAGGCGGAACGGGTTCTCGTAACCCATCTGGATCACCGCGGCGCCCAGCTCGATGCGGCGCGTGCGCTGCGTCGCGGCCGCCAGGATGGTGGTGGCCGACGACACGCCACGCTCCAGGTGCCGCTGCCGCACCCAGGCGCTGTCGAAGCCGCGCCGCTCGCCGAATTCGAAGAGCTGCAGCGCCGCCTCGAGACCTGCCAGCGGGTCGGCCTCGGCGTAGTTGCCGGGCGTGAGAAAGCCGATGTGATGGATGGCCACGGTTGTCGCCGCTTTCAGAACTTGGGCAGGCCGGGTGGATTGATCTCGGACTTCGGCAGTGCCTCTTCCGTGAGGCTCCAGCGCGCGAGCGCCTTGCCGTAGGTGCCGCTGCGGATCAGGCCGTTGGCCGCGATGCTCAGTGCCGCGGCGAGGCCGCTGCCCTTGCGCGTGGCGACCGCCACGTCCGACTTCAGCGGCCACCCGGCATTCACCGTGCCGACCAGCCGCAGTTGCCCGTTCTTGGCCGCCTCGTAGGCCTGCGGCGCATTGGGGTTGAAGTTGGCATCGACGCGCTTGGTGGTCACCGCCAGCCAGCGGGTCACGTCGTCGTCGAAGTACTGGATCGCGACCGGCTTCAGGCCCGCGGCCACGTTCTGCCGGTCCCATTCGAGCAGGATGCGTTCCTGGTTCGTGCCGGCGCCGGTCGTGAGCTTCAGGCCCGCCACGTCCTTCGGCTCCTTGATCGACCTGATGGCGCTGTCGGTGCGCACGTAGAAGCCGTGCAGGCCGAGCCGGTAGGTGGAGAAGTCAAACTTCTCCTTGCGCTGCTCGGTCACGCCCACGTTGGAGATCACCGCGTCGTACTTGCCCGAGGCCAGGCCCAGCGGCCAGTCGGCCCATGCGACGGGCTGCAGTTCGAGCTTCAGGCCCAGCGATTCGGCGATGAGGAGCGCGAAGTCGGGGTCGAAGCCGACGACGGTTTTCGCATCGGTGGCATAGGTGGAAATGGGTGGCGCGAACGGCGCGATCGCGATGGTCAGCACGCCCTCTTTCACGAACTTGAAGCCCGGGGGAATGGCGGCGACCGCCTCGGCGTCCTTGCCCGTGTGCAGGCGGCCCTTCTGCTCGGGGCTGAAGTCGAACTTGTCGGCGGCCTGCGCTGCCGTCGCTGCGATGAAACCGAACGCGACCAATGCGCCGGCCTTGCTTTTTAAAGACATGTGCAGCCCGCCTCAGTTCTTGGGAAGGCCGGGCGGGTTGGTGCGCGCGACTTCGATCGCCTCGGAATCCAGGCTCCAGCGCGACAGGGCCTTGGCGTAGTTGCCGTTCTTGATCTGCGCGTTCAGCGCCACCGTGATGGCCTCGGCAATGCCCGAGCCCTTGCGCGAGGTGACGGCGATCTCGGCGTTCAGCGGCCAGCCGCCGGAGACCAGGCCCGCGAGCCGCGTCTTGCCGTCGCGCGCCTCGTAGGCCGCGATGGCGTTGGGGCCGACATACGCATCGGCGCGGCCCGACTGCAGCGCCAGGCGCTGCACCACATCGTCGTCGTAATACTGGATCTCCACGGGCTTGAGCCCGGCCGCGACGTTCTGCTTGTTCCAGCGAAGGAGGATCTGCTCCTGGTTTGTGCTGGCCGCCACGATGAGCTTCAGGCCCGCGATGTCCTTCGGCTCCTTGATGGCGCCGAGCTTGCTGTCCGACTTCACGTAGATGCCCAACTGGTCGTTGCGGTAGGTGGAAAAGTCGAACTTCTCCTTGCGCTCCTCGGTCACCGTCACGTTGGAGACCACCACGTCGAACTTGCCCGACTGCAGGCCGAGCGGCCAGTCGGCCCAGGCGGTGGACACGAGTTCGAGCTTGCGCCCGAGGCTGTCGGCTACGAGCTGCGCAATGTCGGGGGCGTTGCCCACGGGCGTCCTGGTGTCCGTTGCATAGGCTGCGAACGGCAGGCGGCCGGTGGTGGTGCCGACGACCAGAACGCCCTCCTTCTGGAACTTGAAGTCCTTGGCGAGCCTGACGGCCTCCTCCAGCTTCTGCGCGCGCGGTCGGCCGGCCTGCTCGGGGCTCAGGTCGGTGGCAGGCTGCGCCGAAGCCGCCAGCGGCAGCAGCATGGCGGCGCCCAGGAGCGCGGAAAGAATGTTCTTGCGATGGATCATGGGAAGGATTCCGGTCAGAAAAAAATGGGTCAGAGCACCTTGGCCAGGAACTCGGCCGTGCGCGGATGCGTGGGCGCGTTGAACACCTTGTCGGGCGTGCCGGTTTCGAGAATACGGCCCTGCTCCATGAAGACGATGGTGTCGGCCACCTCGCGGGCAAAGCCGATCTCGTGCGTCACGATGACCAGCGTGGTGCCCGAGCGCGCGAGCTCCTTGATGACCGCCAGCACCTCGCCCACCAACTCGGGATCGAGCGCGGAAGTGGGCTCGTCGAACAGCAGCACCTTGGGCTTGAGCGCGAGCGCGCGGGCGATGGCCACGCGCTGCTGCTGGCCGCCCGAGAGCTGGCGCGGATAGGCATGCGTCTTGTCGCCCAGGCCCACGCGCACCAGGAGCTCCGAAGCCAGCGCCTCGGCCTCCTCACGCGCCAGGCCGCGAACCGACACCGGCGCCTCGACGATGTTTTCCAGCACGGTGAGGTGCGGGAACAGGTTGAAGTTCTGGAACACCATGCCGACATCGACGCGGCGCCGGAGGATGTCCTTCTCGTGCAGTTCGTACAGCGTGTCCTCGTCGCGCCGGTAGCCGATGAGTTCGCCGTCGATCGCGATGAAGCCGTCGTCCACGCGCTCCAGGTGGTTGATGGAACGCAGCAGCGTCGACTTGCCCGAGCCCGACTGCCCGAGGATCACCGTCACGCTGCCCTGCGGCACGGTGAGCGTCACGTCGTCGAGCACCTTCAGCGCGCCGAAGCTCTTCGACACGCCGTGGATCGTGACCTCGCCGCCCAGCGTGAGCGGGTCGGTCCAGCGCGGCACCAGCACCGGTGCGGGCGGCGCAGACACGGAAGGCTCCGCCGCCACCGGCGCTTTCGCGCGCCAGAGGCCGCGCGCCACGCCGGCCAGCCGCGAGCGCGGCGGGTTGCGCAGCGCACCGCGCGAGAAATGCCGCTCGATGTAGTGCTGCGCGACCGACAGCACCGTGAGGATCACCAGGTACCAGACCGTGGCCACCATCAGCAGCGGAATCACTTCCAGGTTGCGCCGGTAGATGATCTGGATCGTGTAGAACAGCTCGGGCAGCGCGAGGATGTAGAGGTTCGACGTGCCCTTGGCCAGGCCGATGATGTCGTTGAAGGCCGTGGGCAGGATGGTCCGCATCGCCTGCGGCAGCACGATGCGAAAGGCCTGGCGCTTGCGCGAAAGACCCAGCGCCGCCGCCGCTTCGAGCTGTCCCTGCTCCACCGAAAGAATGCCGCCGCGCACGATCTCCGAGGCGAAGGCCGCCTGGTTCAGCGTGAGGCCCAGCAGCGCCGCGATGAACGGGCTGATCAGCTGCGTGGTCGGGTACGAGAAGAAGGTGATGTCGGTGCCCGGAATGCCCAGCGCCACCGTCTCGTACAGGTAGCCCAGGTTGTTGATGATCAACAGCAGCACGATGATCGGCACCGAGCGGAAGAGCCAGGTGAACACCCACGACAGCCGCGCAAGCAGCGGCGAGCGCGAGACCCGGGCGAGCGCCAGGCCCGTGCCCAGCACGAAGCCGAAGACCGCCCCCAGCGCCGTCAGCAGCAGCGTGCGGCCGAGGCCCGCGAGCACCGGGTCGGCGAAGAACCACTGCGCAAAAACGCCCCAGCCCCAACGCGGATTGGTCAGCACCGAATGCAGCACGATGCCGATGAGCAGCACCGCGAACACGGTGCCCACCGTGCGTGCCGGGTACTTTGCCGGCACTACGCGGAAGTGGGAGTAGTCGCCCTTGGCGGGCGCGGCCTGCTGCGGCGCCGAAGGCTCGGGCCGGGTTGCGGGGCGAACGGGTGCTGGGTTGCGCGGCTCCGGCCCCACGTCGAGGATGGTGGTCGTGTTCATCGCTGCACCGCCTCGCCCAACGCAGCGGGTTGGCCATGGTGGCGCGGCAACGCCAGGTGCTTTTCGAACGGCAGCTTGCGCGGCGTCTCGGGGTCCACAGCGTCCTCGAACAGCGCGGTGTAGCCGTGGCCGCGGTACAGGCCCACAGCCTCGGGCTGGCGAAAGCCCGTCGTGAGGTAGATGCGCTCGTAGCCCTGGCGCCGTACCTGCGCCTCCAGCTCCAGCAGCACCTTGCTCGCGAGGCCCTGCCGCCGCAGGTCGGTGCGCGTCCACACACGCTTGAGTTCGGCGGTGCGCTCGTCATGCCGCATGAAGGCGCCGCCGCCGATGGCGATGCCGTCGCGCAGCAGCAGCACGAAGTTGCCGTGCGGCGGCGCGAACGCCTCGGGCGGATAGCGGTCCATCTCTCGCGGTGCGCCGGGCTCGCGCAGCACGTCGCCGTAGCGGCTGTCGTACTCGAAGGTCAGGCCGTCGACCAATGGCTGGGCCCGCGGGTCGAGGGGCGTGGTGTAGACGAACTGTTCGCTCATCAGGCGGCCTTTCGCGTGGCGTCGATGGCGTCGTGTGCCACCGCATGGCGGCTCGCCTTGCGCGGCAGGCCGAGGTGATCGCGCAGCGTCTGCCCGGGCAGCTCGCGTTGGTAGCGGCCGCGCGCCTCCAGCGCGGGAATCACGAACTCGACGAAGTCGTCCAGCCCCTGCCCCAGCACCGGAAAGCCGAGGATGAAGCCGTCCGCCGCGCCCTCGTCCACCCAGCGGATGATCTCGTCCGCAATGCGCTCGCCCGTGCCCACGAACTGCGTGCGCGGCGTGGCGACTTCGAGCGCCACCTCGCGCAGCGTCTGGCCGCCGGCCTTCGCCTTGGCCTTGATGCGGTCGGTGGTCGAGCGGAAGCTGTTGCGGCCGATGTCGCCCAGGTCGGGGAAGGCCTCGTCCAGCGGGTACTGGCTGAAATCGTGGTGATCGAAGAAGCGGCCGAGGTAAGCCAGCGCCTCTTCGATGGTGAGCAGTTCGCGAATCGCGCGGTACTTGGCCTCGGCTTCTTCCTCGGTGGCCGCCACCACAGGGCCGATGCCGGGGAAGATCTTCACGTCGTCGGCCTGCCGGCCCTGTGCGACCGCGCTGGCTTTCACCTGCTTCAGGAAGGCGCGCGTTTCCTCGATCGAGGGCGAATGCGTGAACACCGCATCCGCGTACTTGCCCGCGAGGCCCACGCCCGCATCCGAGGAGCCGGCCTGGAAGATCACCGGCTGCCCCTGCGGCGAACGCTGGATGTTCAGCGGCCCCGCCACCTCGAAGAAGCGGCCCTTGTGGTCCAGCGTGTGCAGCTTCTCGCGGTCGAAGAACTGACCCGTTTCGCGGTTGCGCGTGAAGGCGTCGTCGTCCCAGCTGTCCCACAGGCCCTGCGTGACGGCCAGGTACTCGTCGGCGATCGCGTAGCGCAGCGCGTGTTCGGGGTGGTTGCGGCTGTAGTTCTTCGCGCTGCCTTCGAGCGGCGTGGTCACCACGTTCCAGCCCGCGCGCCCGCCGCTGATCAGGTCGAGCGAAGCGAACTGGCGCGCCACCGTGAACGGGTCGCTGTACGAGCTGGAGACCGTGCCCGCCAGCCCGATCTTCGAGGTGACGGTCGCGAGCGCCGACAGGATCGAGATCGGCTCGAAGCGATTGAGGAAGTGCGGGATCGACTTCTCGTTGATGTAGAGGCCGTCCGCCACGAAGGCGAACACGATGCCGTTGTCCTCGGCCTTCTTCGCGGTGCGCACGAAGAAGTCGAGGTTCACGCTGGCATCGGCCGGCCCGCCCGGATGCTTCCACGAATTCATGTGGCTGCCGGCCCCTTGCAGCATGACGCCGAACTTGATGTTGCTCATCGCGATGTGTTCTTCCGGAGGTGGAAAGGAAACGGGTGAAGGCGCTCAGGCCAGCGCGGGTTCGCGCGCCTGGGCCAGCAGCTCGACGGCGGTCGCACGTTCGGCGAAACCGGCCACGGGGATGTCGATCACGAACTCCTCGATGCCGTAGCGCTCGCTCAGTGCGTCGAGTTCTTCGCGCACCTCGTCGGCGGTGCCCGCGATCACATGCGGGCGCCGCTCTTCGGTGCGGTAGTCGGTCACGCCGGCCTGCCGCGCGAACTCGGCGGCGGCTTCGAGGCTCCCGAGGTTCACGCTCTGGCCGCCGGGCAGGTGCACCTTGAAACTGCGCAGCGCGCCGACGAGCTCGGCCGCCTTCTCATGCGTCTCGGCCGCGAATGCGAAGAGCGCGAGCAAAGGCGCGCGACCTGTGGCCGAGCGGTAGGCCTCGATCGATTGCCCGATGTTCACCGGGTCGCCGTTGAAGTGCCCGGCGTAGACGAACTCCCAGCCGAGGCGCGCCGCGAGCGTCGCGCTCTCCGGCGTGCCGCCGAGCAGCACGCGCTGCGGCAACTGCGGGGGGTTCGGCGTGGCGACCGCGCCGGCCAGCGCGTGGTCCGCGGCGACGCCGTCGTGCAGGAAGGCATCGAGCTCGGCGAGGCGGACCGCGAAGTCTTCGTTCTTCTTCACCGGATCGTGCAGCCACTGCAGAGCCTTGCTGGTCAGCGGCAAGCCGCCGGGCGCCTTGCCGACACCCAGGTCCACGCGCCCCGGCGCAAGCGACGCAAGCACACGGAAGGTCTCGGCGACCTTGAACGGGCTGTAGTGCTGAAGCATGACGCCGCCGGTGCCCACGCGGATGCGCGAGGTCCTGGCGAGCACATGCGAGGCCAGCACTTCGGGCGCCGAGCCGGCATAGCCGCGGTTGCCGTGATGCTCCGCAAGCCAGTAGCGGCGG
>NZ_JXQQ01000066.1 GCF_000834655.1 Variovorax paradoxus
TCGCTCACCGTGTAGGTGAAGCTGGCCGTGCCGTTGAAGTTCGGCGCGGGCGTGAAGACCACGTTGCCGCCCACCAGGCTCACGGTGCCGTTCACCGCGCCCTGCACGCTGGAGATGGTGAGCGTGTCGCCGTCCACGTCGGTGTCGTTGCCCACCAGGGTGGCCGCCGGGATCGACAACGGCGTGTCTTCGGTCGCCGCCACGGTGTCGGGGTTGGCCACCGGCGCATCGGCCACGGGCAGCACGGTGATCGTGAGCGTGGAGACGTTGCCGCTGGAGCCGTCGGTCAGGTTGTACGTGACCACCGGCACCGGGCCGTTGTAGTTCGCGGCCGGCGTGAAGGTGAAGCTGCCGTCGCTGTTGATCACCAGCGTGCCGACATTGGCGATGGTCGCGGTCTGGCCCGCGGTGTAGGCGGTGGCGTCGCCCGCCACGCTGAAGCCCACGACCGTCACCGGGCCGTCCACGCTGCTCGTGCCGTTGAGCACCGAGCCGGTGAGCGCGGTGTCCTCGTTGGTGCTTGCGTTTTCGTTGGCGTCGGTGAAGGGGTCGTCCACCGGCGTCACGGTGAGCGTGAGCGTCGAGCTGGCGGTGGCCGTGCCGTCGCTCACCGTGTAGGTGACCACGGGCACCGGGCCGTTGTAGTTGGCCGACGGCGCGAAGGTGTAGCTGCCGTCGCTGTTGATGGTGAGCGCACCCACGCCCGTGAGGGTCGCGGTGCTGCCGGCCGTGAAGGTGTTGCCGCCGACGCTGAACTGCGTCACCGTGAGCGGGTTGCCGTCCACGTCGGTGTCGTTGGCCAGCACGTTGCCGCTGGCGGGCGTGTCTTCCACCACCGTGCCGGTGTCGGCATTGCCCACGGGCGCATCGTTGACCGGGGCCACGTCGATGGTGCTGGTGTCGGTGTCCGTGAGCGCGCCGCCGCCGGTGTTGCCGCCGTCGTCGGTGGTCATCGTCAGCAGCACCGGCCCGTTGGCGTTGGCCGCGGGCGTGAAGACCGGCGCCGTGGCCGCCAGGTAGGCGTTGATGGCCGCCTGCGTGCCCGTGAGCACGAGCGTGCCGGTGCCCGAGCCGCTGACACCCACGCCCCCGCCGGGGCCCGCAGCGAGCGTGCCCGAGCCGACCGACAGCGTCACCGTGATCGTGCCGCCCGCGGCGTCCACGTCGGACACCGAAATGCCCGTGAGCGCAAGCGTCGTGTCTTCGGTCGCCGGGTAGCTGGCGGGCAGCGTGTTGACCGGCGCGTCGTTGACCGGCGCGACCGTGATGGCGAGCGTCGATGTGTCGGTGCTCGACCCGTCGGTCATGCCGTAGGTGACCAGCGGCACCGGGCCGTTGTAGTTGGCCGCGGGCGTGAAGGTGTAGCTGCCGTCCGCGTTGACGGTCAGGGTGCCGACGCCGGCGATGTCCGCCGTCTGGCCGGCGGCGTAGGCGGTGGGATCGCCCGCCACCGTGAAGCCCGTCACGGTGACCGGGCCGTCCACGCTGGTGGTGCCGGTGAGCACCGAGCCGGTGAGCGGCGTGTCTTCGTTGGTGGTGACCGTCTCGTTCGCGTCGGTGAACGCATCGTCCACCGGCGTGACGGAAAGGGTGAGCGTTGCGGTGTCGCCGAGCGTGCCGTCGCTCACCGTGTAGGTGACCACGGGCACCGGGCCGTTGTAGTTGGCGGCCGGGGTGAAGGTGTAGCTGCCGTTGGCGTTGATCACCAGCGAGCCCACGCCCGCGATGGTGGCCGTCTGGCCGGCGTTGAAGGTGCTGCCGTTCACCACGAACTGCGTCACCGTGAGCACGTCGCCGTCCACGTCGCTGTCGTTGCCCAGCACGTTGCCGGTGAGCGCGGTGTCTTCGTCGGTCGTGCCGGTGTCGTCGTTCGCTGCCGGCGCGTCGTTGACGGGCGCGATGTTGAAGGTGAGCGTGTTGGGCGCCGCATCGAAGGCGCCGCCCGAGTCCTGCACCGAGAAGGTGAAGCTCGCGTAGGTCGCGCCGTTGCCGTTCGCGCCCGGCACGAAGGTCAGCCGGCCCGCGGTGATGTCGGCCACGGTGACCGTCTGGCCCGCGGCAATCGCCACGCCGTCGAGCAGCAGCGTGCCGTTGACGGGCAGCGTGTCGATGCGCACGCTGGCCAGGCTCTGGCCCGCATCGGTGTCGGTGAACGGGAAGTTCGCCGGGGTCAGCACCACCGGCGTGTCTTCGGTGCCGTTGACCGTGGTGTCCGCGCTCTGCGGCGGCGTGTTGGCGCCCACGTTGACCGTGAGGATGGCGGTGTCGGTACCGCCCTTGCCGTCGCTCACGGTGTAGGTGATCTGCACCGGCCCGCTCACGTTGTTGGCGGGCGTGAAGCTCAGCGTGCCGTTGGCGTTGATGGTGACCGTGCCCAGCGCCGGGTTCACCGTGGCCGCGGTGATGGTGAGCGGGTCGCCGTCCACGTCCGCGTCGTTGGCGAGCACCGGGATGTTCGCGAGGGGCGTGTTGATCGGCGTGGTCGCCACATCGTCGCCGGCCACCGGCGCATCGTTCACCGCCGTGATGTTGAAGCTGAAGGTGTTGGGCGACGGGTCGGTGTTCTGCCCGCCATTGGCGGTGCCGCCGCTGTCCACCACCTGGAAGGTGAAGGCGCCGATGCCCGCGCCGTTCACGTTCGCTGCCGGCGTGAAGGTGAGCTGGCCGAGGCTGCCGACCGGAATCACCTGCCCTGCCGTCACGGCCACGCCGTTCAGGCGCAGCACGCCTTGCGCCGCATCGGGCAAGGTGGTGATGACCACCGACTGCAGGCTGTGGGCCGGCGTGTCGTTGGCATCGGTGATCGGGAAATCAGCCGCCGAGAAGGTGTACGTGCCGTCTTCGTTGATCGTGACCGTGCGGTCGGTGCCCGCGGGTGCGTCGTTGACGTCGGCGATGCCGATGGTCGCGGTGTCGGTGTCCGTGAGCGTGCCGCCCGTACCCGTGTTGCCCAGGTCGCTGGTGGTCATGGTCAGCGTCACGCTGCCGTTGAAGTTGGCCACCGGCACGTAGTTGGGGCGCGCCGCGCTCGCCAGGTACGCATTGATGTTGGCTTGCGAGCCTTCGAGCACCAGGGTGCCCGTGCCGCTGCCCGTCACGGTCACGCCGCCGCCCGAAGCCGCCGTGAGCGAGCCGCTCGGCACGCTCAGCGTCACGCGCATGGGGCTGCTGCCCGCATCCGCATCGGTGATCTGCAGCCCGGTCAGCCCGACCGTCGCGTCTTCGTTGGTCGTCCAGCCCGTGGGCAGGGTGTTGACCGGCGCGTCGTTCACCGCCGAGACCGTGAGGGTCAGCGTCGAGGTGGCGGTGGCCGTGCCGTCGCTCACCGTGTAGGTGATGACCGGAACCGGGCCGTTGTAGTTGGCTGCCGGCGTGAAGGTGTAGCTGCCATTGGCGTTGATGACCAGGGTGCCGACGCCCGCGATGGTGGCCGTCTGGCCCGCGGTGAAGGTGCCGTCGCCGGCCACGCTGAAGCTGGTGACGGTGAGCGCGTCGCCATCCACATCGGTGTCGTTGGTCAGCACGTTGCCCGTGGCGGGCACGTCTTCGGTGACGGTCACGGTGTCGGGGTTGCCCGCCGGTGCATCGTTGGCTGCCGTGACGCTGATGGTCAGCGTCGAGGTGTCGCCGCTCGAACCATCGGTCAGGCTGTACGTGACGACGGGCACCGGGCCGTTGTAGTTCGCAGCGGGCGTGAAGGTGTAGCTGCCGTTCGCGTTGATGACCAGCGTGCCCACGCCTGTGATGGTGGCCGTCTGGCCCGCGGTGTAGGTCGTTGCATCGCCTGCCACCGTGAAGCCGGTGACTGTGACCGGGCCGTCCACGCTCGTGGTACCCGTGAGCACCGAGCCGGTCAGCGGCGTGTCCTCGTTCGTCGTGACGGTCTCGCTCGCGTCGGTGAACGGATCGTCCACGGGCGCAACGGTGATGGTCAAGGTAGACGTATCCGCGCTCGAACCGTCGGTCATGCTGTAAGTGACCACCGGCACCGGGCCGTTGTAGTTCGCGGCCGGCGTGAAGGTGTAGCTGCCGTTGGCATTGATCACCAAGGTGCCCACGCCCGCGATCGTGGCCGTCTGCCCGGCCGCGTAGGTCGTCGCATCGCCCGCCACGCTGAAGCTGGTCACGCTCACCGGGCCGTCCACGCTCGTGGTGCCCGTGAGCACCGAACCGGTGAGCAAGGAGTCTTCGTTGACGCTCACGGTTTCGTCGGCATCGGTGAACGCATCGTCCACCGGCGTGACCGAGATCGTGAGCGTCGAATCGGCGGTGAGCGCGCCATCGCTCACCCTGTAGGTGGCCACGGGCACCGGGCCGTTGTAGTTGGCCGCCGGCGCGAAGGTGTAGCTGCCGTCGGCGTTGATCACCAACGAGCCCACGCCCGCGATGGTCGCGGTCTGGCCTGCGGTGAAGGTCGAGCCGTTGACCACGAACTGCGTCACCGTGAGGGCATTGCCGTCCACGTCGGTGTCGTTGGCCAGCACGTTGCCGGTGGCGGGCGTGTCTTCGTTCACGACCACCGTTTCGGGGTTCGCGACCGGCGCATCGTTCACCGGCGCGATGTTGAAGGTGATGGTGTTGGGCGTTGCGTCGAACGCGCCGCCCGAGTCCTGCACCGAGAAGGTGAAGCTCGCATAGGCGGCGCCGTTGCCGTTCGCGGCCGGCACGAAGGTGAGGCGCCCGGAAGTGATTTCGTTCACCGCGATCGCCTGCCCCGGCGTGACGGCCACGCCGTTCAGCAGCAGCGTGCCGTTGGTCGGCAGCGTGTCGATGCGAACGCTCGCCAGGCTCTGGCCCGCGTCCGTGTCGGTGAACGCGAAGTTCGCGAGCGTGAGCGTCAGCGGCGTGTCTTCCAGGCCGTTGACCGTGGCGTCCGCGCTCTGCGGCGGCGTGTTGGCGCCGATGTTGACGGTGAGCACGCCGGTGTCGGTGCCGCCCTTGCCGTCGCTCACGGTGTAGGTGATCTGCACCGGGCCGGTGACGTTGTTGGCCGGCGTGAAGTCGAGCGTGCCGTTCGGGTTCACGGTGACCGTGCCCAGCGCGGGGTTCACGGTCGCACCGGTCACGGTGAGCGGGTCGCCGTCCACGTCGGTGTCGTTGGCGAGCACCGGGATGTTGGCGAGCGGCGTGTTGATCGGCGTGGTCGCCACGTCGTCCGTCGCCACGGGGGCGTCGTTGACCGCGCCGACATTCACAGTCACCGTGGCGGTCGACGTGCCGCCGTTGCCGTCGCTCACCGTGTAGGTGAAGCTGGCCGTGCCGTTGAAGTTCGGCGCGGGCGTGAAGACCAC
>NZ_JXQQ01000067.1 GCF_000834655.1 Variovorax paradoxus
GCGACCACCGAGGTGCTGCAGCAGCTGGGGCGCTCGCGCACCGCATCGACCGAGCTGCTGCCCATCGGCGGCGGCGCGGACCTGCCGGCCGATGCGGCCGCGACCGATCGCTTCATCGAGAAGATGATGGCCGCCTCGGGCATGGGCCGCACGCGCGCGCTGAGCTTGCTTGCGCGCTACGGCTCGAAGGCCTTGTCGCTCGCGCAGCGCCTGGCCGCCTCGGGCGACGTGCCGTTGCAGCATGCGCCCGATTACTCGGCCGCCGAGCTCTCGTACCTCTGCCTGGAAACCGGCGTGGTGCACCTGGACGACCTCGTGATCCGCCGCACGCTGCTGGCCATTCGCGGCCTCGTCACCGATGCCGCGCTCGCCGAAATCTCGGGCATCGCGGCCGAGGCGCTGGGCTGGGACGCCGTGCGCGCGCACCAGGAGCTGAGCGCATGCGCGACCGCCCTGCGCGAGCGCCACAACGTGCGCCTGCAAGCCGTGGCGCCCGACGTGGAACCTTCATTCGATGCATCATTGATGGCCAGCTCCGCCCTCGGCCAGTCCTAAAAGTGAACAGTCCCAACGACCTCTCGACCGTGCTCGACCGCAACTCCGAGTCCCCGCTGTGGGCCCAGTTCCGCGACGCGCTGCGCCTGCAGATCCTGCAGGGCGTGCTGCCCATCGGCGCCAAGCTGCCGTCCGAAGCCGAGCTGGGCGACCAGTTCGGCATCTCGCGCATCGTGGTGCGCGAAGCCCTGGCCGACCTGGTGCGCAACAACCTCATCTACAAGATCAAGGGCCGCGGCGCCTTCGTGTCGGCGCGCGAGCGCGACGAGGATTTCGTCTCGACCGTGCTCGGCTTTTCCGACGAAATGGAGCGCAAGGGCCGTTCGGTGCGCACGCAGATCCTCACGCAGGAACTGCGCGCACCCACAGATCAGGAGGCCGCGTCGCTCGGGCTCACCGAGCCCGACGCGCAGGTCGTTGCGCTCAAGCGCCTGCGCAGCGTCGATGGCGAACTGCGCCTCCTGGTCGAGACGGTGGTGCCCGCGGACCTCGCGCCCGGGCTGCATCGCACGCGGCTGGACGACCGTTCGCTCTACGACGTTTTGCGCCGCCAATACGGCCTGCGCCTGGTGCGCGCCGAACGCTGGATCGACGCCGTGCTGCCCGATGCCGAAACCTGCAAGCTGCTCGACCTGCCGCAGCCCGAGCCGCTCCTGCGCATTGAGTCGATCGCCTACGGCGCGAACGGCCGGCCGCTGGAGCACTACCGCGCGCTGCACCGATGCAAGGAAAGCCGCCTGCACGTGCAGACGACGACCTGATGTGGGTTGTGTCCCGTTCACACTGAGCCTGTCGAAGTGCCGGTCCAGGCTTCGACAAGCTCAGCCGGAACGGGTGCGGTGCATCGAGAACCTGGGCCGGGAACAATCCGTTCGCACTGAGCCTGTCGAAGTGTCGCTCCAGGCTTCGACAAGCTCAGCCCGAACGGGTGCGGTGCATCGAGAACCTGGGCCGGGAACAACCCGTTCGCACTGAGCTTGTCGAAGTGTTGGCGCAGGCTTCGACCAGCTCAGCCCGAGCGGCCGTTGCCGATCACGCGCACGGGTTCAGGCCTTGGCTGCTCGCGAGGGCCACAGCACCGAGGCGATCGCCACCATCATCAGCGCGACCGCGACCCAGTCCTGCCAGTGCACGACCTCGCCGAGCCACACCGCGCCGCTGAACACGCCGAGCACGGGGATGAACATCACGCTCAAGGTCGAGGCCACCGGCGGCAGCCCGCGCGCGAGGTAGAACCACGCCGCATGCGCGAAGCCGAAGATCAGCACCGCGTTGTAGAAGATCGATCCCCAGGTCACCGGGCTCGGCCAACGCCACTGGGCGCGCTCGAAGAGCAGCGAGAGCACCGTCATCACCACGGCCGTCATTGCCGTCATCCAGAACGAGAGCGTGAGCGTCGGCAGTCCGATGCGCGTGTGGCGCAGGAGCTGGGTGCCCAGCGCCCATGTCGCCGCGGCCACCAGCGCCAGGGCCACGTAGCCGGGACGCCCCGCGAGGTCGGTGAGCTCGTGCCACAGCAAAAGGCCCACGCCGATTGCACACGCACCCACGCCGATCCATGAACGCCGCGTGAGCACGGCCGAGAACAGCACCGCGCCGATGACCGCCGAGAACACCGGCATCGTGTACCCCAGGATCGCCGCGCGCCCACCCGACAGCGCCTTCACCGCGAGGATGATGCAGGCGTGCCAGACGAACATGTTGGTCGCGCCCAGCCACACCAGCTCGGGCCACGCGCTGCGCGGGACGCGGAACGGCACCTTCATCCACACCAGCGCGAGGCCCAGCACCGGCAGGCCCAGCCAGATCGAGATCGCGCGGAAGGCGAGCGGCGGATAGTCGGCCACGCCGAGCTTCATCACCGGCCAGTTGAGCCCCCATGCGAGGGTCAGGAGAACGAGCAGGACGAACTGGCGCGGGGTGAAGGAGGGCATGGACAGGCCTGGGGCTTACAGCAGACGCTTGAGGTAGCGCCCCGTGTGGCTCGCCTCGTTCGCAGCGATGTCCTCGGGCGTGCCTTCGCCCACCACCGTGCCGCCGCCGGCGCCGCCTTCGGGACCCATGTCGATGAGCCAGTCGGCCGTCTTGATGACGTCCAGGTTGTGCTCGATCACGACGATCGTGTTGCCCGCGTCGCGCAACTGGTGCAGCACCTTCAGCAGCAGCTCGATGTCGGCGAAGTGCAGGCCGGTGGTCGGCTCGTCCAGGATGTAGAGCGTGCGCCCGGTGTCGCGCTTGCTCAGTTCGAGCGCGAGCTTCACGCGCTGCGCCTCGCCGCCCGAGAGCGTGGTGGCCGACTGGCCCAGCTTGATGTACGAGAGGCCCACGTCCAGCAGCGTGCGCAGCTTGCGCTCGATGGTCGGCACGGCCTTCAGGAATTCGTGTGCGGTCTCGACCGTCATCTCCAGGATCTGCGCGATGTTCTTGCCCTTGTACTGGACCTCGAGCGTCTCGCGGTTGTAGCGCTGGCCGTGGCACACCTCGCAGGGCACGTACACGTCGGGCAAAAAGTGCATCTCGACCTTCACCACGCCGTCGCCCTGGCAAGCCTCGCAGCGGCCGCCCGCCACGTTGAAGCTGAAGCGGCCCGGGCCGTAGCCGCGCTCGCGCGCGGTGTTGGTCTCGGCCATCAGCTCGCGGATGGGGGTGAACAGACCCGTGTAGGTGGCGGGGTTGCTGCGCGGCGTGCGGCCGATCGGGCTCTGGTCGACGTTGATGACCTTGTCGAAATACTCGATGCCCTCGACCGATTCATGTGCCGCCGGCTCTTCGTGCGCGCGGTACAGCGTGCGGGCCACGGCCGTGTAGAGCGTGTCGTTCACCAGCGTCGATTTGCCGGAGCCCGAGACGCCGGTCACGCACGTCAGGAGGCCGACCGGGAAGGCCACGCTCACGTTCTTCAGGTTGTTGCCGGTGGCACCGACGACACGAATCTCCTGCAGGTCGGTTTGCGAGGCGATGTGCGCCGCCTCGCGCGCGGCACGGCGTTCGGCCGCGGGGCTCTGCGGAAAGCGCGAGGCTTTCTTGCCTTCGTTGAAGGCCGGTTTCTTCACGGCCGGCAGCCACGCGGTGCGGTGCTTGGGCACCTCGATCTTCTTCGTGCCCGAGAGGTACTGGCCCGTGAGCGAATCGGGGTTGGCCGACACCTCGGCATAGGTGCCCTGCGCCATCACGCGCCCGCCGTGCACGCCGGCGCCGGGGCCCATGTCGATCACGTGGTCGGCGGCGTGGATCATGTCCTCGTCGTGCTCGACCACGATCACGCTGTTGCCGATGTCGCGCAGGTGCTTGAGCGTGCCGATGAGCCGGTCGTTGTCGCGCTGGTGCAGGCCGATGCTGGGCTCGTCGAGCACGTACATCACGCCGGTGAGGCCCGAGCCGATCTGCGAGGCCAGGCGAATGCGCTGCGCCTCGCCGCCCGACAGAGTCTCGGCGCTGCGGTCCAGGCTCAGGTAGTTGAGGCCCACGTCGTTCAGGAATTTCAGCCGCAGGCCGATCTCGCGCACCACCTTGTCGGCGATGTCGGCCTTGGCGCCGCGCAGCTTGAGCGTCTGGAACCAGGCGAGCGAGTCGCGCAAGGTGAGGTGGCTCAACTCGAAGATCGCCATGCGCGGCGGCTCGCCGCCGTCGGCCGGGCGCGCGGATTCGTCGACCAGGAACACATTGCGGGCCTCGGGCCGCAACCGCGATCCGCCGCAGTCGGGGCAGGGCTGCAGGTTGCGAAAGCGCGCGAGGTCTTCGCGCACCATCACCGAATCGGTCTCGCGGTAGCGCCGCGTCATGTTGGGGATGATCCCCTCGAAGGGGTGCTTCTTCGTGAGCTTCTTGCCCGCGAAGTTGCCCGACTCCATCGTGTAGTTGAACTTGATCTCTTCAGCCGCCGAGCCGTTCAGCAGCACCTGCTGCACCGACGCGGGCAGCGATTCGAAGGGCGCGTCGACGTCGAACTTGTAGTGCTTCGCAACGCTCTCGATCATGCTGAAGTAGTAGCCGTTGCGGCGGTCCCAGCCCTTGATGGCGCCGCTGGCGATCGAGAGCGACGGAAAGGCCACCACGCGCGCCGGATCGAACACCTCGCGGTGGCCGAGGCCGTCGCAGCTCGGGCAGGCGCCCACGGGCGAGTTGAACGAGAAGAGGCGCGGCTCCAGCTCCGACAGCGAGTAATGGCAGATCGGGCAGGCGAACTTGGCGTTGAACAGGTGTTCCTTGTCGGCCACGCCCTCGGTGCCCAGTTCCAGCGCGATGGCCCGGCCCTCGGCCAGGCGCAGCGCCGCCTCGAAGCTCTCGGCCAGGCGCTGCTGCATGTCGGGGCGCGCGCGCAGGCGGTCGATGACCACGTCGATGTCGTGCTTTTCGGTCTTCTTGAGCTTGGGCAGGTCGTTGTATTCGTAGGTCTGGCCGTCGACGCGAAAGCGCACGTAGCCCGCGGCCTGCATCTCGGCGAAGAGCTCGAGGAACTCGCCCTTTTTCTCGCGCGCGACCGGCGCCAGGATCAACAGGCGCGGCTCGTCGGGAATGGCCAGCGTGGCATCGACCATCTGCGAAACCGTCTGCGCCTGCAGCGGCAGGTGGTGGTCGGGGCAGTAGGGCGTGCCGGCGCGGGCGTACAGGAGGCGCAGGTAGTCGTGGATCTCGGTCACCGTGCCCACGGTGGAGCGCGGGTTGTGGCTGGTGGCCTTCTGCTCGATGCTGATCGCAGGGGAGAGGCCCTCGATCACGTCCACATCGGGCTTGTCCATGAGCTGCAAGAACTGCCGCGCATAGGCCGACAGGCTCTCCACGTAGCGCCGCTGCCCTTCGGCATAGAGCGTGTCGAACGCCAGGCTCGACTTTCCCGAGCCCGACAGGCCGGTGATCACCACCAGCTTGTTGCGCGGGATGTCCAGGTCGACGTTCTTCAGGTTGTGGGTGCGCGCGCCGCGGATGCTGATGCGCTGCTGCGCCAGCACCGCGCCGAGGTAGGTGTCGCGTTCGCGTTGTGCGTCGCGTGCGCTTTCCTCTTGGGCGGCGAGTTCTTCAGTGGCTTTGGAATTCAAGGGGGCGATCGTCCGAGGGCAACCGGACATGATAGTCCGTGCGGCATTTCATGGCCAATGGGCGGCTTCTGGCGCTTTCATGGCCGCTTCGCTGGCCGAAGCGTTCCGCGGGCCCGGCGGCGGGGCCCCGCCGGCCGGCATCGGGCACAATCTCCGGTCCTCTTCCTCCTCCTTCATCTACTTATCAGGGGCAGTGCATATGGCATCGGTCAATAAAGTCATCGTCGTCGGCAATCTGGGTCGCGATCCCGAAATGCGTACCTTCCCGAGCGGCGACCAGGTCGCGAACGTCACAGTGGCCACCACCGATCGCTGGAAAGACAAGCAAAGCGGCGAAATGCGCGAAGCGACCGAATGGCACCGCATCGTCTTCAACGGCCGCCTGGCCGAAATCGCCGGCCAGTACCTGCGCAAGGGCTCGCAGGTCTATGTCGAAGGCTCCTTGCGCACGCGCAAGTGGACCGACAAGGACGGCGTCGAGAAGTACACCACCGAGATCCGCGCCGACCAGATGCAGATGCTGGGCAGCCGCCAGGGCCAGGGCGGCCCGTCGGGCGGTCCGGAAGACGACGGCGGCTATTCGCAAGGCGGCGGTGGTGGCGGTGGCTACTCGCAGGGCGGCAATGGCGGCGGCGGTGGTGGCGGCGGCTACGCCCCCCGCGCTCCCGCAGCGGCACCCCGCGCACCCTCGGCCGCGCCGCGCCAGGCACCGGCCAAGTCGTCGTCGGGCTTCGACGACATGGACGACGACATTCCCTTCTGATCCGAACGTCCCCCTTTGCATGACCGGGGCCGCCGCATCGCCGCTTCGGACATGCGTCCTGCTTTGGGCAGCCTCGCCCCTGGCAATGCCCTGATCCCCGCCCCGCAGCCCGCACCCCGATGAATTCGACCCTGGTGCGCCGGCTGCGTGCGTGGTTCTTCGAGGGCCTCTCGAAATACCGCGCCGCGCCCCTCTGGGCCAACGTGGTGCTGGCCGTCTCCATCGCCTTGCTGGCGGTCATGATCGTCTTCTTCGGCGGATCGTCCGGAGCGCCTGGCGTCGCGGCCACGCCGATCTCCCGCGCCGACTGGCAGACCACCGAGGCGCCGGGCTTTCGCGAACCCTCGCTCACCATGGACAGCCGCGCGCTGCCCGATGCCTGGCAACCCGCCGAGCTGCCGCTCTCGCCGCCCATCGCGCTGCTGCGCCAGGCCGACGGCCGTGTCTCGGACAGCGCGACGCGCACCACCTGGCTGCGCGTGGCCGTGCGCGAGCTGCCCACGCATGCCGGCCCGCTCGCGCTGTACGGCGTGCGCATCAAGACCGACGGCACCATCGCGGTGTATGCCGATGGCCGGCTGGTGCACCGCGCGCAGGAGAACGGGCCGCTGTGGAACAGCACCCGCACGCCGCTGTGGGTGGTGATCGAGAAGACGCCCGACGCGGTGCCGCTCAAGGAAATCCTCATCCGCCTGGAGCACACGCGCAACGCGCAGGTGGCGGTGTCGCCGCTGTGGCTCGGCCCGGTCGATTCGCTGAAAGACCGCCACGACAAGCGCCTGTGGTTCCAGCAGGACCTGCCGGCCATGCTCAGCGCCGCCTTCATGGCGGTGGGCCTGTTCGCGCTCTTCGTGTGGTTCAGGCGCCGCCATGAAACCGGCTACCTGCTTTTCTTCAACCTCGCGACCACGTCGTTCCTGCGCAGCCTCCATTTCTATGTGGGACTGCCCGTGGCCAACGACTGGTTCGCCTGGCTGACGGTCAATTCGCTGTTCTGGCTGGTCGCGGTGGTGCACTTCGCGTTGCGCCAGCTGCACGGCCGCCCGTTGAAGTGGCTGACCTGCGGGGTGGTCGGCTGGACCGTGCTGATCGGCGTGCTGACCCTGCCGGGGCTTTCGCTATTGAGGAACACGCCGCAGGTCACGCCCCTCATCTACGTCGGCGCGGCCTTCATGGGCGCTGTCGTCGCACTGGTGGGCGGCATCAGCGCGTGGCGCCGCTCGAACGAGGGGCGGCTGGTGGCAGTTGGCATCGGCGTGTGCGTGCTGCTGGGCCTGTCCGACTGGCTGCTGCAGAACAACTTCGTGAGCCCCGAGGGCTGGTACCTGGGCGCCTACACCAACGCCGTCACCTTCGCCGTCTTCGGCACGCTGATGTACCGGCGCTACGTCAACGCGATCGCCGAGGTGGAGCGGGTCAACGCCAGCCTCGCCGAGCGCCTGCAGGCGCGGGAGGCCGAGCTCGAGCAGAGCCACCGCCGGCTGCGCGAAGTGGAGCGGCGCCAGACCATCAGCGACGAGCGCCAGCGGCTCATGCAGGACATGCACGACGGCCTGGGCTCCTCGCTCATCAGCGCCATCCGCTCGGTGGAGAACGGGCGCCTGAGCGACGAGAAGGTGTCGCACATCCTCAAGAGCTGCCTGGACGACCTGAAGCTCACCATCGATTCGATGGAGCCGCTCGAGGAAGACCTGCTGCTCCTGCTGGCCACCCTGCGCTATCGCCTGGGCCCCCGGCTCGAGGGTTCCGGCGTGGTGCTGCGGTGGGAGGTGCAGGAGATCCCGCCGGTCGAATGGCTCGACCCGACCAGCGCGCTGCACATCCTGCGCATCGTGCAGGAGAGCATCGCCAACATCCTGCGCCACACCCGCGCCACCGAGATCCGCGTGGGCACCGTGCCGCAGGGCGAGGGCGTGCGCGTGACCATCCAGGACAACGGCCAGGGCTTCGACGTGGAGAAGGCCATGGCCGAGGCCGGCGGGCGCGGCATGCAGAACCAGCTGCGCCGCGCGCAAGCCATCGGTGGGAGCGTCAGCTGGCGCTCGGGGCCGACGGGGACGCTCTTCACGCTCTGGCTGCCGCTGCACCGCACGCCGCGCAAGGCGTGAAGCCCGCGCTCAGCCGGCGCCCGCGTGCCCCTGGTGTCGGGGCAGGTCGTCGTCGACGGCGAACCAGGGCGCCTTCGAGCCGACGAAGGTGTGCGCGCTCGGCCGGATCGACGGATCGTCCACCAGGGTGCCCAGGGTGACGTCCTCAGCCCGCCAGGCCGACGAACACGTTCTGCACATCGTCGTTCGCGTCGATGGCCGCGAGGAAGGTCTCGACTTCCTCCAGATCCTCGGCGCTCAGGCTGGCCGGGTCGACCGGGTTCTTCGGCTTGTAGCCCAGCTTGGCCGACAGCACCGTGAAGCCCTGCGCCGGCAGTGCGCGGCTCACGAGGTCGAGGTCGGTCGGGTCGGTCAGGAAGACGGTGGCGTTGCCTTCGGCGGCCGGCTCGAAGTCTTGCGCGCCCGCCTCGATGGCGGCGACTTCGGCATCGGCGGTGGCATTGGCGGGTTCGGCCTCGATCATGCCGACATGGTCGAAATCCCACGACACCGAGCCCGACGTGCCCAACTGCCCCTTGCGGAACAGCACGCGCATTTCAGGCGCGGTGCGGTTCACGTTGTCGGTGAGGCACTCGACCATCACCGGCACCCGGTGCGGCGCGAAGCCTTCGTAGATCACATGCTCGAAGTTCACCGCCTCGCCGGTGAGGCCCGCGCCCTTCTTGATGGCGCGGTCCAGCGTGTCCTTGGGCATCGAGACCTTGCGGGCCTGTTCCACCACCAAGCGCAGGCGCGAGTTGGAGGCCGGGTCGGCGCCGTTGCGCGCGGCCATCATGATTTCCTTGGCGAGCTTTCCGAACAGGCGGCCCTTGGCATTGGCGGCCAGGTCCTTGTGCTTTGCTTTCCACTGTGCGCCCATGGCGGATGTTCCTTGTGTGTTGTGTGCGGTGCCTTGCCTTGCCTGGCACTCGGGCCTGAAGGGCGGGATGACCGGTTTGGGCGACAACTGTAGCCGGAGCGCGCCCGGGGTGGAACCACGGGCTGCCGACTCGCCGGCGACAGCCGCCGGCCGGGCGCAACCAGATACTTCGTCCATGCACACACAGCCCCTGTTCTCGGTGGAGGCACGGCACGAGCTCCTGCAGCTGATGCGCGCCTATCCCCTGGCGACCCTCATCACCGTGGCAGACGGTTCGGCTGAGGCCAACCTGCTCCCGCTGGAGGTCTGCGACCTCGGCTTGCACGGCACGCTCCGGGGCCATGTCGCCAGAAGCCATTCGCTGTTCACAGGCGCGCCGGACGGCAGCCGGGCGACGGTCGTGTTCCAGAGCCCGAACGCCTACATTTCGCCGCGCTGGTACGTCAACGGGCAGCGCAGCGGCCGGCTCGCGCCCAGCTGGAACTACGCGGCGGTGCAGGCGCAGGGCGTCATCAGGTTCGTCGACGATCCGGCCTGGGTGCTGGCCCACCTGGCCTCGCTCACCGCGTCGCAGGAGGCGGGCCGCGCCGAACCGTGGTCGCTGGACGACGCATCGCCAGCGTTCTTGCAGGATGCCTCGCAACGGCTGGTGGGCTTCGAGATCGTCATCGGGTCGTTGACCGGCAAGCGCTTTCTCTCGCAGCAGCGCACCGAAGCCGACCGGCGCAGCGTGATCGAACACCTCGCCGGCGAAGCCGCACCGTCGGCGCATGCCGTGGCGTCGTTGATCGTGCCCTGACAGCGCGCGGGCGGACCGCAGTTTTCTCCAAGTTACGGATGCGAGGCGCCGCTACGCTGGCCTCATTCATCCACGCACGCAGGTCATTCCGCCATGCCATCCGCCGACGCACGACAGCAGCAGACAGAACACTTCCATCGGCTTCATGCCGGGCCCGACCCACTGGTTCTGGTGAACGCGTGGGACGCGGTGAGTGCGCGCATCGTCGAGCGCGCCGGTGCCAAGGCCATCGCCACCACCAGCGCGGGCATCGCGTGGGCGCTGGGCTACGCCGATGGCGAGCGCGTGCCCGTCGACGAACTGCTCGCGGCCACCGCGCGCATCTGCCGAATGAGCGGCGTGCCGGTCAGCGTCGACATCGAGCGTGGCTCCGGCGACAGCACCGAGGCCGTGTGCGACGTGGTGCGCGCGCTCATCGACATGGGCGCGGTGGGCGTGAACATCGAAGACGGCACGCTCCCCGGCACGCGCGCGCTGGCGCCGGCGGAAATCCTGTGCGAGCGCATCGAGGCGCTGCGCCGGCTCGATGCGCGCTTCTTCATCAACGCGCGCACCGACACCTATTTCGTCGCCAACGACGACCCCGCCGCCCGCTATGAAGACACGCTGCGCCGCGCGCGGCTCTATGCATCGGCGGGCGCCGACGGGATCTTCGTGCCGGGCATGGCGAGCCTGGAAGAAATCGCCGGCCTTGCGGCGGCGGTGACGCTGCCCGTGAACGTCTATGCGGGGCACGCCAAGGCGCCCGCGGTGCAGGTGCTCGCCGCCGCCGGCGTGCGCCGCATCAGCCTGGGATGCGGCCCCTTGCAGTCCGCGCTGGGGCTGCTCGGCCGCATCGCCGCGGAGGCCTTCGACGCCGGGCACGGCAGTTTCCACGCGATGGGCGAGGGGATGCTGTCGGCGGGCGAGGTGAATGCGCTCTTTTCCTCCCGGTCCTGACCGTTCGAGCGCGCAATACCCGGGAGCGCGGCGCGGGCGAAGAAAGGCCTGAGGTACAGTGGCGACCCCTTGCCGCAGCCCCCATCCACCGACCCCCTCGCCCCGCACGGCATCCGCCTCGAATCGGTCACGCTGGTTCGCGGCGAACAGCGCGTCTTCGACGGGCTGACGCTCGCGTTGAACGAATCGCGCATCGGGCTCGTCGGCGACAACGGCGCGGGCAAGAGCAGTCTCTTTCGGCTGATCAGCGGGCTCGACCAGCCGCAGCAGGGGCGGGTCGTGGTGCATGGGTACGACACGCAAATGGACCGGCGCCAGCTCTCGCAGCACGTCGGGCTGATGTTCCAGAACCCCGACGACCAGATCATCTTTCCCACCGTGGCCGAAGAGCTCGCGTTCAGCCTCACGGCACGCGGCCAGACGCGGCAGGCGGCGCGCGAACGGGCGCGCGAGTTTCTGGCGGAGCGCGGACTCGCGGCGTGGGCCGGCCGCGCCATCGGCGAACTGAGCCAGGGGCAGCGTCAGCAGGTGTGCCTGCTCGCGCTGCAGATCAGCCAGCCGGCCACGCTGCTGCTGGACGAACCCTTCGCGAGCCTCGACCTCCTGAGCCAGGCGCGGCTCGCGGCGCAGCTCGAGGCGACCGGCCAGCAGATCGTCGTTTCCACGCACCTGCTCGAACACGTCCACGACTTCGAGCGCGTGCTGTGGCTCGAACAGGGCAGGGTGCGCGCCGACGGGCCGGGCCGCGAGATCTGCGAGGCCTATGCCGAAGACGTGCGCCGGCGCGCCGAGGAGGAGCGGCGTGCGTAGCCTCTATTCGTCGCATCCGACCTGGCTGCACGGGCTGCCGGCGTGGGTCAAGCTGGCGGTGCTTTCGGTGTGCGGCACGCTGCTGGTGCTGGTCGAGCGGCCGGTTCACCTGGGCATCGCGTGTGCGGTGGTGCTGCTGCTCTTCGCATCGCTCGGCCGCACGGCATGGCTGCGCGTGCGGATGCTCGCTGGCATCGCGATCGCCTGCGCGCTGATCGTCGGCTTTCACTGGTTCCTCGGCACGACCGCGGTCGGCGTGGCGAGCGCGCTGCGCCTGGCCAGCGCGGCCGTGCTCGCGCTGATGCTCACGCTCACCACGCGCTTCGAAGACCTGCTGGTCGTGCTCGAAACCGTGATGCGGCCGCTGCAGCGCTTCGGCGTCCCGACCGAGCGCATTGCGCTGGGCATCGGCCTCATGCTGCGCTTTGCCGAAAACTTCTACGTGCAGTGGCAGCGCCTGGACGACGCCTACCGCGCCCGCGCGGGCCACGGTGGCGGGCTGCGCCTCCTGGCGCCGCTGACCATCCGCACGCTGCAGACCGCCGAGCGCGTGGCCGATGCGCTCGCCGCGCGGCTGGGCCGATAACGCAGCGAGCGCGGCGCAGAATCCGACGACGCCCCTTTCACAACTCCTGACATGACCACCACCGGCTCCATCACCTCGTCCCGCTCGCTTTCCTACATCGCGCTTTTCGCGGCATTGATGGCGGTGTTCGGCTTGATCCCCAAGGTCGACCTGCCGTTCGGCGTGCCGATCACGCTGCAGTCGCTGGGCGTGATGCTGGCCGGCTGCCTGCTTGGGCCGCGGCGCGGCTTCTTCGCGATCGCGCTGTTCCTGCTCGCGGTGGCGCTCGGGCTGCCGCTGCTGCCGGGCGGGCGCGGCGGGCTGGCGGTGTTCGTCGCGCCAGCGGGCGGCTTCCTGTTCGGCTGGATGTTCGGCGCCTTCGCCTGCGGCCTCCTGATGCGCCGCATGGCGGGCGCGACGGGCAAAGGGCTGCTGGCCGCGGCGTTCTTCGCGTCGGTGGTGGGCGGGATCGTCGTGGTCTATGCCTTCGGCATCGTCGGGCTCTCGCTCATCGCCCACATGTCGCTTTCGCAGGCGGCGCTGGCGATGCTGGTGTTCATTCCGGGCGACCTCATCAAGTGCGGCATCTGCGCGATGCTCGTGCAGACGGTGATGCGCGGCATGCCGAGCTGGCGGCTCGATCGCGACTGACCGCGTTCAGCCGCGCCGCGTGAACGCGGTGCGCGAGAGGTAGTCCTTGCGCGGGCCCTTCACCAAGTGATCGATGATGAACGCGCCGTCCGCAAGGAATCGGTAGACGCTGTCGTACTGGTCGGCCGCGCAGAGGTGACCGGCAGAGCCGACGAGCGCGTCGCCCTCGCGCACGGTGGCGATGCCGTGGAAGAGCCGCAGCGGAGCTTCGGCGAAGAAGACCGAAAAGCCGTCCTGGCTGCGTTCGTAGACGTATTCGCGGTGCCCGTCGAACGCTTGCCCGTCGGGCAGGCGGATGCGTCCTTCTTCCCGGTATTTCAGCTGGCCGGTTTCCATGCGCGTGAATCCGGCGATGCCGGTCATCGTGGCCTTGCCCTCGATGGTGCGGTCCAGGTCCCAGGCGCCTTCGAGGCGCTCGAAGACCGTGTCCGGCGTGCCCCAGAAAGCAAGGGGAGGCAGGGGCATCGTTTCCATGCGCCAACTCTAAGCCAAGCCAGGTTCGTTGACCTTTAGGTATTGATTGTTTCCGTTCTGTGAACACCGTGGTTCGTTTCGCTACGGGTTTTTACCTAGATCGCGTCGCACAATACATCCACAGACCGGCCCCCAAGCCGATCTGGGTGAACAGGGCCCCGAGCGAGGTGGCCGCCCCCGGAGGGACGGTGACCCACCCAAGACCGGTTCGAATCATCCAAAGCAAAAACTGAACTGAATTGAAGGAAATCCAAATGACCGCCTCGAAGATCCTCTCCGCCGTTGCTGTTGCCCTGATGGCTGTTGCCGGTGCCGCCCATGCCGAAACCTATGACGGCGTTCATCAACTGACCTCGGCCGCGAGCCGCGCCGACGTCGCCAGCCAGGCCGTGGTTGCCGCGCACAGCGCCAACCCGTACGCCACCGGCGCCAACGCAGGCCCCGCACCGGTCTTCGTGTCGTCGGTCAGCCGCGGTGCCGTCCGCGCCGAAGCCGTCGCCGCTGCACACAGCGCCGACCCGTACGCCGAAGGCGCCTCGGCTGGCGTGGCGCCGCTGGTCGCCAGCACCGTGGACCGCAACGCCGTCCGCGCCGCAGCCCGCGCTGCCGCTCGTGGCGACTCGCTGCCGCTGTAATCCCCCGGGAGCCTCGGCGCTCCGAAAGCCGGCCCTGCGAAAGCGGGGCCGGCTTTTTCTTTGCCCGGAATGTCCTCATGACACCCTCAGAGTGGCTTCGTAACATGAGCTGATATGGAACCCCTCGCCTTCGACCTCCGCCAGACCGCCCTCATCTCCATCGACCTTCAGCGCAGCAACGTCGCCCGCCCGCTGGCGCCGCACGCCGCGGCGGACGTGGTCCAGCGCAGCACGCGCATCGCCGATGCACTGCGCGCGGCCGGCGGCACCGTGGTGTGGGTGCGCGTCGATCTGGCCGGACTGCTGAGCCTTCCGTCCGACACCCCGCTGCGCCCGCCCGGATCGCCCCTGCCGCCGCCCGAATTCTCCGAGCTGGTGCCCGAAGTGCAGGTGCATGACGGCGACGTGCGGATCACCAAGCGCCAATGGGGTGCCTTCTACGGCACCGACCTCGACCTGCAACTGCGCCGCCGCGGCATCAGGACGCTGGTGATGAGCGGCATCGCGACCAATTTCGGCGTCGAATCGACGGCCCGCGCGGCCTTCGACCGCGGCTATGAACTCGTGTTCGTGGAAGACGCGATGACCTCGCTGGCCGCCGAACCGCACGCCTTCACCGTCAAGGAACTGTTTCCGCGCATGGGGCGCGTGCGTTCGACCGACGAATTCCTTGCCGCCATCGCCGGCAAGAACTGAAGTTCAGCGCGCGGCCAGAAGCCGCAGGCCGGCGACGACGAAGGGTGTGCCGTTCGGCGCGGCCGTCTCGCGCAGTTCGACGGTCCACTGCGAAGGCGCCTCGTCTGGCGTGGGGCGCGCGCGAAGCTCGCACGCGTAGAGCACCCGGCCGGCGCGCGTCGTGTCGTCGCGCACGGCGATCGCCTCGTCGCAGCATTCGTCCACCACGGCCCAGCGGCCATCGGCTTCGCTGCGCACCGACCGCCGTATCAGCCGCACGGCGATGCGTTCCGGCGCCACCGTGCGCTCGCCGCCCTGCGCCTCGGGCACGGTCGCCAGCAGGCGCACGTCGAACGGCTCCCCGATGCGAAAACCTTCGCCGCGCTCCAGCGACATGCCGCCCAATGCCACGCGCACGCGGCGCCGTTCGCGCAAGCTCGTGACGACGAACACCACCGTCAGCACCGAGAACGTCGCGAACACCGGCAGGCCGACCACCATCCAGAGCCACTGCCACCCGCCGGCCAGCGCCCAGGTCATCGCGTTGAAGCCGAACACCGCGAAGAAAGCCAGCACCGCCAGCGCCACGAACCATGCCACCCAGTCGCCGACCGATCTGCGCATGCGCTCGGTGGCCTGCGGCGCCTCGGACGTCCATTCGGCAGGCAATGTCTCATCGATGGGCGGCAGGCCGGCCGTTCGCGGATCGGGCCAGGGCGTCCAGAAATCGCCGGTCGTGTGTTCCAGGGCGATCCATTGGAGATCGGTCCAGGCCGGGAGGTAGGCGGTGGCGGTTTCCTCGCCTTCCACCCGCAGCGTGATGCCCGTGGCGCCATCGGGCGTCGCATCTTCGAAGCCGCGCGGGTAGACACCGGGCGCCCGGTGCATCCGCCGCTCCTGCAGGTCGACGATCAGCGTGTCGCCGCCGAGCGCCACCGCTTGGTAGCGGCCGTCGGGCGAGGCGCACCCGTATCGCGGCGCGCGTCCGGACAGATGGGCGATCAGTGCAACGGACGGGTGGAGGCGCGGCATGGGAGAAGCCACCGAGCATAGCCATGCAGCCCGGGAGCTCCGGGCGACACCAGGCCGGCGCGGCACTCGGCCGAAGTTCGTATCGACTGGCCGTGCGACAGACCGCGGCTGGGCCAAAAGGCGCATTGCCTTGCCGCAGCGCATCACTCATGATGGCGGCGCTGAAGGGATGACCGCCCGACTTCATGCTTTCGCATTACTGCGCCACGGTGGTGCGGACACGCGAAAATAAGACGACATTTCCGCCAGGAAAAATGGAAAGCATGATCCGTCGCCCCTGACGCGACAACCCAACACGCATGGCTCTAACTCTCGACCCCGAAGATACGCGCGGACGCATTCACGATCTCGTGTGGTGCGGCTTCTATCCCGATGCCGATGTCGAGTGGATGATCACTGACGAGTATCTCGACCCCGACGAGCTCACGAGCGAAGACAGGGCCTGGGTCAGGGCCGAGGCCGCCAGCGCCTGTGCCGCCAAGCGCGCCGCGGAGGCCGGGTGGCCGGCGCAGACCGAGTACGACCGGCTCGAAGCGGTGTTCGCGCAACTGCGCAACGAGAAGGTCATTGCGCTGCACCGCGCAGGCAACACGCTTTCCGACGGCCACGACGACGTGCGGGAGCAATGGCGCGCGGCGGGGCGCCTCGCCTCGGGCATCCGGGGCTGCTGCTTCTATCACTCGCAGGACCTGGACACGGCCGTGCGCACCGGCCGGCTGCACCTGGCATTCAGCGGCGGCATGATCCCCGAGATCGAGCAGCGCGAAGCCAACTCGGTAGTGATCGGCCACCGCATCGTCGAACTGCTGCGCGCCGCCGGGTTCGCGGCGCACTGGAGCGGCAACATCAACGAGCGCATCGAAGCCGATCTCGGCCGATGGCGCAAGCGAGGCCCCTCGGCGTGAGCGCGCCGGCCTGGCTGCCGCCGCGCCGCATCGACGCCATCGATTTCTGGCTGCGCTCCCGGCTGCTGGCCGGCGCCCACGCGCTGCGCGAGGCGCTGCGGCCCTCGGCGCGGCGCTGGCGGGGCGGCACGCACGCACTGGCCGATGCGCCGGTGCTCGCGCAGTACCGCACCGCGCTCTGGTCCGACGGGCGCGCGGACGAATTTCCCCTCGTGGCCGGCAAGGTGCAGAACCTGCGCGTGGCGCGCTGCGCCTTCGACGCCATCGAGGTGCCGGCCGGCGAGGTGCTGAGCTTCTGGCGCCAGTTGGGCCGGCCGGGCGCCTGGCGCGGTTTCGTGCAGGGCCGCGAACTGCGCGGCGGCTGCGTGGTGCCGACGCTGGCCGGAGGCCTGTGCCAACTCTCGAACGCGCTCGCCACCGTGGCCGCCCGCGCCGGGCTGGAACTGGTGGAGCGCCATGGGCACACGGCGCGCATCGAGCAATCCGCCGGCGCGGCGGGCGATGCCGTGGATGCGACGGTGTTCTGGAACTACGTCGACCTGAAGGTGCGCGCGAAGCATGCGTGGCGGCTCGAGGTGGCGCTGACTTCCGACGAGCTCGTGCTGCGCATCCGCGCGCGCTCGCCGTTGGCGATGCCCGCGGCGCCGGTGGCGCTGCGGCGAGCCAGCGAGGAGGGGGCCGGCACCGCACCGCCATCGCTGCCGGTGGCGCGCGGCTGCCTCAGTTGCGACCAGACCGCGTGCTTCCGGCACCGCTCGCTCCCCGCCGTGGCGCAGCAAGGGCGCACCGCCGTGCTGCTCGATGCGTGGACCCCCGAGTTCGCGCGCTACCTCGGCGAACACCACGCCGGCGCCGACCGCATGCAGGCTGTGCCGCTGCGGCTCGCGTGCTGGCGCTCCCGTCCGGCCGCAGGCTGGCACCGGGAGGCCGTTGCGGATGGCGGGTCCATCTCATCGCCCTGGTGGGCCAGTCTGCGCCGAGCCGTGTGGCAGCGCCTCTGGGCGCGGCATGCGGGCAAGCGGCAGGGCAGCCTGATCGACGGCCAGCGCTGGCTGGCGCTCGCATTCGCCGCGCGGCTGGAACCCGAGCACACGCAACTCGTGATCGTCCAGGCGTTGCTGCCGCACCTGCAGCAGGCCGGCGCGCTCGACGGCCGGCGGGTCACTGTGCTGGCCAGCGCGTTGCCGATGGCGGAAATCGAGCGTCGGCTCGATGCGGCCGCTCGGCGCTGGCCCGAGGACGCCACGCTGCGCGACTTTCGCGCCGATCCGGCGCTCGTGCGCGCAGAGGCCGCAGCGTTGGCGCGGGCCGCGGTGGTGGTCACCCCGCATGCCGAGGTCGCGACCCAGCTGGCCGCGATGGCGCCGCAGGCAGCATCGGTGCGGCTCGACTGGGCGTGGCCTGCCGCGCGCGCCGTCGATGCGGCAGGCGATGAGCTGCCGCTGATCGTCTTCGCGGCGAGTGCGCTCGCGCGAAAGGGCGCGCGCGAACTGGCGGCGGCGCTGAAGGGCTGGCCCTGCCGCCTGCGCGTGCTCGGCTCGCCCTCGGACGATGCGCAGCTCTGGCGCGGCATCGGCAGCGTCGAGCACATGCACTGGCGCGGCGATGGGCTGGACGGCGCCCGCGTGGCGGTGCTGCCCGCGTACATCGAGCACGCACCGCGTGCGCTCCTGCGCGCCCTGGCGGCCGGCGTGCCGGTGGTGGCTTCGGGCGCCTGCGGCCTCGCCGGACTGCCGGGGGTGCGCGAAGTGACGGCGGGCGACGTGGAGGGACTGCGCGCGGCATTGAGGAATGCCTGCGGCGCGGACGACGACAACAAGAACGAAGAAGGCATTGCATGACCATCGATCTCCAGACGCTCAAGTGCGGCGAATGCGGCAGCAGCGTGCTCAAGCGCACGGGCCTGAACGAATACACCTGCGACCACTGCGGCTCCGTCACGCTGGTGGAGGACAACGTCTCCGATCGGCTCGAGCGCGTGCTCGACCAGGTCAAGAACGAAGCCGGCCGGCGGCTCGCGGCCGAAGAGACGCTGCGGCAGAAGCTCATGCTGCGCAACATCGGCATCGCGATGATCGGCGTGCTCGGCCTGGTGCTGGTGTGGCGCATCGTCATGCTGTTCGTGGAGCCGCGCCGGCCCGATGACGCACGGCCCGTGGTCGCTGCGGTGGTCGACCGCAGCATTCCCACCGACGGCCTGAAGCTGGGCGAGCCGCGGCAGGTGCTGGTGGGCAGCGGCAGTTCGGCGCAGCCCAAGCTGCTGGTGGTGGCGCGCAACGAAACCGGCAAGCCGCTGTTGCGCACGGGCATCCGGGCGACCTACTACGACGGCGACAGCAAGGTGGACGAGCGCACCGAGACGCTGCCGATCTACGTGCTGGAGCCCGGCGAGAGCGCCCCTGTGCTGATCGATATGCCGAGCGGAAAGAACGTGACGCGTCAGGAACTGCAGGTGCAGAAACTGTCCGGGCCCTACAACGCGGTGCAGGGGCCGCGCCTGGCGTTCACGCGCGTGCGGCTGGTGCAGCAGGGCGAACGCGTGCGGCTGGTGGGGCGCATCGACAACATGCGCAAGGACGCGGCCACGATCGGCGGCATCGATGTGCTGGTCACGCTTTTCGACGACGCCGGGCAGGTCATCGGCTTCGGCCACGGCTATGCGCAGGCGAGCGAACTCAAGGCCGGCGCGCAGACCTCGGTGGACGTGAGCGTCGCGCGTTTCGGCCGCGCCGCGGTGATCGCGGCGTGGGACTACCGGATTGGCTACAACACCGTCGAGGCCTCGGGCTCGCGAACGCCGGTGCTGAACGCCGAGCGGGTGATCCGCACCGCAGCCGGACCGGAGAGCTTCAACCCCGACCTGCGCCTGGGCACCGAAGACCTGCTGGCCGAGGACAGCGAGCGCTTCGATCCGAAGGACCTGGAGCTGCTGCCGCTGGTCGACGGGCGCAACAACATCCAGCAGCGGCTCTTTCTCGGCGAACTGGTGAACCGCAGCACCGACGCGATCGTGCTCGCGCCGGGCGGCGTGATCTCGCGCTTTGCCGGCAGCAAGGCGCACGGCACGACGAACATCACGGGGCTGGCCTACCTCTACCCGGGCGAGCGCTTCCCGATCTTCCTGGAGCCGCAGGACATGGAGCGCTTCACCTCGACCCGCATCGAATGGAAGCCGATGCGCCGCGCTGCCTTGCCGGGGCCGCGCAAGCCGCTCGAAGTGAAGGTGAGCGGCACCAAGGCCGAACTGGGCAGCGTGCTGCTCAACTTCAGCCAGCGATTCACCTACAAGAGCGTGGAGGTCACGGGCAGCGTGAAGAACCCGGGCAGCGCCATCGTCGGCAAGGTGCGGCTGTGGGTGAGCCTGCGCGACCGCAACGGGCAGCTCACCGGTTTCAAGTTGGTGGACAACCTGCCGGCCATCGCACCGGGCGAGAGCGTGCCGTTCCAGGTGAACGTGGAGCAGAACGGCCGCGACTTCGCGAGCGTGACCACGCTATACCAAACCGAATAGCCCCTGCCGTGGCGGCGGCGGGCCGAACACGCCATCATGGCGCCCATGATTCCGTTCTCGATCCTCGATCTCTCCCCCATCACCGAGGGCAGCGACGCCGCGCAGTCGTTCCGCAACTCGCTCTCGCTCGCGCAGCACGGCGAAAAGCTCGGCTACTCGCGCTACTGGCTCGCAGAGCACCACGGCATGCCGGGCATCGCGAGCGCGGCGACCGCTGTGCTCTTGTCGTATATCGGGGCGGGCACGTCGTCGATCCGCATCGGCGCCGGCGGCGTGATGCTGCCGAACCACTCGCCGCTGGTGATCGCCGAGCAGTTCGGCACGCTGGCGTCGCTCTACCCCGGGCGCATCGACCTGGGGCTCGGGCGGGCACCCGGCTCCGACCAGCGCACGGCGCGCGCCCTGCGCCGCAACCTCGAATCGGATGCCGACCAGTTCCCGCAGGACGTGGTCGAGCTGATGGATTTCATGTCGAAGACGCCGCAGCAGCCCGTGCGGGCCGTGCCCGGCGAGGGGCTCGAGGTGCCGGTGTGGATCCTCGGCTCCAGCACCTTCGGCGCGCAGCTGGCGGCGCACCTTGGCCTGCCCTATGCCTTTGCCTCGCACTTCGCGCCGCAGCAGATCATGCAGGCCATCCAGATCTACCGCGAGACCTTCAAGCCTTCGGCGCAGCTGAAGAAGCCGTACGTGATGCTTGGCTTCAACGTGTTCGCGGCCGACACCGACGAGGAGGCCGAATTTCGCGCCACCTCGTGGCAGCAGGCCTTCGTCAACCTGCGCAGCGGCCGGCCCGGCCGCCTGCCGCCGCCGGTGGAAAACTACCGCCAGAAGGTGGGGCCCGCGGAAAACGCGCTGCTCGACTCGGTGCTGTCGTGCTCGGCGGTCGGCTCGGTCGAGACGGTGCGCCAGGGCATCGAGGCCTTCGTTGCGCGTACCGGCGCCGACGAATTGATGATCACCTCGCAGGTGTTCGACCATGCGGCGCGGCTGCGCTCCTACGAGCTGCTGGCGGGCATCCGCTAAAGGCGCCGGGGGCCCATTTCCCCCACGCCGGAACCCGCTACCCCGGGGCTGGGACAATGGCGGGCTTATGGCAAAGCAACGGATCGTGGTCGGACTGAGCGGCGGGGTGGACTCCGCCGTCACCGCGCACCTGCTCAAGCAGCAGGGGCACGAGGTGGTCGGCATCTTCATGAAGAACTGGGAAGACGACGACGACAGCGAATATTGCTCGTCGAACATCGACTTCATCGATGCCGCCAGCGTGGCCGACGTGCTGGGCATCGAAATCGAGCACGTCAACTTCGCCGCCGACTACAAGGACCGCGTGTTCGCCGAATTCCTGCGCGAATACAAGGCCGGCCGCACGCCGAACCCCGACGTGCTGTGCAACGCCGAGATCAAGTTCAAGGCCTTCCTCGACCATGCGATGCGCCTGGGCGCCGAGAAGATCGCCACCGGCCACTACGCGCGCGTGCGGTTGAACCAGGCCACCGGCAAGCACGAGTTGCTCAAGGGCCTCGACCCGTCCAAGGACCAGAGCTACTTCCTGCACCGCCTGAACCAGGCGCAGCTGTCGAAGACGCTGTTTCCGGTCGGCGAGCTGCACAAGACCGAGGTGCGCCGCATCGCCGAGGAAATCGGCCTGCCCAACGCGAAGAAGAAGGACTCGACCGGTATCTGCTTCATCGGCGAGCGGCCGTTCCGCGACTTCCTGAACCGCTACATCTCCAAGGAGCCGGGCCCGATCAAGGACGACCGCGGCCGCAAGCTCGGCGAACACCAGGGCTTGAGCTTCTACACGCTGGGACAGCGGCAAGGGCTGGGTATCGGCGGCGTCAAGGAGAAGGGCGCGCAGCGCGGATCGGGCGATCACTCGCCGTGGTTCGTGGCGCGCAAGGACGTCGAGAAAAACACGCTCTGGGTGGTGCAGGGGCACGACCATCCGTGGCTGCTGTCGTCGGCCTTGAACGCGGACGATGCGAGCTGGGTGGCGGGCGAAGCGCCCGCCGCGGGCAGCTACGGCTCGAAGGCGCGCTACCGGCAGGCCGATGCGGGCTGCGAACTGTCCGATGGCGCAGAGGGCGCGAACGTCGCTTTCAGCCTGCGCTTCGGCGCGCCGCAATGGGCTGTGACGCCGGGGCAGTCGGCCGTGCTCTATGACGGCGAGCGCTGCCTCGGGGGCGGCGTCATCGTCTGAGAGGCATTCGGCGTGACCGCTCATCCCCCGCAAATGGCACCACTCTGCGTTGCAAATGCTCGCCGTAGCCCGGGCTATGGCTGCGCTTTACGCCTTGATTGGGCCTATTTGCGGGCGCTGCTCGGTCACGCCGAATTGCCTGTCAGCCTCTGAGCGGCGGGGTCCGCACCGATTCGTCGATGTGGATCAGGTCGAGCGGATGGCGCTGGCCAGCTAGGTAGTCTTCGATGCATTGCAGCAGCAACGGGCTGCGATGCCGCGCTACGCTGGCGCGAATTTCTTCGGGGGTCATCCACAGCGTGCGCACGATGCCTTCGTCGAGCGCTCGGCCTTCTTCCTTCGCGCCGAGCACGCCGGTGAAGGCGAAGCGCATGTAGGTCACGTCTTCTCCCCGCTCGGCCTTCGGGCGGGAGCGCGCCATGTAGACACCGACGAGCGCGGTCGGCGTGAAGTGGTGGGCGGTTTCCTCGAGCGTTTCGCGGGTGCAGCCTTCGGCCGGCGATTCACCGGGGTCGAGGTGACCTGCGGGCGTGTTGAGCATGAGGCCGTCGGCGGTGTGCTCTTCGACCAGCAGGAACCTTCCATCCTGCTCGATTACCGCGGCGACGGTGACATTGGGCTTCCAGCGCTGGGCCATGGCGGGCTGCCTGCTAGCGGAGCACGTAGCCGGCGAAGCGCCAGGTGCGGTCGCGGTCGAGGTGAAAGGTCACGAGCTCGCGCAAGGTGCCTTCGGGTTTGTTGGCGAACCGTGTCTCGTATTCGACGCTGACGTATTGGCCGGCGGTGTCCGCATCGGCATCGGCAACGACCTGTCGGTTCACCGCCACCCATGTGCGCTGTTGCGGTGCGCCGAGCGATGCGCGGTTGCTGGCGACCTTGCCCGTGAAGTCGGCGCGTGTCACGCGCTTGCGGGTGGCCGGCGTGGCGCCGTCCCAGAGTTCGCCGGCCTTGCCCTGGTCGATCATCTGGATCGCCTGCATGCCGCCGCGCACCATGTCGCTGGCCTCGACGACGTCCTGTGCGGCGGCCAGGCCGGTGAAGCTGCTCCAGAGCAGCGTGGCGGCGAGCAGCAGCCGGGTCGTGCGGTTCATCGTCTTATTCCTTGTTGGGTGCCGGGAACGCCGTTGGAGACTGTAGCCCGGCGGAGATTCCCGCCCTGTCGGGTGGACGCACTAGCGCAAGGCCGGTGCGGGCAAGACGTCCGCTTCGATCGTTTCGAGCCGATAGCCCAGTCCGTAGATGGCCAGCAGCAGGAAACCGTTCGCGGGGCGCAGTTCGAGCTTGGTTCGAAGACGTGACACGTGGGTGTCGAGCGAGCGGGAGAGCGCCTCCACGCCCAGCCCCCACACCGCTTCGTGCAGGTGTTCGCGCGAGAGCAGGCGCCCGAGGTTCTGGAACAGGAAGAGCGCCAATTCGTACTCGCGGTTCTTCAATTCGACCGGCTTGCCCCTGACCTTCAGCACGCGTGAGGGCGGGTAGAAGTGGTAGGGGCCAAAAATCAGCTCGGCCTCGTGCTTCGAGGGATAGGAGCGTCGCAGCAGCGCATTGACGCGGGCCTCCAGCTCGCCGGCCCGGATCGGCTTGGCCATGAAGTCGTCGGCGCCGCAGTTGAGGCCAGCGACCATGTCGGTTTCATCGCGCCGATCGGTCACGAAGAGGATGGGCAGGCGGCTCTTGAGGGTGTGCCGGATGGCGTTCACCACGTCCAGGCCTTTCATGTCCGGGGGGCTCCAATCGAGTATCAACAGATCGAAGGTCTGCCTGCGCAAGGATTGCAGCAGCGTTCTTCCCTCGGTGTACATGCGCGACTCGTGTCCGAGCTTCGTCATGGTGTGGTTGATCAACTTGAGCTGTTCCGCCCCGTTGTCCAGTACGGCAATACGCATTCCATCCCCTTTTTCCCTTCGCCAGCCTCAGTGAGCGGACGATTGGCCCGAAGTGTATCTATCTGCGTCTGGCACAAGAAATGGTGATTGCAACTAATGCACGCAATTTGCGTTTTTCGGGCGCAAGCTAGGCAGAGATGACTGCAGTTGAATACAAATAATGCGGATGTCAGCACAATCGTTTACCTATCTGGCCCATGTTGCGTGGGTTCTTGATCGGGGTCAAGAAGCCAATCCGGTCTTCGGGCGAGACTGCCGCATCCGACCGGCAAATACCCGAAGTCGCTATAAATTAGATAGCTATATCAATAGCATGCATGAGGCTTGGCAGGCAAATTCGTTGCGACATTCTTGCGACACGAGCAGCTGTAATCTTGCTGTAAGCTCTGCCCGCATTCCGTGCTGCCCCTTCCCCTGAGGAGATCTCTATGCTGATAGGCGTGCCTGCCGAAACCGCGGCTGGCGAAACCCGAGTGGCCGTGACACCCGAAACGGTGAAGAAACTGGTCGCTTCCGGGCACATCGTTCGTGTTCAGTCGGGGGCCGGCGTTGCAGCCAGCGTCACCGATGCGGCTTACCAGACCGCGGGTGCGGAAATCACCGACCAGGCCGGCGCACTGTCCGCGGACATGGTGCTCAAGGTGCGCACGCCCAGCGATGCCGAGGCTTCTCTGATGAAGCCAGGCGCCGTTGTCATCGGCATGCTCAATCCGTTCGATGCCGCCGGCCTGCAGCGCCTGGCGTCGGCGGGCATCACTGGTTTCGCCCTCGAAGCCGCGCCGCGAACCACCCGTGCGCAAAGCATGGACGTGCTCTCCTCGCAAGCCAACATCGCCGGCTACAAGGCCGTGATGATCGCGGCCGACCGCTACCAGCGCTTCTTCCCGATGCTCATGACGGCGGCCGGCACCGTGAAGGCTGCGCGCGTCGTCATCCTGGGCGTCGGCGTCGCGGGCCTGCAAGCCATTGCCACGGCCAAGCGCCTGGGCGCCGTGATCGAGGCCTCCGACGTTCGTCCGAGCGTCAAGGAGCAGATCGAATCGCTCGGCGGCAAGTTCATCGAAGTCTCCTACGACACCGATGAAGAAAAGGAAGCCGCCGTCGGCGTCGGCGGCTACGCCAAGCCGATGCCGCCGAGCTGGCTCGCGCGCCAGCAGGTGGAGGTCGCCAAGCGCGTGGCGCTGGCCGACATCGTCATCAGCACCGCGCTCATTCCCGGCCGCGCCGCGCCGACGCTCATCACCGAGGACATGGTCAAGGCCATGAAGCCGGGTTCGGTGATCGTGGACATCGCCGCCGGCAAGGGGCCAGTCAATCCCGATGGTGGCGTGGGCGGCAACTGCCCATTGTCGGAAGCCGACAAGACGGTGGTCAAGCACGGCGTGACCATCGTCGGCGAGACCAACCTCGCGGCGCTCGTGGCGGCCGATGCGTCGGCGCTCTATGCGCGAAACGTGCTCGACTTCCTCAAGCTCATCGTCACGAAGGAAGGTGCGCTCAAGATCGACCTCGAAGACGACATCGTCGCCGCCTGCCGCGTCACGCAGGACGGCCAGGTCACGAAGAAATAAAGCGAACAGCGAACAGCGAACAGCGAACAGCGAACAGCGAACACGCCGAGGAGAACAAGCGCCATGGATCCCGTTTCCCACACAGTCATCAACCTGATCATCTTCGTGCTGGCCATCTACGTGGGCTACCACGTGGTCTGGACCGTCACACCCGCGTTGCACACGCCGCTGATGGCCGTGACCAACGCGATCTCGGCGATCGTGATCGTGGGCGCCATGCTGGCGGCCGCGCTCACCACCACGCCGCTGGGCAAGACCATGGGCGTGCTCGCGGTGGCCCTGGCTGCTGTGAACGTCTTCGGCGGCTTCCTCGTCACGCGGCGGATGCTGGAGATGTTCAAGAAGAAAGACAAGAAAGCCGCGCCGAAGGCCGAAGAGGGAGCCACCAAGTGAGCATGAACCTCGTCACGCTGCTGTACCTGGTTGCCAGCGTCTGCTTCATCCAGGCCCTGAAGGGCCTGTCCCATCCCACCACGTCGATCCGCGGCAACATCTTCGGCATGACCGGCATGGCGATTGCCGTGCTCACGACCATCGCGCTGATCCACGGACAGGCGCGCTCGCTCAACGTCGACTTCGGCACGGGCCTGGCATGGGTGCTGGCGGCCGTGGTGGTCGGCGGCGGCCTCGGGGCATTCATGGCCAACAAGGTCGAGATGACCAAGATGCCCGAGCTGGTCGCCTTCATGCACAGCATGATCGGCCTGGCCGCGGTCTTCATCGGCGTGGCCGCGGTGGCCGAGCCCTGGGCCTTCGGCATCACCGCCGCGCCCGTGGCCGCGCTCATCGGCGCGCAGACGCCGGACGGCGCCGTCATCCTCGACGGCTTCGTGCGCTATGCCATTCCCGCGGGCAACCGGCTCGAGCTCTTCCTGGGCGCGGCCATCGGCGCCATCACCTTCAGCGGCTCGGTCATCGCCTTCGGCAAGCTCTCGGGCAAGTACAAGTTCCGCCTGTTCCAGGGCGCGCCGGTGCAGTTCTCGGGCCAGCACATGCTCAACCTCGTGCTGGGTCTACTGACCGTCGCGCTGGGCCTGGTGTTCGTCTTCACCGAGAGCTGGCCCGCGTTCTTCGCGATGCTGGCGCTGGCCTTCGTGATGGGCGTCCTCATCATCATCCCGATCGGCGGCGCCGACATGCCGGTAGTGGTGTCGATGCTCAACAGCTACTCGGGCTGGGCGGCCGCGGGCATCGGCTTCAGCCTGAACAACGCGATGCTGATCGTGGCCGGTTCGCTGGTGGGTTCCTCCGGCGCGATCCTGAGCTACATCATGTGCAAGGCGATGAACCGCTCGTTCTTCAACGTGATCTTGGGCGGCTTCGGCGGCGATGCCACGGCGGCCACGGGTGGCGCCAAGGAACAGCGCCCGGTGAAGACCGGCAGCGCCGACGACGCGGCCTTCGTGCTCGGCAATGCCGAGACGGTGGTGATCGTGCCGGGCTACGGCCTGGCCGTCGCACGCGCGCAGCATGCGGTGAAGGAGCTTGCAGCCAAGCTCACCGAGAAGGGCATCACCGTCAAGTACGCCATCCACCCGGTGGCGGGCCGCATGCCCGGCCACATGAACGTGCTGCTGGCCGAGGCCGAGGTGCCCTACGACCAGGTGTTCGAGATGGAAGACATCAACGGCGAGTTCGGCCAGGCCGACGTGGCGATCATCCTGGGCGCCAACGACGTGGTGAACCCCGCAGCGCACACCAAGGGCAGCCCGATCTACGGCATGCCCATCCTGGAAGCCTACAAGGCCAAGACCGTCATCGTGAACAAGCGCTCCATGGCGGCGGGCTACGCCGGCCTGGACAACGAACTCTTCTACATGGACAAGACCATGATGGTCTTTGGGGATGCGAAGAAAGTAGTGGAAGATATGGGCAAGGCCATCGAATAGGCCGGCGATCCGGGCCCGCTGCAATGCGGGCCAGATCATCGCGGCGCCGTATCGAGCGCCGTTTTCGTTTCAGTTACCCGCAAGTTTTCAGACCTGGAGGAGACACATCCATGACCGACCGCCCCTGGCTCAGCAGCTATCCGCAAGGCGTGCCCGCCGACATCGACGCTTCGCACTATTCCTCGCTGGTCGGGCTCATGGAAGAGAGCTTCACCAAGTACGCCGACCGCACCGCCTACAGCTTCATGGGCAAGGACGTCACCTACGCGGAGACCGACAAGCAGAGCAAGGCCTTCGCGGCGTACCTGCAGGGCCTGGGCCTGGTCAAGGGCGACCGCGTGGCGGCGATGATGCCCAACTGCCCGCAGTACCCGATCGCGGTGGCGGCCATCCTTCGCGCAGGTCTGATCCTGGTGAACGTGAACCCGCTCTACACGCCGCGCGAGCTGGAACACCAGCTCAAGGACTCGGGCGCCAAGGCGATCGTGATCATGGAGAACTTCGGCACGACGCTGCAGCAATGCATCGCGGCCACGCCCATCAAGCACATCGTGCTCGCCTCGATGGGCGACCGCCTCGGTTTCCTCAAGGGCACGCTGGTCAACTACGTGGTGCGCAACGTCAAGAAGATGGTGCCGCACTTCAGCCTGCCGGGCGCCGTGCGTTTCAACGACGCGCTCGAAAAGGGCGCGGGCCGCACGCTGCAGACCCCGAGCATCGGCCCGGACGACGTGGCGGTGCTTCAGTACACCGGCGGCACCACCGGCGTGTCGAAGGGCGCGGTGCTCCTGCATCGCAACGTGATCGCCAACGTGCTGCAGTCCGAGGCCTGGAACGAGCCCGTGATGGCGCAGGTGCCGGCCAACGAACAGCCCACCGGCGTATGCGCGCTGCCGCTGTATCACATCTTCGCGTTCACGGTCGGCATGATGCTGGGCATGCGCACGGGCGGCAAGCTGATCCTGATTCCGAATCCGCGCGACCTCGCGGGCGTGCTGAAAGAGTTGTCCAAGCACACGATCCACAGCTTCCCCGCGGTCAACACGCTCTTCAACGGCCTGGCGAACCACCCCGACTTCAACACCGTCAACTGGAAGAACCTCAAGGTCTCGGTGGGCGGCGGCATGGCGGTGCAGGCTGCGGTCGCCAAGCTCTGGCTCGAGAAAACGGGTTGCCCGATCTGCGAAGGCTATGGCCTCTCGGAGACCTCGCCTTCGGCCACCTGCAACCCCACGAACAGCAAGGCCTACACCGGCACCATCGGCGTGCCGCTGCCGAGCACCTGGCTCAAGCTCCTGGACGACGAAGGCCATGAAGTGCCGCCGGGCCAACCCGGCGAAATCGCCATCAAGGGCCCGCAGGTGATGGCCGGCTACTGGCAGCGCCCCGACGAGACCGCCAAGGTCATGACGCCCGACGGCTACTTCAAGAGCGGCGACATCGGCGTGGTCGACGAGCGCGGCTTCTTCAAGGTGGTCGATCGCAAGAAGGACATGATCCTGGTGTCGGGCTTCAACGTGTACCCGAACGAGATCGAAGACGTCGTTGCACAGATTCCGGGCGTGCTCGAATGCGCGGCGGTGGGCGTGGTCGACGACAAGACCGGCGAGGCAGTCAAGCTCGTGATCGTGAAGAAAGAGGAGTCGCTCACCGAGGCACAGGTGCGCGAGTACTGCAGAGCAAACCTTACGGGTTACAAGCAGCCGCGAATCGTGGAGTTTCGGACGGATCTGCCCAAGACGCCCGTCGGAAAAATTCTCCGCCGCGAGTTGCGCGACGCCAAGAAGTAAGGGTTCGGCCCGGGTAGGGCCACGGCATCGATCTTGCATATTCGCGGGTCGATGTTCAGATTCATATTGACCCGCGTGAGCCTGCTGGTGCCGACCTTCATCGGCATGACGCTGCTGGCCTTCTTCCTCATCCGGCTCGTGCCGGGCGACCCCATTGAAACCATGGCCGGCGAGCGCGGGATCGATCCCGCGCGCCACGCCGAACTGCGCACCGCCTACGGCTTCGACAAGCCGATCCTCGTGCAGTACGGCATCTACATCGGCCGCGTGCTGCAAGGCGACCTGGGCAAGTCGATCATCACGCAGGACAAGGTGATGAGCGAGTTCCTCGCGCTCTTCCCGGCCACCGTGGAGCTCGGCGTGTGCGCGATTCTTTTCGCGCTGCTCCTGGGTCTGCCCGCCGGCATCCTCGCGGCCGTGCGGCGCAATTCCATCTTCGACCACGGCGTGATGGCCACCTCGCTCACCGGCTACTCGATGCCGATCTTCTGGTGGGGGCTGCTGCTGATCCTGTTCTTCTCGGTGCAGCTCGGATGGACGCCCGTTTCCGGGCGCATCGCGGTGCAGTACTTCATCGAGCCCGAGACTGGCTTCCTCCTGATCGATTCGCTGCGCGCCGGCGATACCGATGCCTTCTGGTCGGCGCTGCACCACCTCATTCTTCCGGCCATCGTGCTGGGCACCGTGCCGCTCGCGGTGATCGCGCGCATGACGCGCTCGGCCATGCTCGAAGTGCTCGGCGAGGACTACATCCGCACCGCACGTGCCAAGGGGCTCTCGCGCTTTCGCGTGGTGGGCCTGCATGCGCTGCGCAATGCGCTGATTCCGGTCGTCACGGTCATCGGGCTGCAGGTGGGCGTGCTCTTCACCGGCGCGATCCTCACCGAGACGATCTTTTCGTGGCCCGGTGTCGGCAAGTGGCTCATCGAAGCCATCGGCCGGCGCGACTATCCGGTGCTGCAGGGCGGCATGCTGCTCTTGGGCGGCATCGTGATGCTCGTGAATCTTCTCGTCGACGTTGCCTACGGCGTCATCAATCCCCGTATCCGTCGCTGAAGACCATGGCTTCCCCTGCTGCCTCCCCCACCATTCCGACGACGGGCGCCAACACCGCGCCGCCCGGCCCCTGGCGCGAGTTCTGGACCGCCTTCTCGGCGAACCGCGGCGCGGTCATCGGGCTCGTGACCATCATCGTGCTGCTGCTCGTCGCGTTGTTCGCGCCGTGGATCGCGCCGCACGCGCCCAACGAAACCAACAGCGCCGTCTTCCTGCAGCCGCCGGCATGGCAGAAGGGCGGCTCGATGAGCTACCTGCTGGGCACCGATGCCATCGGTCGCGACATTCTTTCGCGCCTCATGTACGGCGCGCGTCTCTCGCTGTCGATCGGCGTTGCCGTGGTGGCGCTGTCGGTCGTGGCCGGCGTGGTGCTGGGGCTCATCGCGGGTTTCTTCCGCGGCGTGCTCGAGATCGCGATCATGCGGCTCATGGACATCGTGCTCACGCTGCCGAGCCTGCTGCTGGCCATCGTGATCGTCGCGATCCTCGGGCCGGGCCTCATCAACGCGATGCTCGCGGTGGCCATCGTGGTGCTGCCGCACTACGTGCGCATCACGCGCGCGGCCGTGATCGCCGAGGTCTCGCGCGACTACGTGACCGCGGCCCGCGTGAGTGGCGCCGGCACGCTGCGCCTCATGTTCCGCGAGGTGCTGCCCAACTGCGCGGCGCCGCTGATCGTGCAGGCTTCGCTGGGCATCTCCACCGCCATCCTCGATGCGGCCGCACTCGGGTTCCTGGGCCTCGGTGCGCAGCCGCCGTCGCCCGAGTGGGGGACGATGCTGGCCGATGCGCGCGAGTTCGTGCTGCGCGCATGGTGGGTCGTGACCTTCCCGGGCCTCGCGATCCTCGCGGCGGTGCTGGCTTTCAACCTGCTGGGCGACGGTCTGCGCGATGCGCTCGACCCGAAGCTCAAGCGCTAGCATGAAGCACACCCCCAGGCTTGCCCACTTCGTGTGGCCTCCTGCCCCCTTGCAGGGGGCAACACCAGCGGCCCGGCAAAGCCGGTTCCGCGGTGCTTCCGCAACAGGCCTTTCGAGCTGGAATCACTGACATGCCGCTGTTGGACATCAAGAATCTGCACGTGGAATTTCCCACGCAAGGTGGCGTGCTGCACGCCGTGGACGGCGTGAGCCTCACGCTCGAAGAGGGCGAGGTGCTCGGCATCGTCGGCGAATCGGGCTCGGGCAAGAGCGTCACGATGATGGCGCTCATGGGCCTGGTCGGCTTCCCGGGTCGCGTGCGCGCGGACCACATGCGCTTCGCGGGGAAAGACCTGCTCGGCATCACCGACAAGGCGCGCCGTTCGCTGGTCGGCAAGGAGGTCGCGATGATCTTCCAGGAGCCGACCACCAGCCTCAACCCCTGCTTCACCATCGGCTTCCAGCTGATGGAGACGCTGCGGCTGCACCTGAAGCTTGACAAGCGCGATGCGAAGCGGCGCGCGACCGAGCTGCTGGAGCAAGTCGGCATTCCCGCCGCCTCGTCGCGCCTGGGCAGCTACCCGCACCAGCTCTCGGGCGGCATGAACCAGCGCGTGATGATCGCGATGGCCATCGCCTGCAACCCGCGCCTCCTGATCGCCGACGAGCCGACCACCGCGCTCGACGTGACCATCCAGGCGCAGATCCTCGACCTGCTGCGCGACCTGCAGAAGGAGCGCGGCATGGCGCTGGTGCTCATCACGCACAACATGGGCGTGGTGAGCGAGATGGCGCAGCGCATCGCCGTGATGTATGCAGGTCAAGTGATGGAGCACCAGCGCGTGGACCGGCTCTTCGCATCGCCGCAGCACCCCTACACCGAGGCCCTGCTCGCGGCATTGCCCGAGCGTGCCGCGCCCGAAGGGCGGCTTGCCACCATCAGCGGCGTGGTGCCCGGCGTGCACGACCGGCCCTCCGGCTGCCTCTTCGCGCCGCGCTGCAGCTACGTCACCACGCGCGCCTGCAACGTGCGCCCGGCGTTGCGCGAGTGGGAGGGCGCGGAGGTGCGCTGCCACTATCCGCTGGGCGAGCCGGGCCGCATCGCGGCGATCGAGCAGGACCGGCCGCAGCAGGTGCCCGTGGCGGAGGCGATCCCATGAACAACGACAAAGGCGCGCCCGGCGACATCGTGGTCGAGGCCACCAACCTGCAGCGCACCTACGACGTGCGGCGCGGGCTCTTTCGTGCGCCGGCCCATTTGCGCGCGGTGGGCGACATCTCGTTCCGGCTCGATCGCGGCCGCACGCTGGCGGTGGTCGGCGAATCGGGTTGCGGCAAGTCCACGCTCGCGCGCATGGTCGCGCTGATCGAGAGGCCGACGGCGGGGCAGCTCACGCTGGTTGGCGCCGATGCGGTGAACCCGCCGGCCGAGCGCAAGCGCGAGCTGCGCCAGGCCGTGCAGCTGGTGTTCCAGAACCCCTACGGCTCGCTCAACCCGCGCAAGAAGATCTCGGCGGTGCTCGAAGACCCGCTCGCCATCAACACCACGATGGGCAAGTCGGAGCGCGCCGCCAAGGCGCGCGAAATGCTCGCCCGCGTGGGCCTGCGCCCCGAATACGCCAACCGCTATCCGCACATGTTCTCGGGCGGCCAGCGCCAGCGCATCGCAATCGCGCGCGCGCTCATGCTGTCGCCGCGCCTCCTGGTGGCCGACGAGCCGGTGTCCGCGCTCGACGTGTCGATCCAGGCGCAGGTGCTGAACCTGCTTGCGGACCTGCAGGCCGAGCTGGGGCTCGCGTACCTTTTCATCTCGCACGACCTCGGCGTGGTGCGCCACATTGCGCACGACGTGCTCGTGATGTACCTGGGCCACGCGGTGGAGCAGGGGCCCAAGGGGCGGATCTTCGCGCGTCCGCTGCACCCGTACACGCAGGCGCTGCTGGCTTCCACGCCGGGCCTCAGCAGCCAGCGCATCGTGCTCAAGGGCGAGCTGCCATCGCCGCTGAATCCGCCCACGGGCTGTGTCTTCAACACGCGCTGCCAGCATGTGCAGCAGCGCTGCCGCGAAGAGCGCCCCCTGCTGCGCGCGCTCGACGAGCGGCTCGTAGCCTGCCACTACGCAGAGAAGTTCCTCGATGGCGCGCCACCCGTGCGCGCCGATGTTCCCGTGCTCGCCGTTCCGATGGCGACGAATTCCTAAGCAAGTTCGTTTTTTTCCAACCGTGTCTGAAGGAGTCCCTATGAAGACCCAACCCTCCGTTTCGCGCCGCTCACGAATGCTGGCGCTCCTGGCACCGACTGCGCTTGCGGCCCTTACCCTGGCCGCCGGCGCCGTGTCAGCCAAGACGCTGGTGTATTGCTCCGAAGGAAGCCCGGAGAATTTCTATCCGGGCATGAACACCACTGGCACGTCGTTCGACGTGACCACGCAGGTCTACAACACCATCGTCGAATTCGAGCGCGGCGGCACCAAGATCACGCCGGGCCTGGCCGAAAAGTGGGACATCTCGGCCGACGGCACGGTCTACACCTTCCACCTGCGCAAGGGCGTGAAGTGGCACACCACGAGCAAGAGCTTCAAGCCCACGCGCGACTTCAATGCCGACGACTTCATCTTCATGCTCGAGCGCCAGTGGAAGGAGAGCGACCCGTTCTTCAAGGTCACGAGCCAGAACCACTCGTACTTCAACGACATGGGCATGCCCAAGCTCCTGAAGTCGGTGGACCGCATCGACGACTTCACCGTGAAGATCACGCTCAACCAGGCCGAGGCGCCGTTCCTGGCCAACCTGGCGATGCAGTACGCGGGCATCCAGTCGAAGGAATACGCGATCGCCATGCTGAAGGCCGGCACGCCCGAGAAGGTGGACCAGGACCCGATCGGCACCGGCCCGTTCTATCTCGTGCAGTACCAGAAGGACGCGATCATCCGCTTCAAGGCCTTCCCGCAGTACTGGGGCGGCAAGGCCAAGATCGACGACCTCGTGTTCGCGATCACGCCCGATGCCTCGGTGCGCTGGGCCAAGCTGCAGAAGGGCGAGTGCCACGTGATGCCGTACCCGAACCCGGCGGATCTCGACGCGATCCGCAAGGACACGAATGTGCAGGTGCTGGAGCAGCCCGGCCTGAACGTGGGCTACCTCTCGTACAACACGACCAAGAAGCCCTTCGACGACGTGCGCGTGCGCAAGGCCATCAACATGGCGATCAACAAGAAGGCGATCATCGACGGCGTGTACCTCACGACCGGCGTGGCTGCGAAGAATCCGATTCCGCCGACCATGTGGTCCTACAACGACGCGATCAAGGACGATCCGTACGACCCCGAAGCCGCCAAGAAGCTGCTGGCGCAGGCGGGCTTCCCCGATGGTTTCTCGACCGACCTTTGGGCCATGCCGGTGCAGCGTCCGTACAACCCGAACGCCAAGCGCATCGCCGAGCTGATGCAGGCCGACCTCGCCAAGATCAACGTCAAGGCCGAGATCAAGAGCTTCGAATGGGGCGAGTACCGCAAGCGCCTGCAGGCCGGCGAGCACCAGATGGGCATGCTGGGCTGGACCGGCGACAACGGCGATCCGGACAACTTCCTCTACACGCTCCTGGGCTGCGCCTCGGCCAAGTCGGCAAGCGGCAGCAACATCTCCAAGTTCTGCTACCAGCCGTACGAAGACCTCGTGGTGAAGGCCAAGAGCACGGTCAAGCAGGCCGACCGCGATGCGCTCTACAAGAAGGCGCAAGTCATCTTCAAGGAGCAGGCGCCGTGGTTCACCATCGCGCACGCGGTGCAATTGAAGCCTGTGCGCAAGGAAGTCATCGACTTCAAGCTGAGCCCCTTCGGCCGCCACACCTTCTACGGCGTGGACATCAAGTAAGCGGTGATTGCGCCCATCGGCATCGTCGCGGCGATGCACGAGGAGCTGAAGGCGCTCCTCGCGCTGATGCCCGACGAGCAGCGCGTGCGCGTTGCCGGGCGCGACTTCTGGGTGGGCCATTTGCATGGGCAACCCGTGGTCGCGGTGCTTTCGCGCATCGGCAAGGTCGCGGCGGCGGTGACGGCCACGGTGCTGCTCGAACGCTTCGGCGTGCGGGCCATCGTGTTCAGCGGTGTTGCGGGCGGGCTCGCGCCGGGCGTGGATGTGGGCGATGTCGTCGTGGCGACCGAGCTGCTTCAGCATGACATGGATGCCTCGCCGCTCTTTCCGAAATACGAAGTGCCCTTGATGGGCATTTCGCGTTTCACGGCCGACGTTGCGATCAGCGATGCATTGGCTGATGTGGCCGAAGAGACGCTGCGCGATCCGGTCGCGTTGGTCGGGCGGGACGCTGTCGACGAGTTCGGCCTCCGTTCACCGAAGGTGCATCGCGGCTTGCTGATCAGTGGGGACCGTTTCGTGTCGACCGCTGCCGAAAGCGAAGCGCTGCGCCGCCAGCTGCCCGATGCGCTCGCGGTGGAAATGGAAGGCGCCGCAGTGGCGCAGGTGTGCCACGACTACGGCGTGCCTTTCGCGGCGATGCGGACCATTTCGGACCGCGCCGACGACGAAGCCCACGGCGACTTCGCGCGCTTCGTCGCCGAGGTCGCGAGCCGCTACAGCCTCGCGCTGGTCGGCGCGTGGCTCGCGCGGCAACCGGCTACTTGAGCCAGCCGCGCCGGCGGAAATACCACATCGGCACCAGCGCGCTCGCTGCCATCAGCACGATGGCATACGGGTAGCCCATGGCCCAGTCGAGCTCGGGCATGAACTTGAAGTTCATGCCGTAGATGCTCGCGATCAGCGTGGGCGGCAAGAGCGCCACGCTCGCCACCGAGAAGATCTTGATGGTCTTGTTCTGGTTGATGTTGATGAAACCGACGGTCGCATCCATCAGGAAGTTGATCTTGTCGAAGAGGAAAGCCGTGTGGTTGTCCAGCGATTCGATGTCGCGCAGGATCTGCCGCGCCTCCTCGAACTGCTCGGCATTGAGCATCTTGCTGCGCATCATGAAGCTGACCGCGCGGCGCGTGTCCATCACGTTGCGGCGGATGCGGCCGTTCAAGTCTTCCTGCCGCGCAATGAGGCCGAGCACCTCGCCGGCCAGCTCGTCGGTGACGTTGCCCGAGAGCACTTTCTTGCCGGCCACTTCGAGCTCGTCATAGATGTTCTCCAGCGTGTCGGCCGAATATTCGGCGTCGGCGTCGAAGAGCTTGAGCATCACTTCCTTGGCGTCCTCGATCAGCCCCGGCGCGCGGCGTGCGCGCATGCGCAGCAGGCGGAACACGGGCACGTCCTCGTCGTGGATCGAGAACAGCACGCCGCGGCTGCGCAGATCCGTGTTGTGCTGGTTCAGGATGAAGGCGACGCGCACCGTGCGCGGGTCTTCGTCGTCGTCGATCAGGAAGTCGGAGCGGATGTGCAGCTCGCCGTTGTCTTCCTCGTAGAAGCGGGCCGATTCCTCGATGTCCTCGTCCATCGCGTCTTCGGGAATCGAGAGGCCGTAGTACTGCTTGATCCAGCGCTTTTCCTCGAGCGTGGGCGATTCGAGGTCGACCCAGATCGGCTGGAACTTGGAGAGCTCTTCGAGCGACTCGATCTCTTCCTGGACGAGACGGCCGTTGGCGAGCGTAAAGATGTTGAGCATGGGCTCACTCCCGGAGATGACTGAAACGGTGGGCGAGGGAGGGGCGCTTTCAATTCCCAGGCCCGGCGCGGAGCGTCAGAAGGGAGTTGAAAGCTGCCGAGACGGGGCGGTTTCCATGGGGGAGTCTCCGGTTGCAGCGAGGCGCGATTATGTCACCGGCCACGAGGCGGCGAGGCCCCCGGACTGGACGTACATACAGTAAAGTCGTGCCCCATGCAGACCGCTGCGCCCCCCGTCATTTCCACTGCGCCCAAGCCCCCGGCCACGCAAGCCGAGCGCCTGGCTGCGGCGCTGGCCACGCTCAACGACGACCAGCGCGCTGCGGTCGAGCACGGCGTCGGCGCTGCGTTGGCTGACGATCACCGCCCCCTGCTGGTGATCGCCGGCGCCGGCTCCGGCAAGACCAGCACGCTGGCGCACCGCGTGGCGCACCTGATCTCCGACGGGGTCGATCCGCAGCGTCTGCTGCTGCTGACCTTTTCGCGCCGCGCCGCGCAGGAAATGGAGCGCCGTGCGGGCCAGGTGCTGGCGCGGGTGCTCGGGCTGAAGTCGGAGCGCCCGCCTGCGCTCCCGTGGGCCGGCACCTTCCACGGCATCGGGGCGCGCCTGCTGCGCGAATACGCCGGGCAGATCGGCCTGGACGAGAACTTCACCATCCACGACCGCGGCGATGCCGAAGACCTGATGGGGCTGGTGCGTCACGAGCTGGGCCTGTCGTCAACGGTGAACCGCTTCCCGCGCAAGGGCACGTGCCTGTCGATCTACTCGCGCTGCGTGAACACGCGCGCCTCGGTGGCCGATGTGCTGAAAGAGGCCTTCCCCTGGTGCGGCGAATGGGAAGCCGAACTCAAGACGCTGTTCGGCGCGTACGTGGAGGCCAAGCAGCAGCAGAACGTGCTCGATTACGACGACCTGCTGCTCTACTGGGCCGAAATGGTCGCCGAGCCCGCGCTGGCCGAGGCCGTGGGCGCGCGCTTCGACCATGTGCTGGTCGACGAGTACCAGGACACCAACCTGCTGCAGGCCTCGATCCTCCTGGCGATGAAGCCCGACGGGCGCGGCGTCACGGTGGTGGGGGACGACGCGCAATCGATCTACTCGTTCCGCGGCGCGACGGTGCGCAACATCCTCGACTTTCCGGCGCAGTTCAGCCAGGCCGCACGGGTCGTCACGCTGGAGCGCAACTACCGCTCGACGCAGCCGATCCTGGACGTGTCGAACCGCGTGATCGCGCAGGCAGCCGAGCGCCACGCCAAGACGCTCTGGACCGACAAGCCCTCCGCCGGCAAGCCGCAACTGGTGCTGGTGCCCGACGAGGCGGGGCAGGCGCGCTGGGTGGCCGACAAGGTGCTCGCGCACCGCGAAGGCGGCCTCGCGCTCAAGTCGCAGGCGGTGCTGTTTCGCACCTCGTCGCACAGCGCGGCGCTCGAGCTGGAGCTGGCGCGCCGCAACATCCCGTTCGTGAAGTTCGGCGGCCTCAAGTTTCTCGAAGCCTCGCACGTGAAGGACCTGCTCGCGGTGCTGCGCTTCGCCGAGAACCCGCGCGGGCGCATGGCGGGGTTTCGCGTCACGCAGCTGATCCCCGGCATCGGGCCCGTCACCGGCACGCGATTGCTCGACGCGATGGACCAGGCGGCCGACCCCGCGGCGGCCGTGCGCGACTTCGTGCCGCCGTCCGCGGCGCGCGAGCAGTGGGCGGGCTTTGCCGAAACCTACGCCGCGTTGCGCGCGCCGACGCTGGCGTGGCCGGCCGATGTCGAACTGGCGATGGACTGGTATCTGCCGCACCTGGAGCGGCTCTACGACGACACCTCCGGCGTGCGCCGCCAGGACGTGGAGCAGCTGGTGCGCCTGGCCGCGGGCTACGGCTCGCGCGAGCGCTTCCTGACCGAACTCACGCTCGATCCGCCCGAGGCCACGAGCGATCGCCCCGGCCCGCCGTTGCTGGACGAGGACTACCTGATCCTCTCGACCATCCATTCGGCCAAGGGGCAGGAGTGGAACTCGGTGCATGTGCTCAACGTGGTCGACGGCTGCCTGCCCGCCGACGTGGCCCAGGGCGCGCACGAACTCGAGGAAGAACGGCGCCTGCTCTACGTCGCGATGACGCGGGCCCGCGACCACCTGCACCTCCTCGTGCCGCAGCGCTTCTACGTCACGCAGCAGGCGGTGCGGGGCGACCGGCACCTGTATGCCAACCGGACGCGCTTCATCATGGAGTCGGATCTCGCGGGCTTCGAGCAGCAGACCTGGCCACCGCCGCCGGTGCGCGCGCCCGCGGTGCCGCCGCCCACCGCCGTGATCGACCTGCGCAACCGGATGCGCGCGGCCTGGCGCTGAATCGGCTGGCCCTTGGCCCGGCAGGGTCACCGGGGGAAACGCTCTTTAACACTTGCTGGCAAAGCGCCGCGAAGGCGGGCCAGCATGTGTGGACAGCTATGGAATCAATAGCGGATTGAAGCAGGCTCCGCGCGCCCTCGCCACCCGGAGAACCCGGGTATTGCAATACCGTGACAGCTTGGGCATAGTGAATCGACCGACCCCTCTTTCTCCTCCCTTCCTCCCCCTCTCCCCCCAAAACCACACCTGTTTCGCCGGCCACGCTCCATCCTGGAGCGGGGTCATTTCCCCAACCGTCAATTCTCAGGAGGTCATTCATGAATTTGACGATCAGCGGTCATCACCTCGACGTCACCCCTGCCTTGCGCACTTACGTCACGAGCAAGCTGGACCGGATCACACGGCATTTCGACCAGGTGGTCGATGTGAAGGTGATCCTCACGGTGGAAAAGCAGAAGGAAAAGGAACGCCGCCAAAGGGCGGAGTGCAACATTCACGTCAAGGGCAATGACATGTTCGCGGAGTCGAGCCACGCTGATCTCTACGCTGCGGTCGATGAACTGGTCGACAAGCTCGACCGCCAGGTGGTTCGCCACAAGGACCGCCTGCAGGACCACCATCACCTGGCGCCCAAGCGCGTGATGTGAGCACCGGGCGAGCCCCTTCGAGGGGCCCGTCGGCACCACAGGCCGCCTTCGGGCGGCCTTTTGCTTTTCCGACTGTCGCCGGGGGGCTTTGGGTTTTTTGCCCGGTCTCTGCCTGTGGCAGCGAGGCCTCCGGGCAACATGTAAATAGAAAGTAGATAGGAGGGACTGGGGGTTTTTACCAACCGGGTGCATAATCGCCCCCGCTCTGCCCCCACCATGAATCGCCTCGCGTCCATCCTGCCGCCCGCCCAAGTGCTTGTGAGCGTTGACGCTACCAGCAAGAAACGTGCTTTCGAAGAAGCTGGCCTTCTGTTCGAAAGCCTTCATGGCCTGGGACGCGCCCTGATCACCGACAGCCTGTTTGCGCGCGAGCGCCTCGGCTCCACCGGCCTCGGCCACGGCGTTGCCATTCCGCACGGCCGCATCAAGGGCCTGAAGGCCCCGATGGCCGCGGTGTTCCAACTGGCCAACCCCATCGGTTTCGATGCTCCGGACGAGCAACCCGTCGCCCTCCTGATCTTCCTCTTGGTGCCCGAAGCGGCCACGCAGAAGCACCTGGAAATCCTCTCTGAAATCGCCGAGCTGCTGAGCGATGCCGGCCTGCGCGAACAGATCAAGTCCAGCACCGATGCGGCCGCCTTGCACGGCCTGATCGCCGGCTGGCAGTCCACGCAAGTCGCATAGAGGTGACTCGCCCCCAGGCTTCGCGTACTTCATGTCGCTTCGCCAGCCCCCTTCCGGGGCAATGCCAGCGGCCCGGCAGAGCCGGTTCCGCGGTATTCTGGCCGGCTTCCAACCAGGCGCCGAGCGCCGCCTTCTGAACGCATGAAGCCGACCGTCATCAGCGCCGATGCCATGTTCGAGGAGTTCCGCGGGTCGCTCCGCTGGGAATGGCTCGCAGGGCTCGGCGCATCAGAGCGCCAGTTCGATCCCGAGGTCATCAGCCGCGCCCAGTCGGCTGCCGACCTGGTCGGCTACCTCAACTACATCCACCCGTACCGCGTGCAGATCCTGGGCGCCCGCGAAGTGGCTTACCTGACGCGCGGCAGCCCCGAAGACTGCGCACGCCGCATCGCCCGCATCGTCACATTGGAGCCGCCGATGCTGGTGCTGGCCGACGGCCAGGCCGCGCCCGACGAACTGCTGTCGATCTGCGAGCGCGCCCAGCTGCCGCTATTCGCCACGCGCGAATCGTCGGCCTTCGTCATCGACCTGCTGCGCGCCTACCTGTCCAAGCACTTCGCCGAACGCACCTCGATGCACGGCGTGTTCATGGACATCCTGGGCATGGGCGTGATGATCACGGGCGAATCGGGCCTCGGCAAAAGCGAGCTGGGCCTCGAACTGATCTCGCGCGGCAACGGCCTGGTGGCCGACGATGCGGTCGACCTCTACCGCATCAACCAGAACACCATCGAGGGCCGCTGCCCCGACCTGCTGCTGAACCTGCTCGAAGTGCGCGGCATCGGCCTCCTGGACATCCGCGCGATCTTCGGGGAGACGGCAGTGCGCCGGAAGATGCGCCTGAAGCTCATCGTGCACCTGGTGCGGCGCGACAGCTTCGAGCGCGACTACGAGCGGATGCCCTCGGCGCCGCTCACGCAGGACGTGCTGGGCATCCCGGTGCGCAAGGTCATCATCCAGGTGGTGGCGGGGCGAAATATCGCCGTGCTGGTCGAGGCCGCGGTGCGCAATTCGATCCTGCAGTTGCGGGGTATCGACACGTACGCCGATTTCGTGGCGCGCCACCACAAGGCGATGGAAAACGGCCGCGACAGCGACTGACGCCGTCTTTTTCGACCGCTCAGCGCTTCGCTACGCAGTCGCCGCAGAGCCCGTAGAGCGACATGGCGTGGTCCTGCAGGATCCAGCCCTTGTCCTTGGAGATCATCTGCTGGCGGCGCTCGATCTCGGCGTCGTAGAACTCCTCGACCTTGCCGCACGAGGTGCAGATCAGGTGGTCGTGGTGCGTGCCTTCGTTCAGCTCGTAGACCGCCTTGCCGCTCTCGAAATGACTGCGCTCCAGGATGCCGGCCTGCTCGAACTGCGTCAGCACGCGGTAGACGGTCGCCAGGCCGATGTCGGAATGCTCGTTGAGCAGGACGCGAAACACGTCTTCGGCCGTCATGTGCCGCTGGCTGCCGGTCTGGAAGATTTCCAGAATCTTCAGGCGTGGCAAGGTGGCCTTGAGGCCGGTGTTCTTGAGTTCGTCGATATTGGCCATTGATGGTTCCTGCGCCCTGTGCCGCGGTCAGGTCCTGAAAAGGTCAGCCGCTACAATGGCCGATCATATCGCTACCCCCTTTTCCTCCCATGCCTGCCATTCTCCAACGCCGTCCCTGGCTGCTGGCTGCTGCCGTCGCCGCGACGCTCTGCCTCGGTGCCTGCAGCGGTTTCAGCGATCGCACGCGGGGCGCGCTGTCCGCGGTCACCCCTTACAAGGTCGAAGTGGTCCAGGGCAATTTCGTGTCGAAGGAACAGGTCGCGGCGCTCAAGCCCGGCATGTCCCGCCAGCAGGTGCGTGAAATCCTCGGTACTTCGCTGCTGAGCGACGTGTTCCACGCCAACCGCTGGGACTACGTGTTCACCATCCGCCGCCAGGGCGTGGAACCCCAGGAACGCCGCCTGACCGTGTTCTTCAACGGCGAACTGCTCGACCGCTTCGAAGGCGGCGAGATGCCCAGCGAAGAAGAATTCGTCGCCACGCTGGACACCCGCAAGAAATCCGGAAAGATTCCCCAGCTCGAGGCCACCGAAGACGAGCTCAAGAAATTCGCGCCGGCCAAGGACGAGAAAGCCGACGCCGCCGCATCGGCCTCCCAGCCGCCGCTGCCGGCCGCCTACCCCCCGCTCGAAGCCGCGCGCTGAGCGCAGCAGGTGCGGGCGGCGCCCGCCGAGTCAGGCGGCGTCCGTCCGGTGCCCTTCTTGGTTCCAGTGGCCTCTCGGCCCTCCTGAAGACTGAATCCGCGTGACCGAACCTACCTCCTCTTCCTCCCTCTCCGCCACCCCCGCGCTGCGCCGCATCGCCATTGCCGGTGCCTCGGGCCGCATGGGCCACATGCTGATCGAGGCTGTGCGCAACGCGCCCGACTGCCGCCTGGCCGGCGCCCTGGACATCGCCGGAAGCGAGGCCATCGGCGCCGATGCCGCGGCCTTCCTGGGTTTCACGAGCGGCGTGCCCATCGTGGCCGACCTGCGCACCGGCCTCCAGGACGCGCAGGTGCTCATCGACTTCACCCGCCCCGAAGGCACGCTCGCCCACCTGGCGGTGTGCCGCGAACTGGGCGTGCAGGCGGTCATCGGCACCACCGGCTTCAGCGATGCCCAGAAGGCCGAGATCGCCGAGATCGCGAAAGACGTCGCGATCATGCTGGCCCCCAACATGAGCGTGGGCGTCAACGTCACCTTCAAGCTGCTCGAAATGGCGGCCAAGGCGATGGCGACCGGCTACGACATCGAGATCATCGAGGCCCACCACCGCCACAAGGTCGATGCGCCCTCGGGCACCGCGCTCAAGATGGGCGAAGTCATCGCCGATGCTCTCGGCCGCGACCTGAAGGAATGCGCCGTCTACGCCCGCGAAGGCATCACCGGCGAGCGCGACCCCTCGACCATCGGCTTCTCGGCCATCCGCGGCGGCGACATCGTGGGCGACCACACCGTGCTGTTCGCCGGCATCGGCGAGCGCATCGAGATCACGCACAAGTCGTCCAGCCGCGTGACCTACGCGCAGGGCGCCCTGCGCGCGGTGCGCTTCCTGGCCGAGCAGAAGGCGGGCCTGTTCGACATGTACGACGTGCTGGGTCTGCGCTGAAATGACGGCTCCCCGGCTTGCCACTTCGTGTGCCTCGCCACCCCCCGTGGGTGAGGCGCGACTCGCCTTGGGGCGGCCCGGCGGCGGTCGCGGCGCCCGATGAGCGTGCTCCAGCTGCTGACCCAGGGCGACGGCGTCAGCCGTTCGGTGGCGGCGCTGCTGCTGGCGATGTCGATCGCCAGCTGGGTCGTGATCCTCTGGAAGGCGTGGCTCCTGCGCGGCGGCACGCGCGACGTGCTGCGCGGCATCGCGGCGTTCTGGCAGTCGGCCACGCTGGCCGACGCCGAGCAGAAGCTCAAGGCATTCGACCGGGCTACGCTGGTGCTGCCGGCGGTCGTGGCCCTCAAGAACGCGGCGGCCCTCAATGCCAGCGGCACGCTGGGCGCCACGGGCGACCGCAACCAGCGCCTGACGCGCGCCCTGCGCGATGCACTCCACGGCGCGCTGCGGCGGCTACAGGCCGGACAGATTCTTCTCGCGACGGTCGGCGCCACGGCCCCCTTCGTCGGCCTCCTGGGCACGGTCTGGGGCATCTACGGTGCGCTGACGGGCATCGCGGGCCAGACCGGCGGCTTCACCATCGACAAGGTGGCCGGCCCGGTCGGCGAAGCGCTCGTCATGACGGCCTTCGGCCTGGCCGTCGCTATTCCGGCCGTGCTGGCCTACAACGTCTTCGGCCGTGTTATCGGCCGCGTCGAAGCCGAACTCGAAGGCTTCGCGCACGACCTGCTCGGCAGCTTCGGCGATGCTCCGGCACCCGCCGCGCCACCGCCGGCACGGCCGATGCCCGTCTAGGCAGGCCGCAGGACGCGCCATGGCCTTCGGACGCACTTCGCTAGGCAGCAGCGCCGCAGGCGGCGGCCGTGCCACGGGCGCCGGCGGGCAGCGACCGCTCTCCGACATCAATGTCACCCCGCTGGTCGACGTGATGCTGGTGCTATTGGTCATCTTCATCATCACCGCGCCGCTGATGGCCAGCTCGATCAAGCTCGACCTACCGCAGACCGATGCCGGCCAGCCCAACGACACGCCCAAGTTCGTGAGCCTTTCGGTCGATGCCTCGGGCAAGGTCTTCCTGAACGACAAGCCCGTGACCGACGAAGAGCTGGCCACCCAGCTCGAAAAAGCCGCCGCGGACAGCAAGGACACCGAGGTGCAGCTGCGCGCCGACCAGACCGTGCCTTACGGCAAGGTGGTGGCGCTCATGGGCATCGCGAACAAGGCTGGGTTGAGCCGCATCGGGTTCGTGACCGAGGCCGAAGCGGCCGCTGAAAAACCACGCTGATCCTGGCTTTGCTCCTTCCCCCTCTGGGGGAAGGTTGGGATGGGGGCAAGCGGCGTTCGTTCAGCGCAGTGCTTTGTCAGCCGCCGC
>NZ_JXQQ01000068.1 GCF_000834655.1 Variovorax paradoxus
GGTGGCCCAGGCGGTGGCCGGCCGGGCGGCGGCGGGCCCGGTGGGCGGGGCGGCGGCGGCGCGGCCGCCAACACCGTCGGTGTCGCCACGGCGCGGCAGGCCGACATTCCGGTGCAGCTCGAGGCGCTGGGCACCGTGACCCCGCTGGCCAACGTCACGGTACAGCCGCAGGTCTCGGGCGTGCTCACCGAGGTGCTCTTCAAGGAAGGGCAGATGGTCAAGAAGGGCGACGTGCTCGCCACCATCGACCCGCAGCCGTTCCAGAACGCGCTGGCGCAGGCGGCAGGTGCGCGCCAACGCGACGAGGCCCAGCTGGCGGCCGCGCGCGTCACGCTGCAGCGCTACCAGACGCTGCTCGGGCAGGACTCCATCGCCCGGCAGGACGTCGACACGCAGGCCGCCCTGGTCAAGCAGCTCGAAGGCACGGTCGCCATCGACCGCGCCAACGAAGGCACGGCCCGGCTCAACCTCACCTGGAGCCGCATCACCGCGCCGGTGAGCGGGCGCATCGGCCTCCGGCCCGTGGACGCGGGCAACTACATCTCGACCGGCACCACCGGCGGCGTGGCGGTCATCACGCAGATCGCGCCCATCGACGTCGAGTTCTCCGTGCCGCAAGACCGCGTGCCCGAAGTGCAGGAGCGCCTCGCGCAAGGCGCGCAGCTGGAGGCCACCGCCTTCGACCGCACCCGCACGCGCCAGCTTGCCAAGGGCATGTTCTCCACGCTCGACAACCTGGTCGACACGCAGACCGGCACCGTCAAGTCGAAGGCGCGCTTCTCGAATGCCGACGGCGCGCTGTTTCCGAACCAATTCGTCAACCTGCGGCTCCTGCTGCGCACCGTGAGCAGCGCGGTGGTGGTGCCGGTGACGGCGCTGCGCCACGGGCCCAACGGCGACTACGTGTACGTGGTGAACGAAGACAACACCGTCTCGCAACGCCCCGTGACGCGCGGCGAATCGAGCGTGGACAACGTGGCGGTCATGTCGGGCCTGAAGTCCGGCGAGCAGGTCGTGACCGAAGGCGGCGACCGCCTGAAGGACGGCGCGCGCGTGCAGACCCAGGCCGACCGGCCGGCCACGCCGGCCTCGGGCGCCGCATCGGGTGCGCGCCGCGGCAACCGCGAAGGCGGGCGTCGGGGCGAGCGCGGCAACAGGGAAGGCGGCCAGCGCCAGGGCGGTGCCGGCGCATCCGCGGGCGGAGGCGGCGCGCCGCCGAGCCAGCCGATCGAATCCGCCACGCCGCCGGCCGGCGCACCCGTTCCCCCGGCCACGCCGGCCGTTCCGCCGACGCCGGCCAACGGCCCGGCACGCTGAGGCGGGCCTGCCGCAGTCCCGCGCACGATGAGCCCCTCACGCCCCTTCATTCTTCGCCCGGTGGCGACCTCGCTGCTGATGGTCGCCATCGTGCTGGCCGGCCTGGTCGCGTTCCGCTTCCTGCCGCTGTCGGCGCTGCCGCAGGTCGACTACCCGACCATCCAGGTGCAGACGCTCTACCCCGGCGCCAGCCCCGAGGTGATGAGCAACACCGTCACCGCGCCGCTGGAGCGCCAGTTCGGCCAGATGTCGGGCCTGGACCGAATGAGCTCGACGAGCGCAGCGGGCGTGTCCATCGTCACGCTGCAGTTCTCGCTCGGCCAGACGCTCGACGTGGCCGAGCAGGAAGTGCAGGCCGCCATCAACGCCGGCGGCTCGCTGCTCCCTGCCGACCTGCCCGCGCCGCCGGTGTATGCCAAGGTCAACCCGGCCGATGCGCCGGTGCTCACGCTGGCCATCACGTCGGACACGCTGCCGCTCACCGAGGTGCAGAACCTCGTCAACACCCGCCTGGCGCAGAAGATCAGCCAGGTCTCGGGCGTGGGGCTGGTGTCGCTCAGCGGCGGGCAGCGTCCGGCCGTGCGCATCCAGGCCAACACGCAGGCGCTCGCGGCCAACGGCATCGGACTCGATACGCTGCGCACCGCCATCAGCGCGGCCAATTCCAACGGCGCCAAGGGCAGCTTCGACGGCCCCAAGCGCGCCTACACCATCAATTCGAACGACCAGCTGCTCACCGTCGAGGACTACAAGAACCTCATCGTCAGCTACAAGAACGGCGCGCCGATCCGCATGGTCGACGTGGCGCAGGTGGTCAACAGCGCCGAGAACACGCAGCTCGGCGCCTGGGCGGGCACGAAGACCGCCGAGGGCGGCGAAAGCGCCGAACCCAAGCTCACGCCCGCCATCATCCTGAACGTGCAGCGCCAGCCCGGCGCGAACGTGATCGCCACTGTCAACGCCATCAAGAAGCAGCTGCCCGAGCTGCAGGCGGGCTTTCCGGCGGGCCTGAAGATCGAGGTGCTGAGCGACCGCACCGCGGGCATCCGTGCTTCGGTGCAGCACGTCGAGATGGAACTGGTGCTGGCCGTGGTGCTGGTGGTGCTGGTGATCTTCGCGTTCCTCGGCAGCCTGCGCGCCACGATCATCGCGAGCATCGCGGTGCCGATCTCGCTCATCGGCACGCTCGGGCTCATGTACCTCCTGGGCTACAGCCTCAACAACCTGAGCCTGATGGCGCTGACCATCGCCACCGGCTTCGTGGTGGACGATGCGATCGTGATGATCGAGAACATCGCGCGCTACATCGAGGAGGGCGAAAAGCCCCTGCAGGCCGCGTTCAAGGGCGCGACGCAGATCGGCTTCACCATCATCTCCCTCACGGTGTCGCTCATCGCGGTGCTGATTCCGCTGCTCTTCATGGGAGACGTGGTGGGGCGCCTGTTCCGCGAGTTCGCGGTGACGCTGGCCATCACCATCCTGATCTCGGCCGTGGTGTCGCTCACGCTGGTGCCGATGATGTCGGCGCGCTGGCTCAAGCACGAGCCCAAGAAGGAGCCGGGCGGCACGGGCTTCGGCGCACGCGCGCAGCGTTTCTTCGACGGCGTGATGGTGCGCTACGACCGCTCGCTGCACTGGGTGATCGACCACCAGGCCCTTACCCTGCTGGTCGCTCTGCTCACCATGGTGCTCACCGTGGTGCTGTACCTCACGATTCCCAAGGGCCTGTTTCCCACGCAGGACACCGGCCAGCTGCAAGGCCGCATCCAGGCATCGCAGGACGTGTCGTTCGACCGCATGGCGCAACTGCAGCAGCAGGCGGCGCGCGCGATCCTCGACGACCCTGACGTGGAGAACCTCAGTTCCTTCGTTGGCGTGGACGCCGCCAACAACACCATGCTGCACACCGGCAGCATGCTCATCAACCTGAAGGGCACCCACGACAGCCAGCAGGAGGTGATGGACCGCCTGCGCGACCGCGTGCGGCAGGTGGCCGGCGTCACGCTGTACCTGCAGCCCACGCAGGACCTGACCATCGACGCCGAGACCGGTCCCACCGAATACCGCGTATCGCTCGAAGGCGTGAACAGCGCACTCATCACCGAGTGGATGAAGAAGCTGGTGGCCAGGCTGCAGGATTCGGAGAAGGTGCGCAACGTGAGCAGCGATGCCGGCGCGCAGGGGCTGGCCGCGTTCGTCAACGTGAACCGCGACACCGCGGCGCGCCTGTCGATCACTGCGAGCACGGTGGACGACGCGCTCTACAGCGCCTTCGGCCAGCGCATCGTCTCGACCATCTTCACCGAGACCAACCAGTACCGCGTGATTCTCGAAGCGCGGCCCGGCATGGTGAACACGCCGCAGACGCTGGGGCAGCTGAACCTGATCGCCGGCTCCGGCACCGCCACGCCGCTGGCGGCGATTGCCGACATCTCCGAACAGCAGGCGCCCCTGCAGATCACGCACGTGGCGCAGTACCCGGCGAGCACGCTGAACTTCGACACCGCGCCGGGCGTGTCGCTCGGCCAGTCGGTTGATGCGATTCGCGCGGCGGCCAAGGAGATCGGCATGCCCGGGAGCGTGACGATGACCTTCCTCGGCGCATCGGGTGCCTACGAGCGCTCGCTGGCGAACCAGCTGTGGCTGATTCTTGCGGCCGTCATCTGCGTGTACATCGTGCTGGGGGTGCTGTACGAGAGCTACGTGCATCCGCTGACGATTCTGTCGACGCTGCCTTCCGCGGGGGTGGGCGCCTTGCTGGCGCTGATGATCACGGGCAACGACCTGGGAGTGATCGGGATCATCGGGATCATTCTTCTGATCGGCATCGTGAAGAAGAACGCGATCATGATGATCGACTTTGCGATCGATGCGGAGCGGACGGAAGGGAAGTCGCCTCGGGAGGCGATTCACCAGGCGGCGTTGCTGCGGTTCAGGCCGATTCTGATGACGACGCTCGCGGCTCTTTTTGCTGCTGTGCCGTTGATGCTGAGCTTTGGTGAGGGTGCCGAATTGCGGCGGCCGCTCGGGCTCGCGATCTTCGGCGGGTTGATCGTCAGCCAGTTGCTGACGCTGTTCACCACGCCCGTCATCTATCTAGCGTTCGATCGGTTGGGGGGAGGCAGCTCGCGCAGGGGCGTGATCGAGGAGGAAGCGGTTTGAACCGTTTTGCTTCCTGTTTTTCGTTTTTTTCCCGAGACCGGGTCTCGCCCCGGCGGGCGACTTACTTTCTTTTGCTTCGCCAAAAGAACGTAAGCAAAGAAAAGGCGACCCTGCTGTCTGCGTCCCTTCGCTTCGCTACGGGCAACCTGCGGTGCTCGCGTTTCGCGGGGTCTCGCCGAACTCGCTTCGCTCAGACAGCGGCGAGCCCTTGTCCGCGAAACGCTGCGCTCCTCGGCGCAGCCAGAAGGGACTTGCAAAGACAGGCCTTCGCTGCGCTCGGCACCCAGGACACCGCGGGCCATCGCTTCGCTCGGCGTGCTAAGAGCCAACAGCACCTCACAACCAATTCAAGGCTGACACGCGAAGCGTGTCAGCCCTTCGGGCCGAGCGAAGCAATGGCCCGTTCGGTATCCACCCCCCTCTGTCTGCGCCGAGGAGCGCAGCGTTTCGCGGATCAGGGCTCGCCCTTGTTTGAGCGAAGCGAGTTTGGGCGAGACCCCGCGAAACGCGAGCACCGCAGGTTGCCCCGTAGCGCAGCGCAGGGGTCGCAGACAGTGGGGTCGCCTTTTCTTTGCTTACGTTCTTTTGGCGAAGCAAAAGAAAGTAAGTCGCCCGCCGGGGCGAGACCCGGCCTCGAAAAGCAAATCCTAAAAAGCGTTCAACCAGCAGGAGCAGGTCAATGACCGACTCCCCAACACCCCCCCCGCCGGAAGACGACCGCACCCGCGTCGTCTCCCGCCAGACCCCGCAGCCATCAACCGGCGGCGACACCGCCGCAACCGTCATCAGCGTGACCGGCCTGTCCAACGTCCCGGCCACGACCCCGTCATCAGGCACCCACGAAGCCGGCCTCCTCCCCGTAGGCAGCCGCCTCGCAGAATTCGAGATCACGCGAGTCATCGGCCAGGGCGGTTTCGGCGTCGTCTACGAAGCCTGGGACCACGACCTCGAACGCGTCGTGGCCGTCAAGGAATACCTGCCGACCTCGCTGTCGACAAGGCAGCACGACGGCACCGTCGTCCCCCTCTCGGAGCGACACCGCGAGACCTTCGACCTGGGCATGCGCAGCTTCATCAACGAGGCCCGCCTCCTGGCCCAGTTCGATCACCCATCGCTGCTGAAGGTCTACAGGTTCTGGCAGGAGCGCGGCACCACGTACATGGTGATGCCCTTCTACCGCGGCGACACGCTGCGGGAGGCGCTGGTCTCCATCCCGGCGGGCGTCGACGAGGCCTGGCTCATCCGCATCATGGACGGCGTGACCCAGGCGCTGGGCGTGATGCACAACGCCAACTGCTACCACCGCGACATCGCGCCCGACAACATCATCCTGCTCGAAGGCTCGGGCCGCCCGGTGGTGCTGGACTTCGGCGCCGCGCGCCGCGTGATCACCGACAAGACGCAGGCGATCACCGTCATCCTGAAGCCCGGCTACGCGCCCATCGAGCAGTACGCCGAGATGCCCGACATGTCGCAGGGCGCGTGGACCGACGTCTACGCGCTCGCGGCCGTGATGCACGTGGCCGTGTGCGGCCGCGCGCCGCCGCCTTCGGTGGCGCGGCTCCTGTCCGACAGCTACGTGCCGCTCGCGGGCAACGACATCCTGCGCCAGCGCTACAGCCTGAAGCTGCTGCAGGCGATCGATGCGGGCCTGGGCGTGCGGCCCGAGCAGCGGCCGCAGTCGATGGCCGAACTGCGCGCGGCGCTCGATCTGGAAGTCGGCCACAGCATCGCGCCGACGCCGCGCACGCAGCCGCCGTCGGGCGCGCGCGCGGGTGGCGGCGGCAACAACACAAATGCGAATGCGGCCACGGTCATCGGCGGCAAGAAGGCACTGCCGCCGGCGCCCGCACCCGGCAGCGGCAACAGCAACGCCACGGGCAAGGGCAATGGCAAGGCGGTTGCGGCCATCGCCTCGATCGCCGTCGTCGCGGCGCTCGCCGGCGGCGGCTGGTGGTGGTACCAGGGCCGCACGGCCGGCGCCGACGGCACGGGTGGCGACGTGGCCGGCGGCAAGGGCAAGGCGACCGACATCACGACCGCGCCGCCGCCACCGCAAGACATCAAGGTGACCACCGCACCCCCGCCGCCTCCGCCGCCACCACCGCCGCCCCCTCCGGCGCCGCGCACGCCGCTCGAATCGCTGCAGTCGCTCGCGGCGGGCGCCGCGCCCGGCTTCGAGGTCACGGCCACGGCGAAGAAGCCCGAGGTGAACATCGGCAAGGACAAGCTCGCCTTCGAGGTCCGGAGCAAGCGCGACGGCTTCGTCTACGTGTTCCTGTTGTCCAGCGGCGGCGAGATGTTCCTCCTGTTCCCGAACCTGCTGGACAAGTACAACAAGATCACCGCCAACAGTGCGCTCGCGCTGCCGCGCGCCTCGTGGCCGATGGATGCCGGCGGCCCAGCCGGCACCAACCAGTTCGCCGTGCTCGTGAGCGAGCACGAGCGCGACTTCAGTGCTTCCGGCGTGCAGAACGACGGCGTGTTTCCGCAGTTCCCGCTGCCGGTGCTCTCGGCCCTCGAAGCCACGCGGGGCACCGGTCCGTCTCCGCTGCTGGGCAAGCCGACCTGCGCGCCCGGCGCTCCGTGCAACGACGTCTATGGCGTCGCGAATTTCAAAATCGTCGAGAAGTAATCGTCTGTAGAGCGTTGGCCCTGCGATGGGCCGCTTTTTCCGGACAAGGAGACTTTCATGCATACCTCACAGTCGCCGCGCTTGACCACCACGCTGATCCGCTGGGCCGCCGTTGCGGCCGTCGCATCGCTGGCGGGCTGCGCCAACACGCCGCCCACCGCGACCTCCGCCACGACGGCCTCCACCGACACGTCCGCGGCCACCACGGGCCCGCGCACGGCCTCGACCGGCGCGAGCGTGGCCGGCCAGGCGCGCACCTTCTCCACGCAGTTGGCCACGTACACCTCGGTGAGCTTCGATGCGATGCCGGGCTGGTCGCGCGACGATTTCTCCGAGACCTGGCCCGCGTTCCTGGGCAGCTGCAAGGTGCTCACCGGCCGCGGCGCCGAGTGGAAGGAGGTGTGCGACCGCGCTGGCAAGGTCGACGGCAAGAACCGCAACGCCATCCGCAGCTTCTTCGAGAGCGAGTTCTCGGCCTACCAGATCCGCGACGACGACCGCAAGCCCGATGGCGTGGTCACCGGCTACTTCGAGCCCGAGATCGCGGGCAGCCGCACCTACGGCGCGCCGTTCATCTACCCCGTGTACGGCCAGCCGGAAGACATGCTGTTCGCCGACGCGCGCAAGCTCCCGGCCGGCAGCGGCACGGTGGCCGCGAAGGTCGAAGGCCGCAACGTGGTCGTGCAGACGGGCCTGAGCACGCGCGACATGGGCGCGTCCGGCCTCTACGCGCTCGATCTCTCGGCGATCACCCGCGACACGCTCGACCGCAAGGTGCGCATGCGCATCGAGGGCAAGCAGCTGCTGCCGTACTACACCCGCGAAGAGATCGAGACCAAGGGCGCGCCCAACGCCAAGGTGCTGGCCTTCGTGAGCAGCGCCACCGCGCTCTACGAAATGCAGATCCAGGGCTCGGGCCGCATCAAGCTGGCCAACGGCGACGTCATCCGCGTGGCCTACGCCGAGCAGAACGGCCAGCCGTTCCGGCCGACGATCGCGCAGGCCGCCAACGGCAAGCCGCGCAGCGCGGTGAAGGTGCGCGGCTCGTCGATCGAGCTGCAGCTGGACGACGGCGACGACGACGACGTCGGCGGCGTCGACAGCGGCGTCATCCGCACGCGCGGCTTCACGCTCGCACGGCCCACCGCCAGCGGCGCGGTCGTGGTGCCGGGTCGCCGCACGGCCGGCGCGGTGACGGGCTCGGGCATCAAGGACCCGAGCTACGTGTTCTTCAAGGAATCGACCTCGCCCGCGGGCGGACCGGTCGGCGCCTTCGGCGTGCCGTTGTCGGCGGGGCGCTCGATCGCGGTCGATCCGCGCAGCACGCCGCTGGGTTATCCGGTGTTCGTCTCGACCCGCACGCCCGGCAGCGGCGCACCGATGCAGCGCCTGACCATCGCGCAGGACACCGGCGGTGCGATCCGCGGTGCGGTGCGCGCCGACTATTTCTTCGGCAACGGCCAGGCGGCCGCGACCAACGCGCGCCGCATGAAGGAACGCGGCCAGCTGTGGATTCTTCTGCCGCGCGGCCTGGCGGTCGCGCAGGCCGCGGTGTCGTCGACGATGCGCACGCGCGGCAGCCCGGTGGGCGCGGGCCTGGCGCAATGCCTGGTGCCGAGCGAAGGCGTGTGCGTCGACGACTGATGGACCCGGCTCTTCAACGGTGGACGCAGTGGAGCTTTTTCAGGGAACACCGCGGAACCGGCTTTGCCGGGCCGGTGGTGTTGCCCCCTGCAAGGGGGTGGGAGAAGCGACACGACGTGCGAGAAGCCTGGGAATGAGCCAATGATTGAAACCCTTTCGTCCGCAGAGAGCACCGAGCTCGTCCGCCTCTGGCGGCGGCGGCAGACGCTGTCCTCGAACGACATGGGCACCATGTATCGCATCGTTGGCGACGCGCTCGTGGCCTGCAATCCGCCCGAGCTGCAGGTGTTGGGCGAAGGGCGGCAGGAGCTCGTCGCGCAATTCATCTACGTGAAGGTGCTGCGGCTCGATGCCGATCCCGATGAGGCCGACGAGCGCGCGAGCCACAGCGCGCCATCGACCGCCTTCGCGCTCTGCGCGTATTTCCGGCGCTACCTGATCGACTGCACGCGGGCCAGCTCGTTCCGCCGCAAGGTCTCCATCGGCGACCAGATCACCGAAGCGCAGCTCGAAGACGAGATCGGCGCCGGCGAAGACCTCGACGGGTGCCTCGCCGAACACGGCCTGAGCGCACAGGCGGTGCAGCTGGCCGCGCGCGCCTTCATCGCCGGGCTGCCCGAGCCCGAGCGCATCCTGTTGTGCGAAGGCTTCGGCAAGGAAGCCGAAGGCGGGCTCTCGGGCATCGCCTCGCGTCATGCCATCGCCTCGTACCACTACCGCGCGGGGCGCCTGGGCCTCGTGCACAAGCGCGAGGGCCTGACCGCCGATTACGCCAAGACCCGGCTGGGCGGCTGGATCCAGGAGACCCTGGGCATCGCCATCGAGACCGAAAACATGGCGGCGATCCTGCAGGTTTTCAAAATCCTCGGTGCTGAAGCGTCTTATGCCTGAAGACATAGCCATTCAGGAACAGACCGCCATGAACACCGAACTCTGGCCCCCGCTCAGCGTGATCCGCAACGCGTTCGAAACCGTCAGCGCCGCCGTGCCCGACGTGGCTGCCGGCGTGGCCACGGTGGCCATGCCGGGTGCCGCGCCGCAAACCGCACCGATGGGCACTTTCGCGCTGCACGACCTGCTGCTCCCCCTCACCGAATTGGCCCGGCGCCGCGAGGCTGTCGCCCAGCGCGCCTTTCCCGCACGCTGGGCGCCGGGCCGCCTCGTCAGCGTGGTGCACGAAGGGCGTCTGCTCGGCGTGCTGTTGGACCGCTGCATCCAGGGCGACCTGTGGCAGGGCTGGATGGCCGCGGGCGAGGCCGACTGGGCCGGCGCGTTCGACGTGCTGCTCGAGCCCGACGACGAACCCTTCGAGCCGGCCTTCGGGCTCGTCCAGGCCTGGAACGTGCTGACGCTCGAGCCCAGCCCGCAACTGTGCGCGCGCGTGCTCGGCGAGGTCTCGGCCACCCGGCTCGCGGCGATCCGCGCGGTGCACGACGAGTGGGCCGCGCAGAAGCTGCTGCCGATCACGCCCGAGCCCGGCCGCATCGCACTGCGCACGGTGGGCGGCGTGTTCTCGGTGCTCTCGGGCACGCCGCTCGGCCCGGAGGACCCGCGCGCCGACTACCAGGCGCTGTACCGCACCGCCGGCATGCAGCTGGGTTCGGCGCTGGTGCAGTCGCCCGCTGCGGCGCCGGCTGCGCCCGTTCCCCCGCGCGCCCGGCCGCAGGAGCGGCCCGAGGGCGGCTGGTGGGGCAGCATCCGCCGCTGGTTCGGCGCCGATGGATGGATGCGGCCCGCGTTCGCGGTGCTGGCCCTGTGCGTGGTGGTGCAGAACGTCGGCCTGCTCGGCGGGCGTGGATCGCAAGAGGACGACGTGCGCTTTCGCAACGTGCCCCCCGCGCCCGATGCGGGTGCCGTGGCGCAGGCGAACCTGGTCGTGCGCTGGAAGGACGGCGTGCGCATCGACGAGGCCGACCGGCTGCTGCGCTCGATGTCGGCCGAAGTGGTCGGCGGGCCGGGCACGAACGGCGTGTGGCGCCTGCGCGTGGACGATCCGGTCGGCGGCCTGTCGTTGCTCGCGGCCTCGCCGCTGGTCGAAACGGCCGGGCCGGCCTCGGAGCGGCCATGACGTCGGCCGTATCCCTGTCTTTCTCCCTCCCCTTCCGGGGGAGGGGCGGGGTGGGGGCGAGCGGCGTATCCATCGGGCGCTCTGCG
>NZ_JXQQ01000069.1 GCF_000834655.1 Variovorax paradoxus
CTCTCGGTGGTCGCGACATTGGCTTCTGCGCTGGCGAGGTCGCCTTCGAGCCCGCGGCCGGTCCGCACCTGCGCCTGGGTCACGCGCAGGCTGCTGCGCAGGCTCTCGAGCGTGCGGCGCGTGACGGCCAGGCGCTGCTCGGCGCCGCGCATCTCGTAGTAGTTGCGGGCCAGTTCGGCCACGGCCACGATGCGCACCTGTTCGAGGTCGGCCGCGCTGGCTTCGGTGCGCGCGGTGGCGGCCTCGTCCAGGCGCTTGAGGCGGCCGAAGAGATCGATTTCCCACGACGCATCGAAGCCGGCACGGCTGCTTTGCGCCAGCGTGCGCGCATCGGCGGGCGTGCCGTTGCCCTGGGCGATGCTGCGCGTCTTGCTCGCACCCATCGTGACGACGGGCAGGCGATCCAGCTCGGCCTCGGTCTGCGAGGCGCGGGCTTCCAGCAGCCGCGCCTGTGCGATGCGGATGTCGTGGTTGCCGGCGAGCGCGCGTTCGACGAGTGCATCGAGCTGCGGATCGTCGAGCTGGCGCCACCAGTCGCGCTGCACCGCGTCGTTGGCGAACAGCGAGCGCTCGGGCGCCGAGATGGCGACGGGTGCCTCCTTGGGTGCGATGTAGGTTGGTCCGACCGCGCAGCCCGCCAGCACCAGCGCGCCGAGCAAGAAGGGTGCGGTGTCTAAAAGTCTTGTCATGGTCATGCTCCTTCGACCAGTGCGTCGAGTTCGGCGGTGCGCTGGGAGCGCCCCACCGTGCGGTGGTCGCGCGCGAGCAGCGTGTACATCGTGGGCAGCACGAACAGCGTGAAGAGCGTGCCCACCAGCATGCCGACCACGATCACCAGGCCGATGCTGAAGCGGCTGTTGGCGCCCGCGCCGCTCGCGAACAGCAACGGCACCAGCCCCACCACCATGGCTGCGGTCGTCATCAGGATCGGGCGCAGCCGGATGCGCGCGGCCTGCTCGATGGCGGGGCGGCGTTCGAGGTTGTCTCGCGCCTGGATCTCGTTGGCGAACTCCACCATCAGGATGCCGTGCTTGCTGATGAGCCCGATGAGCGTCACCAGCCCGATCTGCGTGTAGATGTTGATGGTCGCGAAGCCCAGCGCCAGCGGCACCAGGGCGCCGCAGATCGACATCGGCACGCTGATCAGGATGATCAGCGGATCGCGCAGGCTCTCGTACTGCGCGGCCAGCACCAGATAGATCACGACGATCGCGAACACGAAGGCCATCACCAGCGCCGAACCCTCCTGCGTGAACTGGCGCGCGTCCGATTGCCAGTCGTAGCTGAAGCCCGCGGGCAGCTTCCTGGCCTCTTCGCTCAGGAATGCCACCGCATCGCCCATGGTCACGCCCGGCATCGGAATCGCCTGGAAGGTCGCGGCATTGAGCTGGTTGAACTGCGTGAGCTTGTTGGGCCCGACGCTGGTCGAGAGCGTCACCAGGTTCGCGAGCGGCACGGGCTGACCGCTCGCGCTCTTCACGAAGTAGCGCGCAAGGGCCTCGGCCGACAGCCGCTGGTCGCGCGGCGACTGCGGGATCACGTCGTACGAGCGGCCGTCCATGCCGAAGCGGTTGACGTAGTTCTCGCCCACCAGCACCGCGAGCGTGTCGCCGATGGCCTTCATCGTCACGCCCATGCTGTTGGCCTTGGCGCGGTCCACGCGAACCTCGGTGACCGGGTTGTTGAACTCCAGGTCGCTGTCGACCACGGCGAACTTGCCGCTCTCGCGCGCGGCCGTCTTGAGGGCTTCCATCGCCTCGAACACCGCGCGGTGGTCGCCCGCGCTGCGGATCACCATCTGCACCGGCAGCCCGCCGGTCGAGCCCGGGAGCGACGGCAGCTGGAACGCGAAGATGTTGCTGCCCTCCACGTCGCCCATGCTGCCCTGCACCTCGCCCTGAATCTGGTCGGCGTTGCGCTTGCGGTCCTTCCAGTCCGACAGCTGCACGCCGCCGATGCTGTTCGACACGCCATCGGAGCCGTTGATGAGCCAGCGGCCGGTGTTCTCGGGAAGCGCGGCGAACACCTCGTCCCACTTCTGCCCGAACTTCTCGACGTAGTCGATGTTCGCGTGCTGCGGCGACTTGATGGCGGTGAGCACCATCGCCTGGTCTTCGCCCGGTGCGAGCTCGCGCTGCGACGCGTTGTAGAGAAAGGGCAGGCTTACCAGCACCGCGGCTGCGAAGAGGCCCGTGACCCAGCGGTGGTGCAGCGACACGTCGAGCAGCCGGCCATACGCTGACGCGAGCTTGTGGAAGAACGATTCCGCGTAGCGCGCCATGCGGCTGCCTGTGGCGTCCTGCGGCAGGAGGAACGAGCTCATCACCGGCGACAGCGTGAGCGCGATCACGCCCGAGACCACCACCGCGCCCGCGAGCGTGAAGGCGAACTCCTTGAAGAGCGAGCCGGTGAGTCCGCCCATCAAGCCAATGGGCGCGTACACCGCGGCCAGCGTGAGCGTCATCGCGATCACCGGGCCCGCCACTTCGCGTGCGCCGATCAGCGCGGCCTGCACGCGCGACTTGCCCTCCTCGATGTGGCGGTGCACGTTCTCCACCACCACGATCGCATCGTCCACCACCAGGCCGATGGCCAGCACCATCGCCAGCAGCGTGAGCAGGTTGATGCTGAAGCCGAAGAGCAGCATCAGCGCGGCGGCGCCCAGCATCGAGAGCGGAATCGTCACCACCGGAATCAGCACCGCGCGCAGCGAGCCCAGGCAGAGAAAGATCACCAGCACCACGATCGCGACGGCCTCGAGCAGCGTCTTCTGCACCTCGTCGATCGAGGCCTCGATGAAGCGCGCGAGCTCGAAGGGCAACTGCACCTCCACGCCCGGCGGCATGTTCTGCTTGATGCCGGGCAGGAGATCGCGGATGCGTTTCACGATCACCAGCGGGTTGCCGTTGGGCGCGGCCTGCAGGCCCAGGTAGATGGCCTTGTCGCCGTCCATCGTCGCGCTGCTGTCGGCGCTGGCTGCGCCCAGCTCGACGGTGGCCACGTCGCCCAGCCGCACGATGGCATCGCCCTCGCGCTTGACGACCATGTCGCGGAACTCGGCCACGTTCACCAGGTCGGTGTTCACGCGGATGTTCGACACCACGAAGAGGCCCTTCACCTGGCCGGGCGCGGCCTGCACGTTGTTCTGCCGCAAGGCGTCGGCCAGTTCGCCGGCGGAGATGCCCCGCGCGGCCATGCGGTTGGCGTCCAGCCACACGCGCATCGCGAGCGTCTGCCCGCCCGACACCTCGACGCCCGAGACGCCGGGGATCGATGCGAACTGCGGCTGCACCACGCGCGAGAGGTAGTCGGTGAGCGCCGGGATCGGCATCGTCTTGCTCGAGAAGCCGACATACGCCACCGCGGTGGCCTCCCCCGACGACTTGAGGATGACCGGATCGAAGGCCTCGGCCGGCAGCCGGTACTTGACCTGGCTCACCTGCGCCATCGCCTGCGTGAGCGCCTGGTTGGCGTCTGCGTTGAGCTTCATGCGCACGCTGATCACGCTGCGCCCGAGCGTGGAAGACGACGAGAGGTAGTCCACGTTCTCGATGGTCGCCACGGCCTGCGCGATCGGCTGCGTGACGAAGCCCTGCATCAGCTCGGGCGAGGCGCCCGGGTACTGCGTGGTGATGGTGAGCGTGGTGCTCTCTGTGAGCGGGTACTGGCGCACCGGCAGGTCGCCCAGGGCCCGGGCGCCCAGCAGCAGGATCAGCGTGCTCACCACCAGCGCCAGCACGGGGCGGCGCACGAAGAGGTCGGTGAACTTCATGGCTTGCGCTCCGCGAGGGCGAGCGTGTCCTTCTCGGCCGGCGCGACGGCGGCACCGGTGTACAGGCGCAGCTGGCCCGAGGTGACGACCTTCTCGCCGGCCTTCAGGCCCTCTTCGATGATGACCAGGCCATCCTGCCGGTCGCCCGCCTTCACGAACACCTGGTGCGCAGTGAAGCCGTCGCCTTTTTCAGCGGGGCGCACGACGAAGACCGAGTCGCCGTGCGTGCTGTAGGTGATGGCGGTTTCCGGCACGGCGATCGCATCGGTGCGCGAAGGCAGTGCGACCTTGCCGTTGACGTACATGCCGGGCGTGAGCGCGCCATCGGCGTTGTCCACGGTGGCTTGCAGCCGCACCGTGCGGGTGTCGCTGCCGATCTGCGGCTCGATCGCACTCAACCTGCCCTGGAACACGCGGCCCGGGTACGCATCGACCGCGAGCGACACCGCCTGGTTGCGCCTGAGCGCCGGCAGCGCGGTCTCGGGCAGTGTGAGGTTCGCGAACAGCGTGCGGCCGTCGGTGAGCGACACCAGCGTGTCGCCGGCCCGCACGAACTGGCCGAGGTTGACCTTGCGGATGCCCAGCACGCCGTCGAACGGCGCCTTGATGCGCTTCTGCTCGACCAGCGCCTGCACCCGCCGCAGTTCGCCACTGGCCTGGTCGAAGCCGGCTTGCGCCTGCTCCATCTGCTCCTGCGTGGCGGCCTGCTGGGGCAGCAGGCGGCGCGTGCGGTCGAGCAGGGCCTTGGCGTTCGCGCGCTGGGCGGTCAGGCGTTCCAGGTCGCCTTGCTCGGGCGCGTCGTTGAGTTGAACGAGCAACTGCCCGGCGCGCACTTCGGCGCCGGGCGTGAAGAGGATCTTCGCAACGCGCCCCTCCACTTCGGCCGGTACCTCGACCTGCCGGTTGGCCTCCAGCGTGCCGATGCCGCCGAGGAAGCGCGCCATCTCCGTCGGCCGCGCGGCCGCCACTGCCACCTTGGCCGGCGGCATGCCCCCGCCCTGGGCATGCGCCGGTCTCAGCTTCACCAGCCCGTACCAGGCCGCTCCCACCACCAGCACCGCGAGGCCGGCGACCAGCCAGGCCCTTGATCGTGAATTCATGATCGATCCGTTATTTATCAAAGTAAGTGCTTTGATTATTGAATGCCGTCGACGGCGCTGTCGAGAAAGACAGCGCAATGACCCCGATAGGGCCGGGCTATACGCAGGTTGTGCGGTCCCGACGCCTGCCCTGAAGACGGGCGGGCGGGCAGCTTTGTGACAACCGGGGCCTGGAGAAGGAGGCGCGCAAGGGGCGCGTTTTTACGCTTTCTTTATGCGCCCCCGCCGACTCTCTTCCCCGTTTTTACGGACGTCTGCCGAGACTGAAGGCCTTGTGTTTCGCTCCAGGAGCAATTGAATGGACATCGTCTGGATGAGCGCCTTGCTGGCGCTATGGGTCGTGGTGGCGGCCATGGTCTTCGGGCTGAACAAGCTCGAAGGGCCGAACCCGCAGAACGCCGGCCATGCCGGCAGCACCGCCAATACCGGCGTCGGAGACGCATCGTGATCAGCCTCCAAGTCCTCTACGGATTCGGCGCGCTCATCGCCGTGATCCTGTTCGCCTATCTCGTCTTCGCGCTGATCTGCGCCGAGGAATTCTGAAATGACCGCGTCTGCCTGGGGCCTCCTTGCCCTCTTCCTCGCCGCACTCGCCGTGCTGGCCTGGCCCGTCGGCAAATTCCTCGCCGCGCTGTGCAACGAGCGCGTGCCGCGCTGGATGCAGCGCATCGAGGCGCCGCTCTACAAGCTCGCGGGCACCGCCCCCGAGCGCTCGATGAACTGGCGCACCTATGCGCTGGCGCTCCTGGCCTTCAATCTCGTGGGCGCCGTCGTCGTCTACGCGCTGCAGCGCCTGCAGGGCGTGCTGCCGCTGAACCCGGCCGGCATGGGCGCGGTGTCGGCCGACTCGGCGTTCAACACCGCGGTGAGCTTCGTCGCCAACACCAACTGGCAGGGCTACGCCGGCGAATCGACCATGAGCTATCTCACGCAGATGCTCGGGCTTACGGTGCAGAACTTCCTCTCGGCCGCCACCGGCATCGCCGTGGCCTTCGCGCTGGTGCGGGGCTTCGCGCGCCGCGGCGACGGCAAGGGCCTGGTCGGCAACTTCTGGGCCGACATCACGCGCGTCACGCTGTGGGTGCTGGCGCCGCTGTCGCTCGTGCTCGCGGTCTTCCTCGTGGGCCAGGGCGTGATCCAGAACTTCGATGCCTACAAGTCGGTGGACACCGTCGAGACCACCGCCTTCCAGCAGCCCAAGACCGGTGCGGACGGCCAGGCGCTCAAGGACGAGAAGGGCGCCCCGGTGATGGAAGACGCCACCACCAGGACGCAGACCCTGGCCATGGGCCCGGTCGCCTCGCAGGAGGCCATCAAGATGCTCGGCACCAACGGCGGCGGCTTCTTCAGCGCCAACTCGGCGCACCCCTACGAGAACCCGACCGCGCTCAGCAACCTGCTGCAGATGATCGCGATCTTCCTGATCCCGGCGGCGCTGTGCTTCACCTTCGGCCACGTGGTGGGCGACATGCGCCAGGGCTGGGCCGTGCTCGCCGCGATGACCGTCATGTTCGTCGTCGCGGTGATGGTGGTCACGCCTGCCGAGCAGGCCGGCAACCCGCTGTTCGCATCGCTTGGCGTCGACCAGATGTCCAGCGCGCTGCAGGCCGGCGGCAACATGGAGGGCAAGGAAGTGCGCTTCGGCATCGACGCCTCGGCCCTCTTCGCCGCCGTGACCACGGCTGCCTCGTGCGGCGCGGTGAACGCGATGCACGACTCGCTCACCCCGCTCGGCGGCATGGTGCCCATGGTGCTCATGCAGCTTGGCGAAGTGGTGTTCGGCGGCGTCGGCAGCGGCCTCTACGGCATGCTGATCTTCGCGATGCTCGCGGTGTTCATCGCCGGCCTCATGATCGGCCGCACGCCCGAGTACCTGGGCAAGAAGATCGAGGTGCGCGAGATGAAGCTCATCTCCATCGCCATCCTGGTCACGCCGATCCTGGTGCTGGCCGGCACCGCGGTGGCGGTGATCGCGGGCGCCGGCAAGGCCGGCATCGCGAACCCCGGCGCGCACGGCTTCTCGGAAATCCTCTACGCGCTGACCTCGGCCGCCAACAACAACGGCAGCGCCTTCGCCGGCCTCTCGGCCAACACGCCCTTCTACAACGGCCTGCTCGCGCTGGCCATGTGGCTCGGGCGCTTCGCGATGATCGTGCCGGTGCTGGCCATTGCCGGCTCGCTGGCCGCCAAGAAGCGCCTGCCCGTCACCAGCGGCACGCTGCCCACGCACGGCCCGCTGTTCGTCTCCTTGCTGATCGGCACCGTGCTGCTGGTCGGCTTGCTCAACTACGTGCCGGCGCTCGCCCTCGGGCCGATCGTCGAACACCTGGTGCTCTGGAAATGAGGCTCTCCCCCAGGCTTTGCGCACTTCGTGTCGCTACGCCAACCCCCTCTCCGGGGGCAACACCAGCGGCCCGGCAAAGCCGGTTCCGCGGTGTTCCCGGACTCTCCCTTTTGCGGAGCAATTGACATGCAAACGAAATCTTCTCTCTCGCTGTTCGATGCAGCGCTGGTCAAGCCCGCCCTCCGGGGCGCCTTCGCCAAGCTGAACCCGCGCACCCAGTGGCGCAACCCGGTGATGTTCATCGTCTACATCGGGAGCATCCTGACGACGCTGCTCTGGGTGCATGCGCTGAGCTTCCCGGGCGACACCGGCATGAAGCCCGCCTTCGTGCTCGCGGTGACCGTGTGGCTGTGGTTCACGGTGCTCTTCGCGAACTTCGCCGAAGCCCTCGCCGAGGGCCGCAGCAAGGCACAGGCCGCGTCGCTGCGCGGTCTTCGCAAGGACACCTGGGCCAAGAAGCTGCAGGAGCCGCACCACGGCGGCCAGTGGCTGCCCGAACAGGCGCCCAACCTGCGCAAGGGCGACGTCGTGCTGGTGGAAACCGGCGACGTGATCCCGCTCGACGGCGAAGTGATCGAAGGCGTGGCCTCGGTCGACGAGAGCGCCATCACCGGCGAGTCGGCACCCGTGGTGCGCGAATCGGGCGGCGACTTCTCGGCCGTGACCGGCGGCACCCGCGTGCTGTCCGACTGGCTGGTGGTGCGCATCTCGGTGAACCCGGGCGAGTCGTTCCTCGATCGCATGATCGGCATGGTCGAGGCGGCCAAGCGCCAGAAGACGCCCAACGAGATCGCGCTCACCATCCTGCTGGTCGCGCTCACGATCGTGTTCCTGATGGTGACCGTGACGCTGCTCCCGTTTTCGGTGTTCAGCGTGGAGGCTGCGGGTGCTGGCACCGTGGTGTCGCTCACCGCGCTGGTGGCGCTGCTGGTGTGCCTGATCCCGACCACCATCGGCGGCCTGCTCTCGGCCGTCGGCGTGGCCGGCATGAGCCGCATGATGCAGGCCAACGTGATCGCCACCTCGGGCCGCGCGGTCGAAGCCGCCGGCGACGTCGACGTGCTGCTGCTCGACAAGACCGGCACCATCACGCACGGCAACCGCCAGGCCAGCGCCTTCCTGCCTGCGCCCGGCGTGCCCAAGGGCCGCCTTGCCCGCGCCGCGATGCTCGCCTCGCTGGCCGACGAGACGCCCGAGGGCCGCAGCATCGTCGAGCTCGCACGCCGCGACGGGCTGGAGGTCGCTTCGGCCGAGGGCGCGCGCTTCGTGCCCTTCACCGCGCAGACCCGCATGAGCGGCGTCGACCTGCCGGCAGCGCCCAACAGCCTGGACACCGACGCGATCCTGCTGCGCAAGGGCGCGGTCGATGCGATCCGCCGGCATGTCGAATCGCTGGGCGGCAGCGTGCCGGCCGAGATGCTGCGCGCCGCCGAGGAAACCGCGCGCCGCGGCAGCACGCCGCTGGCCGTGGCCGAAGGCAACCGCGTGCTCGGCGTGGTCGAGTTGAAGGACATCGTCAAGACCGGCATCAAGGAACGCTTCGCAGAACTGCGCCGCATGGGCATCAAGACGGTGATGATCACCGGCGACAACAAGCTCACCGCCGCGGCCATCGCCGCCGAGGCCGGCGTGGACGACTTCCTGGCCGAAGCCACGCCCGAGGACAAGCTCGCGCTGATCCGCAAGTACCAGTCCGAAGGCCGCCTGGTCGCGATGACCGGCGACGGCACCAACGACGCACCCGCGCTCGCGCAGGCCGACGTGGCCGTGGCCATGGGCAGCGGCACGCAGGCCGCGAAGGAGGCCGGCAACATGGTCGACCTCGACTCCAACCCGACCAAGCTGCTCGAAGTGGTGGAGACCGGCAAGGCGCTGCTCATGACGCGCGGCTCGCTCACCACATTCTCGATCGCCAACGACGTGGCGAAGTACTTCGCGATCATTCCGGCGATCTTCGTCTCGACGTACCCGCAACTGGGCGCGCTCAACGTGATGCGCCTGGCGAGCCCGTCGTCGGCCATTCTTTCTGCGGTGATCTTCAACGCGCTCGTCATCGTGTTCCTGATCCCGCTCGCGCTCAAGGGCGTGCGCTACCGGCCGGTGGGCGCTGCCGCGCTGCTGCGCCGCAACCTGGCCATCTACGGCCTCGGCGGCCTCGTCGTTCCCTTCATCGGCATCAAGTTGATCGACTGGCTGCTGGTTGCAGTCCACCTGGTCTGAGGAGCATTTCCCATGAACAACAATGGCAACGTCATTCGTCCCGCAATCGTGCTTTTCGCACTGCTGAGCGCACTCACCGGGCTCATCTATCCGATGGCCGTCACCGGCGCCGCCAAGGCGGTGTTTCCGAAGGAGGCGGCGGGCAGCCTGATCGTGCTGGACGGCACGACGGTCGGCTCGAAACTCATCGGCCAGAACTTCAGCGACCCGAAGCACTTCTGGGGCCGCCCGTCGGCCACCGCGCCGCAGCCCTACAACGCGAGCGCCTCGGGCGGCGCGAACCAGGGCCCGCTGAACCCGGCGCTCACCGATGCGATCAAGGAGCGCGTCGAAGCCTTGCGCGCCGCGGACCCGGGCAACACCGCGCCGGTGCCGGTCGACCTCGTCACGGCTTCGGCCAGCGGCCTGGACCCGGACATCAGCCCCGCCGCCGCGCACTACCAGGCGGCCCGCGTCGCTCGCGTGCGCGGGGTGCCGGTGGAACAGATCAACGCGCTGATCGAGAAGAACACCCAGGGAGCGCTCTGGGGCCTGCTCGGTGAATCGCGCGTCAACGTTCTCGCACTGAATCTCGCGCTCGATGCAGCAACTTCTTCGGCTTCTTCGACCGCGCGTTGAGGAGAAAAAACCATGGCCTATGCCGCCTATCGTGAACACCCCGGCACCGAACTGCCTGCCCCCCGGCTTGCCACTTCGTGTGCTTCGCCATCCCCCATGGGGGAGGCCGGGCGAACGCACGCGCCCATGACCGCCACGAGCCCGTTCTACGTGCTCGACGTCACCGTATGCTGCGCCGACGCACTGCGCGTGCGCCGCAGCATCGCGGGTTGCCCCGACGCGGGCGTGGTGCGCTGCGAACCATTGCTGCACGCGCTCTCTTCGCAGGAAAGCGATGCGCCCTGCGTGCGGCTCATGATCCGCCTGCCCATCGCCAGCTACGCCGAGGTGCTGCACCGCCTGATCGAGTGCGTGCCCTCGGGCGAGATCGGCCGGCTCGTGAGCTGGCGCGAGCACCTGGCACGGTGTGGGCTGCGCGATGGTCACTGACCTTCTTCATGCGCTGCTGGCGCTCGCGGCGCTCTTCGTGCCGCTGGGCTTCGCCTGGTGGGTGCTGTCGCGCACCGCGCGGCGGCACGAGCACAGGCGCCGCAAGGGCGGCCCGATGCGATAACCTGCGCAGCCACCGCCATGCATGACGCCCGCCCCGACCCCGACGCCCTGATTGCGCAACTGCGCAACGACGAGGCACGCGCCCTGCGCGGCAAGCTGCGCATCTACTTCGGCGCCAGCGCCGGCGTCGGCAAGACCTGGGCGATGCTGAGTGCCGCCCAGCGCGAGCGCACTGCGGGGCGCGACGTGCTCATCGGCGTGGTCGAGACGCACGGGCGCAGCGAAACCGCCGCGCTGCTCGCGGGGCTGGACACGCTGCCGCTGCGCGAGTTGGCCTACCGCGGCCGCACGCTCGCCGAGTTCGATCTCGATGCCGCCCTCGCGCGCAGGCCGGCCGTGCTGCTGGTCGATGAACTGGCCCACACCAACGCCCCCGGTTCCCGTCACGCCAAGCGCTGGCAGGACGTGCAGGAGCTGCTGGCCGCGGGCATCGAGGTGTGGTCGGCGCTCAACGTGCAGCACCTCGAAAGCCTGAACGGCACGGTCGGCGCCATCACCGGCGTGCGCGTGCACGAGACGGTGCCCGACATGGTGCTCGACGAGGCCGACGAAGTGGTGCTGGTCGACGTCACGCCCGACGAGCTCACCGCGCGGCTCGCGGCCGGCAAGGTCTACCTGCCGCAGCAGGCCGAGCGCGCGGCGCAGAACTTCTTTCGCAAGGGCAACCTGATCGCACTGCGCGAGATTGCGCTGCGTCGCACCGCCGAGCACGTGGAGGACGACGTGCGCGGCTGGCGCGTCGAGCAATCGGGTGCGGGCGGCAACGGGCAGGGCGGCGCGCTGCAGGCCTGGAACACCTCGGGCGCGATCCTCGCGTGCGTCGGCCCGCACGAAGGCGCGGCGCAAACGGTGCGCACCGCGGCGCGGCTCGCAGGGCAACTCAATGTGCGCTGGCATGCGGCGTACGTCGAGACGCCCCGGCTGCAGCGCTTGGCCGCCGAGGAGCGCGACCGCATCCTCGCGGTGCTCAAGCTGGCCGAGGAACTGGGCGCGGCCACCGCGGTGCTCACGGGTTCCGACGTGGCCGAGCAACTGTCGGAGCAGGCCCGCCGGCTCAACTGCGCGACGCTGGTGCTGGGGCGATCCGAGCCGGTCGGCAGATGGCGCCGGTGGTGGCCTGCCACGCCGGTCCCGCTGCCGCGCGCACTGGCGCAACGCGCGCCCGCACTCGACATTCTTGAAGTGGGCCGGGCCGACAGCGCGCGCCGGCTCGCGCGCACGCCGCTCAACACGCCGCGCGCCGACGACGACGATCACGAGAAGGCGCCGATCTACTGGCCCGGCTACGCCTGGGCGACGGCCACCAGCGTGGCGCTCACGCTGGTCTGCACGCCGCTGACGGGTGTGCTCGAACTCTCGAACATCGTGATGCTGTTCCTGCTCGGCGTGGTCGGCGTCGCGATGCGCTTCGGGCGCGGGCCGTCGGCGCTGGCGGCCTTGCTCAACGTGGCCGCGTTCGACTATTTCTTCGTGCCGCCGCGCCTGTCGTTCGCGGTGAGCGATGTGCAGTACGTGCTGACCTTCGCGATCATGCTGGGCGTCGGCCTGCTGGTGGGGCAGCTCACGGCGGGGCTGCGTTTCGCGGCGGGCGTATCGACCAGCCGCGAGCGGCGTGCGCGCTCGTTGTTCGAGCTCACGCGCGAACTCTCGGCGGCGCTGGAGAGCACGCAGGTGGTCACGCTCGGCGCCGCAGCGGTGCAGGGCCATTTCGGCGGCCATGCGCTGGTGCTGGTGACCGACGCTGCCGACCAGCTCGTGCTGCCGAAGGAGCCGCCGGCGGGCTTCGACGCGCAGGTGGCCGACTGGGCCTTCCGCCATGGCCAGCCCGCGGGCCTCGCGACCGCCACGCTGGCGGCGCAGCCGTGGCACTACGTGCCGCTGCGGGCGCCGATGCGCGTGCGCGGCGTGCTGGCGCTGTCGCCCTCGCAGCCGCGCTGGCTGCTGATTCCGGAGCAGGCGCAACAGCTCGACACGCTGGCGCGGCAGATCGCGATCGCGCTGGAGCGCGTGCACTACGTCGAGGTGGCGCAGCAGGCCGTGGTCGAGATGGAATCGGAGCGGCTGCGCAACGCGCTGCTCGGCGCGATCTCGCACGACGTGCGCACGCCGCTCACCGCATTGATCGCGCTGGCCGAGTCGCTGCAGACGCTGCCGCCTGAAGAGCACGGCAATGCAGCGCGCGCCATCGTCGCGCAGGCGCACGAGCTGCATGCGCTGGTCAACAACCTGCTGGACATGGCGCGGCTCGAAAGCGGCATCGCGGGCGGCGCGGTGAACCTGCGGCGCGACTGGCAGTCGGTCGAGGAGGTCGTGGGTTCGTCGATCCGCGCGGCACGCACATCGCTGGGCGACGCCGTCGTGCAGACCGCGCTCGATGCGGACCTTCCGCTGGTCGAATTCGATGCGGTGCTGATCGAGCGCGTGCTCGTCAACCTGCTGGAGAACGCCACCAAATACGGCGCACCGCCCATCGTGGTGGGCGCTCGCGCCGAGCCCGGCACGCTGGTGCTCACGGTGCGCGACCACGGTCCCGGCCTGCCCGCCGCGCTGCTGGGCCGCGAACAGAAGCTGTTCGACAAGTTCACCCGCGGAGAAGCCGAGTCGGCCACGCCGGGCGTGGGGCTCGGGCTGGCGATCTGCCGTGCGGTGGTGAGCGCGCACGGCGGCGAGATCACGGCCGCCAATGCGCGCGACGGCGGTGCAGAATTCACCGTCACCCTGCCACGCCGCGAGCCGCCCGAACCGGCCGAAGCCCAACTCTGAAACCATGCCATCGCCCACCGCCATCGTGATCGAAGACGAGCCGCAGATCCGCCGCTTCGTGCGCGGCGCGCTCGAGGCCGAGGGCTGGCTGGTGCACGAGGCCGGCACGCTGCGCGACGGGCTCGCTGCGGCCGGCACACGGCAGCCCGACCTGCTGGTGCTCGACCTCGGCCTGCCCGATGGCGATGGTGTCTCGCTGATCCGCGACGTGCGCGGCTGGTCGGCCGTGCCGATCATCGTGCTGTCCGCCCGCACCGACGAGGCCGACAAGATCGCCGCGCTCGACGCCGGTGCCGACGACTACCTCACCAAGCCCTTCGGCACCGGCGAGCTGCTGGCGCGCGTGCGCGCCAACCTGCGCCGCCCGCGCGCCGCCAGCGGCGGCAACGACGAACCGGCCGACGCCGTCTTTCGATTCGGCGACATCGAACTGGACCGCGCCGCACGCATCGTGCGCCGCGCCAGCGCCGAAGTGCACCTGACGCCGACCGAGTACCGGCTGCTCTCGGTGCTGGTCGCGAACGCGGGCCGCGTGCTCACGCAGCGCCAGTTGCTGCGCGAGGTGTGGGGTCCGTCGCACACGGACCAGAGCCACTACCTGCGCATCTACATGGGGCACCTGCGGCAGAAGCTGGAGGCTGACCCGGCGCAGCCGCGTCATCTGTTGACCGAAACGGCTGTGGGCTACCGGTTGGTGGTCTAGGCGGAGGCCCCCACACCGAAGCGGGAGATCAGGCCGCGATGCCCTTGTTGGGATTCAGCAGGAACTTCTCCCCCGTCGCCTGCTTGCCATACACCCCGATCGCATCGAGCTGCAGCGCTTCGAGCAACGAGATTTCCCGCGTGTAGTGGCTCGCGAACGTCGTCTTGAGCTCGGCGACAACCCGCGCGCGCAAACGCTGCGTGCCTTCCGCGCCCAGCTTCTGCAGGAACGGAAACAGCAGCCACCCGCCCATTCCCCACGTCATGCCGAAGTTGCGCACGAACTCGGTCGGGCTGCGGTCCAGGCCCCCATAGATGTAGACCTGCTTGTGCGTGGTCGAGCCGTAGCGGCTGTATTCCTTGGCGGTGCGGTTCAGCGCCGCTTCCATGCAGCCGAGGATCTGGCCCGCGAGCTTGCCGCCGCCGGTGGCGTCGAAGGCGAGCGTTGCGCCGGTATCGACCAGTGCCTGCGTCAGGTCGTCGAGGAAGGTCGGCGAGGTCGCGTTGCACACGTACTTCGCGCCGATGCCGCGCAGGAGCGCTTCCTGCTCGGGCTTGCGCACGATGTTGACCAGGTCGATGCCGTCCTTCTGGCAGATCTTGTTGAGCATCTGCCCCAGGTTGGAAGCCGCGGCCGTGTGAACCAGCGCCTTGTGGCCTTCGCGCCGCATCGTCTCGACCATGCCCAGCGAGGTGAGCGGGTTGACGAAGCACGAGGCGCCTTCGGCCGGCGTGGTGCCCTCGGGCAGTTCGAGGCATTGGGCGGCGCCGATGGCGCGGTACTGCGAGTACATCGCGCCGCCTATGGCTGCCACGGTCTTGCCGAGCAGCGCCTGCGCGGCCGGCGACGATCCGGCCTTGACCACCACGCCCGCGCCTTCGTTGCCGACGGGCATCGACTGGTCGAGCCGCCCCGCCATCGACGGGCGCGCGCGTTCGGGAACGATGGCGGTGACGACCGGGCGGTCTGCGGTGCCCGAGGCCTTCGCGGTGGTCATGTCGGCCGCGCCGAACAGGAGGCCCAGGTCCGACGGGTTCATCGGCGACGCCTCGACGCGCACGATCACTTCATCGGCCTTGGGTTCGGGGATCGGTTCGTCGTGCAGCGAGAGTTCGAGCTCGCCGTTCGAGCGGACAAGGGAGCGCAGTTGGAGTGCCATGGAAGAAGCCCCTGTGAAAGGTCGTTCGGAGATGGCCATCGGCCACGGGGCGGCCAGTATAGGAGCGGGTCGCGAAAGCTGCAGGCGCCTTCAGGACACCACCGGAATCACCGGGGCATGGGCCAGCGCGTGGCGCATGCGCAGCGGATCGAGCCGCTCGATGTAGCGCGGAATGTTGCGCCACAGCGTGTGATAGCCGTAGCCGCCGCGCAGCATCTCCTGGCGTGCGCTGTCCTTGTCCCAGCCCTGCACCGCCATGCGGTAGACGGCCGCCACCACGCCCGTGCGGTCGGCACCGTGCATGCAATGGATCAGCACCGGCCCCTGCTTCTCGGCCTCGCGGATCGCCACCAGCGCGCGCAGCACCTTGGCATCGTCGATGGACCAGGTGTTGATCGGCACGCGCACCAGGCGGATGCCGCTGCCCGCGAACACCTTCTTGTCGTCATTGAACGACCGCAGGCTCACGATGGTGCGGATGCCCAGCGACTGCAGCGCCGCCACGTTCGCGCGCTTCGGCTGCGCGCTGCGGTACAGCGTGGGCGTGATGCGGTGCAGGTTCTCGACCTTCAATGCGTCGAGCGGATCGGCCCAGTGGCCGGGGCGCAGGTCGTCGGTCTCGGTCGTCGCTGTCATAGCGCGCGCCGGCGCCAATGGCGCACCGTGAGGATCAGCGCCGCCACCGCGAGGCCACCCCAGTAGTCGACCGGCGCGCCCCACAGCCAGTGCTTGTGCCAGAACGCATCGACCGGGTTGAAGCGCGCCCAGCCGAAGGCCGGGTTGATGATGAACCACAGGAAGTCTTCGCAGACCCAGAACACGATCAGCCCCGCGACCGCGAGCCCCACGTTGCGCCACGTCCACCGGCCGCTGAAGGCCAGCGGCGAGAAGAACACCAGCGCCATGAAGGTGAAGACCCAGGCGTGATAGCCGGTCATCGCGCGGCCGCCCCAGAACAGGTCCAGCCAGATGCTGTTCTCGATGCGCCAGGTGGGCAGCGACGTGGCCCAGCCCGCACCGCCCTCGATCTGGATCTCGGCGTTGGCGAAGAAGAAGGCCATCACGACCACCCACACGAGGTAGCCCAGCGTGCGGCCCACGCCTGTCTTTTCGATCTCGCCGCTCACGCCAGCGCACCCAGCACGTGTTGCAGCACGGCCCGCGCGGCCTGCGGCTTGCCCAGCGCGCGGCTGCGCGACGCCATGTTCGCGAGCTTGGCGGGGTCGGCCATCAGGCGCGCCACCTTGTAGTCCAGGCCGATGGCGTCGTAGGCGAGCCAGGCGGCGCCTTCTTCCATCAGGAATCCGGCGTTGTGTTCTTCCTGTCCGGGAATTGGCGAGATCAGCAGCATCGGCTTGCCGAGCGCGAGGCACTCGGACACGGTGAGGCCGCCGGGCTTGGTGACGACCAGGTCGGCCGCGGCCATCATCTTGTGCATTTCGTTGGTGAAGCCGATGGAGATCACGCGACCCGGATGGCGCTTGGCCAACGCTTCGAGCTTGCCATGCGCCTCGATGTTGCGGCCCGCAACTGCGATCACCTGGAAGTTGCCTTCGCCGCCAAGCCCGAGCACGCGTTCGACCATGCTCGCCAGGTCGCCCACGCCGGCACCTCCCGAGGCCATCAGCAGCACGGGCCGCGACGGATCGAGCCCGAGTTCGGCAGCGCAGGTGTTGCGCGCGAGGGCCGGTGCATCGGGTTCGGAAAACGCCGGCATCACCGGAATGCCCGTCACGTGGATGCGGTCCGCGGGAATGCCGCGTGCGCGGAGGCGAAAGGCCACTTCTTCGGTAGCGGCGAGATAGCCCGCCATGCCGGGAATCAGCCACATGTTGTGCAGGTCGTAGTCGGTGATCTGTAGCCACACGGGGTAGTCGATGCGCCCGCGGTTGCGTTCGCGCATCAGGAGTTCTGCCGGAAGAAAGTGCGTGCAGATCACGGCATCGGGCTTCTCGCGCCGGATCTCGCGTACCAGCGCGCCGGTGCTCAGCCGCTCGATGCCGCGGCGCAGGCGCTGCGAGGGCGCGTGGTGCGGCGTGGCGTCGGTGCGCTGGTGCAGGTACGACCACAGCTCGGGCGCGCGATTCACGAGCTGGATGTACCAGTCGGTGTAGACCTTGCGAAAGCCGCCGGCCACATGGGCCATGGCGTCGGTGTGGACCGCCGTGCAGGGCGGGGCGAGGGACTGGGCGGTGGCGGCAAGCGCCTGTGCTGCACGCACGTGGCCGTTGCCGGCGCTCACGCTGAGGATCAGGAGTTTGGTCATGTGTTCGACGGTCTGCGCGGATTATGAACATGCCATGTAGCACTGCTTCGAGGCCTGTTGTTCGGGGCGGCACTCGCGCCGACGGTGGGCTCTGTTTCGCGAATGTCCCCGGCTTCGCCTCCTCCTTGATTTCGCGAAACAGAGCCCACCATCAGCGCGAGCGCTTTCAGAGCGGTGGTTGACGGCTGTTCACACAGAGCGTGCCCCGATGCGCAGGGCATCGGGTGCTCCCCGCAGCGAAATCAAGGGGGAGGCCGCAGGCCGGAGGACATTCGCGCAGGGGAGTACCCGGTGGCCTGTGCACCACCCCGAAAAATCTTCAGAGCGGCGCCCGCGAGGTGACGAACTGATTCACCCCAATCGCCGCCCGTTCACGGATGGCATCGAACGTGGTGTTCGCCACGATGCGCCCGTTCTCGAACACCGTTTGCAGCAGATCCACTTGCCCATCCGCAAGCGTTTCTTCGCGCACCGTCTCCACTTCACCGCGCGCGTTCCGCACCAGCGCGAGCCGCCCCTTCTTCGAAGCCTTGCTCACATCGCCCACCGGCGACTTGTAGACATCACGCCACTCGCCGTTCACCTGCATCGCCGAACACTTCATCGCCCATTGCATGGTGTCGCGGTTGACCTGCTGCAGCAGCCCGCCGCCCATGCCGAAAGAGATGTTCTCCGTCGATAAACCGTTGTGGAAGAAGTTCGAGAGGCACAGCCGCAGCGAGTCGAGGTTGACGCCGTCGCCCTGGATGATCCGCACGTTGTTCAGCACGCGGAATCCCTTGGCATTGGTCGTGGTGCCGAAGCGATCGGCCAGGATCTGCGCCACCTTGAGCGTGGTCTCGGCCGGATCGCCCGAGTCGGGCCGCACCACCAGCGTCGCACCCGAGGCCACCACCTTCGCCTTGAGCTCGTCGCCCCAGATGCGCGCGCAGGCATTGAAGATGTCGTAGCTGTCGCTCACCACCGCGAAGGTCGCGCCGGGCTTGCCGAACTGGTCGACCATGTTGCTGTAGGCATCGGCTTCGTGGTCGCGGCCCCAGCCCGTGATGGTGCTGTGCTCGGCCGCGGGAATCGAGAAGCCCGCCACGTCGCAGTCGTAGTAGCGGCGCGCCGCGACCAGCGCGGCCAGCGTGTCGGTGCCCATGAAGTTGACCAGGTGGGCCATGCCGCCGAGCGCCGCCGATTCCAGGCTCGACACCCCGCGCGCGCCGAAGTCGTGCAGCCGGAAGGCGACCTGGCCTTGCGGATCGTCGCAGGTCGCTTCGAGGTACCGCAGCAGCGTCGTGCGCGCGGCCGCGGAGAGCGTGGCCACCGTGGTCGGGTACCAGATCGCGCGCAGCAATTCGGTCTCCAGGAAACTCGTGACCCAGAAGAACTCGGGGTCGGTGTTCTCGATGGTGGCCAGCACGTTGTGCACCGGCAGCACACTGCCCTCGGGCACGGCGCGGATGCGCACCGGCATCAGCCCGCCGTGCTTCTCGATCAGCCGCAGCCACCCTTCCCGGTTGAAGGGCTCGCCGTGCACGGCCATCATCGCCGCGGCTTCGTCGACGTCGGCGAGCGTCACTGGCGTCTGCAGGTATTCGCGCAGGTACGCCTGCAGGCCGAAGAAAAGCGAGTGGCTGAAGAGCCCGCCGCGCGATTCGATGTAGCTGTACACCGTCTGCGTGCCGGGCGGATATTGCATCCAGTGCGACACCTTGTAGGAGTCGGTGCGCAGCAGCAGGTTGTTGCCCAGGGGCGAGGAGGTGAGGTTGCGGTTCATTGTGAAAGCTCCTTTCACGTGGGCCCCGTCAACCGGAGCCCGTTCTTGCTGACAAAGCCTGGTCGTTCAGTTCTTGCCCAGGCCACCCAAAAAATGATTCGCGATGAAGAAGTGGTCTTCGTAGATGCGGTCCTGCATGTCGAGGAATTCTGCAATCGGCACCCAGCGCACCTCGGCCGCGTCGTCGTCGGCACGCACGTCCGAAAGGCCCGTCCACTGGTTGTGCGCGAGCTCGAAGAAAAACCCGTGCGTGATCGTGCGGCCGCGCTGCGAGCGGTCGGGCGCATCGAACACATGGCTGGCCTTCATGCTGCCGTTGAGCACGGGCACGGGCACCTTCAGGCGGGTTTCTTCCTTCAGCTCGCGGATGGCCGCGTCCTGCAGCCGTTCGTGCTGGCCGACGAAGCCGCCGGGCAGCGCCCAGGTGCCCTTGCCGGGATGGAACTTGCGCTGCACCAGCAGGATGTGGCCGGCCTCGACCACGATGGCATCGACCGTGGTGTAGATCGGCGGAAAGTCGCTGCCCGCATAGCGGTACTTGTCGCGGTAGTCGACGAGGAAGGCGCGCTCCTCGCAGAGCTCGGCGTAGTCGGCGGTGCCGGTGAACTTGTCGAGAAAGGCCGCAGTGCCGTCGGGCAGGTCGGCCGGCGCGAGCTGGCCGCGGTTCTCGGGGTCGAAGTAGAGGCTGCGCACGTCGGTGGCGTTCAGGCTCTCCACGCTGTGCTGGCCGACGAACTCCCAGTGCGGGAAGAGCTTGAGGTAGTAGCTCGAGGCGTCCTTGAGGTGGCCCACCAGCGCGACCTTCGCCTGCGCGGGCACATGGCCGTCCTGCTGGATCAGCCGTTCGACGGCCGACTGGATCGACGCGATCCAGATCTGGTCGTTGTAGGGCGAATCGCCCACGCCGACGACGCTCACGCGCATCTGCTCGGTGCCGCGCAAACAGGCGCGCACCATGCGTTCGCGTTCGTCGAAGGTGAAGGGGTTCTTGACACTCCGCGGCTTGCGGTCGGAGCCGACCACCACGATGACCCGATCGGCGGCGCGAAGGCCTTCTTCGATGAGTCGTTGGTGACCGAAATGAACGGGCTGGAAACGCCCGATGACGATGGCGTACTGGTACTTGCGTGTGCTCACTTGGGAATCCCCCAAAATTGGCGCAATCAACTTGCGCTTGGGTTCAGGATAGCATCGGTGCCGCCCACGAATCAAGCCTTTCGATGACCGAGCCCTCTTCCCCCCATGCTCCCGTGCGCCTGAACAAGCGCATGGCCGAACTCAAGATGTGCTCGCGCCGCGAGGCCGACGAGTGGATCGCCAACGGCTGGGTGAAGGTGAACGGCAAGCCGGCCGAAATGGGTGTGAAGGTCACGCCGTCCGACCGCATCGAGATCGACAAGGCCGCCAAGGGCCAGCAGGCGAACCAGGTCACCATCCTCATCAACAAGCCCATCGGCTACGTGAGCGGGCAGGCCGAAGACGGGCACGAACCCGCGGTCACGCTCTTCACGCCGCAGAACCGCTGGGCGGACGACAACGCGCGCTTCTTCTTCAGCCCCCAGCAACTGCGCGGCCTTGCGCCGTGCGGGCGGCTGGACATCGATTCCATCGGCCTCCTTGTGATGACGCAGGACGGCCGCATCGCGCGCCAGTTGATCGGCGAAGACTCGGTGATGGAGAAGGAATACCTGGTGCGCGTGGCTTACTACGGCCCGGGCCAAGCTGCACCGACGGGGCAGCTCATCCGCATGGACGACGACGATCCCGTCACCCAGAACGTGCAGGCGGTCTTTCCGCCGGCGATGCTCGCGAAGCTGAGGCATGGCCTCAGCCTCGACGGCCAGGCGCTCAAGCCGGCGCGGGTCGAATGGCAGAACCCCGAGCAGTTGCGCTTCGTGCTCACCGAGGGCAAGAAGCGGCAGATCCGCCGCATGTGCGAGCTGGTGGGCCTCAAGGTGGTGGGCTTGAAGCGCGTGCGCATCGGCAAGGTGATGCTGGGCAACCTGCCGGTGGGGCAGTGGCGCTACCTCGGACCGCACGAGAAATTCTGAGCGTTCGCCGATGGCCGCCCTGCTGAGCCGGCGCGCGCTGAACCGGGCGACGCTCGCGCGGCAGATGCTGCTGGCGCGGCGCAAGGCAACGGTCGCAGAGGCCATCGAGAAGCTCGCGGGGCTGCAGGCGCAGGCGCCGAACCCGCCATACATCGGCCTCTGGAGCCGGCTCGAAGGTTTTCGCCGCGAGCAACTCACCGACGCGCTCAGGAAGCGCCGCGTCGTGCGCATGTCGACGCTGCGCGCGACCCTGCACCTGATGACGGCACGCGACGCGCTGGCATGGCGCCCGCTGCTCGAGGCGGTGCATCAGCGCGGCCTCTCGGGCGAGCATTCGCGGGCGCTCGAAGGCATCGACCGCGCGGCCGTGGTGGCGGCTGGCGCAGCATTGTTCGACGAAGGCCCGCTCACCGCCACCGCGCTCGGGCAGGCGCTCGCGGCGCGCTGGAAAGACCGCGCGCCGGCATCGCTCGCCGCGCTCATCCGCAACAACGTGCCGCTGGTGCACCTGCCGCCCGCCGGCAGCTGGAACTCGCACCAGAACGCCCAGCTCCAGCCCATCGCGCAATGGCTCGGAGACTCCGCCGCCGATGCCAACGCCGCCACGCAGGACGACCTGCTGCTGCGCTACCTGGCCGCCTTCGGACCGGCGACGCTGGCCGATGCCGGCGCATGGTCGGGCCTCACCGGCTGGAAGGCCGTGGCCGAGCGCCTGAAGCCGCAGTTGCGCATGTTCGTCGGCGAAGAGGGCCAGGAGCTCTTCGACCTGCCGCGCGCGCCGCGCCCCGACCCCGACACGCCCGCGCCGCCGCGCCTGGTCGCCGAATGGGACAACCTGCTGCTCTCGCACGTCGACCGAAGCCGCGTGATGAGCGAGGCGCATCGCGCCCGCGTGTTCACCGTCAACGGCATCGTGCGCGGCACGGTGCTGCTAGACGGCTTAGTCTCGGGCACCTGGAAGATCGAGCGGGCGAAGAACGCGGCCACGGTCGTGCTGGAGCCGTTCGCGCGCTGGTCGAAGGCCGACCGCCTCGGCGTGCAGGAAGAGGCGATGCGCCTCCTTGCCTTCGCGGCGGACGGCGAGGGCGAGCGGCACGACGTGCGCGTGCTGTGACCCTTTCGCCGGCACGGCGCCTAAGCGTCGCCTAAGACTTCGCCCCTACGCTGCGCCGCGGCGCAGGGCACTACCGATCATCCCGATCACGTGCTAACTTGCGGCCCAAGGAGTCGCCGCAATGCGCGTGCTTTTGGTGGAAGACGACGAAATGATCGGGCGCAGCCTGAAACAGGCGCTCGAGGGCGCGGGCTGGTCCGCGGACTGGGTGCGCGACGGCGAGCTCGCGCAGAGCGCATTGGGCGACGGCGGCTACACCTGCGTGCTGCTCGATCTGGGCCTGCCCAAGCAGGACGGCACCGACGTGTTGCGGCGCGCACGCGAACGCGGCGACGCGACGCCGGTGCTGGTGCTCACCGCACGCGACGGCCTGGACGACCGCATCAACAGCCTCGACCTGGGCGCCGACGACTACCTTCTCAAGCCTTTCGAGTTTCGCGAGCTGCTCGCGCGCATGCGGGCCATCGTGCGGCGCCGCGATGGCGCGGCGCATTCGCTGGTGGGCAGCGGCGCGCTGCAGCTGGACCTCACGACGCGCGAGGTGCTGGTCAACGGCGAGCGCGAGGCGCTCACGGCGCGCGAGTTCGCGCTGCTGCATGCGCTCCTGGAGCGGCCCGGCGCGATCCTGTCGCGCGAGCAGCTGGAGAACCGCATCTACGGCTGGGGCGAGGAAGTGACGAGCAACGCGATCGACGTGCTGATCCACGGCATGCGCCGCAAGCTCGGCGCCGAGTCGATTCGCAACGTGCGCGGACTCGGCTGGCGCGTCGCGGCATGAGGCTCGCCCGCAGGCTGCGCGCACTCCGTGTCGCTTCGCCGATCCCCTGCCGCTGGCAACACCTGAGGCCCCGCGAAGCCCTTTCCCCGGTGTCTCGTGGATGGTGTCTCTTTCGGCCTCGGCCATGACCGAGGACGTGCGCCCCAATGGCCGCTGGTGGCGACCGCGCTCGCTGCGCAGGCAACTCCTGCTGTGGCTGGTCACGCTGCACCTGGTCGGGGCGGTCGCGACCGCATGGTTCTCCTTCCTGGCGTACGGCAACCTGGTCCACAACGCGCTGGACGACCAGATGCGGCTGGTGGCCGAGTCGTACACGGGCAACGACCCGCCCAAGACACCTCGTGCGGTCGATGGGGAGGCCGCGTTTTCGCGAGGCGCTTTCGTCGTGCAGATCTGGAGCGCCGATGGCACGGCGCTGCGCGCGAGCTCATGGCCCGCGCTGTCGGTGCCGCTGCAGCCCGGCGAGGGCTTTCGCAACGTGAACACGGGCGCCCATGCGCATTCGAGCTGGCGCGTCTTCACCGCCGAGCGCGGCCCGCGCGCCGACCAGCCGCGCGTGCAGGTGCTGCAGAACGAGGACTACCGCCGCCGCCGCGCTTTGCGCCGCGCCCTGCTCGAAGGCCTGCCGATCGCGCTGCTGCTGCCGGCGGCGCTGCTGATCCTGTGGCTCATCGTCTCGGCGGCCTCGCGCTCGCTGCGCGGGGTGGCGCGCGACGTGGCCTCGCAGGACGAGCGCAGCCCCACCGAGCTTTCGCTCGCGCGCGTGCCCGACGAAATCGCGCCGCTGGTGGGTGCCTTCAACAACCTGCTCGCGCGTGTGCGCAGCGCCTTCGCCACGCAGCGCCGCTTCGTGCAGGACGCCGCGCACGAACTGCGCACGCCGATGGCCGCCATCGGCCTGCAGATCGAGAACCTGCGCGCGCACGTGCCGGCCGGCGAAGCCACCGACCGCTTCAACCAGCTCGAGGCGGGCGTGACCCGCGCGCAGCATCTCATCGAGCAATTGCTGAGCCTCTCGCGGCAGGACGCGCCGCAGCGTGCGATGGTGCGCGAGGCCATCGACATCGAAGTGCTGCTGCGCGAGAGCGTGAGCCAGCTGATGGTGCTGGCCGATGCGCGGCGCGTGGACGTGGGTTTCGAAGGCAGCATCACGCCGGTGGTGTCCGCGCCTGCGGCCGAGTTGCGCAGCGTGTTCGACAACCTGATCGACAACGCGCTTCGCTATGCGCCCGAAGGCGGGGTCGTCGATGTGCGGCTGCATGCGGTCGACGGCCATGCGGTGGTCGACGTGCTGGACAACGGGGCGGGCATTCCGGAGAGCGCCATGGGGCGCGTGTTCGACCGCTTCTTTCGCGTGCCGGGCGCGGCGGCCGGCGGCAGCGGGCTCGGGTTGGCGATTGCGCGGACTGCCGCGGAGCGCAACGGAATGCGCATCGAATTGCAAAACCGCACCGACGGCCCGGGGCTCATGGCGCGTGTGCATCTGCCGTCATCGCCCGTCTAAGTCGCAGCTAAGTCTTCGCTCATCCTCACCTCAGTCGGTGTGCCTAGAGTACATCCAGGTCCTGCCACGCGCAGTTCGCGCGATGGCACGAGACCGGAGACAACCTGCCCTCAGGAGAACACACCATGCGCACTTCCTTCAAGCTTCTCGCCATCGGTTCCTTCGCTGCGCTCGCAGCCCTGGGCACCGTGAATGCATCGGCCGAAACGACCGACGGCTCCGACTTCCATCCGCTGCAGATGAACTCGCCCGAAAGGCCCGAGGTGCAGGCCGGCGCGATTGCCGCCGCGCATCCGAGCGGCACCGAGTCCATTGGCCAGTCGACCAGCGCGCCCGCGATGCTGTCGACGGTCTCGGACACCGAAGTGCAGGCCGGCGCCTTTGCCGCCTCGCACCCCACGGGCACCGAGTCGATCGGCCAGTCGACCTCGCTGCCGCTGGTGAAGTCGGCCAGCGGCAGCTGATCCCGCTCGGCGGGCGCGGCGACGCTCAGTCGTCGTTGCCGCTGCTGAGCAAGGCGCGGTAGATCACCGCGCCGATGATCGCGCCCGCAATGGGCGCGACCCAGAAGAGCCACAGTTCCGACACCGCATGGGACGGCCCGAAGAGGGCCGGGCCCGTGCTGCGCGCCGGGTTCACCGACGTGTTGGTCACCGGGATCGAGATCAGGTGGATCAGCGTGAGGCACAGGCCGATGGCCATGCCCGCGAAGCCGCCCGCCGCGCGCTTGGCGGTCGAACCCAGGATCACGATCAGGAACACGGCCGTCATCACCACTTCGCACAGCGCCGCGGCATACAGGCCGTACTTGCCGGGCGAGTGCTCGCCGTAGCCGTTGGTGGCGAAGCCGCCGATGTCGGCGCCCGGCTTGCCCGTGGCGATCAGATAGAGAATGCCGGCCGCCGCGATCGCGCCGAGCACCTGCGCCACGATGTAGCCCGCGAGCTGCGATGCCTTGAAACGGCCCGCGGCCGCCAGGCCGATCGACACCGCCGGATTGAAGTGCCCGCCCGAGATCGGTCCGAGCGCATAGGCCCCTGTCACCACCGTGAGACCGAAGGCCAGCGAGACCCCGAGCAGGCCGATGCCGACGCCCGGAAAGGCCGCGGCCAGGACTGCGCTTCCGCAGCCTCCGAGCGTGAGCCAGAAAGTACCAATGAACTCGGCCGACCATTTTTTGTAGGTACTGTGTTCCATAGCGCTCCATCCTGAAGTTGAGAAAGCGCGCAGGGTCCAGGCCCGGCGCGGGCGCATTCTGAAACGAGAAATCGGGAGCGTCGATCAGCCCGTTGCGGCGAACGGCATCTCTTCACGGATCGCGCAATTTTTGTACGCTGCCGCAACTGCGTTGCATCTGCAAGTAAGGCCTCGATACCTCAAGGCGTGATGACGATCTTCCCGAATGCGCCGCGCTCCAGGTGATCGAGCGCTGCAGGCAGCGCATCGAAACCGTATTGCGCTGCGATCACCGGCTTGAGCGCATTCACGTCGATGGCGCGCACGAGGTCTTCGAGTGCACGGCGATGACCGACGCCGATGCCCTGCACCGTCACGCGGCCGAGCACCATCGCATAGAACGAAGCGCTCAGCGTCTCGCCGCCGAGCATGCCGATGATCGACACGCGCCCCCCTTGCTTCGTGGCCTGCAGCGAGCGGTCGAGGTTCGGGCCGCTCCCGAGTTCGAGCACGTGGTCCGCGCCGCGGCCGTGGGTGAGCCGGCGCACTTCGGCGGGCCAGTCGCCATCGCGCAGCAGCACGTGCGAAGCGCCGAGTGCGAGCGCCTCGTCGCGCTTGTCCTGGCTGCCCGTCACCACGATGGCCTGCGCGCCATGCAGCCGCGCCAGCTGCAGTCCGAACAGCGCGACGCCGCCGGTGCCGTGGATCAGCACGGTCTCGCCCGCGCGCAAGCCGCCGGTCTCGGCGAGTGCGAACCATGCGGTGAGGCCCGCGCAGGGCAGCGTGCTGGCTTCGGCCAGGCTCAGCGTGGCGGGGGCGGCCACGGCCCACGCCGCATCGATCAGCACATGCGATGCGAGCATGCCCGGCCCGGGTCCGCCGGCGAGCACGGCTTCGCTGTGCCAGTGGCTGTCGATCCATCCGCCCCAGAAGGTATTGACGACGCGGTCGCCGACGGCGAAGCGCTTCACGCCGGGGCCTGCGGCGATCACCGTGCCCGCCATGTCGGAGCCGGGCGTGAAGGGCAGATCGAGCTTCATGCCCATGCCGTCGCGAATCATCAGCAGGTCGCGGTAATTGAGCGACACCGCACCGACCTGCACGAGGATCTGGCCTGCGCCCGGCTCGGGCAAGGGCGCCTCGGCCTGTTCGAGATGAACGCGGCCGAATCGAGGAAGCTGCCAGCGGCGCAGCGTCTGAGGTTCTTGCATCGGAAGGGCTCCAAAAAAACGAAGCCTTGATGCTATTGACGATGAAAAGTATCCGGTGGCGGATAATTTTCTCCTTTATGGAGCTTGAAAGTATCCAATGAGCCAGCGCCTGCAGGGCATCGAGGAGTTCGTCGCGGCGGTCGAAGCTGGCAGCTTCGCGCTCGCGGCGCAGCGGCTGCACGTCACCCGTTCGGCGGTGGCCAAGAGCATCGCCCGGCTCGAGGCGCGGCTGGACACGCGGCTCTTCCTGCGCACCACGCGCAGCCAGAGCCTCACCGAGGAAGGCCACGGCTACTACGAGCGCTGCCGCCGCGCGCTGGCCGAACTCGACGCGGCCGAGGCCCACACCAACGTGGCGCGCAGCACCGCCACCGGCCTTGTGCGCCTGAGCATGCCGGCGATGCTCGGCCGTCTCAAGGTCGGGCCGCTGTTGCTGGCGCTGGCGCGGCGGCATCCGGCGCTTTCGCTCGAACTCGCGTTCAGCGACCGTCGCGTGGACCTGGTCGAAGAAGGGCTCGATCTGGCGATCCGCAGCGGCGAGCTCGCCGACACGTCGAAGCTGATCGCGCGGCCGGTCGGCGTGCAATGGATGGTGCTGTGCGCCGCGCCCGCGTACCTCGCCGAGCGCGGGCACCCGCGCGGCATCGATGCGCTCCAGTCACCGCAGACGCCGCACGAGGCCGTGCTCTATGCGCGCGACGGGCAGGTCTCGACCTGGCGCTTTCACGATGGCGAAGGCCGGCTCGTCGACGTGACGCTGCCTTCTCGCCTGCGCTGCGACAGCGCCGAGGTGCTGCTCGAAGCCGCCGTCGGCGGCATGGGCCTGGCGCGCCTGCCGGCATGGCTTGCGGCCGATGCGCTGGCCGCGGGCACGCTGGTGCGGGTGTTCGAGGAGCCCAGGCCCTTCGGCTTCGAGTTGAACGTGATCCGCTCGCGCAGCCGCTACCTGCCGTTCAAGACGCGAGTGGTGATCGACTGGCTGGCCGAGCACCTGCCGCCGCTGCTGGCCGCGCCGCAATCGCCGTGACCCGCAAGGTGGGCGCTATCCTGCGCCTTCGAACCACATCCCCTGCCCAGGAGAAACGCATGCGCCCCATCGCCATCCGGAACATCGCGGCGGCCGCCGCCTTCGCCGCCTTCGCGGCCTTGGCGCTGTCGTCGCAGCACGCAGCCGCGCAGGGCACCGTCAATGCGCTGTGCAGCACCGACGCGGGCTGGTGCGAGGCCGCGGCCGCGGCTTTCACGCGCGAGACCGGCATCAAGGTGCAGCAGGCGCACAAGGGCACCGGCGAGATCGGTGCGCAACTGCGCGCCGAAGCCGCGAACCCCAAGACCGACATCTGGTGGGGCGGCACCGGCGATCCGTTCCTGCAGGCGGCCGAGCAGGGCCTGCTCGAGCCTTATCGCCCGGCCTACATCAACGACCTGCACGACTGGGCCGTGCGGCAGTACGCGCTGTCGCAGAACATGGTGGGCGGCTTCTACACGAGCGCCATCGGCTTCGGCTTCAACACCGACGTGCTCAAGAAAAAGAAGCTGCATGAACCCAGGTGCTGGGCCGACCTGGTCAAGCCCGAATACAAGGGCGAGATCGAGATCTCGCATCCGGCATCCAGCGGCACGGCCTACACCATCATCGCGGGCCTCGTGCAGCAGATGGGCGAGGACGCAGCCTTCGACTACCTCAAGAAGCTGCACAGGAACGTCACCAGCTACACCCGCAGCGGCCAGGCGCAGGCGCCCAACGTGGCCAAGGGCGAAGTGGCCATCGGCGTGAGCTTCATCTTCGGCTTCGAGCGCTGGCGGTACGACAAATTTCCGGTGAAGACCGCCGCGCCCTGCGAAGGCACGGGCTACGAGATCGGCGGCATCGCGTTGGTCAAGGGCGCGCGCAACAAGGAGAACGCCCGGCGCTACTACGACTGGCTCATGAGCCCGAAGGGCCAGGCCATCGGCGGCCAGGCGGGCAGCCTGCAGTCGCCCGCCAACAAGACCTTCAAGCCCGATGCGCGCATTCCGTCGATGGCCGACGTGAAGCTCATCAAGTACGACTTCCAGAAGTACGGGCAGGCGGCCGAGCGCAAGCGCCTGATCGATCGCTGGACGCGCGAGGTCGAGTCGCAACCGCGGTAGCGGCTCCCGGAGAACGCCGGCATTGTTTTTTTAGAACTAAAGCCCCATTTCGCAAAGTTGGTAACGCGGCCGCACGACCCGAGGCGGTCCGACTAGAATTTTTTAAGTTTTTTTGCCCGATCTCTCCCTTTCTCCCATGGCTGATTCCTCCAATACCAAACTCCCGTTCCAGGCCGAAGTCGCGCAACTGCTGCACCTCGTCACGCATGCGCTCTACTCCAACAAGGAAATCTTCCTGCGCGAGCTGATCTCGAACGCGTCCGACGCGTGCGACAAGCTGCGCTTCGAGGCCCTGGACCACCCCGAGCTCTACGAAGACCAGCCCGACCTCGATGTGCGCCTCACGTTCGACAAGGCTGCGCGCACCATCACCATCACCGACAAGGGCATCGGCCTGTCGCGCCAGGAGGCCATCGACAACCTGGGCACGATCGCCAAGAGCGGCACCAAGGACTTCATGAGCAAGCTGAGCGGCGACCAGAAGGCCGACGCACAGCTCATCGGCCAGTTCGGCGTGGGCTTCTACTCGGGCTTCATCGTGGCCGACAAGATCAGCGTCGAATCGCGCCGCGCCGGTCTTCCGGCCGACCAGGGCGTGCGCTGGGTGAGCGGCGGCGCCGGCGACTTCGAGGTGGCCGACATCACCCGCGCCGAGCGCGGCACCAGCATCACGCTGCACCTGCGTGACGATGCCGACGAATACCTCAACGCCTGGAAGCTCAAGCAGATCGTCGGCAAGTACTCCGACCACATCTCGCTCCCGATCCTCATGGAAAAGGAAGAGTGGAAGGAAGGCGAGAACGACCAGCCCGGCGACATGGTGAAGACCGGCGAGTGGGAAACGGTCAACAAGGCCAACGCCCTCTGGAGCCGCCCCAAGAAAGACGTGACGCCCGAGCAGTACGAGGAGTTCTACAAGAGCATCAGTCACGACTACGAGGCGCCGCTCGCCTGGAGCCACAACCGCGTCGAGGGCAGCACCGAATACACGCAGCTGCTCTACATCCCCGCCAAGGCCCCGTTCGACCTGTGGAACCGCGACAAGAGCGCGGGCGTGAAGCTCTACGTCAAGCGCGTCTTCATCATGGACGACGCCGAGGCGCTGCTGCCGAGCTACCTGCGCTTCGTCAAGGGCGTGATCGACTCGGCCGACCTGCCGCTGAACGTGAGCCGCGAGCTGCTGCAGGAAAGCCGCGACGTGAAGGCGATCCGCGAAGGCAGTACCAAGCGCGTGCTCTCCATGCTCGAAGACCTGGCGAAGAAGCAGAAGACCGCGCCCGAGAGCGGCGAGGGCAAGATCGACGTGGGCTCGGGCGAATCGGTGCCGGCCCCCGAGCCGACCGAAGCAGTGACGGACGTGGTCGACAAGAACGCGCCCACCGCTGCCGAAGCGGCCGCTGCTGCGGCGGATGACTCCGGCAAGTACGCCAAGTTCTACGCCGAGTTCGGCGCGGTGCTCAAGGAGGGCCTGGGCGAAGACATGGGCAACCGCGACCGCATCGCCAAGCTGCTGCGCTTCGCATCGAGCACCAGCGATGCCGTGACCGTGAGCCTGGCCGACTACAAGGCGCGCATGAAGGACGGCCAGGACGCGATCTACTACATCACGGCCGACACCCTGGCGGGCGCGAAGAACAGCCCGCAACTCGAGGTCTTCAAGAAGAAAGGCATCGAGGTGCTGCTCATGACCGACCGTGTGGACGAGTGGGCGCTCAACTACCTCACCGAGTTCGACGGCACGCCGCTGCAAAGCGTGGCCAAGGGCGCGGTCGACCTGGGCAAGCTGCAGGACGAGGCCGAGAAGAAGGCCGCCGAGGAAGCCGCCGAATCCTTCAAGCCGCTGCTCGAGCGCCTGAAGGAAGCGCTCAAGGACAAGGCCGACGACGTGCGCGTGACCACCCGCCTGGTCGATTCGCCCGCCTGCCTGGTGGTGCAGGACGGCGGCATGAGCACGCAGCTCGCGCGCATGCTCAAGCAAGCCGGCCAGCCCGCGCCCGACCTGAAGCCGGTGCTCGAAGTCAACGCCGAGCACGCGCTCGTGAAGAAGCTCGAGACCTCCGAGCACTTCGACGACCTGGCCAACATCCTGTTCGACCAGGCGCTGCTCGCCGAAGGGGGCCTTCCGGCCGACCCCGCCGCCTACGTGAGGCGCGTCAACGCGCTGCTGGTGTGAACGCCCGGCCGCGCACCCTTCGTGCAGGCACCGCCGCTGCGGCGGTGCTGTCGATGCTCCTGGTGAGCGGCTGTTCGCACTATCACATCGGCATTCCGCTGGTGCCCGGGCTCTCGCTCGGGCTCGGCGCCACCAAGGACGGCAATTTCTCCGTCGGCCTGAACACCGGCTGGGGACCGCTCGGCGCGGGCGTCTCGGTCAACAACACCGGTGTCGTGGCCGGCAACGCGGGCGTGGGTGTCGGCGTCGGCATCGGGCCGATCGGCACCGGCGTCGGCGTTGGCAAGAGCGTGGTGCTGCACGACCCGAATGCGGGCAAGCCGGGGTACGCGCCCGCGGGCGGCGCCGCACCGGTCACCACGGCGGCGATCGGGGCCACGGTGCCGGTTTCGGGCACCTCCGGCATCACCGCCGTGGCGCCTGTGGCGGCCGTGCCAGCCGCGCCGGTGACCGTCACCAAGGGCGGCGTGACGAGGCCGGTCGCCGCCTCCGCGCCGCAGCCATCGCCTGCGGTGCGCGTTTCCTACAGCACACCGGCCCCCGCCGCCGCTGCGGCCGGCAGCCTGGGCACGCCAGGCAATCCCGTCGCGCCCTGATGGCCGCGTCCTTCCATTCATCCGCGCCGCGGAGCGGCGCGAGGGTGCCCCGATGACTCTCAGCACAGAAGCCGTCCTGGCGCTCGCGCCCGACGATGCGTCGGCCAAGGCCGCCAAGGGCCTGCTCGCACCGGCCAAGTGGCCCACGCTCGGGTATTCCGACGACGCCGTCTGGGGCGAATGCCAGGGCAGCGGCAGCAAGCCGTACCAGACGCAGGTCGACCTCTCGGGCCCGGTATTCCGCTGCTCGTGCCCGAGCCGCAAGTTCCCCTGCAAGCACGGCCTCGCGCTGATGCTGCTGCGCGCGCAGAGCGGAGCCAGCTTCACCGCCGCCGCGCCGCCGCCCTGGGTGGCCGAGTGGATCGCCTCGCGCCGCGACAAGGCAGAGAAGAAGGAAGCGCGCGCCGCCGAACCCGCGGCCGCACCCGATCCCGCCGCGGCCGCCAAGCGCGACGCGCAGCGCTGGAAGCGCATCGACGCCGGCGTGCAGGAGCTCGCGCGCTGGCTCGACGACCAGGCCCAGCGCGGCCTCGCCGCGCTCGGCAGCGAGCAGCAGCAGGCCTGGGGCGCGATGGCCGCGCGCATGGTCGATGCGCAGGCGCCGGGGCTCGGCCAGCGCATCACGCAGGCGGCCGAACTCATCGGCGCCGGAGAAGGCTGGCCGGCGCGCCTGCTCGACCGGCTCGGCCGTCTTCAACTGATCGTCGATGCGGTGCCGCGTCGCGAGTCGCTCTCGGCCGCCACGCTGGCTGACCTGCGCATCGCGCTCGGCTGGCCGCAGGACCGCGAAGGGTTGCTTGCGGACGGCGAACGCGTCAGCGACCACTGGCTGGTGCTGGGTCAATGCACCGACGAACGCGACGCGAAGCTGGTCGAGCGCCATGTGTGGCTGCAAGGCCGCGCGAGCGGGCGGCGTGCGCTGCTGCTGGACTACTCGCACGGCGGGCGCGGTTTCGAAACCGGCTGGGTCAGCGGCAGCGAGCGCGCCGCAGTGCTGTGCTTCTATCCGGGCCACGCGTCGCAACGCGCGCTGGTGGCCGAGTTGCCGGCGGATGCTCCCGTATCGACTGCGCCCGCAACCGATGCCCTCGACGAATGGCACCGCATGGCGCAACAGATCGCCGCCAACCCCTGGCAACCGCTGCTGCCGATGGTGTGGGCCGAAGCAATCCCCGCGCGGCACGGCGACCAATGGTGGCTGCGTCTTGATGCCGCGCCGCAGGCCTTGCCGATGCAACTGGCAACGCAGGAAGCGTGGCAGCTGCTGGCGCATTCGGGCGGCGCGCCGCTGCGCGTCTTCGGCGAGTGGGACGGCGAGCAGTTCGCACCGCTCACGGCCTGGGCCTCCGGCGCCGCCGTCGGAAGCGCGCCGGTCTGGACCCTGTCGGGGGTGCGTTCATGAGCCACTGGAATACCTTGCTGCAGAGCACGCTGGTCGGCACGTCCCGCCAGCCCGTGCCGGCCGCCGAAGGCATGGCGGGCGAGTTCGGTGGATTGCTGCAGGCGATCCAGGCCGGTGAGACGCAAGGCCAGTTGCTGCGCGTTGCAGGCGCCGTGGCCGTCGGCCGCCGCGCCGGCTTCGTGGCACCCGGTCTCTCGCCTTCAGACGCGCCGATCGCCGCGGCCGACGAGCGCCCGGTGCTGGACGATCCCGCGCTGCAAGCCGCCATCGCCGACGCGCTCGCGAGCGGCCCGCTGCGCCTGCAGCACGAAGGCCTTGCCGCGGTCACCGCCGCGGGCCTGCGCCTGCCCCACAACCTTTTGCCCACCGCACTCGATGCCGGCCGCCGCGCGATCGACCTGCGGCCCGCCGTCGTCCCCGCGCTCGGCGAACGCGGCCTCTGGCTCGCAGCGCGCAACGACGACTGGCGCTACGCCGCCGGCGCCAGCGAGCAGGCCGACGCGCAGACGCGCTGGGACGAAGGCAGCCTCGAACAGCGCCGCGCAGTGCTGGCCGAGCAACGCCGCAGCGCTCCCGCCGCCGCACGCGAGCGCCTCGCCGCGGAGCTGCCGCAACTGCCCGCCAAGGAGCGCGCCGCGCTGCTGGGCGCGCTGGCCGAAAACATCGGCCCCGACGACGAAGCCCTCATCGACGGCCTGCTCAAGGACCGCGCCCGCGACGTGCGCCAGGCCGCGGTCGAACTGCTGCAGCGCCTGCCGGCCAGCGCGCACGTGCAGCGCATCGAAGCCTTCCTCGTGCCGCTGCTGTCGCAGGCAGGCGGCGTGTGGCAGATGAACGCCCCCGAGGCCGTCGACCCGCGCTGGAAGGACGACGCCATCGACCCCGCGCGCCCGACCCACGAAAGCCTCGGCGAGCGCGCCTGGTGGCTCTACCAGCTCGTGCGGCAAACGCCGCTCGCGTGGTGGACCACGCACACCGGCATGACCCCCGCCGCGCTGCTCGAATGGGCCGCCAGGAGCGACTGGAAGGACGCCCTGCTGCGCGGCTGGAACGAGGCCGTGCTCGCCGTGCCCGATGTCGACTGGTGCGACGCGATGCTCGACCGGCCCCATTCGTCATACAGCCAGCGCGCCTGGATCGGCCAGTTGCTCGCGCTGCTGCCCCGCGAACGGCGCGAGCGCCACTGGGCGAGCGAGCTCGGCGAAGCGGGCAACGGCGTGCAGGAAGTGATCGCCTACGCCGACCAGGCCTGCGCGCCCGGCGAAACGCCATCCGCTGAACTGTCGCGCAAGCTCGCGGCCTCGCTGCGCATGCGCGTGGAACGCGGCGACCTCGTCAACGACTACGTGCTGCGCCAGGTGCTCGGCAACGCCGCCGCGCTGCTGCATGCCGATGCGCTGCGCCTCCTGGCCGACCTGCCGCGCGCGGCCGAGGAAAGCCCCGGCCTTGCCAGCGCCCTGAGCGACACCGCGCGCATCGTGCGTGCGCGCCAGCTGTTTTCAACCCTTCGTTCCCCGTCCACCTCTTCCTCATCCCAAGGCCGTCCATGAGCAATGTCCTGCGCCAGCATGCCGAACAGCAATTCGCCGAAGAACTCGATGCGCTCCAGAAGGTCGACGACCGCCAGCGCCCGGCCAACTGGAAACTCTCGCCCTGGGCCGTGCTCACCTACCTGATGGGCGGCAAGCTCGCCAACGGTTTCGAGGTCAGCCCCAAGTACATCGGCAACAGCCGGTTGATGGAAATCGCCGTCTCCACGCTCGCGACCGACCGTGCGCTGCTGCTGTACGGCGTGCCCGGCACCGCCAAGTCGTGGGTGTCCGAGCATTTGGCCGCAGCCGTGAGCGGCGACTCGACCATGCTGATTCAGGGCACCGCCGGCACCAGCGAAGAGCAGTTGCGTTACGGCTGGAACTACGCCGAACTGCTGGCCCACGGCCCCTCCGAAAAGGCGCTGGTGCCGAGCCCGCTGGTGCATGCCATGCGCCTCGGAAAGATCGCGCGCGTCGAAGAACTCACCCGCATCCCGGCCGATGTGCAGGACACGCTGATCACCGTGCTGTCGGAAAAGACGCTGCCCATTCCCGAACTCGGCAGCGAGGTGCAGGCCGTGCGCGGCTTTTCGGTGATTGCCACTGCCAACAACCGCGACAAGGGCGTGAACGAACTGTCCAGCGCGCTCAAGCGCCGCTTCAACACCGTGGTGCTGCCGGTGCCCGCGAGCGAGGCCGAGGAGGTGCAGATCGTGGTCAAGCGGGTCTCCGAACTGGGCCGCGCCCTCGCGCTGCCGGCCGAGCCGCCGGCGCTGCAGGAAGTGCGCCGCGTGGTGCAGATCTTCCGCGAGCTGCGCAACGGCCAGACCGAGGACGGCAAGACGCGCATCAAGTCGCCGACCTCCACGCTCTCCACCGCCGAGGCCATCTCGGTCATCAACAGCGGCATGGCGCTGGCCGGCCACTTCGGCGACGGCGTGCTGCGTTCGGCCGACGTGGCCTCGGGCCTCATCGGCGCGGTCATCAAGGACCCGGTGCAGGACCACGTGGTGTGGAAGGAATACCTGGAGACCGTGGTGAAGGAACGCACCGACTGGAAGGACCTGTACCGCGCTTGCCGCGAACAGCTCTGATGAACGCCCCCAGTCTTCGCGCACTTCGTGTCGCTTCGCCAACCCCCTCGCCGGGGGCAACGCCAGCGGCCCGGCAGAGCCGGTTCCGCGGCGTTCCACGGAAAGGCCGGAGCGCTTCTGCTTGCGCGCAGTGAGCCTATCGACATGACTTCGAGCACAACGCCTTCGCCGCTGCACTACTTCGGCATCCGCCACCACGGCCCCGGCTGCGCGCGCAGCCTGCTGCGCGCCTTCGAGTCGCTGCAGCCCGACTGCATCCTGGTCGAGGGTCCGCCCGAGGCCGAGGGCCTGCTTTCCTTCATGGCGCATGCCGATCTGCGCCCGCCGGTCGCGATGTTGATCCACGCGAACGACGACACGCGCCTGGCCGCGTTCTATCCGTTCGCCGAGTTCTCGCCCGAGTGGCAGGCGCTGCAGTGGGGCGTGACGCACGGGTTGCCCACGCGCTTCATCGACCTGCCGCAGGCGCACCGCATGGCCATCGAACAGGCGGCGCGCGCGGCCGACGAAGCCAAGGCGGAGGCCGTTGCGGAAGAGCCCGCCGATACACCGCTCGACGATGACGAAACCGAAGCGGCGCCCGTGACCGACACGGTGCAAGAGCTCGTCGACGAGACCATCGCCAACGCACTGCCCGACGACCCCTTCGACTGGCTCGCCCATGCCGCCGGCTATGCCGACGGCGAGAGCTGGTGGAACCACATGGTCGAGGAGCGCGGCGACGGCGAAGACCTGTTCGGCGCGATCGCCGAAGCCATGACCGCCGTGCGTGCCGAAACCCCCGAAGACCGGCGCGGCCAGCGCGCGATGGAGCGGGAGCAACTGCGCGAAGCCTTCATGCGCCAGTCGATCCGCGAAGCCGTCAAGGCCGGCCACCAGCGCATCGCGGTCGTCTGCGGCGCATGGCACGTGCCGGCGCTGCAGGGCGCGGTCACCGCCAAGGCTGATGCGGCGCTGCTCAAGGGCCTGCCCAAGCTCAAGGTGCTCGCGACCTGGGTGCCGTGGACCTACCGGCACCTGACGAGCGCGAGCGGCTACGGCGCGGGCATCGATTCGCCGGGCTGGTACGAGCACCTGTGGCAGCAGGGCGAGCAGGTGGCCGGCCGCACCACCGGCTGGCTCGCGCGCGTGGCGCGGCTCCTGCGCGAACACGATCTCGACTGCTCCTCCGCCCACCTGATCGAAGCCACGCGCCTGGCCGAAACGCTCGCCGCGTTGCGCGAGCGCCCCGCGCCCGGCCTGCCCGAGCTCGACGAGGCCGTGCGCAGCGTGATCTGCATGGGCGAGCAGGCGCCGCTCACGCTGATCCGCGAGCGCCTCACCGTCGGCGACCGCATGGGCCAGGTGCCCGCCGAAGTGCCGACCGTGCCGCTGCAGCGCGACATCGAGCAGGCGCAGAAAAGCCTGCGCCTCAAACCCGAGGCGACGGCCAGGACGCTCGACCTCGACCTGCGCCAGCCCAACGACCTCGCGCGCAGCCATTTGCTGCATCGCCTTCGCCTGCTCGATCTGCCGTGGGGCGAAATCACCGCCGGCCAGCGCGCGAGCCGCGGCACCTTCCACGAAGTGTGGCAACTGCAATGGCAGCCCGAGTTCGCGCTGCGCATCATCGAAGCCAGCCGCTTCGGCGCGACGGTGGCGCATGCCGCGAGCGCGCGCGTGATGGAAGCGCTGGCGGCGGAAACCTCGCTTACCGCGCTCGCCGAGCAGGTCGACATCGTGCTGCTCGCCGACCTGCCGGTCGCCGTGCAGGCCGTGACCCGCGCGCTCGAAGACCGGGCCGCGCTCACCGGCGATGCGGTGCAGCTCATCGGCGCGGTGCCGCCGCTGGCCAACGTGTTCCGCTACGGCAGCGTGCGCCAGACCGACAGCGCGCTGCTCTCGCACGTGCTCGACAGCCTCATCGTGCGCGGCGCCATCGGCCTGCCGATCGCCTGCGGCGCGCTCGATGCCGAGGCCGCCGAGGCGCTGCGCACCCGGCTCATCGCCACGCACGACGCGGTGCGCCTGCGCGACGGCGAAGAAACCACCGCCGCCTGGCGCGCTGCGCTGCGGTCCATTGCCTTCGGCGAAACCGGCGCGCCGCTGCTGCGCGGCGTGAGCTGCCGGCTGCTGCTGGACGATGCGCAGATCGACAGCGACGGCGCCTCGCAGCAGCTCGGCCGCAACCTCTCGGCCGGCGCACCGCCGACCGAGGCGGCCGCGTGGCTCGAAGGTTTTCTCAACCGCAACGCGATGGTGCTGCTGCACGACGAGGCCGTCTGGTGCCTGGTCGACCGGTGGCTCTCGGGGCTCGGCGAAGAGCACTTCGTGCAGGTGCTGCCGCTGGTGCGCCGCAGCTTCGCGGACTTCTCCGGCGCCGACCGCCGCGCGCTCGGCGAGCGTGCCAAGCGTGGCGCGGTCGGCGGCACGCTGCCGTCCGCCGTGGCCGCCGCCGACTGGGACGAAACACGCGCGGTGCTCGCGCTGCCGCTGTTGCGGGAACTGCTGGGAGTGAAGGCATGAACGTCCGCTCTTGCTTCTTCTCCCCCCGGCGAGAGGGTCGGGGTGAGGGCGCGGGCCTTCGCACCTGCACCGCCTTCGCTGTCGTCGCTGGCTCTCACCCCCGCCCTCTCCCCAACGGGAGAGCGAGCAACACGAGCACGGAGGCAACGCCATGAGCGCGAATCTTCAACACTCCGGCGAAGACGAAGTACTGCCGCCCACCGACCGCCTGCAGCGCTGGCGACTCGTGCTCGGCAGCGAAGCCAATGCCAGCTGCGGCGCCGTCGAAGGCCGCGTGCGCGAGATCGACCAGGCGCTCGCCGCGCTCTACGAAGCCGACGGCCGGCGCGGCCTCGGGCAGGGTGGCCAGCGTGGCGGCCGCGGCGATTCGGCGCCCAGCGTGGCGCGCTGGCTCGGCGACATCCGCAAGTACTTTCCGAGCCAGGTCGTGCAGGTGATGCAGCGCGACGCGATGGAGCGGCTCAACCTGCGCCAGATGCTGCTGCAGCCCGAGATGCTGGAGAACGCGCAGCCCGACGTGCACCTGGTGGCCAATCTCGTGGCGCTCTCCAGCGTGATCCCGGCCGGCACCAAGGACACCGCGCGCGCCGTGGTGCGCAAGGTGGTCGACGAGCTCATGAAGAAGCTGGAGGAGCCGATGCGCAGCGCCGTGAGCGGCGCGCTCAACCGCAGCCAGCGCAACCGGCGCCCGCGCCACTCCGAGATCGACTGGAACCGCACCATCCGCGCCAACCTGCGCCACTGGCAGCCCGAATACCGCACCGTGGTGCCGCAGACGCTGGTCGGCTACGGCCGCAAGGCCCGCCAGCCGCAGCGCGAGGTGATCCTGTGCATCGACCAGAGCGGCTCGATGGCCGCCTCGGTCGTCTACTCGAGCATCTTCGGCGCGGTCATGGCGAGCCTGCCCGCGGTGGCGACGAAGCTCGTGGTGTTCGACACCGCCGTGGTCGACATGACCGAGCAGCTTCAGGACCCGGTGGACCTGCTGTTCGGCGTGCAGCTGGGCGGCGGCACCGACATCAACGGCGCCGTCGGCTACTGCCAGACCCTGGTGCGCGAGCCGCGCAACACCATCCTCATCCTGATCTCCGACCTCTACGAAGGCGGCGTGGAAGACGGCCTGCTGCGCCGCGCCAACGAGCTGGTCGAAGCCGGCGTGCAGTTCATCGCGCTGCTGGCACTCAGCGACGAGGGCGCGCCCGCCTACGACCGCGACCTGGCCGCCAAGCTCGCGGCGCTCGGCGTGCCGTCGTTCGCGTGCACGCCCGATGCGTTCCCGGGGCTCATGGCCGCCGCGATCAAGCGCGAAGACGTCGCGACATGGGCCGCAGGCCAGGGCCTGAAGACCAGCCGCGCGGCATGACCATGTTCGCCCCCAGGCTTCGCGCACTTCGTGTCGCTTCGCCTGCCCCCTCGCCGGGGGCAACACCCGTGGCCCGGCGGAGCCGGTTCCACGGGGTTCTGCGAAGGGGGCTCACGGCGTTCGCCGTTGCCGTGGCATCGATCACGGCTGCGCATGCGCAACGCGACTTTCCGGCCCGGCCGATCCGCTGGATCGTGCCGTACCCCGCGGGCGCCATCGCCGATGTCGTCGCTCGCACCATCGGCACCCAGCTGGCCATCGACACGGGCCAGCCGGTGCAGATCGAGAACCGCGCCGGCGGCAACACCGCGCTCGGCGCGATCGAGGCGGCGCGCGCGCCGGCCGATGGCTACACGGTGCTCTCGGCCGACAACGGCACGCTGGTGTTCAACCCGGCGCTCTACCGCAACCTCAGCTACAACCCGGCGCGTGACTTCGTGCCGGTCACGCTGCTCGCCCGATTGCCGATGGTGCTGCTGGTCGGCCCGGCCAGCGGCGTGAAGGACGCGCGCGCCTTCGTCGCGGATGCCCGGGCCTTTCCCGGCAAGGTGAGCTACGCCTCCGCCGGCACCGGCACGCCGCAGCACCTGGCAATGGAACTGCTTCAGCGGCAGGCCGGGCTGCGCATGGTGCATGTGCCCTACCGGGGCGCCGCGCCCGCGCTGGCAGACCTGGCGGGCGGCCAGCTGCCCGCGATGATGAGCGATCTGGCCGCGGCCAACCGCTTCATCCAGAGCGGCAAGGCGCGCGCACTGGCGGTCGCCAACGCCACGCGCCTGCCGCAGCTGCCCGCAGTGCCCACCTTCGCGGAACTGGGGCTGCCGCGGGTCGAGGCCGCCGCGCTCATGGGCCTGGCGGTGCCGGCGAGCACGCCGCCCGAACTGGTGGCGCGGCTGCAGCAGGCGGTGGCCAGCGCCATCCACAACCCGGCGGTGCTGCGCAAGCTCGCCGAGTCCGGCGTCGAGCCGGTGGGCAGCACGCCGGCGCAGTTCGAGGCGCTCGTCGGCGACGAGACGGCGCGCTGGCATCCGCTGATCAAGAGCCTCAGCCTGTCTCTCGACTGATCAAGAAACAGGCAATGTTTCAGCCCGCTTTACGGGGCCTTTGCCAGAACTTTGCGCGGGCGTGCCGCCGTTCTCACGCTGGACTAAGAGTGCCTGCCTAGATTGGCGCATCGCACATGGAAGGTCACGCAGACGGGTTGCACGGGCAGGCCGGCTGGCACCCAGTCAATGACAACCCGCCGGTTCAATCACGTCATCTTCGCGGACGATTTCTTTCGCTCCGCCGCCAACGGTCTTGCCTACCACGCCGCGAACCGGCGATTCTTGCGGGGCTTCTTCGATTCCACCCTCGGCCGCCTGGGCCTGCCCGTGCGCGAGGTGGCGCCGCTGGAGGGCGGCGGCCGCATCGACGTGGCGCGCCTCATGGCCCGGCTCGACCTGCCCGCGACGCCCGCCGGCTGGGCCCGCGCCTGCATCGCCGACCTGCTGCCCGTGCATGGCCGGGACGGCATGCCGGCCTTCGACCCCGGCTGCCTGGTGATCGGCTGGGGCCTCACGCCCGCGCTGCAGCACTGCATTGCGCGCAGCGGCGCGAGCTACCTGGACATCGAGATCGATCCGCGCCGCTTCACCGAGCACCTTCACTTCTGCGCGCGCACGAACGATCCGGTCATCGCCGCGGCGCTGCGGGGGCGCCGCGTCGATGAAGAGGTGTTCTGGAACCACGCGGCCGCGCTCAAGGGCCGCTTCGCGCGGCACGGCGCGACGGCGCTGTTCGATCCGCGGCTTCGCATCGGGCTCTTCTTCGGCCAGAGCCTGGTCGACCTGTCGCTCGTGAGCGGCGGGCGCACGATGCACCCGGCGAGCGTCGTTGCGCCGCTGCGCGACCTCGCGCGCAGCGTCGACCTGCTGGTCATCAAGCCGCATCCGTACGAGCCCGCTCTGCACGATCTCGCGCCGCTCGCGCGGGCCATTCCCAACGTGGCGTGGACCGAGGAGAACACTTATGCGCTGCTGTCGGCAGCCAACGTGCACTTCGCGGCCAGCCTGTCGTCGAGCGTGCTCACCGAGGCGCGCTACTTCCGCAAGCCCGCGCATGCGCTGATTCGTGCCGACCGCAACGCGGCGGGGCAATTGCCGGTGGCCTGCTCGGAATGGATACCCGTTGGTCCCGAACTCGGCGCGATGGATTTCATGACCGCCATCGGCGGCACCGATGGCGCGGCACCCCGCCAATTCTCCGCGTGGCCCGCCACGGCCATCGACCGGGCCTTCACGACCCGCTGGGGTTTCGACGAACAGAGCCGCGGCCTTCACGACGTGGCCGAACTGCAGCTGAGCCGCCCCTACCTGTTCCACCCCGGAAGCCCCGCCGCCGGCTGGCTGAGCCAGGGCTGGGCGCCGCTCGATGCCCAGGGCGCGAGAAGCGCCGGCGAGCTGGCGTGCCTAGTGATCCCCTTGCCGTCGCTGTCGGATTCGCCTTCGCACCGGCAGCCGCATCGCCTCGAAGTGCGCATCGACTTGCGCAGCCACCTGAAGACCACGAGCGTGCATGCGATGCTCGACGGCGTGGTGCTGCCCGCCTCCTGCACCACGGGCGCCAAGCGGCGCAGCCTGGTGTTCGAGGTGCAGCCCACGGCGGGAAGGAAGTGCCTGGTATTGCAGTTCGTGGTGACCGATGCGGGCCGCGGCAACGGGCGCCGCGCGCTCGCCAGGCCCGGCTTCACGCTCAGGAGACTGCAGGTGTCGCTGCGCACGGCGCGGGGCGTGGCCGCGATGCCGCCGCAGGTTTCGTCGGCGCAGTGGTCCGAGATGCGGCCTCTGCGCGCGCTGGCCCGCGTGTTCCGCGCGCTGCGCGATTCGGCGCGCGGCGTAACCGGCTAGTCACCGGGAAGGTTGGGCAGGTCGGGCAGGTTGGGCCGCTGCAGCGAGGCTGTAGAGCAGCACCGTCCATTGCTGCAGGCGTGCGATGGCGGCCTCGCGCCCCTTCTGGGCGGCCTGCGGCCCGTTGCCGTTGTCGGCCAGCGCGAGCAGCTCGCTCGCGGCCGTCGCCACGGCCTGCGCGAAATCCCCGGTGCGGCCCTGCCACACCACGGTGCGGTGGTGCAGGCCCAGTTGCGCGGCGCGCTGCGCATTGATCGCCTGCTCGGGCTGGTCGGTCAGGAGCAGCAGGATGGGCTTGCGATACACCGCCGCGATCGACAGCGCCGCCATGCCGGGCGCCGAGACGATGAAGGCACTGCGCGCGGCCATCTCGATCCAGTGCTCGTCCTGCGCGTGCCAGCCCGCGCGCTGCGCATAGCCCTCGCCGACCAGATGCGCCGGCACGCGCGCATCGGCCAGCCCGCGCTCCAGGCCGTCGGCCAGCCCGGACTCTTCGAAGTGGGGATTCAGGTACACCGCGGCCTGCGGCGCGAGGTCGTCATGCGCTTCGGTGTCGGCGCCCATCACGGCCACCGGCGTGGCGAGCCGGTGCGCGCCGCGGCCGTCGTTCTGCGGCTCGCCGTAGGCGAAATCGTGCGCGATGCGCGCGCGGCTGCGGTCGATCTGCCACGCGACGATGCGGGCGAAGATGCCCGCCATCCACGCCGGCATGCGTCCGCTGAAATTGCTCTGGAGCGCATGCCGCAGGCTCGCGCCGTACACGTGCACCACCTTGCGCCGCCAGCCGGGCATCCAGCCCATGAAGAGCAGCGCGGGATGGAAGGAGTCGTTCACCACCAGGTCCGCATCGCGGAACCACGCGCGCAGCCGCAGGATGTCGCGCAGCATGCGCCCGGGGCGGAACATGTAGTGCGCCACGTTGCGGTCGGTCTCGCGGCGCAGCATGTTCTGCTCGCGGTCGAACTGCACCGCGTAGTGGCGCGAGAGCACCGGCGCCTCGATGCCGAAGCCTGCGAGAAAGCGCGCGCCCTCGTCGGAGGTGGTGAGCACCTGCACGCTCGCACCCGCGGCGCGCAGCGCATGCGCGACGAGCTGCGCGCGCATCAGGTGGCCGCGCGCATCCGCGGTCGCGAGGTAGACGATGCGCGGCGGCATCGATCGGCTCAGGCGGCCACCGGCCGTGCGCTGCCGGGACGCAGGCGCAAGGCCAGGCCGGCCGCGTACATGCCCAGCGCGCCGGTGACGCCGAAGCCGCGCTCGGTGTCGCGCACCTCGTGCATCAGCCGTGCAAGCTGTGCTTCTTCGTGCGGCGCAACGCAGCGCTGCAGCGTGTGGCTGCACAGGCGGATGTGCCGGTCTTCGTCGGCCAGCACGCGCGTGAGCAACGGGTGCAGCGCGTGCCGCGGGCCGATCAGCGCGCAATGGCGCTGCAGGATGCGCGAGGCCATCTGCTCGGCCGCAAGGCCGATGGCATAGGCCGGCACGAGCCCGCCGTGCGCGAAGTGCGGCGCGTGGCGCTGGATGAGACGCTGCCAGCGTGCGAGCTTGCGCCGGCTCAGCCAGTCGGGCTGCGGTGCCTCTTCCGGCGATGCGGCGGCCTGTGCGGTGCCGCCGCGTTCGACGATGGCATCGGCGAAGAGGCGCGCATGCAGCTGTTCGTCGGCCAGGTGCTGGTCGAGCTGGCGCGTGAGCCACTCGGGGGCGCTCGTGCGCAGCTCGCGCTGCAGCGCCTGCTCGGACGATTCCTCGCCGACGAGGTACAGGCGCAGCAGCATCACCTCGCCCGCGCGGCTCGCGTGCATCTGGCGCAGGGCGGCGCGCTTGATGTGATGCACCAGCCGCGCCTGCAGCGCCGGCCAGCCGCGCAGTCGGGGCGGCGCGAGGCAGCCGAATGCCGCGTTCGCCGGGGAGGTGTCAGCGTCCATCGGCCTTGGCCACCGGCGGCTGCGGCTGCTGTTGTTGCCAGCCGAGCACGAGGCCGATGAAACTGCCCTGCAGGAACGCGCGCGCCGATGCGTCGGCGCCGGCGAACTCGCGCTGCTGGCCGTCGTAGCGCACGTAGCCCTTGCCGCCCGCGGCGCCGAGCACGAGCTTCTCGTTCTTGCGGAAGCCGCGCTGCATCAAAGGCTGCAGCAGCGACTGCGATTCGAGGCCGTAGAGGAACAGGTCGCGCTGCACCACCTGGCGCGGGATCTGCCCGCTCAGCGCCTGCAGCTCCAGCGACCAGTTGCCTTGCCGCATCGCCTCGGAAAGTTCACTGCCCTTGGCCGCAGGCGCGCGGAAACGCGCGCGCGCCACCGACTTGGAGGCGCGGCTCAAACCCAGGCCGACGGTGATGTCCGCATCGGTGGCGCCGCCGGTCCGGTTGTCCTGCACCTGCACGATCTCGTTGGCGAGCCGCGCGGCGATCGATGGCTTGGAAAGCGTCTCGCTGATCTGCGCCGGGGTGAACACCACGCGCTCGGCACTTCCCTCGATCACCACGACCTGGTACGGATCGATCTTGATGTCGCTGAACTCGCCGCCGACGGGCGAATGCGCGTGGCTGCTCACCGACCACTCGTTGCCCGAGCGGCTCAGGAGCGCGTGGAAGGTCAGCGGCACGCGCTGGCCGTTGCCGCGCGACTGGCCCGAGCCCTGCAGCAGCACGTCGCCCACGATGGTCTTCTCGCCGTAGATGCGCGGGTTGGCGAAGCGGATGGTGTGCGCGGCGCCGTCGAACGCGGCGCGCGTGTCGGCATCGTCCAGCGCGAGACGGTTGCACTCGTTGGCGGGGCCCGCGAGCGCGGAGAAGGGGCAGCCGCTGTCGGACCTGAAGTTGAAGACGCCGCGGCCGGCGAAATCGGCGGCGCCCGCCGTGGCGCACGCGCCGGCCAGCACGAGCAGGCTAAAGATGTTTTTCTTGTTCATGTCGGGCGATGGTAGGAAAGCGCCTGGGCGTCCGCGTTCGTGCGGCCCGTGGTGTGCAGGCCGATGCCGCGCGCGAACGCGCCCAGCATGTCGATGGCCGAGAAGCCCAGGATCAACGCCACGCCCGCGAGCCAGCGCAGGCCCCGCAGGGGCGGCAGGTCCTGGTGATTGAGCGCGCGCACGCTGAAGCCCAGCCGCGTGAACAGCACGCACAGCGGCCCGATCGGCCCGCTCCTGGCAAGCCACTGCCAGCGCGCCGACACGTAGCTGCGCAAGAGGTGCGGCGTGAGCGAATAGGTGTCCTGCCCGCGCATCCAGCGCAGCTTGAGCGCTTCGGCGCGCGTGTCGGGCAGCCGGTGCTCGGTGTGGGCCGCGGCCGCGTAGTGGATGGGCACGTTGGCGGCCTTCAGGCGCATGCCCAGCACCTGGCAGTGCGCGCGGTACACGCCGTCGAGCGCCTGGTAGCTGTGCTGCTCGAACACGTCGCGGCGAAAGGCCACGTTGTTCGCGTAGAAGTTGCTCGTGGCGCCCGCATGGTCGGCGTTGGGGAAATACATGAAGTCGATGGTGGTGAGCGCGGTGCCGACGATGCTGTCCGCGTAGCTCGTGCGGCCGGCCACCACAGCGGGCGCATCGGCACCGCGCGTGAAGGGCGTGAGCATCTGCAGCAGCCAGTCGTCGGCGGGCAGGCAGTCGGCATCGGCGAACACCACGTGGTCGCAGCGCGCCGCATCGGTGGCCGCGAAGCCGACGTTCTTGGCGTCGTAGTAGCCGGTGGCGGCGTCGATGCGCACGAAGTCGATGGGTCGGCCCGCCAGCGCCGTGACGGCTTCGCACGATGCGGCGCTCAGGCCGTCGTGCGTGATGACCACCTGGGCCAGGGCCGTGAGCGGCACCTGCTGCTTCGCCAGCAGGGCGATGAGGCGCTGCAGGCTGGTGCTCGCGGCGGCCTCGGCATCCGCTCCGCCGCGCAGGTTGTTGGTCTCCAGGACCAGCGCGCAACGCGCGGCAACTTGATCGGGCATCATCGAATTTTCCTGTCCGGACATTGTTTTGAAGGCTTGCATCCTGCTTTTATCTCACAACCGCCGCCGCTGCCAGTGCCTTGAGAGAGGGGTGCGCGCATGAAACTGAGCATCTTCGGCGCCGGTTACGTGGGCCTCACCTTCGCTGCCTGCCTGGCAGAAGCCGGGCACGACGTGCTGTGCGCGGACGCCGATGCCGGCCGCATCGAGGGCCTGCAACTTGGGCGGATGCCGCTGCATGAGCCGGGCCTGGAGGCGCTGGTGGCCGCGGGCCTCGCCGCGGGGACGCTGCGGTTCACGGCCAACGAACGCGCCGCCAGCGTGCACGGCGAAGCTCTCTTCATCGTGGTCAACACGCCGGCCGATGCGCAAGGCGATGTCGATCTGCGGCATGTGATGGCCGTGGCCCGCAGCATCGGGCAGCACCGCGACCGCGATGCGGTGGTCGTCTGCAAGTCCACCGCGCCGGTGGGCACCGCGGAGCAGGTCGAGGCGGTGCTGCAGGCCGAGCTTTCGCAGCGAGGCGCAGTGCATCGCATCGCGGTGGCCGTGAACCCCGAGTTCCTGCGCGAAGGCGCGGCCGTGCGCGATTGCCGGCAGCCCGATCGCGTGGTGATCGGTGCGACCGACCCCGCAGCCATCGACGTGCTGACGCGGCTCTACGAACCCTTCGTGCGCGAACTTGCCAGGCAACTGCTGGTGATGGACCGGCGCTCGGCCGAGCTCACCAAGTACGCTGCCAACGCGATGCTCGCGACCCGCATCAGCTTCATGAACGAGATGGCGCGCGTGGCCGGGCACGCGGGCGCCGACATCGAGATGGTGCGTCGTGGCATCGGCGCGGATCGGCGCATCGGCCCCGACTTCCTGCAGGCGGGCGCGGGCTACGGCGGTTCGTGCCTGGCCAAGGACGTGCGGGCGCTGCGGCATGCGGCCGATCGCGACGGGTATCCACTGCGCATCCTCGCGGCCGTCGAGGCCGCGAACCACGAGCAGAAGGGCCGGCTCTTCGACCTGATGACGCACCACTTCGAAGGCAACATCGCGAACAAGACCATCGCGCTCTGGGGCCTGGCCTTCAAGCCCGACACCGACGACATGCGCGATGCGCCGAGCCTCGTGCTGCTGGAGCGCCTGTGGGCCGCCGGTGCGCGTGTACAGGTGCACGATCCCGCGGCGATGCCGAATGCGCGCGCCATCGTCGGCGAGCGCGGCGACGTGCAGTGGTGCGACACGCCGCAGGACGCGCTGCAGGGCGCCGACGTGCTGGCGCTCGTGACCGAATGGGCCGCGTTCCGCCGTCCCGACTTCGCGCGCATCGCACAGGCGCTGAAGACGCCCGCGATCTTCGACGGCCGCAACGTCTACGACGCCGCCGAAGTCGAAGCCGCCGGCATCGCGTACTACGGCATCGGCCGCGGCCGTTCAGTGCTGCGCTGAATCGTCTTCGGCGGGCAGGAACGCACTGCCAGGCGTCAGCGGCGCATGCCGGTAGCTCGCCGGCGTGCGGCTCAGCTTCACCGGCGCGCCGATGCCGCGGTAGCCGCCGGGCATCTCCACCACCATTTCGCGGTGCAGCGTGTGTGGGTGCTGCAGCGCGTCGGCCACGGGCAGAACGGGCGCCGCCGGCACACCGGCGGCCATCAGCTGGTCGACCAGCGCGCGCCCGTCGAAGGCCGCCATCGCCGCCTCGAGCCGCTGCCTGAGCGCGTCGCGGTGCACCGAGCGCGCACCGGCGGTTCGGTAGAGCGGATCGTCCGCGAGTTCGGGCAGGCCGATGCAGCGGCACAGGCTCGCGAACTGCCGGTCGTTGCCCACCGCGACGAACACCGGGTCGGTGCCCGTGGCCAGCGCGTCGTAGGGGTAGATGTTGGGATGCGCATTGCCCGTGCGGCGCGGCGCCGTGCCGTCCATGAACCAGTTGGCCGCGTGCGGATGCAGCAGCGAGAGGCCGCTGTCGTACAGCGCCGCTTCCACGAACTGCCCACGGCCGCTGCGGTTGCGTTCCTGCAGCGCGAGCAGCACGCCGATCACCGCGTTCAGGCCCGTCACCATGTCGACCACCGGCAGGCCCACGCGCAGCGGGCCGCCATCGGCCTCGCCGTTGACGCTCATGATGCCGGTCATCGCCTGCACCGCCGCGTCGTAGCCGGGCAGCGCGCCGAGCGGACCGTCGGCACCGAAGCCGGAGACGCGGCACCACACCAGGCGCGGGAAGCGCTGCGACAGCGTCTCGTAGCCGATGCCCCATCGCTCCATCGTGCCGGTCTTGAAGTTCTCGATCAGCACGTCGGCCTCGGCCACCAGCGCGAGCAGCGCCTCGCGGCCTTCCTCGGTCGAGAAGTCCAGGTGCTGCACGCGCTTGTTGCGGTTCAGGCCGTGGTAGTACGAGGCCACGCCTTCCTTGAAGGGCGGGCCCCAGGTGCGCGTGTCGTCGCCCTGCGGCGGCTCGACCTTGAGCACGTCGGCGCCGTGGTCGCCGAGGATCTGGCCGCAGTACGGGCCGCCGAGGATGCGCGAGATGTCCAGCACGCGAATGCCAGCGAGGGCTCCTTGGGTCGATGTCATGTCGGTGTTCCGTGCGTCGTCGTCAATCGAGCTGGGCGCCGGACTTCTTCACGACGTCCTTCCACTTGGCCGATTCGCTCACGATGAACTGGCCGAGCTTCTGCGGCGACGTATCGGCCGAGGCTTCGAGCCCTTGCGCGGCGAACATCTGCTTGACCTTGGGGGAGTTCAGCACTTCGGCGAAGGCGTGGTTGAGCCTGGTCACGCGATCCGCGGGCGTGCCGGCCGGCGCGACGATGCCGAAGAACACGCTCACGTCGTAGCCCTTGTAGCCCTGCTCGGAGATCGTCGGCACGTCGGGCAGCGCCTGCGAACGCGCGACCGTCGCCACGCCCAGCGCGCGCAGCTTGCCGGCCTTGACGTAGGGCAGCGCGGTGAGGATGTCGGTGAAGGTCATGCTGACCTGGTTGCCCAGGAGATCGTTGAGCGCCGGGCCCGTGCCCTTGTAGGGAATGTGCTGCAGGTCGGTGCCGGCCACCGAGTTGAAGAGCACGCCCGCCAGGTGCGACGAGGCGCCGTTGCCCGACGACGCATAGCTCAACTTGCCGGGATTGGCCTTGGCGTAGGCCACGAGTTCGGGCACGGTCTTGACCGGCAGCGCGGGGTTCACCACCAGGATGTTCGGCAGGTAGCCGACCTGGATCACCGGCGCGTAGCTCTTGACCGGGTCGTAGTTGATCTTGCGGTAGAGGCTCGCGTTGATGGCCAGCGGCCCCGAGGTACCGAACAGCAGCGTGTGGCCGTCGGCCTCGGCGCGCGCCACGTACTCGGCGCCGATGTTGCCGCCCGCGCCCGCGCGGTTCTCCACGATCATGGGCTGGCCGAGGCGGTCTTTCATCTCGGCGGCAAGCGTGCGGGCCATGGCGTCGGTCGGGCCGCCGGGTGGGAAGGGCACGACCAGCGTCAAGGGCTTGGAAGGGAAGGGGCCTTGGGCTTGCGCAGCGGGTGCTGCGCTCAGCAGCGCGGCGCAGGCGGTGGCGGCGGCGAAGAGATGAGTGAGGTGTCGCAAGAGGATGTCTCCGTTTTTCTATGAATCAGGCAGCGATGGCCGCGGTGCGCGTCGCGGCGGTGTTCCAGTCCGCGGGCATCGCATCGGGCGCGAGCGGGTCGCGCGGCAGCACGCGGTGCAGCAGCACCAGTTGCGCCCAGCGCAGGCGCGCGGCAGAACCGCTGTGGCTGGCCTCCCAGGCCATCGCGATGCTGCTCGTGCAGTGGTAGAGCGCCGATGCCGCCTGGCGCGCGAGCACGTCGCCGCCTTCGCGTGCCGCGGTCTCGACCAGCGCCGAGGCGCGAGCCAGCGCATCGCCCAGGGCCTTGGCGAAAGCAGGCGCGAGCGCTGCATCGCCCAGCAGCTTTTCGCAGTGCGCGCGCAGCACCGGCAGCGAGCCTTCGCGCTTCACCGCGCGGATCACGTCCAGCGCCACTATGTTGCTCGTGCCTTCCCAGATCGAGCCCAGGTGCGCATCGCGCACGAGGCGCGGATCGCTCCACTCCTCGATGTAGCCGCAGCCGCCGCGTACTTCCATCGCATCGCCCGTCACCTTGCGCGCATCGCGGCAGGCGCGGAACTTGATGAGCGGCGTGAGGATGCGCAGCAGCGCGTACGCGTCGGGCTCGCCGGCATCGGAGCGCGCGAGTGCGAGCGCGGTCTGGCACACCATCGTGCGCGCCTGCTCGGCCGGCAGGCGCAGCTTGTCGAGCTGGCGCTGCATCAGCGGCATCTGGTCGAGCGTGCGCCCGAACGCGCGGCGCTCGGCCGCGATGTATTCGGCCTCGGCCACCGCGCGTCGCATGAGCCCCGCGGCGCGCACGCCGTTCGACAGGCGCGAGTTGTTCACCATGTCGGCCATCTGCACGAAGCCGCGGCCTTCCTCGCCGACGAGGTACGCGACCGCGCCTTCGAGCCGTATCTCGCCGCTGGCCATCGAGCGCGTGCCCAGCTTGTCCTTCAGGCGAATGATCCGGTAGTGGTTGAGGCTGCCGTCCGCCAGCCGGCGCGGCAGCAGGAACAGCGACACGCCCTTCATGCCGGCCGCGCCGTCTTCTGCGCGCGCGAGCACCATCGCGAAATCGGCATCGGGGTTAGAGCAGAACCACTTGTCCCCGGTGATGCGCCAGCTGCCGTCGGCCTCGCGCCGCGCCATGGTTGCGGTGGCCGCGATGTCGGAGCCCGCGGCCTGCTCGGTCATGAACATCGCGCCCTGGGCGAGCTCGTCGAAGTCGAGCGAGGTCAGGCGCGGCAGGAAGCGCGCGACCAGGTCGGTGTCACCGAATTTCTTCAGCGTGCGCGTGAGCGAATCGGTCATCGAGACCGGGCAGCACAGGCCGAACTCGGCCTGAACGAAGAGGTAGGTCAGCACGTACTTGACCAGCGGCGGCATCTTGCCCTTCCAGCCCAGCGTCTCGTCGCGGTGCGAGATCGCGGCCAGGCCGAATTCGCTGAGCGCGAGGCGTTCCATCTCCACATAGGCCGGATGCTTGACGACCTTCTGCTCGTCCAGTCCGGTGCGGGTGCGCTGCTTCAGGGTGGGCGGGTTGCGGTCGGCGGTGCCGGCCAGCTCGTCGAGCAGGCCGCCCGCGAGGCCGCCCAGGCGCTCGAAGTGCGGCTGCATGTGGGCGCGCAGGTCCTCGGGCAGGTAGAGCGCGAGCAGGTCGTGCAGCTCGGTGTCGACGGTGAACAGGTTCTGGCCGTGACGATCGGGAATGGGATGGGCGTGCGCGGCTTGCGGCGCGGCGTGTGCGGCGTTTTCAGGCATGCATTTGTCTCCTGGTTCCCCGCATTGTTGAAGCTGCGACGATCCGTGTCTAATATCGAATTGGTCTTGTTCGATTCGATTAGCCTATCCATGGAACTGCGACACCTGCGCTATTTCTCCGTGCTGGCCGAGGAGCTGCACTTCGGTCGCGCGGCGCGGCGCCTGTCGATATCGCAGCCGCCCTTGTCGGTCGCGATCCGGCAGCTCGAAGAGTCGGTGGGCGCGCGGCTCTTCGAGCGCAACAGCAAGGAGGTGCGGCTCACGCACGCGGGCGAGGCGCTGCGCATCTCGGCGCGGCGGTTGCTGCAGCAGGCGCAGGAGGCCGCAACCGAAGCGCGCGACGTGGCGAGCGGCTCCGCGGGTCGCCTGCGCATCGGCTTCGTCGGCGCGATGCTCTATCGCGGCCTGCCGCCGGCATTGCGCGCATTCCAGGCCAGGCATCCGGCAGTGCGCATCACGCTGAACGAGCTCAACTCGGGCGTGCAGATATCGGAGCTGCTGCACGACCGGCTCGATCTCGGCTTCGTTCACACGAGCCGCATGCCGCCCGAGCTGCATCACCGCCTGTTGCTGTCCGAGCCCTTCGTGTGTTGCCTGCCCGCTGGGCATTCGCTCGCGCGCAAGAAAGTGCTGGCTCCGGCCGACCTGCGCGACCAGCCCTTCGTGCTGTTCTCGCGAGAGGCTTCGCCCGATTACCACGAGCGCATCCTGTCGATCTGCGCCGATGCGGGCTTCCTGCCCGAGGTGCGGCACGAGGTGCGCCATTGGCTCGCCGTCGTGTCGCTCGTGTCGCAGGGCATGGGCGTCGCGCTGGTGCCGCAGGCGATGCGCAACTCGGCCCTGCGTGGCGCGGTATTCCGGCCGCTCGACAGGGCCGTGGCCCAATCGGAGGCTTATGGCGTGTGGCGCAGCGGCCCTCCCAACGTGTTGGTCGAGCGGCTTCTGCAGGGTGTGGCGGAAAGCCTCGCGGCCGAAGCCGCGGCTCAGGCGTAGAGCGGCTCCTCCGCCATCTGCTCGCACTGGTCTTCCAGCACGAGGATCTGCCCCTTCCAGTAGTCGCTCGAGCCGAACCACGGGAAGTTGATCGGAAAGATCGGGTCTTCCCAGCGGCGCGCGAGCCAGGCGCTGTAGTGGATGAGCCGCAGCGTGCGCAGCGGTTCGATCAGCGCGAGCTCGCGGCGGTCGAATTCGCGGAATTGCTCGTAGCCGTCGAGCAGGCCCGACAGCTGCGAGGTGCGCTGCGCGCGGTCGCCCGACAGCAGCATCCACAGGTCTTGCACGGCGAAGCCGGTGCGCGCGTCGTCCAGGTCGACGAAGTGCGGGCCGCCGCCGGGGCGGTCGGTGGGCGTCCAGAGGATGTTGCCGGGGTGCACGTCGCCGTGCAGGCGCAGCTTGCGGGGCTTGAGGTCGGAGGCCGGCGGCTGCAGTGCGAGGGCGGTCGCGCGAACCATGTCCAGCGCCTCGTTGCAGGTCTTTTCCCAGTCGCGCTGCATGTCGAGCGGGATCTTGTCGTTCTCCAGCAGCCAGTCGCGCGAATCGAGGCCGAAGGTCTGCAGGTCGAGCGCGGGGCGGGCCTCGAAAGGCTTGGCGCTGCCCACGGTGTGGATGCGTGCCAGGAACCTGCCGACCCATTCGAGCACTTCGAAGTTGTCGAGTTCGGGCGCGCGGCCGCCCCGGTACGGGCTCACGCTGAAGGCGAAGCCGGCGTGGTGATGCAGGGTCTTGCCGTCGAAGGCCAGCGGCGGCACGGCCGGCACTTCGCCGGCGGCCAGTTCGAGCGAGAAACCGTGCTCTTCGAGGATCTCGGCTTCGCTCCAGCGGCCGGGGCGGTAGAACTTCACCACCACCGCGCTGCGGTCTTCCAGGAACACCTGGTAGACCCGGTTTTCATAGGAGTTCAGGCCGGTGAGCCGGCCGTCGCCGTGCAGGCCGAGCGTTGCGAGCGCGTCGAGCACCACGTCGGGCGTGAGGCTCTCGTAGGGATGGGTATTGGCGGGCGCTGCGGGGGAGGGGGTCATGCAGCGATTGTCGCTACCCCCGCAGTGGCGGCGTCACAGTCCGCCGGGTTGTTTGTAAAGCGAAAGGATATGGCCCGTGCGCGGGTCGCCCTTGCCCCCCAGCACCTGCGCGTAGGCGGCCTGCACGGCCTCGCCGCCGCGGTGCTGCTCGGCGTGCAGCCAGGGGTTGCTCGCATCGGTCACCGTGGCGAGGAAGTTGCGCCAGGCGGCCACCATGCGCCGGCCGAATTCGTCCGCTCCCCATTCGGCGGTGCGCTTCTTGATCTGCGCGGGCGCGAAGAACAGCGTGGCGCGCGGACCCGCGAGGCTCTTGCCCGCGCCCTTGGAGGCGAGCTGCTCCACGTGCGTGCCGCCGATCGAGCAGCTGTACTTGAGATTCGCGAAGCGCTCGTGAATGGCGTTGCGCAGCCCGCCGTTGCCGGCGAAGTCGATGTACACGCTGGGCGTATCGGCCGCGATGCTGTCGAGCGCGTCGTAGGTCACCACGCGGTGGTAGCAGCGCAGGCTTTCGCAGAAGGCCACGTTGGCCGGCGAGGTGAGTCCGATCACCTCGATGCCCTTGCGCTGGTGCAGCTGGAAGGCGGTGCCGTAGGCCGTCTTGCTCGACGCGCTCGACAACAGCATGGTCGTGGCGCCGAAGAAGTCGTTGTCGGCCATGAAGTCGTCGATCAGCCACGAGGTGATGAACAGCGGGCGCAGCAGCGCCTGCAGGTCTTCGGTGTCGGTGGTGTAGAGCGGATCGGCGTTGCAGCGGAAGTACTGGTTGTAGACCGCCGGCAGCGCGGCGCGGTGCGGGGCGGCATCGGTGAAGCGCGCGGCCGAGAGCCGGTCGGGGCTGAGCACCGCGCTCGATGCCATCGGCCAGTAGCCGTAGAGCCGCTCGCCCACCGCCACGCCGGGGTGCAGCGATTGCACCACGCTCGCGAAGCCCCACACCGGGATGCTGCCCCAGCCTTCTTCCTCGGAGGGAAAGAACTGCCAGTAGCTCATCGCGTCGCCGAAGGCGGCGTAGGTGATGTTGTTGGAGGTAAGGGCAAAGCTGTCGATGCGCACGCGCACCTGGCCGTCGGCCAATGGCTGGTCGGTGGCGGTGTGCAGGCGCGTGGTGGGAAGGCTGTCCTTGCGGACGAGGAGGCTGGTGGTGCTCATGGGGTCGATCTCCACGGTGCGTTGAAGGGCGTGCGGCCACATTAGCCAAGCTTGATGAAAGGCGCTATCGCGTTGTCCCTTTCCGGGTCACGCGTGAGACAACGCGCGCCATGAAAAAAGCGCCCCGGCTTGTGGCCGGGGCGCCTTGTTGCTTCGCGGATGGCGAAATCAGACGATCACGAGTTCGACGTCGATGTTGCCGCGCGTGGCGTTCGAGTACGGGCAGACCTGGTGAGCGGTGTCGACCAGCTTCTGCTTTTGCTCGGCATCGAGGCCAGGCAGCGTGATCGCCAGTTGCACCGAGATGCCATATGCAGCGCCGCCGTTCGTCGGGCCGAGGGAAACCTTCGAGTCGATGGCCACGTCGTCGGGCACCTTCACGCTGATCTTCGGGCCGACGGCCTTCATCGCACCGATGAAGCAGGCGGCGTAGCCCACCGCGAACAGCTGCTCGGGGTTGGTGCCGGGCTTGCCCGAACCGGGCGAGCTGAGCTTGACGTCGATCGCGCCGTCGCTGGACTTCCCTGCGCCGTCACGGCCGCCGACGGTGTGGGCTTCTGCGGTGTAGAGCACTTTGTCGAGCTTGGTGGTCATGGTGATTCCTTTGATGATGGAGGGAGGGTGAAAAAAATGCTTCTCTCAGGTTTCGATCGAAGCGGGGAGAAAAACGTTGTCGGTCAGGCCGCCTTCTTGACGCGGTCGCGCAGGGTCTGGATCTGCTGGGTAAGCGCGATGAGTTCGGGCACCGAGCATTCGGTGGCGGCCATGAGGCAGCCGGGGACGCTGGCCGCGCGGGCCTTGAGCTTGCGGCCGGCTGCAGTGAGCGTGATGTGCACTCGGCGCTCGTCGGCCACGTCGCGCACCCGGGCCACGTAGCCACTGGTTTCGAGGCGCTTGAGCAGCGGGGTGAGCGTGCCGGAATCGAGCGAGAGGCGTTCGCCGAGCTCGGAGACCATGGGGCCGTCCTGCTCCCAGAGGGCGAGCATGACGAGGTATTGGGGGTAGGTGAGCTGCAGCTTTTCCAGCACCGGCTTGTAGAGCCGCGTCATCGCCAGCGAGGCGGAATACACGGCGAAGCACAGCTGGTTGTCCAGCTTGAGCATTTCGTCGGCGGAGACGGTGGTGGAGCGCATGGGCTGAATTGTAGCGAGCAATTAAATTGTGTGCAATGCAATTTGAAAGCATCCGTATCCGGGATGCCCTCAGCCGAAGCGATTACGCCTTGAACCGCTTGCGCGTCAACGCCAGCGCGATCCAGAACGCCACGACCGCATACACCGCCAGCACGCCCGCATGCAGCCACCAGTCGGCCGGCCACTGGTCCATGAAGAGCGGCCGCACCAGCGCCACCGCGTTGGTGAGCGGCAGCCACGCGGCAACCGCCTTCACCGCCGAGGGCAGTTGCTCCAGCGGAAAGAACACGCCGCTCAGGAACATCATCGGTGTCATGAACAGCGTGAAGTAGTAGGTGAAGAAGTCGTAGCCCTTGGCGAGCGCGTTGAATATCAGCGCGATCGACGAGAAGGTGATGCCCGCGCCGATCAGCACCAGCCACGCGACGATCAACTTCGGGCTGTGGCTGATGCCCAGCCCGAGCATCACGAACAGGATCGCGGTGACGGTGAAGATCGACTTGAACGCCGCCCACAGCATTTCTGCCATCACGATGTCGTCCAGGCCGACCGGCGCGTTCATGATGCCGTCCCAGGTCTTCTGCACGTGCATGCGGGAGAACGCGGAATACAGCGCCTCGAAGCTCGCCGCATTCATGGCGCTCATGCAGATCGAGCCGCTCGCCAGGAACAGGATGTAGGGCACCTTCACGCCGTCCACCGCCACCTGCCCCACCAGCGCACCCATGCCGTAGCCGAAGGCCACGAGCCAGATCAGCGGCTCGGCGATGTTGCCGATGAGGCTCGGTATCGCGAGCTTGCGCCACACCAGCAGGTTGCGCAAAAACACGGGCCACCAGCGCAGCGAGATATCGGGTGCGCGCCACACCGAGGGTGAGGGGAGGGGCGATATTGTTTTTGCCATATTCGACAGGTTGCTCATGGCTGTTGCTTCATTTCAGGAATACCGTGGAACCGGCTTTGCCGGGCCGCTGGTATTGCCCCCGGCGAGGGGGTGGGCGGCCACACGAAGTGGGCAAGCCTGGGGGTGTGCCTCATGCTTAGCCGTCCTCGCGGATCTGCCGCCCGGTGAGCTTGAGAAATAGGTCTTCGAGATTCGCGGGGCGATGGAAGGTGCGCAGCCCGCCGTGCTGCGTGAGCGCATCGAGCAGCCGCCGCGCGTCCTGCGTGTAGAAGAACACTGTCTCCCCGCTCACCTCGACCCGTGCCGCCATCGCCTTCAGCTCGGGCGATTCGGCCAGCGACAGCGCGCCGTTGCCATACACCTCGACCACGTCGGGCTCCAGGTGTTCGGCGATCAGGTCGCGCGGCTTGCCCTCGGCGATCTTGCGGCCGTGGTCGAGCACGAGCAGGCGCGAGCACAGGCGCTCGGCCTCGTCCATGAAGTGCGTGGTCAGCAGGATCGACTTGCCCTGCTGCAGCAGCACCTGCAGCCGCTCCCACATCAGGTGGCGCGCCTGCGGGTCGAGCCCGGTGGTCGGCTCGTCGAGCAGCAGCAGCTTGGGATCGTTCACGAGCGCGCGTGCGAGCGACAGCCGACGGCGCATGCCGCCCGACAGTTCGCCCGGCTTCGCGTCGGCCTTGTGCGAGAGCGCCGCGAACTCCAGCAGTTGCGGCACGCGTGCGCGCACCTGCGCCTTGCTGAAACCGAAGTAGCGGCCGTACACCACGAGGTTCTCGGCGCAGCTGAAGTCGGGGTCGAGCGTGTCGAACTGAGTGACCACGCCCAGCTGCGCCTTGATGGCGAGCGCATCGCGCGGCATCTGCAGGCCCAGCGCCGAGATCTCGCCGCCGTCGGGCGCGGTGAGTCCCAGGCACATGCGGATGGTGGTGGTCTTGCCGGCGCCGTTGGGGCCGATCACGCCGAGGCATTCGCCCGGCGCGATCTCGAACGACAGGTCGTCCACGACCGTGGTGTCGCCATAGCGTTTCTGCAGATGGCTGGCGTGGAAGAGGGGGGAGGTGGGGGAAGAAGAGGGCACGCGGCCATTCTGACGCAGGCCCGGAGCGAATGGCGCCATCGCTTGAACCGATGGACAACGCGCGCATCTTCGTCGCAACTCCCGGCACAATCGACGCCCGATCGAGTACCGCGAGAAGAACCGAAGATGCTGCGTTTCCTGTTGGCGCTGTCAGTCGTTTTGCTGCTTGGCGCTTGCGCCCAGTTTCACCGGCCGCTCGCGGCGGCAGACCGCACGAAGGTCCAGGAGGTCGATCTTCGCGTGGTGGTCGCGCAAGAGAGCTTCATGTTCTCCGCGCAGGCACCCGGTGTGAGCGCGGCCACGGGCGGTGGCCTCATCGGCGCGCTGATCGACTCGTCGGTGCAGCAGTCGCGGCAAAAGGAAATGAGTGCGGAAGTAGGCGCCATCGTCGGCCCCCTGCTCGATTACGACTACCGCGTCGAGGCCGGCCTTGCCATCGGCGAATTGCTCAGCAAGCCGAATGCGTTCCCGCTGAAGATCGCCTCGTCGCAGGTGCTCGCGGGCATGCCGCCGAAGGCCGAGCAGGACGCCCGCATCGCCGCCACGAAGACCGGCCCCGCCTACCTGGTGCTGTTACTGCAATATGCGCTGGAGCCCGGCCTCGGCGCCTTCACCACGCGCACCACGGCGCTGCTCTGGCAAGCCGGCAACAAGGAACCCACGTACCGCTCGGCCACGATCTTCCAGACACCGGTGAGCGGTGGAGCGCGCGCGACCGTCGTACGCCGCTTGGCCGCCAACGACGGGCAGCAGCTCAAGGCCGTGATGCGCGATTCGATCCAGCAGACGCTGCACGTGGTGGGGCTGGACCTGGCCGGTGCGCGCTCCGGCGCGATCCGCACCGCGCGCTTCAACGTCAACGGCACGTGGGTGACGCTGGGCGGCCAGGGCTTCGACGAGCAGCCCGGCCGCGTCGTCTTCCGCGACCAGGACCACGCGATGTATTCGGTCCGGACGGCCGCACCATGAAGCAAGCTTCGCGACCGACCTCCGGCCGGGTGACGGCCGCCCTGTTCGCGCTCTGCACCATGCCCGGACTGGCGCATGCGCTCACCGAGAGCGAACCGCTCGACATGGTCTACCAGCAGGCACCGGAACAGGAGCAGCGCCCCAACGGCCCGCCGGTCGAGACCCTTCGCGCGCCGCTGGGCTGCAGGCTTTACCTCTCGGCCATCGAAGACGCCCGCAACAACCAGGTCTACGCAGGCAACCTCACGCTGATGCTGCCGACCGTGCATGCCACGCCCAGGACGGTGGAGTCGCTGCGCAGCGGCGATGCGGGCGCATGGACGCGCGATGCGTTGCTCTCCACCAAGCGCTACGGGTTCCAGCCCATCGTCGGCGCGGCGGCTTCCGCTGCCCCCGATCCGACCCGGCAGGTCTCCGCCGTGGTCGCGCTGCGGCTGGCCCATGCGTGGTCCGCGGGGCTCAATCTCGTCTCGCACGTGGTGCTGAAGGTGAGCTACCGCCTGTCCGGCGGCACGACGGCCACGCGCCTCTATCACGGCATGGGCACGCGCACCAATTGGGCCAGCGGTAACGGCGAATTCATGTCGGTGCTCAACCTCGGCATGGAAGAGGCCGTGCGCGGCATGGCGACCGATGCCGCGGCGCTGTGCGAGGGCAAGGCCCTGCCCGCATCTGCCGTAGCGCCGTAGCGACTACATCCTCAGTCCAGTGAACTCCGACTTCATCCACTCGATGAAAGCCCGCGTGCGCGCCGGCAGCAGCCGCGCATTCGGATAGATCACGCTCACCGGCCGCGGCGGCGGCTCGAAGTCCTCGAGCACGAGCTGCAGGCGCCCCTGCGCCACGTACGGCAGCACCTGGTACGAGAAGAAGGTGCCGAATCCCATGCCTGCGGCGCAGGCCTCCACCGCAGGCGCGAGGTGGTTGAACTCCAGCCGGTTGCTCGGCGTCACGCTGATCGTCTTGCCGCCCTCGTGGAACTGCCATTGCGGCGGCGCGTCGATGCGGCCGCGCACGCAGTCCGCGCCGTTCAGGTCGCGCGGATGCCGTGGCGTGCCGTGGCGCGCGAGGTAGTCGGGGCTCACCGCCACCACGCGCCGGATGGTGCCCAGCGTCTGCGCGACGAGCGACGAATCTTCCAGCGGGCTGATGCGGATGCCCACGTCGATGTTCTCCTCCAGCAGGTTCACCGCGCGGTCGTACAGCAGCACGCTGCAGCGCACCTTGTCGTAGCGCTTCATGAATCGCGTGATGGCCGGCGCCACGTACATGTGGCCGAACAGCACTGGCGCCGTGATGGTGAGCTGGCCCGCCGGCTCGCGCGCCTCCGCGTTGAGCGCGCGGTCGGCCGCATCGGCCGCAAGCAGCACCTCGCGCGCGCTCGGCAGGTAGTGGCGGCCTTCCTCGGTGAGCGACAGGCGACGGGTGGTGCGGTGGAACAGGCGCACGCCCAGGTGCGCCTCGAGCGCGGCGAGCGAGCGCACCACCGCGGGCAATGAAGTGCCGAGGGATTCGGCAGCGCGGGTCATGCTGCCCTGCTCGGCGATCTGTACGAAGGTCTGCATGGCTTTGAAACGGTCCATGACCCGATTAAACCGGAAAACGCAGCAGTCAAATACAGAAATGGCTATTCATTCATTGAGCGCAAGAGAGAAGAATCGAGGGCATGCCATCCCGGCCCTCGTCTCGATCTTCGAAAGGACCTTTCATGAACGCCATTGCCACCCGCCCCGCGCAACCCATCAAGCTCTACGGCAGCGCCATCTCGGGCCACGTGCACCGTGTGCGGCTGTTTCTCTCGATGCTCGGCCTGCCCTTCGAAATCGTCGAGCTCGACCTGAAGAAGCGCGACAACCGCACGCCCGAATTCCTGGCGCGCAACCCTTTCGGCCAGGTGCCGGTGATCGAGGACGGCGACGTCACGCTGGCCGATTCCAACGCGATCCTGGTCTACCTGAACGCGCGCTATTCGGCTGACCCGGCGCGCTGGATGCCGCAGGACGCGGTGGGCGCGGCGCGCGTGCAGCGCTGGTTCTCGGTGGCGGCCGGCCCGCTGGCCTATGGCCCGGCCGCGGCGCGCGTGATGGCGCTCTTCGGCCTCGCGGTCGATCCCACCGAGACGGTGACGCGTTCGCACGCGCTGCTCTCGGTGATGGAGATTCACCTGGAACGACAGCCTTTCCTCGCCGGCCCCGAAGCCACGCTGGCCGACATCTCGAACTACGCCTACGTGGCGCATGCGCCGGAAGGCCGCGTGGCGCTCGACGGTTATCCGCGCGTGCGCGAATGGCTGGCCCGCGTCGAGGCCTTGCCCGGTTTCGTGCCGATGGTGCGCACGCCGGTCGGACTGGCGGCCGCATGAGCGCGCGAAGGGCCGCTCCCAAGCAAGCTCGCACCGCAGCGCGACGCGTGGAGGTATTCCTATGATTTCCGCACCTTTCCACGCCGGCGAGCGCGCGCTGCAGCTGCAGGCCGGCTCGCGCGAACAGATGGCCGTTGCGGGGCCGCGCGTGATCCGCGACTACATGCCCGACCAGCACCGCGAGTTCTTCGCGCAACTGCCCTTCGTCGTGGTCGGCAGCCTCGATGCGAACCTGCAGCCGTGGGCCAGCGTGCTCGCGGCGCCCGCGGGCTTTGCGCATTCGCCCGATGCAACGCACCTGCGCATCGATGCGCTGCCAGCGTCGGGCGATCCGCTCGCAGGCCAGCTTGCGCTGGGCGCCCCTCTCGGCCTGTTGGGCATCGAGCCGCACACGCGGCGGCGCAACCGAATGAACGGCACGGTCGAATCGCTCGATGCCGCGGGCTTCATGCTCCAGGTGCAGCAGAGCTTCGGCAACTGCCCGCGGTACATCCAGGCGCGCGAGCCGGTGTTCGTGCCCAAGCGCGCAGACAGCGCGCCCGTCCAATGGCTCGATGCGCTCGATCTCGATGCGCAGCGGCTCATCGGCAGCGCGGACACGCTCTTCATCGCCACGGCCTACCCCGACGAAGCAGCGGTGGGCGACGAAGCCGATGCCAGTTCGCACGGCGTCGACGTGTCGCATCGCGGCGGCCGGCCCGGCTTCGTGCGCGTCGACGAAGGCGGCGTACTGACCGTGCCCGACTTCAACGGCAACCGCTTCTTCAACACGCTCGGCAACCTGCTGGCGCATCCGCGCGCGGGCCTGCTGTTCATCGACTACGACAACGGCGAACTGCTGCACGTGGCGGCCACCGCGGAGATCGTGCTGGACGGACCCGAGCTCGCCGAGTTCGAAGGCGCCGAGCGCCTGCTGCGCCTGCACGTCGAGCACGCGCTGCGCCGGCCTGCCGCGCTGCCGCTGCGCTGGGGCGACGCGCAGCTGTCGCCGCACTTGGCGGGCACGGGACACTGGGCCAGCGCGCGCGGCTGAATCGGTCAGTGGAAAACGGGGATGCGCGCGTTGGCCGAGGGACGGTAGTGCCAACCGAGCGCGCGCATCGCATCGAGATCGGGCTTGCGCTGCAACATCGCATCGAGCCCCGCGGCGGCCAGCGTGCAGGCCAGCGCCTGCCCCGGGCAGGCGTGCATGCCGTGGCCGAAGCCGAGCATGCGGCGCCGTTCGCGGATCAGCCTGAAGTGGTCCGGATCGGGGTTGAACGCCGGATCGCGGTTGGCGGCGGCCAGCACCAGCAGCACCGCATCGCCCGCCGCCAGCGGCGTGCCCGCGATGGTGATGGGCTCGGCTGCGAAGCGGCGCGTGTTGTGGACCGAGGGGTCGTGGCGCGCTGTCTCTTGCACGATCGCCTGCAAGCCGTCGCGCGTGCGCGCGGCATGGTGCAACGAAGGATCGCGCAGCAATGCGATGAGGCTGTTGCCCAGCAGGCCCGCTGTTGCGTCGCAGGTCTGGGAGAGCAGGCCGACGATGTTGGCGAGCAATGCGCGCGAGAGGGGCGCGCTGGCATCGCTCTCGGCCAGCACGGCCGCGAGCAGCGTGCCGTTGCGAGGCGGCGCGCTGGCCGTCAGCGCCTCGAAGCGCGTCATCAGTTCGCTCGCTGCAACACTTGCGCTCTGCAACTGATCGGCCGTGGACAGCGGTGACAGGCACGCCACGAAGTCGCGCATCCAGCCATCCGCCTGCGGCAGCATTTCATCCGCAAAGCCGAGCAGCTGCGCGACCGCTTGCACGGGCATGGAAAAGAGCGCGTCCGACAGAGGCTCCGCCGGCACGTTGCGCGCAACCTGCAAGGCGGCCGCCTGCACGGCGTTCAGGTCCAGCCCGCCCAGCGCGCGCTGCAGCGCGGGCCGATGCGCCTGGTGCGCCGCGCCGTCGTTCATGCGCACCAGGTGGCCGAACACCTCGCCGGCCGGGCTGTCCACGATGGCGCGCGGCACCGGTTCGGCGGGTGGCCGCACACGCAGCACGCCGTGCGCAAGCAGCACTGATTCGATGACGTCCGCGCGGCTCGCGACCCACACGCGCAGCCTGTCGTTCCAGGCGAGCGCCGGGCCCGCCCGCAGGTCGGCGTAGAAGGGATAAGGATCGGCATGCGTGACGGCCGCGACCGGGTCGACGGGCATGCTGTCGGCGAAGGAAGTGGGGCGTGTGTTCATGGGCGCAGTGTGCAATCGGCGATGCCGCCACACTTCGCCCGCGAACGAAGTGTCGATTGCGGCAGCGTTCTACGATGCGGCCATGGACACGACTTCAACCGCCAACGCAGATTTCCAGCTGGCCCGTCTCGCCGGCGCCATCGCCGAGCCGGCGCGCGCCCGCATGCTCAACTGCCTGATGGACGGCCACGCGCGCACCGCGACCGAGCTCGCCACCGTCGCCGAGGTGGCCGCCTCCACGGCGAGCGCGCACCTCGCGCGCCTGAAGGAAGAGCGCCTGGTCGAGGTGCTCGTGCAGGGCAAGCACCGCTACTTTCGGCTCGCCGACGACAACGTCGCGGCCGCGCTCGAAAGCCTGATGGTCGTGGCCGGCGCGCCGCGCGCGGTCGAATTCAAGCCGAACACGCCGAGCCGCCTGCGCGCCGCGCGCACCTGCTACGACCACATGGCCGGCACGGCGGGCGTCGCACTGCACGACAGGCTGCATGCGCAGGGCTGGCTCAGCGGCCTGCAGAGCGGCTCCTATGAGCTCACGCCCGAAGGCGCGATCGCGCTCGAAAGCCTGGGTGTCGAGGTCGATGCGGTGCGGCGCTCGCGCCGGCGCTTTGCCTGCGCGTGCCTGGACTGGAGCGAGCGCCGCCCGCATCTTGGCGGCGCGCTGGGGGCTGCGTGGCTGCAGCTGTCGCTGCGTCGCGGCTGGGTGCGGCAGGAGCTCGACGGGCGCGAACTCGCGCTCACGCCCAAGGCGCAGCGCGAGATGCCGGAGCTCTTTGCCTGACTGCGTTCGCTCAGGCCTTCAGCTTGAGCAGGTAGATCATCGGCCCGGCCATCGCCAGGTCGAGTTCGAGGAAGCTCTCGAAGTCCTTGCCGGCCATCCAGTACGCATCCCAGTTGTTGCGCTTGATGGTCTTCTGCCAGACGTCGGCGCCGGTCGCGCGGCGCACGGCCTCGAGCAGCACGGCGCGGCGCTCAGCGGGCACCTTCTTGCCGGTCAGCACGCCGCGCCAGTTGGCCAGGTCGGCGTCCACGCCCTGTTCGCGCACCGACGGAATGCCCAGGAACGGGCGCTTGGACGACACGCCGATCGCGCGCAGCTTGCCGCTCGCGAGCGCCTCGCTGAATTCGCTGTAGCCCGAGATGCCGGCGACGGCCTTGCCGGTTTCCAGCGCCTCCACCACCTGCGCGCCACCGGGGTGCGGCTGGTAGACCAGGCCCGCGGTGTTGCCGGCCACGCGCGCCAGCATGCCGGCGTACATGTGATCGACGCCGCCGGCCGAGCCGCCCGCTATGACGGTCTTGGCCGCGTCGGCGCGCAGTGCGGCGATCAGGTCCTTGGGGGTCTTGATGGGCGAGTCGGCTTTCACCGCCACCACTTCGTAGTCGCTGGTCAGGCGCGCGACCGGCGCGACCTGCGCCATGGTGACCGCGGGCTTCTGCAGCGCGACCGCACCGACCATCACCATGCCGCTCATCAGCACGGTGTCGGGGTCGGCATCGTATTTCTCGACGTACTTCGCAAGGCCGATGGTGCCGCCCTTGCCGCCGACGTTCTCGTAGACCACATCGCCGGCCGCGCCCGAGGCCAGCAGCGCCGCGCCGAGCGCGCGGCCGGTCTGGTCCCAGCCGCCGCCTTCGTTGGCGGGAATGACGATGCGCAACCTGGGAACCAGCTGCGGCTCGGCCGCGCCGGCAGATCGGGGCCACAGCAGCGCCGCTTGGCCGATGCCGGCGGCGGCGACGCCACCCGCCATCCACGCGCTGAAGTCGCGGCGAGAAAGGGTAGAAGGCGACGATCTAGTCATTTTGTTTCCGGTTGTTCTCAAAAGTAACCGGATGATGTCTGTGAAATGTGCAAAACACCCGCACAAACGCCTAGGTGAAAACCCTAGGAACCCCTCGCCGACTGCCAACTTTTACTGGAAAGCGACCTCGGCGAAGCTGCGCAGCTTGCGGCTGTGCAGGCGGGTCGATCCCTCTTCCCGAAGGATGTCGATGGCCCGCATGCCGATGCGCAGATGCTGCTCCACCCGCTCGCGGTAGAAGTGGTTGGCCATGCCGGGCAATTTGATCTCGCCGTGTAACGGTTTGTCGCTTACGCACAACAAAGTGCCGTAGGGCACGCGGAAACGGAAGCCATTGGCCGCGATCGTCGCGCTTTCCATGTCGAGCGCCACTGCCCGGCTCTGGCTGAAGCGGCGCTGCGGCTGGTTGCCCGGCAGAAGCTCCCAGTTGCGGTTGTCGGTACTCGCCACGGTGCCGGTGCGCATGATCTTCTTCAGATCCGGTCCTTCGTAGCGCGTGATGTCGGCCACGGCTTTTTCCAGCGCGAGCTGGATTTCAGACAGCGCCGGAATCGGCACCCACAGCGGCAACTCTTCGTCGAGCACGTGGTCCTCGCGCACATAGGCATGCGCCAGCACGTAGTCGCCCAGCTGTTGCGTGTTGCGCAGGCCCGCGCAGTGGCCCAGCATCATCCAGGCGTGCGGGCGCAGCACGGCGATGTGGTCGGTGATGGTCTTGGCGTTGGCCGGGCCGACGCCGATGTTCGTCATGGTGATGCCGCTGTAGTCCTCGCGCACCAGGTGGTAGGCCGGCATCTGCGGCAGGCGCGGCGGCGCGGTGCCCTGGCTGCCGTCGAGCAGGTGGCCGAAGGTCTCGCTCGCGCCGGCATCGAGCCCGCGCCGGCGCGTGATCACGTTGCCCGGTTCGATGAAGGCGACGTACTCGCTGTTCTCGTCGGCCATCGCCTCGTGGCCCAGGCGCACGAACTCGTCGATGTAGAACTGGTAGTTGGTGAACAGCACGAAGTTCTGGAACCACTCGGGCGCGGTGCCCGTGTAGTGGCGCAGGCGATGCAGCGAGTAATCCACGCGCGCCGCCGTGAAGAGCGACAGCGGCTGCGCCTCGCCGTCGCGCGCCTCGAAGGTGCCGTTGGCGATGCCGTCGTCCATCACCCCCAGGTCGGGCAGGTCGAACACGTCGCGCATCAGCGCGCGGCGGTCGTCGCTCATCGTGCCTTCGATGTGGTCGTTCTCGGCGAACGAGAAATGAATCGGAATGGGCTGTGTGCTGGTGCCCACCTCGAGCTCGACCTGGTGGTTCTCCAGCAGCAGGCGGAACTGGTCGAGGTAGTAGCGCGAGAAAAGGTCGGGCCGCGTCAGCGTCGTCTCGTAGCGGCCGGGCCCGGCCACGAAGCCATAGCTCAGGCCTGCGTTGGCCGGCGGCGTGTGGCGCGAGACGGTGTGCGTGTGCACCCGCACGAACGGGTAGCAGGCCCGCACCCGGCCCGGCAGTGCCTCGCCGGCCACGAAGCGCAGCATCGACTCGCGCAGGTGGGACAGGCCGCCCTGGTAGATGGCCTTGACCTGGTCGAGCGCGGCGGCGGCGTCGGTGAAGCGGGCGGGGGCGACGAAAGTGGGCATGTAGGGCATGGCGGCATTGTGCAATGCGCCGTTACCCTATGGCTGGCAGACAACCAAGGAAACGATTCGATGAAAGTCGCAGTCATGGGCGCCGGCGCAGTCGGCTGCTACTACGGCGCCATGCTGGCGCGCGCGGGCCACGAGGTGGTGCTGATCGGGCGGCTTTCGCACGTGGAGGCCGTTCGCGCGAACGGCTTGCGGCTGGAGACGAAGACCTTCGACGAACATGTGCGGCTCGATGCGAGCACGGAAGCGGGCGCCGTGCAGGGCGCCGACCTCGTGCTGTTCTGCGTGAAGTCCACCGACACCGAATCGGCCGCCGCGCAGATCAAGCCGCACCTCTCGCCCGAGGCGCTGGTGCTCACGCTGCAGAACGGTGTCGACAACGACGAGCGCGTGCGCTCGGTGCTGTCGAACGAGGTCGCCGCCGCCGTGGTCTACGTGGCGACCGAGATGGCCGGACCCGGCCACGTGAAGCACCACGGCCGAGGCGAACTGGTGATCGCGCCATCGCGAGCGAGCGAGCAGGTCGCACGGCACCTGGTCGCCGCCGGCGTGCCCGCGCAGATTTCAGACAACGTGCGCGGCTCGCTCTGGGCCAAGCTGATCCTGAACTGCGCCTACAACGCGCTGTCAGCGGTGTCGCAACTGCCCTATGGCGAACTCGTGAAGGGCACGGGCGTGGCCGACGTGATCCGTGACGTGGTCGCCGAATGCCTTGCCGTGGCGAAGGCCGAAGGTGTCGTGATTCCTGGCGACACCGATGCGGCCATTCGCGGCATCGCGCAGTCGATGCCCTCGCAGTACTCGTCGACCGCGCAGGACCTCGCACGCGGCAAGCTCAGCGAGATCGATCACCTCAACGGCCTGGTGGTGCGCCGCGGCGAGGCGCTCGGCGTGCCCACGCCCGCGAACCGCGTTCTGTTCGTGATGGTGAAGCTGCTCGAAGGAAAGCAGCAGCCTCGCTGACATCCTCTTTCGCGGAGGTGCGGCACGAAGTGCACGAAGCCTGGGGGTGAGCCCTAGCCCGGCATGGGTTCGCGCATCGTCACGAACTCTTCGGCACCCGTCGGGTGGATGCCGATGGTGCTGTCGAAGATCGCCTTCGTCGCGCCCGCGCGCATCGCGACCGCAAAGCCCTGCACCACTTCGCCCGCGTCCGCGCCCACCATGTGCAGGCCCACCACGCGGTCGCTCTTCTTGTCCACGACCAGCTTCATGAATGTGCGCTCGCTGCGGCCCGAGAGGGTGTGGCGCAGCGACTTGAACTCACTGGAGAACACGGTGATCTCGCCGAACTTCGCGCGCGCGTCGAGCTCGGTGTAGCCGCAGGTGCCGATGTTCGGGTGGGTGAAGACCGCCGTCGGAATGAACTCGTAGTCCATGCGGCGCTTGCCTTTGCCGAACAGCGCGTCGACCACCACCATCGCCTCGGCGAGGGCCACCGGCGTGAGCTGCACGCGCGTGGAGACATCGCCCACCGCGTAGATCGAGGGCACCGAGGTGCGGTAGTGCGCATCGACCGCGATCGCGCCTTTGTCGTCGAGCTTCACGCCCGCCGCCTCGAGGCCGAGACCCTGCGTGTTGGGCACGCGGCCGGTGGCGAAGAGCACGGTGTCGGCCTCGATCTGCTGGCCGCGCGCGAGCGTCACGACCAAGCCATCCGGGCCGCGCGCGATCGAGGAGGCCTCGCAGTTCAGGCGCACGTCGACGCCCGCCTTGCCCATCTCGTTCGCGAGGAACTGGCGCACGTCGTCGTCGAAGCCGGTGAGCAGGTGCGCGCGTCGATGCAACTGCGTCACCTTGGCGCCGAGGCCGTTGAAGATCGACGCGAACTCGCATGCGATGTAGCCGCCGCCCACCACCAGCAGACGCTTGGGAAACGGATCGAGGTCGAACATCGCGTCGGACGTCACGATGTGCTCGCGGCCCGGAATGTCGGGCACGAAAGGCGTGCCGCCCGTGGCCACGAGCAGGTGGCGCGCGGTGTGGCGCTTGCCGTCGATTTCCACCGTGTGGCCGTCGACCAGCTGCGCCCATCCGGTGATGAGCGTGACGCCCGAATTCTTCAGCAGCGACGCGTAGATGCCGTTGAGCCGGCCGATCTCTTTTGCGCGCTGCGACTTGAGGTGCGCCCAGTCGAACTGCGGCTCGGCCGGCAGCTTCCAGCCGTAGCCCGCGGCCTCCTCGAACGATTCGGCGTAGCCGGCTGCATAGCTGTAGAGCTTCTTCGGAATGCAACCCACGTTGACGCAGGTGCCGCCGAGTTCGGCGGCTTCGGCCAGGCCCACGCGGGCGCCCGTTTGTGCCGCCATGCGCGCGGCGCGAACGCCGCCGCTGCCGCCGCCGATGACGAAGAGGTCGAAGTCGAATGTGGGCATGAGAAGAAGCTCCTTTCGGGCGACTGTAGCGGCGGGCCGATGCCGGTGCTGCCGGCGGGACTTGGCGCGGCTCGTCCCCACCGGAACGCGAGCGAGAATTCGCCCTGCAACGAGAGGGACACTCCATGAAGAACAACAGCACCCGGTATCGAACGGGCACGGCGGCGAATTGGCTGTCGGCATTGGCGTTGTGCGCGGTGGCCATCGCGCCCTTGCCGGCCGATGCGCAACTCGCGCGCAAGCCTTCCTTCTACCAACAGCAGAACCAGCCGCAGCCCGAGGGCCCGGCCGCCCAGCTCGTTCCACGCCCTGCGGTGCCCGCGTCGCTGCCGGCGCTGCGCAGCCAGGGCGACTTCGACACGCTGGCGCGCGTCTACGACGCCGGCACGCCGATGCAGCTGGCCCATGTGCTGTTCGTCGTCGACCGCCAGGCCAAGCCCGTGCGCACTTACTACATCGACACGCCGCGCTACCAGCTGCACGTGCGCTTCGTACGCGACACCGGGCTCTCGCCGCGCGCGGGCAAGCGCGAGATCGACCGCAACTACCTCGTGCCCGACCGCCGCTTCCTGTTCGGCACGCTGAGCTGGCAACAGGACATCGGCACCTTCACCTACGAGTTCTGGGAGGGCGACCGGCTCACCGCGCCGCTGCTCAAGCAGGCGGATGCGCAGGTGAAGGCCAGCTTCTTCGCGCCCGTGAAGTTCAAGACCAACTCCACGCTGCACGAGCGCGTGGCGAAAGAAGCGGGCGTCGATTTCGTGAGCCAGGAGGCGCTGATCCGCGAGCAACCCTACATGCCGATGAACCTCGGCACCGCGACGGGACGCGTGCGCATCGTGGAAGACGCCTCGGGCCTGAATGCGCTGCTGCCCGACGACATCGCCGTGCTGCGCCAGGTGCCGATCAACCTGCCGCCCGTGGCGGGCGTGCTGACCGAGCGGCCATCGACCGCGCTTTCGCACGTCAACCTGCTTGCCAAGGGCTGGGGCATTCCGAACGCCTACGTGCGCGACGCCGCCACGGTGCTGCGCGAGCATGCGGGCCAGTGGGTGGCGCTCAAGGTCGCGGCCTCGGGCTACCAGTTGCGCCGCCTCACCGCCGAAGAAATCGCGGCGCTCCCACCCCGCACCGTGCGCACCGCGGCCACGGGTGCCGTGCCTGGTAGCGACAGGGCCGTGAAGCCCGACCTGCGCGAGAGCCGCCTGCTGCCGCTCGCATCGCTGCGCGCGCGCAGCAGCGCGCAGTGCGGCTCCAAGGCGGCCAACCTGGGCGCCGTGCTGGCCGCGCGCATTCCATCGACCACCGTACCCGACGGCTTCTGCATTCCGTTCGCGCACTACGACCGCTTCATGCGGGCCAACGGCCTGGCCGACCGCATTGCGCGCATGCAGCAGCAACCCGGCTTCGCGAGCGATCCGCAACTGCGGCAGAAGTCGCTGGCGCAACTGCGCGACGAGATCGTGAAGTGGCCGGTCGATGCCGCCACCGCGGCGTCATGGCGCGCCGCATGGCAGTCGCAATTGGGCGGCGGCGGCGTGTTCGTGCGCAGCTCGTCCAACTCCGAAGACCTGCCCGGCTTCAGCGGCGCGGGGCTCTACACCACGGTGCCCAACGTGAAGACCGGCGACGCGCTGGAGCTCGCCGTGAAGAAGGTCTGGGCCTCGGTGTTCAATCCCGAGGCCTGGGAGGCGCGCAGCGCCGCGGGCTTCGGCGCCGAATCGGTGCTGATGGGCGTGTTCGTGCAGGCCGCCATCGATTCGACCAACGCCGGCGTGATGATCACCCGCGACCCCTTCGATGCGGGCCACCCCTACGTCACCTACATCTCGGCCAAGCGCGGCATCGGCATCCGCGTGGTCGAGGGGCAGCGCGTGGCCGAGCAGGTGATGTATTCGAGCTGGTCGAAGGCGATCCAGGTGCTGAGCCGGTCGGCCGAAGAGACGGCGCTGCAGCTGGACAAGGAGGGCGGCGTGAAGGAGGTGCCGGTGGAGCAGGGGCGCAACGTGCTGACCGATGAGCTCGTCGTGCGGCTCGCCAATGTCGGCGCGGCCGTCAAGCGCACGTTCCATGCGGTCGACCAGGACATCGAATGGGCGACGGTGGGCGACAGGATCGTGCTGCTGCAGGCGCGGCCCTACGTGGAGCGGCGGCGCTGAAAAAAAGGGCGTGCCGGGCACGCCCTTCATGGCTTCAGCCGTACAGATACTGAGGCAGCCACAGCGTCAACCCCGGCCAGATGTACATGAACACCATGCACAGGATCACGATCAGCATGTACGGCATCATCCCGGCGAATATCTGGTTGATCGTCACGTGCGAAGGCGACACCCCTTTCAGATAGAAGGCCGACATCGCCACCGGCGGCGAGAGGAACGCCGCCTGAAGGTTCACGAACACCAGGACGCCGAAGAGCAGCGGATCGATCTGGAAGTGCGCAAGCAGCGGCAGGAAGATGGGCACGAAGATCACGATGATCTCGGTCCACTCCAGCGGCCAGCCGAGGATGAAGATGATCGCCTGCGACAGCAGCAAAAACTGCAGCGGCGACAGGTTCATGCCCAGCACCCACTCCTCGATGATGCGTTGCCCGCCCAGCAGCGCGAACACCGCCGAGAAGAGCGCCGAACCCACGAAGAGCCAGCACACCATCGACGTGGTCTTGAGCGTGAGGAAGACCGCCTCCTTGGTCTTCTTGAAGTCCAGCGTGCCGGCCTGCCACGCCATGAGGAACGCCCCGGCCGCGCCGACCGCCGCGGACTCGGTGGCGGTCGTGATGCCGAACAGGATCACGCCCAGCACGATCAGCGTGAGCGTGGCGAGCGGCATCACCGACGAGACCAGCATGCGCAGGATCTCGAACTGCTCCGCGTCCATGCGCCAGTAGTACCAGCCGAGCAGCGCGAGCGTGAAGAGGCTGGCGAGCAGGAAGCCGGTGTAGAAGGCCTCGGGCACGGCGGCGGTCTTCGGTGCATCGACCGCTTCGCCGAGCTGCTGGAGCCCGCCTTCCGCCGCCGGGGGAGCCGCAGCGGCGTCGCTGCCCGGTGGCTCCTCGACGCCGCCGGGCGGCTCCTGCAGGCCGCTGTCCGATCCGGCTTCCTTCGGTGCGTCGTCGGTCGGCGGTTCGGCGAGGCCGGTGCCGCTTTCGGAGGGCGTCGATGAAGACGCTTCGGGCAGGGTCGCAGCTGCTCCCGCTGTCTTCTGTGTCGCCTGCTGCTGCGCCGCCACCGGCGCGTTGTTGTCCTTCTGCGAGTAGATCGTCACGTACCACCACACCGAGCCCAGCGTCGCCGCGGCCAGCGCCAGCGGCACCAGCGCGTTCAGCAGGCTGCGCAGCAGCAGCCACCAGGTGATGCGCACGCCCTCGGCCGCGCCGCGCAGTGCGCGCGCCGGCGACACCACCGCCGCGAACAGCGCGGGCAGCATGCGCGGCGAGTAGCTGGCCGCGATGTGCGCGACCCAGGGCGTGATCGGCGCGCGTTGCTTGTCGGGCGGCAGCTTGGGCGCGACCTTGGGCTGCAGCACGGCCCAGCCGATCACGTAGATCAGGTACAGGAAGGCGAGGAAGAAGCCCGGGAACATCGCAGCCGCATAGAGCTTGACCACCGACTGCCCGGCGACGGCCGCGTACACGATGATCATCACCGAGGGCGGGATCAATATGCCCAGCGTGCCGCCGGCCGTGATCACGCCCGCGGCCAGGCGCGTGTCGTAGCCGGCGTTGAGCATCGGCCGCATCGCGATCACGCCCATCAGCACCACCACCGCGCCGACCAGGCCGCTCGCGATGCCCCAGAAGGTGCAGACGATCAGCGTGGTCACCGCGAGCGAGCCCGGCACGCGCCGGAACGCGAGCTGCACGCTGTGGAACATCTTGTCCACCAGCGCGCCGCGCTCCATCACGTAGCCCATCAGGACGAAGAGCGGAATGGACAGCAGCGTCTCGTTGGTCATGGCGCCGAAGGCGCGCTGCACCATCAGGTCGAAGACCTTGTTGTCGAGCCAGGGCGATGCGGGGTCGTAGAAGGCGATGAAGCCGAAGAACATGCCCAGGCCCATCAGCGTGAAAGCCGTGGGGAAGCCGAGCATGATGACGACCACGATCAGGCCGAGCATCGCGAGGCCGAGTGCAGGTTCGCTCATACGGAAACCTCCGTGCTGCGCACTGCGGTGCGAGCTTGCTTGGGGCGGCCCGGCGCGGCGCTCATGCGGAAACCTCCGTGCTGCGCATTGCCGTGCGGGCTTGATTGGGGCGGTCCGGCGCGGCGCTCATGCGGCACCTCCGGTCGAATCGCTCTTGCGCTGCTGCGCGGCCTGTTCGATCGACTTGGCCCTGTCGATCACCTCGCGCTTGTCGGCTTCGTCGACATAGCTGCTGCCGGCGAGCTGTTCGCCGACCACGTCCATTTCTTCCGCGTCCTTCAGGCGCGGCGTCCACACTCCGGTCTTCAGGCACAGCGCGCAGCGCACCATCTCGGCGATGCCCTGCAGCAGCAGCACGGCGCCGGCCACGGGGATCACGAACTTGAAGGGGTAGACCGGTATCGGGTCGGCGTTGAAGGTCTGCTCACGCATCGCGAGCGATTCGCCGAAGTAGGTCCAGCCCGACCAGGTGAGCGCCACCACGCCGGGGAGGAAGAAGACCGCGAACAGCACGAGGTCCAGCGCCGCCTGTGTGCGCGGCTTCATGCTGCCGTAGAAGAAGTCGCCGCGCACATGGCCGGCCTGCGAGAGGGTGTAGGCGCCGCCCATCATGAAGAGCGTTCCGTAGAGCATGTTGTTGGCATCGAAGATCCAGGCGGTGGGCGCGTTGAGCGCATAGCGCTTGAAGACCTCGCCGCACACCAGCAGCATCAGCGCCACGATGAGCCACGAGAAGGTCTTGCCCACGACCATGCTGAACCGGTCGACGGCGTGGAGGAAACGTTGGATGGTCATGAAGGCATGGCAGGCAGAAAAGCACGCATCGGAAAGCCAGCCATCCGGAGCGCTCCGGATGGCTGGCGCGAACCGTCATCGGCAGGTTTTTCTCAGGACTTCTTCTTGCCGAAGTAGTGGGCGTACGCCATCTTGAAATCGACGCCGTAGTCGTTCTGCCACTGCAGCGCGCGCTCGGCGAACACGCGTTGCGAATCCAGCACCTTCTTGAAGAGGGGGTTCTCACCGGCCTTCTTCTCCACGGTCTTGTCCCACGCGGCGAGCTGCGCGCGCAGCACCGCGTCGGGCGTCTTGTAGAACTTGATGCCGGCTTTCTTCATGTCCGCATAGTCCTGCGAGTTGCGCTGCACCGCCTTCCAGCTCATGTCGGCACTCGCGGCCTGCACCGCGTAGTCGATGATGGAGCGCAGCTCCTGCGAGAGCCCGGTGTACTTGCCCTTGTTGAACAGCACCTCGAACTGCTCGCCCGACTGATGGAAGCTCTGCAGCATGCAGTTCTTCACCACGTCGGGGAAGCCGAGCACACGGTCGCTCGAGGCGTTGTTGAACTCGGCCGCATCGATGAGCCCGCGGTCGAGTGCGGGCACGATCTCGCCGCCGGGCAGCGGGTTCACCGCGGTGCCCATCTCGGTGAACATGTCCACGGCCAGCCCCACGGTGCGGAACTTCAGGCCCTTCATGTCTTCGACCTTGGCCACCGGCTTCTTGAACCAGCCCAGCGGCTGCGTGGGCATCGGGCCATAGAGGTACGACACGACCTCCATGTTGAGGCTCTTGTAGATCTCCTCGAGCAGGGCCTTGCCGCCGCCGTAGTTGTGCCAGGCCAGCACGGTGTTGGCGTCCATGCCGAATCCGGGGCCCGAGCCCCAGAGCGCGAGCGCCGAGTTCTTGCCGTAGTGATAGGCCACCACGCCATGGCCGCCGTCGAGCGTGCCCTTGTTCACTGCCTCCAGGAGCTGGAACGCCGGCACCACCGCACCGGAGGGCAGCACCTCGATCTTCAGGCGCCCGCCGGCCATGTCGTTCACCTTCTTGGCGAAGTCGTTGGCGTACTCGTGGAAGATGTCCTTCGCAGGCCAGGTGCTCTGGAAGCGCAGCGACGTGGTCTGGGCCATGCTGACCATCGGCGCCGACATGGCGCCTGCGGCCACGGCGGCACCTTTCAAGAGGTTGCGGCGGCGGGGTGATTTGCTCTCTGTCATGTTGTCTCTCTCCATACAAGTTCTGACTGACCGAAAAACCCTGCCCGCCTCTTGGAGTTATGTTTGACAGGCCCAAGCCCGATCTTTGGCGCGCGCGAAAACGCGACAAACAGGGTTTTCACGAACTGGTGAAAAATTCCACCATCCGGCGGGCGCCGGGCAAGGTAAAGATGGCAGCAGCCCGCGAGGTAACCCTAATGAAATGGAAGGATGCAAAGAGATGACTGAACCCGTTGGTGAAAAGGGCTATGCCGGCGACGTGACGCCCGAGCAGGCTGCAGCATGGCTCGCGAGCGGCGAGGCCGTGATGGTCGACGTGCGCACCGATGCCGAGCGCGAGTGGGTCGGCTATGTGCCCGGCGCCGTGCCGCTGGCGTGGAAGCAATGGCCGGGCATGGCGCTGAACCCGGCATTCGACGATGGCGTGCGCGCGGCCAGCGAAGGCGGCAAGAAGCTGGTGCTGCTGTGCCGCAGCGGTGTGCGTTCCATCGCCGCTGCGAAGCGCGCCACGGAGCTGGGGCTGGAGGCCTACAACATCCTCGAAGGTTTCGAAGGCAATCCGGATGAGAACGGACACCGCGGACTGGTCGGAGGCTGGCGCAAGCGCGGGCTGCCCTGGAAGCAGAACTAGCGTGGGGGCGACACCTGCGCCCTGAACAAACACAGTTCAAAATAAGAAAGGGCCCACTGTTTCCAGTGGGCCCTTTTTCATGGCGAGAGCTGAAGAAGATCAGAGCGCCGGAATGCGCAGCTTCTGCCCCGGATAGATCTTGTCCGGGTGCGACAGCATCGGCTTGTTCGCCTCGAAGATCGCGTTGTACTTGTTGGCATCGCCGTAATACTTCTTCGAGATGGCCGAGAGCGTGTCGCCCTTGACCACGTCGTGGTACTGCGCGGGTGGCGCAGCGGGTGCGACGAGGTTGTTGTCCACGCTCGTGACGTTGGCCACGTTGCCCGCGGCGAGCGCTGCTTTCTCACTGGCCTCCTGCGAGGGCGCCTGGCCGGCAAGGGTGACGACGCCGCTGCTGGCGGTGTAGGTCACCTCGAGCCCGGTGAGGCCGAGGTTCTGTGTCTGGATGTAGGTCTTGATGGCGGCTGCGGCCGCCGCGTTCGCATCGGGCGTGGCCGCCTGGGCCGACGAGCCGCCGAACAGCTTTTCACCGGCTTCCTTGATGAAACTGAGCAATCCCATGGTGTTCTCCTTGTGCCGTGGTGGATGGAATTTTCGAATGTAGCGGTGGATGGGCAGAGCGTGGCGTAGGCCCATGCCGCGTATGTCGACGACGTGCCAGCATGAATAACGACAAAGTCGCAATAATCCCGCGCATGGCATCCCCCTTCCTCGCAATCGACATCGGCAACACCCGCCTGAAATGGGCGCTCTACGACGGGGCGCAACCGGGCGCCGCGTTGCAGGCCTCGGGCGCGGAGTTCCTGGACCACATCGAACGCCTCGCGGACGGCCCCTGGGCCGACCTGCCCGCACCGGGCTCCATGCTCGGCTGCGTGGTGGCCGGCGATACCCTCCGGCGCCGCGCCGAAGAGCAGATCGTCGAGCGCTTCGACTGCGCGCCGCGCTGGGTGGTGTCCAGCGCCGGCGAGGCCGGCATCGTGAACGGCTACGACCACCCCACGCGCCTGGGCGCCGACCGCTTCGTGGCGATGATCGGCGCGCGCCACCGCATGCTCGCGCAAGGGCCGGCGCGGCCGATGGTGGTGGTGCTGATCGGCACGGCCGTCACCGTGGAGGCGATCGACGCGAGCGGCAAGTTTCTCGGCGGGTTGATCCTGCCGGGCCACGGCATCATGCTGCGCGCGCTGGAGTCGGGCACCGCGGGCCTGCATGTGCCGACCGGCGAGGTCCGCGAATTTCCCACCAACACCAGCGATGCGCTCACCAGCGGCGGCACCTATGCCATCGCGGGCGCGGTCGAGCGCATGGTGCAGCACGTGCGCTCGCACTGCGGCGAGGAGCCGGCCTGCTTCATGACCGGCGGCGCGGGCTGGAAGATGGCGCCCGTCATGAACGGGCACTTCGAACTGGTCGAGAGCCTGATCATGGACGGCCTGCTGGTCATCGCCCGCGAGCGCGCCGCAGTCTGAACCGAAGGCGAATCAGGGGCGCGCCATCAGCGCCTCGGCCACTGCCTGGAACGCCGGCAGCGTGAGCGGATCGTTCCCGCCATTCGCCGCGACCGGGTGCGCGGCGTAGCGCACGATCACCATTTCCGCCTTCGGATCGACATAGATGCTCTGGCCGTGGATGCCGCGTGCCATGTACGCGCCATGCGGGTTGTTCGACACCCACCACATGTTGCGGTACGACCAGCCCGGCAGCAGCGCATAGCCCGCCTTGGCGAACTTGGCGGGGTCGCCGCCGCGCTGGATGTCTTCGACCACCGCCTTCGGAAACGCCTGCTGTCCATTGGGCGCACGGCCGCCGTTGCGCATGGTCTCGCCGAAGCGCGCCAGGTCGCGCAGCACCGTGTTCAGGCCGCCGCCGCCCGACTCGGTGCCGATGCGGTCGACCATGAAGTACGCGTCCTGCTCGGCGCCGATGCGGCGCCAGATCTTCTCGCTCAGGAGATCGGCCAGCGACTGGTTGCTCGCGCGGCGCAGGATCCATGCGAGCACTTCGGCGTTCACCGTCTTGTAGGCGAAGGCGGTGTCGTGCGCGCCTTCCTTCTTGAGCGTCACGAGAAATTCGTAGAACGACTTGGGGCCCGTGTAGTTCGGGCCTTGCGTCAGCATGCCGCCGGCGCGTGCGTAGTCCCAGATTTCGGCCTTCGGGTCGGCGTAGTTCTCCGAGTAGTGCACGCCGATGGTCATGTCCATCACCTGGCGCACGGTGGCGTCGCCATACGCGGTGTCCTTCAACTCGGGCAGGTACTTGGTGACCGGCGCCGACGGATCGAGCTTGCCCTCGTCGGCAAGGATCGCCCCGAGCGTGCCGACGAACGACTTGGTCACCGACATCGCGATGTGCGGCCGCTCGGGCGTGAGCGCGCCGAAGTACTTTTCGTAGACCACGCGGCCGCGGTGCATCACGAGGATGCCGTCGGTGTAGGTGCGCGGGATCATCTGCGCGAAGGTCACCGTCTCTTCGCCGCCGAGCGGCTTGAAGGTGACGGCTTCGATGTCGTTGCGCGGCGCCGCAGGCAGGGGGCTCGCCGCGCCGCTGCCGCGCCACACGTTGGCCGTGGGCACCGTCTCGCGCACATGAGAGAAGCTCCAGCGCGTGCGCGGGAACACGCCGCCGGCCGGGTTGTCGAAGGTGATCTGCTTGTCGGGCGGGGGCGGAAAGCCTTTCATCCAGCCGAGCGCGTCGACCGAGGTGGCCGCGGGATCGGGCAGCGCGGCGGGGGCGGGCGTCTGGGCGTTGGAGGTGTTCACTGCGAGCAAAGTGAAAGCGGCGACGAGCGCCGCCCGGTGGAAGAAAGACATGGGCAGCACTCCGGTGGAATTCGTCGTCAACGACCGCTGAACCGCGCGGGACGGCGCTCGACGAAGGAGCGCACGCCCTCGGCTGCGTCCTCGCTGTTCGAGAGGCGCTTCTGCGTCTCGATGAATTCCGACACCGCCGCGAGCGGCCCTTGCTCGACGGCCTTGATCACGTTGAGCCGGGTGGCAACCACCGCGAGCGGCGCCTGCGCCGCGATGCGCTGCGCAATGGCCAGTGCCGCGTCCAGCTCCTGCCCGGCCGGCACGACCTTCTGCACGAAGTGGAGACGATAGGCCTCTGCGCTGTCGAACTCGTCGGCCGTGAGCAGATGCAGCATCGCATTGCCCACGCCCGCGCGCTCGGCCATGCGCAGCGTGGCGCCGCCCGTGGCCATGATGCCGCGCTGCACTTCCATCTGCGAGAAGCGGCAGTTGTCGGCGGCCACCACGATGTCCGCGCCCAGCATCAGCTCGATGCCGACCGTGAAGCAGATGCCCTTGACGGCCACCACCATCGGCTTGGTGCGGCGGCGATAGTCGGGCAGGCCGAAGTCGTGCGGCTCCACGAGGCCGGCGGGAATCGCCTTCTCGCCGCGCTTCATGTACTCGGTGACTGCCGGCAGGTCGAGGCCCGCCGTGAAGTGGTCGCCGAAGGCATGCAGCACGCCCACGCGCAGGTTGGGGTCGTCGTCCAGCCGGGTGTAGGCCTCGGCCAGTTGCCTGAACATCGGCGGCGTCCAGCCGTTGCGCTTGGCAGGGCGGTTGATGCCGATCAGCAGCACATGGTCGAGCACCTGGGTGTCGATGCAGCCTTCAGCGGGCGGGGAGGTGGGCGTGGCGGTCATGCGGGTGGTCTCCTTTTCTTGTCTTTTCAAGGAACACCGCGGAACCGGCTTTGCCGGGCCGCTGGTGTTGCCCCCTGGAAGGGGGTGGGCGCTGCCACACGAAGTGGGCAAGCCTGGGTGTCAGTACGTGTACACGCCGCGGCCGGTCTTGCGGCCGAGCTGTCCGGCGGCGACCATTTCTTTCAGCAGCGGGCAGGGGCGGTACTTCGAGTCGCCGAACTGCTCCAGGTACACCTCCATCACGGCCAGGCACACATCCAGGCCGATCATGTCGGCCAGCGCGAGCGGGCCGATGGGCTGGTTGCAGCCCAGCTTCATGCCGGCGTCGATGTCCTCGGCTGTGGCGATGCCCTCGGACAGCACGAAGAAGGCCTCGTTGATCATCGGCACCAGGATGCGGTTGACCACGAAGCCCGGCGCGTTCTTCACCGTGATTGGCGACTTGCCCAGCTTCTCGGCCAGCGCCTTCACCGCGTCGTGCGTGGCATCGCTCGTGAGGTAGCCGCGGATCAGCTCGACCAGCGCCATCATCGGCACCGGGTTGAAGAAGTGCATGCCGATGAAGCGGTCGGGGCGCGAGGTGGCTGCGGCCAGCTGCGTGATCGAGATCGAGGAGGTGTTCGAGGCAACGATCACCTCGGGTGCCAGCAGCTCGTCGACCTGCTTGAGGATCTTGAGCTTGAGCGCGTGGTTCTCGGTGGCCGCCTCGATGACCAGCTGCGCGCCCTTCAGGTCGTCGTAGTGGGTCGAGCCCTTGATCAGCGCGAGCGCCGCGGCCTTCTGCTCGGTGGTGAGCTTTTCTTTCTTGATGAGGCGGTCGAGGCTGCCCGAGATGGTGGCGAGGCCCTTGTCGACGGCCGCCTGGGCCACGTCGATCATCACCACGTTCACACCGGACACCGCGCAGGCCTGCGCAATGCCATTGCCCATCGTTCCGGCGCCGATGATGCCGACGGTCTGGATCGTCATGAGAAAACTCCTTGGAAGTACAAAAACGGGAAGGGGGAGCGGGTGGGGCGCAAGGCCGGCACCGCGGCAGGGCATCGATTGTGAAGCAGCCCCGCCGGCGTGCCGTTCCCGGACGCGACACCCGGGTTCACGGGTGGCTTACAGTGCGGCGGTTGCTTTTTCTTCTCTCTTTTCGACTTCGACCATGACCACCCTCGGCACCCCCCTTTCCCCCTCCGCCACCCGCGTGATGCTGCTCGGCTCCGGCGAACTCGGCAAGGAGGTGCTGATCGCCCTGCAGCGCCTCGGCGTCGAGACCATCGCGGTCGACCGCTACGAGAACGCCCCCGGCCAGCAGGTGGCCCACCACGCCCGCACCATCACCATGAGCGACCCCGAGCAGCTCAAGGCGCTGATCGAGGCCGAGAAGCCCATGCTCGTGGTGCCCGAGATCGAGGCCATCGCCACGCCGATGCTCCAGCAGCTCGAAGACGCGGGCGTCGTGCGCGTGATTCCCACGGCGCGCGCCGCACGCCTCACGATGGACCGCGAAGGCATCCGCCGCCTGGCCGCCGAGACGCTGGGTGTGCCCACCAGCCCCTACAAGTTCTGCGACTCGCTGGCCGAGCTGCAGGCCGCGATCGACGGCGTGGGTGGAAAAGGAATTGGCTACCCCTGCATCGTCAAGCCTGTGATGAGCAGCTCCGGCAAGGGCCAGAGCAAGATCGACGGCCCGGCCGACGTGCAGAAGGCCTGGGACTACGCCATGGCCGGCGGCCGCGTGAGCCATGGCCGCGTGATCGTCGAAGGCTTCATCGACTTCGACTACGAGATCACGCTCCTGACCGTGCGTGCGAAAGACGCGGCCGGCGCCGTGGCAACGAAGTTCTGCGACCCCATCGGCCACGTGCAGGTGAGCGGCGACTATGTGGAAAGCTGGCAGCCGCATCCCATGGCGCCCGCCGCGCTGCAGAAGGCGCAAGAGATCGCAGAGGCCGTGACGGCCGACCTGGGCGGCCAGGGCCTTTTCGGCGTCGAGCTGTTCGTCAAGGGCGACGAGGTCTGGTTCAGCGAAGTCAGCCCGCGTCCGCACGACACCGGCATGGTCACCATGGCCACCCAATGGCAGAACGAGTTCGAACTCCATGCGCGCGCCATCCTCGGCCTGCCGGTGGACACATCGCTCAAGAGCCCGGGCGCGAGCGCGGTGATCTACGGCGGCGTGGACGCCACCGGCATCGCGTTCGACGGCGTGGCCGAGGCGCTGCAGGTGCCCGGCAGCGACATCCGCCTGTTCGGCAAGCCCGAGAGCTTTCTCAAGCGCCGCATGGGCGTGGCGCTGGTGCACGCGGCCGATACCGACACCGCGCGCAACCTGGCCAAGGAAGCCGCCTCGCGCGTCAAGCCGCGTAGATAAGGCTCGCCCCCAGGCTTCGCGCACTTCGTGTCGCTTCTCCAACCCCCTACCGGGGGCGACACCAGTGGCCCGGCAAAGCCGGTTCCACGGTGTCTCCGGCCTTTGGCCGCGCCGGCCTCATGCGTCGCGAGTGATGGAGCGTGCGCGACAGCGGTAGCCAGTTTTCGCAAGACCGCGCCGCAAGGGCGCGGGCATGGTGCGGGGTCTTGCCAGAGGCCGAGGTGGAGGGCGGGTGCATGCGGATACCGCGCATGCGAGCTGTACTCCACACTGGGCGCCCGTCAGCTCGATCCACCGGAGACACCATGCTGCATCCCCAGGCGCGCGCCTTGCTCGACTTCATCGAGGCGCGCGGCATTCCGCAGACCCACACGCTCTCGCCCGCCGACGCGCGGGCCTTCTACCGCGAGCGCCGCGCCGCCACTCAGCCGCTGCCCGCGGAAGTGGCAGAGGTGCGCGACCTCGCGGCGGACGGCCCGCACGGCACCATCCCGGTGCGTCTCTACCGGCCGCTGGGTTCGGGCGCCGGCCCGCTGCCGGTGCTGGTGTATTACCACGGGGGCGGTTGGGTCATCGGCGACCTGGACACGCACGACGTGCTGTGCCGCGCGCTGGCCAACGGGGCGGGCTGCGCGGTGGTGGCAGTCGACTACCGCATGGGCCCCGAGCACCGTTTTCCTGCCGCCGTCGACGACGTGCTGGCCGCCACGCGCTGGGTGCGCCGCGAGGCCACGACGCTGGGGCTCGATGCGAGCCGCCTTGCGGTCGGCGGCGACAGCGCCGGCGGCAATCTCGCGGCCGTGGTGGCGATCGCGGCGCGCGATGCGGGCGACCTGCCCATCGCCTTCCAGTTGCTGATCTATCCCGCGACCGACATGCGCCGCGGCCACCCGTCGCACCAGGCGAACGGGCAGGGGTACCTCCTGACGAGCGAAACGATGACGTACTTCCACGACCACTACATCACCGACGCGAAGCACGACCTCGACTGGCGAGCCTCGCCGCTGCTGCACACCGACCTCTCGAAGCTGCCGCCCGCGCTCGTGATCACCGCGGGCTACGACCCGCTGCGCGACGAAGGGCTGGCCTACGCAGAGGCGCTCACCGCCGCCGGCAGCCGCGCGGACTACGTCTGCTTTGAGCGCCAGATCCATGGCTTCATCACCATGGGCAAGGTGCTCGACGAGGCCAACACCGCCGTTGCGCTTTGCGCCACCGAGTTGCATCGCGCGTTGTCGCAGGACTAGGGAAAGTCCCCGCGCAAATGCATGCCGCGCCACAGGGTTGCGCCGCTACGATCCAGCCAACACGAGGCCGCCCGCCGCAGGGCAGGCCAGACCCGATGCAGGAGACAAACACCATGCAGCGAGCGAGTAATGCGCCCCCGGAAAACGGTGGCGCACGGCAGGGCGAACGCCTCATGTGGCTCACGCCGCAGCGCGTGTTCTACGCCGGCCTGCTCGGTGCGGCGGCCGAGCGCACGATGGGTGGGCACGGCGTGTACGTGTCGCCCACGGGCGTGCCGCCGATCCGCATCCGCATCGGTGGCGGCGCCTGGCAGACGGGCGAGCTCATCGTGGTGCCGCCGCAGGTGCCGCACCACGTCGAGAGCCAGCACCCGCTCATCTTCAACCTGCTCGTCGAATCGGAATCGGTGGACGAGGCGCGCATGCCCGCCTTCATGCAGCACTGCGGCCCGGTCGATGCGCCGGCCTTCGTGAAGCGTGTGCGCGACGTCCATGCGCACCTGCTCGGGGCGTCGGGCCGCGGCACGGATTTCGAAGGCTTCGATTTCGATGCGCTCTTCTTCGGCGAAGCGCTCGCACCGCGCGCGATCGATGCACGCATCCGCCGTGTCATCGACGCGCTCGTTGCCGATCCGTCCGCGCCCACCTCGGCCGAGGACTGCGCCGCCTCGGTGCACCTGTCGTTCTCGCGCTTCCTGCACCTCTTCAAGCAGGAGACCGGCATGGCGTTTCGCGCCTTCCGCGCCTGGAAGCGCGCGCGCAGCCTGCTGCGCTACGTGCGCCAGACCACCACGCTCACCGATATCGCACTGGACACCGGCTACCCCGACTCGACGCACTTCAGCCATTCGATCCGCCAGGTCTATGGCTTGAAACCCAGCGACATCCTGGCGGGCTCGCGCCGCCTCGCACTGCACGACGCAGCCGGCGGCTTCCGGCAGTAAGCGGGAAAAGGGCCCATGCAGATCCTCCAACTCCTGCTGTCGGGCATTGCGCAAGGTTGCATCTATGGGCTGATCGCGCTCGGATTCGTGCTGATCTACAAGGCGACCGAAACGGTGAGCTTCGCGCAGGGCGACCTGATGATGCTCGGCGCCTTCGGTGCGTTCGCCGGCATGTCGCTCTTCGGCATGCCGTTCTGGCTCGCGGCGATCCTCGCGGTGGTGGCGATGGCGGCCTTCGGTGTGTTGCTGGAGCTGGCGGTGATCCGACCGATCCTCGGGCAGCCGCAGTTTTCCATCGTGATGCTGACCATCGGCATCGCGTATGTGGCGCGCGGCCTCATCACCATGGTGCCGGGCATCGGCACCGAGACCCACACGCTGCCCGTGCCCTACAAGGACCAGATCTGGCAGCTGGGCGGGCTCGTGGTCAACCTGGAGCAGCTCGCGATCATCGTCGCCACGGCCGTCCTGTGTGCGCTGCTGTTCGCGATGTTCCGCTACAGCAAGCTGGGCATCGCGATGCAGGCCTCGTCGCAGAACCAGCTCGCGGCCTACTACATGGGCATTCCGGTCAAGCGCCTCAACGGGCTGGTGTGGGGGCTGGCGGCAGCCGTCGCGGCCATCGCGGGCATGCTGCTCGCGCCCATCACCTTCGTGCACGCGAACATGGGCTTCATCGGGCTCAAGGCCTTTCCGGCGGCGGTGGTGGGCGGCTTCGGCAGCCTGCCGGGTGCGATCGTCGGCGGGCTGGTGATCGGCATCGTCGAATCGTTCGCCGGCTTCTATCTGCCAGATGGCTTCAAGGACACGGCGCCCTACATCGTGGTGCTGCTGATGCTCATGATCAAGCCCAACGGTCTCTTCGGCGAAAAGCTGCGCAAGAAGGTGTAGTCCGACATGCGCTACATCTTCAAGACCAGCTACGACCAGGACATCCGGCTCGCACGCCATGGCGGTCACGTGTTTTGGTATGGCCTGCTCGTCGCATTCCTCGTCGCCGCGCCGTGGGTGATCGAGGAGTACTGGCTCGCGCAGCTGACCTTCGTGCTGATCTACGGCATCGTGGGTCTGGGCCTGATGCTGCTGGCCGGTTTCACGGGGCAGTTCTCGATCGGGCATGCGGCGTTCCTCGGCGCGGGAGCGTACACACAGGGCGTGCTGACCAACATGGGCGTGCCGTTCCCGATCGCGCTCTTGGCGGCCGCGGCGCTGTCTGCATCGGTGGGCGTGGTGGTCGCCTTGCCGGCGCTACGCGTGAAGGGCATCTACCTGGGCATCGCCACGCTGTCGTTCGGCTTCATCGTCGAGGAAGTGTTCGCGCGGTGGGAGAGCGTCACGGGCGGCAACGCCGGGCTGCATGTGAAGTCGCCGCAACTCTTCGGCTGGTCGCTCGGCTCGGGCGACGGCTTCTACTTTCTGTGCCTCGTGGTGGCGGTGCTCAGCACGCTGGGCATACTGAACCTGTTGCGCTCGCCGACGGGGCGCGCCTTCGTCGCGATTCGCGATTCGGAAATCTCGGCGCAGAGCATGGGCATCCACCTCGCGCGCTACAAGACGATGTCTTTCGCGATCTCGGCCGCGCTCGCGGGGCTGGGCGGCGCGCTGTATGCGCACAAGCTGAGTTTCATCTCGCCGGACCAGTTCAACATCCTGCAGTCGATCGACCTCCTTCTGATGGTGGTGATCGGCGGGCTGGGCTCGGTGCACGGCGCGTTCCTCGGTGCGATCTTTCTCATCGCGATGCCGCAGCTGATCTCGATGGGCAAGGACTGGCTGCCCGCCGTGGTGGGCCAGGCGCCCGGCCTGCAAGGGCTGGTGTATGGCTTGGTGCTGATCGCGTTCGTGCTGTTCGAGCCGCTCGGGCTCTACGGCCGCTGGCTCAAGATCAGGACGTACCTGCAACTCTTCCCGTTCTACCGCAAGGGGTTGTTCAAGCGGCAGAAGTCCTTCACCAAGTCGGACCGGCTGAGATGAGCAGCGGCGGCGACATCCTCCTTTCGGCCAAGGACCTGAGCGTGCGCTTCGGCGGCGTGCTCGCGGTCAACAAGGTGAGCTTCGACGTACGGCGCGGCGAAGTGTTCACGCTGATCGGCCCGAACGGCGCGGGCAAGACGACGGTGTTCAACCTGATCAGCCGCATCTACACGCCGACCACCGGCGAGATCACATGGCACGGCGATGCCGCCGGCCCGCTCGCGCTGACGCAGCAGGCGCCGCACGCGATCGCGGCGCTGGGCATCGCGCGTACCTTCCAGAACATCGAGCTCTTCGAGCATGCGACCGTGCTGCACAACCTGCTGATCGGCCGTCACACGCACCGGCAGACGGGGTTCTGGAGCGAGGTGTTCTTCACGCCCGCCACGCGGCGCGCCGAGGTCGCGGCGCGCGAGAAAGCCGAGCAGGTGATCGAACTGCTCGACCTGCAGCATCACCGCGATTCGATGGTGGCGGGCCTGCCGTACGGCGTGCGCAAGGTGGTGGAGCTGGCGCGCGCGCTGTGCACCGAGCCCAAGTTGCTGTTGCTCGACGAGCCGTCGTCGGGCCTCAACGTCGAGGAAACGGCGGACATGGCGTTCTGGATCCAGGACATCCAGCACGAGCTGGGCGTCTCTGTGCTGATGGTCGAGCACGACATGTCGCTCGTCTCGAAGGTGTCCGACCGTGTGCTGGCGATGAACATGGGCGAGGTGCTGGCCACCGGTACGCCGCGCGAGGTGCAGGCGGATGAGCGTGTGATCGAGGCTTACCTCGGAACCGTGGATGACGTGAGCAGCTTGAGGAGGGTGGCGGCATGAATGTCCTGTTCGCTACCTTTGGAGAGGCGCCCGGTATGCGATGCGGCGCGGTCGCCCCCACTGTGCCGGCCGCTTCGCGGCTCCCCTGCGGTGCTCGCATTTCGCGGGGTCTCGCAGAACTCGCTTCGCTCAAACAGCTGCGAGCCCTGATCCGCGAAACGCTGCGCTCCTCGGCGGCCCAGAGGGGGCGCCCGCCCCGCACCGCACACCGGGCTCGGGGGCGTGGTGATCGTCCTGCGGGGCCTCAACGCGGTTCCTCGACTTCGGGAGCATCCGCATGAGCGACGTCGTTCTGCAACTGCTCAATGTCGAGAGCGCCTACGGCCCCATCAAGGCCATCCGCGGCGTGAGCCTGAAAGTCAGGCAGGGCGAGATCGCCACGGTGCTGGGCTCTAACGGTGCGGGCAAGACGACGATCCTGAAGACCATCTCCGGGATCATCGATCCGCGCAAGGGCAGCATCGAGTTCCAGGGCAAGGACATTACCGCCAAGGACCCGGCCTTCATCGTGCAGCAGGGTTTGAGCCACGTGCCCGAAGGCCGCGAGGTGTTCCCGCTGCTGTCGGTGAGAGACAACCTGCTGATGGGCGCTTACACCCGCACCGACCGCGACGGCGTGGCGCGGGACATGGAGACGGTCTACAGCTACTTTCCCATACTTCGCGAGCGCGCAACGCAGGACGCGGGCCTGCTCTCTGGCGGGCAGCAGCAGATGCTCGCGATCTCGCGCGCCATCATGGCCGCGCCGCACCTCATCCTGCTCGACGAGCCGAGCCTGGGCTTGAGCCCCAAGCTCACGAAGGAGATCTTCGAGATCGTCGTGCGCATCAACCGCGAGCGCGGCACCACGATCCTGCTGGTCGAACAGAACGCCAACATGGCGCTCAATGCGGCGGACCACGGCTACGTGCTGGAAAACGGCCGCATCGTCATGGAGGATTCCTGCGACCGTCTGCGCGAGAAGGAAGACATCAAGGAGTTCTACCTCGGCGTGAAGGACGACGGCGTGCGCGGCGAGCGGCGCTGGAAAAAGAAGAAAAACTGGAGATGACGCCATGAGCACCCTCGCATTGCGCGCTCCTGCCGGCCTCTGGGACCTGGCGCATCTTCAACCCCGGCTCGATGTCGTGGTGCCCGGCGACACCATTCCCGCGGTCTTCTGGAAGGCCGTCGAACTGCGCGGCGACAAGGTCTGGATGCGGCAGAAGGAGTTCGGCATCTGGCGCACCTGGACGTGGCGGCAGACCGCCGAGGCGGTGCGAGAGATCGCGGGCGGGCTGCTGGCGCTGGGCTTCGGGCATGGCGAGTGCTGCTCGATCCTTTCCAACACCGTCATCGAATGGGTGCTGTGTGACGTGGCCGTGCTCAGTTGCGGGGGCGTCTCGAACGGCATCTACCCGACCGATGCGGCCTCGCAGGTCACCTACCTGTGCGAAGACTCGCGCACCACCGTGCTCTTCGTGGAAGACGACGAGCAACTGGACAAGGCGCTCGAAGTGCGTGCGCAGCTGCCGCTCTTGCGCAAGGTGGTCGTGTTCGACATGGAAGGCCTGCGCGAGCTCGACGACCCGGGCGTCATCAGCCTCGATGCGCTGCGCGCCCTCGGCCGCGAGCACCTGAAGGCCCATCCGCAGGCGCTGGAACAGCGCATCGCCGCATGCCGCGCCGAAGACCTCGCGATCCTCGTCTACACCTCCGGCACCACCGGCAAGCCCAAGGGCGCGATGCACAGCCACCGCGGGCTGGTCTACACCATGCGGGGCTACAACACGCTGCTCGCGCAGGGCGAGACCGACGAGCGCATGTGCTTCCTGCCGCTGTGCCACATCGCCGAGCGCATGGGCGGCGAGTACTTCGCGATGTACACCGGCTCGATCCTCAACTTCGTCGAGAACCCCGAGACGGTGCCCGAGAACGTGCGCGAGATTTCGCCCACGGTGTTCACCGCGGTGCCGCGCGTGTGGGAGAAGTTCTATTCGGGCGTGATGATCGCGCTGAAGGAAGCGAGCCGCCTGCAGCAGGCCGCCTATCGCTGGAGCATCGGCGTGGGCCAGGAGATTGCCGAGCGCGTGCTGCAGGGCCAGCCGATCGGCGCCGGGCTGCGCCTGAAGTTCCGCATCGCGCGCTGGTTTGCGCTGAACAACGTGCGCAAGCTCATCGGCATCCACCGTGCGCGATTTCTCGTGACCGGCGCGGCGCCGATTTCGCCCGACCTCGTGCGCTGGTACCTCGCGCTCGGCGTGCCGATGCTGGAGGTGTGGGGCATGACCGAATCGTGCGGCGCCTCCACCGGTGTGCCTCCCTCGCGCATCGCACCCGGCTCCATCGGCCCGGCCACCAGCTACAACGAGGTGCGCCTGGACCCAGAGACCGGCGAGATCCTGGTGCGCGGCCCCAACGTCTTCATGGGGTACCTCAACCTGCCGGAGAAGACGGCCGAGACCATCGACGCCGACGGCTGGCTGCACACCGGCGACGTCGGGCTGGTCGATGCGGAAGGGTATTTCCGCATCACCGACCGGATGAAGGACATCATCATCACGGCAGGTGGAAAGAACATCACGCCGAGCGAGCTGGAGAACGAACTCAAGTTCAGCCCCTACGTCACCGATGCGGTGGTGATCGGCGACAAGAAGCCCTACCTGACGGTGATCGTGATGATCGATCAGGAGAACGTCGAGAAGTTTGCGCAGGACAACGACGTGCCGTTCAGCAACTACGAGAGCCTCACGCGTGCGCAGGAGGTGCTGGACCTGATCCAGGGCGAGGTCGACCGCGTCAATGCGAAGTTCGCGCGCGTGGAGCAGATCAAGAAGTTCTTCCTGCTCGAGACGCAGCTGAGCGCCGAGGACGAGGAGCTCACGCCGACGATGAAGCTCAAGCGCAAGCTGGTGCAGACGAAGTACGCAGACCGCATCGAAGCGATGTACAGGTAGGGCTCGCCCCCCAGCGTTCGCGCACTTCGTGTCGCTGCATCAACCCCTGCCGGGGGGGCATCACCAGCGGCCCGGCAAAGCCGGTTCCGCGGTGTTCCCCGAAAGGAGCAGGCAGTGTGTTTTTTCAACAGGTAAGGAGACAACGCAATGACGAAGCCCAAGACAGTGACAAAGGTGACGACGCTGGCCGTACTGGGCCTCGCCGCGACGATCGCGTCCGCGCAGCAGCAAGGCGTGAGCAAGGACGAGATCCGCATCGGCACGATCCAGGACCTCTCGGGTCCGCTCGCGGGCTTCGGCAAGCAGGCGCGCAACGGCATGCAGCTGCGCGTGGACGAACTCAACGAGCAGGGCAACGTCAACGGCCGCAAGCTCAAGCTCTTCGTGGAAGACTCGGGCTACGACCCGAAGAAGGCGGTGCTGGCCGCGCAGAAGCTGGTGAACCAGGAGAAGATTTTCATCATGGCCGGCCACATCGGCACGGCGCAGAACATGGCGGCGATGCCGGTGCAGTTCGACAAGAACATCGTCAACTACATGCCCATCACCGCGGCGCGCGAAATGTACGAACCGCTCAACCGGCTGAAGTACTCGTTCGCAGCCACCTACTACGACCAGATCCGGCTGGCCCTGCCCAAGATGATCAAGGACAAGGGCGCCAAGAAGGTCTGCACGATCTACCAGGACGACGAGTTCGGGCTGGAGGTGCAGCGCGGCGCCGAGGCCGGGCTCAAGGCCGCGAACATGGAGTTGACCGAGAAGACCTCGTTCAAGCGCGGCGCGACGGACTTCAGCTCGCAGGTCGCGAAGATGAAGGCTGCGAACTGCGATCTCGTGGTGCTCGGCACCATCATCCGCGAGACCATCGGCACGGTGGGCGAGTCCCGCAAGACCGGCTTCAACCCGACCTTCATCGGTTCGAGCGCGGCGTACACCGACCTCATCCACAAGCTGGGCGGCAAGGCGATGGACGGCGTCTACGCGACCATGACGGTGCAAAACCCCTACACCGACGAGCAGTCGCAGCCGCTGCGCTTCTGGGCCAACAAGTACAAGACCAAGTTCAACGAAGACCCGACGGTGTTCTCGGTTTACGGCTACGTGATCGTCGATTCGTTCATCAAGGCCGCGACCAAGGCGGGGCCGAACCTCACGACCGACAGCTTCATCAAGGCGATGGACAGCATGACCTTCGAGCCCGACATGTTCGGCAGCCCGAAGAGCAGCTACACGGCCACCAAGCGGCTGGGCAACGAGCAGTCGCGGCTGTCGCAGATCAAGGACGGGAAGTGGGTCGTCGTCTCTGATTACGTGACGCCGTAACTGGGCGCTCCCCCATGCTTCGCGCACTTCGTGTCGCTTTGCAAACCCCCTCGCCGGGGACAACACCAGCGGCCCGGCGAAGCCGGTTCCGCGGTGTTCCACGATCTGGGCGTGCAGGTTTATATTTGCGGCGAACTCTCAGCGCGAGCCCGCCATGCCCCAGTACTGGTTGATGAAATCCGAGCCCGACGAAGTCTCGATCGACGATGCGCTCGCCGCGCCAGATGCCACCGTGGCGTGGACGGGCGTTCGCAACTACCAGGCGCGCAACTTCATGCGCGACGGCATGAAGGTCGGCGACGGCGTGCTGTTCTATCACTCGAGTTGTCCGGAGCCGGGCATTGCCGGCATCGCGCGCGTGGCCTCGGGCATCAAGCCCGATCCGACGCAGTTCGATGCGAAGTCGCCTTACTACGACGCCGCTTCGAAGAAAGACGACCCGCGCTGGCTGCTGGTCGATGTGCAGGCGGTGCGCAAGACCCGGCTGCTGGCGCTGCCCGAGCTGCGCGCTAGGCCCGAGCTGGCCGAGCTGATCGTGCTGCGCAAGGGCAACCGGCTGTCGATCACGCCGGTGGAGCCGGCGCACTGGAAGGTCATCGAGAAGATGCTGGCCTGAACTTCTGCGTTCAGGCGACCTTCGACAGGATCGGGAACAGCTTGCCGAGCCCGTCGGCCATCACCTCGACGGCCAGCGCCGCGAGGATCAGGCCCATCAGCCGCGTCATGATGTTGATGCCTGTCTTGCCGAGCACGCGCGCGATCGGCTGCGCGAGCGAGAACGCCAGCGCCGTGGCGAGCGCCACCACCACGCCGTAGCCCACCAGCACCGCGAGCTCCCACAGGTGCTGCGCCTTGTCGGCGTAGATCACCACGGTGGAGATCGTGGCCGGTCCGGTCAGCAACGGGATGGTGAGCGGCACCACCGCGATGGAGGCGCCCATCGAGGCCTTCACTTCGGTGGCGCGCAACTCCTCGACGTTGGTCTTGCTCTCGGCCGGCTTGGCGTTGAGCATCGAGAGCGAACTCATGAGCAGCAACAGGCCGCCGCCCACCTGGAAGCTCGCGATCGAAATGCCGAAGAAGGACAGCAGCTGCAACCCGAGCAGCGCGCTGACCGCAATGACCACGAACGCGCTGAAGGCCGACATGCGCACCGTATGGCGGCGTTGCGCATCGCTGTAGCCCTGCGTGTAGTGGATGAAGAAGGGCACGATGGCCAGCGGGTTGACGATGGCCACCAGCGTGACCAGCGGCTTGATGAGGTCCATCGAGGTGCTCATGTCTACCTTCCTCCGGTCACGTCGAGCAGGGCCATGGTCGTGTAGCTCGCTTCGGCCGAAAGCAGCCAGAGGATGGCGCCCGCTATTTCCTCGGGGCTGCCGGTGCGCTTCATGGGCACGGTGGGGGCGAGTTCGAAGGCGCGGTCGGGCATGCCGCCCGAGGCGTGGATCTCGGTGTCGATGAGGCCCGGGCGCACCGCGTTGACGCGGATGCCTTCGTCGGCCACTTCCTTGGCCAGGCCGATGGTGAGGGTGTCGATGGCAGCCTTGCTGGCCGCGTAGTCGACGTACTGGCCAGGCGAGCCCAGGCGCGCGGCGCCGCTGGAGATGTTGACGATGGCACCGCCCTCGCCGCCGTGCCTGGTGCTCATGCGGCGCACGGCTTCGCGCGCGCAGACGAAGCTGCCGATCACGTTGATGCGGAACATGCGCTCCAGCCGCGCGACGCTCATCTGGTCGACGCGCGCCTGCATGTCGACCACGCCGGCGTTGTTGACCAATGCGGTAAGCCGGCCGAGCTTGGCATCGACCTTCTCGAACATCGAGATCACCTGGGCTTCGTCGCCCACGTCGGCCTGCACGGCGATGGCGGTGCCGCCGCCGGCGCGGATGGTGCGCACCACCTCGTCGGCCGCCATCGAGTTGCTGGCGTAGTTGACGGCCACCGCATAGCCGCGCTTCGCTGCAAGCAGGGCAGTGGCGGCGCCGATGCCGCGTCCACCGCCGGTGATGAGTAGCACTGGATTCAAAACCTACCTCCTGCAGAGAAACTGTGTGTCAGTTAAAACCGTCGGCTTGGATTACATCATTCGAGGGCCGGCGCATGAGCGCAGCGCCGGGCCGCCCCAGGCAAGCTCGCACCGCAGTGCGAAGCACGGAGGTTACTGAATGCACGCAAGCAAGACGATCGACTACTACTTTGCGCCCCAGAGCCCGTGGACCTTTCTGGGTCATACCCGGTTCGCGGCGATCGCGGCCGAGGCGGGCGCCACGGTGCGGGTGCGGCCCATCGACATGGGCAGCGTGTTCCCGGTGTCCGGCGGGCTGCCCCTGGGCAAGCGGGCACCGCAGCGCCAGGCCTACCGGTTGGTGGAGATGGCGCGGTTCTCGCGGCACCTGGGCCTTCCGATGAACACCAAGCCCAAGTTCTTTCCGGTAGCGGGCGACGACGCGGCGCGGCTCATCATCGCGGCCGACATCCACGACGGCACCGCGGCCGCCATGCGCGTCTGCGCGGCGGTGTTCGCGGCGGTCTGGGTGCAGGAGCGGAACATCGGCGATCCGAACGTGCTCGAAGCGCTGGTCGTCGAATGCGGCCTGCCCGCCAAGCGCGCGGAGCAATCGCAAAGCCAGGCGGTGCAGGAGCGCTACGAGGCCTACACGCAGGAGGCCATCGACATCCAGGTGTTCGGTGCGCCGAGCTATGTGATCGATGGCGAGATTTTCTGGGGGCAGGACCGGCTCGATTTCGTCGAGCGGGCGCTGCGCCAATGACGACAACCTTCCTTATTCAATCGCTATCAGGAGCATGACGAACATGGGTCAATTCATCGATCTCACAGCCAAGGACGGCTTCACCTTTCCCGCCTACGTGGCCGAGCCCGCGGGCAAGCCGCGTGGCGCGGTGGTCGTGGTGCAGGAAATCTTCGGCGTGAACTCGCACATCCGCTCGGTGGCCGACGGTTATGCGGCCGAGGGGTATCTCGCCGTCGCACCGGCGACCTTCCAGCGCGTGAAGCCCGGCGTCGAGCTGGGCTACAGCGACGAGGACATGAAGGAGGGCTTCGGCCTGAAGACCGCGGTCGAGGCGCTGCCCGCGCCCGGCGTGCTGCAGGACATCGAGGCGGCCATCGCCTATGCGTCGAAGGCCGGCAAGGTGGGCATCGTGGGTTATTGCTGGGGCGGTTTGCTGGTCTGGCGTGCCGCGAGCCTGCTGCCGGGGCTGGCGGCCGCGGCGCCTTACTACGGCGGCGGCATGACTTCGCCCGAAGAAACCGCACGCCAACCCAAGGTGCCGGTGCTGGCGCATTTCGGCAACCAGGACCACTGGATTCCGCTGGACACCATCGAGAGCTTCAAGAAAGCGCATCCCGAGGTGGAAGTGCATGTGTATCCGGTCGGCCACGGCTTCAATTGCGACCAGCGCGGCTCGTACGACGCGGATGCCGCCAAGCTCGCGCGCGAACGCACTCTGGCGTTCTTCGCCAAGCACGTCGGCTGATCCGCGGATCTGCCGATCGATGCAAAAAAGCCCGGTTCGCACCGGGCTTTTTTTCTGTGTCACGCCTTCCGTTTGAGGCCTGGTCCGTCGCCCACGCGGGTCTGCAGGAAATCGAGCAGCGCGCGCAGCGCGGCGCTGTTGTGGCGCCGCTGCAGGTATGCGGCCGAGAGCCACATGTCCTTGCGCGTGTAGTCCTGCAGCACCGGCACGAGCTCGCCGTGCTCGATGTGCGACTGCACCAGGATCGAGGGCAGGTAGATCACGCCGAAGCCGCGCATCGCCACCCGGATCAGCGGCGCGCCCTCGGTGCAGTCCATGCGGCTCTTGACGTGCACATCGAGCGGCTTGCCGCCATCGTCGAAGCGCCACACCGGCTGGGCGCCCAGCAGGGAGTGGGTGAGCGCCTCGTGCCCGGCCAGCTCGCGCGGGTGCTCGGGCTTGCCGTGCTTCTTCCAGTAGACCGGCGAGGCGCAGACCACCATGTCCATGAGCCGGAGCTTGCGCACGATGAGGTTGGCATCCTCGACGGGGCCGCTGCGGATGTCGACGTCGATGCCTTCTTCGGCCAGGTCCACGGCGCGGTTGGTCAGCTGCAGGCTGATGCTCACGTCGGGGTAATAGCGCATGAAGTCGGCCAGCAGGTTGGGAAATTCGCCGTTGCCCATGCCGTGGGGCGCCGAGATCCGCAGGCGCCCGGCCGGCTGGCTGGCGCGATCCTGCAGTTCGGCCTGGGTGAGTTCGACCATTTCGAGCACCGGCGTGCTGCGATCGAGCAGCAATTGCCCGGCGTCGGTGAGGCTCACGGAGCGCGTGGAGCGGTTCAAAAGCCGCACGCCGAAGCGGGTTTCGAGCTCGGCCACGTATTTGCTGACCGTGGCCTTGGACATGTCGAGCTTCTTGGCCGCCTGCGAGAAGCTGCCGTGCGAGGCGACCTCGCGGAAGGTTCTGATCAGATCGAGACTGTCCATGTCAAAGAGCCCATTGTTTCCGTTCGAGTAACGCGGTGGTTCGATTCTCCGGCGTTTTCCCCGGGCGACCTGCGTCACACTCGGTCCACTCGCCGAAGGAGCCGAACCATGAACGCCTCGAACATCATCGCAGTTGCTGCCCTGTCGATCCTGACGGCCGCCGGCGCGCAAGCACAGGGCTTCGATCCCGTGCAGCCGCTCCAGGCCGTCGGGAGCCGTGCGCAATTGGACGCCGAAGGCGCCGCCGCAGCGCGCCGCGGCAATGTGTACGGCGACGTGGTGCCACTGCCGCTGACCACGCAACCGAGCCGCCTCGATCGCGCTTCGGTCCACGCGGAGGCGGTTGCCGCCGCCCACGCGCCGAACCAGAACCTGGACCGCCGCGCCTTCGCCAACAGCGAAGTGCCGCCGCAGTTGCGAGGGTCGCTGACGGGTCGATAGGTCCGGCGCGTCGCGTTTTGAAGGGCCGGGTCCGCGCAGGCGGCCCCGGCCCTTTTTCTTGTGCATGCCAATGTGTAGGGATTGTTTCAATAGAGGAAACACGGTGTCTCTGATCCGAGCGTTTTCGGTAGGGAATTTCGTCTGAAACTCGCCGCACAGGCAAGCGACCGAGCAAGCCTGGTGGACAAACCATCCGACGAACACAAGGAATTGACATGAAGACCTCGCACATCCTCGCCGCCGCTGCACTGACCCTCCTGGCCGCTACCGGCGCCCAAGCTGAAACCTACCAAGGCGTGAACACCGCCGTCTCGACCAAGAGCCGCGACGAAGTCAACGCCGAAGCCGTGCGCACCGCAGCGGCTCCGAACCAGAACGTGACCCGCGGTTCGCGCGGCCCGGAAACGGTCGCCGTGTCGAAGGACCGTGCGATCGTCGAAGCAGAAGCCGTTCGCACCGCCTACGCTCCCGACCAGAACGTGACCTCGGGTTCGCGCGTCAACAGCAAGGTCGTCTCGACGATGACTCACCCGATGGACGCACGCGTTCAAGCCCAGCAAGGCACGGGCGCTACTGCCAAGTAAAGAACCCGCCCCTTGGGGCCGTTCTTAAAAAAAAGCCACGCGAAAGCGTGGCTTTTTTTTAGTTGGGCGGGCGGTCAGCGTGTTCTTGCGAGGTATCGCTTGCGCCAGAAGATCAGCACCAGCAGCACCGCGATGACCAGCATGGCGGTCATGGCGATCCAGAAGCCGTCGGCCTTGTGAACCAGCGGAATGAACTCGAAGTTCATGCCGAAGATGCCCGCGATCAGGTTCAGCGGCAGGAAGATCGCGGTCAGCACCGTGAGCACCCGCATGATGTCGTTGGCGCGGTGGCCCTGGACGCTGAAGTGCATCTGCACGGCCGTCTCGGCGTTCTGCTCGAGCCGGTGCACGTGGTGCACCACCCGCTCGATGTGCTCGAGCACGTCGCGGCTCCTGATCATGATCAGCTCCCGCTCGCGCCGCTCGGCTTCGCCCTTGGGCTGCGGCAGGGTCTCGAGCGAATCGATCCAGTCCTGCATGGCGGCGCGCTGGTCCTCGCAGATCTCGTCCAGATGGTGCAGCGACTGCCGCGCCTCCATCAGTGCCCCCCAGTTGGTGAACCGGCTGCGCGGATCGATCAGTTCGGTCTGCCAGTGGTCCAGCTGCTTGGTGAGCTCGCGCCGCAGGTCCAGGTAGCCGTCGACGATCTGGTTGATGACGCGCAGCATCAGGTCAGAGGGCCCCGTGGGCACGCGCGTGGACGTGGCGCGAACGTCCAGCGCCGGGGCGCCGCGGTCGTCGGACGACCCGGCCGCCAGCAGCCGCGCGGCGAAGGCGTCGCGCACGGCGCCGTCTTCGGGATGCACCGACAGCAGCACCCGGTCGAACACCGCGAAACCCACCGGCCGGGTGTCGACCCGGCGCAGCACGGGCGGTCCGCCTCGGGGCTTGGCAGTGGCGACGGAACTAGCAGGAATCGGTGGCGCTTCGTTGCCACTGCCCTTGCCGTTGCCCAGCGCCGCCTGCCCCTGGCTGGTCGCCAGGCGCCGGAACACCAGCACGTCGTACTGCGAGGTGTAGTCGTAGTGCGAGGGCAGTTGGTCGTTGAGCAGGTCGGCCACGTGCAGGTCTACCAACTGGGTCTGGCACAGGGCCTGGATGATCTGCTGGACCTCAGCCAAGGAGGCGCGAAACTCCTCGCGCGTGAGCGAAATCCAGAGATAGCCATTGGCGGCGCAAGCGCCCGGTACGGCCAGCGGCGTGAGCGCCGGATGCTCGCTGACTTGCGAGCGGTTGATTTCGAAGATGCGCATCGACCGACCTTGGTTTTCTGTCAAACCGCCCAGCTCGCCCATGTGCAATGGGCTTGGACAGCTATTATTTTTGTAGCAAACGCGCAGCGTCAAGCGCGAAGTAGGTCAGCACGCCGTCGGCGCCGGCACGCTTGAAGGCCAGCAGGCTTTCGAGCACCACGGCGTCGTGGTCGAGCCAGCCGTTCTGGGCTGCGGCCTTGAGCATTGCGTATTCGCCGCTCACTTGATAGGCGAAGGTCGGCACGTGGAATTCGTCCTTCACGCGGCGCACGATGTCCAGGTACGGCATGCCGGGCTTGACCATCACCATGTCGGCGCCTTCGGCGATGTCCAGGGCCACCTCGCGCAGCGCCTCGTCGCTGTTGCCGGGGTCCATCTGGTAGACCTTCTTGTTGCTCTTGCCGAGCGTGGCGGCCGAGCCGACGGCGTCGCGGAAGGGGCCGTAGAAGGCGCTGGCGTACTTGGCGCTGTAGGCCATGATGCGCGTGTGAACGTCGCCGCGGGCCTCGAGCGCCGCGCGGATGGCGCCGATGCGGCCGTCCATCATGTCGCTCGGCGCCACAATGTCCACACCCGCTTGCGATTGTGTGAGTGCCTGCTTCACCAACACTTCGACAGTCGTGTCGTTGACGATGTAGCCGGTGTCGTCGAGCAGGCCGTCCTGCCCGTGGCTTGTGTAGGGATCGAGCGCCACGTCGGTCATCACGCCGAGTTCGGGGAAGCGCGACTTGAGGGCCGCGACCACGCGGGGAATCAGTCCGTCGGGATTGAATGCCTCGTCACCGGCCGGCGTCTTGAGGCTCGCGTCGATCACCGGAAAGAGTGCCATCACCGGAATGCCGGCGGCCACGCATTGCTCGGCGACCGGCAGCAGCAGGTCCAGGCTCAGGCGCTCCACGCCGGGCATCGAGGCGACGGCATCGCGCCGCTTCTCGCCTTCCTGGACGAACACCGGGTAGATGAGGTCGTTGACCGTCAGCATGTTTTCCCGCACCAGGTTGCGAGTGAAAGTGTCCCGGCGAAGGCGTCGCGGGCGGCCGGCTGGGTACATGGCAAGGGGGGAGGAGGGGCGGGTCATATCCCGAAAATTGTGCCTGAACCATTCAGTCGCCGTGTTGCCGCCGGCGGGATGGGTTGTCTGACAACCACGAAAATTAGTAGCTATAAAGTTCCAAATAAATAGTTATGAATGACAAAGAAAGTGCCTTGGTCGCTTGAAACCTTGTTTCGTCTTTGTTAAATTCTGAAGCGGGCGGCTTGCCGCTCCCCGCTTTTCCTCCCTGAGCGGGTGCCTTGATGTGTGACAGCAAAAGGGCTTCCCAGCCCGACGTGAAGACGTCGGGCTTTTTTTTGTCCCGAGCTTGAGGGCGTTGGGTGACAGCCCCGTATGAGAGTGCGGTGCCCCACTAAACTGCCGCCATGCTCTGGGTCAAATCTCTCCACATCGTCTTCATCGCAAGCTGGTTCGCCGGGCTCTTCTATCTGCCACGGATCTTCGTCAACCTTGCGATGGTGCCGCCGGAGTCGGTTGCCGAGCGCGAACGCCTCCTGCTGATGGCGCGCAAGCTGCTGCGGTTCACCACCTTCCTGGCTGTTCCGGCGCTGGCCTTCGGCCTGTGGCTCTGGCTGGGCTACGGCATCGGACGCGGGCCGGGCAACGGCTGGATGCATGCCAAGCTGGCGTTGGTGCTGGTGGTCATCGGTTATCACCATGGCTGCGGCGTGCTGCTGCGGCGTTTCGCCGCGGGAGGCAACCGGCGCAACGATCGCTGGTACCGCTGGTTCAACGAGCTGCCGGTGCTGCTGCTGCTCGGCATCGTGATCCTGGTCGTCGTCAAGCCGTTCTGAGCCCGATGAAAACGGTGGGCACGGTCGAGAAGCCGCACAAGTCCGCCGCGCTTCCCCTCGCGCTCGCCTATGCGGCGCTGATCGTCTACGCCAGCCTCTATCCGTTTGCCGACTGGCGCGACCAGGGCATCGCGCCCTGGGCCTATTTATCAGCGCCCTGGCCCAAGTACTGGACGGGCTTCGACTTCGCGGTCAACGTCGCGGGCTACGTGCCTTTCGGATTTCTCTGCGCCCTGGCGGTGCTGCGTACGCGCCGTACCGCCGGCGTCTGGGGCGCGGTGCTGCGCGCCACCGCGGCCGGCGCCGCGATCGCCTTTGCGATGGAAACGCTGCAGAGCTACCTGCCCGCGCGCATTCCTTCCAACGTCGACCTGGGGCTGAACACGACCGGAACAATCCTGGGCGCGGTGTTGGCGGTGGGGCTCGAGCGCCTGGGCGCGGTGGCTCACTGGGGCCGCGCGCGCTCGCAGTGGTTCATCGAGGACTCGCGCGGCGCGCTCGTGCTGCTCGCGCTCTGGCCGTTCGCCCTGCTGTTTCCCGCCGCCGTCACCTTCGGACTGGGCCAGGTGTTCGAGCGGCTCGAGGTCGCGATTTCCGAATGGCTGCTCGACACGCCCTTCATCGATTGGCTGCCGGTGCGCCAGTTCGAGCTCGAGCCCCTGGTGCCGGCGGTCGAGCTGCTGTGCGTGATGCTCGGCGCGCTGGTGCCATGCCTGCTGGGCTACCTGGTGGCGCGCACGGTGGTGCAACGCGCGATGCTGCTCCCGCTGATCTTTCTGGCGGGCTTTGCCGCCTCGGCGCTGTCGGCCGCCTTGAGCTACGGACCCGCGCACGCCTGGGCCTGGCTGGATCTTCCCGTCCAGGTCGGCATGGTGGCTGCGCTGGTCGCGGGCGCGCTGCTCGTGGCCGCGCCGCGGCGCCTCTGCGCGGCCTTGCTGCTGGTGGGGCTCGTGCTCCAGCTGAGCCTGCTGAACCAGGCGCCCGAGAGCGCGTACTTCGCGCAGACCCTGGCCACCTGGGAGCAGGGGCGCTTCATCCGCTTCCACGGGCTGGCCCAGTGGCTGGGATGGGTCTGGCCCTTCGCGGTGCTGGCGTACGTGGTGGCGGCCCTGTCGCGCAGGGGGCGGCTCGCGCCGTAGCCCGGCGACGGGGTAGCGGGGCGGCGGTCACTAAAATCGGCCGATGCCCAGTCCCACCTCTGCCGCGCCGTCCGGCTACTACGGCCGCCATATCTTCTTCTGCCTCAACGAACGCAAGAACGGCGAAGACTCCTGCGCCATGCACAACGCCCAGGAAGGCTTCGATCGCTGCAAGGCAAAGGTGAAAGAGGCGGGGCTCTCCGGGCCGGGCAAGGTGCGGGTCAACAAGGCAGGGTGCCTGGATCGCTGCGCCGGTGGACCGGTGGCGGTGGTGTACCCGGAAGCCGTCTGGTACACCTTCGTCGATGCCGACGACATCGACGAGATCGTCGAGTCGCACCTGAAGAACGGCGAGGTCGTCGAGCGGCTCCTGCTGCCTGCCGACGTCGGACGCTGAACTTTCCCGTGGACGCTTCGCTCGTACCGTGCTCCCGACCGGCGCTGCCGGCCCGCCCACCCACCCTGCCATGAACTCCCAGACCGAAAAGATCAGCCTCCAGGGCGCA
>NZ_JXQQ01000007.1 GCF_000834655.1 Variovorax paradoxus
ATGTGGATGTCGTAGGGCCAGCCGTGAAGAAGGATCACCGGCGCGCCGTTGGCCGGGCCGGCTTCGTAGTAGCCCATGCTCAGGCCGTTGACCTCGATGCTCTTGAGCGGCTCCAGACGCCTCGCGCCGCCCGCGGCGGTGCCGGCGGATTGTGCGAAGGCGGGCACGATCGACGTCATCTGGGTGGCGGCCACGCCGAGCGCGGCCTTGGCGAGGAAAGAGCGGCGAAGCAAGAGGGAGCAAGCGGTCATCGGGATCTCCTGGAATCTGAAGGTAGGGGTTGTGGCACTGCGCACGCGGCGGTCGGCCTGGTCGGCGTGCGCCTTGCGGAGTGGTGAAGCGATTGTTGGAAGGCGAAATGCTCGGGCGGGCGGCTTGCGTATGCCTATGTATCCGGGCTGCATTCGCCAACAATAAATTTCAATTGCGGTCAGTCGCCGCGCGGGTCGTGGGCGGGACAGGCGCGTATCGCGCCCCTTGCAGCAGTCGGCCCGTTCAAGCGCACACGCCTTTTTCCTGTGTGCGCTGCGTTCGTTCAGCGTGCGAGCCGCGTGAACACGTAGTCGTGGTTCTTCACCAGCGCCTGGTGGCACGCAAAGCATGTCTGGTGCTGCGCCAGGTCGGCGGGCTTGCCGTTGACGAACCGGCCGAAGCCCCAGCCGCCGGTGGCGGCGTATTTCTTCGAGTCCTTCACCATGATCTGCACCGTGGTGGCCGCGCCCGGAATCGACGCAGGCGCGAACTCCGGCGACTGCACATGCTTCCACGCCAGCTTGGCCAGCACGGTGCCATCGGGGAACGGCAGCGTTCCTTTGTCGTAGGCCTCGATCGCCTTGGTGTTGCCGAGCACGACCCGCAACTCGTTCAGCGGCTCCGCCTCGATGGCCGGAGCGATGAGCTGCCATTGCCGGTAGCCCTTGGGAAGGGTGACGCCATAGATCGGTGATGCGTCCGATGCCTTGGCGAGGGCGCTGGTTTCCTCGGCGATGCTCGGCGCCATCGCGAAGATGCCGGAGGCAGCCGCGAGCGCGAAGAGGCCGAGACCGGCGAGCTTTGCCGCAACGGCCTTGGAGGAACTGAGGAGCGAACAATCCTTTGCGGCGTCCGTGCTGGACGCCTGCTGCGTGTCGAGTCGGTTCATGGGATGGGCGATTCGGATGGAGGAATGAAATGCCGCGGAAGGGAGGGCCCGCGACGCCTGGGCGTGCGGATTCTTCGGCGGCTTTCGCCTCTTTCGGTCTCGGCGCGTATGCGCATGTATCGCGCTGGGCCGGGCAACACACTACGTTGCACCGACCGAAGCCTCAGCGTGGCGCTGGAGGCCTTTTCAATCCCCGTTCGACCACCGAAACCCGCGCGCCAAGCGCCTCGTAGTGGCGCACCAGGTAGTTCTTCGCCTCCACGCTGATGTTGTCGACCAGCAGCGGCAAGGGCAGCTGGTGCTTGAGCTTCAGGAGGCTCGCGCCCGCCAGGTGCTTGTAGTCCCGATGCGCCTTGAGTGCCGTCAGCACCTGCAGCGGCTGCGCGCCCAGGTCCGTCAGATGCGCCGTGTAGAAAAGTGCCGTCGAAGGAGCGTCGTCCGGTGGCTCAGGTGCCTCGACCTCGATGCGCTCCATCAGCATCCGAAGATTCGGGTACAGCGGCTGCGGCGACCAGCGGCCGCTCCCGTGCCAGTCCCAGAGCACCGGCACTTCGGGCTGGCTGATGTCGCCGATCAACGGATCGCCATCTGCGTTTTGCAGCACCACCCAATGCGGCTGCCAGTGGCCCGTGTCCACGGCATCGCTCCACACCAGATGATCTGGCGTACTCGCGGCTTGGTCCAGGATAAAACGGTAGCCTTCCATTTCCGCCAGGAGGCCAGGCACATCGACAGCGCCCGAGCCGGTGAGGCCGCCACGCCAACCTTCGCGCCAGTCCGGCTCGTCCAGCACGAGCGACTGTGTACCCATGCTGCGGCACCAGTCGAACCAGTCCTGGATCGGCGGGGGCAAAGGTGGGAGGGAAAACCGGGCTGCGAGAGAGGCCTGGATGGCTGCGCGGCTGGGCCAGTTGTCGCGTGTCAGTGGCATTGGATTTCAGAGGGTATCTGCAGCGTGCCTGCAGCGTGCTTGCGGTATCGGCGGGATGTTGCCATAGGGGAGCGCCCAGTAACGCCGCATCTCGTTCTGGTCGCACGTCAATAGGTCACCGTCACCGTGATGGTGTTGCTGTAGCTGCCCGGTGCAACGTACTGCCCGACCGGAATGCGCCCATACACGGTGTAGTTGCGCGACACCGAAGTGCCACCGACCGATGCGAGCGCGCTGTAGCTGTCGGTGACCGTTGCGGCGCCCCACACCGCGGTACGCGCGTTCGTGGTGTAGAGGTTGTAGCCCAGCGGCGTGCTGCCCGGGCCTGTCAGCTGCCGGTTGGCGATGCTGCCGCCCGTGCCTGCGCTCAGGCCGATCGAATAGGACAGGGTCACCAGGATCCCCAGTCCGGTGACTGTGCCGACGACGGTGATGGTCGTGGTGTTGTCCTTGGGCGTGAGGCTGGCCGGGTCGTAGTTGCCGAACGCGAGCGGCAGCGGCACGGAGACCGTCGCGCTGCAGCTGAACAGGCCCACGCCCGTGCACGCGGCGCGCGCATCGTGCGCCACCATCAGGCCGGCCAGCCCGAGGGACAGCGCCCACGCGCTGCGTGCGGTGAGCTTCATGGCACCGGCGATGGAACGGGCTGGCATCGGTACGGGCCCAGGGAGGGCAGTGCGCCGGAGCGGTCGATCTCGCCGAGCGTGAAGCGGCAGTGCCCCTTTGTCCAACGGGCCTCGAAGCTTTCGCGGGACTGCGGGTCGTCGATGGAAAGCTGGCCGTTGAAGCCCGAGACCAGCGAGGTGCCCCGCGCCGGTCGCAGCACGTCGATGCCCGCCGGGAGCGGGCTGCCGTCGGGCAAGAGCACGGTCGTGCTCGCGAGCGTCCCGCGCGAGATGTCGAAGCTGGCCGCGGCCACGCCCTTGTAGCGCGGCACCACGCGCATCACGTCGCTGCGCACCTGCGCCTCGATCGGCAGGTCGCCGTTGTCGATGCTGATGTGGTTGGGCTCGTAGGCGCGCAACCCGGAGACGACGGCGCGGCCCTGGCTGTCGGTGGTGGTCCAGGGCAGGTTCTCGCGGTAGACCTTCACGCCCGGGGCGCCGGGCACCGTCACCAGTGCGAACGCGTCGTCGGACTGGCGGGTGGCGAAGGTCATGCCGCCGGCGTAGCCCACGGCACCGCTCGCGCGCACGCGAAGCGCGTTCTGGCCCTGCGCGCGCGCCGCCTCGGCCGAGAGCAGGCCGTAGCGGCCGCGGTAGTTGACGCCGGCTTCGGTGCGCGCGTTGTCTCCATCGGCGGCGCGCAGCCGGTAGCCCCAGCCGGTGTCGCTGGGCGGCTGCTGGCTCAGCTCGGCGACGGCCGAATGCCTGCCGGGGTTTTGCTGCTGCACCGAGAGCGATGCGTTGCGGCCTTCGCCCAGGGCGAAGCTGAGGCTGACACCCACCGATGTCGTCGGTCGCCTGCCGTCCTGTCGCGTGCGGGCCAGGTAGGTTCCGAGCCAGGCGCTGCCGCCCACAGCGATCGACCAGCTCGCCGTGGTCACGGCCACGCGTTCGCCGGTGTTGTAGTGCAGCCGGGTGTGGCTGGCCCCCAGCGTGCCGTAGCGGCCCAGCGAGCGGCCTGCGAACAGCTGGCTCTGGGCGTCGACGTGCACGGGGCTGTCCTGCCAGGCGATCTGCGTGAAGCCGCGGCTCGCCACCTGCCGGCTGGCCGAGAAATTCCATTCGTCGCTGGTGCGCGTGTAGGCGGCGCGCCATAGCCGGCCGCTTGCGCCATCGCGGCTGCGGCTGGCGGCGCCATGCAACGCGAATTCGCCCACCGTGCCCCAGACCCAGGTGAGGCCCGCGCCTGCCGTCTGGCTGCGTGCGCCGGCTTCGCCGCGCACCTCGACGGTGGCGCTGTCGCTCAGGCCGCGTCGCCAGCTGCCGGCCACGAAGGGCGGGCCGTAGTCGAAGCTGCGTTCGCCGTAGCGAAGGCGGGTCCATCCGGCTTCCAACGAGTAGTCGGAGAGCCCCGCGCGCAGCAGGTTCGAACTCACGTAGTAGGGCGTGGTCACGGTGCGTTGCACGCCCAAGGCATCGGTGACCGCAAAGCGCATCTCGCCGGCGCCCGTGAGCACCGGCACGTCGGTGATCGCGAACGGCCCGGCATCGACGCGGCGCTGGTAGCGCAGCGTGTCGTTCACGTACACCTCGACCGCCGAGGGCACGGCCGCACCGCCGCTCAGCGTCGGCATCGGGTAGCTGATGTAGCCCGGCTGCAGGCCGAAGCGCGTGCCGAACTGCACCCCGCCGAAGCGAAAGGGCGTGGACCACGCCGATGCCTGCGTGATCGCATCGCCGACCGTGAGGCGGGTCAGGCGGTCGGGGTCGTCGCGGCGGAAATAGCTCTCCAGCCGCGTGGCACCGTGTCCGCCGAACGCGGAGCGCCCGGCGACGAAGCCCGTGCCGGCGAGCCCCCACTCGCCTGAAGTCGCCGCATCGAAGTACCCCGAGGCGCGCGTGCCGTCGCGGTCGTGCTGCAGCACGAGGTCGTAGTTGAGGAAGGCGCCGAAGGCCGAAGCCGACAACGGCGGCCGGTCGCTGGCGGGCCGCTGTGCCTGCACGGTGCCGGGCGTGAACGCATCGGCAGGCACCGTCAGCGCCACGCTCTGCGCGCTCTCGTCGAACTGCAGCCGTGCGCCCGGCAATGCGCGCAGGTCGTAGTAGTTGGTGTCGCCGCGCCGCAGCGCCGGCGTGTCAGGCCGCACGAGGCGCCAGGCGGCGAGGTCGGCTTCGGCGGCCAGCAGTTGCGCGCCGCGCCGAAGCAGAGGGCGCGGCGCCTGCTGCGCCTGCCCGTTGATGTGCACGTCGAGGATCGCCGGCTGTGCATCGTCGGCGGCCTCGGGCGGCTCGGCCTGTGCGCAGGCAACGCGCATCGCCAGCCAGCCGCAGCACGCCCAGGCGCTAGCGCGACGCGGCAGGCGCACGGGGCACGAGCACGGTGGCGGTGACGTTGGACAAGGGCTCGGGCGCATCGGTTGTGGCCTCGATGTGCAGGCGGGCATCGGCAGGCAGCGCAGGGAGCTCCAGCTCGATCCCGGCCGACTGCCCGGCCAGCGCGTAGTGCGAGAGGCTCTTTCGCAGCAGCTCGCCGCCGCCTTCGCGGCGCACCACCAGCTGCGTGACCTGGATGTGCTCGCTGCCCTGGTTGTCGAGCATGAGCCTGTAGCCGCGCCCGCCCGGGCCGCCCGTGCCGCTCGCCTGCAGGCGCCATTGCAGCGACTGCCGCAACTGCAGCGGCGGCACGAAGATCGGCACGCCGATGCGCAGCAGCGTCTGCAGCTTCGCACCGCCGGTGCCGTCGGTCGCAAGGACCTGGTCGCGCGGCAGCTGGCGCAGGAAGACGCGGTAGCTGCGCTCCCCGGCCTCGGCCGGCACCTGCAGGCCCAGCCGCACGATCTGCCGCCCGCCCGGTGGCAGCCTGAAGATGCCGGGGTTGACCAGCACTTCGCGCGTGGGTCGATAGACATCGCGCCCGTCCTCCTGCGACCAGGCCAGCACCTCGGCCTGCACCGCGACTTCGTGTGCTTCGTCGCTGTTGCCCATGGTGAGCGAGGCGACCGGGCGCTCGGGTGTCAGCACGATGCGCAGCGGCGCCACGCTCAGGCTGGCGGCCGACGCGCCGGTGGGCCACAGCATGCAGGGCAGCAGGGCGGACGACAGCAGGAAGATGCGGCGCATGCCGCGGGTGACTGCGATCAATCTGCGGTGCAATCTGCGGTCAGTACGTCAGCGTGAGCGTGATGGTGTCGGCGTAGTCGGTTGCCGCAGCGGCGGTGTACTGCGCCGTGGGAATCTGTCCGTAGACGGTCTGTGTCTGCGGCAGCCCCGTGCCGGTGTAGCCGGTGGCGGAGGTGCTGTTGTCCCAGTTCGTCGTGTGCGTGCTTTCCTTGAAGAGGCCGTACGAGAGCTTGTTGTTGCCGGCGGCCGCCGTGGGGCTGGTCATGGCGCGCGTGGTCACCGTCGCGCCCGCGCTGGTGCCCGCGTTCAGGCCGAGGGAGTAGGGCGTGCCGAACGTGCAGGTCACGCTGAAGGTGGTGGTGCCGCTCAGCGCGGTGGCGGCTGCGGGGTCGTAGTTTCCGAAGGCCAGCGTGGCGGGCGTCGTCATCAGGCAGGCCTTGAGCACCGTGGCAGTCACCTGGAAGGTGGTGGTCGCGGTGACCGCATGGGCCGGCTGAATGAGTGCCAACGGAGCGAGCAGCGCGCTGGCAGGCAACACGATGCGGCCTGCGGCAAGAAGAAGGGAGCGGAGCGAGTCGTGCATCGGGTTGGACCTTTCATCGGAAGACAGTCCCCTTTCTAACCACTCTTGCGCCGATGCGAAGCAGAAACATCGCGTGCGTCGGCGAGCCGCGACAGTACCTTTGCCCTCATGTGTCCGAGGAAGAATGATTAGGGACTACTCCGATCGCCTGAATCGCCCGCATCGGCTGAATCTCGACCAGCGGTGGGTTCGGCGCAGCTCCTGCATCGGCCCGTGCTTGCGGCCTGGCATGCGGTGCAGTTCCAGCCTGCGCGCTCGATAGCTTGGCTGCTGTCGATTGCTGCTGCCGGGCGTCGGGCAGCGCACCCATACCCAATCTCAGGGATAGGCAAGCAACTTCTGCTTCTATAAATTGCCGACGAGAAACCTCTCGGGCTTTCGTGCCCGGGAGGTTTCTTTTTTTGCGCATCAATAACTTCAACGAGGGCAGAGGATCATGCTGAGACAAATGAATTTCTACGGGCGCCGCGGCGCCGTGGCGGCGGCGATTGCGTTGCTGGCTTCCTGTGGCGGTGGAGGAGGCGGCAATGGGAGCGGCTTCTTCCCGATCACCGGCCCGGCCCCGGCGCCGACGCAACCCGAGGTGACCCCGGTCATCGCCCGGCACACCGTCAGCGGCACGGTGACCGGCCTGGTCGGCAGCCTGGTGTTGCAGAGCAACGCGGGTGACGACCTCACCCTGACGGCGGATGGCAAGTTCACCTTTGCGACCGCGATTGCCGAAGGCTCTGCCTTCGCAGTGAGCGTGCGCACCCAGCCCTTCTGGCAGTTCTGCGTCGTGACCAAGGGCATCGGCACCGTCACCGCCGATGTGGCCGACGTGGCCGTGAGCTGCTCGGCAGCCGTGGCAGAGGTATCGACGCTCGCCGGGTCCGGCGCATTCGGCGCACTCGACGGCAACGGCACCGCGGCGACATTCGCCGACCCCTACGGCATCGTCGTCGACAAGAACGGCGGGCTGATCGTGTCGGACGTCGGCCGCAACCGCGTGCGCAAGATCACGGCCGACGGCAACGTCACGACCTTCGCCGGCAACAACACGACTGCCACGGTCGACGGCAACGGCACGGCCGCCTCGTTCAACAGCCTGACGGCCATCGCCCTTGCGCCCTCGGGCGATCTCTACGCGGCGGAATTCATCGGCAACCGCATCCGCAGGATCACCCCGGCGGCCGACGTGACCACGTTCGTGGGCACCGGCGCGGGCGGGTCGGTCGACGGCAATGCCGCGAGCGCCACGTTCACCGGACCCATCGCGATGACGCTCGACGGTGCGGGCAACATCTACCTGGCCGAACTCAACACCGCGCTCATCCGCAAGATCACGCCGTCAGGCGACGTGACTACGCTGGCAGGCTCCGGTGGGTTCGGCTTTGCCGACGGCACAGGCGCCGCGGCATCGTTCGCGCGGCCCTACGGCATCGCGGCCGACGCCGCGGGCAACCTCTTCGTGGCCGACAGCGACAACAACCGGATCCGCAAGGTGACACCGGCCGGCGTCGTCACGACCTTCGCGGGTTCGGGCGCAGCAGGTGCCGCGGACGGCGCGGCCGCCATCGCGAGCTTCCAGCGCCCGGGCGGCGTCGCCTTCGACACCGCCGGCAACCTCTATGTGGCCGACACCGGCAACAGCATCCTGCGCAAGATCACGCCGCAGGGCGAGGTGTCCACGGTGGCAGGCCAGGCCGGCGCGATGGGCTCGCAGAACGGCATCGGCGCGGCGGCAAGGTTCAGTGAACCATCCGGCGTGGCGGTCGGCACCGACGGCACCATCTACGTGGCCGATACCCTGGGCAACCGCATCCGCAAGGTTGCACCGGTCGGCGCGCCCTGAGCAGCAAGGCCTGCGCCGAAAGCCTGGCTGGAACGCAGCCAGCTGCCGACTTCATCGTCGCGGCGACCTCGTCGCCGATTGCCTTGCGTCGCGCCAGGGGCGCAAGGCTGCCGGGCTGCCCGCGCGTGCGCACGTGCGCACTCGCGGGCGAACCGCTCATCGCCTGACGGCCCGCCATTGCGCGCGCCGGCGGGCGGCGATCGCCGCCACCGCACCGCAGCCGACGAGGTTGACCAGCGAGATGGCCACGAACAGCGCATCGCGCACCACCAGCACCGCATAGACCGTCGCCGTCACGTTCGACAGCACCCAGGAACCCCAGGTCAGCAAAGAGACCGAGACGGCGCCGTCGGTGCAGCGCCAGACCACCACGATCTGTGGGATGTAGGTCAGCACGCGGACCGCGTTGGTCACCAGGTACAGCCAGCCGATCAGGGCCAGCAAGGGCCCGTCGGCGGTGGCAAAAGCGTGAAACTGCATCGACGGCGGCTCCGGGAGTGTTGCGCGTCTCCTCAACGCGTGCGCCGACTCTAGGCAATGCCTGGATTGCGGGGAATGCCGTGTCCACGCTACGCCGAACGGACTACGCCCTAAGCGCTGCGAACGGCACCTGCAGCTGCACGCGCGTGCCCGTGGCCGCGTGGATCACCTGGAGGGAGGCGCCGAGCTGGCGCGCGCGGGCATGCATGTTGGCGATGCCGCGGCTGCTGGCGTCGGGCGGCGACTCGGGCGGCTGCCCGTCGTCGGCGATCTCGAGCTCGAGCAGCTCGTCGCGTTGGCGCAGCTGGACGCGCACGTGGCCGGCGCGCGCATGCTTGAGCACGTTGGTCAGCGCCTCCTGCGCAATGCGCAGGAGCTGCAGCGAAGCCTGGGGAGACAGCGCAGAAACGCTGTCCGGCACATCGATGGTCCATGACGGCTGGATATGGGCCTCCTCCAGTTGCGACTGCCATCGAAAAAGGAAGTTGCCCAGCGCCGTGCGGAAGTCGCCGGCATCGGGCGCCAGCGCATCGAGCGCGATGCGCATGTCGGCGATGCAGTCGCGCAGCACCTGGGCGATCTGCCGCTCGCTCATGTCGCCGCGCTCGACCCGCGACAGCGAGGTGAAAAGACGCGAGCCCAGCCCGTCGTGGATCTCGCGCATGATCGATTGGCGCTCCTGCGACGCGGCATGCTGGCGCTGCAACTGCGCCATGTGCGCGAAGCTCTGCGCGAGATGCCGTTCGCGGTCCGCCACGCGGCTCTCCAGCGTGCGGTTGAGCTCCTCCAGCGAGTCCGTCGTGTGGATGAAGCGGGCGGTCAGCAGGCTGCCCATGCACAGCAGGAGCAGGTTGGCCGCGTGGTGCAGCAGGAAGATCCGCTTGCCGACCCAGTGCGGCAGCAGGTGGGCCAGTGCGCCGTTGTCCCAGGCGATCAGGTAGTCATGGACGCCTGCGAGCACGGCGATCATCAGCGCCATCGGCATCAGCGCGGCTGCCAGCGTGCGCTGTCTCATCACGGTCCTGATCGACACCGCGAGGATCGCGAACCCGATGGGAATCAACCCCGCGCTCCACCACCGGTTGACCAGCGGCTCGCCCTGCGGCCCGGCAAGCAGCAGCCAGACCGGCCCGAGCAGCCAGTAGCCCAGCAGCAGGCGGCGCAGCCAGGGGCGGTCGATGCGCGCCAGTCGCAGCGAGAACAGCGCCAGCACCACCACGAAGCCGCCCGTGGCGCCGAGGTACACCGTGCGCCACAGATGCCAGTATTGCGCCGGCATGCGCTCGATCACGAAGGTCAGCGTGCGCACCCCCCAGAGCGCTGCGGCCAGGCCGAAGAGGCCGTACAGGACCTCGCTGCGGCGCCGCCACCAGATGCACAGCACGATCGCGGCCATCAGCAGGCAGACCACCACCGTGATCTCGGGCAGCGTGCGCACCCAGAACAGCCGGCGATCGTGCACCGGCAGCAGTTCGGCAAACGGCGCCACCGAGACGATCGGGAAACGCAGCGACACGGCCGAGGGCGCGGCGGCCGCGCGAACCGCGAGCACGTTGCCGCCCGCGCGAAGCAGATGGCGGGGCAACGGGATCAGATGGGGCCGCTCCCAACGGACGTGGACGGTGTCGCTGTCTTCCTCCACCTCCGCCACCCGCGTGCCGTTGAGCCAGACCTGGCCGCCTTCGTGGAGATAGGGCAGGTACACCGCCCAATTGCCGTCGCGCTCGCCGAGCGCGGGCGCGTCGAAGCCCGCGCGGTACCAGACGGCGCTGCCGCGCGGCAGGCGGGGCGCGAGCGCCACGTGCCCGGGCAGCGCGACCTCGGTCCAGGCGCTGTCGGCCGCCGGCGGACTCGTCTGGCTCGATGCCAGGGCCTGCATGCGTGTCAGCTCGAGCGCCAGTGCCGGCGGCCCCGGTGCCATCAGCAGGACCGCCACGAGCATCATGGCGAGCCGTGCCACCCAAGGGGCGGCGCATCGCCCGACAGCCCGTGCCCGCGCCCCAGCCTTCACAGCAGGCCCAGCTGGCTGGCTTCGTAGACCGCCTCGCTGCGCGAATGCACCGCCAGCTTGCGATAGATCTTCTTGACGTGAGAGACCACGGTGTGCGGCGAGATCTCCAGCAGCTCGCCGATCGAGTCGAAGGTCAGCCCCTTGGCGGTCAGGCGCAGCAGTTCGGTTTCGCGCGGCGTGAGCGGCGATGCCCGGGCATCCTGCGGCGGTTCGCAGGGGGCTTCCTGCGATGGCTCGGCTGCCGCCGGCTCGGGCCGTGCCACCAGCCGCAGCCGCGTGAGAATGCGCCGCGCGATGCCGGGACTGATCGGCGCGCCGCCGGCCCGGATCTCGTGGATGCTGGCGGCAACGCGTTCGGGCGACGCGTCCTTCAGCAGGTAGCCGGTAGCGCCTGCCTCGATCGACTCGACCACATGGGCGTCGTCGCCGAACATCGTGACCACCAGCACGTCGCAGTTCGGATGGTGTGCGGCGGCATGGCGGATCACCTCCACGCCCTTGATGTCGGGCAGGCCCAGGTCCACCAGAAGCACGTCCGGCGCATGCAGGTCGAGCATCGCCTTGCCCTCCGCGCCGGTGGCAACCGCCGCAACGACGCACAGCGCAGGGTCACGCAGCACCGCATCCGAGAACCGCCGCAGGAATTCGGGCTCGTCCTCGACGATCAGGACACGGGTGGTCATCGCTACTCCTTGTGAGACCGGCTTTGGCAAGAATTCTCGCCCGGGCCCGCGCCGAAGTGCATGCCGCTTAAGCGCTATCGCCAAGCGTGCCAAGGGACGATAGGCGTGCGACCCAGCGGCATCGGCGCGGCAGGCTGCTCCATGTGCCATCCGTGCAGCGTCGTCTAGCATCCAGCCAAGCAGACAGAAAATCCGAAAGCCGCACATGAGCATCCAATCCATTCGCACCAACAGGCCTCTCCCTGCGCAGAAGGCAACCCGCCATGCATGAAATCATCTGCCCCCACTGCAACAAGGCGTTCAAGATCGACGAAGCCGGCTACGCGGACATCCTCAAGCAGGTTCGCGACGGCGATTTCGAGAAGCAGTTGCACGAGCGGCTCGAACTGGCCGAGCGGGACAAGCGCAACGCCGTCGAACTCGCGCAGACCAGAGCCGCGGGCGAATTGCAGAAAGCCGCCGCAGCCAAGGATGGCGAGATCCAGGAACTCAAGGCCAGGCTCGAGGCCGGCGAGGTCGCACGCAGGCTCGCCGTGAGCGAGGCCTTGAGCGCCGTCGAGAAAGAGCGCGATGCGCTCGCCAATGAACTGGAGCAGGCCCGGCATGACAAGCGCGCAGCCACCGAGCTGGCCGAGGCAAGGCACGTGAGCGAACTGCAGAAGGGCGCCGCCGCGAAGGACGTGGAGATCCAGGGCCTGAAGGCCAAGCTCGACGCCATCGAAGTGGCGCAGAAGCTCGCGATCACCGAGGCGGTCAGCGCGGTCGAGAAAGAACGCGACCAGTTGCAGAGCGGCCTCGAACGGGCGGAGCTCGAAAAGCAGCTTGCAGAGAAATCGCTCAAGGACAAATACGAGACGCAGATCAAGGACCGCGACGACGCCATTGAGCGCCTGCGGGACATGAAGGCCCGCCTGTCCACCAAGATGGTCGGCGAGACCCTCGAGCAGCATTGCGAGACCGAGTTCAACCGCATCCGGTCGATGGCGTTTCCCCGTGCCTACTTCGAGAAGGACAACGACGCGCGCACCGGCAGCAAGGGCGACTACATCTTTCGCGACGCGGACGAGGCCGGCACCGAGATCGTCTCGATCATGTTCGAGATGAAGAACGAGAGCGATCGCACCGCCACGAAGAACAGGAACGAAGACTTCCTCAAGGAGCTCGACAAGGACCGCGCGGAGAAGGGCTGCGAGTACGCCGTGCTGGTGTCGCTGCTGGAGCCCGAGAACGAGCTCTACAACAGCGGCATCGTCGACGTGTTCCACCGCTATCCGAAGATGTACGTCGTGCGGCCGCAGTTCTTTCTGCCCATCATCACGCTGCTGCGCAATGCGGCGATGAACTCGCTCAAGTACAAGTCGGAGCTTGCGCTGGTGAAGGCGCAGAACATCGACATCACGAAGTTCGAGACCGAGCTGGAGACCTTCAAGGCCGCGTTCGCAAGGAACTACGACCTCGCTTCGGGGCACTTCCAGAAGGCCATCGCGGAGATCGACAAATCGATCGACCACCTGCAGAAGACGAAGGAGGCGCTGCTGGGCACCGACCGGAACCTGCGGCTTGCCAACGACAAGGCGCAGGACGTGACGATCAAGAAGCTGACGCGCGGCAACCCGACGATGGCCGCCAAGTTCGTCGAGCTGAAGAACCAGGGGCTTTTCGATCCGGAATGAGGCGGCGTGCGAGGAGCGGGGCCGGTGCGGTGCCACCGCGCGCCGCAGCCTGACGCACCGAGGCGCCGCTAGGCCCGAAACCAGATCTTGAACGACACATACAGCGCGTAGGCCAGGCCGAGCACCATCCACGCGAGGAAGAAGATGTTGGCCCAGTAATCGCCGGCATTCGCGGCCAGGGTGTAGACCTGCATCTTGCAACCACCCTTGCCGACGCATGGCACCTCGCCTCGAACCAGCGCGCGCAACAGGGCAAACAAGAGGTAGGAGCCCACGACGGCGGATATGAGGAATCCGACCGGCCCCACGAATCCTTCGGTGCGCTCGCCGTTCTCGTCGTAGTAGCCCTTGCGCAGCAGGTTCTGCCCGAACTTGTACCAGGCGAATCCAAGCAGAAGCATCAGCGTGTAGTAAAGGGCGGAGCGCATGTCGTCGGGTCGTCGTGATGTGAAGGGGTGGCGCGGAGGGTAGGGGCGTTCCGGTCGAGCCTGAAGCCGTCGCCGGGGCCTGAAACACAAAAACGGCAAGAGCCTAACGCAAGATGCTCGCGGGGTAGCTCTGAGCAGTGTTCGAACCGGCTTCCGGGGCTTCGATCGCACGGCGAGAATCGTTGCATGCCTCACGCCGTTTCCCTGCTTCGCGCCGCGCGTCTCGCGCGAAGCGCCAAGCCCTTTCTTGCCCGCGGCGGTTTCAAGCGCGAGCGCTGTGCGGGCTGCCGCCTGTTGCCCAGCCATTGCATGTGCGCCTTGCGCCCGTCGGTGGCCACGCGCGCGGGCGTGTGCCTGCTCATGGCCGACATCGAGCCGCTCAAGCCGACCAACACGGGCTGGCTCATCGCCGACGTGGTGGCCGATACCTTCGCCTTCGGCTGGGCGCGCACCGAAACCGATCCCGCGCTGCTTGCGCTGTTGAGCGATCCGCAATGGGAGCCCTATGTGGTGTTTCCGGGCCAGTACGCGGCGCCCGAACGCGTGGTGCGCACCGTGCCTTCGCCGCTCGAATCGGCCGATGGTGCGCTTGCCAGGCGCCCGCTCTTCATCCTGCTGGACGGAACCTGGGGCGAGGCGCGCAAGATGTTCAGCCGGAGCCCCTACCTCGACGCGCTGCCCGTACTGAGCTTGGCACCTGAACAGATCTCGCAGTACAAGCTGCGCCGCTCCGGCCGCGACGACCACTTCTGCACCAGCGAGGTGGCCGCGCTGTGCATGAGCCTGGCGGGCGAGCATGCCGCCGAGCAAACGCTGGAGGCCTATCTCGCGGTGTTCACGCACCACTACCTGCGTGCGAAGAGCCAGCAGCCCGTCGTGTGGGACGGCGATGCGCACCGGCGTCTGCGCGAGGTGCAGGCCGGTGCTACGGCTCCTGCCGCCCCATGAAGAACTCGACCGCGCGCGCCACCACCCACGGCACGATGACGTGGTCGCCATCGAAGGGCTGCAGCGTCAGGTCGTAGCCGCCCTCCAGCAGCCGCCGTGCATGCGGGTGCGCGCTGGTCTCGATGGGCAACTGGCTGTCCGAGCGCCCGTGCGCGAGAAACACGCGCGGCTTGCCCGCCTGCGTGAATGCGTTCATGAAGCCGGCCGACAACCCGATCACATGGCTGGCCACGTCGCCGTTGGTCACGCCGAGCGACAGGGCGTAGCTGCCCCCGTCGGAGAAGCCGGCGAACGCGAGGTGCGCAGCGTCGATGCGGAAATGCGCCGCCACCCGCGACAGCGCGCCGTCGAGCCGCTCCAGGTCGGGCCCGTGCCCGCCGACCACGATGTCCCACGTCGGGTACATCGACTGCGGCGCCAGCAGCAGAAAGCGCCGCGCCCGCGCATGCGCCACCAGGTGCGGCAGCACCCGGTTGGCTTCGCCGCCCGCGCCGTGGAACATCACCATCAAGGGCAGCGGAGCATCGGCAGGCAAGCCCTCGGGCACCACCAGCACCGCTTCGCGCCCTTCGGCGAACGAGAGGCCATGGCGCCCCGGCGGCAGTGGGGGAGAAACAGGCAGGGCGCCCGGCCGGAAGACGAGGCGGCCGGTGAGCGCGCCGCCGAGCAGGCTGGCGTCGATCATTCGGTTGCCTTCGCTGGTGACGACGCGCACGCGATGCCGCGAAACACCGCGCACTGCGCGAACGACTGGGTCGACAGCGGCAGCTCCTTGCGGCGGCAGTACTTGCTGGTGAGCTTGAGCAGCTCCTTGATGTCGCGGCCGCTCGCGCCGGCGTAGTCCACCACCAGCCGGTCGATCACCGCGCCCGGCAGTTCGACGCCCAGCTGCGCCGACAGCGTGGACCACAGCCTGCGCGCATCGTCGGCGCCCGGCGGCTGGTAGTCGATGACCGCGATGCAGCGCGAGAGGATGGCCTCGTCGATGTCGCCCACGCGGTTGGTCGTCATGAAGAGCAGGCCGCTGAAGTATTCGAGCGTGCGCAGAAACTCCGCCACGATGGCGTTGTGCTGCAGGTCGTTGTCGCGCCGGCGGATGTACACGTCGGCTTCGTCGAGCAGCAGCACGCAGTCCCACCGCGCGGCGCGCTGCAGGATCTTCGTGAGGCTCGCCTCCACCGAATTGGCCGTGACGCCCAGCTGCCCCGAATGCACGCGGTACAGCGGCTTGCCGACCACCTCCGCGTACACCTCGGCGGTGAGCGTCTTGCCCAGGCCCGGCGCGCCCTTGCACAGGATGGTGGTGCCGCCCGACTTGCCGGGCACCACGTCTTCCACCAGGAAGCAGCGGTCGGCCGTGAGGATGTCGATCAGGTCGCGGTGCGCCTGCGGCAGCACCAGCCGCTCGCGCAGGTCGGGCTGGTACCTGTAGTCCTGCACGTGCTGGGCATGGACCCAGACGTTGCGGTGCCAGTCCAGGTGGAACAGGTGCAGGTAGCAGTGCTGCGGAATGCGGTCGAAGCCGGTGGAGATGCCGCTCTCGCGCCAGTAGTGCGGATCGGCGGCCAGGTCGAAGCGGCGCTGCAGCAGCTCTTCGTCGTTCACGCAGCGTGCCACTGCGCCCTCGGGCAGGCGGTGGTAAGCCATGCTCGCGCGCGCGCCTTCGCCGGCCGTCCATGCGCTGCCGCCGATGGTGAGCTGCGCGCCGAACTGCGGCTGCAGCCGCGAGAAGGCGGCCACCTGCTTCTCGTACTCGCGCTTGAACTCGGGGCATTCCTTGTGAAAGCCGTGGTCGGCGAAGAGCCCGGCCAGCGTGCGGCCCGGCAGGTCTTCGGCATGGAAGCTCAGGCCCCAGGTCATGCCCGCGAAACGCAGGCGCGGCTCCGAAGGCGGCTCGCGGTTGGCCGCCTGCAGCGTGTTGGCCAGCAGACCCACGAGCACGTAAGACTCGCCATCCGTGGGCTTTACCAGGCGCACCGTGTGCACCAGCCAGGGCAGCAGCACGCCGTCCTTGCCGCGCTGGTAGAGCCAGCCGTCGATCAGGTCGCGCTGCAGCCACTCGATCAATGCCGGCACCATCAATTCGAGGCTGGCGATGGGCCGCGCCTGCGGCTCGCCGTTGAGGTTGTCCAGCGCGAGCAGCTGGAACACCAGGTCGCGTGCGCCGGTGCCCATGCCCAGCTGGAACAGCAGGTTGAGCGCGTGACCGTCGAAGTGCCGGCTGGAGACGATGCGCACACCGCTGCCGGCGCCCGGCCCGCCCAGCTGAAGGCCAAGCGGCGACTGCGCGCCGACCTCGCCCTGCAATGCGGCGGCCAGCATCTCCGGTATCTCGAGTTCCACGGTGTCTCCTCGTGTTGCCTTCGATGCTAGCCACGGAGGAGGGGAGTGGCGCTTGACCTGGGTCAAGCTTGCGGAAGAACCGCGGCAACCGAAGGCCCTGGAGCGATGCCTCCGCTCAGGCCCGCGCCACCCAGCCTCTGAACGCCATCCCCGCATAGAACAGGCGCACGTTCGCAAAGCCTGCTTCTTCCAGCAGTTGTTCTTCCCGCTCCGGGCCGAGCAGCGGCAGCGTCGAGCCGATCGCGGTTGCCGCCTTGCGCGCGTTCTCCGCATCGACACCTGAAGCCACCGCGAAGGCGACGTAGCGCGAGAGCCACACCTCGCGTTCCTCCGGCCCCTGGGGAAAACTCAGATGCGCCATGACGAACGGCGCGCCGGGTTTGAGGCGGCGATGGATGTCCATCAACGTCGACTTTCTTTCTTCGACGGGCACGAAGTGCATCGTCAAGAGGCAGGTCGCGGCATCGAACGGGCCGGTGGGTGCGGTGTCGGTGTAGCCGTGGTGCAGCTGGACGCGATCGGCCAGCGCACCGAGCGCCGCGGCCGCCAGGTCGAGCATGGGTTGCGACGGATCGACGCCGACGAAGCGCCATTGCGAATTCGCCTCTGCGAGCGCCTTCAACTCCATGCCGCCGCCGGCGCCGATGACCAGCACGTTCGCCGATTCGGGCGCGTGCTCCGCAACGAGCAGTGCGGCCATGGTCTGCAGGTCGTGCAGGCCGGGGACGAGGCGGGCGGTTTTATCGGCGTAGTCGGCCAGGGCCGAGGCGTTGCTGAAAACGGTGTTGGTATCGGGCATGCGAAGCAGTTTAGGGGCCGCTCGGCGTCAGCACGCACGCGCCTCACGCAGCAGATACCCGACACCCCGGATCGCATGGATCTCCACCCCCGCATCCGCGTCGTCGAGCCTCGATCGCAAGCGGGAGAGATTGGCATCGAGCGAGTTGGACTTCGGATCGTTCCCTTCCTCGTACACGCGCGCGAGCAGGGCCGAGCGCAGCACGGTGCATCGCTTGTTGCGCAGCAGCACCTCCAGCGCCAGCAGTTCGCGGCGCGGCAGCGCGAGGGGCGTGTCGTTCACGAAGGCGTGCCGCATGTCGGTGTCGAACCGCAGCCGGCCCAGTTGCAGAGTGCGCGGCTTGCGCGTGCCGGGCCGGCGAACGACGGCGCGCATTCGGGCCAGCAGTTCGTCCAGTGCGAAGGGCTTGGAGAGATAGTCGTCGGCGCCGCGGTCCAGCCCGGCCACGCGATCGGCGATGGCGCCCATGCCGGACAGCATCACGACGGCAGCGCGCGGTTCGGTGTGGCCGAGCATGTCGAGCAGCGCGAGGCCGTCGCCGTCGGGCAGGCCGCGGTCGAGCAGGATCACGTCGTATGCGGCATCGAGCGCGGCGTACTCGGCCGCGCGCAGCGAACCGGCGACGTCCACCACCATGCGATGCCGGCGCAGGGCCGCTGCCAGGGCATCGGCCAGGTCGGGCTCGTCTTCGACCAGGAGTACGCGCATGGGGCGGGTGTCGCAGCGGGCCGCGCTTCAGCGCGTGCCGTGGCCCAGCGCATCCATCGCCGCCTGCACGATGTGGTCGCGCCATTCGCGCTTGAGGTCGATGCGCACCGCCTGCAGCGCAGAGATGCCCAGGCCCGTGAGGGCGCTGGTCACGCGCACGATGCGTTCCATGCTCAGGTCCTTCAGGTCGATGCCCAGGGCCTCGTAGAGGATGAGGCCGATCTCGATCAACTGCGGATCGCCGTCGGGCTCGTTCTCGGCGATGCGGTGCGAGAGCGCGGACACGCCCGGCCAGTCGTAGGTGAACTGCACCGCCGCCTCGACGTTGGCGCGATCGCGCTCCACCCCTACGGGCATGTGCTTCACGCGCTCGCGCAGGGTCACCACGTGCTCGCGCAAGGCGTCGATCGCGGCCGCATAGATCGAGAGCTTGCTCGGAAAGTGATGCAGCAACCCCGCCTTGGAGTAGTTGACCGCATCCGCAATCTGCTGGAGCGAGGTGTGATCGAAGCCATGCCGCGCGAACAGGGCGGCGGCGCTGTCGATGATGTCGGCATCGATTTCCGATTTGGTGGGCTTGGGCATGGGTTCAGCTCCTGAGCAGCAGTGGCATGACGTAGACGGCCTCGATCACCTCGTAGATGGCGCCAACGGCCAGGGCCAGCATCACCAGCGGGTACAGCTTGAGGGTCGACACGGCGCCCGCCATGTAGCCGTCGCGGTGCCGGATGAGCCCATAGCGTTCGGGCCACAGGAACATGCGCGCCTGCACGTAGGCCGCGAAGGCCACCAGCACATAGGCCTGGCCTTCGATCAGCAAGGTGAGCGAATGCGGGACGAGCGTCACCGCCAGCGGGCCGATGGGCGCGAACATCACGCCCCACAGGAAGGCCCGGTACAGCACCACCGGTATCCCGACGAACGGAACCACGAAGGTCGGCAGCGTCGCCATGGCGATCGAAGCCACGACGAGATTGACGAGGAACGTCATGCCAATGGCGACCGGCAGGTCGCGGCTGGCGTAGGCGCCGGCCACCGTGTTGAAGAGGCCCGGCTTTTCGAAGCTCTCGTCGATGGAGGGCTTGAACTGCGCCTGCAGCTCGGGCGCGAACACGGTGGCCAGCATGCTCAGGGCGAAGAGGCCGTAGAAGGCCACGTTCAGGGCGATGAACGCTCGCTGATGCTGTTTGATGATCGAGATCGCGTCTCGCAGGATGGCTGGCATTCGTTGCTTGGGTCTCTGGGTGGCGTGGTCGGCGACGGCGCGATCATAGACCAACTGGGATGGTTTCCAACCATATCGGTTGGTTTTCAGTTTGATTGGTTGGCCTTGCTCGGTACCAAGGCCTGCGATGACTCAAGGCACAAGTCTCGCCAGGACTTTGCATGCCGATGGACAATGGAGCCTTCGCCTTTAATTGAATCAATGGCCATCCATGAACCAACTCCTGGCAATGCGGGCTTTTATACGGGTCGTGGAGACAGGCTCCTTCAGCCGCACCGCCGATCAATTGACGCTGCCGCGTTCCACGGTGAGCAAGCTGATTACCGATCTCGAAAAGCACTTGGGCATCAAATTGATGCAGCGAACGACACGCGCGGTTGCGCCAACCTCGGACGGACTGGAGTATTACGATCACGCAATGCGCTGGATTGCCGACATGGATGCGGTGGAAAGCGCGGTTCGAACTAAAAAACTCAAACCGAGCGGGCATTTGAGAATCGACGCACCTGCATCGTTCGCCAATGGCTTGCTGATTCCAGAGCTGGCGGACTTCCACGGCAAATATCCGGATATCACGATAGCCGTAGGAATCAGCGATCGCCCATTGAATATCGTGGAAGAGGGTGTGGATTGCGTCATCCGGGCGGGCAAGCTCGGCGACATGGCGATGATCGGGCGGAAAATAGCCGAGCTTCAATATGTGACCTGCGCTGCCCCGGGTTATTTGGCGCGAAAAGGAATTCCGTCTTCTCCCGACGATCTGAAGGCGAATCACGCCGCTGCGTGCTATTTCTTTCCCTCGACGGGAAAGCCCGAGTCATTGATTTTCGAACGCGCCGCCGAGCGGATCGAAATCGGCAATTGCGTATTCTCGACCAACGAGGGGGAAGGCCTGAAGGAGATGCTGCTCGCAGGGCTGGGTATTGGGCAGCATTTCAGACGTATTGTTCAGCCTTATATCGATACCGGCGAATTGGCGTCGGTCCTGGATAATTGGACTCGGCCCGCAATGCCTTTTCATGTTCTTTATCCGCCGAATCGGCATCAGAACGCCAGATTGAAGGCATTTGTCGATTGGGTGATCGAGAAATTCGAAGGCGATCTTCCGATTACGGAATAATCGCAGTCACGCGAATTTCGATGCGCATGTCCGGATGCCCGAGCGCTGCGACATCCAGTTCCGTCCAGATCGGCGCATGGTTCGGCATGTATTGGCGATACAGCCGGGCCATTGTTTCGTTGACCTCGGGCGGGAATCCGCCGACGTGGTACGAATTGACGTGAATGACGTGTTCCCAGCTCGCGCCGGCTGTCGCCAGCGTTCGCTCGACATTCTTGAATGCCTGCGCAATTTCGTCTTCGAGCGATTCGGGGAATTGCAGGTCGTCATTCCAGCCGCCCTGGCCTGAAGTTTCGACGCGATTGCCGATTTTGACGGCTTGCGAGTAATGCAGTCTGTCGAGAAACTGCTTCCCATAACCGGGCGTGACAAAGAATTCGGGCTTGTTCAATTTTCTCTCCAATATCAATGGCAAATCAGATGCCAATGATATGGAGGTGAAAGTCCGAGAAACAGCCCGAATTCATGCCATGACTGTCCATGTGCATGGACAGTGAGGCACTCACCACGCCGGTGAGCGTCCGCAGGCGCTCAGCTGCCGTCCGCTTGCGTCGCGGTGCTTTCGCGCGAGCCGGTCGGATCGACATCGGCAAACCATCGGAAGACGCGGGAGCGGTAGCTCGCGGTGGTCCTCACATGCAGGAAGCCCGTCGTTGCGAGTCCCCGGTCATCGACCGGGATGCCCGCGATTCGCAGCGCCGCCAACTCGGTATCCGGATCGGTGTGGAACGGCACTTTCAAGGTTGCCGTCGCTTTGTGAAAGGTAGCCCTGGACATCTGAATTTCCCTCGACGTTTCAGCTGCCAGTAAATCCCAGGCGAATGGCTCGGCGCAATATCGCGTTCGGGCTAAGACCTCGGCAAGAGGCCACGCCTGTTGGGGCTCGCAAATTAGTACATCCGCCTGGAATCTGAGTACCAATGTCGCGAGATGCGGAAATCACACTGCGGCATGCAAAAAACAGAAGTACTAGTTACCGCCATGGGAATGGCGCGCTCAGGGCTCGGTTTCAATCCTGGAGACGCCATCGACCACATCGCAAAGCTCATTGCCGAGCAAGACCCGCAGGACGATCTGTACGCGGTCAATGTCGAAGGCCTGCTTCGCCTCTGCGCCTGCGTCTGGAGCTTGCGGCGCGACGCCGTGACGCCGGCATGCCGGTCCCAGGCGCGGGACTTCAAGAGCGCCGGCAATCTTCCCGAGGCAGTGCAGCGCACCTGCCGCTCGCAGGGATGAGGCGCAGCCCGAGCGCGCGCGCTCGGGCACCCTGCAGGCCAGGCGCCATGCGGCACGCCTTGGCAACCTGGCCGCCTGCACTCACCACTTCACGCGAACGCCCAGCGATCCGTTGATCGAGCTCTTGACCCTGGCGTCGCCGCCCGAAGACCACAGCTTGCCGATTTCGCCGTAGAGGCTGGTCGTCTGGCCGAGCGCCAGCGTGAAGCCGCCGGCCAGCTCGGTGCTGGTGCCACCGGTCGGTGCCTCGATGCCGGTGCGCGTGGCGCCGTTGACGAAGCGCGCGATGTCCGCGCCGCTCGACGTGCGGTAGACGTTGAAGCGGCCGTAGGGCTGCAGCGCACCGATGCCGGTGTCGATCTGGCCCTTCACGCGAACGCCCGCGCGCGCGATCCAGCCGCTGTCGGCATCGGGCTGAACCACTGCGCCGAGGATGGCGGAATCGCTCAGGTCCATGTGCTGGTGGATCAACTGGAGCTGCGGCTCGATGGCCCAGCCGCTTCCACCCAGCGCGAACGACTGGCCCACTTCGATCGAGCCCAAGAGGCTGTTGCCCTTGCCGCCGACGCCGCCACCGAGCATCGGCTCGACGGTGTAGCGATGGCGGCCCGACTGCACCACGACGTCGGCGTAGAGGCCGCTGTCGGCGGTGAAGGTGCTGTAGATGCCCACGTACTGGCTGCGCAGGTCGTTGCGGCCGGTGCGAAGGTTGTTCACGCCGCTGGCGAAGCCGTTGACCGTTGCATCGCCATCGAGCTGGCCGACGTAGAGGCCGGCACGCCAGTTCGGCGTGGCCAGGAGGTCGGTGCCGGCCTGGAAGCCGGTGAGGCGCCCCTTGCTCGTGGGCGACACGGTTCCGCCTTGCTGGATGTCGATATCGGTGGAGAGCACGCGGGCCCACGCACGGCGGTCCGAGCCGGTCGGCGTGGTGGCGGTGCCCTTCACGTCGTCGTCGCCCACGCGCTTGCGCAGGTCGGCCAGCATCGCGAGGTTGCCTTGGCGCAACTGGCTCGGCAGCGCCGCGTAGAGCGAGGCTTCCGCGCGATAGGTCGGGATCACGATGGGCGCGATGGGCGACACCGGCGTGGTGGGCGTGCCGGGCGAGCCCGGGTTGCCCGGGTCCACCGGCGGAGTGACGGTGATCGACGAGCGCAGGTACCAGTTCTCGCCCGCGCCGCTCGCGTCTGCCGCGTGCAGGCGGTACTCGTAGGCGCCCGCGTCGACGTGGCCGCCGGCCAGCGCGAAGGCGCTCTTGCCGGTCTGCGCGGTGGTGGTGGCGCCGTTGATCGCGCTGATCACCTCGATGCCATTGCCGGTGGTGAGCGCGCCCAGGCCGGTGAGGTTGGTGACCTGCACATTCGTCGTGCCGCTCGCGACGGCCGTGGCGCCGCTCAGGACGAGGCGGTCGCTCGCGCTCGCGCTGCCGCCCAGCGCCGTGCCCAGGCGCAGGGTGCCGCCGTTGCCCACCCACGGGCCGGTAACGGTGAGCGTGGTGCCGGGCGCGGCGCCCATCAGCGAGACGGTGCCGCCGTTGGTCACCGAGGCGATGGTCTGGCTGTTGCCGGCCAGGTCGAGCGTGGCGCCTGCGGCGACGTTGAACGCGCTCGCGCCGCTGAGCACGTTCGCCGCGCTGGCGCGCAGGGTGCCACCGGCCACGGTGGTGGCACCGCTGTACTTGCTGCCGCCCGAGAGCGTGAGGGCGCCGGCGCCATCCTTGACGAGGCCGCCCGTGCCGGTGATGGCGCCGGCGTAGGTGCTGTCGCCGGCCTGGTTGGCAGTGAAGGTCCGGGCGTTCAGCGCCACGGTGCCGCCGGTGCCCGAGAGGCTGGATGCCGCGAGGTCCCAGTTGCCAAGGTCCAGCGTGCCGCCGTTGACGGTGTAGGCGGTGTTCTGCGCGAAGGCGCCCGCGCTGCCGGCCGCGAGGCGGCCGGCCTCGACGGTGGTGCCGCCGGTGTAGGTGCTGGTCCCGACCAGCGTCGTGGTGCCGGTGCCCAGTTGCTGCACGGTGCCGGCGCCGCTGATGTTGACCGCGAGGGTGAAGGCATCCTTGCGATTGACGACCAGCGCGGCGTTGTTGGTGACGTTGCCGAAGAACGAGCCGGTGGTGCCGCCATTGCCCACCTGCAGGGTGCCCGCGGCGATGTTGGTGCCGCCGCCGTAGGTGCTGTTGCCCGTGAGCACCGTCGTGCCGCTGCCGACCTGGTTGACCGCGGTCGATCCGGTGATCGGCACCGCGAACTCGTAGGCGCTGGCATCGTGGTTGAAGTTCAGCGTCGCCTTGCCGGCGCCGCCGTTGACGTTCAGCGCGTTCACGATGCCTGGAGCGGCGGGTGCGTCGCCCGCCGCTGCCCCGATGTTCAGCGTTGCGGTGCTGCCCGGCTGGCTGGCCAGGACGAGCATGGAGCCGCCATTGTTCGACTTGATGATCGCCCCGTCGCCCACGGTCACGTTCGCCGTGCCGTAGCCGCCCAGCGTGAGGATGCCGGACCGGGTTCCGACGACGGTGCCCGCGCCCGTCACCACGCCCGTGAACACATCGCCCACGCTCAGGCCCAGCTGCATCACGTTGGCCTCGACCTTGGCGCCGCCGGAGGCCTGGAGCGAGCCGTCGTGCTGGTAGTAGCCCGTGCCGATGTTCAGCGTGGAGCCGTTGCCGCTCACCACGATGTTCGTGACGCCCTTGTTGGATGCCGCGTTGTTGCCGCCCAGCTCCGCGTTGCCGGCGGTGACGACGCTCGCCCCGTCGAGCACCCGGATGGTGGCCAGCCCGGGCCCGGTCTGCAGCACGGATGCCGCGACGGAAGCGCCGCTGCCCTGGGCGACGAGGGTGCCGCTCGTGGCGGCCACGTTGCCCACGCGTATCGCGGCGGTGCTCTGGTAGCTCGCGCCGGCCTGGACGTCCAGCGACGCGCCGGCGGCCGAGCCGATGGTGGTGGCAATGGCAGCGCTATTGACCGTCACATTCGCCTTGATCTGCGGGAGCGGCGTCGTGACCGTGAAGGCCTTGGTGACGGTGATGACCGAGGTCGGGTCCGCACTGGCGTTGGCGGCATCGATGGCCGCGATCAACTGGGCCTCGTTGGCGACGCTGAAGGTCGCAGCCTGTGCTGCGCCGCCGACGGCCACTGCGACGAGTGCCAGGGCCGCGCTGGCGGTGGCGGTGCGCCGCGAACCACGTGCACCACGTGCACCGCGCGCGCCACCGCTTCGCGGCGCCCTCGCGTTTTCGGCCGCCGCCACGCCGGCGCCCAAGCCCTCGCTCCACACCGTTCTGTAATACAGATTCATCCTGTCGTTCCTCATCAAAAAATACAGATTGCCCAATGAGGAACGAACGAAATACGTACCTCGTCATGAGCTCGTGTCAGGACCTTGGCAAGAGATATCCACCGCTCGCGCGAGGTCCGGGACCTGGTCGCCTCTGCGCGCACCTGGCGCTCGAGGCGTGACGCTTTGCAGGTCCGGCGTCATGCGGCACGCCTTGGCGATGCAAACCGCCTGCGCTCACCACTTCACGCGAACGCCCAGCGAGCCGTTGATCGAGCTCTTGACCCTGGCGTCGCCGCCCGAAGACCACAACTTGCCGATTTCGCCGTAGAGGCTGGTCGTCTGGCCGAGCGCCAGCGTGAAGCCGCCGGCCAGTTCGGTGCTCGTGCCACCGGTCGGTGCCTCGATGCCCGTGCGCGTCGCACCGTTGACGAAGCGCGCGATGTCCGTGCCGCTCGACGTGCGGTAGACGTTGAAGCGGCCGTAGGGCTGCAGCGCACCGATGCCGGTGTCGATCTGGCCCTTCACGCGAACCCCTGCGCGCGCGATCCAGCCGCTGTCGGCTTCGGGCTGAACCACCGCGCCGAGGATGGCGGAATCGCTCAGGTCCATGTGCTGGTGAATCAGCTGCAGCTGCGGCTCGATGGCCCAGCCGCTTCCGCCCAGCGCGAACGACTGGCCCACTTCGATCGAGCCCAACAGGCTGTTGCCCTTGCCGCCGATGCCGCCACCGAGCATTGGCTCGACGGTGTAGCGATGGCGGCCCGACTGCACCACGACGTCGGCGTACAGGCCGCTGTCGGCGGTGAAGGTGCCGTAGACACCCACGTACTGGCTGCGCAGGTCGTTGCGGCCGGTGCGCAGGTTGTTCACGCCGCTGGCGAAGCCGTTGACCGTTGCATCGCCGTCGAGCTGGCCGACGTAGAGGCCGGCGCGCACGTTGGGCGTGGCCAGCAGGTCGGTGCCGGCCTGGAAGCCCGTGAGGCGCCCCTTGCTCGTGGGCGACACGGTTCCGCCTTGCTGGATGTCGATATCGGTGGAGAGCACGCGGGCCCACGCGCGACGGTCCGAGCCGGTCGGCGTGGTGGCGGTGCCTTGCACGTCGTCGTCGCCCACGCGCTTGCGCAGGTCGGCCAGCATCGCGAGGTTGCCCTGGCGCAGCTGGCTCGGCAGCGCCGCGTAGAGCGAGGCCTCCGCGCGGTAGGCGATCACCGGCACCACGGGGGCGCCGGGCGTCGCCGGCGGCGTGACGGGGATGGCGGTCGAGCGCAGGAACCAGTTCTCGCCCGCGCCGGCCGCATCGGCCGCGTACAGGCGGTATTCATAAGCGCCGGCATCCACGTGGCCGCCGGCCAGCGAGAAGGCGTCTTTGGTGGTCTGCGCGGTGGTGGTCGCGCCGTTCTGCGCGGTGATCACCTCGATGCCGTTGCCGCTCGTGAGCGCGCCCAGGCCGCCGAGGTTGGTGACCTGCAAGCTGGTCCTGCCGGTGGCGGTGCCGCCGTCGATCACGAGGCGGTCCGACGGGCCGGCGGCATTCAGTGCCGTGCCCAGCTTCAGCACGCCGTTGTTGCCGACGTAGTTGCCGTTGACCGTGAGCGTCGTGCCCGCCGCGGCGCCCACGAGCGAGACGGTGCCGCTGTTGGCCAGCGACGCGACGGCCTGGTTGAAGCCCGCGAGGTCGAGCGTTGCGCCGGTCGCCACGTTGTGCGCCGAAGCGGCGTTGAAAGTGCCCGCGGCGCCCGCGCGCAGCGTGCCTTGGGCGATATTCGTGGAACCGCCATAGGTGTTTGTGCCGGAAAGCGTCAGCACGCCGGCGCCGGTCTTGGTGAGGCTGCCCGCGCCCGTGATGCCGCTGGACACCGCGAGGTTGGCATCGGTCTGGAAGGTGCCGCCGCCGGCGCCGAGCACGACGGTGCGCGCCGTCGAGAAATCGGCCGAGGTGCGCAGTGTGCCGCCGTCGAAATCGAGCGCGCCGGCCGCATCGCCGAGGTTGGCGTCCTTCGCCACCGACAGCACGCCGCCGTTGAGGAAGGTGCCGCCCGTGTAGCTGTTGGTGCCGCCGAGCACGAGGGTGCCGCCGTTCACGGTCACGGAGCTGGCGTCGGCGATGGTGCCGTCCAGCTGCACGGTGCCCGAGTTCATGACGACGGCGCTCATGCCGGTGATGCCGAAGGCCGCGCCGTGGGTGAACGTGCCTCCGCCGACGTTGAAGGCGAGCGTGTCGACGCCGTCGCCGGCGATGTTGCCGTTGATCGTGCCGCCGGTCACGTTGAGCGTGTCGGTGCCCCCGCCCAGGAGCACGGCGCCGTTGAGGGTGCCCGCGGTGTTGATGATTGAGTTGCCGCCGATTTCGTCGACGCCGTCGCGGTTGGCATCGCCATCGCGAATCGAGACGCCGGAGGCGCTGCCGTCGATGACCGCGCCCGCGCCGATGCTGACCGTGCCGCCGGCCGCCGCCGACATGTGGATCGCCGCGCCGCGAAGGCCCCCGCCGGTGACGGTGCCGCCCGTCACGTCCACCGCGAACGTGCCGGCTTTGCTGGAAGCGAAGATGCCGTCGCCGTTGGCGCCGGTGGCAGCGACGGTGCCACCGGTCACCTGCACCTGCGCGAGGCCCTTGCCGGCGGTCGTCGCCGCCAGCCCGTTCGCTGCCGAGGACAGCACGGAGCCGCCGCTCATGCTGACGCTCGACGTGCCGGTGTGGTTCGGTCCCGAGATGACCGACGCGGCGGCCGTGCCGGACGTCTGCACGGTGCCGCCGATGATCGCGACGGCGGCGTTGCCGGTTCCCGCAACGCCGGCTGTCGATGCCAGGAGCCCGCCCCCGGTGCCGGTGTTGAAGACCTGGCCCCCAGTGAGCGTGACCTCGGCATCGGCACCCGCGCCGCCGCCGTTCGCCGACACCGTGGCCACGTTGCCGGTGGTGGTGAGCGCTCCGGTGTGGACGTTGACCAGGGCGAGCCCTCCGGCCGCCGAGGTGGCAACCGAGACGGCCGAGCCGGCAGAGGTGATCGAGTCGACGTTGTTCACATTGACGGTGAGCCGGGGGGCGATCGGGCCGACGAGCGTCGAGAGCGACACGCTGCCCGTGACGACCATGCCTGCCTGGTTCAGGTTGAGCGTCAATCCGTTGGAGTTGGCGTACGTGATCCCGGTGGGGTAGCTCGGGTCCGAGCAGGTGAGGGCGTCCTGCCCTGCGCCGTCCGGTCCGCACTCGTTCGCGGCACTTGCAATCTGCGGCGCCGCGGCGAGCAGGGCGACTGCAAGCGCAGTGGCCGACGAAGCAAACAGGGGGCGGGCGGTAGGGCGTGGCTGCGCGGAGCGCGCAGTGCGCCCGTTTTCTTCGAACGTGGGCATCGCGGTGGTTTTAAGTTGTGACAAGAGATACGAAATCGTACAACTTGCTACATGTCCAGGCGATGAGACATTCCTCCGAATTTGTTGCTGTTGGACGGGCGAGACAGCGCCGATTGCTCCGTTGCAGCCAAAGTTCTTACAACTATTCGGAGCGAGATCGCCGTCGGCGGAAGCTAAAGTCCCGTCACCGGTTGCGGACGGTCCGCGATCCTTTCCCGCCTGCCAGGGCTCCCTGCCTTTTTTCGTTTTTCCGCACCTCCGCACCTTCATGTCCAACCTCATCGTGCACGGCGGCACGCCGCTCCGCGGCCGCATCACCCCCTCCGCCAACAAGAACGCCGTGCTGCCGGTGCTCTGCGCCACCTTGCTCACCAACGAGCCGCTGCGGTTGCTCGGCGTGCCCGACATCACCGACGTGCGCAAGATCCTGGACATCTTCCGCACCCTCGGCAGCGACGTGAACATGGACCACGCCACCGGCACGCTCGAGCTGCACCACCGCGAGACCGCGTTCGACGCCGCGCTGCATCGGCTGCCCGAAGAGATGCGCTCGTCGATCATGCTGGTACCGCCGCTGCTCGCGCGCTTCGGCGTTGCGCGGCTGGAGGACAACGTCAAGGGCTGCACGCTGGGCGTGCGCGAGATCGATCCGCACGTGGAGGTGTTCCAGCGCTTCGGCGGCCAGGTGGAACGCACCGAGGGGTCGCTGCTCGTGCGCAGCGCCGGGCGCCTGACGCCCACCGACCACTGGCTCGACTACGCCTCGGTCACGACCACCGAGAACTTCGTGCTGTGCGCGGCCGCGGCCGACGGCACATCGACGCTCACCAACGCCGCCTCGGAGCCGCACGTGCAGGAGTTCTGCCGCTTCATGGCGATGATCGGCGTGCGCATCGAGGGCATTGGCACCTCGCGCGTGACGGTGCACGGCGGCGGCGCGCTCACGGGCGGCGAGTTCCGCTTCGACGAGGACTTTCACGAGATCACGACCTTCCTCGCGCTCGGCGCCATCACCGACGGCGACGTGATCGTGCGCAACAGCGCGCCCGCGAACTTTCCGCTGCTGGACCGCACCTTCGCCAAATTCGGCGTGCGCATCGAGCACTCGGACGGCTGGTCGCGCGCCATCCGCACCGGCCCGCTGAAGGTGCAGACGCCGTTCACGAGCAACGTGCTTACCAAGGTCGAGGCGGCGCCATGGCCTTACTTTCCGGTCGACCTGCTGCCCATCTTCATCGCGCTGGGCGTGCGCGCGCAGGGCAACGCGATGTTCTGGAACAAGGTGTACGACGGCGCGCTGGGCTGGACCGGCGAGCTCTCCAAGTTCGGCGCGCACGTGTTCTCGTCCGACCCGCACCGGCTCATCACCTTCGGCGGCAATCCGCTGACGCCGGCGGTGGTGGAGAGCCCGTACATCATCCGCGTGGCGATCGCGCTCTTCATGGTGGCCGCGAGCATCGAGGGGCGCTCTGAGATCCGCAACGCAACACCGATCCGCCGCGCGCATCCGCGCTTCGTGGAGAACCTGCGCAGCCTGGGCGTGCAGGTGGAGTGGACTAGCGAAGAATAAAAAGACGGCAGAGGGCAAGGCAGTGCGCGCCATCACCGCGCATCTCACCCTCGACGGCGTGCGCTCACAGCACGTCGGTCCGCACCTGCTGCTCAAGACGCGCGGCGAACGCTGCGCGGCGCCGATCGCAGTTTCGGGGCGCGGACCTGGATCTCGCTGACGGCACCGTCCTACGCCTTTCGTCGGCCGTCGCGACGCCGTCCTCGCGCCTGCATGCCGAGACTGTTCTGATCGCAGGCATTCACGAGGCAACGCACATGAAGACTGAGCCGAAGGCGGGCGACAAGGTCGCCTGGAACACCTCCCAAGGAAAGACGACCGGCGTGGTGACGCGCAAGGTGACGGGTACCGCGCACGTGAAGGGGCACACGGCGAAGGCGACGAAAGACGATCCGGAGTTCGAAGTGCGCAGCAGCAAGTCCGGCAAGAAGGCGATCCACAAGGCCGGGGCGCTCCACAAGAACGGTTAGCGCCTGCGCCAGCGGCACCTGGCGCACCGGAAGCGCGCGCCGATGACCCCGCGGGTGCCGCGCTTGCGGCGTTGGCGAGACAATCGCCGGCTCCCGACATGCAAGGACCTCGCCCATGACCACGCTGCAGCAACTCCTCGGCACCGAACTCCCCCTTATCCAGGCGCCGATGGCCGGCATCCAGGTCAGCGCCATGGCCATCGCGGTCAGCAACGCCGGCGGGCTCGGCTCGCTGCCCTGCGCCATGCTGGGCCCCGATGTGATGCGCAGCGAACTCGCGGCGATCCGTGCCGGAACGGACAAGCCCTACAACGTCAACTTCTTCTGCCACACGCCGCCCGTGCCGAGCACCGAGCGCGAAGCCACCTGGCGTGCTGCGCTCGCGCCTTACTACACCGAGCATGGCATCGATGCGGCAAGCATCCCGACCGGCCCGGGTCGCAACCCCTTCAGCGCCGACGTGGCCGACTTGCTGGCCGAGTTCGAGCCGCCGGTGGTGAGCTTCCATTTCGGGCTGCCACCTGAGGAGCTGCTCGCCCGCGTGCGCGGCTGGGGCGCGAAGGTGTTGGCCTCGGCCACCACGGTCGAAGAAGCGCTGTGGCTCGAGGCGCACGGCGCCGACGCGGTCATCGCGCAGGGCCTCGAAGCGGGTGGGCACCGCGGCCACTTCCTCTCGCACGACCTCACCAGGCAGCTCGGCACCTTCGCGCTGCTGCCGCAGCTGGTGCGCGCGGTGAAGGTGCCGGTGATCGCGGCCGGCGGCATTGCCGATGCGCATGGCGTGGCTGCGGCCATGGCGCTCGGCGCCGCCGGTGTGCAGGTCGGCACCGCCTACATGCTGACGCCCGAGGCCACGACCAGCGCGATCCATCGCGCGGCGCTCAAGAGCGAGGCGGCACGGCACACCGCGCTCACCAACCTCTTCACCGGCCGGCCCGCGCGCGGCATCGTCAATCGCGTGATGCGCGAGCTGGGGCCCATCGGCGCGGCGGCGCCCGAGTTTCCGCTCGCCACCTCGGGCATCGCGCCGTTGCGCGCCAAGGCCGAGGCGAAGGGCAGCGGCGACTTCTCGCCGCTCTGGTCGGGGCAGAACGCCACCGGCTGCCGCGAGTTGCCGGCCGCCGAAGTGACGCGCGCGCTCGCCCAAGGTTTTCACGCATCCCTCTGAACGCATCGCATGACCCAACTTCACCTGCCCCTCAAGTTTCTCGAACACAGCGCACAGGCCAACGTGCGCGAGCCCTGGTTGCTGGTGCTGATGCACGGCGTGGGCAGCAACGAGCAGGACCTGTTCGGCCTCGCACGACTGATGCCGCCGCAGTTCCATGTGCTGAGCCTGCGTGCGCCGTACGTGCTGTCGCCCGATGCCTATGCGTGGTTCGAATTCGGCGTGCTGCCCAACGGCGAGCGGCAGATCGACGAAGCGCAGGAGCGCGAGAGCCGCTTCCTCGTCGGCGAGATGATCGAGTCGGCCGCGCAGCAGCTGGGCGTGCCGCCCGAGCGCATCGTGGTGGGCGGCTTCAGCCAGGGCGGGATCATGGCGCTGTCGCTGCTGCTCACGCAGCCTGCCAAGCTGCGGGCCGCGATGGTGTGGCACAGCCGGCTGCTCTCGCAGGTGGTGCCGCACATCGCGCCGCCCGAGGCCTTCGAGGGCAAGGCGCTGTGGGTGAGCCACGGCAGCGCCGACAACGTGATTCCGCCGGGCGCGGCGCAGGTCACGCGCGAGCTGGCACGCACGCTGCCGCTGGCGCTGTCGGGCTCGGACTTTCCGGGCGCGCACGAGATCCGCCCGGCCGAGCTGCAGGGCTCGATCGCGTGGCTGCAGGCACTCAGCGCGCCGGCCTGAACCTTCGCGCAGGCGGCGCCTTGCGTCACAAGGCGTTACGAGCTTGTGGCGTGATGGCGTGGCGATTGATGCAACATCGACCGATCCGTTGCATCACACAGCCTTCAGCAAAAAGGAACGTGCCGCCATGACCGACAACGAATCTCCCGGTTCCAGGGACGCCCCCGAATTCCGGCCCCGCCGCGAGACGCCGATCGGCACGATCGTCGTCATCGGCCTGGTGGTGCTGGCAGCCGCCTTCTTCGGCTGGCGCTGGTACCAGCAGCAACAGCAGAAGGCGCCCGAGCCCACCCCGGTGGCCGCGGCGCCGGACGACAGGCCCGCCACGCCGCCCGCGGCCGCCGAGCCCACGGGCCCGCAGAACCCCGTCGATGCACTGGCACCGCCCGATGCCGCACTGCCCGCGCTCGCGGAATCCGATTCGCGCGTGATGAAGGCCTTGAGCGAGCTGATCGGCGGCAAGAACGCCTCGGCTTACCTGCGCTCGGACGGCATCGTGCGCCGCTTCGTGGCCACGGTCGACAACCTCGCGCGCGAGCAGGCGCCCGCCAGCGCATGGCCGGTGCAGCCCACGGGGCAGCGCTTCATCACCGAAGGTCCGCAGGGCGGCACGCAGACCATCGCCGCAAACAACGCGGCGCGCTACAACGGTGTCGTGCTGATGGCCGAGACGGTCGATCCGGCCAAGGCGGCGACGGTGTACGCCAAGCTCTATCCGCTGTTCCAGGAGGCGTACGAGGAGCTGGGCTTTCCGGGCCGCTACTTCAACGACCGGCTCATCGCGGTGATCGACAACCTGCTGCAGGCGCCCGAGCCCAGCGGCCCGGTGCAGGTGCGGCTGGTCGAGGTGAAGGGCGACGTGCCCTCGCAGCGCCCCTGGGTGCGCTACGAGTACGTCGATCCGAAGCTGGAGTCGATGTCCTCGGGCCAGAAGATCATGGTGCGCATGGGACCGGAGAACGAGCGCAAGGTGAAGGCCAGCCTGCGGGGCTTCCGCCAGCAGATCGCCACCGGCGAACTCGCGAAGAAGAAGCAGCCCTGAATCGCCGAGTCGGGTTGCGAGGCCGCGCGCCATGTAGGCGCAGGCCGATTGCGGGCGGCGGGAAGGCCGCAGATGATGGATCGACCTTCAAAAATTTCGAGGACACCCGTATGAGCCTGCTGAGCGTCGACCTCTACCAGAGTGCTACCGATCCCGAGAAATTCCTGGCGCTGCCCGTGGGCGTGAACCCCGCGGAGCTCATGGGTCCGATGACCTTCGACCGCGACTATGCGCAGGTCAAGCGCTACCAGGAGGCGTTCGAATTCGACACCACCGAAACCTACGCAGGCGTCAACGCGGCCAAGATCGCCGCGGACATCCTCACCGTGAAGTGGGCGATGTACCGCCGCGAAGGCTGATCGGGCAGGGGCCGCAGCGCCCCGCCTTCAGGCCCGGGCCGCTTCCGTTTCTTCGTATTCGCCCACCGGCACGCAGCTGCAGAACAGGTTGCGGTCGCCGTAGACGTTGTCCACGCGGCCGATCGGCGGCCAGTACTTGGCCAGCTTGAGTTCGGCCAGCGGGAACGCGCCGAGCTCGCGCGAGTAGGGGTGCGCCCATTCGGTGCCCAGCAGGCTGGCCGCGGTGTGCGGTGCGTGCTTGAGCGGGTTGTCTTCCTTCGGCCACACGCCTTCTTCGATGCGGCGGATCTCGCCGCGGATGGCGATCATCGCGTCGATGAAGCGGTCGAGCTCGACCAGCGGCTCGCTCTCGGTCGGCTCCACCATCAGCGTGCCGGGCACGGGAAAGCTCAGCGTAGGCGCGTGGAAGCCGTAGTCGATGAGGCGCTTGGCCACGTCTTCGGCGGTGACGCCACTCGTGTCCTTCAGCGGGCGCAGGTCCAGGATGCACTCGTGCGCCACATGCCCGTTGGGGCTCGCGTACAGCGTGGGGTAGTGGTCCTTCAGGCGCGCGCTGATGTAGTTGGCGCTCAGGATGGCCGTTTCGGTCGCGGCCTGCAGGCCCTTGGCGCCCATCATGCGGCAGTACATCCAGCTGATCGGCAGCACGGCCGCGTTGCCCAGCGGCGCAGCGGAAACAGCACCGACGCCGTTCGATGCGACGCCGGCAGTCGCATGGCCCGGCAGGTACGGCACGAGGTCTTCGACCACGCAGACGGGCCCCACGCCCGGGCCGCCGCCGCCGTGCGGGATGCAGAAGGTCTTGTGCAGGTTCAGGTGGCTCACGTCGCCGCCGAATTCGCCCGGCGCGGCCACGCCGACCAGCGCATTCATGTTGGCGCCATCGACGTACACGCGGCCGCCGTGTTCGTGCACGAGCTCGCAGAGCTCCTTCACGCGCGTCTCGAACACGCCGTGCGTGCTGGGGTAGGTGATCATCACCGCGGCCAGGTTGGCGCTGTGCTTCTCGCAGGCGCGCTTGAGGTCGTCCATGTCGACGTTGCCCTGCGCGTCGCAGGCCGTCACCACCACCTGCAGGCCCACCATCTGCGCGCTCGCGGGGTTGGTGCCGTGCGCCGACGAGGGAATCAGGCAGATGTTGCGGTGGCCCTGGCCCTTGGCTTCGTGGAACGAGCGGATGGCCAGGAGGCCCGCGTACTCGCCCTGCGAGCCCGCGTTGGGCTGCAGGCTGATGCCCGCGTAGCCGGTTGCTTCGCACAGCCATGCGCGCAGTTGCGCGTCGAGCTGCGCATAGCCCAGCTGCTGCTCGGCGGGTGCGAAGGGGTGGATGTTCGCGAACTCGGGCCAGGTGATCGGGATCATCTCGCTGGTCGCGTTGAGCTTCATCGTGCAGCTGCCCAGCGGGATCATGCTGCGGTCGAGCGCGAGGTCCTTGTCCGAGAGGCTGCGGATGTAGCGCAGCATCGCGGTCTCGCTCTTGTGCGTGTTGAACACCGGGTGCGTGAGGAAGGCGCTGGCGCGGCGCAGGTCTTCGGGAATCAGCGGCGTGGTGTTCGCGGCCAGGTCGTCGAAGCGCGGCATCGCGGTGCCGGCGGGCACGAACAGGGCCCACAGGGTTTCGACGTCGGCGCGCGTGGTGGTCTCGTCCAGCGAGATGCCCAGGTGCTGCTGCAGCCGCTGGCGCAGGTTGACGCTGGCGGCCTGCGCGCGCTCGATGATCGCGGCCGTGTCGTCGCCGGTGCGGATCGTGAGCGAGTCGAACGCGGTGGTGTTGACCGGCTCGCGGCCCATCTGCGACAGGCCCTTCGAGAGGATGGCGGTGAGCGCCGCCACGCGCTGCGCGATGCGCGTGAGCCCATCGGGTCCGTGGTACACGGCGTACATGCTGGCCACGACGGCCGGCAGCACCTGCGCGGTACAGATGTTGGAGGTGGCCTTCTCGCGGCGGATGTGCTGCTCGCGCGTCTGCAGCGCGAGGCGGTAGGCGGGCTGGCCGTGCGAATCGACGCTCACGCCGACCAGGCGGCCCGGCAGCGACCGCTTGAACGAATCGCGGCAGGCCAGGTAGGCGGCGTGCGGGCCGCCGTTGCACAGCGGCATGCCGAAGCGCTGGGTGGTGCCGCAGACGATGTCGGCATCCCATTCGCCGGGCGGCGCGAGCAGCGTCAGCGCCAGCAGGTCGGCGGCCACGCAGAACGCGGCATCGCATTGATGGGCGTGGCCCGCGAGCGGACGCAGGTCGTGCACGTGGCCGGTGGTGGCGGGGTACTGCGCGAGCACGCCGAAGAATTCGCCGCTCACCATGAGGTGCGGAAGCGTCTCGGAAGCGGTGCTCACCTTGACCTCGATGCCCAGCGGCGCGGCGCGCGTCTTGATGACCTCGATGGTCTGCGGATGGCAGTCGCCCGACACCAGGAACACGTTGCTCTTGCTCTTGACGCTGCGCTTGGCCAGCGTCATCGCCTCGGCCGCAGCCGTGGCTTCGTCGAGCATCGATGCGTTGGCGATGGCCATGCCCGTGAGGTCGCACACCATCGTCTGGAAGTTGAGGAGCGCCTCCATGCGGCCCTGCGAAATCTCGGCCTGGTAGGGCGTGTACGCGGTGTACCAGGCGGGGTTCTCCAGCACGTTGCGCAAGATGACGCCCGGCGTGTGCGTGCCGTAGTAGCCCTGGCCGATGAAGCTCTTGAACACCTTGTTCTTGGACGCCATCGCCTTCAGCTCGGCCAGCGCCTCGGCCTCGGTCACCGGGGCCGGCAGGCGCATCGGCTTCGCGCGGCGGATGGCCGCGGGCACGATGCCGTCGATGAGCTCCGCCCGCGTTTCCGAGCCGATCACCGGCAGCATGCGCGCCTCGTCCGCCGCATCGATGCCGATGTGGCGGGCGAGAAATTCTTCGGCGTTCTCTAGTTCTTGCAAAGAGGGAAGGGCGGGAATCGGCATGGCGTGATGGATCAGCGTGGAAAAGAAGAAGGACTCAGCGGTCGCCGCCGGGCCGCCCCAAGGCGGGCCGCGCCTTCCCCAGGGGGAAGGGCGAAGCACACGAAGTGGCAAGCCGAGGGGCAAGCATTTTCAGGATTCGGCGGCGAACTTGTCGTAGGTGGCCGCGTCGAGGAGCGCGTCGAGCTGTGCGGGCTCGCTCAGCTTGACCTTGAAGAACCAGCCGCTGGCCAGCGGGTCGCTGTTGGCGAGCGAAGGGTCGGCGCGCAGCGCTTCGTTCACCTCGGTGATTTCGCCCGAGACGGGCATGAACACATCGGCCGCGGCCTTTACCGATTCGACGACGCCGGCCACTTCGCCTTGCGCAAAAGTCTTGCCGACTTCGGGCAGGTCGACGAACACGACGTCGCCCAGCGCGTCCTGCGCATGCACGGTGATGCCGACGGTTGCGGCGTCGCCTTCGGCCGAGACCCACTCATGGTCCTTGGTGTACTTGATGCTCATGGGAAAACTCCTCGTGGAAAAAATGATGATCGGGGGCCAGAGCCTAGCCGCGCTCAGCCCCGGTAGTAGCGGGTCGGCACGAAGGGCATGGTCGAGACCTCCATCGGCACCGGCTTGCCGCGCACGATGGCCTGCACGCGCGTGCCGGGCTCGGAGAACGCGATGGCCACGTAGCCCATCGCGACGCAGCGGTCGGCGCTCGGGCCGAGCAGGCCGCTGGTGACGATGCCGATGTCCTGGCCTTCGAACGATTGCAGCACCGTGCCGTCGCGCACCGGAATGCGTTCCAGCGCAACGAGGCCGACGCGCTTGCGCTTCAAGGTGTCGTGGTCGGTGTGGCCGGCGGCGCCTGCCGTCGTGGCGGCGAGTTGGGCGAGGATCTTTGCCGCGCCCGGGAAGCCGCCTTCGCGCGCACCGCCGGTTCGGCGCACCTTCTGGATCGCCCAGTTGAGCGAGGCCTCGACCGGCGTGGTGGTGGTGTCGATGTCGTTGCCGTAGAGGCACAGGCCTGCTTCGAGGCGCAGCGAATTGCGCGCGCCCAGGCCGATGGGCTTGACCTCGGGCTGGGCCAGCAGCAGGCGGGCGAGGGCGTCGGCGTCCTTGGCGGCCACGGAGATCTCGAAGCCGTCTTCACCCGTGTAGCCGCTGCGCGTGACGAAGGCCGCGATGCCGCCGATCTGCACCGCACCGCCCGTCATGAACACGAAGCGCTCGATGCCGGGCGAGAGGCGTGCCAATGTGGCCGCGGCCTGCGGGCCCTGCAGCGCGAGCAGTGCATGGTCGGGCAGGGGCTGCACCTCGCAGCGCGCGCCGATCTTCTGCTGGATGTGCGCGATGTCGGCCACCTTGCAGGCGCCGTTCACGATCACGAAGATCGAACCGTGGCCCTCGTTGAAGAACATCAGGTCATCGAGGATGCCGCCGTCGTCGTTCAGCAGGAGTCCGTAGCGCTGCTTGCCGGCGGGCAGGTCGATCACGTCGACGGGCATCAGCGTTTCGAAGGCGGCGGCGGCGTCAGGGCCGACGAGGCGCAGCTGGCCCATGTGCGAGATGTCGAAAAGGCCCGCCGCATCGCGCGTGTGCTTGTGCTCGGCCATGAGGCCCGCGGGGTACTGCACGGGCATGGAATAGCCGGCGAACGGCACCAGGCGGGCGCCGAGCTCCACGTGGAGGTCGTACAGCGGCGTCTTGAGAAGTGGGGTACCTGGGGTATCGGAAGCGGAAGAAGCAGCCACGGGGCACTCCAAAGGGGCAGTCGAAATCCATGGCTGCAACGCCACGGGCCACCCCTGCTGTCCGCTTTACCTGAGAGATTCGCCCCACGATCGGGGTTTGCTCCTTCGGTGGGCCGGTGCAATGCATGCCTGCAACGGCCTCTCTCCAGCAAGGAAACGCCGGTGTGAACCGGCGCCTTGTCAGTCCTTTTGCCTGAGCGTTCGGGAATCCCCTGCGCCTTCGGCGGCCCCGTCGCGCGGGGCTCTCTCCTGACCCCGCCGAGTGTAGTGGATCGCAAAGACCCGGGGCCGCGCCGTCAATGCACCACTTCGGCCGGCGGCAGCAGCCGCTCGATGCGCTCGCGCAGCGATTCGGCTCGCTCCGCACCGGCCGACTTCTCGATTTCGCTCAGCATCAGCGCGGCGATGGTCAGCATCGCTTCACGGTCGCGCGCCTCGCGCAGGGCGTCGCGCATCTGCAGGGCGAACTTGGGGTCGCGCCGCACGAACATGCGCTCGCACATGTCGAACAGGAACATCCGCGTGGTGGCCAGCGAGCGCTTGCCGTCGAAGTTGTCGGCTGTGGTCGTGAGCTGGATCGGGTTGGCCGCAGGCACCGGTTCGGGCGGGGTGGCCGAGGCAGGCGGCTGTGCAGCCTGGGTTGGAGAACGCGCCGCGGCAGGGGCGGCCGGGCGCGCGTCCTGCAGGTACCCCTTGCTCATCAGCGCCTGGATCGCCTGCTCCGCTTCGATGCGGTTCGCGAACAGCGGGCTGAAATCGGTCAGCGAGCGCCGGCCGTCGGCCATCAGCAGCAGGGCGCGTTCACGCTGGCTGAGCGTGCGCTGCCCGGCCTGGAGTTCGTCGCGTGCCTTGTCGGTCTTGGTGGGAAACATGGCGGCCACAGCTTTCGGAGATCGAAGGCTGCAGCATCGTTGCAGGTGGTGACATCTTCATGAACCTGTTTGACTTACAGGGGAATTCACCACCGCCACCTTGGCAAACGCTCGAATCTTCAGGCGCCGGTGCTTTCCTTGCGGATCAGCCACTTGTCGCCCACGCGCTGCAATTCCAGGGTCTTGCGGTCGGTGCTCTTGAGCTTGTCGGCGCTGTAGACCTGCTTGAAGCGCGCGCTGGCGGTCTGGCCGCTGACGCTGATGACGAGGTCTTCGACCGCGACGCTGATCGCCGACTTGTTGGCGATGCGCGTGCGCCGCTCGGCCTCCCAGCGCTTCCTGTCCTGCTTCCTGGCGGGCGTGAAGTCGGGGGCGTAGGCCGCGAGGTAGCGATCCACGTCGCGGGCCGACCAGGCGGCAGCCCAGGCGCGCACCGCGGTTTCGACTTCGGCGATGCCGGTGGACGGGGCCGCTGCAGGAGCGGCCGCAGGCGCCGGGGCAGGTGCTGGCGTTGCAGCGGCAGCCGAGGCGGCGGGCGCGGGTGCCGTCGCTGAGGGCGGGGCCGCCAATGCGGCTGTGGAGAGCAGCCCTGCGGCGAGCAGGCAGGCGACGAGTCGGTTCATGGTGCGGTTCCCTCGGATGTCTGTTGTTGGCGTGGCGCCGATTCTGGCAGCGAACCCGAGGCAAGAGCGGCAGGGGCGCCGCTACTTGAACCCGAGCGCCCGCGGCAGCCAGGTGCTCAGCGCCGGCACGAAGGTGAGGATCATCAGCACCGCGCCATGCGCCCAGAGGAACGGCACCAGCTCCTTCACCAGCGCCGACATCGGCACCTTCGACACGTTGCAGGTCACGAACAGCAGGCCGCCCACCGGCGGCGTGATCATCCCGAGCGTGAGGTTGAAGATCACGATCATCGCGAAGTGCACCGGGTCCACGCCCAGCTTGATCGCCACCGGCGCGAGGATCGGCGCCAGCACCATCACGCCCGGCAGCGGCTCGATAAAGATGCCGAAGAGCAGCAGGAAGACGTTGACGATGATGAGGAACATCCACGGCGAGAGGTTCATGCCGATGAGCCATTCGGCCATCTGCTGTGGAATGCCCTCGATGGTCAGCACCCATGCGAACGAGGCCGACAGGCCGATGATGATCAGCACCGAGGCCGACAGCAGGGCCGAGCGCGAGAGGATGTCGGGCAGCATCTTCCACTCGAGCGTGCGGTAGACGAACTTGCCGCACACCAGCGCGTAGAACACCGCCACCACCGAGGCTTCGGTGGGCGTGAACCAGCCGGCGCGCATGCCGCCCAGGATGACCACCGGCAACAGGATCGCGGGAATCGCCTTCCAGGTCGTGATGAGGATCTCGCGCAGCGGCGGCGTCTGCCCGTCGCCCTTGTAGTTGCGCTTTTTCGAGACGTAGAAGTTCACCACGCACATCGCCACCGCGATCAGGATGCCCGGCAGGATGCCGGCTGCGAACAGCGTGCCCACCGACACGCTCTCGTCCTGCAGCGCATAGATGATCATGATGATCGAGGGCGGAATGATCGGCCCCACGATCGCGGTGGAGGCCGTGAGCGCCGCCGCGTACGAGCGGTCGTAGCCGGCCTTGTCCATCATCTTGATGAGCATCGACCCCGGTCCCGCCGCATCGGCGAGCGCCGAGCCCGAGATGCCCGAGAAGAAGGTGAGCGACACCACGTTGGTGTAGCCCAGGCCCCCGCGCCGGTGGCCGACGAACTGGCCCGCGAAGCGCAGCAGCACCTCGGTGAGCGAGCCGCCGCTCATGAGCTCGGCCGCCAGGATGAAGAAGGGCACGGCCATCAGCGGAAAGCTGTCGATGCCGGTGAAGGTTTCCTTCAGCAGCACCATCAGCGGATAGTTCTCCGCAAGGATGAGCGTGGTGACGGTGGAGAGCCCGAGCGCAAAGGCCACGGGCACGCCGATGGCCAGGAAAATGCAGGCCGAGACGATGAGAACGATGCTGGCATCCATGGTCGTTCTCCTTACAGCGACGCCGAGGCGTTGGCGTCGAAGTGGTCGTCGGACGCGAACTCGCGCCGCAGCACGTAGCCCCGCACCACCAGGAGCCAGTGCACGATCAGGAGCACGCCGCCGAACAGCATGGCGCTGTAGATGTAGGCGAACGGAATCTGCGTGACGGCGGTGAGCTGGAACATCGTGCGCTGCATGTAGAGCCACCCGTACCAGACCATGAAGCCGAAGAAGGCGAAGAGCAGCGCGGCGACGAAGGCGCGCACCGCGATCGCGCCCGCGCGCGGCAGGGCGTCCTGCAGGTTCTCCACCGCGATGTGGCCGCCGTAGCGCAGCACCGGCCCGGCGCCGAGGAAGGTGAGCCAGATCATCATGTGGCGCGAGACCTCTTCGGCCCATTCGAGCGAATTGCTCGTGGTGTAGCGCATGACGACGTTGGTGAAGATGATGACCGACATGGCGGCCAGCAGAAGAATCAGCGCCCAGCGGTTGGCGGCGAGAAAGTAGCGCTCGAAGGCTTGCACGTTGTTGTTCTCGGTTCTAGCAGGAAGCAAAGCAAAAAAACCGTTCGGGCTGAGCTTGTCGAAGCCTTGCGTGGCGCTTCGACAGGCTCAGCGTGAACGGTTGGGATCTGGCGCGCGAGGCTTACTGGACGTCCGTGATCTTCTTGATGTTGTCCGCGCCGAACTCCTTGGCGTAGCCCGCATAGGCCGGCTTCAGGGCTTCGCGGAAGGCCGCGCCGTCGACGGTCTTGGTGACCTTCATGCCGTCCTTCTCGAGCTGCGCGATGCCGTTGTTCTCGTCGTCGTTGACCTTCTTGCGCTGGGCCACGGCGGCCTTCTTGGCGGCATCGACGAAGACCTTCTTGTCGGCATCCGAGAGCTTGTTCCACACCTTCGGCGAGAGCAGCAGCAGGGCGGGCGAGTACACGTGTCCCGTGAGCGAGAGGTGCTTCTGCACCTGCGAGAACTTGGACGCCAGGATCACCGGAATCGGGTTCTCCTGCCCGTCGACCGTGCCCTGCTGCAGCGCGCCGAAGAGTTCGGGGAAGGCCATCGGCGTCGGCAGGATGCCGAAGGTGCGGTAGCCGTCCATGTGCACCTTGTTCTCCATGGTGCGCATCTTCAGGCCGGCGGCATCGCCGGGCTTGACGATGTCGCGCTTGCTGTTCGTCATGTGGCGGAAGCCGTTCTCCGTCCAGGCGAGCGCGATGATGCCCTTGCTCGGGAACTTCGTGAGGATGTCCTGGCCGATCGGGCCGTCCATCACCTTGCGCGCGTGGTCGTAGTCGCGAAAGAGGAAGGGGATGTCGACGATCTTGACCTCGGGCACGAAGTTGCCCACGGGGCCGGTCGAGGTGTTCACCAGGTCCTGCGTGCCCAGCTGGATCGCCTCGATCTGCTCGCGTTCGCCGCCCAGGGCCGAGTTGGCGAAGTGCTGGCACTTGAAGCGGCCTTGCGTGCCTTTCTCGACCTCGTCGCAGAACACCGTGGAGCCCACGCCGTAGTGCGACTCCTTGGAGGTCGCGTAGCCGATCTTCAGCACCGTCGGTTGTTGGGCGAGGGCAGAGCTGCCCAGGGCGAGCGAAAGGCAGGCGGCGGCGATGTGGCCGAGTTTCATGGTGTCTCCGGGGGGAATGTGGTCGGGGTCAGGAATGCGTCAGGCGCATTCGACTATGCCGCAACCGGGCGCTTCGCCGTGTCGGGAGTTTCACGGACGCCACCCGAGAAAACGCCCGCACGCACGCCACGAATCCAGCCTGGGCGCTTCGCCGCATGCGTGGCTGCACCAACGAAAAAGCCCTCCGGAGAGGGCTTGCAGAAACGGTGCGCGGGCGCCTTACATGCCCACGTAGTTCGGACCGCCGCCGCCTTCAGGCGTCACCCACACGATGTTCTGCGTCGGATCCTTGATGTCGCAGGTCTTGCAGTGCACGCAGTTCTGCGCGTTGATCTGCAGGCGCTGCTTGCCGTCTTCGGTGCCCACGAACTCGTAGACGCCGGCCGGGCAGTAGCGGCTCTCGGGGCCGGCGAACTTCTCGAGGTTGATGTTGACCGGCACCGTCGCATCCTTGAGCGTCAGGTGGGCCGGTTGCTGCTCTTCGTGGTTGGTGTTGCTGATGAACACGCTGGAGAGCCGGTCGAAGGTGAGCTTGCCGTCCGGCTTCGGGTAGACGATGGGCTTGCACTCGGCCGCGGGCTTGAGGTACAGGTGGTCGGGCTTGGTGCGGCGCAGGGTCCAGGGGATGTTGCCCTTCAGGAGCCACTGCTCGATGCCGTTCATGAGGGTGGCGACGCCCAGGCCCTTCTTGAACCACGCCTTGAAGTTGCGCGACTTCTTCAGCTCGGCGTGCAGCCAGCTCTTCTCGAACGCGGCCGGGTAGGCCGTGAGCTCGTCGTGCTGGCGGCCGGCCTGCACCGCATCGAAGGCGGCTTCGGCGGCCAGCATACCGGTCTTGATGGCGGCATGGCTGCCCTTGATGCGGCTCACGTTCAGGTAGCCGGCCTCGCAGCCGACCAGCGCGCCGCCCGGGAACACCGTCTTGGGCAGCGACAGCAGGCCGCCCGCCGTGATGGCGCGCGCACCGTAGCCGATGCGCTTGGCCGGCTTGATGCCCTTGGCTTCGTCGCCTTCGAGGTACCAGCGGATGTTGGGGTGCAGCTTCCAGCGCTGCATTTCCTCGAAGGGGCTGAGGTACGGGTTGCTGTAGTCCAGCCCGGTGATGAAGCCCATCGTGACCTTGTTGTCCTCCATGTGATAGAGGAACGCGCCGCCGTAGGTGTCGCTCTTCATCGGCCAGCCGGCGGTGTGCAGCACGAAGCCGGGCTGGTGGCGCTTGGGGTCGATTTCCCACACTTCCTTCACGCCCAGGCCGTAGGTCTGCGGGTCGCGGCCTTCGTCGAGCTTGAACCTGGCGATGAGCTGGCGGCCCAGGTGGCCGCGTGCGCCTTCGGCAAACACCGTGTACTTGCCCAGCAGTTCCATGCCGAGCTGGAAGTTCTCGGTCGGTTCGCCGTCCTTGCCGACACCCATGTTGCCGGTGGCCACGCCGCGCACCGAGCCGTTCTCGTTGTAGAGCACTTCGGCGGCCGGGAAGCCCGGGAAGATCTCGACGCCCAGGTTCTCGGCCTGCTGCGCCAGCCACTTGGTGAAGGCGCCCAGGCTGATGATGTAGTTGCCGTGGTTCTGGAAGCACGCCGGCAGGAATGCGTTGGGCGTGCGCAAGCCGGACTTCTCGCCGAGGAACACCATCGCGTCGTCGGTGACCGGCTGGTTGAGCGGGGCGCCCAGGTCCTTCCAGTCGGGCAGCAGTTCGTTCAGCGCGCGCGGGTCCATGATGGCGCCCGAGAGGATGTGCGCGCCGGGCTCGGAGCCCTTCTCGAGCACAACGACCGAGATCTCCTTTTCGTGCTGGGCCGCCAGCTGCTTCAGGCGGATCGCGGTCGAGAGGCCCGCCGGGCCGCCGCCGACCACGACCACGTCGTATTCCATGGCTTCGCGAGGGCCGAACTGGGCAAGGATTTCGTCGTGGGTCATGTGGGGTCTGGTCGATAATGTTTTGAGGCTCGGACGCTACGAGGGCGCGAAACATTTTAGGGGGAGCGCAGCACGTCACCTGCGCGACTCTCCAGGACCCACCCAGGAACGTTCTCCCATGGCTTACAGCATCGATCTTTCGGGCCGCGTGGCCTTCGTCACCGGCGCCTCCAGCGGCCTCGGGGCCCAGTTCGCGAAAACGCTGGCGCGCGCCGGTGCCGCGGTGGTCCTGGCCAGCCGCCGGGTCGAAAAACTCAAGGAGCTGCGCGCCCGCATCGAGGGCGAGGGGGGCGACGCCCACGTGGTCGAGCTCGACGTGACCGACCACGGCAGCATCAAGGCCGCCGTGGCACGCGCCGAGACCGAGGTCGGCCCGATCGACGTCCTGGTCAACAACTCGGGCGTCAACATCCGCAACAAGCTGCAGGACGTGACGCCCGACGACTACGACTTCATCTTCGACACCAACCTCAAGGGCGCCTTCTTCGTTGCGCAGGAAGTGGGCAAGCGCATGCTGGCGCGCGCCAACGGTTCGGCGCCGGGCACCTACATCGGCGGGCGCATCATCAACATCGCCTCGGTGGCCGCGCTCAAGGCGGTATCCAACATCGGCGCCTACGGCATGAGCAAGGCCGCGGTGGTGCAGATGACCAAGGCCATGGCGCTCGAGTGGGGCCGCTTCGGCATCAACGTGAATGCGCTGTGCCCGGGCTACATCGCCACCGAGCTCAACGAAGAACTCTGGACCACCGAGGCCGGCGCCAGGCTGGTGAGCATCCTGCCGCGCAAGCGCGTGGGCAAGGCCGAAGACCTGGACGGCCTGATCGTGCTGCTGGCCAGCGGCCAGAGCCATTTCGTGAATGGTGCCGTCATCGCGGCCGACGACGGGTTCGCGGTCTGACTCCGCGCGCCTGGATCGGCATCGCAGCCGGCCTGGGCGCGGGCGCGCTCTGGGGCCTGGTGTTCGTGGCGCCGCGCATGGTCGGCCACTTCGGCATGGTCGACATCACGGCCGCTCGCTTCGCGGTGTTCGGCGCGATCTCGGGACTCGCGGTGTTCGCGCGGCCTGCCGCCGTGCGCTGGCCCAACGGCCGGCAGGCGCTCGCGGCGCTCGGGCTCAGCGTGCTGGGCTTCAGCGGCTACTACCTGCTGCTGGCCTTCGGCATCGCGGCGGCCGGCACCGAGGTGCCCAGCCTCATCATCGGCACGATTCCCGTCTGGATGATGCTGCTCGGCCGGCCCGCGGGCCTGCAGATGCGCGCGCTGCTGCCGGGGCTCCTGCTCACGGGCGCGGGCATCGCGCTGATGATCTGGGGCGCATGGTCGACGCAGCATGGCGCGGGCGGCAACGGCGCGCGATTCGGCTGGGGCATCGCGCTCGCGCTGTGCTCGATGGTGAGCTGGACGATCTACGGCCTGCTCAACGCGAAATGGCTGCAGCGCCATGCCGAACTCAACGCGACCGACTGGGCCAACTGGCTCGGCATCGCGACCGGCCTGGGCGCTCTCCTGCTGTGGGTCGCGGCGGGGAGCGACATGGCCACGCTGCGGTCGCGCCCCGACGGCACGCTCTTCGTCTGGATCGCGCTGGCGGGCGGCTTCGGCTCGTCGTGGCTCGCGACCATCCTCTGGAACATCGCCAGCCAGCGCCTCTCGGCGAGCCTGTGCGGCCAACTGATCGTGAGCGAGACGCTGTTCGCCTTGCTCTATTCCTTCGTCTGGGACGGCCGCTGGCCGCAAGCCACCGAATGGCTGGCGGCGCTGCTGTTCGTGCTGGGCATCCTCGCATCCATCAAGGCGCACCGATGAAATTCGAAATCCCCGAAAAGAAGAAGCTCGTGTACGAAATGTCGATCCCCGTCCGCTGGGGCGACATGGACGCCATGGGCCACCTGAACAACGGCACCTACTTTCGCTACCTGGAAACCGCCCGCATCGACTGGATGCGTTCCATCGGCTTCAAGCCCGAGCCGGGCGGCGAGGGCATGGTGATCGTCAATGCCTTCTGCAATTTCTACCGGCAGATCGAATACCCGGGCAACGTGCTGTTGAAGATGTACGTGAGCGACCCGAAGCGCGCCACCTTCGAGACCTGGGGCACGATGGCGCGCGAAGAGGCGCCCGATGTGATCTGCGCAGCGGGCGGCGCGACGACCATCTGGGTGGATTTTCCGAAGCAGAAGGCGTTGACGTTGCCCGACTGGCTGCGTGCGCTGGTCAGCGAGTAGGCCGGGATCGCGGCATGAGACGAACGATCAGACGATCCTTGCGTAGATCCTCTGGTCCAGATACTCGTTGCCGATCTTTTCCGCCTGCTCGAGCGTTCCTTCGAATTTGAATCCCAGACGCTCGGCAACGGCGCGGCTCGGTCGATTCCGGGAAGCGCATTTGATGACGAAGCGCCGGATTAGCCGGCTTCCGGCATATGCCCCGATAAGCGCTTCGACCGCGTTCGAAACGATGCCTTTTTTCTCGTGATTGCCGGCGAGCCAATATCCTATGTCGCCAATGCCGTTGGCGAAATCAAGATTATTGAAAGATATGACTCCGGCAAGCTCGCCGTTGAATTCGGCGATATAGATGGCATTGGAGTTTCCGAAGGATTTTTCGGAAGTTGCGCAAAACCTGATCGTGTCGTCGAGGCTGTTTATGTACCTCGGCCAGTGCAGGAATTCTGAAAGACGCTCTTTCTCCCTGATGATCACGTCGTGAAGCCTTGGCGCGACATCTTGGGAGATTGATTTCAAATTGATTGATGGCCCTACGGCAATTGCCTGCAAATTTTCAATATTCTTCGTCATCTAATTGCTTCAACTTTTTTGATAAAAACATTCGCAAACGCGAACGGCCCAGACTAATACGTCGCCGGGAGGGCGCTAAGGCAATTTTTCACAAAGAGTTCAGATGGCGTCGCGCAATCCCGCAGATCAGCCCTGCTGAATTGTTATTTAAATTCTTCAACTGCTAATAAGTGGGAGCGGTATTTCATAAGGCAAAAGACCGGGCATCCAATGCGGTACCGGCGCCACCACCTCGTTGCGCAGGGTTTGCAGAAACTTCAGGCCAGATGAAATGCTGGCGGTGCCGAGCGACCGTTCAGGCCGGCCGCAACACGATCCGCGCCTCGAACCCCTGCGCCGCCCCTGCCGGCGGCGACGCGAGTTCAAGCTTCGCGTTGTGCTTCTCGACGATCGTGCCGACGATCGAAAGCCCGAGTCCGTAGCCTGCCCGGTCCGAGCTGTGTCGAACGTGGCGCTGCTGCAGCGTCTGCAACTGCGCTGCGCTGACGCCGGCACCGAAGTCCCGCACCACCAGCGTGCAGGGCGTCGTCACCTCGATCACCACGCGCCCGCCACCGCCGTAGCGCAATGAGTTCTCAACAAGGTTGCGCAGCGCGATCGCCAGCGCGTCGACATCGCCGAACGCCACCGGCGCCACGCTGTCCGGCACCTTGAGCTTCAGGCGTTCGCTGTTCAGCGGGTCTTGCCAGAACTCCTGCGCCACGGTGCCCGCCAGCTGCACGAGGTCGACCCGTGCGCGCGTGAGCGATGCGCCAGATTCCGCGCGCGACAGCTGCAGCAGCTTCTCGGTGCGATGGCTCAGCATCTGCAGTGCCTGCAGCGCGCCCTGCACGTCGTCGCGCTTCAGGTCATGGTCGAGCGCGGTCTGCAGACGCAGGCGCGCGGCGGCCAGCGGCGTGCGCAGCTCGTGCGCCGCGTTGGCCGCGAGCGCGCGTTCCACGTCGAGCGATTGCGCGAGCCGCTCCAGCAGGCTGTTGACGTGGTCGCCCACGGAGCGCAGCTCCTGCGGCAGGCCCGGCAGGGTGATCGGGCGCAGATCGGTGCCGCTGCGCTTTTCGATCTCGCCCGCGAGCTGCTGCAGCACGCGCAGCTCGGTGCGCGCCACGTTGCGCAGCACCAGCGCGAGGAGAGGCAGCACCGCGCCGAGCGGAATGATCAGGCCGAACAAGGTGCGGTTCAGCGCGCGGCGGCGCTCGTCGAGCGGGTCGGCCACCTGGAAGTACAGGCCGAGCGTCGGATGCCGCACGGTGTAGATGCGCCATGTCTGGTTGTTCGCGAAGCCCGCGGCCAGCGGCACGTCGAAGGCATCGATCGGCGCTTCGGCCGAACGCAGCAGCACGTGCTCGTGGATGTCGACCACCTGGTACATCACCGCGTCTTCGGAGAAGAGCTGCTTGGGTGCCACCAGCGGCGTGCTCGGAACGGCTGCGCCCTTGTGCTGCAGCTTGTCGAGCTCCTGCACGGCCATGTCGAACATGCGGTGCGACACCTCGACCAGTTCGTTGTCGAAGTTGTGGTTGATCTCGCGGTCCACATACCAGACGACGGCGAACACGCACAGGAGCCACACGCCGCCGACCCACAGGATGAGGGTGCGCGTCAGGCGCCCGGCGAGCGAGTCGCGACCACGGCCGGAACTCGCCGATTGCAGGGCGCTCATTCCTCGTCGTCCGCCGAGAACGACAGCCGGTAGCCCAGGCCGCGCAGCGTCTGGATGTGGCTCTTGCCGAGCTTGCGGCGCAAGCGGCTGATGAAGACCTCCAGCGTGTTGCTGTCGGCCTCGTCGCCGAAGCCGTAGAGCGCATCGGCCAGGTTCTCGCGCGTGTGGATGCGCTCGGGCCGCGTGGCCATCACGCGCAGCAGCGCCCATTCCTTCTGGGTGAGCACGACGGGGCTGCCGTCCTTGCGCACCCGGTCGTGGGCGAGGTCGATTTCCAGCGTGCCGAACTGCAGCACGGGCGAGGTGTTGGCGCTGCGCCGGCGCTCCACCGCGCGCAGCCGTGCGAGCAGTTCGGCGGGGTCGTAGGGCTTGATGAGGTAGTCGTCGGCGCCGGCGTCCAGGCCGCGGATGCGGTCGGTGACCTGGTCGCGCGCCGTGAGCACGATGACGATGGGAGGCTCGCGCAGCGCACGCACCTGCGGCAGCAGCGACAGGCCGTCGCCGTCGCCCAGGTGCAGGTCGAGAAGCACCGCCGCGTATTGCACCGAGAGCAGGGCACCGCGCGCATCGGCAAGGCTGGGCGCCACATCGACGACGAATGCCTTGGCGACCAGATAGCTGCACACGGCATCTGCCAAGGAACTGTCATCTTCGACAAGCAATATGCGCACGCGGTGTGTCTCTCGAAAAACACGAAGTCTAGCGCCCGCGGGGTGGCCGGAGGGCCGCGTCAGGATTCGTTCAGGTCGCTTCAGACTGGGTTCATTTCGCGAACGTAGGCTCGCGCCAGTTTTGTCGAAGCCTGGTTTTTTATGACACGCACCGCGAATCTCCGTCCCGGAGTCCTGACTTTGCTTGCATTGGTCGCACTGATGATCTGGGACGCCACCCGCGGCGACCTACTGCTGGCGCGCCTGGCCGGCACGCCGATGGGTTTTCCGTGGCGCGAGAACCCCTTCCTCGTCCATGTGATGCACGCGGGTGCCCGCGACCTCAGCTGGTTGCTGGTGATCGGCCTGTTCGTGGCCATTCGCTGGCCGGTCGGCGTGCTGCGCAAGCTCGCGACGCGGGAGCGGGTGCAGCTGGCTGCGACCGTGCTGGCCTCGGTCGTGGCCGTGAGCCTCATCAAGCATTTCAGCGACACCAGCTGTCCTTGGGACCTGAAGGAGTTCGGCGGCGTGGCGCGCTACGTCTCGCACTGGTCGTGGGGCGTGAGCGACGGCGGGGCGGGCGGGTGTTTTCCGGCCGGGCATGCCTCGGCCGCATTCGCCTACGTCGGCGGGTATTTCGTGCTGCGCCGGGTGTCCACCCGCGCGGCGTTCATCTGGCTGGGCGTGGCGGTGGTCGCCGGCCTGGCGCTGGGGTTGTCGCAGCAATTGCGTGGCGCCCACTACATGAGCCACACGCTCTGGACCGCGTGGGTCTGCTGGGCCGTGGGGTTCGCCACCGACGTCGCTGTGACGCGCCCGAACCACCGGAAGCTGCCCGAGTCTGCAGCGCCCCTTCATGCAAGCACTTGATTTCGCCCTGTTCGGATGGCTCAACGCGGACGCTTCGGCGGCGCTGTGGCTCATCGAGTTCGCCCGTTTCGCCTCCGAGGTGCTGCCAGCCCTGCTGGCCCTGACGATCGTTGCGGGCGCGATGGTCGACAAGCGCTGGCGCTACGCGCTCTTCACCGCGCTGGTGAGCGTGCTCGCCACGTGGGTCATCGTGAACGTGTTCCGCTCGGCGCTGCCGTTCCCCAGGCCCGCGGCCTACGGCCTGGGCATCCAGTGGGCGCCACAGGGCGCGCGGCCGGGCTTTCCGAGCCTGCATACGGCCACGACCTTTGCTGCCGCTTTCTCGCTGTGGTGCCTGCCGCAGCGCGCACCCATGCTGGCTGCGCTCGTCGTGGCGGCAGTGGTGGGGTGGAGCCGCCTTTATCTGGGGCTGCACTTCCCCTCGGACGTGGCCGCCGCCGTGCTCCTGGGCGCGCTGGTGTCGATCATGGTCGAGCGCGGCGTGAGCCGTCCGTTGGGCCTGGCCATGGCCAGGATGCCGGCCCGCCGCAGGCGCGCACGCGCTCGGCGAGCCTGAACACGGCCTGAACGGCGAGTTCAGGCTCCTTTCAGGCAGCGTCCCTACAGTCGCTGCATGTCCTTTTCGCGTATCGAGCCCGCACCTGCGCATCGCGCCGCTTTTGCCGAGGCATCGGCACCACACTTTTCCTTGGCCGGCGCGCTGTGGATGCGCCTGGACCAATGGCTCGCACGCCCGCGCTCCGCCGGGCTGGTCGTGCTCGGCATCGGCCTGTACCTGGTGCTGGCCACCAACTGGCCGCTGTGGAACGAACTGGCCCGCATCGGCGGGGCGCCCAGCACTTATCTGCCGACGGTCATTGCCATGAGCCTGCTCACGCTGTGCGGCACGGTGGCCATGCTCTCGCTCACGGCCTGGTCGCGCTGGCTCAAGCCGCTGTGGTTCGCGGTGGTGCTGCTGTCCGCCGTGGCGCAGCACTACATGCTGGAGTACCGCGTCGTCATGGACCCGACCATGATCGCCAACGCATTGCAGACCGATCCGAACGAAGCGCGCGACCTGCTGAGCTGGCGCATGGCCTTCAACGTGCTGCTCGTCGCATTGCCCGCGGGCCTGCTGATCTGGCGCGTGCGCATCGCGCCGATGCGCTTTCTCTCCAAGCTCTGGCGCAACGCGGCCTTGCTGCTGCTGGCGGTGGTGGTGGCGCTGGGCACCGGCGTGGCGATGAACCGGCAGCTCGCGCCGCTCATGCGCAACAACGTTCACCTGCGCTACATGATGAATCCGATCGCGAGCCTCTACTCGACGGGCGCCGTGTTCATCAAGCCGCTCTTCAAGCGCAGCGGCAAGCTGATTCCCATCACCGCCGGCACCTCGCTCGGCGCGAGCTACGCGGCCCAGGTGCGCCCGCCGATGTTCGTGGTCGTGGTGGGCGAAACGGCGCGGGCCGATCACTTCGCCCTCAACGGCTATGCACGCGACACCACGCCCGAGCTGGCCAAGCGCGGGGTGCTGAGCTATCGCGACGTGCATTCGTGCGGCACCAACACGCTGGCCTCGGTGCCGTGCATGTTCTCGCCGCTGGGCAAGCAGGGCTACGAATCGCGCAAGGACGACTACGAGAACCTGGTCGACGTGCTGCAGGCATCGGGCCTGGCCGTGCTCTGGCTCGACAACCAGGCCGGCTGCAAGGACGTGTGCACCCGCATCCCCAACGCATCGGCCTTCGACGGGCTCGACGCGGCCACCAGGAAGGCGCTGTGCGACGGCGACGAGTGCCTGGACGAGGTGATGCTCAAGAACCTGGACGCGCGCATCGCGGCGCTGCCGGCCGAACGCCGCGCCAAGGGCGTGGTGCTGGTGATGCACCAGATGGGCAGCCACGGCCCGGCCTACTACAAGCGCTCGGCGCCCGACGTGAAGCGCTTCTCGCCCGAGTGCAGGACCAATGCGCTGGCCGAGTGCGGGCACAACGAGCTGATGAACGTCTACGACAACTCCATCGTGCAGACCGACCGCTTTCTCGCCGACACCATCGACTGGCTCAAGACGCAGTCGAAGCAATACGACCCGGCGATGCTCTACGTGAGCGACCACGGCGAATCGCTGGGCGAATACGGCCTTTTCCTGCACGGCGTGCCGTACAGCTTCGCGCCCGAGGCGCAGAAGCACGTGCCGATGGTCACCTGGTTCAGCGAAGGCATGAGCGAGCGCCGCAAGCTCTCGCGCTCTTGCATGGAAGCGGGGCTCGATGCGCCGCTCACGCACGACAACCTCTATCACACGGTGCTGGGCATGATGGACGTGAACACTCCCACCTACAAGCCCGCGCTGGACGCGCTGGCGTCGTGCCGCGCGAAGGCCTGATGTCGAACCGTTCGGGCTGACCTTGTCGAAGCCTCGCGCGGCGCTTCGACGAGCTCGGCGTGAACGGATTTCTCTTCGGCGAGAGCCGAGCACGCCGACTCGCGCCTCGCCGGACGCAGGCCTTTACTTCTTCTCGCGCGGCAGCCGTCCCATCAGGAAGAACTCGTTGTTCGGCTGCATGCCGCTGAAGCTCGCGAGCCGGTTGCTCAGCCCGAAGAACGCGGTGATGGCCGCGATGTCCCAGATGTCCTCGTCGTCGAAGCCGTGGGCATGCAACGGCGGAAAGTCGCTGTCGTCGATCTCGTGCGAGCGGTCGCAGACCTTCATTGCAAAGTCGAGCATCGCGCGCTGGCGCGGCGTGATGTCGGCCTTGCGGTAGTTCACCGCCACCTGGTCCGCGACCAGCGGCTTCTTCTCGTAGATGCGCAGCAGCGCGCCGTGCGCCACCACGCAGTAGAGGCACTGGTTGGCCGCGCTGGTGGTGGTCACGATCATTTCGCGGTCGCCCTTGGTGAGCGAGCCTTCTTCCTTGAGCATCAGCGCGTCGTGGTACGCGAAGAAGGCGCGCCACTCGGCAGGGCGGCGCGCGAGGCCGAGAAACACGTTGGGCACGAAGCCCGCCTTCTCCTGCACGGCGAGGATCGCGGTGCGGATGTCTTCAGGCAGGTCCTTGAGTTCGGCGAGGGGGTAGCGGGCGGCCATGGTTTGTCTCCTGGTGTTCGATGCCGGGATCATAGGCAGATGCCCACCGAGGCCGGGTATGCGGTTACGGCGCCCCGGCCTGCTCGCTCCGCGGCCGGCACACCTCCAGCACCAGGCCCCGCAGCCACCGGTGCGCAGGGTCCCGGTCCAGGCGCGGGTGCCACATCTGCGACACGGTGATCTGCGCCGTGGGCATCGGCAGCGGAATCGCGCACAGCGTGCCCTTCGCCCGCAGGTGCTCGAAATACGAGGACGGTATCAACGCCACCAGGTCGGTCGCGGCCGCGATCGACAACGCGGTGCCGAAGCTGGGCACCACGACCGCGGTGTTGCGCACCAGGGCCATCGCTGCGAGCGCGTCGTCCACCGGCCCCACGGTCCGGCCGTGGCGTGAAGTGACCACGTGGTCGCAGGCGGCGTAGCGCTCGGCAGTGACTTCGGGTTCCGCGAGCAGGGGATGGCCCTGCCGCACCACCGCGATGAAGTGGTCGCGATACAGCGCCTGCACGCGCACCTCCGGGCCCGACTCGCCGAGAACGCCGACATCCAGGTCGAGCAGCCCCTCGCGCAGGGGCCGGACGTCCTTGTCGGGCTTGGGCGCGAAGCGCAGGCGAACGCCGGGCGCCTCGTGCGCGGCGCGAGCCACCAGCTGATGCGCGAAGGCCTCGATGAAACCATCGTTGGCCCGTATGGTGAAGCGGTGCCGGAGCGTGCGCGGGTCCATGCTCGCGCCGGCGGGTTGGAGCACCGCGCGCGACTCCTGCACGAGGTCTCTCACGCGATCGCGCAGTGCCTCCGCATGCGGCGTGAGCACCATGGCGCGGCCTGCGCGCACGAGCAACTGGTCGCCGGTCGATTCGCGCAACCGTGCGAGCGCACGGCTCATGGCCGACTCGCTCAGGCCCAGGCGCTCGGCAGCTTTCGCGACGCTGCCCTCGGAAAGAAGTGCGTTGAGCGCAAACAGCAGGTTCAGGTCGGCATCTGTCGGCATGCCCGAACCTAGCACGGCAGCGCCGATTCCAGCAGGCGCCGCATGCAGGAACAAGCTGCGCGCCGCGCGCTGTGCAAGCCGCGCACGCAGTCCTAAGCTGACCTGACGCGATAGAGCGTGCCTCCACCAGTCGTCCAATCATGCTGACCTCCACCCTTCGATCGAACGCTTCCCTCGCCATTGCCCGCACCGTCGAAACCCAGGCGGTGAACGACGCCGACGGCCTGCCTCTGCCGCGGCGCTTCGCGGCCGTCGCCGCGATCCTGGGCGCGGGCGTGCTGGTCGTGCTCGATGGCGCCATCGCCAACATCGCGCTGCCGGGCATTGCCGAGCAACTGCAGGCGACACCCGCCGATGCCGTCTGGATCATCACCGCCTACCAGCTGGCCGTGGTCATGTTCCTCTTGCCGGCTTCTGCCGTCGGGGAGCGGTTCGGGTACCGGCGCGTGTTCGCGGGCGGCGTCGCGCTGTTCACCGCGGCGTCGGTGTTGTGCGCGCTGGCCCCCTCGATGCCATGGCTCGTGGCCGCGAGGTGCCTCCAGGGCCTGGGCAGTGCGGCGGTCATGCCCCTTGGGTTGGCGCTGCTGCGCTTCACTTACCCGCGTCGATTGCTGGCGCGCTCGATCGGCTGGAACGCGCTCGCCGTCGCGGCCGCTTCAGCGGCCGGGCCCACCCTTGGCGCTTTCATACTTTCCGCGGCGAGCTGGCCGTGGCTCTTCGCGGTGAACCTGCCGATCGGCCTGCTTGTGCTGGCCGCCTGCGCAGGGTTGCCGGGTCCGGCGCTTGCGCCCCGCTCGGAGCGCCCCATCGACGCGTGGAGCATCGCGCTGAATGCGGTCATGTTCGCCTCTTTCGTGCTCGGGAGCGACCGGCTCGTGATGCACCCGTTGCACGGCGGCGCGCTGCTCGTGTTGTCGGCCGTCTGCATGGTGCTGCTGGTGCGGCGCGAGATGCCGAAGGCCGCGCCGTTGATCCCGCTCGACCTGCTGCGCGTGCATTCCTTCCGGGTCTCGATCGTCGCCTCCGTGTGCTGCTTCACCGGACAGATGGCGAGCCTTGTCGCGCTGCCGTTCTACATCCAGCACGAACTCGGCCAGAGCGCGGTGACCGCCGGCCTCTTGATGACCCCCTGGCCGCTGGCCGTGATGCTGGCCGCACCGCTGTCCGCACGCCTGGCCCGGCGCGTGCCGAGCGCCTGGCTCTGCGCAGCCGGCAGCGCGTGCTTCGCAACCGGCCTGGCCCTCTGCGCTGTGTGGCCGCTGCACGGCCACCCGGCCTTGCCGATCGCGGTGTTCACCAGCCTCGCGGGCCTGGGCTTCGGCTTTTTCCAGACACCCAACAACCAGAACATGCTGCTCTCGGCGCCCAAGGAACGCAGTGGCGCGGCCGGTGGCGCGCAGGGCACTGCGCGGCTCACCGGGCTGACGCTCGGGAGCCTGTTGATGAGTTTGATGTTCGGGCTCCTGCCGTCGCACAGCGCCGTGCACTGGGGCCTGGGGGTGGCGGCTTTGGCCGCGCTGGGCGGGAGTGTGGTGAGCTTGCTCAGGAGCCCTGCGAGGACGTTCTCGGGAGCGCACGCTTAGGGTTCCGCCGGCTGCGCCTGGTTGACGGGCGCCAGCCCTTGAGCCTTGCATTCAAGTAGATTCCGCTCGCAGAACTGCTGCTGTGTGTCGCAGGGAGAGCATGGCGGGCGCATCTCGCATCGAAGGTCGAGCTCGCTCCTGGCCCAACCTGTTCCACAAGACATGCAAGGTTCGATCGTTTGACAGTCGCTTGCTGAGGCTCATTTGCCATGAAGTATTCACGCCGCCTTCTTGCTCTTTTCGCCGCACTCGCTTGCACCCACATTGGCGCTCAAACAACGGACGCGGCATCGCAAAGATCCGTTGCCGAATCCAATGCCGCCGTTTTCAAAGCTTGCGCCGTCGCTCCCACAGCGAATGGAGCGTGCCCGCTCGATGCGGTCTTTGGGCTCTTCAAGCTCGCGCCCAACAACGACGTGCTGGACTTCAAGGTTTCGACAACCGTCCCACGGACGATCAACCAGAACTACGGGTGGATCCTGAGACTCAACCAGCAATCCGGCAAGGTCCGCGTTCTCGAACGCGTGACATTGCCAGAGACCCCGAAGACGTGGGGCAGCGGTGGCCAGCCTCACGGCACGTCGGCGGATCGCAAGACCATTTCGCTGGACGTGACCCTGACGATCTACAACGGCACCATCTCGAAGTCTTGGGACGTGGCCGATGGCGATCCTGCCGGCCACTACCTCATCAGCGCCTACGTCGAAAACTCCGCTCCGGTGCAGTTCGAGTTCGATGTCATCGATCCAAAATGACGAACTGCCGCAGACCAGGGGTTGAACTCGTCGCGGCTGCCTGCCTCAGTTTCGAACGTCGGCCGCGAGGGACCGCTTCTTGCCGATAGTACGAAGCGCTTCGCCTACGGCGCGGCAGTGGCCTCCTTGACGAAGTCGGTGTACGTGCGCAGCGGACGGCCAAGAATGGCCTCCAGGCGATCGGCTGCGCCGTCCGCGCCGTGCATGCCGAACTTCTGAATCCCGGCCATCATCAGGCGCATGTCGTAGGCAAGCCAGGATGGCGCCGATGTGGCCATCTGTGCTTCGAAGGCTGCCACGTCATCTCCACCGTAAATCACTTCGCGACCGAGCGCGGCACTCCAGATCCTGGCCGCCGACTCGCCAGTCAACAGCTCGGGCCCGACCAGCTCCAACATCGTGCGCGGTGAAGGCGCGGGCGCGCGATCGCGGCGCAGCAGTTCGGTGACGGCGGCATCCGCGATGTCGCGCGCATCGATCATCGCGACGCCCGCCGAGCCAATCGGCATCGGGTAGACGCCGTAGCCCTGGATCACCTGCTGGACCGTGCGTTCGTTCTGCATGAAGTAGGCCGGCCGGAGGATGGTCGCCGGAATGTCGAGGCTCTCGATCATTCGCTCGACCGTGTGCTTGCCGGTGAAGTGCGGCACATCGGTGAACTTGTCCGCATGGATGACCGACAGGTAGACGATGCGCTCGATTCCAGCCTCGCGTGCCAGGTTCAGCGCGACGAGGGCTTGGGTCACCTCGTCGGGCGTGACGGCGTTGATCAGAAACAGCGTGCGCACCGATGAGAGCGCCGCGCGCATCGAGGGCACGTCGGTCAGGTCGCCGACGACCTCCTTGACGCCGGCTGGAAGCCGTTGCTTTCCGGGTGTGCGAACGAAGGCGCTCACTTGGGCGCCGGCGCTGGCCAGCCCTTGAACGACGAGGGAGCCGATGGTGCCGGTGGCACCTGTGACGAGGATGCTCATGGAAATCTCCAGGGTTGAGGGGGAAACGGTCAGAGGGGAAGGAGCGATCAAAGCGAGAAGTCCGCGACGACCTTGCCGATGCGAGGGGCTGTGCGATTGCGTTCGATGGCCGCGGGGAGGTCGTTGAAGCCCACGACTTCGTCGAGCTTCGAGACCAGCGTGCCTTGGGCGATCTCCGCCGCCAGCCGTTCCAGGAGCGCCGCGTCCGGTTTGTTCATGAACCACAGTCCGCGACGGCCGGCAGGCGTGCGGGCAAGGATGTCGGGCGATGACGTGCCGACGATCGCGCCGTCCTTCGCCAGCACCTGCCACGAGCGATCCAACACTTCGCCGCCGACGTAGTCGAGCACCAGGTCGATGTCACTGGCGACCGATTCGAAGCGTTCGGTCCGGTAGTCGATGACGTGGTCTGCGCCCAGGCTGCGAACGTACGCGACGTGCGCAGTCGACGCTGTTGCGAAGACCACGGCGCCCGCCCGCTTGGCGTACTGCACGGCATAGCCACCCAGGCCTCCCGCTGCGCCGTGGATCAGGATTCGCTGACCTGCGGCGATCGGACCCGCGTGATGCAAGCTCTGCCAGGCGGCCACGGCCGCCACGGGGACGCCGGCCGCATGGGCGTCGTCCAGCCCTTGCGGCGTGCGCACCAGGTTGGCCTCGTCGACGGCCACGAAATCGGCATAGGCACCCAGCCCGCCAAGCGGGCCCATGACGCGATCGCCCACGTGAAAGCGTGAGCTCCCGGGCCCGACCGCCTTGACAACGCCTGCGAGTTCGATACCCAGCACGGCGGGCAGTTGAAGCGGGAAAGCGTCCCGGACGAATCCTTCACGAACTTTCCAGTCGATGCCGTTCACGCCGGCGGCCCGAACGCGGACCAGGACCTGGCCCTGTCCGGCGGTGGGCCTTGCGATCTCGGCGATCTCGGCGGCGGCAGCACCCCCATAAGCCCGGATCAGGACTGCGCGTTGTGTGGTGGTCATTTCAATTTCCTCATGTCGAAGTTGCGATGGGGAGAAGATAGGCCGTTGCATCGATAAAACGAAGATGCGAAGATGAAGACACCTCGTTTCAAATTCGGAACACATGGACCTGAACGCATTGACCGATTTCGCCCTCGTCGCAGCGAATGGAGGCCTCGGAAAGGCAAGCCGCGCGAGCGGCAGATCGAAGGCGACCTTGTCCCGGCGCATCGCCGATCTGGAAGAGCAGCTCGGCGTGCGGCTCATCGAGCGCAGCGCCCGCGGGCTCAAGCTCACGGAAGCCGGGCAGGTGCTGATGGACCGCACCGAAGGGCCGATGCACGAGGTGACCGACGCCATGACGTCCGCTCGCGAAGGCTTGTCGGTACCGCGCGGGCGCCTGCGTGTCGCTTCGCCGGTGCTGTTCTCCCAGCTTGCAATGGGGCGCATCTCCGCCGAGTTCTGCGCGGCTTATCCCGATGTCGCATGCGAGGTGGTGGCGGACGATCGCCTGGTCGACCTCGTCGAGGAGCAGTTCGACGCCGCGATCCGGATCAATCCAAGCCCGGACAGCAGCCTTGTGGGCCGGTGCTTTGCCAAGGACCGATTGGTGGTCGTGGCGGCGCCCTCTGTGCCCGTGCCAACCCCCGGCAAGGTCAGCCCGGTTCCGAGCATCGTGTCCACAAGCTTTCAACCGACGAACTGGACACTCGACGACGGACGCCTTGTCCTGGAGCCGGTCCCCAAGCTCAGGCTTTCTTCATTCCTGATGATTCGCGACGCTGCGGTTGCCGGCGCCGGCGCCGCCCTGATGCCGCAGTCGATCGCATGGAACCAGCTGACGCGCGGAGAACTGGTTCAGTGGGGCATGGTTTCAGGGGTGGAGGTCGCGCTCTGGGTCCTGCATACGTCGAGGCGACTCCCTGCACCGAAGGTTCGGGCGTTTGTCGATTTCATGTGCGAGCAATATCCGCAGGGGTCTCTCGTACTGAATGGCTAGAAGACCGGTCGCTCGCCCTGGCGAATGGTCGGCAGTTCGCGGCTAAGCAGCGCCTAGCTTGCGCTGGACGCCGACCGCTCGAACTTGCGCAGCCTCGCAATGAGCACGCGGATGTCTTCGAAGGTGCGTGCGTTGCCGATGCCGGCGTCTCCAAAATCTTCGACCACCAGGAGCGACGCATCGCCTTCCCGGCGGTAGTCCAGCAGCACCAGTTCATCGCGCCTGGCGTTCAGCACCACGAGCTTGTCTGCACCGGCGATCGACGCATGCCAGGGCGTTTCTCCAGGCGCGAAGTCGATGCGCCTCGAAAGCTCGGCGAGCGTTGCGACGTATTCCAGCGGCGCCAATTCCTCGAAAGGCTCGAACTCTCCGGGGCCGTCTTCCAGGAACCGGTACGCGACATTGCCGCCATTCCTCGCACGCCACAACTGCCGGATCGCTTCGGGCAGCGGCACGCCGAGCCGCGCTTCGGTCTCGTCGATCAATGCGTCGTCAGCCGCGGCCTTCGGTTGCCAGCCGTCGTCTCTTCCCTTGGCCATGTTGACGAAAGGATGGACGCCTTCGCCCCAGAACGCGGTCGCGCGATCTTCCTTCGACAGGTCGCCCAGCGGCTTGCTGCGAAACAGCGTCCGGTCGAAAGGGCGGGGCGCTTCTTCTTTGGGCCGCCGCAGTGCCTGGAAGAAGGCATCGAAGCTCTCGAACGTGATGTCGGGGAGATCGCCATGCCTGGCGAAGTCGACGATCGAAACCCGTGGTTCGCCCGGCTGGCCGTAGTCGAGCAGCGTCATGTCGCCATAGCGCGCCTGCAGCACCAGCAGCGTGTCCGCCTGGGCGGGCATGTCGTCCGGATCGTCGGTGAAGTCTTCGTAATGAGCGCGGACCGTGCGAAGGTCTTTCAACGGATACAGGCTGGAGTAGTCGATGCTGAAGGCGCCGCGCCAATCGTCGAAGACGGGGCCGGCATCGCGCTTGAGCGGCACGTAGAGCGCGCCTACGTAGCCGCCATCCAACGTCCGGTAGAGCGCGCGCAGGCTTTCGGGCAGCCGGAAGCCCGTCCGTTCTTCTGCAGCGGCGATCTGCGCATCGCTGGCCGCGAGCGGCGGCTTGGCGACACGCTTGCCGCGACCTTCCAGCGCCTCGCGCAACGGGTCGGGGCGCCAGTAGCCGGGTGACTTGAAGAAGGTATCCGGCGTGAGCGGTCTCGGGTCGATGTCGAGCTCCACCTCTTCGGTCGGGGCCGCGGTGCGGTCGACGGCTGTCGGGGTGTGGGCATCCTCACGGTCCGAGGCGTTCGCTTCCAGCTTGATGATGGCGAAGGAGCATGCGAGGCCGATCAGAAACACGAAGCCGACGCCCAGCAGGTCGCTCGCGCCGAACGCAAGGACGGGTGCCGGTGCGACCAGGCTCCCGAGGCCGCGCCCGATCAAGTAGAAGACGTACCCGAGGACCAACTGGACGGGCAATGCCACCAGCAGGGCCAGACAGACGGACCTCACGCCCCCGGCGCGCCAGGCCATCTGCCACTGGCGAAACTTGCCCAGGGCATAGAGCACGGTCAACGCCGGCGTCGCCAGCACCACGATCCAGGGCGAGCGGGCAAGCCAACCCGCTGCGATCAACGACACCACCACCGTCATTGCCGCGGCGATGCGCATTGCGCCGGCGACCTTGCTGCTCATTCGCGCTCCCTTTTTTCACCCTTGGATCGAACGATCCTAAACGTGCGGCCCCTGCCGCGAGGTCGGAGCGAGGCGCGCACCGGACCGCAGGGGACGGCGGCATACGGCAACCGACCGATCGCGAGGACGTTGCTCTTGACCGATCCGACCGTCTGTGGCTGCCATGGGCTGATTCATGCCAACTAGATCACGCTTGTTTACAAGCATTTGCCGGTTTACACATTGTTCCTTTTGATAACAAAAGTACGCACGTACATTTCGCCCGTTTCCACCTTTCGCCGGACGTTGTCTGCGACGCATCATGAACATCACCATCGTTCCCGAATATGACGTGCCCCTCGTGGCCCTGTCGTATGCGATTGCGGTCATCGGGTCACTGGTCGCGCTGTCCGCAGCCCGGACGATCGTCGGCTCCGACGGCCGCATCAATTTCTACAGCGCGATCTCTGCCGGTGTCGCGCTCGGGGGCATCGGCGTGTGGTCGATGCACTTCGTGGGCATGCTCGCGATCGACCTCAAGATGGGGGTCGGCTACTCCATGTACGAAACGGTGATCTCGTTGGTGGCCGCGGTGGTCGCGACCTCGGCGGCGCTCTCCTATGTGGCCAAGGGCCGCAAGGACCCTCGGCGCATCGCGGTGGCTGGAACCCTTCTGGGCGGCGGGGTGGCCGTGATGCACTACCTGGGCATGCACGGCATGCGCTTCGGCGGCTTTGTCGATTGGTCGACACCTGTCGTCTTGTTGTCTGTCGTGATCGCTATCGCCGCGGCTTCGGCTGCGCTGTGGCTCGCGTTCAACACGAACACCTGGCGCTCGCGAATCCTTGGCGCACTCGTGATGGGCGTGGCCGTGTGCGCAATGCACTACACGGGCATGGCGGCTGCGGACTTCATCTGCACCACGGCCAACCCCCGCGCGATTCCGTCGGGCCTTGCAGTGGTCAGCGCACTGCAGATGCCCGTGTGGGTCATCTTGTTGGCCATCGGCGGTGCGTTCTTGCTTGCGACGGACCAGATCCTGCGCGCCACTGCGCTGCCGTCTCGCTGAACCCTATCGGCAAGGAGATCGACAAATGCAAAAGACTGACGTGTTGATGACGTCGATGGACCTGGCCCGCGCGGGGTTGGGCTTCACGCCGGCGGCTGCAATCGACCATATCGCCGAACTCATCGCGGCCGAAGATGCAACCGGCGAGTTTTACGACCGCAATGTCGATGGCCTGCTGCGCCTTGCCGCCTGCATCTGGAGCCTGAGACGCGACGCCGTCGCACCAGGTCCCTCTGCAAAGCCTTCCGGACACCAGCCGCCGGGGCGGAAGGAACAGACAGGAATTTGCTAGACAGGAGCGGGGGTAGCTTTCTTGCGCGCCGGTCTACTTCCTTGCGAATTTCAGGTGCACCACGTTCGGCGTCGCGACCGTCTTCACCAGGGCGAGGTCGCCCAGCGCATTGACGTCGTCGAACAGGCGTTCGCCGCCGCCTAGCAGCGTCGGCACCAGATGAAGCTGCGCTTCATCGACCAGCCCGGCCTTCAGGTACTGCTGCGCAGCACGGGCGCCGCCTGCCAGCGCGACGTCCTTTCCGCCTGCCGCGCGACGCGCCTGGTCGAGCGCGCTCTCGATCGCGTCGGTGACGAAGGTGAAGGTCGTGCCGCCCTGCATGACCAACGGGACGCGTGCGTGATGCGTCAGCACGAACACCGGGTGGCTGAACGGCGGCGTGTCGCCCCACCAGCCGTTCCAGGGATCGGCCGTGTTCCATGGCCCCGGGCCGCCACCGAACATGTTGCGGCCCATGATGGTCGCCCCGATGTTGGCGAGTTCTTCCTCCATCACCGGCGTGCTTTCGTTCGCGATGCCGCCCTCCATGCCATGCGGCCGCCGCCAGGCCTCCAGCGGAAAGACCCATTCGTGCAAGCGCTCGCCGCCCACGCCGAGCGGTTCCTGCAAAGTCTGGTTCGGGCCGGCGACGAATCCGTCCAGAGACATCGAGATCCTGAATCGAAGCTTTGACATGCGGTTTGCTCCTTGATGCAAGGCATTCATCAACAAGAAGGGTGCCCGACTTGTTCGACATGGTGGATTGAGCGGCGAGTCTAGGAGCTGCGCATTTGCACGGCAATGACAACAAAGCCTGGGTTCCTGCCAAAAGACCTTGGCATTCGGTCGGAGCCGCCGAAGCGATTGAGCCGGACATTGCGAGCGGCTACAGTCGGCCGGCTATTTTTTCCATTCAGCTACGAGAGAGAAATCACCATGGCAAAAGCCTATTGGGTCAGTGCATACCGTGCCGTCAAGGACGCCGACAAACTCGCGGCCTACGCGAAACTCGCCGGCCCGGCAATCGCAGCCGGCGGCGGCCGCTTCCTGGCGCGCGGCCTGCCCGCCAAGGTCTACGAGCACGGCTTGTCCGAACGCACCGTGCTGATCGAGTTCGACAGCGTCGAGCAAGCGACGGCCGCGCATGACAGCCCCGACTACAAGGCCGCGCTCGTTGCACTGGGCGACGGCGCCGAACGGGACCTGCGGATCATCGAAGGGGTCTGAGAGGGGGAGCGGGGCGCGCGTGCACCTGCTTGCTGCTTGCGCCCCTGCCTCCGTCGGCTCGCGCTGCCATGCGGCGGCGCTGCGCTCAGGCGTCGAAGAAGCAGCGCGCCGTCGCCATCATCCGCACGTTCTTCGTCGCGTTCACCGATGGCGTGTGCAAGAGACGCAGGTCCATGAGGAACACATCGCCTGCGCGCCCCGACATCTCGACGATGTCGATGTCCAGTTGCTGCAGACTCTGCTCGATGCTTGCGGATGTCTTCAGCGTTTCGCGCAGGCGCGACGCCGAGGGACGCCCCGGCGTGTCGACGCGATGCGAGCCGGCCAACGCCAGCGTCGCGCCGCCACCGGGCGCCACGTCGTCGATCAGGAAGAAGGCCTGGACACCCGGCAACGGGCCCTGCGGCTTCGCGGAGATATCGACATGCCAGTTCAGCCCCTCGAGCGTCGAGGCGCCTTGCTGGGGTGGTGACAGCAGCAGTTGCGTGTCCTGGACGGCCGGGGTGCGGCCGCCCAACCGGGTCACGTACTCGATGAGCCCCGGCGTCACCAGCGTCGCATGCAGGCCCGGCACCTTCACGAGCGCTGAGAGCTTTCCGATCTGCTGGAAGACAGGCAGCCGCTGCAGCGAACCCAACGGGCTCTTTCCGCCGGGCAACGCCTTCATCCGCTTGAGTTCGTCGAGCAGTTTCTGCCGGACGCCCGCGACATGCTTCTTCGGATGGAAGCCCTCCAGCCGCAGGTACCCTTTATCGATGAAGAGGTCGGTTTGAGGTGAGTTCATTCACTTCTCGAAGCTGGAGCGGTTCGTCAACACGTCGAGCCGCGTGGCGACGAAGTTTGGCATTTCACTCTTGCACGGTGCCGAAGACATCGGCCCTGATCGGCCCTGCATGGACGTCCGGTCAGGGCGATGTCGAAGTCGCCGTGGTGGCTTGGGTCATGACGGTGGCCCATGCACCGTCGATGCGCCTCCAGACCTCCATCACCCACAACCCGCCGCTGAAGAAACGGGTCACCACGAGGTCGCCATGCTGCTCGTGCTGCTCGCGTTCGCGCGGTACGTAGGGCCGCTGCTTCTGCGTCTGGAGGTTGCCGATCCGATCGGCCCGGGTCATGAACTGGCCGTTCTGCTGGACAGTCGTGAAGTCGCTCGCGGTGTATTTGCCCCAACGCGCCGGATCGACAGCATAGAAGGCTTCGTCGCGCGCACGCATGGCGGCCTGGAGGTCTGGAGGGAGCGTGTGGGTGCCAGTCATATGCGCGCACTTTAGCGGCTGTGCCGGGGCCTGGCGTGAGCTTCGCGCCGCCGGGAGTTCGTCCGCTACAGTTTCCCGGCCGTGCCCGAATGCTACGGCTTCGCACCCGCCGCGGGCGCCTCGGGCCAGCGCTGCGGCACACGGCGGAGGCCGTCCACCGAATAGCCCAGCTCCTTCAGGCGCGCCACCGCCGTCTGGTACGAGGCCTCGGAGATCTGCGGCGTGCGCGCCATGATCCACGCGTAGTCGCGATCGCTGCGGCCGATGATGGTCAGCTGGTAATCGCGGTCGATGTCGACGATCACGTATTCGGCCTTGATCGGCCAGACGAACTGCATGCCCCAGACCGCGTTGTTGGTGCCGGGCACGACCGTGCCGACCGGGTTCATCGTCTTCAGTTCGCCGTCGAACGCTCCTTCGCGATAACGGAACCGGGTGGCGATCCTGCCGTCGGGCTGCAGCGTGTACGACTCGACCGCGTTGAAGGCGTTGCGCTCGGGCCGCGTGGGGATGTTGCCGATGACATACCAGTCGCCAGCGAATCGCTGCAGGTCGACCTGCGGCACCGGCCGGATCGTGACATTCGGCGACACCGCGCAGCCGGCGACAAAGAGCGCCGTGACCAAGGCCGCGGCAAGCAGGACGGTGGGCTTGGCGAGATGTGAGGACGGGCGTTTCATGGTGGCAATTCCGGGAGTTCGCTGGCAAGGTACCGGCCGTTGGGCGCGGGAGGCGTCGGACGGGGCCCTGCGGCTTTGCAGGCCGCTCGGCGCGTTGGCACAGGTCGCTCTATTTACCCGGGGGCGGATCCGCCTTCTTCACCGCCCTGGCCGTGCTGGACGGGAGGGCGCGACCGGCTACAGTCGGCGACCATCGGACATTTACCGACACCATCAAGCCAGCGCGTTGCCAGGTTCAAGCTGACCTTGATCAAGAATCACGTGTTTATTCGAACTGCAGTTCTCTTCCTGACAGCGTGCCTCGGCTTATCGGCCCTCGCCGACCCAAAGCCCAGCCTTGCCTACGATGACGGGTTCGTTTGGTGCTTGTCCGGTCGTCTCGCGGCCGACCTCATCCGACGCCAGGCCACCGCGCGTGCCCAGCCACAACCGGAGGGAGATGCGGCGGCTCAACGCGCCGATCTTGAGGTCCTCTATCACCGCTATCTCATCGACTGCAAAGACCCGCTTCCAGAACTAGCCAAGGTGCTTGGCGTATCCGAACTGGAAAAGTCGGCGGCAGAATCCGTTGGCGATACCGTCAACAAGATGACGTCTAAAGTCGGGCGTGACCAAACCGTCAGCTTGACGCATTACTTTATTTACGAGTGACCACGGTTCTTCATCTCGTCGGTCCGGGCGGCGCCGGAAAGACCTCTGTCGGTCCCATCCTGGCCGAGCGACTCGGTTGGGAGTTCGCCGACCTTGACGAGCACTTTATGTCACGCGAAGGGAGCATTGCCGCTTGCATTGACGCATACGGCTATGCGGACTATTCGAGGCGAAACATTGCTGTTTATCGGAAGGTTAGGAGGTCGTTCGCGTCCTCCACCGTTTTGGCTCTCTCGTCCGGCTTTATGACGTATCCCGAGGACGTCGACCCGGAATATAAAACGCTGCGCTGTGCAATAGAGGTCGATGCCCTCACCTCGTTGCTGCTGCCATCGTTCGAACTCGAAACATGCGTTCAGATCATCGTGCAGCGACAGCTTTCGAGACCCTATTTGCCCGGCAACAGGTGAAGCGAGGAGCGACGGATACGAGAGCGGTTCCCTAAGTTCATGGCGCTACAGTGCGCCCGGTTTCGGAGCGATGCTGCTCTCGACGAGACTGCGTCGCAAATCGAACGGTTCGCTCGTGGGCGTATCAGCATCCTTGAGCAGGCGCGGTAGGCAAAGGCAGAATGCAGCCAGAAGCGGACTTTGAAGATGCCCTCATATCGTGTCACCGTAAGCTGCATGGGATTGACGGAAGCTCGGCTCGTTGATGCGGTGCCTGACCTGCTGTCGGAGTTCGCCGAGCGCCCTTGGCAGAAAGATGTCAGATGTGAAGCAAAAGATGGTGTGCTGCGCCTGTCTGCGCTGAATGACTTCGACAGCAATGGACAGGCGCTGCTTGACGAGCTCTGGGATGCCGTCATCGCCTATGTTCATTTCGATGACAAGGTGAGCTTCGAGGTCGAAGGAGTATCGGTGCAGAGCAGCCTCGCTGGCGATTAGGCAGAGCACCGCTAGAACCGGACCTTCACCACGCTGGCCCAGTCCCCAACCATCGCAAACTGGCAAACGACATGACGGCGGCAAAAGCATGCGCAGCAAATTGCGATGATGATCTTACCCGCAAGGCCGCCAAAATCGAGAGCTCACATGAATTTCCGTAGCGTTTCCGTACGCGTATTGCTGCCCTTTGCCGCCTTGCTTCTGACATCAGGCGCATGCACTGCCGGAGGCGATGACATGTCCTCCAAGCCGCGCAATGCCGGCAAGACGATCGCAGTCTGCGGTGTCGCGTTCGAGCTGCCTGCGGCCTACCGAGTCACACGGCCGTCGCGCAGCAAGAATGAAGGTGGCGAGGACGAGTGCCAATTCAGCATTCAGATGGCAAAGCCAAGGGACAAGGACCTCTACGAGTGCCACGAAGAAGGCTACGCATCTCAGCCGCCATACGATGTCTGCGACTGGTACCTAGCCTCGGGTCCTTTGCCGGTGGGCACGGTGGCATCTGTCGTGGTTGCGAACGGCCGCTTGGATGCCGGCAAGCAAATTACGGTCGGCGACTTCAGTTTCGACGGCAGTGCATGGCACTTGCCAACTCGCCTGGGTGAAGCGCCCGATGCATTGAAAGCCGTAACATTTTTCGGGAAGCAGGCGCGCGAGGGTCTGTGGGAATACAAGGGTCAATTTCGTCGTGCGCGGACTGAGAACTACGAGACGGAATACGGCGGCGCGGATGGTGAATTGGGTGGGCTTGTGCAGCTTGCCCCAAATCTGCTCGTCGGCATCTTGGGCGATGCGCATCGATCTCGCAATTGGGCTGCGACCCTGAGCGAAAGCCTGCGCGTGGCCGCACCCGAAGACCTGAAACGTCACTAGAGGCGCCGTCTAGAGCTGCTAACTGCTAGGCCTGCCGAATGCCCGCCGTAGGAGCACATCCTGCCAAGACCATAAGCATGAAGCAGACGCACCTGGCCTGGATTGTGAGAATGGGATATGTCGCAATGGCTCTAGGCAGTCTTCTGCTATTGCTTGGCGATCTTCTGCCAGTCCATCTGTTCGGCGGTATGCATCATTACTACCGCGTGATCCCAACTGAGCACAGCTGGCTCATGGAGGCAGTGTTGGTTGGGCTCGGCCTGCTGTTGGTGCTGGTTGGCCGAGCGTTGCGCAACAAAGGTCAATGATGGCTATCGGCCAACTCCCGGCCGCCACGCCGACCGTGCGGCCGAAGCGCTTGAAGAAGGTCGAGCCCGAGCGCGACGCACCGCGCGCTCGCTAACCCTCTGCCATGTCCTCGTGAATGCAGAGGTAGTTTCCCTCCGTGTCCTTGAACCACGCGGCCTTCTCCGAGCCGAGCACGCACACGTGGTCGACGGTCTTCAGCTCGGGGTAGTCGTAGTCCTCGAACACCACGCCCGCGCGCTTGAGGTTCGCAACGCTCGCGGCGATGTCGTCGACCTGGAAGCTGATCGCCGTGTGGTCGGCCTTGGTGCCTTCCGGTTTGGGAAACAGCGACAGCGTGCTGCCGCCCACCGAGTAGACGAATTTGCCGTCGGGCTTGAGGCCGCCGGGCTTCAGGCCCAGGCAGCCTTCGTAGAAGGCGCGGGCGCGGTCCATGTCCTTGACGGGGAGCATGGTGGTGACAGGCGAATCGGACAGCATGGGAGGTCCTTTCGAAAAAGCCCGCACAGCGGCTTCGCGCAGCAAGTGCCGCCCGGCATTTCGCTGGCTCACCTTGGCTGGCCGGCAGAAAAACCAGCTTACGCCGACAGCCGGCGCAATGCCATCCCGCGCCGTGGCTAGGGAAACAGCCGGGCCGCGACGTCTTCGAAAGACACGGTGTCGGTCCCCGTGTGCGTCTGCGGGTAGGTGGATTCGGTCATCACGAACTGCGGATAGGCGCGCGACTGCAGGCGCTTGCGCATGTCGTCGACGTTGCCGAAGTTGCAGTCCTTGGGGCTGTCGCAGCGCGTGAGCACCAGCGTTGCGGGCAAGGGCTTGCCGCTGCCCCAGGCGTCGAACATCCGCTGCTCCAGCGCGTTGTTCTGAGGCGTTTGCGAATCGAACGAGGCTTCGAACGCAAGAAAGTGCGAGAACGTGAGCATGCCGCTCGCCCCCTCCATGAAGAGCGCCAGGCCCGCCATGCTCCCGCTGAGCGACAGGCCGGTGAGCATGCGCTTGCGCGGGTCGGCGCGGTACTTCGCCTCGATGAAGGGCACCAGCTCCTGCGTGAGGAAGTCGTGGTACGCGTGCGCGCCGGGCAGCATGTAGTCGAGCTCGCGGCGCGACGTGCCGCCGATGCCGACAAGAATCGCCTGCGCCCGCCGCTTGTCGAGGATGTCCTTGAAGTTCGCGAAGCGTGTGCCCGGCGGATTGAAGACCGCGTCGCCATCCATCGCGTAGACGACCGGGTACGCCGCCACCGAGCCGCCGTCGTACGAGGCCGGCAGGTAGATCTGCAGGGGGTAGGCGGCGCCCGTCCTGGCCGACGTGATGCTGTCGGAGACCACGCGGCTCGCAGCCGCGAGCACGAACTCCGATGGCGAAGGGTCGGCGGCGCCCGGCTGCGGCCTGGCACCGGTCGAGAACACCGGTGCGACCGGCACGAGGGCCGCGAGGCTGTTGCCGGCCCCGGTGCCACCGCCTCCGCCTATGTACGCGGCGCCCGCGAGCAAGACCACCCACCCCACGGTGGAGAGGAATCGGCACACCGATCGTCCGGACGGCATTGCAACTTCCAGGTTGTGAAGGGCAGGGGGAGGACCCCTTCCCGAAAGGGTGCCACGCGAGCCCCGCAGAGTCTGCGAAAGCAGGGTAGTTGGCAAGTGAAATATTCGTTTCAATGCCTAGACTCCGGTGCGGCCAGCCGCCCGCGACCGGCCACGCACTTCTCGCGGCGCATCGAGGCCGCAAGCCACTGAACCCGCACGGAGATCGACGATGCAAGCGCAACAGAACATCCGGTTGGCACTCGATCGGCACTGGCTCGCCTCCGCCGTGGGCGACCAGGCCGCCGAGCACGACATCTATCACGACGATGCCGTGTGCGCGTACCCGCAGTCGGGCGAGGTCATCCACGGGCGCATCAACCTGCAGGCGCTTCGCAGCCATCACCCCGGCAGGCCATCGGGCTTCGAGGTGCGGCGCATCACGGGGGAGGGCGACGTGTGGGTCACCGAATACCGGATCGACTACGCGGGCAAGAGCGCCTTCACCGTGAGCATCATGGAGTTTCGCGATGGCAAGGTGGCGCGCGAAACGCAGTACTTTGCCGACCCGTTCGATGCGCCCGCCTGGCGCGCCCAGTGGGTCGAGCCGACGCCGCGGCCGGCATAGCGCCTGGAGCCGCTCTTCAGATCCAACCCCGGGTGGACGCCTTCAAGGTCGCGGCCGCACGCGTCGAACATTCGAGCTTGAGGAACAGCCGCTCCACGTGCGTTCGCACCGTGCGCGGGCTGATGCCCAGCGCGCGGGCCACTTCCTTGGTGCTCTCGCCCTTGCTGATGCAGCGCAGCACCTCCAGCTCGCGCTCCGACAGCGGCTGCTCGCCGCCCTTCGCCGCCGCAGGCTTGGCGGGCGCATGCGACATCGCGGTGGCGAGCAGCGCATCGACAACGTGCGGATCGAACCGGCCCGCCTCCGCGTCCTGCCTCATGCGCTCGGCCGCTTCCGCCTCGCTGAACTCCGCCCGCCACGGACGGCGCGTGCGCAGCGAAACCCACCGCTCCGCCGCCGCGACGAATTGCCCCTCCACCGGCATCGCCGTACCCGAGCGCCCGCGGAAATAACCCGAGCCATCGCGCCGCTCGAAGGCGAACGACGCAATGTCCGCTTCGAGCGCGAGCCCGTCGATCTGCCCGGCGGCGCGCGACGTCCAGTACGGCACGAGCCGCATGCGTTCGAGCGACGAGGCCGGCAGCGGCTCCGGCGCGTTCCAGATCGCATTGGGCACCGACGCCCGCCCGATGCCGTGGATCAACCCGGCCTTGTACGTGCGGTGGCACAGGGCCGCATCGAGGCCTGCGCGCGCGCTGCCGTCGCGCGCGAGCTGCGCCACGCGGCGCGAATAACCCGTCATCCAGGGCAGCTTCAAGTCGATCACGTCGCCCACCAGCTCCAGGCCCACGCGGTTGAGCATCGAGGCGGGCTGGTCGGCCACCTCGGTCCACGGCGGGGTAGGGGCGTCGAGCGTGGCCATCCACGTCGAGACCCACGGCTCGCTGGCTTCGACCAGCGTGGCGGGGTACACGCTGTTCGCGCGGCCGCGCGCCAGCGCGAGCGCCTCGTCCTGCCCATAGAGGCGGCTGAAGATCTCCAGGTCGCTCGCCAGCGCCACCACATACGTGGCGAGCGGCACCTCGTTGCCCTGCAGCAGGCCGGGCACGCCGCCGCCGTCGTAGGTCTCGAAGATGGCGCGCAGCGCCGCTTCGGTGTCGGCGCCCAGGCCCAGCGTGTTCGCGATGTCGCCGGCAATTTCGCAATGGATGTTGGCCATCGCGAGCATCGCGTTGGGAACGGGCGCGGTGCGCGGCTGCTGCTGCCTGGCGCGCGGCTTCTGCGATGCAAGCAGCGCCTGCCGGCCCTGCACGTCGTCGTCCAGAAAGTCCGCGAACTCCTGCGCATTGGCCGTGCAGCCCGACCAGCGCAGCAGCGCGACGTGCCGGGCGGCCTCCACCTGCGATGCGTCGCAGCGCGCCTGGGTCGCGATCATTCCCGCGAGCCACGCGGTGCGCAGCGAATGGTCGGTCGGCTGGCCCATGCTCAGGTCGCCGATGAAGGCGAGCGCGCGGACAGCGTCGAAAACCGCAATGGTCGAGTCGTCGGACATGAGGAGGGGGCCTGGGGGCAAAAGCCCAGCATCGCACAGTCTTCGGGCCTTGTCGGTCATTCGACCGATACCGCGTCTGGGGCTGCCCCAACAGAATTGTCTGCACCCGCCTCGCTCGAGGGGCGACGGTCTTTCTTCCTTCTTGTTTTCTCTATATGCGGCCTTTGCCGCCATTGACATGCCTGACACCAACCCATCCCAACTCCAGCGAGCCGCTTGGCTTCGCAAGCTTTACTTCACCCGCGCTGCGTTTTCCTTCGTGTGGGTCGCGCTCGCCTTCACCGTGGCCAAGGGGTCGCCCATCGTCGCGACCGCGCTGCTCGTCGTCTACCCCGCGTGGGACGCGCTGGCGAACCTGTGGGACGCCCGGATGACCGGGGGCGCGAAGGCCAACCCCACGCAGGTGCTGAACGCCTGGATGAGCGCGCTGGTCACCGTGGCCGTGGTGGTTTCGCTCGGGCTCCACCTGCAGGTCATTCTGTTGATCTTCGGCACCTGGGCGATCGTGGCGGGGCTGCTTCAGCTGGCGACGGCCATTCGCCGACGCAAGGCCGATCGGGGGCAGTGGGTGATGATGCTGAGCGGCGCGCAGTCTGCGCTGGCCGGCGGGTTCTTCGTGGCGCAGCAGGGGAGTGCTGCACCTGTGGTGCAGACGTTTGCGGGGTATGCGGGGGTGGGGGCGGTCTACTTCCTGATTTCGGGGCTGGTGATCTTGTTTCGGCAAGCCAAGAGCCGGCCCCAGAACTTCGCTCGCAAGGATGTTGGTTGAGCATCACGTCAACGCTGGGCGCGTTGTGAAAACCTGCGCGTAGCCGGGATCTGCGAAATCTGTCGTGCGAACACGGTGACTCGGAGTTGGCAGGCGCGATGCCTCTGCCTGCGCCCACTCCGGTTCCCTCTGCTCATGCCCCGCCGCCGGGGCATGGCCGCATCAGCTTCGTGCCGCCCGTTCGCTCTCGCACCGTTGATGGAGTTCCCCCGCCTCATCCACCAAATCAGCAATCAGCCAGAACACGTTGTCCAGGTGCTTCGACCCCGCGCCATCGAACCAGTCGATGCCATCGCCGTAGCAGCACCACAGCAGCGACTTCAACTGCGTGAGCCTGTTTTCAAGAAGATCCGCCGCGCTGGGCCCTTCCGGGGGAGTGGTCGAGTTGCCGCGGGATGTGGGCGTGGGACGCCCGGCCATAATTCGATCAGCCATTTGTTGTGCTCTTTCCAAGAGGGTTGCACGTCATGTGGTCAGACGGCTGGGGTGCTGACACACCCCGGCCGTCGCCTTTTGTGCCCCGCGTTTTCCATCGAGTGCGCATCGCACCGATGGCCCGCCGCGAGGCGAAGCGGTCGTTCATCCAGGCGTGTTGTGTGTGATGCCTTCCTTGCCCACTGTGTGGGTCGTCGAGTGACAGGGGCATCCACTTTAGAGAGAGGCAGCGCGGGCGGGGAAACTGAATGCGCTAGTAATTCTCGGAACGCGAAGGTTTCGCTTCGTCGCTGCAAATTGCCGATGCGTGGGAGGTGAGGGCGCGCAGATTTCGGCGTCACCTGGCGCGGGCAGAATCACCCGGTTTTTTTCTGCGAGTGTTCGGGTTCGATGCGCGGCATCTGTACAGAGCGCCCTCAGTGCAGGCTGCAATTGCCGCATCGCTCGACCGCAAGCGCAGCGAATCGAATCGACCGCAAACACAACCCGGGAGCCAGCAACGTGCGACACCACTTCGGCGACTTTCTCGATCGCGATGGAAGCTACTGGACGATCGTTCCCAACAGGGAGCGCTACGCCCATCGCATCGACGACGTGCCCGAGGGCAGCGCAGACATCACGATCACGACGATCGGAAAGGAAGACGAGAACTGGGCCCGCGCGCTCTCGTTTCCGAACCTGGTCGAGCTCACGCTGCACGAGCCCACGGCGGAGCAACTGACCGCGATCGGCGCGATGCCATCGATCAAGCGCCTGCGCATCACGCATGCGAGGCCGCAGACGCTCGACTTCATCCGCACGATGCGTGGGGTGGAGGAGCTCGTGCTGGAGTACGTCTCCGGCTTCAGCGACCTGTCGCCGCTGGGCGAGTTGCCGAATCTTCGGGCGCTGCACATGGAGAACCTGCGCCGGGTGTCGAGCTTCGGCGGCCTGGCGGGCGCGGCAAGCCTCAGGTACCTGGCGATCTACGGCACGACCGATTGGGAGCAGCCGATCGAGGACTTCGAGTTTCTTCGCGGGCTCTCGCAGCTGGAGGTGTTCGCGCTGTGGCAGGCCAAATGCCGCGCGCCGTATCCGGCCATGCGCCCTGCGATTCACCTGCGCCAGCTGAAGAAGCTGCGCATCCACCGGAGCTATCTCGCGACGGACGAGTTCGCGTTGCTGGAGGAGGCGCTCGGCGGCGTCGAGGGTACAGCCTGGGGGCCGTTCGAAACGGTGGCGCGTTCGCAGATTCCGCTGCCCGCCGACGATGCGCGCGCCCGTCTTTCGGACGACGTGATCCGCGCGAGCCATCCGGAGGTTTCGTTGCATTACAACGGCCAGCGCTTCATCGACGACCCCACGTCGCGATGGTTCGAGTTCACGGGGCGCGCTGCCGGAAGGGTGAAGTGCAGCAGCGCTTCTGCGGAGGCGAAGTGCCTGGAGAAATCGCAGCTCTACGAGGGCATGAGGCAGCGGGCGCGGGCGCTTGTCGAGCAGGAGCGCGCCGCGTAGCTGCTGCGTTGCTTGATGGAGGAGAAGGTGCAGGCGACGCCACGGCAACGCGCCTGTAATGACGTGAAATGGATCGGCGGACGAAGAGGCGCCACAGTGCGCCTCGTCGATCCATCCGCTCATTCACTCACTCATTGACTCACTCAAGCAAGGAGCACTGCCATGTCTTTCAAGATTCTCTGCTGCGACGGCGGCGGTATTCGCGGCGTGATCACTGCGCTGCTGATCCAGGACCTGGACCGCAGCTTCGGCATCGTCAAGAACGCAAACGGCTTTGCCGGCACCTCCACCGGCGGCCTGATCTCGCTGGGCCTGGTAAGCGACGTGGGCATCGACGCGATCGTCAATCTCTACGAGAACGAAGGCGACAAGATCTTCGAGCCCAACGGCTGGCTGCTGAACGCGCAGCTCAAGCAGCAAGACCGGGCGCCGGCGCAGTCGGCAGCAGAGCTGCTGGGCAGCGGCCCGGGCATCTTCAGATGCCAGTACGTCAACACGGGCTTGAAGACGGTCGCCCAGCAGCTGGTGGGCACCGGCGCGATGTCTTCGGCGAGCCGCTTCGTGGCGGTCAATTCCGCGCGGCTGTGGGACTCGGGTGACGGCAGCTGGTCGCCTTGCACCATCTCCAACGGGCCCAGGAACACCTATCGAGGCATCAGCATGGTGGACGCGGCGCTCGCCACCTCGGCCGCGCCGACGTACTTTCCGCCGTACCAGGTGGGCGACTTCGGCTACTTCGCCGACGGCGGCACCTTCGCCAACAACCCCTCGATGACGGCGATCGTGGAAGCGATCTACCAGGGCTACGCGCCCGCCACGTCGGACATCGTGATGTTGTCGCTGGGCACCGGCGCGAACCCGGTGGGCGTGCCGCCGAGCTCGGTGCCAGATCCGCTGGCCTGGGGCGTCACTCACTGGCTCTGGCCGTTCAGCAACGGCCCGGTGCCGGCGACCGCGCTGCTCAACCTCACCATGGACGCCACCGCGGACCTGGCGGCGATTCAGGCACAGCAACTGCTCGGCAACAACTACATGCGCGGCAACGTGCCGCTGAGCCAGCCGTTCGCCCTGGACGACTACAAGAACGTGGGCGAGCTGGTGAGCGCAACGCAGAGCTACATCGCGCACTCGCCCGAGTGGGCGGCGGTTCGCAGCTGGGTGGAGCAGAACTGGACGTGAGCGGCGCGGCTCCCGCCGGGGCAGGTCAGGGCAAGGTGGGCAGGGGTGGGTGAGACTGGGTTGTCGCTTGCACAGCGGTGCGGTAGCCTCCCGGCTCCATCACTGCCAGGAGTCTCCCGATGTCCGGTCGCTTGCTTCTTTCCACTGGCGCTGCCGTCGCAGCCGCCGCACTGATCATCGGTTGCGGTGCCATGGGTTCATCGGGCGGCAAGCCGATGAGCTTCTTCATCACCAGCACCAACCCCGGCAAGGGCGGCGACCTCGGCGGCCTGGCCGGCGCCGACCGCTTCTGCCAGTCGCTGGCCACGAGCGCGGGGGCGGGCAACAAGAACTGGCGCGCCTACCTGAGCACCACGGCCGCGGGCGGGCAACCGGCCGTCAACGCGCGCGACCGGATCGGCGCCGGCCCATGGACCAACGCCAAGGGCGTGGTCGTCGCCACCAGCGTGGCCGACCTGCACAGCGCCAACGCCAAGGTCGGCAAGGACACATCGCTCACCGAGAAGGGCGAGGTCGTCTCCGGCTTCGGCGATCCGGTCAACCGCCACGACATCCTCACCGGCTCGCGGCCCGACGGCACCCTGGCCTTGCCCGAGGCCGGCAAGGACACCACGTGCGGCAACTGGACCCGGAGCGACGGCGGCTCCGCCATCGTGGGCCACCACGACCACAAGGGCACCAACCCCGATCCGGTCGCCAATGCCTCGTGGAACTCCTCGCACGGCACGCGCGGCTGCAGCGTCGACCAGCTCAAGATGAGCGGCAGCGCCGGGCTGATGTACTGCTTCGCGACGAACTGACGTTCCGGGGAAGTCCATGGCAAAGATGATCTTCGTCAGCCTCCCCGTTGCTGACCTCCGGGCCTCGATCGCCTTCTACGAGGCGCTCGGCTTCCGGCAGAACCCGAAGTTCAGCGACGACGCTTCGGCGTGCATGGTGTGGAGCGATGCCATCCACGCGATGCTGCTGACGCACGACAAATGGCGCACCTTCACCGAGCGACCGCTGCCGGCGCCCGGAACTGCGGGGGTGATGCTGTCGCTGTCGCTGGAGAGCCGCGAGGCCGTGGACGCGATGAACCTTGCCGCAACAGGCAACGGCGGGAAGGCGGATGTCAATCCGGTGCAGGACCTGGGGTTCATGTACGCCCGGGATCTCGCCGACCCCGACGACCACCTGTGGGGAGCTTTCTGGATGGACCCGGAGGCGGCTGGAGCTTCCGAGCCCAAGGGCTGAACAGGCGCCCCCGGTCGGTTGCGGTTCTTCGCGTTCCGCGAATTGGAGCGGGCGCCCTAACGCAACGCATTCCCCGCTGACCGCCCCGTTTAGCGAGGCACCTCGGCCAGCTCCGCGCCCGGCGGCTGCGGCCCCAGCGCAATCACGAACTCGGTCCCCGGCGATGCCGCGTGTGCGGTCAATCGCCAGCCGTGCGCCAGCGCGATCTCCTGGCATATCGCCAGGCCCAGTCCCGCCCCTTCGTCGCGCCGCCCGGCACCGCGCCAGAAGCGGCCGAAGATCTTCGGCAGGTCGGCGGCCGGAATGCCCGCGCCTTCGTCGCGAACCGAAATGCGATGTGCGTCTGCGGTGAGCCACACCGTGCCATGCGGCGGCGAATGCTGGATCGCGTTTTCCAGCAGGTTCTTCAGCAGCGTGAAGAGCGCGCCGCGGTCGGCTTGCCATGCGAGCGAATCCGGTGTCACGCGCAGCGCCAGGCGCACCTCGCGGCGCCCGGCGAGCCGACCGAGGTAATCGCCGACCTCGTCCACCAGCGCAGCCGCTCCGACGAGGCCGATTTCGTAGTTGCACAACTCCGTGGCCTCGGCCAGGTGCAGGAGTTGATTGACGTGCCGGGCCATCTGGTCGACGTCGCCGATCAGGTTCTCGCGGTCCAGCGTGGCATCGCCGCCGACGCCCAGTTCGATCTGCGCGCGTATCAGCGAGAGCGGTGTCTTGAGTTCGTGCGCCGCCGCCGCCAGAAAGTCCTGCTGCGCGCCGTAGCCGCTTTCCAGCCGGTCCAGCGCGCGGTTGAAGGCTTCGATGAGCGGCAGCATCTCGGACGGCAGGCCCTCCACGCTCAGGCGCGCATCGAGCGTGCGCGGCGTGATGCGCGCTGCGCTTTCCGACGCCGCGCGCAGCGGCCTGAGCATGCGGCCCAGCGTGAAGTACATGGCCGCGGCGAACACCAGCACCGAGGCGAGGCAGGCGAGCAAAATGCCCTGCCCGAGCGCCGGCAGCCCGACGCTGCGGTCCATGAGCTCCAGCAGGCGCTGGCTCACCGCCACCTGCACGTACCACCGCTGCCCCGCGTGATCCACGCCGTGCGTCACCACGCGCACCGGCAGTCCGTTCGATACCGAATCGAAGCCGTGGTCCAGCTCACCGAGAGCCGAGCCGCCCTCGGCCAACAGCGCGTGGGCGCCTTGCCCCGCCGGCAGCACCACGGCGCCGGCCGCATCGAGCACGCGGACCGAGATTTCCTGGCCCATGCCCGTGTAGAGCCAGGTCGGCAGCTTCGCGTCGTTGAAGCCGCTGGGGCGGCCCGTCGCATCGAACCGAAGCTCGCGCCCGAGGAGGCGGGCGTGCGTGCTGATGCCCTCGTTCAGCGTATTGCCCTGCAGCAGCACCGTCGCGGCGCTTGCGGCCACGATGAGAACGATGCACACCAGGATGCCGGCAACGTAGGTGGCCAGCAGCCGCGTGCCCAGGCTACGCGGCCAGCGGAGCTTCGCGAAGCGCATAGCCGTGTCCTCTCACGTTGGCGATCTGCAGCGCCGAGCCGACCGCCTGCAGCTTCCTGCGAAGGCGGTGCAGCGCCACGTCGAGCGCATTGGGCGTCACGGCCTCCGACAGCCCCCACGCGGCCGCTTCGAGCGCCGCGCGGCGCACGGTCTGGCCGCCGCTGCGCACCAGGCACAGCATGATCTGGAGTTCGGCCGGTGCGAGCGTGATCGCGTCGTTCTCGCACGTGAGGGTGCCGCTCTCGGGGTGCACGCGGATGTCGGCATACGCGGGCGAGAGGCTCTGGAGCTGGGCCGGGCGGCGCAGCAGCGCGCGCACGCGCGCGACCAGCTCTTCCATCGGAAACGGCTTGGCCAGGTAGTCGTCGGCGCCCGACTCGAGGCCCTCGACGCGGTCGTGCAGTGCGTCGCGCGCGGTGAGCATGAGGCAGGGCAGGCGCATGCCGGCTTCACGCAGGCGGCGCACCAGGGCGAGGCCGTCGCCGTCCGGCAGGCCGCGGTCGACCACGAGGGCCGCGTAGGGCGTCTCGGTCAGGGCATGCCAGGCCAGATCGATGCGCCCGAACACATCGGCCTCGATGCCCGCACCGGCAAGGGCCTTGCACACCAGGGCGGCCATGCGGTCGTGGTCCTCGATCAGCGCGATGCGGTTCATACGGCCGAGGATGCATCAAAAACGGTAGAGATAACCGGCGGAAAACGACGTCAGGCTGGAGCGGTTGACGAGCGGGCTGTGCTTGATTTCCTTGCCCAGCTGCGTGGCGCTGACATCGACGAACACCGACTGGCGCGCGTCGATGGCGTAGCCGACGCGCAGGCCGACTTCGGTGTTGAGGGTCGATGCTCCGAGGTAGGCCGGCCGTCCGGCGCGGGCCTCTTCGGCAAGCACGCCGTAGTAATAGTTGACGTACTTCTTGTCGAGCCAGGTGGCTTCCAGGCGCGGCGTGAAGGTGAAGTTTCCGGTGCGGAAATCGCGCTGCACGCCCAGGCGCAGGTGCTGGCCCTTGCTCTTGCCCGAGGCGTCGCCGAGCCACTCGGCGGAGATGTCGGCGATCTCGTTGCGCCAGGTGACGCCGGCGCCGAGCCAGAGGCTGCCCTTGCGCTCCGCCATGCCCTCCAGGATCGGGGCGTCGCTGGGCTTGTAGCCGCCCAGGCCGTACTTGGCGCGCAGGCCGAAGGTCAGCGACGAGCGCGTGCCCAGGTCCCATTTGGGGAGTTTGAGTTCAGCCCCGGTGCCGAACACGCGCGCGTAGCGGTTCTCGAAATAGATGAGCGGAAGGCCCTGCGTCTTGTTGCCCGCACCGGTGTACGGCTGCTGCTTGACGCCGGCCGCGATGCCCAGGCCCCAGCGCGAGACGTCGGCCGGCGAGTCGGCCAAGGTGAGCGATTGGTCGAGGCTGGTGTCCTGCGCCCATGCCGAGGGCATGGCGAGCAGGGCCGACGACAGGGCGGCAAGACGGAAAGAAAAACCGGCGAAGGAGCGGATCGAGGAAGCACGCGGCATGGCTGGGCCAATCGGGGTTGTGAGGGAAGCCCGCATCCTCGGGGCGGCCGTCTTACTGCCTTCTTACTGGGCGCGATGGGCCCGCGATTCGCCATCGCCATGGGCCGGTAAGCATGCAGAAAGACAGGGGGGCTGACGATCCGGGCAGTTGTTCAACCGGAGCCTGCGTGCCTTCTTTCCTTCCCATCCTGGTCGCTTGTTTCGTTGTGGCTGGGTGCACGACGCAGCCTGGCTACATGACGCCCGACTTCCGGACGCCTTCGACCTGGTCCACGTCTTCCGTGCCAGCGTCGTCGCCGCCGGCCGAGATCGGCGATGCGTGGTGGAAGGCCCTGGCCGACCCCGCCATCGATGCGATGGTGCCGTCCGCGCTGGCCGACAGCCCCACGCTCGCGCAAGCCGTCGCACACATGGACGAAGCGCGCGCCGTGGTCGGCGCGAGCGCCGCACAGCGCCTGCCCGCGCTGGGCTTGACCGCTGCCGCAGGCCGCGGGCGCAGCCTCGAGAGCGGCCCGGACGGCGGCACCTCGACCGGCAGCACGGCCAGCGCGGGCCTTACTTTGAGCTGGGAGCTGGACCTCTTCGGGCGCGTGCGCGAGACCGTCACGACGGCGCGCGAGCGGCTGGCCGCTCGCACGGCAGATGCGCGCGGTGTCCGGCTCGCGCTGGCCGCCGAAGTCGCCGACGGGGTGTTGGCATTGCGCGGCTGCGCGCACTCGCTGCAGGTGCAGACGGCGGACATCGCCTCGCGCGCCCGGACCCTGGCGATGACGCGCGACCGGTTGGCCGCCGGTTTCGTCGCCGCGGTGGACGAAGCGCGCGCGGCGAGCGGCCTTGCGAACGCGCGCACCGAGCTGGCCTTGCGGCAGGCCAGGTGCGAGCGCCAGGTGCATGCGCTTGTCGCGCTCACCGGGTTGCAGGGTGCGGACGTGCGCGAGCGCGTGCTCGGAGCACCCGGCGCCGCTGCGGTCTCGTTCATGCCGGAGCCGCCGCTTCTCACGCTCGCCGAGCCCGCCGCCGTGCTCGCTGCGCATCCGAAGGTCATGGCGGCCGACCGGGAGGCCGCCGCGGCCTGGGCCGACATCGGCGTGGCCCGCGCGGCGCGGCTGCCTCGCATCGACCTCGGTGCGCTGCTGACCGGCAACTGGATGCGCGCAGCCGGCTCGACGCTGCACGCCACCACCTGGTCGTTTGCCGCGAACCTGGCTGCGCCGCTCTTCGACGGCGGCGCGGGTGCGGCGGGCGTGGACGCGGCCGAGGCGCGCTACCGCGCAAGCGCGGCCTTGCTCGTGCAGGCCGTGCGGCACGCCGCGCAGGAGATCGAAGTCGCGCTGACCGATGCCGCTTCGGCAGCCCGACGCATGGACACCACGCGCGAGGCCGTCGCGGCCGCACGCACGACCTTGTCGGCGACCGAGGCGCGATGGCTCGCCGGCGCGACCAGCCTGTTCGAACTCGAAGACGCGCGCCGCCAGTTCGCGGGCGCCGAGGACAGCGCGATTGCAGCGCGGCGCGACCGCGCGCAGGCGTGGGTCGCGCTCATCAGGGCTTCGGGCAATTCGGCCGAACCCGCCAGTTTCAACCTTGTTTCCCAGCCGGATGTTCTCCATGCAAACGCTCTCCCCAGCAATCCGCAGTGACCTGCCGCCGCCTCGCCCCTCCCGCAGGCTCTTGATGTTCGCTGTGGCGGGTACCGCGCTCGCATTGCTCGCCTCGGCCGCGGTGCTGGGCCTCGGCGGCCCGCGCAAGAAGGCCGCCCCTCCGGCCGCAGCGGCCATTGCCGCGCTGACGGTGGAAAGCGCGACCGCCCGCGAGGTGACCTGGCCCGCAACGCTCGATGCGACGGGCTCCATCGCGCCGTGGCAGGAAACGGTGGTCGGCACGCAGGTCGCGGGCCAGCGGCTGCTCGAACTGCGGGCCAACGTGGGCGACACGGTGCGGCGCGGCCAACTGCTCGCGCGCTTCGACGCCGACACGCTGCGCGCCGATTGCGACCAGCTGCAGGCTGCGCTCGACCAGGCGGTGGCGCAGGCCGCGCAGGCGACGACCAACCGCGACCGCGCACTGAAGCTCCAGGGCAGCGGCGGCATCAGCGAGCAGGAGGTGCTGCAGCACGTGACACAGGCCGACAGCGCGCGGGCCCAGGTGGTTGCGGCCCGTGCGCAACTGGCCTCGCGGCGGCTCCAGCTGCGCCATGCCGAAGTGCTTGCGCCCGACGACGGCGTGATCAGTGCGCGCAACGCGACATTGGGCACGGTCGGCACCGTGGGGCAGGAGCTGTTCCGGCTGATCCGCCAGGGCCGGCTCGAATGGCGGGGCGAGCTCACCGCCACGCAGTTCTCGCAGGCCGAGCGCGGGCAGCAGGTCTTGCTCGCGCTGCCGGATGGCCGGAGCGCCGAGGCACGGATTCGCCAGCTCGCGCCCACGCTGGACGGGCAGACGCGCCTGGGCCTGGTCTACGCCGACCTCGCCGCCGGCAGCCCGGCACGCGCCGGCATGTACGCCGGCGGCCGCATCCAGCTGGCGCAGCGCCCGGCGCTGGTGGTGCCGGCAGCCAGCCTGTTGCTGCGCGATGGGCGAACCCATGTGCTGAAGCTGACCGGCACCGACCGGATGCAGCGCGTCGTGCTGCAGACGGTGGTGGCAGGCCGCCGCCGCGACGACGAAGCCGAGATCGTGCAGGGGCTGGCGGCAGGCGAGCGCGTGGTGGCGCGGGGAGCGGGCTTCCTGAACGACGGCGATACGGTGCGCCTTGCCGACGCGCGCGGGAGCCACACGCCGTGAACCTTGCCACCTGGTCGATCCGCAACCCCATTCCTTGCGTCCTGCTGTTCCTGCTGCTGGCGCTCGCCGGTGCATGGGGCTTTCGCAGCCTGCCGGTGCAGGACCTGCCGGACATCGAGCGGCCCTCGGTGAACATCAGCCTGTCGCAGCCCGGCGCCGCGCCCGCGCAACTGGAGACCGAGGTCGCCCGCAAGGTCGAGGACTCGCTCGCCTCGCTGGACGGCCTCAAGCACATTCGCACCGCCATCGGCGACGGCACGGTCGCCATCCGCGTGGAGTTCGAGCTGGGCAAGAAGCTGTCGGACGCCCTGATCGAGACCAAGGATGCGGTCGACCGCACGCGCTCGGACCTGCCGGCCGACCTGCTGCAGCCGACGCTCCAGGCGCTGCGCTCGGGCGGCGATGCGATCCTCACGTACGCCGTGTCGCTGCAGGGCGCGAACGAAGAGGCGCTCTCGTGGTTCGTGGACGACACGCTGGCCAGGGCCCTGCTCGGCGTGCCCGGCGTCGGCCGCTTCGAGCGCCTGGGCGGCCTCACGCGCGAGGTGCGCGTGGCGCTCGATCCGACGCGCCTTGCGGCGCAGGGCGCGACGGTGGGCGAGGTCTCGCGCGCGCTGCGCAGCGTGCAGCAGCAAAGCTCGGGCGGACGCGCGCGCCTGGGCATGGAGGAGCAGTCGGTTCGCACCATCGCCACCGTGCAGATGGCCAGCGAGCTCGCGGCGCTGCCGATCGCGCTCGGCAGCGGTCGGTCGCTGCGGCTGGACCAGCTTGCCGAGGTGAGCGACACCACCGCCGAGCGCACGCAGATCGCACGGCTCGACGGGCAGCAGGTGGTGGGCTTTCGCGTCTATCCAGCCAAGGGCAAGGATGTGACGCTGATCGCCGAAGGTGCACGGCTGGCGCTCGCGCGGCTGCAGGCCCGATATCCGGGGCTCGCGACTACGCAGGTGGCGACCAGCGTCGACTACACGAAGGAGCAGTTCGCCGGCTCGCTGCACATGCTGTACGAAGGCGCGGCGCTCGCGGTGCTCGTGGTGTGGCTCTTCCTGCGCGACTGGCGCGCGATGCTCGTCGCGGCCTCGGCGCTGCCGTTGTCGATATTGCCGACCTTCGCGGCAATGGCGTGGTTCGGCTTCTCGCTCAACACCGTGAGCCTGCTGGCGCTCGCGGTGACGGTCGGCATCCTGGTGGACGACGCCATCGTCGAGATCGAGAACATCGAGCGCCACGCGCGCATGGGAAAGCCGATGCGCGAAGCCGCGGGCGATGCGGTGAACGAGATCGCACTCGCGGTCATGGCGACCACGATGGCGCTCGTGGTGGTGTTCCTGCCGACCGCGCTGATGCCCGGCGTGGCGGGGCTGTTCTTCCGGGAGTTCGGCTGGACCGCGGTGGTGGCGGTGCTGGCCTCGCTGCTGGTCGCACGGCTCCTGACGCCGGTCATGGCCGCCTGGCTCATCAAGCCGCACCCGCCCGCCGGCGGCGGCGCGCATGCCGGGCCCGCGGACGGTCGCCCGATGCGCATCTACCTGCGCGCGGTTCGCTGGTGCCTCGCGCACCGCAAGACGACGCTCGCGCTCGCGGGCGTTTTCCTGGCCGCCTCACTGGCGCTGGTGCCGCTGCTGCCGACCGGATTGATGCCGGCATCCGACCGCGGATACACGACCGTGGGTGTCGAGCTGCCGCCGGGCAGCGCGCTCGGCGACACCTTGGCGGTGGCGGAGGCCGCGCGCCTGCGCATCGCGTCCGTGGCCGGCGTGCAGCGCGTGCTGGCTGTGGCCGGCGCGGGCGACGGCAGCGGCTCCGGCGCCGCCTCGGGCGATGCGCGCAAGGGGTCGCTCATCCTCATGCTGAGTCCACGCGACCGGCGCGGCAGCCAGGTCGAGGTGGAGCACGCATTGCGCCTGGCGCTCGCGTCGGTGCCGGGTGCGCGCTTCACGGTCGGCAGCGGCGCGGTGGGCGAGCGCCTGTCGCTCGTGCTTGCGGGCGACGACGTGCCGGCGCTCGCCAACAGCGCGCGGCTGCTCGAGCGCGAGCTGCGCGGCGTGCCGGGGCTTTTCAACGTGAGCTCGACCGCGAGCCTGGAGCGGCCCGAGATCATCGTGCGGCCCGACGGGGCGCGCGCTGCAGAGCAGGGCGTCAGCACCGCGGCCATCGGCGAGACGGTGCGCATCGCCACCGCCGGCGACAGCGACGCGCAGCTGGCCCGGCTGAACCTGGACAACCGGCAGGTCTTCATCCGTGTGCGCCTGCCCGAAGGCGTGCAGCAGGACATGGCGGCGCTGGCCAACCTGCGGGTGCGCGGGCGCGATGGGCTCGTGCCGCTCGCGAGCGTGGCGCGGCTCGACGTGGAAAGCGGCCCGGCCCGGATCGAACGCTTCGACCGGCGCCGCTACGTGACCCTGGGCGCGGAGCTCGGCGGCATGCCGCTGGGCGACGCGCTTGCGGCGGCCCATGCGTTGCCGTCCGCGCGTGCGCTGCCGGCCAGCGTGAGCGTCATCCGCACGGGGGACGCCGAGATCATGGGCGAACTGCGCCGGGGCTTCGGCATGGCGATCGTGGTCGGCGTGCTGTGCGTCTACTGCGTGCTGGTGCTGCTGTTCAAGGACTTCGTGCAGCCGGTGACGATCCTGTCGGCCATTCCACTGTCGCTCGGCGGTGCCTTCGTCGGCCTCTTGCTGGGCGGCAGCGAGATCGATATCCCGGCGCTCATCGGCCTCGTGATGCTCATGGGCATCGTGACCAAGAACTCGATCCTGCTCGTCGAATACGCCATCGTGGCGCGGCGAGAGCGCGGCCTCGCGCTGCACGAGGCGCTCGTGGACGCCTGCCGCCAGCGGGCGCGCCCGATCCTGATGACGAGCATCGCGATGGCGGCGGGCATGCTGCCGATCGCGCTCGGCCTGGGTGCCGACGCCAGCTTTCGCCAGCCGATGGCGCTTGCGGTGATCGGGGGGCTCGTGACTTCCACCGCGCTCAGCCTGCTGGTGGTGCCGGTGGTTTTCGTGTGCGTGGACGCGGCCGGGCGCTTGTTCGGCCCGCGCGACCGGTGCGATCGCCTCGAACGCGCGGCAGGGTGAGCATGCGCCGCAGCGAAAGGCCGCTTGCCCGGCTCGTGTGCGTGGCTAGCGGCTCACTGCGGCGTGAGCTTGATGGAGGCCGCCATCTTCTTGAACTTGACCGTCTCGTCGTTGTAGAACCTGGCCGATGCGGCCAGCGACTGCGGCGGCGTCGGCACCGTGCCGGACGATGCCAGCACCTTGGCAAGCTCGGGCGATGCAATGGCCAGCTGCACGGCGTCGAGCAAGGTCTTCATGCGCTCGGCCGGCACGCCCGCGCGCACCATCACGCTGGCCCAGATGGAGCCCATGAGCTCCTTCTTCTGTGCAATGGAGCTCTCCGAGATCGCCTGCACGCCGGGAAGGCCCGCGATGCGCTGCGCGTCCAGCACGTTGATGGCCTTGACCTTGCCGGTCTCGATGAGCTGCGCCGAGACACCCACGTTCGGCGCGATGGTGAGGTCGATCTGCTGGCCCGCCAGGTCTTGCATCAGCGGCGTGGCGCCCTTGTAGGGCACCTGCATGACCTTTGCGCCCGTGGTCTGCGCGAAGTACTCGGACAGGATGTGATACATCGAACCGTGGCCCGGATTGCCGAAGCTCAGCTCCTGGGCGCCGGGCTTCCTGGCCGCAGCGACGATGTCGTCGAGCGAGTTGAAGGGCAGGTCCTTTCGCGCCATCACCACCAGCGGGATGTTGGAGATGGGCGCCAGCATGACCAGGTCCTCGGCCTTGAAATGCGCGGCCGCAATCGCCAGCGGCGCGAGGATGGCTTCGTTCGGCGAACCGATGATCAGCGTGTAGCCGTCCGCGGGTTTCTGGATCAGGCGCTGCATGGCCAGGGCGCCGCCCGCACCCGGCAGGTTCTCGATGATGAGCGGCTGCTTGAGCGCCTTCGCCATCGTCGGCTGCAGTGCGCGCGCAAGCACGTCGGCCGGCCCGCCCGCCGGGAAGCACACCAGCAGGGTGATGGGCCTGGAGGGAAAGGTCTCCGATTCCTGCGCACTCGCATGGAGCGATGCCAGCAGGCTGAAAGGTGCGAGCACCGAGGCGAGGAACAAAGATGCCGAGCGGCGGCCGAAGATGAGCATGCGAAGCCTTTGCGAGTGAACGGAAGGATCAGGGAACGATGACGACCGCACGGATTGTTGGGCGTAGCATCGCCCCGGCCAACAGCAACTTTTCGACCGCACCGTTCGGTTGCGGGCAACGGGGATCGCCATGAAAGAGGTGAATCACAGCCGTCTCAGGTACTTTCATGAAGTGCTTGCGCACGGCACCATCCGAGGCGCCGCGGACGCGCTGAACACGGTGCCGTCGGTCATCACGCGGCAGATCGCGCTGCTGGAAGAGGAGCTGGGGTTTCCGCTGTTCGAGCGGCATGCGCGCGGCATGCTGCCGACCGCGGGTGCGATTCATCTGCTGGACTACTGGAAGGCGTGCCGCGCCCACCACGAACGCCTGGTCGAGAAGCTCGACCAGGAGAAGTCGCTGGAGTCTGGAAGCGTTTCGCTGGCCGTGGGCGAGGGCGTGATCGACAGCCTCACGACCCAGGTGCTCGCGCCTTTCTCCAGGAAGCATCCCGGCATTTCCTTCGAGCTGAATGCGCTGCCGATGAGCGAGCTGCTGGACGCCATCCTCCAGGACAAGGCGCACATCGCCATTGCCTACAACCCGCCGGCCGAGCCAGACCTGCAGTTCGTCGCCAGCGCGCTCGCGCCCGCCAAGCTGCTCGTGCGCTCGCAACATCCCCTGGCGCTGCTTGCGCAGCCACTCGGCCTGCGCGACATCGTGCAGTTTCCGCTGGCGCTGATGCCGCCGACCTACGGCCTTGGACGGTTGGTGGAGTCGCTCGAGTACGCCGAGCACATGAGGCTCGAGCCCGTGCTGCGCAGCAACTCGATCGCGGCGTGCAGGCAGTTCGTCAGGTCGACCGATGCAGTGAGCTTCGTCGGCACCGGGCTTGCGTCACCCGGAGGGGAGCGCGACGGCGGCCTGGTCGAGTGCGACATCGACCACCCGCTGTGCCGTGACGCGCAACTGAGGTTGGTGGTGCGCAAGGGCAGGGTGCTGCCGCATGCGGCGGCCCGGATGCTGGAGGAAATCAACGGCGGGTTCCCGATGTTCCGGGGCGCGGCTTGAGCTGCGTTGTCGCTGCGCCAGCTCGATCAAATCGAGCCGAATGGAGAGGCTGCCCCTAAACTGCCGCCCATGCAAACCGACCCAGCGAGACAGCTTCAGATCATCCTCACCCTGCAGTCGCCGCCGCCCGGCGTGGCCTTCGCCGTGCAACGCGGCCGCGATGAACTGGTGAAACCCTTCGTCGTGACGGCAGACCTCGTGTCGTTCGCAATCACACTGGCGCTCGGACCTTCGCTCGCAGACGGCTCTCCCAACTTCCGGGGCCCTTTTGCGCAAGGCGCGCCCGCAGACCGGTTCGTGTACGTGAACTCCGGCTTCTACGCAGGCCAGATGGGAACGCCGTGGGAACGAAGGGCGAAGATCAAGCTGGCGGATATTCCGGTCGCGCTTGTCGAAAGCGCTGCGGGCAATCCGGATGCCGCGATCGAGGCGCGCATTCACGGAACCATGAAGGATGGAGGGCCGGTGTGTGCGAGTGTCCGGCCTCCGCAGATTTGGTGGCAGCTGGTGAGGCGGCCAGCCTGAGCCGCTGAGCAGCCGTCGGTATCGGCCACCTTGGTCGATGGCGCGATGCGTGGCCGGCTCGGCCGCTACGGCTCCTTCAATTGCTTGGCAATGAAATCGGCAAACGCCCGAGCGGATGCCTTCGCTGCACGCCCTGCAGGAAGAATGACGCTGACGTCTGCGGTTCCCATGTCCCAATCGGGCAGCAGTTGAGCAAGCGCGCCCGATTGCAGTTCGCTGTCGACGCTGGTGTGGCCTGTCGAGCAGATCCCCAGGCCGGCGACCGTCGCCGCTGTTGCTGCATCCGTTGAATCGATCAGGAAGCGCGGCTGCACCCGAAGCGACACCTCGTCTGCATTCCTGCGAAATGTCCACGCCTGAGAACCCCGGCCGGGAGGGCCGGCAACAAGTGCGTGCTTGTGAAGATCGGCCGGGGCTGTCGGCACCCCCGCCTTCGACAGGTAGGCGGGCGAGGCCACCAGGACACGGCGTACGGTTGCGATGCTTCGCACGAGAACATTGGCGTCGCCGGCAAAACCGATGCGCACCGCGACATCGACCGAATCGCCGATGAGGTCGCTTCGCGCGTCGTCGAGTACGAACTCGATCCGAAGCTTCGGGTGTCGATCGGAGAAGCCTCCCAGCCGAGGCATCAAGGTGCGGCTGGCAAACACCGGGGACGTTGCGATGCGCAACGTGCCGCGCAGTTCTTCCGTGCCGCGAACGGCCTGGTCCGCCTCCTCGAGCGCCGCCAGGATCATTTCGGATCGAGCCAGATACTCCGTTCCCGCTTCGGTCAAGGTCACATGCCTGGTGCTGCGCGTCAACAGCGCCACGCCAATCTGCTGCTCGAGCGCCGTCATCGTGCGAGACATCGTCGGCTGGGTCATTCCCAGCTCTCGCGCCGCGGCCGAGAGGCTGCCGGTGCGGGCGACGCGCACGAAGATTCGCATCGACGTGAAGCGGTCATTCATACGTTTTCTGGAAGTCAGCTATTTGTTTTTCAAGACTACCGCGAATTTTCGTATGGGCATAGATTTGCGTCACACGACGCCGCGCTCCCGCTGGGGTCGAGAAAGAAAGCATTCATGAATCTCTTTGCCCCCTTCCGCCTTGGTTCGATCGAACTGCGCAACCGGATCGCGATGGCGTCGATGACCCGAGGCAGGACCACGGGTCCGGGCCATGTCCCCAACGAACTGCAGGTCAGCTACTACCGCCAACGCGCGAGCGCCGGCCTGGTCTTCACCGAGGGCACCTGGGTCAGCAAGGAGGCGGTCGGCTTCATCAACGTGCCTGGACTGTTCACTTCCGAACAGGCTGACGGTTGGCGCGCGGTAACCGAAGCGGTGCATCACGAGGGCGGGGTGATCTTTGCCCAGCTGGCGCATTCGGGGGCCGTCTCGCACCCCGATTTCTTCGACGGAGCGCTGCCGCTGGCGCCCTCGGCGGTCAACCCCGGCCTTCGTGCTTTCACCCCAACCGGCTTCAAGGATACGGTGACACCTCGCGAGATGACTCTGGAAGAGATCCGGCAAACCATCGCCGACTACGGCTCGGCGGCTCGCTACGCCAGGCTCGCCGGATTCGATGGCGTCGAGCTGCACTGTGCAACGACCTACTTGCTGCCCCAGTTTCTCAACAGCGAACTCAACCTCCGCTCGGACGGCTACGGTGGCTCCGTCGACCACCGCTGCCGCATCGTGCTGGAGATTGTTGAAGCCCTCATCGACGTGTGGGGGCCGGGGCGAGTCGGCGTCAAGATCAGCCCAGGCGTCGATCAGGGCGGCTTCCGGATCACCAGCGAGACAACACGCACATACGAGCATCTGGTCAGCGCACTGGACCGGATGCCGCTGTCGCATTTGCAGGTCGTTCGTTCGGCAGCCGAGAGCGATGCCACGCGGGTGCCCAGCCCGGACGACACGATTGCCAAGGTCCGTAAAAGCTTCAAGGGCACGCTGATTGCGAACCTTGGCTACGACAAGTCTTCCGCGTCGAAGCTGATTGAAAGCGGCGGCGCGGATCTGGTCTCTTTCGCGAAACCCTTCATCGCCAATCCCGACCTGGTCCGTCGCTTTGCGCGCGATCTGCCGCTAGCCGCAGGTCATGTCGAGACCTTCTATCAAGGAGGCTCCCACGGATACACCGACTACGCTCCGGCGCCCTGAGCGCTGTCGGCGATCGTGAATCCTCGGCGCGTAGCATCCGTCGGCTGATGAAGCGTTCGCTTTGCGTCACCCGGTGCGCCGACCGGCAGCGGACTACAACCGGACCCGGCGCAAACCTGTCGCAGGTGCCCGACGACCCGAGCCACGCTACCCGCACCACCGCACGTGGAAAGGACCAGCACGATGACCATCACCATCACCGCCTTCGAACGTTCGCCCGACGGCGGCAAGGGCCTGGCGCGCGACACGCGCGTGCGCTGGGCGCTGGAGGAGGCGGGCCTTCCCTACGAGGTGCGCCTCGTGTCCTTCCGCGCGATGAAGGAGGCCGCGCACCTGGCGGTGCATCCCTTCGGCCAGATCCCTACCTACGAAGAGGGCGAGCTCACGCTATTCGAGACCGGCGCCATCGTGATGCACATCGCCGAGCGTTGCCCGGCCCTGCTGCCGGTCGACGGCGACGCAAGGGCGCGGGCCATCACGTGGATGTTCGCGGCCCTCAATACGGTCGAGCCTCCCATCCTCGAACTGGTCATCGTCAAATTCGTGGAAGGCGACAAGCCCTGGAAAGACGAGCGCCTGCCCCTTGTCGAAGGCCGGATACGCGCCCGGTTGACCCAGCTTGCCGCCCGCCTGGGCGACGCCGACTGGCTGGACGGCGACTTCAGCGCGGGAGACCTGCTGATGGTGTCGGTGCTGCTGCGGGCAAGGCCGTCGGGCCTCTTGAACGAGTTTCCTAGCCTCGCCGCCTATGTCGCTCGCGGCGAGGCACGGCCGGCCTATCAGCGGGCGTTCGCCGCGCAGCTCGCGGTCAACACCGCCCCCTTGCCGGCGGCATGAGCGAGGGAGGCAGTCAGCGCTTTTGCGCGGCCGCCCCGCCCTCCAAGGGCCCCTCGATCACGAAGGCGTGCAGCCCGGCCATCCTGCCCTCGCGAAAGCGCCAGACGTCGCAGTACGCGTGACGCGTGTCCTTGCCCGCTTCGTCCTTGAGCGTGATTTCGCCGAGGGCCGTGACGATGTCGTCCTCGGCGACGAGGCGATGGACCTCGAACCGGGGAGGCTCGATGTACGCGGTCGCCATCCATTGGCGAACGGCGTCCTTGCCGCTGAGCGTGCGGTCGCCGACGAAGGTCCATTCGGTGTCCTCGGTGCAGAACGCGAGGAACCCTTCGTAGTCGCCTTCGACGATGGCCGCGTTGGCCTTCTCCAGAATCGCTTTGTTCGTGGCTGGCATCCGGAACTCTCCTGTGTGCGGCCCGCTGACCCGATGCAGCGGCGCCCTCGGTGGAGTAAGCGTCCGCAGGCCCTAGGCCTTTGTCAGTCGCCGCCGCGTCTTGACCGCAGAAGCCAGTCCCTCGAGCACAGGCACGGTCTGTGCGAAGCCGATGCAGGCATCGGTGATCGAGACGCCGTGCTTGAGCGCCACGCCGGGCTTGAGGTCTTGCCGGCCCTCTTCGAGATGGCTCTCGATCATGAGGCCGGTGATGCGCCGCTCGCCGGCCGCGATCTGCGCCGCCACGTCTTGCGCCACCACGATCTGCCGCTGGTGCTGCTTGCTGCTGTTGCCGTGCGAGACGTCGATCATCACCTGCGGCCGCAGGCCGTTCGCCAGCAGGGCCTGGCAGCTGGATTCGACATCCGCCGCCGAGTAGTTGGGCGCCTTGCCGCCGCGCAGGATCACGTGGCAGTCGTCGTTGCCGCGGGTCTCGAAGATCGCGGCCATGCCCATCTTGGTCATGCCCATGAAGGCGTGCGGCGCGCGGGCCGCGAGGATGGCGTCGGCCGCCACCTTGACGCTGCCGTCCGTGCCGTTCTTGAAACCGACCGGGCAGCTCAGGCCCGAGGCGAGCTGCCGGTGGCTCTGGCTCTCGGTGGTGCGCGCGCCGATGGCGCCCCAGGCGATGAGGTCGGCAATGAACTGCGGGCTCAAGAGGTCGAGAAACTCGGTGCCGGTCGGCAGGCCCAGCGTGGTGAGTTCGAGCAGCAGGCGCCGCGCGCGCTCCAGCCCTTCGTTGATCGCGAAGCTGCCGTCCAGGTGCGGGTCGTTGATGTAGCCCTTCCAGCCGACGGTGGTGCGCGGCTTCTCGAAGTAGGCACGCATCACGATCAAAAGGTCGTCCTGCAGCGAATCGGCGACCTTCTTCAGGCGCTGCGCGTACTCGATGGCCTGGTCGTGGTCGTGGATGGAGCAGGGGCCGACAACGACCACGAGGCGATCGTCGCGATCGTGCAGCACGTCGGCAATCGCCGCGCGGCTGCCTTCGACGAGCGCGAGCGTGTTGTCGCGCACCGGCACGCGTTCCTGCAGCAGCGCGGGGGTGATCAGCGGGCGGACCGCGCCGATGCGCACGTCGTCGATCCGGGTGGTGTCGAGCGTGCTGTCGCGGGAGCCGATTTCGGCGTCGTGGAGGGGGTCGTCGAGGCGGGGCATGGTCGTGGCTTTGATTTCGTGTTCGGGTTCGGATGGCGCTGGCGCAATTGTCCACGGCATAGGCCATCCGTCGAATGCACAACGGCCGGGGGGCGTCCTAGCATCCCAGGCGTTGCCGCTCTTCCCGACGCCCTTGATGAAAAAGCTCGCCTTCTTCGCCGCCACGGCCACCCTCGGCCTGGCCGCCTTTGCCGCCGCGCCGCCCGAGAAAGACCACCCCCTCGTCGGCCGCTACGAAGGCGCGGTGCTCGACGGCACCAAGGTCATGGCCTACGACGAGGTCGGGCTCATCAAGGAGCCGTTCCAGAACTGGGGCGACGGCAAGCCCGAGCTGCTCAAGCTCGAAGGCAAGATCTCGCTCTATCACTACAAGCTGCCCGATGGCCGCTCGACCCTGGAGGTGCAGCGCAACTACGAGTCGAGCCTGAAGGCCAAGGGCTTCGAGGTGCTCTTCACCTGCGGCACGGCCAATGCCTCCTGCTACAAGAAGCGGCCCAACAGCGTGGACACGAACACGCCCTACGACTTTGCGCTGGCCTTCGACGATCCCGAGTGGCCGCGCCTGGGCAAGAGCGGCGATTACGTGCGCAACTACTTTTCGGTGAGCGGCCGCTACCTGCTCGCGAAGAAAACGGGGCCCACCGGCACCGTGTACGCGAGCATCGCGCTGGCCGAGCACAACGCCGACGTGGGCAACCACGCCTTCGTGCGCGTGGTGGAAGCCAAGGCGATGGAGGGCGACAAGATCGTGTTCGTCGATGCTTCGGCCATGCAGAAGAGCCTGGCCGAGACGGGGCGCATCAACCTCTACGGCATCCTGTTCGACCTGGACAAGGACGTGATCCGCCCGGAGTCGCAGCCCACGCTGGACGAGATGACCAAGCTCATGCGCAACAACCCGCCGCTGAAGCTCTCGGTGGTGGGGCACACCGATGCGCAGGGCGATGCGAAGCACAACGACGATCTCTCCAAGCGCCGCGCGGTCGCGGTGATCGGCGTGCTGGTGAAGGCGGGCGTGGACCCGCGCCGCTTCACCACGCGCGGCGCCGGCGCGGCCGAGCCGGTGGCGCCGAACGACAACGAAGCGGGGCGCGCGAAGAACCGGCGGGTGGAGCTGATCCGGCTTTGAGCCGGCTCAGCCCTTCAAGACAGCGAAGAGCGTCGACCAGTTGCCGGGCGCGGTATCGACCAGCGCGTTCAGGTGCGCTTGCAGCCGGCCTGCGATTCCGGCGAGCGTCGTGCCTTCGGCCAGCGGCTCGTTGCCGGCGATGACGTCGATCCATTCGTCGGCGTCTTCGGCGCCGGCTTCTTCAGGCACTTCCCATCCGCCCGCCGCGCCGAGCAGGTAGCGCAGGTGGTATTCGATGGTGAAGCCCGGCTCCACGGTGCCTTCGCGGCGCACCCGCGCAAGGCGCTCGATGGCTGCGGCCAGCGACGCGGTGCTGAACGTGCGGCTCTCCGCGTCGGAGGCCAGTTCGGAGCCTTCAACCGCGTAGCCCGCGAGCTCCCGCCAGTAGGCCTCGTCGTGCATGCCGTCGCGCTGCGCCATGTGCCGGCTCGCAAAGCGCGCGGCAAGGTCGATGTCGGCGATCAGGGGCGAGAGCACCAGGTCGCTGCCGAAGTCGAAGCCGAAGAAATACATCGTGCCGTCGAGCGTGATCGCCTCGATGGCGCCGACGTGGCCCTCGCGGCTGGCAAGGGGGAGGGGAACGGAGGGGCCGCTGTTCGCCATCGTGACGGGCGCGGGGGCCGGCGGCTTTTTCTTCTTGAGGAAATCGAACATCCGAAGATCCTTTGAGAGGGAGCGGTCAGTAGAGGGCGATGGTCGCACCTTCAGATGACGGGCACGCTGGTCTCCTTGAGCACCCGCAGCACGAAGTGCGATTTGCTGTGACGGATGCCGGGGATCTTGTAGAGCTTCTCGCGCAGGAGCCGCTCGTAGTCGCGCGTGTCGCGCACCGCGATGCGGATGTAGTAGTCGTAGTCGCCCGAGACGAGGTAGGCCTCCTGGATCTCGGGAATGGTCGCGAGCACGCGGCCGAAGTCGTAGAGGGTCTCGTCGGTGTGGCTCTCCAGCGTGACCTGCACGATCACCGAATCGTGATAGCCGAGCTTGGCCGGATCGACGTCGACGGTGTAGCGCTTGATGACGCCTTGGGTCTCCAGCTTCTTGATGCGTGTCCAGCAGCTGGTGGGGGAGAGGCCGACCTCGTTGCCGATTTCCTGCAAGGTCTTGCGCGAGTCGAGCAACAGCACGCGGAGGATGGCCATGTCGATCTTGTCGAAAGATCCTTCTTCGGAAGTGGCTGTTTTCCGATTGGTTTTCATAAATTGAATCTAAAGAGCCAAAAGAAAGATGCAAATTCTGCCTCAACAGCGGAAGAATTGACGGCATGAGATTGCTCGACATACCCCTCACGTCTTCCTTGTCCCTTCATCCCGAGGCCGCGGCGCGCGTGCGCAACGGGGCGGAGGCCCTGCTCGATACGCTGGTCGAGTGCGGCGTCGACACGATCTTCGGCTACCCGGGCGGCGCGGCGCTGCCGCTGTACGACGCGCTGCACGGCGAGCCGCGGCTGCGCCATGTGCTGGTGCGTCACGAGCAGGCCGCGGTGCATGCGGCCGAGGGTTATGCGCGCAGCACGGGGCGCGTGGGCGTGGTGCTGGTCACCTCGGGGCCGGGGGTGGGCAACACGATCACGGGGCTCTTGGATGCGATGAGCGATTCGGTGCCGGTGCTGTGCATCAGCGGGCAGGTGGCCACGGCGGTGATCGGCACGCAGGCCTTCCAGGAGAGCGATGCACTGGGCATGTCGCGCTCGGTGACCAAGTGGAACCAGCAGGTGCGTGCGGCCGACGACGTGCCGGCGCTGGTGCGGCGCGCGCTCGAAATCGCATCGACGGGCCGGCCGGGGCCGGTGCTGCTCGACGTGCCGAAGGACATCCAGCTCATGCGCCTGGGCGGCGCACCTGCACCCCTGCGCCCGCTGCGCACGAGCAGGGCGGCGCTGCCGCCCAAGGCGATGCTGCAGCGCGCGGCCGACCTGCTTTCGACCGCGCGGCGCCCGGTGCTCTATGGCGGCGGCGGGCTCATCAACTCCGGGCCCGCGGCCTGCGAGGCCTTCACGCAGCTGGTGAACCGCCTGCACGCGCCCTGCACGCTGACGCTGATGGGGCTCGGTGCCTTCCCAGCGTCCGACCCGAAGTTCATCGGCATGCTCGGCATGCACGGCAACCTGGAAGCGAACCTCGCGATGCACGAGGCCGACCTGGTGGTGTGCGTCGGCGCGCGCTTCGACGACCGCGTGACCGGCAAGCTCGACGAGTTCTGCCCGCATGCGCGAAAGATCCATATCGACATCGACCCGACGAGCATCAACAAGGTCGTGCAGGTCGATGTGCCGATGGTGGGCGACTGCGCGGCGATCCTCGATGCGGTGCTGTCGCTGCTGCCCGCCGAGGGCTTTGCGCCCGAGCGGCTCGCGCCCTGGTGGGAGCGCATCGAGCGCTGGCGTGCGGCGGAATGCCTCAAGTTCGAGCCGCGCGCGGATGCGATCCTGCCGCAGCAGTTGATGACCTCGCTGCAGCGAACCATCGGCGGCAGCGGGCGCGATGCGATCGTCTCCACCGATGTGGGCCAGCACCAGATGTGGGCCGCGCAGTACCTGCGCTTCGACAGCCCTCGCCATTGGCTCACATCGGGCGGCGCGGGCACGATGGGCTACGGCTTGCCCGCGGCCATCGGCGCGCAGGTCGGCCACCCCGATGCGCTGTGCGTGTGCGTGAGCGGCGATGCGTCGGTGCTTATGAACATCCAGGAGCTGTCGACCGCGGTGCAGCACCGCACGGCGGTGAAGCTCGTGCTCTGCAACAACGGCTACATGGGCATGGTGCGGCAGTGGCAGGAGCTGAACCACGGCAACCGCCTGAGCCACAGCTGGAACGAGGCGCTGCCGGATTTCGTGGCGCTCGCCAAGGCCTTCGGGTGGGGGGCGCGCCGCGTGTCGGACCCGGCCGAGCTCGAAGCCGCGCTGGCCGAGTGCATGGCGAGCGAAGGGCCGTTCTTTCTGGACGTGCAGGTCGCGGCGCAGGAGAACTGCTTTCCGATGATGCCCTCGGGGCATGGACATCACCGGGTGATGCTGGCGAAGGACCGGTGGTACGAGGGGGCGTGATACCCGGCTTTTCTCCCTCCCCTTCCGGGGGAGGGCATGGGTGGGGGCAAGCGGCGTTCGATGGGGCGCTGCGATGAATTGAGCGCCGTCGTGCCCCCATCCCAACCTTCCCCCGGAAGGGGAAGGAGCAAGAAGGGGGCGCGAGCTGTACACGCTCTGCAGCCGCACGTCGTTAGCCCGAATGGCATCGCGCTCCGCCCAATCGATCTCCTCTTCAACTCGCGGTACGTCGTCCTCGATCTGCCCGCGCTCGCGCGGCGCATCGATCGCGCGGATCGCGGTCGCACACGGCATCGGCCTCGCCCGGGTTCCGCCTCGATTGCGCGAAGCGCCGCGCCCAACATGGCGATGCAAGAGCTGACTGTCGGAAGGGATATCGGTAGTTCAGGACAGATAAGTACAGAATGATCTATACTCCGCGACCATGGCCCGACCCAAAGCATTCGACCGCGAAACCGCCCTGCAGGGGGCGATCCCCGTGTTCTCCGACCTCGGTTACGACGGCACCTCCACCGAGGTTTTGCTCAAGGCCATGGGCATCAGCCGCCAGAGCATGTACGACACCTTCGGCGACAAGCGAAAGCTCTACCTCGAAGCGCTGCAGTACTACGTGGCGGGCAGCGTGGCCGAGCAGATCCGCACGCTCAACGGCCCCGCCTCGGCGCTGAAGGGACTGGAGGCCATGCTGATGGCCATGGCCTGCAAGGCGAGCACAGAAGCCGAGCCCGGTTGCCTGGGCATCGGGGCGGTTTGCGAGTTCGGCCGTTCGGATGCGGAGGTTTCGCTGCTCACCGATACGGCGGGCCGGACGCTGCTGTCAGCAATCGAGCGCCGCATCGCCGAGGCGAAGTCGGCGGGCGAGATCGACAAGGGCGTGGACATGCGGGATGCCGCGCAGTTCATGGCGGCCACGCTCTCAGCGCTCAAGATTTCGGCACGCGGTGGAGCGCCCGTCGAGACGCTGCGCGGTGTGGCACGGATGGCGCTGCGAAGCCTGGCCTAGCGGGTTCGTGGAAGTAAACAGGCGCGCCCTTGCGGGCGCATTTTTTGGCTCTATTCTGGATCGATCGATCCGTTAAAAAGGAAGATTTTCATCATGTCCAAAACACTCGAAGGCAAGGTCGCATTGGTCACGGGCGGCTCGCGCGGCATCGGCGCGGCCATCGTGCGCCGGCTTGCGAACGACGGCGCGGCCGTCGCGTTCACCTACGCCGCCTCGGACGAAAAGGCCAAGGCGCGTGCGGGCGAGATCGAAGCGCAAGGCGGCAAGGCGCTGGCCATCAAGGCCGACAGCGCCGACGCGGCGGCCGTGCAGCAGGCGGTGGCGCAAGCGGCCGAGGCGTTCGGGCGGCTCGACATCCTTGTCAACAGCGCCGGCATCCTGATTGCAGGCATGGTCGATGCGTATGACCTCGCCGATTTCGACCGCATGGTGGCCGTCAATGTGCGCGCGGTGTTCGTCGCCACGCAGGCTGCCGTGCCGCACATGCGCGAGGGCGGGCGCGTCATCACCATCGGCAGCGTGACGGCGGATCGCAGTGGGTTCGCGGGTTCGTCGGTCTACAGCATGACCAAGGGGGCGGTGGCTTCGCTCTCGCGAGGCCTGGCCCGCGACCTCGGCCCGCGCGGCATCACGGTGAACGTGGTGCAGCCCGGACCGACGGCGACCGACATGTCGCCCGAGGAGGTGATCGGCGAACGCATGGGCGCGCTGATGGCGCTCGGGCGCATGGGAAAAGACGGCGAGATCGCAAGCGTGGTGGGATTTCTCGCCGGGCCCGATGCGAAGTTCGTGACGGGCGCGGCACTCACCGCGGACGGTGGGTACCTCGCCTGAAGCCGCATCGGGCGATCGAGCCGATCAGGACTTGATGAACGCCAGCAGGTCGGCGTTGAACTTGTCCTTGTGCGTGTCGGTCAGGCCATGCGGCGCGCCGGGGTAGACGATGAGCTTGTTGTTCTTCACCAGCTTGGCCGAGGCCAGGCCCGCGGCGCCGATCGGCACGATCTGGTCGTCGTCGCCGTGGACGATGAGCGTGGGCACGTCGAACTTCTTCAGGTCTTCGGTGAAGTCGGTTTCCGAGAACGCCTTGATCGAGTCGTAGGTGTTCTTGTGGCCGCCGATCATGCCCTGCGCCCACCACGAATCGATGAGGCCCTGCGACACCTTGGCGCCCGGACGGTTGAAGCCGAAGAAGGGGCCAGAGGGCACGTCCTTGTAGAACTGCGAACGGTTCGCCAGTTGCGCGGCGCGCAGGCCGTCGAACACTTCGATCGGCAGGCCGCCGGGGTTGGCCGCGGTCTTGAGCATGAGCGGCGGCACGGCCGAGATGAGGGCCGCCTTGGCCACGCGCTTGGTGCCGTGACGGCCGATGTAGCGCGCCACTTCGCCGCCGCCGGTGGAGAAGCCGACCAGCACGACGTTCTTCAGGTCCAGCGTCTCGATGACGGTGGCCAGGTCGTCGGCGTAGGTGTCCATGTCGTTGCCGTTCCAGGGCTGGCTGGAGCGGCCGTGGCCGCGGCGGTCGTGCGCGACGGTGCGATAGCCCAGCGAAGCCAGGAACAGCATCTGCGATTCCCAGCTGTCGGAATTGAGCGGCCAGCCGTGGCTGAACACGATGGGCTGGCCGGTGCTGGGACCCCAGTCCTTGAAGTAGAGCTGGGTGCCGTCCTTGGTGACGATGGTGTTGCTCATGACTTGCTTTCCTTTTGAAGAGGCGTGGACCGCGCCGTGCTTCGGCGCGGCGGTGGAAGCGGCGGATGCCGCGGTGGAGAAGCCGGTGCCCGCGAGGGCGCCGGCTGCGATGGAGGCGCTGCCGAGCAGAAGGCTGCGGCGTGTTGGCGTAGCGGTCAAGTGATTTGCGTGTGCAGGCATGGTGCGTTCTTTCGATGACGGGGTGGAGATGGCAGAAAGGAATTCGTATCGCATGGACTAATATCGCATGCGATATAAAAGGCATGAAAAAACAGGAAGGCGGATGCAACGGGCCATCACGCGTACCTGTCGAGGTTCGAGCGCAGGGCGAGCAGTTCGTCGCGCAGCTTGCCGATTTCGCCGGGCTCCAGTGCCATCGCTTCGGCCACGCAGGCGGGCAGGGCGCGCGCCTTCTTGTGCAGCGCGCGGCCCTCGGTGGTGAGGGACACGATCACCTGGCGCTCGTCGGATGCGGAGCGCACGCGCTGGATGAGGCCGCGTGTCTCGAGCCGCTTGAGCAAGGGGGTGAGGGTGGTGGTTTCGAGCGAGAGACGGCCGCAGATCTCGGAGACGTTGATGCCGTCCTTCTCCCACAGCACCAGCATGACGAGGTATTGCAGGTAGGTGAGGTCCAGGTCGTGCAGCAGGCCGCGGTACACCTTGTTGAGGCTGAGCATCGTCGAGTAGACCGCGAAGCACAGCTGCTCGTCGAGCGCCAGCGGATTGGTCCTGGCGGCTTCGACGGGTGGGGCGGCGGGGCGCTTGGAAGGCATGGGCCGGATATTAGATCGCATGCGATCTAGTTGCAAGCGATATTTACCGATGCCACGCAGGCTGCTCAACCCGGCGATCTGCGGTAAGCGCCCGGCGGCGTGCCGAAATGGCTCCTGAAGCAACGGCTGAAGTGGCTCGCATCGCCGAAGCCGTTGCGGTAGGCGATTTCCGAAACGCTCAGGTGATCGAGCCTTCGGTTCGAGAGTTCTTCCTTCGCCCGTTCGAGCCGGCGGTTCTTCAGGTAGGTGCCGTACTGCGTGCGCTGCATCTCGAAGAGCCGGTGCGTGAGCCGCTTCGAAATGCCGAGCTCCTTCGCGATTGCATCGACCGACAGTTCTGCATCACCAAGGTGCGCCTCGATGCAGGCCACGAGCCTTTGCCAACGGTCGCGCTCGAGGCGCTTGCCTTCGGCGGTTTCGTCGTCGACCGACTCGCAATACGTCGCCGCCAGCAGCGAGACGAAGGACTGTTCCGAGAAATACGCGAGCGCCGGCGAGCCCTGCACCGGGCCGGGGAACACATGGCCCATGTGCGTGCGCGCGGCTGCGGCCAGTTGCGAATCGGCATGCGAAATGGAAGGCACGAAGCGCTCGTGCAGGTCCGCATGGATGCCGAAGAAGCGCGCGGCCGGCACGCGCAGCACTACCAGCTTGCCGGGTGCGGTGAGCGTGCAGACGGAAGGCAACCGCGTGGTGCGGAAAGTGATGTCGCCCTGGCGGAACGGAATCCGCCGGCCGCCCTGGTCGATGGTGCCTTCGCCCTCGAGGGCGATCATGGCCAGCACGTCGCCCGAGCCGCTGGGCGAAGCGAGCGCGGTGTCGTGGCGCACCGCGAGCGGCGTCGAAGTGAAGCTGATCGCCAGGCCACCGCCCACGAGGCGGCAGGCTTCCAGGCTCATGCGCGGGTTGCTGTCCTGCACGCTGAGCTCGCCGGGGTAGACCAGCGAATCGAGCGCGCTGGAGTAGCCCTGCACGTCGCCCGGATAGAACGGGCGGAAGCGGGGCGCAAAGCTCAGTTCGGATGCGGTGTCGTGGTGCATGGTGGGGCTCCTGCGGTTGGCCCGCACGCTTCGTGCCAAGCGACCGCAGTCTAGGTCTCGGCCCGGCTCGCAACGATCGAGACTTTCCACTAGGCTGTGGCACCCAGGCAGATACGAGGAGGCACCGATGGCTGAAATTGCCGACATCCAGAAGCTGTTCGCCGGAATCTTTCCCGGCCTCATGGGCATCCGCATCACGGTGCTGGAGCCCGACCGCGTGGTGGCGGAAATGGAGGTGCGGCAAGACCTCTGCACGGCCGGCGGCATCCTGCACGGCGGTGCCTCGATGGCGTTTGCCGATACGCTGGGCGCGGTCGGCACGCTCGTGAACCTCTCGGGCGGCAAGCGCACCACGACCACCGATTCGAGCACCAAGTTCATCGCCGGTGCGCGCCTGGGCAGCACGGTGACGGGCACCTGCGTGGCGCTGCACCGCGGGCGCACCACGATGGTCTGGCAGACCGCGATCACGAACGCGGAGGGCAAGCTCTGCAGCGTCGTCACGCAGACGCAGCTGGTGCTCGATCCGGCGCCATAGCTCTCTTCTGTTCTGGTTGGCACGCCGGGTCAATCCGCGTGCGCTCACGCGCAAGAGCAAAACGCGCCTTGCTTCTTACATTGACCGCCACCGTCAATGCACAGGAGCCACCGCGTGAGCGATACGAGCACAACAACCCACGACGCACCGTCTTTCGACGGACTCAGCTACGGCAATTGGAGCGAGGCCGAGAAGCTCGCGCTCAGCTGCCGCATCCTTGCGAAGGAAGGGCATTCCGAAACGCTGGCCGGGCAGGTCACCGTGCGGCAGGCCGACGGCACCTTTCTCACGACGCCGCTCGCGCATGCCTTCGGCGAGATCCTCCCGCAATCGGTGATGCGCATCGACGATTCGCTGCGCGTGCTCGAAGGCCGTGGCGTGCCCAACCCGGCGGTGCGCTTTCACCTCTGGGTCTACAGGCGAAGGCCCGACGTGAACTGCGTGATGCACACGCATCCGCCGTATGTGTCAGCCCTGTCGATGACGGGCGAGCCGCTGCAGATCGCGCACATGGACGCCACGCCGTTCTTCGACGACTGCGCCTTCCTCGCGGAATGGCCCGGTCTGCCGATTGCCGACGTGGAGGGCGAGATCATCTCCGCCGCGCTGGGCCAGAAACGCTGCGTGCTGCTCGCCAACCACGGCTTTCTGGCGGCGACGCAGAGCATCGAGGAATCTCTCTACATGTCGGTGCTCATCGAGCGTGCGGCGCGCAACCAGCTGATCGCTCAGTCGGCCTATGGGCGGCTCAAGCTGGTGGACCCGGCGCTCGCGAAGGAGTCGCACGACTTCCTGCTGCAGCGAAGCATCGTCAACGCGAGCTTCGCGATGTTCGCGCGGCAGATCACGGGGGAACAGCCATGAGCAGCATTGCGTCTCCGTTGCAGGGCGCTGCCGCCGGGACAAAGCGCCAGAGCATCTGGAAGATCGGTGCCGCCACCATGGTCGGCACGGCCATCGAGGCCTTCGACTTCCTGGCCTACGGCACCGCCGCGGCGCTGGTGTTCAACAAGCTCTTCTTCCCCAACTTCGATCCGACCGTCGGCACGCTGGCCGCCTTCGGCACCTTCGCGAGCGGCATGCTGGCGCGGCCGTTGGGAGGCATCGTCTTCGGGCACTTCGGCGACCGGCTGGGCAGGAAGTCGATGCTGACGCTGAGCCTGCTGATGATGGGCATCTGCACCGTGCTCATCGGCTTGCTGCCGACCTACGAATCGATCGGCCTCTGGGCTGCCGTGCTGCTGGTGCTGCTGCGCATAGGGCAGGGGCTTTCGTTCGGCGGCGAACTCGGCGGCGCGATGCTGATGGCCGTGGAGCATGCGCCGCCCAAGTGGCGCTCGCTGGTGGGCAGCATGCCGCAGATGGGCGCACCCATCGGCGTGTTGCTGTCCTCGGGCGCCTTCGCGCTGGTGACGCAACTGCCCGAGGCGAGCTTCCTGAGCTGGGGCTGGCGGCTGCCGTTTCTTGCGAGCGCGGTGCTGATCGTGCTGGGCGTGTTCATCCGCATGAAGGTGGAGGAGTCGCCCGAGTTCATGCAGGTGAAGGTGCGCCAGAAGACCGCGGTGCTGCCGGCACGCGAAGTGGTCGTGGCGCACTGGAGGCCCTTGCTGCTGAGCATCGGCGGCAAGCTGGCCGAGGTGACGCTGATCTACACGATCCTGGTGTTCTCGATCTCGTATGCGACGAGCCGCCTCGGGTTCTCGCGGGCCGATGCGCTGCACGCGTTGATCGCCGGCTCGGTGGTCATGGTCTTCACCATTCCTGCCAGCGGATGGCTCGCCGACAAGGTGGGCGCGCGGCGGCTCTATGTGTTCGGCGGGCTGCTGCTGGCGGTGATGGCGGTGCCGCTGTTCCAGGCAATCGGCAGCGGGTCGCTCACGGCGTACACGGTGGCGATGGTGGTGGCGCTGTCGATCAACTACGCACTGATGTTCGCGCCGCAGTCGAACCTGTATGCGGCGCAGTTCCCGCCGGAGCTGCGCTACTCGGGCATCTCCATCGGCATCCAGTTCGCGGCGGCCATCGGCGGCGGGCTGGCGCCGATCATCGCGGCGACGCTGGTGGCGAAGTATTCGAGCATCGTGCCGGTGGGCATCTATGTGGCCGTGCTCGGCGTGGTCGCCGCGGTGTGCGCGTACCTGATGCGGCCGACATCGAACGAATGAACGAACGAGTGAATCGAACGGACGGACGGGCGATCGTCAGGAGTGCCCGTCCACCCGCATCTGGAAGAGGAAGTAGGGCGGGATGCAGGCGCCGCGCCCTTCGGGCTGGCCTTCGGCTTGCGCGCAGATGAAGTCGTCGCGGCAGGGCTGCTGCGCCGAGCAACTGCGCAGGTTGCCGGGCCGCGTGTGTTTGCCCAGGCATTCGCCGAAAGGCCGGTTCGCGGCCAGGCACTGGTTGAAGTCGCTGAGGATGGCGATGCCGCCGCAGGTGCCGTTCTCGTCGAGCGGATCGCAAGGGCCCGAGCACATGCCGCCCGGGAACCCGACCGAGGTTTTCTCGCACACCGAGAACACGCCCTCGCAGGCGATGCGCGGCAGCTTCTCGGCGCGGTCCAGCCACGGGTTTGCGGACTGCGTGATGCGCGTGGGCTCGCAGCTTGCGCCGACCGTGGCTTTCTCGGGCGTGGCGCTTGTGGTGCCCGGCTCGGCGAGTGGCCGGAACGGGTCGGGCTGCGGCGTCGAAGGCGCTGCGCGCACATAGGTGCTGCGGCGCGCGAGTTCGTCCTGCAGGTGCGGCGAGTGCGGCAGCGCGAGCGCATTGCCGGTCGTGAAAGTGCGCGATGCGCCGCGCCGGTCGATGCCCAGCAGATGAAAGCCCGCGACCGCGCGGCTCTGGTGACAGCCTGCGCAACTGAGGTCGTCGAGGCGGCGCAGCACGGCTTGCGGCGACTGCAGCGTGCGGCTGCCGGGAACGGCTTGCCAGTCGCTGGGTGCGTAGACCTGCGCGAACGGCCGGTTCGCAAGCCGCGCAAGTCCGTGCGGTGCGACGGAGATCGATTCGGTCGCGAGGAATTTCTCGGGAATCTGCACCGAGGCCTCGTCCAGCGCGCGCAGGTTGGCCGGTTGTTGCAGCCACTGCTGCAGTTCCTTGCGCAGCGGCGCACTGGCCTTCAGGCGCGCGACGTCGGGCGTGTTCTCGAGCGGTGCCACGTCGAAGCGCTTCGTGCCGGGGTTCCAGCGGAAGGCGCGCAGCATGTATTCGGCATGGCCACCAAGATCGGGCCGCACCGCGGAGGGCCAGCGCACGCTCTGCAGGTTGGTGGTGACCTGCGCGATGCGCGCGGGGGCAAGGCGCTGCGGCGCGAGCGGGCCGTCGGGCGACACCAGCCAGCGGCCGAGCGCCTCGTCGGGCATCGCAGCCTGCGGCGGCTGCCAGCGTCGCGCGGCGTCGGCGCAGCTGCCGTTGGCATCGGGCGCATCGCCGCGCAGTTCGACGTTGACGGTCATCGGCAAGCGCGACTGCATCGCAGCGGTGCGGTACGCGAGCCGGTACACGAGCCGCGTCTCGCCGCAGGCGCCGCCCTGGAAAGGGCGGCGGTCCATGCGGTTGGCCACGCCGACCAGTTCGAAGAAGGCGTCGCGGCTTGCAAGCCAGCGCGCGTCGAACAGCCGGTGCGGATAGCGCGAGATGCCGACACCGGCCTGTTTGTCAGTGCGCTGGATGCGCGCAAGGCTGTCTCCGAGTGGCGCGGCGATGGACTGCCATGCCGGCGAACGCATCAACGACTGGTTGGTCGCGATGCCGTCGGATGCAGGGGGAGCACCGCCGATCCAATGGGCGAAAACGGCGCCGGATCTTTCGGCGGCCTGCAGTGCAGCCGGCGAGGTGACGAGCAGCAGTGGCTCTGCCGCGTGTGTGAAAGCCGGTGCGAGCGACAGTGCGAACGCGAGCGCGAAGGGCAGGCTGTGTTTGAAGGTCGGCACGCGGCCGATTGTGTCAGCGCCGGGGCGTGATGTTCAGTGCCGCGCAGAAGTCGTAGAACGCCTCTAGCTGAAGGGATTTGTCGAAGACCGCATCGACGCCCGCGGAGAGCGCGCCCTCGCGCACCTCGGAGGTTGCGTAGTTCATCAGCACCACGGTGCGTTGCGCGGGGGACTTGTGGTCCTTCAAATACTGCGCCACGGTGAGCCCGTTGCCCTCGGCAAGGAACACGTCGATGACCGCTGCATCCCATTCGCCGGGGTTGGCCTTGAGCCAGTCGATCGCTTCGGTGGAAGTGGTTGCGGTGCCGATGACATCGCATTCGGAAAATTCTTGCAGCCCATCGGTCAGCGTCGTCGCGATCAAAGGGTTGTCTTCTATGAGGTAGATGCGGGTCATCGTTGTTGGCGAGAGGGTACGGTCCATCGGCTTGTCTCGGCCGAGGAAGCAATTGTCGGGGCGGAGGCCCGCGGCCGAGTAAGACAACGCCGCCATCTGTCGTACATCCCTGTAGGGTGGTGGCTCGCAAGTGATGCAACACGGCGGGTTGTCTGGAAAAATGCAACGCAATGACCACTGACTCGCAACCCAAGCTTCGCGTGCTGCTCGTGGAGGATGACGTCGACACCCTCGCCACCACCCTGAAACTGCTCGAGGCCCTGGGGCACTGGGCCACCGGCGTCAAGAGCGCGGAGGCCGCGATCGCGCGCTTCTTCCACGGGGCCTTCGATGTGGTGATGGTGGACATCGGCCTGCCCGCGCTGTCGGGGCATGACTTCGCCGAGCGATTGCTGCGCGATCACCACGTGCCCGTGATCTTCGTGACGGGGCAGGCACAACCGGCCGAGCCGATGGCAGGAACCACCTGGCTGCGCAAGCCCTACACCGTCGAGCAGCTGACCGAGGCGCTGGAGCGCGCGGTGGTGTCGCCCTCGTAGCCAGGCAACGGGCCGTTCCGGTGCGACGCCGGGCTACTGCATGGCCGGCCGCCAGCGGGTGGAAGAGCCCGCGTGAGAAAATCGCCGCCTTCTGCGCCCGATGTCCGGGCCGATGCCGACAACAGGATCCCGCGTTTTGGAAGAGAAGGTCATCTCCGTTGCACCCATGATGGACTGGACGGACCGTCATTGCCGGTACTTCCACCGCCTGATGTCGCGTCACGCGCTGCTCTACACCGAGATGGTGACGACCGGCGCCCTGGTTCACGGCGACGTGCCCCGGCACCTTCGCTTCAATGCCGAAGAACACCCCGTGGCGCTGCAACTCGGGGGCAGCGAGCCGGCCGACCTCGCGCATTGCGCGAAGCTCGGCCAGGAATGGGGCTACGACGAGATCAACCTCAATTGCGGCTGCCCGAGCGAGCGCGTGCAGCGCGGCGCGTTCGGGGCCTGCCTCATGAACGAGCCCCAGCTGGTCGCCGACTGCGTGAAGGCGATGGTCGATGTGGTCGACGTGCCGGTCACGGTCAAGCACCGCATCGGCATCGACAAGATCGAAAGCTACGAGTTCGTGCGCGACTTCGTGGGCCAGGTGAGCGAAGCGGGGTGCGGCACGTTCATCGTGCATGCGCGCAATGCCTGGCTGCAGGGCCTGAGCCCGAAACAGAACCGCGAGATCCCGCCCCTGCGCTACGCGCTGGTGCATCGCCTGAAGCACGACTTTCCGGCGCTGAAGTTTTCCATCAACGGCGGCATCTCCGTCAATGAGCAGGTGCACGAGCATCTGCGGTTGCTCGATGGCGTGATGGTCGGGCGCGAGGCGTATCACAACCCCTGGTGGCTCGCCGAGTGGGATGCCGAGTTCTTCGGCGCCGCGCCGCAGCCGCTCACGCGCGAAGACGTGGAATCGCTCATGTGCAACTACATGGTTCGCGAGGCCGCCGAGCACGGCACGCAGTGGTCGTCGATCGCACGTCACATGCTGGGCCTGCGCAACGGCTTGCCCGGCGCGCGGCGCTGGCGCCAAGTCTGGAGCGACCACCGCCTGAAGACGCGCCCGCCGCACGAGGTGATGGCGCTCGCGCACGAACCGGTCGCGCAGGCCGCCTGAGCCGCCTGAGCGGCCGGCCAGCGGGCCAGCGGGCCAGCGGGCCGCTTTTTCGCTTCCCCGCTCATTCGTCACATCGTCGAATTCGGTGATTTCGTGCGTTAGTTCGCTCGAATGAGCTCTTTTTAATCGCCGAATCGAGGCGTTTTACCTTCTTTTAACGGAACATGGTTCCGAAACAATGCGGCAACAGTGTGGCTCGCCCGCCCGTTTTTGCTCAAGAATAAAGAGGTCAGGGGAAACAATAAAAGAGGTTCTCACATGAGCGAAGCTGTGGGCAGCAAAGAGGAAGTGAGCGCGCTGGCACGCGGCTTGGTACTACTCAAGACCATCGGCATGGCCGCTGCACCGATGGGCAACCGGGATCTGGCCGACACGACCGGCATTCCGAAAGCGACCGTCTCGCGATTGACCGCAACGCTGGTAGGTGCCGGGTACCTGCGTCAGGCTCGCGACAGCGAGCGCTTCAGCCTCGGGCCGGCGCTCCTGGACATGAGCAGCCGGTACCTGCGCCATTTCGACCTGCGAACGATGGCGCGCCCGTATCTGACCGAGCTGTCGGAGTTCGCGGGCGCAAGCATCCACATGGGCGTGCGCGACGAGCTCGACATGCTGGTCATCGACTCGCTGCGTCCCCGCTCGGCGCTCATCAGTTCGCGCATCGAGGTGGGATCGCGCCTGTCGATCACCACTTCGGCTGCGGGCCGCGCGTACCTGGCGGCGCTGCCCGATCCGGAGCGGGACGTGCTGCTCGAGCAGATCCGCACCGAGACCGGCGAGAACTGGTCCACGGTGGCACCGCGGCTGATGGCGGGCATCGAGGAATACACGCGGCTGGGCTATTGCAGCTCCTTCGGCGAATGGCACCCGCATATCCACTCCCTGGGCTTTGCGCTGCAAGGCCCGAGCGGCGAGCGCTACGGCCTGAGCTGCGGAGGCCCGGCCTATCTGCTGCCCAAGGACGTCATGCTGGACCGCGTGGCGCCCCGCCTGCTTGACGTAGCCCGGCGGATTGCAACGGAAGCCGGCACAGTCACCCCCAACTGAACCTAAGAGAGCGCTGCCTTTTCGCGGGATACCGCGGAACCGGCTCCGCCGGGCCGCAGGTATCGCCCCCGGAAGGGGGAAGGCGAAGCGACACGAAGTGCGCGAAGCCTGGGGGCGAGCCTAATTCGCCGCTTCGAGGCCGTTCTTGAAGTGCTCGCGCATGCGCGCCATGGCAGCGGCTGCGTCGCGCGCCTCGATGGCCGCCATCACCGAGCGGTGCTCGGCCAGCGACTCGGCAATGCGTCCCGCCTTCAGCAGCGAGTTGTGGCGGTTCAGCTTCATCACCTTGCGCAGGTCGGCCACCATCTGGTCGCGCCACTTGTTGTTGGCGATGGCCAGGAGCTGCATGTGGAAGCGCTCGTTGAGCGCAAAGAAATGCTCGCGGTCTTCCTTGCCCGGCGCGGCGGCGGCTTCGAGCTCGGTGTGCAGGCGCTTCAATTCGGCACGCTCGGCATCGGTGGCGCGTTCGGCCACCACGCCGGCCGCGTCGCTCTCCAGCAGCGAGAGCAGGTGGTAGACGTCCGCCAGGTCCTGCTCCGACACCTCGGTCACGTAGGCGCCGCGGCGCAGCTTCATCGTTACCAGTCCTTCGGCGGCCAGCACCTTCAGCGCTTCGCGCAGCGGTGTGCGGCTGATGCCGTATTCCTCGGCGAGCTTGAGCTCGTCGATCCAGCTGCCGGGCTCCAGCTCGCGGCGGAAGATCCGCTGGCGCAGCAGCTCGGCCACTTCTTCGTACAGGGCGCGCGGGGTGAGCGGGGTCAGGGGGACGGCGGACATGGGCAGGAATGTACCGCAGAAAACGGGTTTGAATTAATAATTATGGATGGGTTAGACTCGCTGCCGGCCTGCAAATCCTTGCGGGCGAATCTGCGAATCCCTGTAATCCCCTGCAAGACAACTGCAAAGCGGCGCCTTCCATGAGCAGCACACCCGAACCCACCTTCAAGCCCGCCGATCTCGGCGCCTGGGCCAAGTCCGCGGCCAAGTCCGCGCCGGGCGGCGACGTGAGCGCGCTGAACTGGGTCACGCCCGACGGCATCACCGTCAAGCCGCTCTACACCGCGGCCGATCTGCAGGGCCTGAAGTACACCGACACGCTGCCCGGCTTCGAGCCGTACCTGCGCGGCCCGCAGGCCACCATGTATGCGGTGCGCCCCTGGACCATCCGCCAGTACGCGGGCTTCTCGACCGCCGAGGAATCGAACGCGTTCTATCGGAAGGCGCTGGCCGCCGGCGGTCAGGGCGTGAGCGTGGCCTTCGACCTGGCCACCCACCGCGGCTACGACAGCGACCATCCGCGCGTGACGGGCGACGTCGGCAAGGCCGGCGTGGCCATCGATTCGGTGGAAGACATGAAGATCCTGTTCGACCAGATCCCGCTGGACAAGGTCTCCGTGTCGATGACGATGAACGGGGCGGTGCTGCCGGTGCTCGCGGGCTACGTGGTCGCGGCCGAAGAGCAGGGCGTGGCGCAGGACCAGCTGAGCGGGACCATCCAGAACGACATCCTCAAGGAGTTCATGGTCCGCAACACCTACATCTTTCCGCCCGCGCCGAGCATGCGGATCATCGGCGACATCATCGAGTACACGGCGCAGAACATGCCCAAGTTCAACTCGATCTCGATCAGCGGCTACCACATGCAGGAAGCTGGCGCCAACCAGGCGCTGGAGCTGGCTTTCACCCTGGCCGACGGCAAGGAATACGTGAAGACGGCGCTGGCCAAGGGCCTCGATGTGGACGGCTTCGCCGGGCGCCTGAGCTTTTTCTGGGCCATTGGCATGAACTTCTATCTCGAAGTGGCCAAGATGCGCGCGGCGCGCCTCTTGTGGTGCCGCATCATGAAGGAGTTCGAGCCCAAGAACCCGAAGAGCCTGATGCTCCGCACGCACTGCCAGACCTCGGGCTGGTCGCTCACCGAGCAGGACCCCTACAACAACATCGTGCGCACCACCATCGAGGCGATGGCTGCGGTGTTCGGCGGCACGCAGAGCCTGCACACCAACGCGCTGGACGAGGCGATTGCGCTGCCCACCGAGTTCAGCTCGCGCATCGCGCGCAACACGCAGCTCATCATCCAGGAAGAGACGCACATCACCAACGTGGTGGACCCCTGGGCCGGCAGCTACATGATGGAGAAGCTCACGCAGGACATGGCCGACGCGGCCTGGGCCATCATCGAAGAAGTCGAGGCAATGGGCGGCATGACCAAGGCGGTCGACAGCGGCTGGGCCAAGCTCAAGATCGAGGCGGCCGCCGCCGAGAAGCAGGCGCGCATCGATTCGGGCAAGGACGTGATCGTGGGCGTCAACAAGTACAAGTTGAAGAACGAGGACGCGATCGACAGCCTCTCCATCGACAACGTGATGGTGCGCGACCAGCAGGTGGCGCGGCTGCAGAAGATCCGGGCTTCCCGCGACACAGCCAAGGTGCAGGCCGCGCTCGACGCGCTCACCGAAGCGGCCGAGAACGGCACCGGCAACCTGCTCGCGCTGAGCATCGACGCCGTGCGCCTGCGCGCGACGGTGGGCGAGATTTCGGACGCGCTCGAAAAATCATTCGGCCGCCATCGGGCCGACACGCAAAAGGTGACCGGTGTGTACGCAGCTGCTTATGACTCCGCCGAGGGCTGGGAAGCCCTCAAGACCGAAATCAACGCCTTCGCCGAAGCGCAGGGCCGCCGCCCGCGCGTGATGATCTCCAAGCTCGGGCAGGACGGGCACGACCGCGGCGCCAAGGTCGTTGCGACCGCATTCGCCGACCTGGGGTTCGATGTGGACATGGGGCCGCTGTTCCAGACGCCCGAAGAATGCGCGCGGCAGGCGATTGAAAACGACGTACATGCCGTCGGCGTGAGCACCCTCGCAGCCGGCCATAAGACTCTCGTGCCCGCCATCATCAACGAGCTCAAGAAGCAGGGCGCGGACGACATCATCGTGTTCGTCGGCGGGGTGATCCCGCGGCAGGACTACGACTTTCTCTACGAAGCCGGCGTCAAGGGCATCTACGGACCGGGCACGCCCATTCCGGCCAGCGCCAAGGACGTGCTGGAGCAGATCCGCGCGGCCGTCGCGGCCTGACGGGGACGCCAGACGTGGGCGATCTTTTGTCGCGGCTGTCGCTGCAGCCTGTGGATTCCAGCGATTTCGAGGACATGCTGGCCGTGCGCATCGATGCGATGCGCCCGAGCCTGGAGCGTGTCGGGCGCTTCGACCTCGCGCGTTCGCGCGAACGGCTGAGCGCCGGTTTTGCCGTGCCGTTCATGCACCACATCGTGCTGGACGGCGACCAGCGCGTCGGCTTCGTCACGCTCAAGCCCGAAGGCGCGGATGCGCTGCGACTGGACCACCTGTACCTGCGTACCGGCTTCCAGGGCAGCGGCATCGGCGAATGGGTGGTGCGCTGGGCGAAGGCAGAGGCGCGCGAGAAGAAGCTCGACATCAAGCTCACCGCGCTCGTGCAGAGCGATGCCAACCGCTTCTACCTGCGGCACGGCTTCGTGCTCGAAGGCGAGGAGGGCGTCGACCTGCACTACCGCTGGCGCGTCCAGGACACAAGCGTCCTCTCGAACGTCCACTCGAAAACAACCACCCGTTCGGGCTGAGCTTGTCGAAGCCTTCCACCACCCTCGTGAAACCCTTCTTCTCCTACCTGCTGCGCTGTTCGGATGGCTCGTATCACGCGGGCCATACCGATGACATCGATATCCGGATGCGCCAGCATGTCGATGGGCAGGACGGATACACCGCAACGCGAAAGCCGCTCGAGTTGGTCTGGCAGGGCGGGTTCGACACGCGAGAAGGTGCGATCGCGTTCGAGCAGCAGATCAAGGGATGGTCGCGTGCAAAGAAAGAGGCTTTGATCCGGGGCGAGTGGGACCGCATCAAGGAATTGGCGAAGTCCAGCAGCGCGCGTGAGCAGCTTCGACAAGCTCAGCCCGAACGCTCGGGGGAGAGTCCCGGCGCCATTGTTCGTGCTGAAGCTTTTGATCGTTGCACCAGCGCCGATCGTGCCGACCCAGCCGCTCGTCCTGTTCGCCCCGAGCCTGTCGAAGGGCTATCCACCGCACAGCCCCGGCTTCGACAAGCTCAGGCCGAACGGTCAGAGGGGAGGATATGAATACTGTTTCATCTCGTCCCTTGGCTTCCTCCGCCTTGTTGGATGGTGTCGTTTCGGACACTGCGTCCATCCAGCGCCGCGCGATCGCCAAGGCCATCACGCTGCTCGAATCCACGCGTGCCGACCACCGCACCCAGGCCGACGAATTGCTCACTGCGCTGCTGCCGCGCACCGGCAATTCGTTTCGCCTCGGCATCTCGGGCGTGCCCGGCGTGGGCAAATCGACCTTCATCGAGACGCTGGGCCTCTTGCTGATCGACAAGGGGCATCGCGTCGCGGTGCTCACCATCGACCCTTCATCCACGGTGTCCGGCGGTTCCATCCTCGGCGACAAGACGCGCATGGAACGGCTCTCGGTGCACGAGCGCGCCTACATCCGCCCGAGCCCTTCGAGCGGCACGCTCGGCGGCGTCGCCGAGAAGACGCGCGAGGCGATGCTGGTGTGCGAGGCCGCCGGCTACGACGTCGTGATCGTGGAGACGGTGGGCGTGGGCCAGTCCGAGACGGCCGTCTCCGGCATGACCGACATGTTCGTGCTGATGCAACTGCCCAATGCCGGCGACGACCTGCAGGCGATCAAGAAGGGCGTGATGGAGCTGGCCGACCTCGTGGTCATCAACAAGGCCGACATCGACAAGGACGCCGCCACGCGCGCGCAGGCCCAGATCACGTCGGCGCTGCGCCTCTTCGGCCACCAGGGCAACCCGGACCACGCGCACGCGGTGCACGACGCGCACAGCGGCGCGGAGGTGCGCTTCTGGCTTCCCAGGGTGCTGCAGCTGAGCGCGCTCGCGGGCACCGGCGTCGATGCCTTCTGGGAAGCCGTCACTCAATTCAGATCGCTGCAGACCGCCAACGGCAAGCTCGCCGGGCGCCGCGAGAAACAGGCCACCGCATGGATGTGGGAACGCATCGACGCGGGCCTCAAGCACGCCTTCAGGCACCACGCGCAAGTGCGCGAACTGTTGCCGCAACTCACCCGGCAGGTGGCGCAGGGCGCGCTGCCGGCATCGACCGCGGCGCGCCAGCTGCTCGCGGCGGCAGCCATCACCGCCAGCCCCTGACCGCACACCCCATTCACGACCACAGCTTCGGAAGCACACCATGCAAGAACTGATTGAACAACTCGAACAGCGCCGCGCCAAGGCGCGCCTGGGCGGCGGGCAGAAGCGCATCGACGCGCAGCACGCCAAGGGCAAGCTCACCGCGCGCGAGCGCATCGAGCTCTTGCTCGACGACAACACCTTCGAAGAGTGGGACATGTTCGTGGAGCACCGCTCGGTCGACTTCGGCATGGCCGAGCAGAAGATCCCCGGCGACGGCGTGGTCACCGGCTACGGAATGATCAACGGCCGCCTGGTATTCGTGTTCAGCCAGGACTTCACCGTCTTCGGCGGCGCGCTCAGCGAGGCGCACGCAGAGAAGATCTGCAAGGTGATGGACCAGGCGATGAAGGTGGGCGCACCGGTTATCGGCCTGAACGACTCGGGCGGCGCGCGCATCCAGGAAGGCGTGGCGTCGCTCGGCGGCTATGCCGACGTGTTCCAGCGCAACGTGATGGCCTCGGGCGTGGTGCCGCAGATCAGCATGGTGATGGGCCCGTGCGCGGGCGGCGCGGTGTACTCGCCCGCCATGACCGACTTCATCTTCATGGTCAAGGACTCCAGCTACATGTTCGTCACAGGCCCCGACGTGGTGAAAACCGTGACCCACGAGACCGTGACGGCCGAAGAGCTCGGAGGCGCCATCACCCACACGACGCGCAGCGGCGTGGCCGACATGGCGTTCGAGAACGACGTCGAGGCGCTGATGATGCTGCGGCGCCTCTACAACTACCTGCCGCTCAACAACCGCGAAAAGCCGCCGGTGCGCCTGGGCAACAACGGCCAGGGAGACCCGGCCGACCGGCCCGACTACTCGCTGGACACGCTGGTGCCCGACAACCCGAACAAGCCCTACGACATCAAGGAACTGATCCTCAAGGTGGTCGATGACGGCGACTTCTTCGAGCTGCAGCCCGACTACGCCAAGAACATCGTGATCGGCTTCGCGCGCATGGAAGGCCAGACGGTCGGCATCGTGGCGAACCAGCCGCTGGTGCTGGCGGGGTGCCTCGACATCAAGAGCAGCATCAAGGCCGCGCGCTTCGTGCGCTTTTGCGATGCGTTCAACATCCCGGTCATCACTTTCGTCGACGTGCCCGGCTTCATGCCCGGCACGGGGCAGGAGTACGGCGGCATCATCAAGCACGGGGCCAAGCTGCTCTACGCCTACGCGGAGTGCACGGTGCCGAAGATCACGGTCATCACGCGCAAGGCGTACGGCGGTGCGTACGACGTGATGGCTTCCAAGCACCTGCGCGGCGACGTCAACCTCGCATGGCCGCGTGCCGAGATCGCGGTGATGGGTGCCAAGGGCGCGGTGGAAATCATCTTCCGCGAAGACAAGAACGACCCCGAGAAGCTGGCCGCACGCGAGGCCGAATACAAGGCGCGCTTTGCGAACCCGTATGTGGCGAGCGCCCGCGGCTACATCGACGACGTGATCCTGCCGCACGAGACGCGCAAGCGCATCTGCCGCTCGCTCGTGATGCTGCGCGAGAAGAAGCTCGAGAACCCGTGGCGCAAGCACGGAAACATCCCCCTGTGAGCGGCCTGGAGAAGAAGAACATGTTCAAGAAGATCCTGATCGCCAACCGCGGCGAAATCGCCTGCCGCGTGATTCAAACGGCCAAGAAGATGGGCATCCTCACGGTCGCCGTCTACTCCGACGCCGACAAGGAAGCGCGCCACGTCGAGCTGGCCGACGAGGCCGTGCACATCGGCGCCGCGCCCAGCCGCGAGAGTTACCTGCAGGCCGACCGCATCATCGCAGCGTGTAAGCAGACGGGCGCCGAGGCGGTGCACCCGGGCTACGGCTTCCTGTCGGAGAACGAAGCGTTCGCCCGCAAGGTCGAGGAAGAGGGCATTGCCTTCATCGGGCCGAAGCACTATTCGATCGCGGCGATGGGCGACAAGATCGCCTCGAAGAAGCTCGCGAACGAGGCCAAGGTCAACACCATCCCCGGTTGGAACGACGCCATCGAGACGGCCGAGCGCGCCGTCGAGATTGCCAAGGACATCGGCTACCCCGTGATGATCAAGGCCTCGGCCGGCGGCGGCGGCAAGGGCCTGCGCGTGGCCTTCAACGACAAGGAAGCCTTCGAGGGCTTCACCTCGTGCCGCAACGAGGCGCGCAACAGCTTCGGCGACGACCGCGTGTTCATCGAGAAGTTCGTCGAGGAGCCGCGCCACATCGAGATCCAGGTGCTGGGCGATTCGCACGGCAACGTCATCTATCTGAACGAGCGCGAATGCTCGATCCAGCGGCGCCACCAGAAGGTGATCGAAGAGGCGCCTTCGCCCTTCATCAGCGACGAGACGCGCAAGGCGATGGGCGCCCAGGCGGTGCAACTGGCCAAGGCCGTGAACTACCAGAGCGCAGGCACGGTGGAGTTCGTGGTCGGCAAGGACCAGAGCTTCTACTTCCTCGAGATGAACACGCGCCTGCAGGTGGAGCACCCGGTGACGGAGTGCATCACGGGGCTGGACCTCGTGGAGCTGATGATCCGCGTCGCGGCCGGCGAGAAGCTGCCGCTCACGCAGGAAGAGGTCAGGCGCGATGGCTGGGCCATCGAGTGCCGCATCAACGCAGAAGACCCGTTCCGCAACTTCCTGCCTTCGACCGGGCGCCTGGTGAAGTTCCAGCCGCCGGCCGAGACCATGTTCGCGAGCGACACCGGGCACCTGAACGGCGTGCGCGTGGACACCGGCGTGTACGACGGCGGCGAGATCCCGATGTACTACGACTCGATGATCGCCAAGCTCATCGTGCACGGCAAGGATCGCCAGCATGCGATCGCCCGCATGCGCGAGGCGCTCAACGGTTTCGTGATCCGCGGCATCAGCAGCAACATTCCGTTCCAGGCGGCGCTGCTCGCGCATCCGAAATTCGTGGCGGGCGACTTCAACACCGGCTTCATCGCCGAGCATTACGGCAAGGGCTTCCATGCCGAAGACGTGCCGCACACCGATCCGTCGTTCCTGGTCGCGCTCGCGGCCTATGTGCACCGCCGCTACCGCGCACGCGCCTCGGGCATCAGCGGGCAGCTCGAAGGCCACGGCGTGAAGGTGGGCGAGCAGTTCGTGGTGGTGGAGCTGGGGGCCGAAGGCAAGCATGTGCACCACCCCGTGTCCGTCACCGACTTCCACGGCAAGACCGGCGCGAGCGCGGTGGCCGTGGGCGGCAAGAGCTACAAGATCGACAGCAGCTTCGCGCTCGGCGCGGTCCGCGTGCAGGGCATCGTCAACGACAAACCCTTCACCGCGCAGGTCGAGCGCGGCGCGGGCAAGAATCCGCTGGCGCTGCGCGTGTCGCACGATGGCACGCAGATCGAGGCGATGGTGCTGTCGCCGCTCGGTGCGCGCCTGCTCGAGCTGATGCCCTACAAGGCGCCGCCGGACCTGAGCAAGTTCCTGATGTCGCCGATGCCGGGCCTCCTGGTCGAGGTGTCGGTGCAGCCAGGGCAGCAGGTGCGCGCCGGCGAGAAGCTGGCCGTGATCGAGGCCATGAAGATGGAGAACGTGCTCTTCGCCGCGCAAGACGGCGTGGTGGGCAAGATCTCGGCGGGCAAAGGCGAATCGCTCGCGGTCGACCAAATCATTCTGGAGTTCAACTGATGGGTGCCAACGACCTGCAACAGACGATCACGCTGCACCGCCCCGCAAAGCCGGTGGCGCCGCAAGGCCCGTGGTCGGTCGAGGCGATCCAGGCGCTGCTCGACAAGCCGCTGATGGAACTGCTGTTCGAGGCGCAGACGGTGCATCGCCAGCACTTTCCCGAGGGCGACATCGAGCTTGCAACGCTGCTCTCGGTCAAGACCGGCGGCTGCCCCGAGAACTGCGGCTACTGCCCGCAGTCGGCCGAGTTCGACACCGGCGTGAAGGCGCAGAAGCTCATGGAGGTCGAAGAGGTGCTGCGCGCCGCGCAAGCCGCCAAGGACGCTGGCGCCACGCGCTTCTGCATGGGCGCCGCATGGCGCGCGCCGAAGGACCGCGATGTGGAGAAGGTGGCCGTGCTGGTCGAGGCGGTGAAGGGCCTGGGCATGCAGACCTGCGCCACGCTCGGCATGCTGGAGCCGCACCACGCGCACCAGCTCAAGGCCGCGGGCCTCGATTACTACAACCACAACCTCGACACTGCGCCCGAGTACTACACCGACATCGTCGACACGCGCAGCTACCAGGACCGGCTCGACACGCTGGCCCATGTGCGCAGTGCCGGCATCAGCGTGTGCTGCGGCGGCATCGTCGGCATGGGCGAGCAGCCGGTGCACCGCGCCGGGTTGATCGCGCAACTGGCCAACCTGAGCCCTTACCCGGAGTCGGTGCCGATCAACAGCCTGGTGCGCGTGCCTGGCACGCCGCTGGCGGATTCGGAGCCGGTCGATCCTTTCGACTTCGTGCGAATGATCGCGGTCGCGCGCATCACGATGCCGACCGCGCGCGTGCGGCTGTCGGCCGGGCGCCAGCAGATGGGTGATGCGGTGCAGGCGCTGTGCTTCATGGCGGGTGCGAATTCGATCTTCTATGGCGACAAGCTGCTGGTCACCGGCAACCCCGATGTGGATGCGGACGTGCAGTTGCTGCGCAAGCTCGGCTTGCAGTCGCGCCGCACGACAACCACCGAAACGCTGGAGGTCTGCGCATGACGACCACGGCGCGTCCCTTCAAGGTGCTGGGCATCCAGCAGATCGCCATCGGCGGGCTCGACAAGACGCGCCTGCAGAAGCTCTGGGTCGACATGCTGGGGCTCGAAGTCACCGGCACCTTCAAGAGCGAACGCGAGAACGTCGACGAGGACATCTGCGCGATGGGCAGCGGCCCGTTCAAGGTCGAGGTCGACCTGATGCAGCCGCTGGACCCGGAAAAGAAGCCCGCGGTGCACGCGACGCCGCTCAACCACGTGGGGCTGTGGATCGACGACCTGCCCAAGGCCGTCGAATGGCTCACGGCGCAGGGCGTGCGCTTTGCGCCCGGCGGCATCCGCAAGGGCGCGGCGGGGTTCGACATCTGCTTCCTGCATCCGAAAGCGAACGACGAATTCCCGATCGCGGGCGAGGGCGTGCTGATCGAGATGGTGCAGGCGCCGCCTGAGGTGGTGAAAGCTTTCAGCGCACTCGCGAACCACTGACACTGCGCCGTCGACAGCCGTTCGGGCTGAGCTTGTCGAAGCTTTGCGCGAGGCTTCGACAAGCTCAGCCCGAACGGGTTTTGGGGTTTGAGAACGTGAACGCAGCCGGTATCAGGCGTTGAGCACTTTCCGGATCGGCGGCTTCACGTCGCTGCGGCGCGGCGGCAGCATCGGCTGGTGCTCGCGCGCCGGGTTCAGGATGATCGAGGTCGCGGTCTCGGTGAGGATGCAGAACTTGGTGACCACCGCGTCGAGGTGGCTCACGTCGATCACCGCGATCTCGAGGATCCAGCTGTCCTCGCCGGTCACGTTGTAGGCGTTCACGCATTCGGGCGTGTCCTGCACCAGCTTCACGACAAGGTCGTAGTCGGCGCGGCCGACGCGGATGATCGCGCGGATGCCGTAGCCCAGCTTGCCCAGGTTGACGGTGGCGCGGTAGCCGCTGATGACGCCCGCGGCCTCCAGCTTCTTCACGCGCTCGGTCACGGCCGGCTGGCTCAGGTGCACGCGGCGGCCGAGCTCGGCCATCGTGAGGCGCGCATCGCCCTGCAGCTCGGCGAGGATGCGGGTGTCGTGCGCATCCAGCGCGGGGTTCAAGGTGAAGTCCATGGAACTCCTTTAAATCGACGGTGGTGGGGCGGTAGAACCGTGGAATGTCCATGGTTCGACGAAGGCGCCTTTCATACCATGGGCGGCGCTTCAATACCGATAAATCAGAGACTCCTCGACATGCCGACCCTTGCCGCCCCCGCCGCGCCCGGTGCCAACCGTGGCGCACTGCCGCCTTTGCTTTGGCTTTGCCTTGCCGCCACCTGGGTGGTTTGGGGCTCGACCTACCTGGCGATCAAGTACGCGCTGATCAGCTTCCCGCCGTTCCTGCAGATGGGATCGCGCTTTCTCTTTGCGGGCGTGCTGCTCGCGGTGTGGATGCGGTGGCGCGGCGCCGCCTGGCCTTCGCGACTGCAGTGGCGCAATGCGCTGGTCGTGGGGGCGTTGATGCTCGGCGGCGGCATGGGCGGTACGGCCCATGCCGAGGTGACGATCGGCTCGGGACTCGTGGTGGCCTTCATCGCGGTGGTGCCGCTGCTGATCGCATTGCTGAACCTCATATGGGGCATCAAGCCGACGCGCATGGAGGCGGCCGGCATCGCCCTCGGCCTCATCGGCGTGCTGATGCTGACGCAGGGCAGCGGCTTCCAGTCGTCGCCCGCGGGGCTCGCGGCGATTTCCATCGCCTGCATCTGCTGGTCGATGGGGAGCGTGCTGAGCCAGCGCAGCCTGCCGCTCGCGCCCGGTGCGATGGGTTTTGCGAGCGAGATGATCTGCGGCGGCGTGGTGCTGCTGGTGCTCGCGGCCGTGTCGCGCGAGAGCCTCGCGTGGCCCCCGGCGCCGGAGGCCGTCTGGGCGTGGCTGTACCTCGTGGTGTTCGGCTCGCTGATCGCTTTCAACGCCTACATGGTGCTCCTTGCGAAGGCGCCGGCCGCACTGGCGGCGAGCTACACCTTCGTGAACCCGGTGATCGCGATGCTGCTGGGCGTGTGGATCGCCAACGAGACGGTCACACGCTTCGAGTGGTACGCGGTGGCGGTCGTGCTGGCGGGGGTGCTGTTGCTGCTCTTCAAGCGCCCCAAGAAGGACTGAAGCGCTGAGGCGCTGGCACGTTCTCTTCAGGTACCCGGGCGGCGCCAGAACGCCAGGGTGGCCGCCAGCAGCCACATGCAGGCCGCGCAGCTGCGGTTCAGCACCTTGAGGCCGCGGCGCGAGAGCCAGCGCACGGCCTGCGTGCCGGCGGCCGCGTAGGCCAGCATCACGCAGGTGTCGAGCACCACGAAGATCGCGCCGAGCACGAGGTACTGCACCCCCTGCGGCTTGGTGATGTCGATGAACTGCGGCAGGAAGGCCGCGAAGAACAGCACCGTCTTCGGGTTCGACAGCGCCACGAGCAGGCTTCGCACCAATGCGACGCGGCCATGCGGCCGGACCTCGACGGCGGACTTGGCCAGCGCCGCGCCCAGGTCGGTCGCTTCGCTGCGCCAGAGCTTGATGCCGAGCCAGACGAGGTACGCGACACCCGCCACGCGGATCACGTTGAAGAGCAACTCCGACGCGGCGAGCAGCGAGCCCAGCCCCAGCGCCACCACCGCGATCAGCGTGACGCTGCCGAGCGACGCGCCTGCGATGCCCCAGCTCGCACGCCGCATGCCGCCGTCGATACCGTTGGACAGCGCCAGCAGCATCGTGGGGCCGGGAATGACGGCGAGGGCGAGCGAGGCGACGACGTAGATCGGCAGGGTGTCGAGTGTCATGGCTTGGAGCCGGCTTTGTCGCGTTGTTCGGCGGCGGCCCGGGCGCGCGCCAGGGCGGCTTCGACGATGGAGCGCTTGCGCGTGTCGGCGGCTTGGGGCTCGGCGACGGCAGGGGCCGCTTCGGCCTCGCGCTTCGCGGCGTCACGGTGCTGGCCGTGCAGCTTGTAGCGCTGCAGCGCGGCTTCGGCCTGCGCTTGCGACCAGGCTTGCCAGCCGCTGCGGCCCGGCGTTTCGACTTCGAGCGAGATGCAATCGACCGGGCAGACCGGAATGCAGAGCTCGCAGCCCGTGCAGTGCGCCTCGATCACCGTGTGCATGCGCTTGTTGATGCCGACGATCGCATCCGTCGGGCAGGCGTCCAGGCAGAGCGTGCAGCCGATGCACCAGGCCTCGTCGATGACGGCCATGGCGCGGGGGCCTTCGATGCCGAACTGCGGATCGAGCGGCAGCGCGGGGCGGCCGGTGACGATTGCGAGGCGGGCGATGCCTTCGGCGCCGCCCGGCGGGCATTGGTTGATGTCCGCTTCGCCGTCGGCGATGGCTTGCGCGTAGCCGGCGCAATCGGGGTAGCCGCACCGTGTGCACTGCGTTTGCGGCAGTGCGTCGTTGATGCGTGCGGCCAGCCCGTTCACTTCAGGTTGCGCGCGCCTCAGCGCGCGGCGCTGGCGCGGGGCTTCTTGGCGGCCGCGGGCTTTTTGGCAGGGGCCGCCACAGCGGCTTTTTTCGCGGCCGGCGACTTCTTGGCCGCGACGGCCGGGACCTTCTGGCCCGGCTTGATCCGGTCTTCGGCAGCGAGGCTTTCGCGCGCGCCGGCACGGCTTTGCGGCTGGTCGTTCGCGGCGATGAACTTCACCAGCTTCGGGTAGACGAGGTCGCGCCAGCGGCGGCCGCTGAAGATGCCGTAGTGGCCTGCGCCCTTGACTTCGTAGTGCTCGCGCTTCGAATCGGCAACGCCGGTGCACAGGCTGTGCGCGGCTTCGGTCTGGCCCGAGCCGGAGATGTCGTCGAGTTCGCCTTCGACCGTGAGCAGCGCGGCCGTGCGGATGTCTTGCGGACGCACGCGCTCGATCTGGCCTTCGGGGTTTTTCACGTCCCAGGTGCCGTTCACGAGTTCGAATTGCTGGAACACGGTGCGGATCGTGTCGAGGTAGTAATCGGCGTCCATGTCGAGCACGGCGTTGTACTCGTCGTAGAACTTGCGGTGCGCCTCGGCACTGGCGTCGTCGCCCTTGATCAGGTCTTTGAAGTAGTCGTAATGGCTCGAGGCATGGCGGTCGGGGTTCATCGCGACGAAGCCCGTGTGCTGCAGGAAGCCCGGGTACACGCGGCGGCCTTCACCCGGGAAGCCCTGCGGCACGCGGTAGATCACGTTGTTCTCGAACCATTCGTAGCTCTTGTTCATCGCGAGGTTGTTGACCGCGGTGGGCGACTTGCGGGCGTCGATCGGGCCGCCCATCATCGTGAGCGTGAGCGGCAGCGGCTCCTTGCGGCTCGCCATGAGCGAGACGGCCGCGAGCACCGGCACGGTGGGCTGGCACACGCTCACCACGTGGCAGTTGCCGTACTCGGCCTGCAGGCGGCGGATGAACTCCTGCACGTAGTTGATGTAGTCGTCCAGGTGGAATTCGCCTTCCGACATCGGCACGAGGCGCGCGTTCTTCCAGTCGGTGATGTAGACCTTGTGGTCTTGCAGCATGGTGCGAACGGTGTCGCGCAGGAGCGTGGCGTAGTGGCCCGACAGCGGCGCCACGATCAGCACCACGGGCTGGCTCTTGAGCGTTTTTAGGATGTGCGGCTCGTCGGTGAAGCGTTTGAAGCGGCGCAGTTCGCAGAAGGGCTTGTCGAGCTCGACGGCCTCTTGGATGACGACTTCCTCGCCCTCGACCTTCACCGACTTGATGTTGAACTCAGGCTTCTCGTAGTCCTTGCCCAGGCGATAGAGCAGGTCGTAGCCCGCGGCCATGCGCTGGGCCATGGGCAGTTGGCCCCACACGGCGCCGGGGCCGTAGAGCTTGGAGGCCGCCTGCGCGAAGTCCGAGAACGGCTCCATCAGGGAACGCTGGGCTTCGTAGAGTTGGTAGAGCATCGCTGGTCTTGGAGTGGAATGTTGCAGTGCAATATATCAGCGCATCTACCGGCATGCAGGGGGCCTAACCCCTAGTCCGACCCCGCGACAGGGGCCCTTTTCGCGAAAGGTGTGAAGGAATCGTCACAAGACGGACTCCTTCACGCCTTCCTGTCACCTAGATGACTTTGGCGATCGACGCGCAGACGTAGTCGATGTTCTTGCTGTTGAGCGCGGCCACGCACATGCGGCCGGTGTCGGTGCCGTACACGCCGAATTCATTGCGCAGGCGCACCATCTGGTCCTTGCTGAGACCCGAGTAGCTGAACATGCCGATCTGCGTGGTGATGAAGCTCATGTCTTCTTTCACGCCCGCGGCCTTCAGGCCGTCGACCAGCTTCTGGCGCATCGCCTTGATGCGCACGCGCATCTCGCCGAGTTCCTTTTCCCACAAGGCGCGCAGTTCGGCGTTGCCAAGCACGGCGGCCACCACCGCGCCGCCGTGGATCGGCGGGTTGCTGTAGTTGGTGCGGATGGCGATCTTGAGCTGCGACAGCACGCGGCCGGCTTCTTCCTTGTTCTCGCACAGCACCGACAGGGCGCCCACGCGCTCGCCATAGAGGCTGAAGCTCTTGGAGAACGAGGTCGAGACGAAGAAGGTCAGGCCGGCTTCGACGAACTTGGCGACGGCGGCGCCGTCTTCCTTCAGGCCATAGCCGAAGCCCTGGTAGGCCATGTCGAGGAAAGGCACGAGGCCCTTGGCCTTGACCGCGGCGACGACCTGGTCCCACTGGGCGGCGGTGATGTCGTAGCCGGTCGGGTTGTGGCAGCACGCGTGCAGCACGACGACGGTGCCCGCGGGCGCTGCGTTGAGCGCTGCCAGCATGCCGTCGAAGTTGATGCCGCGCTTGGCGGCGTCGTAGTAGGGGTAGCTTTCGACTTCGAAGCCGGCGTTGGTGAACAGGGCCCGGTGGTTTTCCCAGCTCGGGTCGCTGATCAGCACCTTGGCCTTGGGGTTGAGCTTCTTCAGGAAGTCGGCGCCGACCTTCAGGCCGCCGGTGCCGCCGATCGCTTGAATGGTGGCCACGCGGCCCGAGGTGACCGGCTCGCTGTCGGCACCGAAAACCAGCGTCTTCACGGCGTTGTCGTACGCGACGATGCCGTCGATGGGGAGATAACCGCGCGCCGAGGGCGCTTTCATCATGTTTTGCTCGGCGGCCTGCACGCACTGGAGCAGGGGCAGCTTGCCGTTGTCGTCGTAATAGACGCCGACGCCGAGATTGACCTTGTTGGGGTTGGTATCGGCTGCAAATTGCTCGTTGAGGCCGAGGATCGGGTCGCGCGGTGCCATTTCGACCGCGGTGAACATAGACATGGAAAGGTCCTTTGGGATGAAAGCTTCGCTGGCAACCGGACTTGCGCTACGCTTTCCGGTTGCCTTGAATTTTACCGGCGCCATCGCCACCTGTCGGGAACAGCCATGCCAGAGAACACCGAAGCCATAGCAGACCTGAAGAAACTGGACCCGATCGGTCCGGCCAAGCAGGGCGAATTCATCAAGTACCCCGGTTCCCCGTTCGAGCTTTTCCAGCCTTATCCGCCGGCGGGCGATCAGCCCAAGGCAATCGATGGGCTGGTCGACGGCGTGAACGATGGCGAGGTGTTCCAGACGCTGCTGGGCGTCACGGGCTCGGGCAAGACCTTCACCATGGCCAACGTGATCGCGCGGCTGGGCCGCCCGGCCATCGTGTTCGCGCCCAACAAGACGCTGGCGGCTCAGCTCTACAGCGAGTTTCGCGAGTTCTTCCCGAAGAACGCGGTCGAGTACTTCGTAAGTTATTACGACTACTACCAGCCCGAGGCCTACGTGCCGCAGCGCGACCTGTTCATCGAGAAGGACTCCTCGATCAACGAGCACATCGAGCAGATGCGCCTGTCTGCCACCAAGAGCGTGCTGGAGCGGCGCGACACGGTCATCGTGGGAACGGTGAGCGCGATCTACGGCATCGGCACGCCCGAGGACTACACGCAGATGCGTTTCATCATGCGCGTGGGCGACAAGATCGGGCAGCGCGACGTGATCAGCCGGTTGATTCGCATGCAGTACACGCGCAACGAACAGGACTTTGCGCGCGGGACCTTCCGCGTGCGTGGCGACACCATTGACGTGTTCCCGGCGGAGCACAGCGAGTTGGCGATCCGCATCGAACTGTTCGACGACGAGATCGAGTCGCTGCAGCTGTTCGATCCGCTCACGGGGCGCATCCGCCAGAAGATTCCGCGCTTCACGGTGTACCCGTCGAGCCACTATGTGACGCCCCGCGACAAGGTGCTGGGCGCGGTGGAGACCATCAAGATCGAGCTGGCCGAGCGCCTGAAAGAGTTCGTGGGGCAGGGCAAGCTCGTGGAGGCGCAGCGCCTGGAACAGCGCACCCGCTTCGACTTGGAGATGCTGGCCGAGATCGGCCACTGCAAGGGCATCGAGAACTACTCGCGCCACCTTTCGGGCGCGGCGCCCGGCGATCCGCCGGCCACGCTGACCGACTATCTGCCGAAGGACGCGTTGATGTTCCTCGACGAGAGCCACCAGATGATCGGCCAGCTCAACGCCATGTACAGCGGCGATCGGGCGCGCAAGACCACGCTGGTCGAGTACGGCTTCCGGCTGCCTTCGGCGATGGACAACCGGCCGCTCAAGTTCGAGGAATTCGAAAAGCGCATGCGGCAGGCGATCTTCGTCTCGGCCACGCCGGCGCAGTATGAAAAGGACCACTCCGGCAATGTCGTCGAGCAACTGGTGCGTCCAACGGGCCTGATCGATCCCGAGGTCGAGGTGCGTCCCGCCACGCACCAGGTGGACGACGTGCTGGGCGAGATCCGAATCCGCGTGGACAAGAACGAGCGTGTGCTCATCACGACGCTGACCAAGCGCATGGCCGAGCAGTTGACCGACTACCTTGGCGACAACGGCGTGAAGGTGCGCTATCTGCATAGCGACGTGGACACGGTCGAGCGGGTGGAAATTCTGCGCGACCTGCGCCTGGGCACCTTCGATGTGCTGGTGGGCATCAACCTGCTGCGGGAAGGGCTGGACATTCCCGAGGTGTCGCTGGTGGCGATCCTCGACGCGGACAAGGAAGGTTTCCTGCGCGCCGAACGTTCGCTGATCCAGACGATCGGCCGCGCGGCGCGGAACCTGAACGGGAAGGCGATCCTGTACGCCGACCGCATGACCGATTCGATGAAGAAGGCCATCGACGAGACCGAGCGTCGCCGCGCCCGCCAGATCGCCCATAACGAGGCCCACGGCATCACGCCGCGCAGCATCGTCAAGCAGGTGCGCGACCTGATCGACGGCGTCTACAGCGAGAAGACGGGCAAGGAAATGGCCAAGCTCGACCTGGAACGCGCCAAGGTCGAGGACATGAGCGAGAAGGACATCGCGCGGGAAATCAAGCGCCTGGAGAAGCTCATGCTCGAGCACGCACGCAACCTCGAGTTCGAGAAGGCGGCGCGGGTACGGGACCAGTTGGCGCTGCTGCGGGAGCAGGCATTTGGGGCTTCTGGCGGCGACAACATCGTGATCTTGCCGTCTTAGGCCGGAAGTCCGCGTTCTTCAAGGGGTTGGCGCTGGGGTTTACCCCAGCAGAGTTGAGGGGCTTCTGCTATACTTGACCGAAACACTCAACAACAAAAACTAGAACTTCGCGATGAAGGACCGACTCCTACCGACTGGTTCACCAGCGTCAAGGGTCGGGCAGGGCGGAGACGAAGTCACCGCGGTCCAGGACCACGGTGTCATTTCAACGGTAAGCACTTGAAGGAGCTTGCGATGCGTCTCACTACCAAAGGCCGTTTTGCGGTCACCGCCATGATCGATCTGGCCCTCCGCCAGAACACCGGTCCGGTTACCTTGGCTGCAATCAGTCAGCGGCAGCAGATTTCGTTGTCGTATCTCGAACAGCTGTTCGGCAAGCTGCGCCGTCACGAACTGGTCGAATCGACCCGTGGCCCCGGCGGCGGCTACAGCCTCGGCCGCAAGGCTGCGGACATTACCGTGGCCGACATCATCGTCTCCGTCGACGAGCCCATCGATGCCACCCAATGTGGCGGCAAGGAAAACTGCCTCGGCGAAGCGGGCCGTTGCATGACGCACGAACTCTGGGCTTCGCTGAACCAGCGCATGGTCGAGTTTCTCGATTCCGTCACGCTGCAGAAGCTGGTCGACGACCAGATCGCCAAGGGCGTGCAGATCGAGAACAAGCCGGTCGTCAAGCGCGCGATCTCGGCCCAGCCGGTGGTCAAGCCGATTCGCGTGAATGCGCCGAATTCGGTGTTTGCCCTTGGTAACGCCTTCGCCAAGTCCTGATGCCCTGAATCGCGGCACGAGCCTGCGGGCGTTGCCGCGAGAGAAGCCCAGATTAAAGAACAACCCCCCACGCCAGCCCGAGCCAGCCATGGACGTCACTCCTCATTTCCCGATCTATCTCGATTACGGCGCGACCACGCCAGTCGACCCGCGTGTGGTCGACGCCATGATTCCCTGGTTGCGCGAGCACTTCGGCAACCCGGCGTCGCGCAGTCACGCATGGGGCTGGGAAGCTGAAGAGGCTGTCGAAAAGGCGCGCGGCCAGGTGGCGGACCTGATCAATGCCGACCCCCGCGAGATCGTCTGGACTTCGGGAGCCACCGAGTCCATCAACCTTGCGCTCAAGGGTGCAGCCCAGTTCTACAAGGGCAAGGGCAAGCACCTGATCACGCTGAAGACCGAGCACAAGGCCGTGCTCGACACCATGCGCGAACTCGAGCGCCAGGGCTTCGAAGTCACCTACCTCGACGTCGAGGAAAACGGCCTCGTCGATCTCGACAAGTTCAAGGCCGCGATCCGCCCCGACACCATCCTGGCCAGCGTGCTGTTCGTGAACAACGAGATCGGCGTGATACAGGACGTAGTTGCCTTGGGCAATGCCTGTCGCGAAAAGGGCGTGATCTTCCACGTCGACTCGGCCCAGGCCACCGGCAAGGTCGAGATCGACATCACGAAGCTGCCCATCGACCTGATGAGCCTCGCTTCGCACAAGACATACGGCCCCAAGGGCATCGGCGCCCTGTACGTGCGTCGCAAGCCCCGCATTCGCCTCGAAGCGCAAATGCACGGTGGCGGTCACGAGCGCGGCATGCGTTCGGGCACCTTGCCCACGCACCAGATCGTCGGGATGGGCGAGGCCTACCGCATCGCCAAGCTCGAGATGAAGGACGACATCGCCCATGCGCGCCGCCTGCAGCAGCGCCTGCTCGATGGCCTGAAGGACGTCGAACAGGTGTTCATCAACGGCGACCTCGAACGGCGCGTGCCGCACAACCTGAACATGAGCTTCAACTACGTCGAAGGCGAGTCGTTGATCATGGGCATCAAGGGCCTGGCGGTGTCGTCGGGTTCGGCCTGCACCTCGGCCAGCCTGGAGCCCAGCTATGTGCTGCGCGCCCTGGGCCGCAGCGACGAGCTGGCCCACAGCAGCCTGCGCATGACCATCGGCCGTTTCACCACCGAAGAAGAAATCGACTACGCCATCTCGACCATCAAGCACAACGTGGCCAAGCTGCGTGAGCTGAGCCCCCTTTGGGAGATGTTCCAGGACGGCGTCGACATCAGCACGATCCAGTGGTCGGCCCACTGACCCAGGCCCGCCCAAGGCTCCACGATTGAACAAAGTTTGAGAGGTACACCATGGCATATTCTTCCAAGGTCATCGACCACTACGAAAATCCCCGCAACGTCGGCTCCTTCGAAAAGGGCGACGACTCGGTAGGCACCGGCATGGTCGGCGCGCCGGCCTGCGGCGACGTGATGAAGCTGCAGATCAAGGTCAACCCCGAAACCGGCGTTATCGAAGACGCGCGCTTCAAGACCTATGGCTGCGGCTCGGCCATTGCCTCGTCGTCGCTCGTGACGGAATGGGTCAAGGGCAAGACGCTCGACGAAGCGGCCGCCCTGAAGAACGCGCAGATCGCCGAAGAACTGGCGCTGCCGCCGGTCAAGATCCACTGCTCGATCCTCGCGGAAGACGCCATCAAGGCAGCCGTGAGCGACTACAAGGCCAAGCACGGCGCCAAGACCACCGAGTCGACCGCCGAAGCTGTTCACTGAGATGGCCGTCACGCTGACCGAAGCCGCTGCGCGCCACGTCACCCGTTACCTCGGCAAACGAGGCAAGGGCGTGGGTGTGCGGCTGGGCGTGAAGACCACCGGCTGCTCGGGCTTGGCCTACAAGCTCGAGTACGTGGACGAGTTCACGCCTGAAGACGTGGTGTTCGAAGACCACGGCGTGAAGGTGCTGGTCGACCCGAAGAGTCTGGCCTACATCGACGGCACGCAACTCGACTTCGTGCGCGAAGGCCTGAACGAAGGCTTCAAGTTCATCAATCCGAACGAGCGCGATCGCTGCGGCTGCGGGGAAAGCTTCCGCATCTGATGCGTCGTCGCTGACCGCGACCACAGCCGCCACCATGTCATGTGCTGGCGGTTTTTTCTTGCCATGAACCTGAACGACACCGACTTTGAACTGTTCGCCGTCCCGGCGACTTTCGCGCAGGACCGCGCTGCGCTCGACGCGCGCTGGAAAGAGCTGCAGCGCGAAGCGCACCCGGACCGCTTCGCCGCGCAGGGCGCCGCCGCGCAACGCGTGGCCATGCAGTGGTCGGTGCGCATCAACGAGGCCTACCAGCGGCTGAAGGACCCGATCCGCCGCGCGAGCTACATCTGCGAACTGCACGATGCGCCGCTCGACGCCGAGAACAACACGGCGATGCCGGCCGACTTCCTGATGCAGCAGATGGAATGGCGAGAGGCGCTCGACGACGCCGGCGACATCGCAGGGGTCGAGAAGCTGCAGGCCGAGGTCGATGCTGGCCGCGTCCGCGTGCTGTCGTCGCTCGACTGGCTGATCGACGAGAAGGGCGATTACCCCGCCGCTGCGCAGCAGGTGAGAGCCCTCATGTTCATTGAGCGCTTCGGACAGGACGTCGAAGCGAAATTCGATCAGTTGGGACAATAAGCCCTTATGGCTCTTCTTCAGATTTCCGAACCCGGCCAGGCGCCCGATCCCCACCAGCGCCGCATTGCCGTGGGCATCGACCTGGGCACCACGCATTCGTTGGTGGCTGCGGTGCGCAACGGCGTGGCCGAATGCCTGCCCGACGACCAGGGCCGCGTGCTTTTGCCCTCGGCCGTGCGCTATCTCGAGGGCGACCGCCGGCAGATCGGCTTCGATGCGCTCGCCGCGCGCGCGCAGGACCCCGCCAACACCATTACCTCGGTCAAGCGCCTCATGGGCCGGGGCCTTGCCGACATCGCGAACCGCGAAGCCATGTCGTACCGTATCGGCGGCGACGAGGGCGGCATGGTGAAGGTGCGGACCTCGGTGGGCGAGAAGTCGCCGGTCGAGATCAGCGCCGAGATCCTGGCCACGCTGCGTTTCCGCGCCGAAGACACTTTCGACAACGAGCTCTACGGCGCCGTCATCACCGTGCCGGCCTACTTCGACGAAGGCCAGCGCCAGGCCACCAAGGACGCCGCACAACTCGCCGGCCTCAATGTGCTGCGCCTGATCAGCGAGCCTACGGCCGCGGCCATCGCCTACGGCCTGGACAACGCGAGCGAAGGCGTCTATGCGGTCTACGACCTCGGCGGCGGCACCTTCGACATCTCGATCCTGCGGCTGACCCAGGGCGTGTTCGAGGTCATCGCGACCGGCGGCGATTCGGCGCTCGGCGGTGACGACTACGACCACGCCCTCGCCAATTTTGTGCTCGAGCAGACCGGCGTGAAGGCCGGCAACGACAGCGACAGGGCAGCGGTGCTCGTGGCAGCCCGCGCGGCGAAAGAAGCGCTGACCGATTCGGACACTGTTGAGTTCAAGGCCGACGTGGCCGGCGGTGTCGTCCTGTTCGACCTGACGCGTGCGCATTTCGACGCAGCGACGAAACCGCTCACGGACAAGACCATTGCTGCCGTCCGCAAGGCCCTGCGCGATGCGAAGCTCAAGGCCGACGACCTGCAAGGCATCGTCCTGGTCGGCGGCTCCACCCGCATGCCGCAGATCCGCGAGGCCGTGGCGGCATTCTTCGGCCGCGAGCCGCTGGTCAACCTGAATCCCGATGAGGTCGTCGCGCTCGGTGCCGCGATCCAGGCCAACCAACTGGCCGGCAACAACGGCGCGGGCGATCTGTTGCTGCTCGACGTGATTCCGCTCTCGCTCGGTATCGAGACGATGGGGGGGCTTGTCGAGCGCATCGTGCCGCGCAACCAGACCATCCCGACCGCGATGGCCCAGGACTTCACGACCTACCAGGACGGCCAGACGGCCCTTGCGCTGCATGTGGTGCAGGGCGAACGCGATCTGGTGTCCGACTGCCGCAGCCTCGCGCGCTTCACGCTTCGCGGCATCCCGCCCATGGCGGCCGGCGCGGCGCGCATCCGCGTGACCTTCACCGTCGATGCCGATGGCTTGCTGAGCGTGAGTGCGAAGGAGCAGGGCAGCGGCGTCGAAGCCAGCGTGGCTGTCAAGCCGTCTTACGGCCTTTCGGACGACCAGATCGCGACCATGCTGCAGGAGAGCTTCTCTACCGCGCAGCAGGACATGCAGGCCCGTGCGCTCGTCGAGGCGCGCGTCGACGCCGACCGCATGTTGCTCGCCACGCAGAGCGCCCTCGATGCCGACGGCGACCTGCTGAACGAAGACGAGCGCGCCGCCATCGATGCGTCGATGGCCAGGCTGCGCGAAGCGGCCAAGGGCAGCAGCGAAGCCGCCGCCATCGAAGCCGCCACCAAGGCGCTTGCCAACGACACCGAAGCCTTTGCTGCCCAGCGCATGAACGCGGGCATTGCGCGTGCCCTTGCCGGCCGCAAGGTCGAATCCCTCTAGAACAAGAACATGCCCACGATCAAGATCTACCCGCATCCCGAGTACTGCCCGCAAGGCGCCGAGATCACCGCGCCCGCCGGCACCTCGATCTGCGAGGCGCTGCTGGACAACCACATCAACATCGAGCATGCCTGCGAGATGAGCTGCGCCTGCACCACCTGCCACGTGATCGTGCGCGAGGGCTTCAACTCGCTCAACGAAGCGGAAGAGGGCGAAGAAGACCTGCTCGATCGCGCCTGGGGCCTGGAGCCGCAATCGCGCCTGAGTTGCCAATCGATCCTGGCGCAGGAGAATGTGACGATCGAGATTCCGAAGTACTCGATCAATCACGCTAAGGAAAACCACTGATGTCGCGCCAGATCGTCCTCGATACTGAAACCACCGGCCTCTCTGCAGAGAACGGCGACCGCATCATCGAGCTCGGCTGCGTGGAGCTGTTCGCCCGCAAGCTCACCGGCAACGACCTGCACATCTACTTCAACCCCGAGCGCGAGAGCCACGAGGACGCGCTTAAGGTGCACGGCCTGACGACCGACTTCCTGCGCGACAAGCCGAAGTTCGCCACGTTGGGCAACGACATCATTGAGTACCTGCGCGGCGCCGAAATCATCATTCACAACGCGGCCTTCGACGTCGGCTTCCTCAATAAGGAGTTCGAACTGGCCGGGCTGCCGCCGCTGCGCAGCTTTGTCGGCGAAGTGACCGACACGCTGGCCATGGCGAAGCTGGTCTACCCGGGCAAGCGCAACTCGCTCGACGCGCTGTGCGACCGCTTCGGCGTCGACCGTTCGAACCGCACCTTCCACGGCGCCAAGCTCGACGCGCAACTGCTGGCCGACGTCTACATCAACCTCACGCGCGGCCAGGATGCACTGCTGATCGACGTGGCGTCGAACGAGCCGGCGCAGGGCACCACCGTGGTGGCGATCGACCTGAGCCAGTTCGAGCTGCCGGTGATCACGGCCGGGGAGCAGGAGCTGGCGGCGCACGAGGCGGTGTTGTCGCAGCTCGACAAATCGAGCGGCGGCCGCACGCTGTTTCGCCAAAACAGCGGAAATGCTGTGGCATAATCGAAGGCTTCGCACACAGCGCGATTGATTTCCACGGCACTGCACACGCGGTGCCACGGGCGGTTAGCTCAGGGGTAGAGCACAGCATTCACACTGCTGGGGTCGGAGGTTCGAAACCTCCACCGCCCACCACAATTCCATAAAGCGGCACCCTCGGGTGCCGTTTTCGTTGGTGCCTTCGTTATCAGCGAAACGGCACGCTGCGGTAGGGACTGCGGGCGTCGTTCAACAGCATGCGGTTCGTGCGAAGCAGGTGTTCTTCGCGCGCGTCGGAGTAGCGCCAGATCAGGCCGGCGGCAATGTACGCGGCACTCACCTGCGACCAATCGGCATAGGCTTGGCGCACCTGCGCGTTCAACGCGCCGGCGAAAACTGCAAATTCCGCGCGCTCGATGAATCCCAATTGCACCGCCCAGCGCGACAGGCTGGCCAGTCGCACGGCATCCCAGGCGACCAGGTTGGTGATCTGGGGCGGCGAAACCTTGAAGTGCTTGCGCAAGTCGTTGACCCAACTCTGGCTGCCCGCCGTCAGCTGGGTCAGGTCTGTCACCGTGCGACCGCTTTCCGCCGCCAGCGCGCGGTAGTCCAGGCTCTTTCGCGCCTTGATCTGGAAGAACGCGGGAAACCACGCATCCATGACCAGCCGGAGCACGGCAGGCGTGCTCTGGGTCGCCTCATCGATTGCGGCAATGGCCCGCCACGTGGAGAGGTAGGTCGAACGCTGCCCCTCCTGCGCAAGCCAGTGTGCCGTTTGCTCGAAGCTGTCCCGGTCATGCACGTTCCAGACTTCCGTGATGCCCTCGCGCAGCGCATCGTCGTCTTTTCCGGTGGCCACGGCATTCACGTAGTCGCCGTTGAACGCAGAGAGCGGTGCGCTCAGCGTGACAAGCCATTGCTCCTCTGCCGCGAGTGTCTCCGCGCTGCTGAAATGAAGCTTCTCGTTGTCGAGCAGTGCATGCCCGAGCGTGTCCCTGATGCCCATTGATTCCCTCCAGTTTTTTTGAAACGGCGTCCGGATCGGATGTCCGGAGCGTCGCACGCAAATCTTAAACAGCGACGCCAATGAGTTGTGTCGGCCAACACCGACGCCAAGTGCCGCTCCATGCTGGCCGACCGCCCGTGGCGACGGTGTAGAAAGGAGAAAAAGGAAACGACCATGGCCACACATCCAGACCTTCCGACCCCCGTCACACCCGATCTGCCCGTGGAGCCCGACCAGGGGCCGAGCACGCCGCCCGACGAACCCACCGACCCGGAGCCGCCACCCACCGTCTCGTGATTCCATCGCGCGAGCCGCGATAAGCTTGCGCGATGGACGAACTCGATTGCGCCGTCATCGGCGGTGGTGTGGTGGGGCTGGCAGTGGCGCGCGCCTTGGCGCTCGCAGGCCGTGAAGTGCTGGTGCTCGAAGCAGCGGGTGCCATTGGCACCGGGACCAGTTCGCGCAACAGCGAAGTGATCCATGCAGGCATCTATTACCCGGAGGGTTCGCTGAAGGCGCGACTGTGCGTCGAAGGGCGGCAGGCGCTTTATGCCTATGCAGCGGAGCGCGGCGTGCCGCACCAGCGTTGCGGCAAGCTGATCGTGGCTACCTCGGCCGACCAAGTGGGCCAACTCGAGGCGATCCGCATGAAGGCAGTGGCGAATGGCGTCGACGACCTCGTGCAGATCACCTCAGACCAGGCCCGCGAGCTGGAGCCGCAGTTGCATTGCACGGCGGCACTGCATTCGCCCAGCACCGGCATCGTCGACAGTCACGCGCTCATGCTGAGCCTGCTCGGGGATCTGGAAAACGCGGGTGGAATGCTGGCACTGAAGTCGCCGATCACGCGCGCCGAATGTAGCGACAGCGGCATCGTGCTGATCGCCGAGGACGGCACGGCGCTGCGCTGCCGCAGCGTCGTCAATGCGGCAGGTCTCGGCGCTCCGGCGCTGGCCCGGCGGTTCGAAGGCCTCCCTGCCACGGCAATTCCGACAGCGTACTTCGCCAAGGGAAACTACTTCACCCTCTCGGGCCGCGCGCCGTTCAGCCGCCTCATCTACCCGGTGCCCGAGCCAGGCGGCCTCGGCGTGCATCTGACGATCGACCTGGGTGGCCAAGCCAAGTTCGGCCCCGACGTGCAGTGGGTCGAGTCGGCCGATGATCTTGTGGTGGATTCCGCCCGCGGTGACGGTTTCTATGCCGAGGTGCGCAAGTATTGGCCGGCATTGCCCGACGGCGGATTGATCCCCGGCTACGCCGGCATGCGACCCAAGATCTCCGGACCTGGCGAGCCTGCCGCCGACTTCCGGATCGACGGCCCTGATTCGCATGGCGTGCCGGGCCTGGTCAACCTGTTCGGCATCGAATCGCCGGGCCTCACCAGCAGCCTCGCGATCGGCGCTCACGTTGCGCGGTTGCTGGCCGATGTGTGAAGCAACGCGTGCACAAGTCTGCACATCTGCCGCGCATGAGGGGCTTTCGAGCCTGTAACATGACACCACGCCATTTGCTGGCGTGAAGCCGCCGGCGCGGTGCCGGTGTCATCACGGAGGAAAGATTCCAATGAGTGCATCCCAAAATCTTGAAGCAGCAGCCGAAGACATCGCAAGCGACGTGCGCGGCGTGCTGGCCAGCAAGGACCTGGATTCGGTTCCTCACATCAAGGCGCTGCGTCAGCGCATCGACACCAAGCTCGCCATCGCGCGCGAACTCGCAGCCGAGAAGAGCAAGCTCGCCGCCAAGAAGGCGCGCGAGGCGGCCACCGCCACCAACGCCTATGCCCACGACGAACCTTGGCAGATCGCAGGCGCCGCACTGGCCGTCGGCGTGCTGGTGGGTCTGTTGCTTGGCCGCCGCTGATCGCGCTGACCCAAGCGCGCACTGCCGGACCGTTCGCCGCCGCTCGCTGAGCGGGGCTGGAGCATGCGCATGAGGCTGCTCTCCCTGTTCGGCTTGAGCGGCCGTATCCGCCAGTTGCGCATTGCCGCTGCCGAAGGCGCACTCGCCGCCGAAGACCGGGTGCAACTGCTGCGCATGGCCTGGGAGGACGAAAAGCAGCGCCTGAAGCTGATGCTCGTTCTCGTGGTGGCCGTGCTCGGGCTGACCACCGTCACGGTGGCTTTGCTGTCGATGGCCGTGGTGGTGCATTTCTGGGAAACGCCGTACCGCATCACGGCCGCATGGTCGGTGGCCGGCGTGTGGATCGTGCTCTGGGTGAGTGCTGCCGTCGGCTTGCTGCTGACCTTGCGCAACGCTTCCAACAGCTTCGTGCCGGCACGCCAGGAGTTCGCGCGCGACTGGGCCTGGGTGCAGGACAGCTTCGGTATCGGCAAGGACCCAGAAGACGAAGAAGCCCCGCGCCCCCCGCGGCCGACCACGCGCGAGGAATTGCTGGCGCGAATGGAGCGTCAGCGCGAGCGCATCGCGACCCTGCAGGGCGGTCGCGAGACGCAGCCGGCGGGCGCCACGGAGCAGGAGCGCGAGGCACCTCCGCCGAACGAATCGGCCACCGCCGCTGCACTGCGTATCGCGCGGGCGCATCCGGTGGCCGCTGGTGTCGTCGCCGCAACTGCCGTTGTGGTGATTCGCCCGAAGCGCTTGCTGCGCTGGGCGGCCGTCCTTGCGCCAATCCTCTGGCGCATGCGCTGAAGAAGTGAAAAGGCCTCAGGCCTTGCTGCGGTCGCGCAGCAGCGCCTGGGCCGCTTCGCGGACCAGCGCGGGGCCGCGATAGATCAGTCCGGTGTAGATCTGCACCACGTCCGCGCCCGCGGCGATCTTGGCCTTTGCATCGGCCGCGCCCAGGATGCCGCCCACGCCGATGATCGGGAAGTCCGTCCCCAACGCCGCGCGCAGTTGCGCAATCACGCGGTTGCTCGCCTCGCGCACCGGCGCCCCCGACAGGCCGCCGGCTTCGTCCGCATGCGGCAGACCCGCCACTGCATCGCGCGCCAGCGTGGTGTTGGTCGCGATCACGCCGTCCATGCGGTGACGCTGCAGCGTGGCGGCGATGACCGCGACCTGGGCTTCATCGAGATCGGGCGCGATCTTCACGAATAACGGCGAGCGCTTGCCGTGGCGCGTGGCCAGCGCCTCGCGCTGCTCGGCCACTGCGCCCACCAGCGCATCGAGCGCTTCGTCGCTCTGCAGTGTGCGAAGGTTGGCCGTGTTGGGGCTCGAGATGTTGATCGTCACGTAGTCGGCATGCGCGTACACGCCGTCGAGGCAGGCCAGGTAATCGTCCACCGCGCGCTCGATCGGCGTGGCGGCGTTCTTGCCGATGTTCAGGCCCAGGAGCATCGGCGTCTTGCTGCCGGCGCTCTTGCGAAAACGCGCCTTCTGCACGTTGGCCAGGAAGGCGTCGAGTCCTTCGTTGTTGAAGCCGAGCCGATTGATCAGTGCGTCACGCTGCGGCAGGCGGAACATGCGCGGCTTCGGGTTGCCCGGCTGCGCCTTCGGCGTCACCGTGCCGACTTCGACGAAACCGAAACCCATGGCTGCAAAGGCGTCGATGCAGCGCGCGTTCTTGTCGAGACCGGCCGCCAGGCCGACGCGGTTCGGAAAGGTCAGCCCGGCCAGCGTGACGGGGTCGTCCACGCGTGGGGCGGAATAGGCGCAGGCCAGCGGCGTGTTCTGCGTGCGGGCCAGGCCGTCGAGCGTGATTTCGTGGGCGTGCTCGGGATCGAAGCCGAACAGGAAAGGGCGGGCCAGGCCGTAGAGCGAAGAGGGCAGCAGCAGGGGCATCGGATAATTCTCGACTTCAATGAGCCAAGGATTCTCCGCGATGACCGCACCCGCCTCCCCATCCCCCGCGCCCGCCGCGCTTTCCCAGGACGAACTGAAGGCCCAGGTTGGCCGCGCCGCATTGGCCTACGTGGTCAAGGGCGAGATCGTCGGCGTCGGCACCGGCTCGACGGTCAACAAGTTCATCGACGCGCTGGCCACGATCAAGGACGAGATCAAAGGCGCTGTCTCGAGCTCGGTCGCATCGACCGAACGCCTGCGGGCGCTGGGCATCCCGGTGTTCGACAGCAACGAGGTGGAAGAGCTGGCCGTCTACATCGACGGCGCCGACGAAATCGATCACCGGGGCTTCATGGTGAAGGGCGGCGGCGCGGCGCTCACGCGCGAGAAGATCGTCGCGGCCCAGTCCAAGCGCTTCGTGTGCATCGCCGACGCCTCCAAGCTGGTCGAGACGCTGGGCGCCTTTCCGCTGCCGGTGGAGGTGATCCCGATGGCGGTGCGCCGGGTGATGCGCCAGTTCGCCAGCCTTGGGGGCATTGCGCAGGTGCGCGAAAAGGATGGCCTGCCGCTGGTGACCGACAACGGCCAGCACATCGTCGACGTGACGGGCCTGCAAATCAGCGATCCGCTCGCCTTCGAGTCCGAAGTGAGCCAATGGCCCGGCGTGGTGACGGTCGGCGTCTTCGCCCATCAGAAGGCCGACGTATGCCTGCTAGGCACCGCGACCGGCGTCCAGACGATGCAGTTCGCCTGAGGCGGTGAACCGCCCGGCGTCAGAACTTGATGCCGGCCGGGTTGCCCGCACCCGGATCGCTCGGGGCAGCGGGCGGTGGCGCGGGTTGCACAGCGGGTGCCGCGGCGCGGGGTGCGGGTGCCGCCTGTTGCGCGGCGATCAGTGGCCGGGCTGGCCCATTGCGGTAGCCGGCGGGCAGGCTGTTGCTCTTGGGGTAGCCGGCTGCGTCGAGGTACTGCGACCACTCGTTGTCCGCGTACCCCTTGAGCTGCTGTGAGCCGATGGTGAGCAGCGGCAGCGAACTCTGGCTGCTCAGGCGCTGCAGCGCCTCGATTTCTTCATTGCTCTTGACCGTGCGCTCGTCGAACGGAATGCCCCGCGTGGTGAGCAGCGTGCGGGCCGCGCTGCAGGGGGCGCAGTCTTCGCTGGTGTAGAGCGTGACGGGATAGCGCTGCGCCACCTGCCGCAGTTCATAGGGGAGGCCTGCCGTGTTGGCCGGCGCGGCGGCGCCCTGTGGTGCCGCGGCTGGCTCGGTGCTGGCGGCGGGCGCGCGGTCCGAGAATGTGACCTTGCCGTTCTTGTCGACGTTGCGATAGATCGGCTGGGCCATCGCGCCCGCCGCGACGAGCAGCAGGGCGAGACAGGTCAGGCGACGCGACGGGGATTTGTAAGAGGTCAGATACATATCCCGAGTATCGCAAGCTTCAGCCCCGCATCAAGCGGGCTGGGCCTCGGCCATGCCCTGGTGTCGCAGCAATGCATCAAGCTGGGGCTCGCGGCCGCGGAAAGCCTTGAACGAATCCATGGCGCTGCGGCTGCCGCCGGCCTCCAGGATGGCCTGGCGGTACTTGCGGCCGGTCTCGATGTTCGGCTCGCCGTCGGCGCCCACGGTTTCCTCGAAGGCTGCGTAGGCGTCGGCGCTCAGCACCTCGGCCCACTTGTAGCTGTAGTAGCCGGCCGCGTAGCCGCCCGAGAAGATGTGGCTGAACGTATTCGGCGTGCGGCTGAAAGGCGGCGAGGGCATCACCGCCACTTCGCTGCGCACCTTGCCCAGCAGCGCCATCACGTCGCCGGGCTTGGCGGTGGCCGCGTGGTATTCGGTGTGCAGCAGCATGTCGAACAGCGAGAACTCGATCTGCCGCAGCGTCTGCAGGCCGCTCTGGAAGTTCTTGGCGGCGGTCATCTTGTCAAAAAGGGCGCGCGGCAGCGGCTCGCCGGTGTCGACGTGGGCCGTCATGTGGCTGAGCACGTCCCACTCCCAGCAGAAGTTCTCCATGAACTGGCTCGGCAGCTCGACCGCGTCCCACTCGACGCCGCTGATGCCCGAGACGTCGCGCTCGTTCACCTGCGTGAGCATGTGGTGCAGGCCGTGGCCGAACTCGTGGAAGAGGGTGGTCACGTCGTCGTGCGTGAGGAGCGGCGGCTTGCCGTCGACACCGCTCGCGAAGTTGCAGACCAGCTGCGCGATGGGCGTCTGCAGCACGCCGTTGTCGGGGCGCAGCCACCGAGCGCGCACGTCGTCCATCCAGGCGCCGCCGCGCTTGGCGGCGCGAGCGGAGGGGTCGAGGTAGAACTGCCCGACCTTCTGGCCGGCGCGCTCGATGCGGTAGAACTCGACGCTCGGGTGCCACGTCGGCGCGCTGTCGCGGCGGATCGACACTTCGAACAGCGTCTCGACGATCTTGAACAGGCCCGCCATCACCTTCGGCGCAGGGAAGTACTGCTTCACCTCCTGCTCGCTGAATGCATAGCGCGCTTCCTTGAGCTTCTCGCCGATGTAGCTCCAGTCCCAGGGCTGTGGATCGGTGATGTTCAATTGCGCGGCGGCAAAAGCGCGCAGGTCGGCGAGGTCGCGCTCGCCATAAGGCTTGGCCTTGGTCGCCAGGTCGCGCAGGAACTTGACCACCTGTTCGGGCGATTCGGCCATCTTCGGCACCACCGAGAGTTCGCCGAAATTCTGGTAGCCCAGCAGCTTGGCCTCTTCTTCGCGCAACGCGAGGATCTCGGTGATCAGCGCGGTGTTGTCGAAGGCCGCATCGCCGAATTCGCTCGCACGCGTCACGTAGGCGCGGTAGAGCGTTTCGCGCAAGGCGCTGCTCCTGGCGAACTGCATCACCGGCAGGTAACAGGGCATCTTGAGCGTGAGCTTGTAACCCGCCTTGCCTTCGGCCTCGGCGGCCGAGCGTGCGGCGCTCACCACGTCTTCCGGCACGCCTTCGAGCTCGCCGAACTTGGCGTAGTAGGCGAAGGCGTCGGTGGCATCGAGCGCGTTCTCGCTGAACTTCTGGCTCAGCTCGGCCTGGCGCTCCTGGATGTCGGCGAAGCGCTTCTTGGCGTCGCCCTGCAGCTCGGCGCCGCCGAGCACGAAGTTGCGCACGGCGTTGCGGTGCGCCTGGCGCTGCTCGGCATTGAGCGTCGCGACGTCGATGGCCTTGTATTTCGCGTAAAGGCGTTCGTCGGAGCCCAGGCGGGTCCAGAAGGCGGTCACGCGCGGCATGGCCTCGTTGTAGGCGGCGCGCAGCTCGGGCGTGTCGGCCACGGCGTTCAGGTGACCGACCGCGCCCCAGGCGCGGCTGAAGCGTTCGGAGGCCACGTCGAGCACCTTCGAGATCGCATTCCAGTCGGCGGGAAATTCAGCCGCCGTCACGGCCTGCAATGCGGCCTCGGCCTCGGCCAGCAGCGTGTCCACGGCGGGCGCCACGTGTTCGGGCCTGATGCGGTCGAACAGCGGGAGATCGGTGAAGTCGAGGAGGGGGTTGTTCGTGGTGGCCATGAAAGTTACTTTGCGGCGCGTTCGGCGGCTTCAAGGGTGTTGGCGAGCAGCATGGCGCGGGTCATGGGGCCGACGCCGCCGGGCACGGGGGTGATCCAGCCGGCCACTTCCTTCACCGCGTCGAAATCGACGTCGCCGGCGAGCTTGCCGTCTGCCTTGCGGTTCATGCCGACATCGATGACGACGGCGCCCGGTTTCACCATGTCGGCGGTGAGCAGGTTGAGCTTGCCGACGGCGGCAACAATCACGTCGGCCTGACGGGTGATGGCACCCAGGTCCTGCGTGGCGCTGTGGCAGATGGTCACGGTGGCGCTCTTGGCCAGCAGCATCATGGCCATCGGCTTGCCGACGATGTTGCTGCGGCCGATGACCACCGCATGCTTGCCGCGCAGGTCGTAGCCGATGGCTTCGAGCATCTTCATGCAGCCATGCGGCGTACAGGGCCAGAAGCCGGGCGCGCCGGTCATCAGCGCGCCGGCGCTGGCGACATGGAAGCCGTCCACGTCCTTGGCGGGCGAGATCGTCTCGATGACCTTCTGGCTGTCCATGTGCTTGGGCAGTGGCAACTGCACGAGGATGCCGTGGACCTTCGGGTCGTCGTTGAGCGCGCGGATGCGGGCCAGCAGGTCGGCCTCGGTCATGTCGGCGGGGTAGGTCTCCAGCGTGGCCTCCAGGCCCGTCTGCGTGCTGTCGTTGACCTTGTGCTTCGTGTAGACCTGGCTGGCCGGGTCTTCGCCCACGAGGATGATGGAGAGGGCCGGGTTCACGCCACGGGCCTTGAGTGCGGCGGTGCGGCCTGCGACTTCGGCGCGGATGGTTTTGGCGAGGGCGTTGCCGTCGATCAGTTGGGCGGTCATCGGTTTCGATTTTCCAAGTAAAAACGCCCGCTTGCGCAGGCGTGGGGGATATGCATCGCTATCGGGGAAATAGCTTCTAGGCCTTGGCCGCGGGTGCCGCCTGTCCGAGGGCGATCTTCAGGAGGTCGGCCACGGTGTTGGCGTTGAGCTTTTCCATGATGTTGGCGCGGTGCGCCTCCACCGTCTTGATGCTGATGCCCAGGTCGTCGGCGATCTGCTTGTTCAGGCGGCCGGCGACGATGCGCTCGAGCACCTGCGCCTCGCGGCCGGTGAGCTTGGACAGCAGCGCGTCGCGGCTGGCCGACTGCTGGTGCTGCGTGAAGGCGCCGCGCGCATGTTCGAGCATGCGCTCGACCAGCGTGACGAGCTCTTCGTCGTTGAAGGGCTTCTGGATGAAATCCATTGCGCCCTTCTTCATGCTGTCCACCGCCATCGGCACGTCGCCGTGGCCGGTGATGACCACGATCGGCAGCGGGGAGCGCCGCTCGATCAGCCGATCCTGCAATTCGAGGCCGGTCATGCCGGCCATGCGGATGTCGACGATCAAACAGGCGACTTCGCGCGGGTCGTATCGGGAGAGAAAGGATTCGGCGGAATCGAAACAGCGGACTCTGTAGTCCTTGCCTTCGAGCAGCCATTGCAGCGAATCGCGTACGGCTTCGTCATCGTCGACGACGTAGACCGTGCCCTTCTTCGGAATCAAACTCATGCAGGTACCTTTGCCTCGTCGCTAGCTACGGAACTGATAGCGTCCAACACCGGAATCCAGAAGGAAAAACGGCATCCGATCACATCCGGGCCATTGTAGATGTTCTCCGCCTGCATCCGGCCGCGGTGCGATTCCACAATCGTGCGACATAAATTCAACCCGATGCCCATGCCTTCGGGCTTGGTGGAGAAGAAGGCTTCATAGAGCCGGTCCATCACTTCGGGCGAGAGTCCCTTGCCCGTGTCCTGCACCGAGAACTCGATGGCGTTCTGTCCCTCGATGGTCTTGGGAAGCACGCGCAGCTCGACGCTGCGGCGCGCGAGCGGCCGGTCGGCCAGGTCGATGGATTCGGCCGCGTTCTTCAGCAGGTTGACCATCACCTGCTCGATCAGGATCGGATCGACCCGCACCACCGGCAGCCGCGCGGCCACATAGTGGTTCAGGCGCACGTTGCGGCGGCGCAGTTCGATGCCCGCGAGCTCGACCGCTTCGCTCACCATGGTGGCCACGTCGGCCGGTGTGCGGTTGGGCTCGCTGCGTTTCACGAAGGAGCGGATGCGCTGGATGATCTGGCCCGCGCGCTGCGCCTGCTTGGAGGTCTTCTCCAGCGCGGCAAGCAGCGCCTCGGTGTCGATCGTCTGCCCCTTGATGCGCGACATCATCCCGTTGCAGTAGTTGGTGATGGCCGTGAGCGGCTGGTTGAGTTCGTGCGCGACGCTAGACGCCATCTCGCCCATCGTGATGAGGCGGCTCGCGGCCTGGGCCTTGTCGGCCTGCGCGGCGGCTTGCTCTTCGGCATCGCGGCGCGGCGTGATGTCAGTGGCAATCACGAGCTGCGCGAGGCGGCCGTCCACCCATGTCAGGTAGCGCGAGCGCACTTCGAGCCATTTGCCCAGGTGCGGCACGAAGATTTCGTTGTTGGCCGCTTGTGCCGCAGTAAGCGTGTCGATCGGAAGACCGGCATACGGGTCCACATCGTCCAGACCCTCGTCGTGCGCGTTCGACGCCGGCACGCCTGCCTGCGCCACCATGCCCAGATGGCCCACGGTGTCGGAGCCGAACCAGAGGCGATACAGCTTGTTGGCGAACAGCAGCTCTTCGCTGCCGATGGGCGCAACCGACACGGCGGCGTCGAGCGCTTCGAGCACCGTGGTGAAGCGTTCGTACGATGCCGACAACTGCTCGCGGATGCGCGTCGGCTCGGTGATGTCGGTCATCGACGTCATCCAGCCGGTCTGGTGGCCGCGTGCGTCGATCAACGGAGAGACGTAGAGCCGGGCGTTGAACACGCTGCCGTTCTTTCGTTTCACGCGCACCTGGAAACCGCCGGGCAGGGCGCGGCCGTGCAACTCTTCTTCGAGCCGCTCGTTCATCACTTCGCGGTCGGATTCGAGCCAGTAGGGGAAGGGCGGCGACTGGCCGACCAGCTCGGCTTCGCTCCAGCCGGTCATCGCGCAGAACGCGGCATTCACATAAGTGATGCGCCCTTGCAGGTCGAGCACGCGCATGCCGGTCAGCATGGAGTTTTCCATCGCGCGGCGGAAGTTGGTCTCTGCGACCAGCCGCTGCTGCGCCTGCAGGCGCCGGCGCGTGTGGCGCCAGGTGCCGATCAGCATCCAGCTCGTGAGCACGCTGAGCGCGCAGACCAGCCAGAAGAGGCCATTGCCCACCACCCCCTGCGAGGTGCGGTAGGCCTGTGCGCGCAGCAGCAGCGCATTGCCGACGGGCGACACGGGCACTTCGTATTCGTTGGTCCGCTCCGACCACGGCAGCAGCCGCGTGCCGCTGTCCTTCAGATTGGCCGTGTTGCCGGCAATGACGTTGCCCTTGGCGTCGAGCAGCGAGACCGCATAACGCGCCTGCACCTCGGAGGGCATGCCGTAGCGCAGCAACCCGTCGACCGAGAACTCGCCGAGCACGACGCCCGCGAAAAGGCCCTGGTCGAACAGCGGGATGTGCAGCTGAAGCATCGCGGCCGGATCGCCACCGGCCACGGGCTGCGAATACACCGGCTGGCGCAGCTCGCGCGCCAGGGCGTAGTTGCTCTCGATGTCGCCGGGCCGCAGCACGTCGCCGATCAGGTGCTGCTGCGCCGGATGCACGCTCGGCGCCGCATAGCCGGCCTTGAATCGGCGGCGGTCGTCGATCCAGGTGATGGTCTGCAGCTCGGGGAACTGGCTCACGAGCGATTCGGCGCGGCTGGTGAACTCGGTGGGGTCGATCTCGCGGTTGGAGGCATCGCGCGCGATGCGCATCAGCTGCTCCTGGCGCTCCAGCAGACGCAGGCGCATGCGCTGCTGCGCGTATTCGACGTCGCGGCGTACCGACTCCTGCTCGCGCTCGACTTCTTCGGTGCGCAGGTACCAGAAGGCGGAAACGATGGCGGCAAGGAACAGCAGTACGGCCGCCATCGGCGCCAGCATCGCGACGGCGTCCTGCAGCACGGGCGTTTGCCGACGCCACCAGCGGCGCCACCAGGACAGCGGCGAGGCATTCACGGCACTGCGGGCAACCGCCAGCGGGGAGGAAAAAGGCATCGCGCGAGTTTAGGGGATGCCCCTCGGGAAACGACGGAAATGCGCCAGTGCCATTGATTTCGTCACGGTCGCGTCTGAGGAGGAAAAGTCACAAAAATATCACATTAAGAAATCACCATGCGCCATTTGAAATAACGGGATTTCTATGCGAAACTCGCCCGCGTTTATTGCAGAGCGCACTAAATTACAGCCACAGCCCTAAAAGGAGAGACAAGCATGTCGGCAAATCCCGAGAACCTGTTCGGCTCGGCCGCAAACGATGCGGACGCCCAGGAGACCCGTGAATGGATGGATGCACTGTCTTCCGTCATCCAGAGCGAGGGTCCCGAGCGGGCCCACTTCCTTCTCGAGCAGCTGCTCGAACATGCCCGGCAGCACAGCATCGACAAGCCGTTCTCTGCCAACACTGCCTACGTCAACACCATCGAGCCCGACCAGGAAGAGCGTTGCCCCGGCAACCTGGAGATCGAGGAACGCCTGCGTGCCTACATGCGCTGGAACGCGATGGCGATGGTGGTCAAGGCCAACCGCCACCACCCCGCAGAAGGCGGCGACCTCGGTGGGCACATCGGCTCCTTTGCCTCGCTGGCGAACATGTTCGGCGCCGGCTTCAACCACTTCTGGCACGCCGAGAGCGAAAACCACGGCGGCGACTGCCTCTACATCCAGGGCCACGTCTCTCCCGGCATCTACGCCCGCGCCTACCTCGAAGGCCGCCTGAGCGAAGAGCAACTGCTCAACTTCCGCCAGGAAGTGGACGGCAAGGGCCTCTCCAGCTACCCGCATCCGAAGCTGATGCCCGAGTTCTGGCAGTTCCCCACCGTGTCGATGGGCCTGGGCCCGCTGATGGCCATCTACCAGGCGCGCTTTCTGAAGTACCTGCATGCCCGCGGCATTGCCAACACCGAGAACCGCAAGGTCTGGGTGTTCTGCGGCGACGGCGAAATGGACGAAGTCGAATCGATGGGCGCCATCGGCCTCGCAGCGCGCGAAGGCCTGGACAACCTGGTCTTCGTCATCAACTGCAACCTGCAGCGCCTGGACGGCCCGGTGCGTGGCAACGGCAAGATCATCCAGGAGCTCGAAGGCGAATTCCGCGGTTCGGGTTGGAACGTCATCAAGCTGATCTGGGGCAGCGGCTGGGACCAGCTGATCGCACGCGACAAGGAAGGGGCCCTTCGCAAGATCATGATGGAGACGAACGACGGCGACTACCAGTCGTTCAAGGCCAACGACGGCGCCTACGTCCGCAAGCACTTCTTCGGCCGCGACCCGCGCACGCTGGAGATGGTCGCCAAGATGAGCGACGACGACATCTGGCAACTGCGCCGTGGCGGCCACGACTCGCAGAAGGTCTACGCGGCCTTCGACGCGGCCGTCAAGCACAAGGGCCAGCCGACGGTGCTCCTGATCAAGACGGTCAAGGGCTTCGGCATGGGCAAGATCGGCGAGGGCAAGAACAACGTCCACCAAACGAAGAAGCTGAGCGACGAGGACATCATGGCCTTCCGCGACCGCTTCAACATCCCGATCCCGGACAGCCAGATCGCCGACCTGCCGTTCTACAAGCCGGCCGACGACACCCCGGAAATGAAGTACCTGCACGAGCGCCGCAAGGCTCTCGGCGGCTACCTGCCGCATCGCCGCACCAAGGCCGACGAGAGCTTCACGGTGCCCTCGCTGGAGACCTTCAAGTCGGTGATGGAGCCCACGGCCGAAGGCCGCGAGATCTCGACGACGCAGGCTTACGTGCGCTTCCTCACGCAGCTCCTGCGCGACAAGGCACTCGGCCCGCGCGTGGTGCCCATTCTGGTGGACGAGGCCCGCACCTTCGGCATGGAAGGGTTGTTCCGCCAGATCGGCATCTATAACCCCGCAGGCCAGCAGTACACCCCGGTCGACAAGGACCAGGTCATGTACTACAAGGAAGACAAGGCCGGCCAGATCCTGCAGGAAGGCATCAATGAGGCCGGCGGCATGTCCAGCTGGATCGCTGCCGCCACCTCGTACAGCACGAACAACCGCATCATGGTGCCGTTCTACGTGTACTACTCGATGTTCGGCTTCCAGCGCATCGGCGACCTGGCCTGGGCGGCGGGCGACATGCAGGCCCGCGGCTTCCTGCTGGGCGGCACCTCGGGACGCACCACGCTCAACGGCGAAGGCCTGCAGCACGAAGATGGTCACAGCCACATCCTGGCCAACACCATCCCGAACTGCGTGAGCTACGACCCGACCTTCGCGCACGAAGTGGGCGTGATCCTGCACCATGGCCTGAAGCGCATGGTCGAGAAGCAGGACAACGTTTACTACTACCTGACGCTGCTGAACGAAAACTACGCGATGCCAGGCCTGCAGCCCGGCACCGAAGAGCAGATCATCAAGGGCATGTACCTGTCCAAGCAGGGCCCCGTGGTCAAGGCAGCCAAGGGCAAGGAAGCACCGACGGTGCAACTGCTGGGCAGCGGCACGATCCTGCGCGAGAGCTTCGCGGCGCAGGAGTTGCTCGAGAAGGACTGGGGCGTGTCGGCTTCCGTGTGGAGCTGCCCGAGCTTCAACGAGCTCACCCGCGACGGCCAGGACGCCGACCGCTGGAACCTGCTGCACCCCGACCAGACCCCGCGCGTGCCCTTCGTGGCCGAGCAACTCGCGCCCACGACCGGCCCGGTGGTGGCATCGACCGACTACATGAAGGCCTACGCGGAACAGATCCGCCCCTTCATCCCGAAGGGCCGCACCTACAAGGTGCTGGGTACCGACGGTTTCGGCCGCAGCGACTTCCGCAACAAGCTGCGCGAACACTTCGAGATCAATCGTCACTACATCGTGGTGGCTGCGCTCAAGGCGCTGAGCGAAGATGGCACCGTGCCGGTGGCCAAGGTGGTGGAAGCGATCAAGAAGTACGGCATCAATGTCGACAAGGTCAACCCGCTCTACGCTTGAACATCAACAACCAACGAACGAACGGCGCCTCGCGGCGGGAGACAACGATATGGCAGCAGTGGAAGTAAAGGTGCCGGACATCGGCGATTTCGATGAAGTCGCGGTGATCGAGGTGCTCGTGAAGGTGGGCGACACGGTCAAGGCCGAGCAGTCGCTCATCACCGTGGAATCGGACAAGGCGTCGATGGAGATTCCGTCGTCGACGGCCGGTGTGGTCAAGGAAATCAAGGTCGAGGTCGGCGGCAAGGTGAAAGAAGGCTCGGTGGTGCTCGTGCTGGAGGCCGAAGGTGCCGCAGCAGCGCCCGCACCTGCAGCAGCCCCGGCCCCTTCGGCTGCCGCTCCGGCACCAGCAGCCGCGGCGCCTGCGCCGGCGGCCGCACCCGCAGCAGCCTCCGGCCCGGTCGAGATCAAGGTGCCGGACATCGGCGACTTCAAGGACGTCGCGGTCATCGAGCTGCTGGTGAAGCCGGGCGACATGATCGCGGCCGACCAGTCGCTGATCACGGTCGAATCGGACAAGGCCTCGATGGAGATTCCGTCGTCGGCTGCCGGCGTGCTGAAGGAACTCAAGGTCAAGGTCGGCGACACAGTCAACATCGGTGACCTGATCGCAATCCTGGAAGGTTCGGCTGGTGCCGCGGCACCAGCGCCTGCGCAAGCTGCTGCAGCCGCCCCGGCCGCGGCAACCGCCAGCGCCCCCGCGCCGGCCGCTGCTTCGCCGGCTCCGGCCGCAAGCCCTGCAGCCGCAGCACCGCACGATCCCACCACGGCGCCCAGCGCCAACCTGCCGCACGCCTCGCCCTCGGTGCGCAAGTTCGCCCGCGAACTCGGCGTACCGCTCGAAGAGGTCAAGGGCTCCGGTCCCAAGGGCCGCATCACGCAGGAAGACGTCCAGGGCTTCACCAAGGCCGTGATGAGCGGCCAGGCCAGCACCAAGGCCTCGGCGGCCAAGGCGCCGGCCGGTGGCGGCAGCGCCGATGGCGCAGCGCTGGGCCTCATTCCGTGGCCCAAGGTCGACTTCGCCAAGTTTGGTGCGGTCGAGCGCAAGGACCTCTCGCGCATCAAGAAATTGAGCGGCGCGAACCTGCACCGCAACTGGGTGATGATTCCGCACGTCACCAATAACGACGAAGCCGACATCACCGAGCTCGAGGCCTTCCGCGTCTCCACCAACAAGGAGAACGAGAAGTCGGGCATCAAGGTCACGATGCTGGCCTTCGTGATCAAGGCGGTGGTTGCTGCGCTGAAGAAATTCCCCGACTTCAACGCCAGCCTGGATGGCGACCAGCTCGTCTACAAGCAGTACTTCAACATCGGCTTCGCGGCGGACACGCCCAACGGGCTCGTGGTGCCGGTGCTCAAAGACGCCGACAAGAAGGGCATCCTGCAGATCAGCGCCGAGATGGGCGAACTCGCCAAGAAGGCGCGCGACGGCAAGCTCGGATCGGCCGACATGCAGGGCGGGTGCTTCTCGATCAGCTCGCTGGGCGGCATCGGCGGCACGCACTTCACGCCCATCATCAACGCCCCCGAAGTGGCCATCCTGGGTCTCTCCAAGGGCCAGATGAAGCCGGTGTGGGACGGCAAGCAGTTCGTGCCGCGGCTCACGCTGCCGCTGTCGCTGTCGTACGACCACCGCGTGATCGACGGGGCCCTGGCTGCGCGCTTCAACGCCTACCTGGGCCAGGTGCTCGCAGACTACCGCCGAATCCTGCTATGACCACGGTAGTGGCCGTCCGCAAGGGCGGCCAGGTCACGATGGCAGCCGACTCTCTGGTGACCTTCGGCGACACGCGGCTTTCGCACCGCGCCGAGGCGAATCAGAAGATCTTCACCGTCGAGGATGCGGCGGGCACCAGCCTGTTCGCCATGGCCGGCGCCGCGGCGCACTTCCTGGTGCTGCAGCACGCGCTGGCCGCGCAGGAGCGCGAGAAGCTCCTGTTCGGCAGCAAGCACGAGATCTTCCGCACCTTCACGATGCTGCATCCGGTGCTCAAGGACTCGTTCTTCATGCAGACCAAGGAAGACGACCACGAGCCCTACGAGTCGAGCCAGTTCACGATGCTGATGGCCAACCAGAGCGGCATCTACGGCATCTACAGCTACCGCGAGGTGTTCGAGTTCAAAGAGTTCTGGGCCATCGGCTCGGGACGCAGCTTTGCGCTCGGCGCGATGCACGCGGCCTATGACATCAAGTCGCGCACCTCGCGCGACGTGGCGGAGGCGGGGATTGCCGCCGCCTGCGAATTCGATCGCAATTCGGCCCCACCGGTCGACGTTCTCACACTCAAACTGAAAGTGTCCAAATGAGCGAACAACAAATCAAGGTGCCCGACATCGGCGACTTCGACGAAGTCGCGGTGATCGAGGTTCTGGTCAATGTCGGAGACGCGGTCAAGGCCGAGCAGTCGCTGATCACGGTCGAATCGGACAAGGCCTCGATGGAGATTCCATCATCGGCGGCCGGCGTGGTGAAGTCGCTCGCAGTGAAAGTGGGCGACAAGGTCAAGGAAGGCTCGGTCGTGCTGACGCTGGAAGTGGACGGGGCCGCGGCGCCTGCGCCGGCAGCAGCCGCACCCGCGCCCGCGCCCGCCGCGGCGGCTCCT
>NZ_JXQQ01000070.1 GCF_000834655.1 Variovorax paradoxus
CCTCGGTGGTCGCCACGTTGCGCCCCACTTCGAAGGCGCTCTCGTCGGTCATGCTCAGGTGGCCCTGCTTGACGTCGTTGAGCAGGTTCTGGATGCCCCTGGCGATGCTCTCGCCCTGCGAGTCGATGGCCTTCTTCTGGGCCTCGGCGTTGAAGGCGAGCGAGTTGCTGGGGGACGAAGCGGCCATCCACTGCTCGACCGCGAAGCGCAGGCGGGCCTTGGTCTTTTCGTCGGCATCGATGGCCTCGGCCATGCTGAGCATCGTGCGGCCATTGAGGAGATACACCGCGGCCGAGAAGGCTGCAAGCGGGTTGCTGCCCCATGCATCGGAGGCGAAGCGCTTGTCGCCCTCGGGCCTGGCCTGGAAACCCTGGCCCCAGAGGGCGGTGGCGTCCGCGACGTACTGCTGCTGGATGGATTGGAGCTTCTGCGGGTCGATGGCGATCTTGGGCAGATCGGGCAACTTTGCGCCCTGCGGCAACTGCCACAGCGGGGTGCCGCCGACATCGAAGGCCGAGCCCCCCTTCGCGAGGGACTGCTGGAACGATGCCAGCGCCTGGGTCCATCCCTCGGAAAGTGCCTGCTGGAAGGGCGCGAATGCATCCGCCCCCGTCGCTTGTTGCTTCATCATGTCTCCTGGTCCTCGCCTGAATCGAATCCGGATGGGTGCGTGTTTTGAGTATCCTGCATTCGCACGGCACCCACAACGCCGCTCTTTCCTCTTACCGACTGAAACTTCTAGTGTTCATACATCTGATCGTGATCGGCTGGCTCTACGTCGCCGTGATGATGGCGGTGGCCGAAGCCACTGCCACCACGGGCACCGTGCTGGGCGCCATCTTCACATTTCTTTTGTACGGATTGGCGCCGGTGGCACTGGTGGTTTACCTGATGGGGACGCCGGGGCGGCGCCGCGCGATCAAGCAGCGCGAGGCCGACGCGCAGGAAGCGGCACGCCGCGCCGCCGCAGAAGCAGCGGCAAAAGTACCGGAAGACTCAGGCCTTCCAGACCAGCGCGGCGAAGCGCCCGCTGACGCCGTCGCGCCGGTGCGAAAAGAAACGTGACGGGTTGGCGACGGTGCACCACGCATCGCCGCCGTCGTTGCCGTACGCTGCATCGACACCCACCGAGCGCAGCCGCTGCCGCGCGAGCGCAGGCAGGTCCGCCAGCCATTTGCCCGGCGCGCCCGCGGGCTTGAAACAGTTTGCAGCTTCCGGCGCATGCGCCTCGAACGCCGCTTTCACTTCCTCACCGACCTCGAAGGCCTTCGGCCCGATGCACGGGCCGAGCCACGCGATCACCCGGCTCTCGCCTCGTGCCGGTCCGGCTTGCGGCTCGGACGCGAAGCAACGGGCGGCCTCCTCGAGCACGCCGCCCGCAAGGCCACGCCAGCCCGCGTGCGCGGCCGCCACCCTTTGGCCCGACTCGTCGGTGAAGAGCACGGGCAGGCAATCCGCCACCATGATCGTGCAGGCCAGCCCGATCGCCGTCGCCGTGCAGGCATCGGCCGCCGTGGCGTCGCGCACGAGCTCCGAGTCGGCATCGAGCGTCACGACGCCCGTGCCGTGCACCTGCTGCAGGAACACCGGCCGCGCGGCAATGGCTTGCCCGAGGCGATGGCGGTTCTCGGCCACGTCCGCTGCCAGGTCGCCCACGTGGTCGCCGAGGTTCAGGCTCTCGTAGCGGCCGTGCGAAACGCCGCCCTCGCGCGTGGTGCACACGGCCCGCACGTTCGACGGTGCGGGCCATTCCGGCACGAGCCAGCGCGGATCGATGACGGCGGCGGTCAATCAGGCTTCCGCGTCGGGGGCTTGCGAAGGCTGCGCGCGCTGGAAGGCGTCGAGCGCCATGCAGGCCTCGAAGGCGGCCATGCTGCGCGGCAGGCCGCTGAAATCGCAATCGAAGCGGCGGCCGTTGAAGATCTGCGGCACGAGGCAGCAATCGGCCAGCGTCGGGGTGTCGCCGTAGCAGAAGGTGCTGCCCGGATGCAGAGCGAGCTGGCGCTCGAAGGCCTCCATGCCGTCGCGCACCCAGTGGCGGTACCAGGCGTTCTTGGCTTCGTCGTCCAGCTTCAGGTCCTTCACGAGGTACTTGAGCACGCGCAGGTTGTTGAGCGGGTGGATCTCGCAGGCAATGGACTGGGCCAGCGCGCGCACGTGGGCGCGGCCCACCGGGCCGCTCGGCAACAGCGGCGGCTCAGGGTGCGTCTCGTCGAGGTATTCCATGATGGCCAGCGACTGCGAGAAGCGCTCGCCCTCGTCTTCGAGCAGCGGCACGAGCTTGTCGGCCGAGATGGTGGCGTACGGGCCGGTGCGGTGTTCGCCGCGCGCGATGTGCACGGGAACGTACTCGTAGTCCAGGCCCTTCAGGCTGAGGGCGATACGCACACGGAACGAGGAGGAGGAACGGAAATAGTTATGCAGCTTCATGATTTTTCCAAGGATAGCGCCCACCGGCGCGCTAGGACCGCGGGGTGGCCCGCAGGATGCAACCGAAATCGCGCAGCGCGGCCTTCGGAGTGAGCCGATGCCATTCGTCGAGGATGCGGCGCGCATGCGCCTCCTCGCGGGCGGCGATGCCCACATGCCATGGCCCGAAGGCCTCGGGCGGCTCGCCGGGCGCATGGTTGTGCTCGCCGTCGGGCCGGCCTTCGGAGCAGGCCTTGCAGAGCACCTGGATGCTGGTGGTCCAGTTCTCGGCAGCTGCGCCCGCGAGTTCGAAGCGCTCGATGAGCGCGTTGATGTCTTTCTCCGTGGCATCGTCGATCCAGACTTCGTAGGTCGAATAGTCCGAGGGTGCGATGAGTTCCAGCGCATCGAACACCGGAACCTCCCTGTCGCCGTGCTTGCGATAGCCATTGGCCGCGCCGTCGTGCAGCACCAGGTCGCCGAAGCGGTGCCCGCACGCGGCCGACGGCACGTTGCGCAGGATGGCGCGCGCCGGGTCGATGCGGTCCGACCAGACGACCTCGCTGGCCTCGTCGCCATGCACGCGGATCGGCGTGAGCCCGATGAAGAAGTCGATCGGCCCTTCGCCCTCGGGAACCTGGATGCCGTACTGCTGCCAGGCCCGCCGCGCCGTGGTCCAGTCGCCGAGCGCGGTGGCGGCGATGCCCAGGTTCCACAGCGCGCCCTCGTTGCCCGGCTCGCATTGCACGGCCCGCGCGTTGGCCTCCAGCGACGCGGCCCACTCGCCGCGGTACTTGTGGATGAGGCCGGTGTTGTACCAGGGCACCGACCAGCCGGGATGAATGGCGCTCGCCTGGGCGTAGGCCTCCAGGGCGCCGTCCTGGTCGCCCTCTTCGTCGCGCCGGCGGCCGAGTTCGTTGAAGGCGGTGGCTTTGCCGGCTTTGCCGATTCGGATGGGCATGGTGTGGCGGGAAAAATCGAGGAAGAACACGTTGCAAACGCAGGGCGCCTATTGTGAAGCGGCCGGAGACCCCCGGTGCGGCGCTCCGGCAGCCCTGTGCGGCCTCTGGCACACTGCCGGTCTCCCCTCCCGTTTCGCTGAAAAAGGACACGTCGCAATGGCTTCCGAGTTTGTTTTCGCCCCGCCCGCCACCGTTTCGGTTCCGGTGGCCGGACAGCCCGCCCGCTTTCCGGTGCACCGCATCTACTGCGTGGGCCGCAACTACGAAGATCACGCCAAGGAAATGGGCTTCACCGGCCGCGAGCCGCCCTTCTTCTTCATGAAGCCCACCGATGCGCTGGTCGTGGTCGACGAAGGCCAGACCGGCACCATGGCCTACCCCTCGCTCACCAAGAACCTGCACCACGAGATCGAACTCGTGGTCGCCATCGGCACCGGCGGCAAGAACATCAAGGCGGCCGATGCGCACAAGCACATCTACGGCTACGCCGTCGGCCTGGACATGACGCGCCGCGACCTGCAGGGCGAAATGAAGAAGCAGGGCCGCCCCTGGGACATCGGCAAGGGTTTCGAGGAGAGCGCCCCCATCGGCCCGATCGTGCCGGTGGCCGCAGCCGGCGATGCCGAGAACGCTGAAATCTCGCTGCAGGTGAACGGCACCGACCGCCAGCGCAGCACCGTGAGCAAGCTGATCTGGAACGTGGCCGAGACCATCGAGCACCTGTCGGCCGCCTGGGAGCTGCAGCCCGGCGACCTGATCTACAGCGGCACGCCCGAAGGCGTTGCCGCCGTGGTGTCGGGCGACACGCTCGTGGGCAAGGTCGCGGGCCTGCCGACGCTCACCGTCAAGATCGCCTGAAGACGGCAGCACCGCCCATGCTCCTGCGCGTCCCCATCAAGCACTGCAAGAACTGCGGCACCGCGGTGGTCTACCGCGTCCCGGACGACGGCGACACCAAGCCGCGCGCGGTCTGCCCGTCCTGCCACACGATCCACTACGAGAACCCGCTGAACGTGGTGGGCACCATCCCGGTCCTGGGCGACAAGGTGCTGCTGTGCAAGCGCAACATCGAGCCGCGCTGGGGCAAGTGGACGCTGCCCGCGGGCTTCATGGAGCTGGAGGAAACCACCGCGCAGGGCGCCGCGCGCGAGACCGACGAGGAGGCCGGCGCGAACTTCGAGATGCAGGGCCTGTTCGCCGTGATCAGCGTCGTGCGCGTGGGCCAGGTCCACCTGTTCTACCGCGCGCGGCTGCTGGACGACAAGTTCGACCCCGGCCACGAAACCATCGAGGCGAAGCTCTTCACCGAAGAAGAGATCCCCTGGGACGAGATCGCCTTTCGCACCGTGCGCGAGGCGCTGGAACATTTCTTCGAAGACCGCCGCCGCGGCAGCTTCGACCGCGTGCACGAACTCAGCATCGTTTGACCCACCTCATGAACAAGACACTTCGCGCCACCCTCTTCTGCGGCGTCAGCCTCGGCTTTGCACTGGCGGCAACGGCTGCCAGGGCGGAGACGGTGGGCGAAGTCGACACCGCCTTCAAGCTCATCGGCCCCGACCACAAGATCGTGATCGAGGCCTACGACGACCCCAAGGTCAACGGCGTGACCTGCTATGTCTCGCGCTCCAAGACCGGCGGCCTCGCCGGCGCCTTCGGCGTGGCCGAGGACAAGGCCGAGGCCTCCATCGCATGCCGCCAGGTCGGGCCGGTGAGCATCACGCAGCCTCTGCCCAAGCGCGAAGAGGTGTACAGCGAGCGCCTCTCGGTGCTCTTCAAGCGCCTGCGCGTGGTGCGCATGGTCGATGCCAAGCGCAACACGCTGGTCTACCTCACCTACTCGGACCTGCTGATCGACGGCTCGCCCAAGAACAGCGTGACCGCGGTGCCCATCGACCGTGGCACGCCGATTCCGCTGAAGTAGCGGCGATAGCCCTTCGCGCATTCCGCTCTTGCGGAAGGTACGCACGAGTTTGCTAGCATCCCCCGCGTGGCGCGCCCGGCGTGCCAGACCGCAGGAACCCTCCGCAACGAACCCGTTCCAACAGCGCCATGCATATCCAGACTTTCCTTTTCCGCACCGGCGCCGCAGCGCTGGTCGCCGCGTCTCTCGCCGCCTGTACCACCACGCCCCTGCCTCCGGCACGGCCCGGCCAGACCGTCACCCCGCCCCCGGCGAAGCAGGCGCTCTTCATCCGTCCGGCGAGCGGCACCACCATCGGCCGCTTCGACGGCGTGCGCAACAAGGGGCTGGACATCGCCGGCAACCTGGGCGACCCCATCGTGGCATCGGCCGACGGCCGCGTGGTGTACGTGGGCGGCGAACTGCGCTCCTACGGCAACATGGTCATCATCAAGCACAACGACACTTTCCTCACGGCCTACGCCCACGCGCAGACCATCCTCGTGAAGGAAAACGCGGTCGTTCGCCAGGGCGAGAAGATCGCCGAAATGGGCCGCAGCGACGCCGATCGCGTGAAGCTGCATTTCGAGATCCGCAAGAACGGCACCGCCGTCGATCCCGAGCCGTACCTCAGCGGCCGTCTGCAGCAGTAAGTATTCCGCGGCGGCTGCATTTCATCTTTTCTTCAGGTTGTTCCCTTCGTACGTACTAAGCTGCACGCAACCGGGGTGGGGCACGTCTTGCAGCCCTTCCCTTCGAAATGGAGAACGAACTTGCGTCTGATTCTTTGGGGTGGCCTTCTGGCGCTGAGCCTCGTCGGTTGCGAAACGACCCGCCACGGCCGCGATCGCGACTACGACTACTACGGCCGTCCGCCGCCGCGGCCCTACTACGAGCCGGAGCGGGAAGCCCCGCGCGAAGGCCCGCGCCTGAGCGACATGCAGCAGCGCGCGCTCGACAACTGCATCGTGCTGCCCACTCGCCAGGACCGTGCGCGCTGCCGCGCGACGGTCATGTCCACCGTCCGCTAGGCCCGCCCCGCCCCGCCCCGCCCCAGTGCGGGCACCGGCGGCGAATGACGCTAGAGCAGGCTCTCGGGCACCAGCGGCGCCAGAAGCTCCAGCTTCCAGCGCGCCCAGAAATGCGTTTCGGGCTCCGTGTGCAGGATGGTGTCGGCCGCATCGCCCGATGCCGGGCTCACCCATTCGATGCCGCCCCTGGGTCCCAGTTGCAGCTGGTAGGCGCCGTCCAGGCGGATGAAGCCGATCAGGCTGGTGAGCTGCTGCGCAATCTGCGGGCTGAAGATGAAGATGCCGATCTCGGTGTTGTGCAGCTCCGAGCGCGGATCGAAATTCATCGAGCCGATGAACACCGTCTTGCGGTCGATCACCGCCGACTTGCCGTGCAGCCGCCCGCTCGCCGAGCCGTACATGCCGAAGCGCTTGGTCTCCTCCACCCGCTTGGGGCTGAGCTCGTAGAGCTCTACGCCCAGCCGCAGCATCTGTGCGCGGTAGCGCCGGTAGCCGATGTGCACCAGCGACTCGTCGGTGGCCGCGAGCGAATTGGTCACGATGCTGTAGCTCACCCCGTTGCCGCGGATGACGCGGATCGATTCCATGCCGCCGCGCCCGGGTATCAGGTAGGGCGTGGTCTGCATGATCTCGCTCTGCGCGCCGACCAGGTAACGCCGCACGTTGTAGAGCACGCTCTCGCTCGCCTCGTCGGCGGGCAGGCCGCGTCCTTCCGGCGTCGGCGCCAGCGCCTTGGCCGGCGGGTCGGCATACGCTTCGGCGCGCGCCCAGGCCAGCTTCAGCGTGCCGGCATCCAGGTCCTTGGCCAGCGGGTTGTTGCCCAGCAGGTCAGTGGAGTCGGGCTCCTCGGGATGCAGCGTCTCGGGGCCGCTGGTCAGGCGGTCGAAGCGTTCGCGCAGTTCCGTTTGCGATTCGCCGCCCTTGGCGACCAGCGCTTCGATGGGATACACGTAGGGGCTGTTCCAGTAGATGTCGAACAGTGACGACAACCGGGGCACCACGGCGCCGGCGACCAGCGTGTCGATGTCGATGAAGTTCGAGCCACCGTCGCGCAGGAAATACTCGTTGGCGATGTTGCGGCCACCCATGACCGCCATCGTGTTGTCCACCACGTAGAGCTTGTTGTGCATGCGGCGGTGCACGCGGTCGAAGTCGAAGAGCGACGCGGCCCAGCGCGTGCCGAAGCGGTCGCGCCCCGCGGGAAACGGGTTGAAGAGGCGCACCTCGACGTTCGGGTGCGAGGCGAAGCTGGTGAAGAGCGGATCGGCGCCCGCCGTGTAGAGGTCGTCCACCAAAAGGCGCACGCGCACGCCGCGGTCCGCCGCATCGCGCAGGGCGCGCAGCAGGTAGCGGCCGGTCTCGTCGTTCTGCACGAGGTAGTACTGCACGTCGATGGAGCGCTGCGCGCGGCGCGCGAGTTCGATGCGCGCATGCAGCGAGAACTGCGGCATCGGCAGCAGGCGGAATCCGCTCAAGGGTTCGCCGGGCGGCGCGGCCGCTTTGACGAGGCGGCCGAGCATCGTCTCCGGCCCGTCGGCGATGGCCGCCGAGGGCTTGCGCTGGACGTCGGTGGGCAGGCCCGCGCAACCGGCCATGCAGAGCGCGGCGATGCCGGCGATCAGCCACGCCAGCCACCGGGCGCACGGTTTTTCAACCCGATCGGGGATGTGGGTCATGGAAGCGAGAAAGGTGGGGGCAGGCGCACGAAGCGGAATGCAGGACATCCGCGGCTCGCGGTTTCTACCATGAGCGCGCCGCGCCTTGGTGCGACCGGCCCGGCGCAAAGGCTAGGCGTCGCCAGGTACCGTGGTTGCCCCGGCGTCGGGCGCGGGTCGCGGGCTGCGCTGCGGCATCCATTGCCGCACGAAGTGGTCCGCGCGCACCGTCGCTCGCTCGATCGCGGACTCCCACGACAGCTGCTGCGTGATCACGAGCGCGCACCGCGCAATGCCCAGGTGGCTCAGTTCCGCGAGCCCCGCATAAGTGCCGTGGGGCGTACGCGCGAGCTCGATCCAGCATGCCCAACCTTCCGGGACGTGGATATCGAGGCGCACTGTGTCCATAGTCGTTTGACCATAAGCCTTTGTACCGCCGATTCCAATAAGTGAATCCCTTAGTACTACCTCACGTGTTCATGGGATGCAAGGGTTTCGGAGGTAAGGCAGGCGGCCGGCTGCGTCGGCTCGGCGCATTCGTCAGACGTTGAGCATGCAGTCGCATGCGCCGGCAGCTTCGACCCTACGTGCGTGCAGGACGACCGGCTACATTCGGCGCACGGCAGACCTTTCACACTGCACAGACAAACGGCAATCACAGAACAGGCCACGCATCATGAAAAAACTCGCTCTCTTCGCAGTCCTCGGCCTCATGAGCGCCGTCCCCGCCATGGCACAGGGCGAATACAGCTACGAAAACGACCGCCGCTACTGCGCCAGCGGCCGCTCGGGCATGGACTTCAACTCCTGCATGCGGCAACTGCGCCACGACCGCGAACGCCAGGATCGCCGCGAGTACGAACGGCGCGAATACGAACAGCGCCGCGAGTACGAAGGCCGCCAGCGCTGGCAGGAGCCCGCACCGGTGTACGTGCCCGAGTACCAGCGGCAGCCGCAGTATCAGCAGGAGCGCCCGAAGCTCAGCGACATGCAGGAGCGCGCGCTCAACAACTGCAACCTGCTCGCACCCCGCGACCAGCCACGGTGCCGCGCGACGGTGATGTCGACGGTCCGCTAGTCGTTTCTTCCGCGCCGGCCCGCGCGGGCCGGCCTGCCGCATGACGCTCGACCTGTTCGACGACCCTCCCCGCAGTGCCCGCGAAGCGATCGGTCCCGGCGCCTTCGTCCTCCCCGGTTTCGCCCTGCCCTTTGCCGACGCGTTGCTCTCGGCAGTGAAGGCGGTCGCGCAAGACGCGCCCTTCCGCCACCTCGTCACCCCCGGTGGCTTCACGATGTCGGTCGCGCTCACCAACTGCGGCGCGCTCGGCTGGACCAGCGACCGCCGCGGCTACCGCTACAGCGCCACCGACCCCGACTCCGGCAAGCCGTGGCCCGCCATGCCCGAGGCGTTCTCGCGCCTCGCCCGCGAGGCCGCTTCGGCCGCCGGCTTCGAGGGCTTCGCGCCCGATGCCTGCCTCGTCAACCGCTACGAACCCGGCGTGCGGCTCTCGCTGCATCAGGACAAGGACGAGCACGACTACGGCGCGCCGATCGTCTCGGTCTCGCTCGGCATGCCGGCCGTGTTCCTGTTCGGCGGGCATGCGCGCGGCGACAAGGCCACTCGCATTCCTCTCGCGCACGGCGATGTCGTGGTGTGGGGCGGCGAAGACCGTCTGCGCTACCACGGCGTGCTGCCGCTCAAGGACCAGCCGCATCCGGCGCTGGGCAGCCTGCGCATCAACCTTACATTCCGCAAAGCCGGCTGACCACGCATGCAGAAGACGACCGAGACCAATGACCCCGGCAACGCGATCCGCGCGCTCTATGCCGCGCTCTGGCACTTCGCGGCCGGCGCGCGCGGGCAATTGCTCGGCGCCACCGCGCTGCTCGCGTCGTCGCAGCTGATCCGCCTCACGCTTCCCTACCTCGCCGGCCAGGCGATCAACGCGCTGCAGCGCAGCGACTTCGGCGGCGCGGGCCGCTGGATCGGCACGCTGGCCGCGGTGTATGTGGGCGCGTGGGCGCTGCACGGGCCGGGCCGCATCCTGGAGCGCAACGTGGGCCTCAAGGTGCGGGAGCGCCTGGCCGACGAGCTCTATGCGCGCATCGCAGCCGCACCGCTGGCCTGGCACGACGGCCACCATTCGGGCGAGCTGCAGCACCGCGTGCACCAGGCCAGCCGCGCGCTCGCGGACTTCGCGCAGAACCAGTTCATCTGGCTCACCAACGCGGTCAACTTCGTCGGGCCGCTGGTGGCGCTGGCGCTGCTGTCGCGCACGAGCGGGGTGACTGCCCTCGCGGGCTATGTGCTGATCGGCCTGGTGATCGTGCGCATCGACCGCGCGCTCATGAAGCTCGCGCGCGCCGAGAACGACGCCGACCGGCGCTATGTGTCCGCGTTGCTCGACTTCCTGGGCAACGCATCGACGGTGATCGGCCTGCGGCTGCAGGGCGCGTCACGCCTCTTGCTGCGCCGTCGCATGGCGGCGATTTCGCTGCCGCTCAAGCGCACCGTGGTGCTGAACGAAGGCAAGTGGTTCGCGGTCGACCTGATGGGGCTGGCGCTCACCTGGGGCCTCGTCGTGATCTACGTGTGGCAGGCGCGCACGCCGGGCCAGGCGGTGATGCTGGGCGCGGTATTCATGATCTACCAGTACGCGCAGCAGGCGGCCGGCGTGGTGACCTCGGTGGCCGCTAACTTCAGCTTCTTCGCGCGCATGCACACCGACTACTCCAGCGCCGAGCCGATCTGGCAGGCGCCTTCGGGCGACGTGCTGGCCACCGCACCCGAGCAGGTGCCCGAGCGCGAGCGCATCGACGCCGGTGCGACATGGGCCCAGCTCGGCGTCGACGCGCTCCAGTGGAGGTACGCGCCGCGCGGCGAACCCGTCGCCGATGCCAACGAGCCGCCGCGCAGCGGATTGCACGACGTCGCCCTCACCCTGCGCCGCGGCCAGCGCGTGGCCCTCGTCGGCCCGAGCGGCGGCGGCAAGAGCACGCTGCTGCGCGTGCTCGCGGGCCTCTACGCGCCGAATGCCGGCACGCTCATGCTCGACGGACAGCCGGTCGACTGGCCGCAGTTGCGTCGCCTTGCCACGCTGATCCCGCAGGAGACCGAACTCTTCGAGGCCAGCGTGCGCGAGAACCTCGCCTTTGGTCAGCCGGCGGACGATGCGCGCCTGCTCGCCGCGCTGCACACCAGCACCTTCGACGAAGTGCTCAAGGCCAACCACGGCGACCTCGACACGGCCGTGTCGGAGCGCGGCTTCAATCTCTCGGGCGGACAGCGCCAGCGCCTGTGCCTCGCGCGCGGCGTGCTCGCGGCCGAAGGAAGCTCGCTGCTGCTGCTCGACGAACCCACGAGCGCGCTCGACGCCAATACCGAGGCGCGCGTGCTCGAGCGCATCGCCAATGCGTTCCCCAACGCCTGCGTGATCGCGTCGATCCACCGCCTGAGCCTGCTCGAGCGTTTCGACACCGTGCTGCTGATGGAAGCCGGCCATGTGCTCGACCACGGGCCGCGCGACGAAGTGCTCGCGCGCCAGCCGCTGCTGCAGCGCATGACTGCGCCGGCCTGAGCTGGAGCTACCCCGCGGAAGGCGGTCCGAACCAGGTGGTCAGTGCCTCGGCCAGCCCCTGCTGCGCCGAATCGCCCACCCATGCCACATGGCCGTCTGGCCGAATCAGTACGGCAGCGGGCGCCTCGACTTCTCCGATGGCCGGCAGCTCCCACGCGCCTTCGGACCGGCCATCGACCTGACGGACCCGGTCCGCCCACGGCGCGATGTCGAAGCCGCCGGGTTCGCCGAGGTTGAGCAGCACCGGCCGCGCCGCATGCAGCAATGCGAAGACCCGCAGCGGCCCCTCGGCAGTGACGAGATCGAGATCGGGCATCCGCCGCCCGAGCAGCGGGTGCCCCTCGCCCAGGTCGTAGCGAATGCCCAGGCCCGACATGTCCGCGACCAGCCGCTTGCGCGGTTCGTCCATCGCGAACAGTTCGGCGAGCGTCTCGTCCAGTGCCTTGGTGCGGTCGTCGGTGCGGCGCAGCGCGACATTCGCCATCGTGTGGCGAAGCACGCGCGCGGCCACCGGGTGGCGTTCGGCGTGGTACGTGTCGAGCAGGCTGTCAGCCGATGTGCCCTTGACCACCTGCGCGAGCTTCCACCCCAGGTTCACCGCATCCTGCACCCCGAGGTTCAGGCCCTGCCCGCCGATCGGCGGATGCACGTGCGCCGCGTCGCCGGCCAGCAGCACGCGGCGGTCGCGATACGCATCCGCCTGGCGCGTCATGTCGGTGAAGCGCGAGATCCAGGTGGGGCTGTGCGCGCCGAAGTCGGTGCCATAGACAGCGACCAGCGCCTCGCGCGCATCGTGCAGCGTGGGGTGGGCGTCGCGCTGCAGTTGCCGATCGGTCAGCACCACGCGCGCCAGGGCCTTCTCGGTGTTCTCGGCCTTGCCGATCGCATGGATGCCGAAGGCGTTCTCGTGAAAGCCCCACTTCGGCTCCTCCGTCATCGCGACCTCGGCCATCAGCCAGCTCGTGGTCGGCTCCCATCCGGGAAAGCCGATGCCGGCCGTCTTGCGCACGAGGCTGCGGCCGCCGTCGCATCCGACCAGGTATGCGGCTCGCAGTTGCCGGCCGTCGGAGAGCACGACATCGACGCCCGAGCCGTCCTGCGCGAAGGCCGTCACCTCGCATCCGCGATGGACCGTCACGCCCAGTTCGCCGACCCAGCCGGCCAGCAGGCGCTCGGTGTGGCGCTGCCACAGCGCGAGGCTGCAGTTGTGGCGCGAAGGAAAGTCGCCGATGTCCATCGCCGTGCGGAAATGCACGGCGCGGTGCACCTGCCCCAGCGCGAGAAAGCGCTCGACGATGCCGCGCTGGTCGAGCACCTCGAGCGTGCGGGCATGCAGGCCGCCCGCGCGCGACCCGTCGACCTCCTGGTTCTCGCGCCGCTCGACGATGGCCACGTCGATGCCCGCGAGCGCCAGTTCGCCTGCCAGCATCAGCCCGGTCGGGCCGCCGCCGGCGATCAACACCGCGTGCGCGCTCATTGCCGCGCTCCGATCCGCGGCCATTGCACAGACAAAAACAAATGCATTCAGTGACTCCGATTTCCGCCGACTCCGGCAAGGGCCGGCGATTCTGAAGTACACCCCCGGGGCTTCTGCAAGGGCCCCGGTCAGTTATATTCTGGAAGTGCCAGGAGACGGGTACGGCCCTCGCGGCCCGCGACGTTTCCACCAGGCTCTCCCCCGCAAGATCACTCTCGGAAGACCCACGCCAAGGACCCGCGCTACGGCAGGTTCTCGCGAAAGATCACCTGGCTGCGCGTCGTCTCCACGCCGCTCAGCGCCTCGCGCTTGTCGCGCAGGTTGGTGAAGATGCGCACGCAGCTCATCAGCGTGGTGTGCGGGCTCTGCGTGATCACCGCGTCCATGCTGCCGTCGATCAGCAATGCGCGCGTGTCGGGCGTGAGGCCGTGGCCGATGAAGACCACCTTCTGCTCGCGCCCCGCTTCCTTCAGCGCGCGCGCCACGCCGTCCGATGCCCCGCCGATGTTGTAGATGCCGCCCATGTCGGGGTATTGCTCCAGCAGGGCGCGCGTCTGGCGGTAGTTCTTGCCCGCGTCGTCCTGGCCTTCGCGCAGGCCGACCACCTCGAGCCGCGGGAACATCTCGTCGATGACGTGCAGGAAGCCGGCCTCGCGCTCCTCATGCGCCTTGTAGCTGAGGCTGCCCGCGATGAGCGCGACCTTCGCCGCGCGCGCGCCGATGAAGCGGCCGATGAGGTAGCCCGCCGTGCGCCCGGCCGCGCGGTTGTCCAGCCCCACGAACGCGGCGCGCTCGGAGTTCGACAGGTCCGAGATCAGCGTGACCACCGGCAGCCCGCGCGCTGCCAGCGCAGCCACCGCTTCACGTACCGCCGGATGTTCGAGCGCCATCATCGCGATGCCATCGCAGCGCTGGCCGTGCTTGCGCAACGCGTCCGCCAGCTCATGGGGATTGAAGCTCTCGATGAACACCGTGCGGCACTGCACGTTGAACGGCGCCCAGTGCTCCTGCGAGTAACCCACCATGTCGCCCAGCATGCGGATGAAGCGGTTGGTGCCCGCGGGCAGCAGGAACACGAGCCGCAGCGGCGGCGGCGTCAGCGCCGCATAGAGTTCGGGCCCCGGCAGGTAGTCGAGTTCGCCCGCGGCCTTGAGCACGCGCTGCACCGTGGCATCGCGCACGCCGGGCCGCCGGTTGAGCACGCGATCGACCGTGGCGGTGGAGACCTGCGCCGCGCGGGCGATGTCCACCACGCGTGCGCGCCGTGCATCGGAAGGAGGTGAAGGGTTATCCCGCATACATCAAAAACCATCAGAACCAAGTTTGACCCGGATGATGCATCCTTTTATCTTCGCTGTGGCCCGAATCCACTGATGCATCAGATTGCATCAACCGCATTCCGAAGATCCTGGAGACAAAACATGAACTCGCTGACCCGCCCGAATCGCAGAGATGCCCTGCGCACCCTTTCCGCCTTCCCCGCCGCCGGCATCGTGTCGGCCGTGCCGCGCATCGCGCGCGCCGCGGAGTTTTCGTACAAGTACGGCAACAACCTGCCGCTGAGCCACCCGCTGAACATCCGCGCGCAGGAAGCCGCGGACCGCATCGCCAAGGAAACCAAGGGCCGGGTCGAGATCAAGATCTTCCCGAACAACCAGCTGGGCGGCGACACCGACATGCTCGCGCAGGTGCGCTCGGGCGGCATCGAGTTCTTCACGCCTTCGGCGCTCGTCATCGCCACGCTCGTGCCGGTGGCGGCCATCAATGCGGTGGGCTTCGCGTTCAGCGACTACAACCAGGTCTGGGCCGCGATGGACGGCAAGCTCGGCGCGCACGTGCGCGGCGCCATCGCCAAGTCGCGCCTCTACGCCTTCGAGAAGATGTGGGACAACGGCTTCCGCCAGACCACCAGCAGCAAGGCGGCCGTCACGAATGCGAAAGACATGGACGGGCTGAAGATCCGCGTGCCGGTGAGCCCGCTCTCGATCTCGATGTTCAAGGGCCTGGGCGCCGCGCCCGCGAGCCTGCAGTTCAGCGAGGTGTACTCGGCCCTGCAGACCAAGATCGTCGATGCGCAGGAGAACCCGCTGCCCATCATCCAGGTCGCCAAGCTCTTCGAAGTGCAGAAGTTCTGCTCGCTCACCAACCACATCTGGGACGGCTACTGGTTCATCGCCAACGGCCGCGCGTGGGACGCCTTGCCCGACGACCTGAAGACCATCGTCGCGCGCGCCATCAACGACGCGGGCATGCAGCAGCGCGAAGACATCAAGAAGCTCAACGAATCGGTGGTCGGCGACCTGCAGGCCAAGGGCCTCACCATCAACCGCCCCACGGCCGACACCTTCCGCGCCAAGCTGCGCGAATCGGGCTTCTACGGCGAGTGGAAGGGCCGCTTCGGCCCCGAGGCGTGGGCGCTGCTCGAAGGCGCCGTCGGCAAGCTGGCCTGAGCGTCCATGGTGCATGAATCCACTTTCGAGGCGGCCCCGTTCGTGGGCGCCGGGCCCTCGGCCAATGCGCTGAGCGGCATCGCCGGGCGCGCCGACCGCGTGCTCGGCGGCGCGGTCGAGGCCCTGGCCGCGCTGCTGGTGCTGGCCGAGATCTGCGTGCTGTTCGCGGGCGTGGTCTCGCGCTACGTGTTCCATGCGCCGCTGGTGTGGTCGGACGAGCTCGCGTCGATCCTCTTCCTCTGGCTCTCGATGCTGGGCGCCGTGGTGGCGCTGCGGCGCGGCGAGCACATGCGCATGACGGCGCTGCTGCAGAAGGTCACGCCCTCCACGCGCGCCATGCTCGATGCCTTCGCCATCGCTGCATCGGTCGCGTTCCTGGTGCTCATCATCTGGCCCTCGATCGACTACGCGCACGAGGAGTCGTTCATCGTCACGCCCGCGCTGGAGATCAGCAACGCCTGGCGCGCCGCCGCCATTCCGGCGGGCATCGGCATCATGCTGGTGATGGCGCTGCTGCGCCTGGTGCGGGTGTGCACCGGCAGGCAGATCGCCGTGGCGGTGCTCGGCATGGCCGCGCTGGTGGGCGCCTTCTGGCTCGCCGCGCCGCTGTTCGCGACGCTCGGCAAGTTCAACCTGGTGATCTTCTTCGTGATCGTGGTGGCCGCCACGGTGCTCTCGGGCGTGCCGATCGCGTTCTCGTTCGCGCTCGCCACCTTCGGCTACCTGGCGCTCACCACGCGCACGCCGCTGCTGGTCATGGTGGGGCGGCTGGACGAAGGCATGTCGCACCTGATCCTGCTCGCGGTGCCGCTCTTCATCTTCCTGGGCGCGCTGATCGAGATGACGGGCATGGCGCGCGCCATGATCCAGTTCCTCGCAAGCCTGCTGGGCCACGTGCGCGGCGGCCTCTCGTACGTGCTGATCGGCGCGATGTACCTGGTGTCGGGCATCTCGGGCTCCAAGATCGCCGACATGGCGGCCATCGCGCCCGTGCTCTTCCCCGAGATGGTCAAGCGCGGCGCCAAGCCCGGCGACCTGGTGGCGCTGCTCTCGGCCACCGGCGCGCAGACCGAGACCATTCCGCCCTCGATCGTGCTCATCACCATCGGCTCGGTCACCGGCATCTCGATTGCCGCGCTCTTCACGGGCGGGCTGCTGCCGGCCGTGGTGCTCGGCGCGGCGCTGTGCGTGGTCGTGTGGTGGCGCTACCGCCGCGAAGACCTGAGCGGCGTGCAGCGCTACAGCAAGCGCGAGATCGGCAAGCTCCTCCTGGTCGCGCTGCCCGCGGTGCTGCTGCCCTTCGTGATCCGCGCCGCCGTGGTCGAGGGCGTGGCCACGGCCACCGAGGTGTCGACCATCGGCATCGTGTATTCGGCGCTGGTCGGCCTCTTCGTGTACCGGCAATTCGACTGGAAGCGCCTGAAGCCGATGCTGATCGACACCGCCTCGCTCTCGGGCGCGATCATCTTCATCGTCGGCTGCGCCACAGCCATGGCCTGGGGCCTCACGCAGTCGGGCTTCTCGCAGGACCTGGCCCGCATCATGGGCGCGCTGCCCGGCGGCGCGTATGGCTTCCTGGCCGTATCGATCGTCGCGTTCATCGTGCTGGGGAGCGTGCTCGAGGGCATTCCGGCCATCGTGCTGTTCGGACCGCTCCTCTTCCCCATCGCCAAGGCGGCGGGCGTGCACGAGGTGCACTACGCGATGGTGGTGATCTTCTCGATGGGCATCGGCCTCTTCGCACCGCCCTTCGGCGTCGGCTACTACGGCGCCTGCGCCGTGAGCAAGGTCAACCCCGACGAAGGCATCCGCCACATCTGGGGCTACATCGCCGCGATGCTGGTGGGCCTGGTGATCGTGGCCGCCTTCCCGTGGTTCTCGACCGGCTTCCTGAAATTCTGATCACAACAACACACTCACATCACCGGAGCCAACCCCAATGAGTCGATTCCTCGGCGAGATCCGCCAGCTGGGCTATGTCGTGCACGACATCGAAGCCGCCATGGACTACTGGAGCACCAAACTGGGCGTGGGCCCGTGGTTCTACAACCCGAAGGTGCCCATCAAGAACTACCGCTACAACGGCGAGGCGCACGAGCCGCACAACTCGGTGGCGCTGGCCAACTCGGGCTACGTGCAGGTCGAGCTGATCCAGACGCGCAACGACGTGCCCTCGATGTACCGCGACTTCCTCCAGGCCGGGCGCACCGGCCTGCAGCACGTCGCCTACTGGACGGCCGACTACGACGCCGACCTCGCGCGCCTCACCGCGCAGGGCTTCAAGCCCGTGATGAGCGGCGAAGTGGGCGAGCGCGGCCGCTTCATCTACTTCGACACCGAGTACCACCCGGGCACGGTGATCGAGCTGTCGGAAGTGGCGGGCCCGAAGGGCAAGATGTTCGACCTGATCCGCAGCGCCTCCGAAGGCTGGGACGGCAGCGAGCCCGTGCGGCCCTTCCCCGACCTGAGCAAGCTGTGACGATGGCGGCCGAACGCATCCGCGCGCGCTATCTCATCGAGACGCCGGTGGAACCGGCCGCCGTCGCCGAGGTGATGGCCGGCGAGCAATCGTGCGGCACCTTCACGCGGGTGGAGGGCGAGACCGATGCGCTGCGCGAACGTGCGCGCGCGACGGTCGAAGCGATCACCGAGCTCGCGCCGGTCGAGGCGCCGAGCCTGCCGAACGCATTGCTCGAACGCAAGGGAACGCGCGGCCCGTGGCGGCGCGCGCACGTCGACATCTCGTTTCCCGTGGCGAACATCGGCGCCAACCTGCCGACGCTTGCCGCGACGGTGTCGGGCAACCTGTACGACCTGGGCGAAGTGACGGGCCTGCGGCTCGAATCGCTGCACGTGCCGGCCGCCTACCGCGCGCAGTTCGAGATGCCGCGCGTCGGCATCGCGGGCACGCGCCGCGCCACCGGCGTGGCAAGCGGTGCGCTGGTCGGCACGATCATCAAGCCGAACGTGGGCCTCTCGGCGGCGGAGACCGCCGCGCTGGTCGGACGGCTCTGCGCCGCGGGCGTCGACTTCATCAAGGACGACGAGGTCTGCGCAGACCCTGCGCATGCCCCGCTCGCCGAGCGCGTGCCCGCCGTGATGGCGGTCGTGCGCGCCCACCAGGAGCGCACCGGCAAGCACGTGATGGTGGCCTTCAACATCACAGACGAAACCGATGCGATGAAGCGGCATGCCGATCTGGTTGAGCGCGAAGGCGGCTCCTGCGTGATGGCCAGCCTCAACTGGTGCGGGCACTCGGGTATCCAGACGCTGCGGCGCCACACGGGCCTGGCGCTGCACGGCCACCGCAATGGGTACGGCGCGCTGTCGCGGCATCCGCTGCTGGGCATTTCGTTCCAGGCGTACCAGACGCTCTGGCGCCTCGCAGGTGTTGACCACATGCATGTGCACGGCCTGCAGGGCAAGTTCTCGCAGCCCGACAGCGAAGTGATCGAATCGGCGCGCGACTGCTTCACGCCGCTGACCGATTCGACCGATGCTGCGGACGACCGCGTGATGCCCGCCTTCTCCTCGGGCCAGTGGGCCGGCACCGTGCCCGCCACCTGGGCCGCCATCGGCAGCGACGACCTGCTTTTCATGGCGGGCGGCGGCATCCTCGCGCACCCGGACGGCGCGGAAGCCGGCGTGACCAGCATCCGTCAGGCGTGGTCGGCGGCGCGCGCAGGCACGACGCTGCAGGACGCGGCGAAGAGCGCGCCCGAACTCGCGCGCGCCCTCGCCTTCTTCGGCAAGCCGTGACGCCAGCGAACCCGGCGCCGGCCGTCGTCTACTACGGCGACGATTTCACCGGCGCGACCGACACGCTCGGCACCGCGGCCCGCGCCGGGCTTCGGGCGCTGCTGTTCCTGGAAACGCCCGATGCCGCGCGGCTCGAACGCGCCGGCCCGCTCGACGTGCTGGGCATCGCAGGCGCGGCGCGCGCCATGACGCCCGAAGCGATGCAGGCCGAACTCGCGCCCGTCGCAGCGCTGTTCCGCTCGCTCGGCGCGCGCGTGCTGCACTACAAGACCTGCTCGACCTTCGACAGCGCACCGCACATCGGCTCCATCGGCGCGGCCGTGCGCGCATTGCGCGGCGCGGTCGCGCAGCCCTGGACCGCCATCGTCGGCGGGCAACCGAATCTCGGCCGGCATTGTCTCTTCGGCAACCTGTTCGCCGCGGCCGGCGCCGGCGGCGAGGTGTTCCGCATCGACCGTCATCCGACGATGAGCCGGCACCCCGTCACTCCGATGCACGAAGCCGACCTGCGGCTGCACCTGGCCGGGCAGGGCCTGGCCGACGTGCGCTCCATTCCATTCACGATCGCGTCGAAGGGTGCCGATGCGCTCGGCGAGGCGCTGCAAGGCACGCTGCACCCGCCCGCGCCCGCCAAGCCCGCCGAGGCCGTGCTGTTCGACGTGGCCGATGCGGCGCAGCTGGAGGCCATCGGCCAGGTGCTGTGGGCAGAGGCGCTGCGCGACACGTTGCTGGCAGTGGGGCCGAGCAGCGTGATCGACGCGCTGGCCACTGCGCTGGACACACGCTCGCATGCGCTTACGACGCAACCGGTGACGCCAGCGACCGGCCCCGTGCTCGTGCTTGCCGGCAGCCTTTCGCCCGTCACGGCGCGGCAGGTGGCCGCCGCGTCGTCGTTCGACATCGTGTGGCTCGATGCGCCGAAGCTCGCACGGCACGACTCGCCCACGCTGGAGCGCCATGCCCAGGACATTGCGCAGGCGCTCGCGCTCGGACACAACGTCCTCGCCTGCACGCGCCCGCCCGAACAGGCAGCGCCCGCGCCCGACGTCGACGCGCAGGCACTCGCGCGCGCCGGTGGTGAATTGCTGGTTCGTGTGCTGGCGCGAACGCCGCTGCGCCGCGTGGGCGTCGCCGGTGGCGACACCTCGAGCCACGGCGTACAGGCACTGGATGCCTGGGGGCTCTCCTACGTGGCCGACATGGGCGCCGGCGCCTCGCTGTGCCGCGTGCACAGCGACGACGCGCGGCTCGACGGCATGGAAATCATGCTCAAGGGTGGCCAGATGGGCACGGAAGACGTGTTCGAACGCCTGGTGCACGGCGCGAGCTGAAACACGCCGCGTTGCGTCGCGCTCCTTGCCCTACATCTGTCCTTGTCCGTCGCTGGTGCGGTCGTGCACCCAGCGCACCGCCTGCTGCTCGGCATGGCGCAGCGCCTCCACTTCGGTGGCGTAGGAGACGTTGTCCGTGTCGTCGGGCAACTCGATGTCTTCGGTCTTGTCCGACCGCCCGAGGCAGCGCACGACGGGCCGGTAGGTCAGGTCGTCGATCCGCTCCGCGCGGCACTGGAACATCCAGCCCCGGTAGGTGAATGTGACGAGACGCTCGTCGAGCGGCGGTGAGGTGGTGTCCATGGGTGGCCTTGTCTTTCTTTGTGATCGGACTTCAATCTGCACTGCTCCCCGAGCGATCCGTGTGAGAACCGGCCCACGTCGCGCGTCGGCACAAGCACCGGATCGACGGCGATGGCGTGCGCTACGGTCCACGAACATCCACATACAAGCACGCCCATCATGGAAATCCTCTCCCTCGTCCAATGGCCGGCCTTCGCCGCCTCGGTCGCCGCCGCCTGGCTCGTGGGCTCGAATGCAAAAGGCCGCCGCAACGTCGGCTTCTGGGTCTTCCTGGCGAGCAACGTGCTGTGGGTCGTGTGGGGCGTGCACACGCAGGCGTGGGCGCTGATCGCGCTGCAGGTGTGCCTGGCGGCGCTGAACATCCGGGGTCTCTTCAAGACCGAAGAGAAGTAGGTGTGGGCACGTGCTGCGCGCCTTGCATGCGCACGCGATGAATTCCTACGCAGGCGCCTCACCGTGCTGCGCATCTTTGCTTTCCCCACCACCCCACCAGGAGCCCACGATGCCCACCACCAAGCGCGCACAGCCCGATGCATGCAGCCTGCTCGATACCGACCACAAGAACGTCAAGAAGATGTTCTCCGCCTACGAGGAACTCATGGAGTCCAAGGCCGCCAGCGCCACCGGCAAGAAGCGCGAGCTGGCCAACCAGATCTGCATGGAACTGACCGTGCATGCGCAGATCGAGGAAGAGATCTTCTACCCTGCCGTGCGCGAGGCCATCAAGGAAACCGACCTGCTCGACGAAGCCGAGGTGGAACATTCCACCGCCAAGGACCTGATCGCCCAGCTCCAGGACGCCACCGACATCGACGACATGTTCGACGCCAAGGTGAAGGTCCTCGGCGAATACATCGACCACCATGTCAAGGAAGAGCGCAACGAGATGTTCCCCAAGGCGCGCGCCACCAAGCTGGACCTCGTCGCCATGCGTGAGCAGCTCGCCGCGCGCAAGGAAGAGCTGATGGCCGAACTGATGGGTGAACCTGCCTAGGGATGCCGCCCAAGCCGTCCGGAGTTCTGGCACCGGAGCGCGCGGCCGGACATACCGCGCTGTTGATCATCGACATGATCAACTGCTGGGACTTCCCGGACGCTGACAAACTCTTGCCGCGGGCCGCGGCGATCGCACCGCGCATCGCCGCGCTCAAGGCCCGTTGCCGCAAGGCCGGCGTGCCCGTCATCTACGCGAACGACAACCGCGGCCGGTGGCGCTCGGACTTCCCCGCGCTGGTCGAGGAGTCGCTCGCGAACAACAGCGCGGGCGCAGGCGTCACTCGCACCTTGCAGCCCGGGCCTGACGACTATTTCGTGCTCAAACCCAAGCAATCGGCATTCTTCGGCACGCCTCTTGAATTGCTGCTGCGACATCTCGATGCGCGCCGACTCATCCTCACCGGCGTGGCGAGCGATCAGTGTGTGCTCGTCACGGCCACCGAGGCAGGCATGCGCGACCTGGCGGTGGTGGTGCCGCGCGACTGCGTGGCTTCGCAGTCGGCCAGCCGCAACGACATCGTGCTGCGTCAACTGGAAGAGTTTCAGAAACTCCCGACCACGCCCTCCTCGCGCATCCGCCTGGTGCCGCGGCGGCGCGGCGCCTGAGCGATCAGCGCACCAACGCCTGAACGCCTGACCCACTGCGGCGCGGCTCGACCTCCAATGTCAGCCTGGGACGACACGTGTGTGCGCCGTGTGTCCTCATGCCGGCGCCGCGCGAGCCTCTACGGTGGACCTTGAAGTCACCAACCAAGGAGAAACCTTCATGACCGCCACTACCGGAAACACCAGCAAGCTCTTGGAGCTGATCAAGGACACCCGCTTCGGCATGCTCACGCACCGCCACGCCGACGGCCAGTTGCACAGTCACCCGCTGACGACGCAGAACAAGGACGGCGACGACAGCGCGACGCTGTACTTCTTCGTGCCCAAGGACGGAGAGATCGCACGCCATGTCGCGACCGACCCGACCGTGAATGTCTCCTACGCCAACACCGACGACGACAGCTACGTCTCCGTCTCGGGCCATGCGGCACTGCTGGAAGACGCCGCCAAGAAGGAAGCGCTGTTCAACACGATGGCCAAGGCCTGGTTCCCCGAAGGACCGACCGACCCCAACCTCGGCCTCCTGGCCGTGAGCGTGCTGCGCGCCGAATACTGGGACGTGGACGACAGCAAGATGGTGCAGCTGTTCAAGATGGCCAAGGCCGCCGTCACCGGGAAGACGCCCGACCTGGGTGAACACAAGAAGGTCGCCGTTTCCTGATGAGTACAGTGCCGCCAACGACGACGACGACGCCGCCGGCACCTCACCGCTGGCAATTCATACGGGTCGGGGGGGCCGACCAGGTCATCTTTCGCACGGGCGAGGACATCGTCCGCCTGCGGGAGCTGGACCAGAAGCTGTGGGTCGCCCTCGCCTGTCCGACGCGAGGGATCGACTTCGATCCGCGAACGCTGGACCTCATCGATGCCGACGGCGACGGCCGCGTGCGCCCCCCCGAGGTGGTCGCGGCCTGCGAGTGGGTGTGCGCGAGATTGAGCAACCCCGACGTGCTGCTGCAGGGCAGCGACGTGCTGACGCTGGACGACCTGGATGCCGACAACGCCGACGGCGCACGCCTGATCGAAGAGGCGCGCCGGCTGCTGCAGATCCAGGGCAAGCCCGATTTGGCCACGCTCACGCTGGCCGACATCGCGGACCGCGGCGAGCTGCTGTCCGCGATGCGATTCAACGGCGACGGCGTGATCACGCCCGAGACCACGCAAGACGACGCCGTGCGCGCGACGGTCGCCGAGATCATGCGCACCCACGGCAGCGTGCCCGACCGCCACAAGGCGACACCGGGCGTCGATCGTCCCCGCGTCGAAACGTTTTTCGCCGAGGTGCAGGCCGCGCGCGACTGGCATGCCAAGGCGGACGCGAACGACCGTACGCTGATGCCGCTCGGCGAGCCTACGCTGGCCGCCGCCGATGCCACCCGCAAGGTGCAGGCCAAGCTCGACGACTACTTCGCGCGCTGTCGCGTCGCCGCGTTCGACGTGCAGGCGGTGACGGCGCTGAACCCCTCGCCCGAAGCCTATGACGCATTGGGCGCGAACAAGCTCGACCTGAGCGCCGATCCGATTGCCGACCTGCCCCTGGCCCCCGTCACGCCGCGCTGCGTGCTGCCCTTGCACGGCAACCGCATCAACCCCGCGTGGACCGAAGACATCGCCACGTTCGCCGAGCGCGCCGTCACGCCGCTGCTGGGCGCGCGCGACGAACTCGCCGAGACGGAGTGGCTCGCCATCAAGCAGCAACTCGCGCCGCTGCAGGCGTTGATGGCCCAGCGCCCCGACAACGCCGCCGCCGCGCTTTCGCTGGCACAGCTCGACGCGTTCCTGCAGAACCGCGAAGCCCTGCTCGCGCTCCTGCACGACGACGAGGCCGCCGAGACGCACAACAAGCTGCTCGTCGACCTGGAGAAGCTCATCCGGCTGCAGCGCGACCTGGTCGTGCTGCTCAACAACTTCGTGTCGTTCAAGGCCTTCTACCGGCGCGAGGGCGCGATCTTCCAGGCCGGCACGCTGTACCTGGACGGCCGCAGCTGCGAGCTCACGGTGCAGGTGCAGGACACGGCCAAGCACGCGGTGCTCGCGGGTCTTGCGAAGACATGCCTTGCATACTGCGACTGCACGCGCCAGGGCCAGAAGATGAGCATCGTCGCGGCGTTCACCGCGGGCGACATCGACTTCCTCTTCGTCGGCCGCAACGGCGTCTTCTACGACCGCCAGGGCCGCGACTGGGACGCCACCATCACCAAGCTGATCGAAAACCCGACCAGCGTGGCGCAGGCGTTCTTCGCGCCCTACAAGAAGTTCGTGCGGGTGATAGAGGAACAGGTGGCCAAGCGCGCGGCCGCCAGCGAGGCTGCAGGCCAGGGCACGCTGACGGGCCTGGCGACCAAGCTCACGACAGCCGACCAGGCCGCGGCGAACGCGGCGAAGGCGCCCACGGCGGCGACTCGCACCGCGGGGCGCGTGGATGTCGGCACCGTGGCCGCCATCGGCGTGGCGCTCGGGAGCATCAGCGCGGTGCTGGTCGCGATCTTTGGCAAGTTCATCGACCTGGGGCAGTGGATACCGGTGGCGCTCGTCGGCATCGTGGCGGCGATTTCCGGGCCGAGCATGCTGATTGCCTGGCTCAAGCTGCGCCAGCGCAGCCTGGGACCGATCCTCGATGCGAGCGGCTGGGCCATCAACGGGCGCATGAAGGTCAACGTGCGGCTGGGCGGCATGTTGTCGCAGACCGCGCATGTGCCGCCGGGCGCGCGGCGGGTGGCGCCCGATCCGTACCGGGAGCGCCACGGCACGACCGGGGTTGCCGCGGCGGTGGTGCTGGCGATGGCGCTCGTCGTGCTGGCTTGGCGCATGGACTGGCTGGACAACCGGCTGCCCGCAGCGCTGCAGCATTCGCCGACCGCCGCGGCGTCCCAGGCGGCGCCGCCCGCGCCGTCCTCATAGCCTGCGGGCGGGTTGAAAACGCCCGGGGGCGCCGCCATTTCATTCGGACTTGCCGACTGAAAGAGGCGCCCCATGGGCTCACGCGACCAATTCCTCCTCGACTCCTACTCGGCCACCGTCACCCAGGTGGCTCACACCGCCAGCGCGGCCGTCGCGCACATCAAGGTCCGAAAGCCGCCGCAGCGCGGCAATGCGGGCGGCCAGGGCAGCGGCTCCGGCTTTCTCTTCACGCCCGACGGCTTCGCCATCACGAATGCGCATGTGGTCGAGGGGGCGAGCGAGCTGCGCGCGGCCTTCGTCGACGGCACCGAGAGCGCCGCGCGGCTCGTGGGCATGGACGCATCGACCGACATCGCGGTGCTGCGCTTCGAATCGCACCCGAGCGCCTTCCTGCCGCTGGGGAGCTCGGCGGGCCTGCAGCCCGGCCAGGTGGCCGTGGCGGTGGGCAATCCGCTGGGCTTCGACTTCACCGTGACCGCCGGCATCGTGAGCGCGCTGGGCCGCAGCCTCCCTTCGCGCGGCGGCCGGATGATCGAGGACGTGATCCAGACCGACGTGGCGCTGAACCCCGGCAACTCGGGCGGCCCGCTGCTGGACAGCAGCTCGCAGGTCATCGGCGTGAACACGGCGGTGATTCCGTCGGCGCAGGGCCTGAGCTTCGCGGTGGCGATCGACACGGCGCGCTGGGTCGCCGGCGAGCTGATGCGACACGGCACCGTGCGGCGCGGCAAGCTGGGCGTGCAGTGCGCGGCCGTCGCCCTGCCCCGGCGCTGGGTGCGCGAGAACGACTGGCCGGTCGCGACCGGGGTGCGGGTGGTCGAAGTGGTCGCCGGTTCGGCCGCGGCGCGCGATGGCCTGCGCAGCGGCGACGTCCTGGTCGGCTGCGACGGCACGCCGCTCGCGCAGCTGTCGGACCTGCTCAAGCGGCTGGCGGGCGAGGGTTATGGCCGCCCGCTGCTGCTCAAGCTCTTGCGGCCCGTGGCGGGAACGCTCACGCCGTTCTACCTGACGGTGTCGCCGGGCGGCTGATCGGAACCGGTCCACGTCGATCGCCGCCTGCGCGAAGGCCCAGGCGCCTCCTGCGGGGCCACCCATCGAACTCGGCCTTGGGCGGCAGCGGTTTCTTGCCGGCTCACAGGTTGGTCAGGAGATACCCGCTCAGGATGCGGGGGATCGGGTGTCAGGCGCGAGGCCGGAGGTCCCACTCCTGGATGAAGTGGCCGACCCGCAGCTTCACGCGAGCGATCGCCGCGTCCCAGGTGAGCTGCTGGGTGATCACGAGCACGCCGCGGGGAACGCCGCCGGAGCTCAGTCTCGCCATGCCGACATAGCTGCCACCGCCGGTCCGGGTGAGCACGAAGGAGCCGGTCCAGTGCTCCGGCAGGTCGATGGCGAGAGGCGTTGCGTCCATGAGGGGGTCGAGCGTAGTGGCTCGCCCCCATCCACCCCAAGGAACTATTACCAGGGCGGCGATAAATTCCGTGTGACTTGTCCAGCTGGCCACGGGGATTTTTCGCTGCCTTGGTCGAAGCGCGCGCACGTCCCGCGGTAGGAGCCCTCCCGCACCACAAAGCGCCATCGGCCCCGCTGTATTCGTCAAGCACCGTTGCCACAATGGCACCCCCATTCCACAAGCCCAGTCCGCATGACCCCTCACGATCCGTCGCCCCGCCTCGAACGAAGTCTTTGTGCGCTGGGTCTGGGCGCGCTGCTCGCGCTCTCGGCCTGCACCGGCACCACCGAGGCCAAGCGGCAGGCGGACAACAGCACGCCGCCGCCCACCGATTGCACCGCGTGGGTCGGCACCGACCGCAACGCGATGCTGCCCGGCTACCTGCTGCACCAGGGCCCCAAGGGCGTGGGAAACACCGTGTGCGTGCCGCTTCTGCTCACGGCCAACCCGACGCCGGCCAGCTACGCGGGCGGCGACTATCACATCAGCGAATTCACCGACGACAAACTCAAGGCGCGCTGGCGCGCGTGCAAGGAAGATGCGGCCTGCTTCAAGCGCATCGACGCGCAGATGCAGCGCTGGCTGCCGCCGAACAAGGAGCGCGCCACGCGCTCCACGGGCGTGGTCGATCCGTCCGGAAAGATCAACCCCGAGGGGCAGGTCGACCTCAAGCAGATCCGCCGCCCCGCCTTCTTCGCGAAGGCGCCCTACCGCGAAGGCATCGCCGAAGCGGAGGGCCGCACCTACACGGTCGAGTTCACCGTACCGCCCGATGCCTTCGAGCGCATCGACCTGAAGAAGACCGAGGACATCAAGCTGCGCGGCTGGTACATCGAAGGTGCCGGCGTGGACGACGGCAAGGGCCGCAAGGTGCGCGCGCTCGCGGTCATGGCGCCCGGCGGCGGCGGGCAGCTCACTGCGATCCAGCACCCGGACGAGGTGGCCTACCGCACCGACGAGAAGACGGGCAAGACCACGCCCGTGCAGTTTCCCAACGCCACCACCGAGACCATGGGCCAGCGCTGGTGGCGCGAGAACCTGCATGCGCTGAACCAGGCCGGCTTCGACGTGCTGGCCTACGACCGGCGCGGCGAAGGGCTCTCGGGCGGCTTCAGCGACACCAACACGCTGGAGCAAGGCGAAGACGTGTTCCGCACGCTCGGCCAGCTGGAAGACGGCCGGGGCCTGCGCATGCTCACGCCCTCGGGCGAGGTGCTCGAAGGCACCGCCGCGCGCGGCCGGCTGCTGGCGGGCATGAAGGCCAGCGAGATCCCGCTCGTGCTGGGCGGCTACTCGCGCGGCTCGATGTCCACCGCGTGGGCAATGACCACCAACTACGTCGCCTCCTGCAGCTTCGACCTGCCGGAGGTGACCTGCGCCAAGCCGCGAGGCCTCAAGAACATCCGCGGCGCGATCTTGCTGTCGTCGTTCGCGAGCGGCGCGGGCTACGTGGGAGACGCGCCCGATCTCTCGGACCGCAACCTGTTCCTGGGCGGCATGGCGGCGGACCACCACATCCTTTTCTATCCGAACTCGGCCCCGCTCGCGGGCATGGACCGTTGGCCCGCGGCCTTCTTCGGCAAGGGCCTGTGGGACCGCGCGGAAACGCTGGAGGGCACCGTCGCGGCCTACAACCGCATCCGCGGCGTGAAGGAGATCGTGCTGGCGCGCGGGCCGCACTCGATCGAGACCTGGCCCGAGTCCGACCGGCGCTACCTGCGCGAGCGCATGGTGGCGTACGCCAAGGTGGTGGTGATCGGCGGGCGCACCGTGCCCGGTGCGCGGTCGTGGAAGGATTTCAAGGGGCTGGTCGCGACCACGCCCGATTCGTGGGAGCCGTCGTCGCGGCCCAGGACGCCAGGAGCGGCGGGGCCTGCACCCCGCTGAACTTTCCGCTAGCCGAGCCCCGCCACTGGGTAGCGCCGCCACCCGGGCTCGGCATGGCGCCGGCCGTGCGCGAAGATGAAGCCGAGCACCTCGCGCGGATCGGAGAGCTTGTCGGGATTGCTCTTCTTCCAAGCTTCGAAGGCGGCCTTCAGCGCCGGCTCTTCCTGCAGCATCCGGCTCGCCGTGTCTTCGAACACGTAGGCTGAAAACCCCTCCTTCTTTTCGAGCACGCTGTTGAAGAAGCCCCAGCGAAAGAAGCTGTCGTGGGCTTGGGGTTCGAGCGTCTCGACGATGTAGCGGGCTTTCGGCTGGTCCAGCGAAATCCACACGTCGCCAGCGCGCGCGTGCACCGCCTCGGTGTGCGCAACGAGCGTCACCTCGTCGTGGAACATGTGCCCTTCGTACGGAGCGGGGCGCGAAGCCACGCGTTCGATGCGGTACACGCGGGCGTTGTCGAAGACCTGGTCTTCTTCCAGCCTTCGCATCGCCACCCCATTCCACTCGAGCCGCTCGATCGCTTCGCGCCAGGCCTGCGGAACGAGGTAGGCCTTCGGCGCGGCGACGGCCACGTCTTCTGCGAAGCGATCGAAGTACGGAATGTCCTTCTCCCAAGGCTGGCTTCGGTCGTAGGCCAGGCGCTGGTAGTTGCCGATGCTGCTGGGCGTGTAGACCGCCTCGTAGCCCTTGAAGCGGAAGCTGTTCGGCCGGCTCGTGTCCGAACGCCATGACAGCGGCCAGCGCGCCTGATGCGCCGCGCCTGCCCTGGCATCGCGACGCAGTTCCTGGATCTGCGCCGCGTGCGCGACGGTGAAGTCCAGCACCACCTCGACCAGCGTGCGCATCGCCGACACGCGGTCGGCGTAGGGCTTGAGCATGTGCGTCTCGGGCATGAAGCCGATGGTGTGGTGCAGCGCCGCGTAGCCGGTGGAAAAACGGGGCGAATCGAGAAAGTCGGCAATGCCGTCGTCGGGCGTCTCGGCCACGCAGTTCACGTAGGGGCAGGTGGGCCAGCCGCGTTCGTCCATGCCGCCGTAGATCGCCGGCAGCATGCGGCTGCGCAGGAACTGGCCGAGGCCGCCGCCGAGCTTGTCGGGCTGGGTCGGGATCAGCGTCATCGTGTAGGCGTAGTCGGCACCGTTGGAGGTGTGGGTGTCGACCATCACGTCCGGGTCCCACGCGGTGAAGAAGCGGTTGAACACCTGCGCGGCGAGGCTGTCGCACTTGATGAAGTCGCGGTTCAGGTCCAGGTGCCGCGCGTTGCCGCGAAAACCGGACGACTCCGGGCCGAGCTGGTTCGCACGGGAAGTGCTCTGCCGGTTGAGGCAACCGTCGACGTTGTAGATCGGGATGAAAAGAAAGACCGTCTCGCCCAGGGCCGCCAGCCGCGCGGGCTGCGTGCAGAAATCGCGCACCAGCGCCATGCAGGCATCGATGCCCTCGGGCTCGCCCGGGTGGATGCCGTTGTTGTTGAAGAAGACCGGGCGGCGTTGCCGCTGCAGGGTTTGGCGGTCGAACTGCGCATCGGCGGTGACGATGCCCGCGTGCATCGGAATGCCGTTGTCCGAGGTGCCGATCTGCTGCCACCGCAGCACCGAGGGGAAGTCGTGGGCGAGCCGCTCGTAGAAGGCGATGCATTCGGCCCAGGTGGTGGTCTGGTTGCGGTTGCCGGTTTCGTACGGCGTGAGGTACTGGCGGTGTTGTTCAGCAGGCATCGGGGAAGGCTCCGTTGATCGAAAGCGATTCTGCATCGACGATCGTTTATCGTCCCGGTGCACCTCGCAAGGAACATCCATGGCCCCCTCCTCGATCTCCCGCGCCGCGCTCCTGGCTTGCGGCGCAGCCCTCGCCCTCTCGGCGCAAGCGGCCGACTACACCGGCCCGATCTTCGATGCCCACCTCCACTACAACGAGGAGGCATGGAACGGCAGCAGCGGCCCGTTTCCGCCCGCCGATGCGCTCGCGCGCATGCAGCGCAACGGCGTGCGCGCCATCGTCGGCAACTCGCGGCCCAACGAAGGCACGCGCACGCTCGCGGCCCTGCGCGAGACGCGCGAAGCCGGCGTCACGGTCGTGCCCTTCGTGCGCCTCTACCGCAACCGCGCCGACTACACCAACTGGTTCCGCGACGAGACCATCTACGAGATGGTGCTGGCCGAACTCGCGCGCGGTACCGCGAGCGGCCCCTACCGCGGCATCGGCGAGTTCCACCTCTACGAGAGCGCCAATGCCAACGGCCCTGTGGCAAAGAAGCTGATGGTGCTGGCCGAGCAGCGGCAGCTCGCCGTGCTTGCGCATGTGGACGACGAGGCGGTCGACCTGCTGATGGCGCACTCGCCTACCCAAGGCCGCGAGCTGCGGCTGATCTGGGCGCACACGGGCATCGGCGGTGCACCCATCGCGCGGGTGCGGCAGATGCTGGAGCGCTATCCGAAGCTGTTGGGCGAGCTGTCGTACCGCCCCGGCCTCACCTGCGAAGGCGGCAAGCTGTGCGCGCCGTGGCGCGAGCTGATCCTCGCGTTTCCCGACCGCTTCATCGTGGGTTCGGACACCTGGATCAACCAGCGCTGGAGCAGCTACGACGAGATCATGCAAGGCTACCGCGGCTGGCTCGCGGACCTGCCGCCGGCCGTGGCCCAGCGCGTGGCATGGGGGAATGCGGCGGGCCTGTTCGGCGTGCGATAGCCCGACGAAACCAAGGGTTTACCCGAACGCCCGGTTACACTGCGCACTACCTTCTTACATGCGCAGCGGGGGTCCTGTCAGGTTCTTCAGAGGCTGTCGACTGCGCTCACCTGTCCAATGGCCTCCCTGAAAACCTCCCTCCACCGCAGAGACGCGATCAAGTACTTTGCCGCCGCCGGCGCCGCGGTTGCACTCCCCGCCCTCGCCCAACCCGCGCGCATCGTGCTCGGACAGTCCGCCGCCTTCAGCGGCCCCGCCGAGCAACTGGGCCTGCAGATGAACCAGGGCGCGCGCATCTACTTCGACGCGCTCAACGCCACCGGCGGCGTCAACGGCCGCACCATCGAGCTGCGCACGCTGGACGACGGCTACGAGCCCGAGCGCTGCAAGGCCAACACCGACAAGCTCATCAAGGACGACGTCTTCGCCCTCTTCGGCTATGTCGGCACCCCCACCTGCATGGCCGCGATGCCGCTGGTCGATGCCGCGAAGATTCCGTTCTTCGGCCCGTTCACCGGCGCCGAGGCCCTGCGCGATCCGTTCCGCAAGACCGTGTTCCACGTGCGCGCCTCGTACGACGACGAGACCGCGCTGATCGTCAAGCAGCTCACCTCGCTGGGCATCCAGAAGATCGCCGTGTTCCACCAGAACGACGCGTACGGCCAAGCGGGCCTGGCCGGCGTGCTGCATGCGATGAAGCCCATCGGCCTGTCTCCGGTTGCCATCGGCACGGTCGAGCGCAACTCGGTCGACGTGGCCAAGGCGGTGAAGGACATCATGGCCGCCAAGCCCGCGGCCGTGGTCCAGGTGGGCGCCTACAAGGCGTGCGCCGCGTTCATCCGCGAAGCGCGCAAGGCCGGGTACGGCGGCACCTTCTTCAACGTGTCGTTCGTCGGCACGCAGGCGCTGGCCGACGAGCTCGGCAAGGACGCCCGCGGCGTCGTGATCAGCCAGGTGATGCCCTCGCCGTTCTCCACCAGCACCGCGATCTCGCGCGAGTACGTGGAGGCCGTGCGCAAGGCCGGCGGCGACGCCAAGCCGAACTACTCGAGCATGGAAGGCTACGTGGCGGCCAAGGTGTTCGCCGAAGGCCTGAAGCGCGCCGGCAAGCCGGCCACGCGCGATTCGCTGATCACCGGGCTCGAATCGATGCAGAACACCGACTTCGGCGGCTTCCACGTCGACTTCAGCGCGCGCGACCACAAGGCGTCGAACTACGTGGAGCTGTCGATGCTCACGGAGGACGGCAAGGTCCGCCGCTGACATCGACCATGCCCGCTAGCGCATCGCGCCGGCGGGCTCCCGCGTGTCCACCGCGCGAGTGATCTTCTGGCCCAGGGCCAGCAGCGGCGCGGCGAGTTCCGCCGCCACGTCGCTCGATGAATCCGTGGACGAGACGCTCACGTTCAGCACGTAGCCCCACGCAGATTCCAGCTTCAACGGCGCAGCCAGCGCCACCACTTCCGGCTGCCACGACGCGGCGCACCACCCCTGGCGCCCGACGCTCTCGATGGCCTTGTCGATCTCCTTGCGCAGCCGGGGCCAGTCGGTTCTTCGCGCGGCGAATTCCGCGAACAGCGCCTCGCGCGCATCGGCCGGTGCAACGGCCAGCCAGGCGCGTCCCAGCGATGTCAGCTCGATCGGCACGCGCTGCCCGCTCACCACGTTGCGCAGCGAGGCGCGGCGGTTGTAGCGGATCGATTCCAGGTAGACCATTTCCGACCGGTCGGCCACCGCCAGGCCGACGTTGATGCGCAGCTTTTCGGCCACCGTCCGCATCAGCGGCGCGGCGACCTGCAGCACGATCGAGCCGGTGCGCATGGCGTGCGCCAGGCTCAGCACCGGCGCGGCCAGCCTGTAGGCCCGCGCGCTGCGGTCGTGCGCGAGCATGCCGGCGACCACCAGCGTCTGCGTGAGGCGGCTCACCGTGGCCGGAGAGAGCCCCGTGCGCTCTGCGATCTCGCTGTTGCCGAGCAAGGTGGAGCCGGGCCGGAAGGCGCGAAGGATTTCCATGCCCCGTTCGAGCGAACGGTTGAGCGTGCTTGCCATGTTGTCTCCTTGATTCTCAGAGCTGCGGCGCATCATTCATTTCCACTGAGTGGAATTGGACGGGTGCGCGGCGGGAGTATGCGACCTAAGCTGAAGGCTCGCTTCAATCCCCGACAAAGAGAGAGACAAACATGCCGTCATCCACAACTTTTCGCGCGCTCGCGTTGTCGCTCGTTGCGCTCGCGCCGCTCGCCACCTGGGCCGCCTTCCCCGACAAGCCGCTGCGCATCGTGGTGCCCTTCGCGCCCGGCGGCGGCACCGATGCCATCACGCGCTCGCTCGGCATCGGCATGTCGGAAGCGCTGGGCCAACCCGTCATCGTCGACAACAAGCCCGGTGCAGGCACGATCATCGGCAGCGAGTTCGTTGCCAAGAGCGCGCCCGACGGCTACACGCTCGTCATGGCGACTTTCGCGCATGCGGTGAACCCGGGGCTGCAGCCCAAGTTGCCCTACGACACCGACAAGGCCTTCGCGCCCGTGGCGCTGATCGGCGTCTCGCCCAACGTGCTGGTGGTGCGCACCGACAGCCCCTACAAGACCGTTGCGGACCTGATCGCCGCGGCCAAGGCGAAGCCGGGCAAGCTGACCTTCGCATCGCAGGGCAACGGCACCTCGGCGCACCTGGCCGGCGAGCTCTTCAAGAACCTCGCCAAGGTCGAGCTGACCCACATTCCCTACCGCGGTGCGGGACCCGCGATGACCGACCTCCTGGGCGGCCAGGTGGACATGATGTTCGCCACCGCGTCGGCCGTGCGCCCCTTCGTGGACAGCGGCAAGATGCGCGCGCTCGGCGTGACCACCGCGCGCCGCTCCCCCGCCTACGCCGGCGTGCCGACGCTCGCCGAAGCCGGCGTGCCCGGCTACGCGGCCGAGAGCTGGTATGGCCTCTACGTCGCGGCCAGGACGCCCAAGGACGTGATCGACCAGCTCAACGCCGCTGTCAGGAAGGCCGTCAAGGCACCCGCCTTCATCAAGCAGACCGAGTCGGAAGGGCTGGCCGTCGACGTCGGCGCGCCCGCGCAACTGGACACCTACGTGCGCGCCGAAGAAGTGCGCTGGCGCAAGGTCGTCAAGGACAACCACATCACCACAGACTGAGGAGCACCACCCCATGAGCACGACACCCGACGCAGCACCATCGCTGATCGAACTGGAGATCGAGGCCGGCATCGCGACCCTGACGCTGAACCGCCCCGAGAAACGCAATGCCATCACCGACGGCATGCGCAGCGATTTCATCGCCGCGTTGGAGAAGATCGGCGCCGACAACGCGGTGCGCGCGCTGGTGCTGACCGGCGCCGGCAAGGGCTTCTGCGCCGGCGGCGACGTCGCCGGCATGCAGCGGCGCATGGACGCGCCCGCAGGCGAGGTCGGCTTCAACGGCTGGAGCCGGCAGCAGCGCGTGCACCACTCGGTGTCGCTGCTGCATACGATGCCCAAGCCGGTGATCGCCGCCGTCAACGGCGGCGCCAACGGCCTCGGCGCCGACATGGCGATGGCCTGCGATTTCGTGCTGGCCTCCGACGCGGCCAGCTTCGCGTGGAGCTACATCAAACGCGGGCTCATTCCGGACGGCGGCGGCATGTATTTCCTGCCGCGCCGCGTGGGCCTTTCGCGCGCGAAAGAGCTGATCTTCACCGGCCGAAAGGTCGAGCCCGACGAAGCGCTGAAGCTCGGCATCGCCGACCGCGTGACGAGCGCGCAGAACCTGCTCGCCGACGCGCACGCCTGGGCGACCGAACTGTCGCAAGGCTCGGCGGCCGCGATCGCGCTGGGCAAGTCGATCCTCAACCAGAGCTTCGAATCTCCGGCCGAGCAGGTGTTCGCCAAGGGCAGCCAGGCGCAGGGCATCTGCTACACGACGCAGCAGCATCGCGATGCGGTGCTGGCGTTTCTGAATGCGGGCAAGGAGAAGGCGGCATGAGCGCCCTCTTGCCGGACATGCCCGACAACGCGATCGCGCGGCTGATGAAGCCGCGCAGCGTGGCCGTGATCGGCGCCTCGGCCGATCCGACGAAGACCGCGGGCCGCCCGGTCGCGTACCTGACGAAGCACGGCTTCGGCGGCGCGATCTATCCGGTGAATCCGCGCGCGGATGTGATCGGCGGACTCAAGAGCTATCCCGATGTGCAGTCGCTGCCCGAAGCGCCCGATGTCGGCATCGTGCTGCTCGGCGCCGAGCGCGCGCACGAGGCGGTGCGCGACCTTGCCGCGCGCGGCACCGCGGCCGCCATCGTGCTGGCCAGCGGCTACACCGAGGTGGGCGCGGAAGGCGCGCGGCGCCAGCAGCAACTGCTGGAGGCGGCGGGCAGCATGCGCATCCTGGGGCCCAACACCATCGGGCTGGTCAACCTCACGGACCGCATCACGCTCTCGGCCACGGGCGCGCTGGAACTGGAAGACTTCACGGCCGGCAGCATCGGCGTGGTGTCGCAGAGCGGCGGCATCCTGGGCGCGCTGTTGTCGCGCGCGGCGGCGCGGGGCATCGGGCTGTCGAAGCTGATCTCCACGAGCAACGAAGCCGACCTGGACATGGCCGACTTCATCGACCACCTGGCCGACGACGAGGCGACCTCGGTGATCGCGCTCTACATGGAAGGCGTGCGCAACCCCGCCAAGTTCAAGGCCGCGGCGCTCAAGGCCGCGCGCAAGGGCAAGCCGGTCGTCGTGTTCAAGGTCGGGCGTTCCGAATCGGGCGCGGCGGCGGCCGTGTCGCACACCGGCGCGCTCGCGGGTGCCGACCGCATGTACGACGCGCTCTTCCGCGAAGTCGGCGTCATCCGCGCAGAGACGTTTTCGGACCTGCTCGACCTGCCTGCCGCGCTGGTCACCGGCCGGCGTCTGGCGGGCCGCCGCGTCGCGGTGCTCACATCGACCGGCGGCGCGGGAACGCTGGTGGCCGACAGCCTCGGCACCGCGGGCTTCGAGACGCCGGCGCCCGACGAGGCGACGGCCGCCGCGCTGCGGGCGCTGCAGTCGGGCGACCACGCGGTGCTGGACCGCAACCCCATCGACGTCACGCTCGCGGGCCTGCAGCCTGCCCTGCTGCGCGGCGCGATCACCTCGCTGCTGGCGAGCCCCAGCTACGACGCGGTGGTGGTGATCGTCGGCTCTTCGGGCCTGGCAATGCCCGACCTCATGGCCAGCGCCATCCATGACAGCCTGCCGGGCAGCGACAAGCCGCTGGTCGTGTTCGTGAGCCCGCATGCGCCCGGCATCGCAAGCCTGCTGAACCGGCGCGGCGTGCCCGCGTTCCTGGCGCCCGAAAGCTGCACGAGCGCGCTCGCCTCGATGCTTCAAACGGCGCAGTGGAAAGAGCCCGCGGCGCGAGGCGATGACACGACTGCCATCGTCCGCATCGACGACCTCCCCGAGGGATCGTTGAACGAAGCCGAAGCGAAGAACCTGTTCGCGGGCTTCGGCGTGCCCTGCGTGCGCGAGCGCATCGTCGCCAATGCCGAAGAGGCGGTGGCCGCGGCGCGCGAGATGGGCGAAGGCAAGGTCGTGCTCAAGATCCTCTCGTCCGAGATCACGCACAAGAGCGACGTCGGCGGCGTGGCGGTCGGCATCGCCGCGGACCGTGTCGGCGAACGGCTCGAGCGCATGGTTGCGGAGGTGAGCGAACGCGCTGGCGTGCAGCCGCGGCAGTTCCTGGTGCAGGAGATGGTCGAGGGCGGCGTGGAGCTGATCCTCGGCTGCCATCGCGATCCGCTGGGTTCGGCCGTGCTGCTGGGCATGGGCGGGGTGACGGCCGAACTGCTCAAGGACACCGCGCTGCGCATGGTGCCGCCGGGTGGATTGAGCCGCGACGAGGCGCTGTCGCTCGTGCGCGAACTGCGCACCTGGCCGCTGCTCGACGGCTTCCGGGGGCGCAAGCCGGCCGACGTCGATGCGCTGGTGTCGGCGATCGTCGCGTTCTCCCGGATGATCGACGCGCTCGGCGAGCGGCTTGTCGAGGCGGAGATCAATCCGGTGTTCGTGCTGCCGAAGGGAGAAGGCGTGCGTGCGGCCGACGGGGTGGCGGTGCTCGCACGCGGGTGAGCCGGGCGCGCCGCCGCCGGATCAGCCCCTGCGGCGCGCTGCCTCCAGCGCTTCGGGGTTCACGACATCGGCGAGCCGGCCTTCGGCGAACGCGTTGATGTTGTCGAAGGCGATGCCGAAATAGCGCTCGTAGTTGTCCTTCTCGACGTAGCCGATGTGCGGCGTGCACAGCACGTTGGGCAAAGCGAGCAGCGGATGGCCGGGCGTCATGACCGGCTCCTGCTCGTAGACGTCGACCGCCGCAAACCCGGGATGGCCCCCGCGCAGCGCCTGCTCGAGGGCGCCCTCGGCGACCAGCTCGGCGCGGCTGGTGTTGACCAGCAGCGCGGTGCGCTTCATGCGCGCGAGGTCGTCGGCGGTGACCAGTCCGCGAGTGTCCGCCGTGAGCCGCACATGCAGGCTGATCACGTCGCTCTCGGCGAAGAAGGCTTCGCGCGACGGCGCGACCTCGAAGCCGTCGGCACGCGCCGCGGCGGTCGATGCCTCTCGGCCCCAGACCCAGACCTTCATGCCGAACACGCGGCCATACGCAGCCACCTGCCGGCCGATGCGGCCGTAGCTCCAGACGCCCAGGCGCTGTCCGCCGAGTTGCTGTCCGAGGTGCCCTTGCCAGAGGCCCTGTCGCATGCGGTTGGCCTCGTCGACCAGGTGCCGGCGGCTCGCGAGCGCGAGCGCCCAGCTCAGTTCCGCGGTGGCGGAACCCGCCCCGCTGCCTTCGGCCACGAGCACGCCGCGCGCCGTGCAGGCCGCCAGGTCGACGTGGCCCGCGAGCTTGCCGGTCTGGCTGATCAGTCGGAGCTTCGGCAAACGATCGAGCAGCGCGGCATCGATGCGGGTGCGCTCGCGCGTGAGCACGATGGCATCGGCATCGGCGAAACGCTCGGCCAATGCGTCGGTGCCCTTGACCGTGTCGTTGAAGATGTGCGTCTCGTGGGCGTCGAGCTTGGAGAAGCAGGCGAGGCCTCGGACGCAGTCCTGGTAGTCGTCCGGGATGGCGATGCGCATGCGCAGGTGTTCCTTGTCTTTCATTGCAGCGTGATGTGAAGTTCTTCGACCGTGCGCTTCCACATCGCCAGGTCGTTGCGGACCAGCGTCGTGAACTGGTCGGGCGGCATGCCGCCGGGCGCGATGCCCTGGGCCTTGAAGAGATCGCGCACTTCCTTCGTGTCGAGGGCGCGCTTGACCTCGGCGTAGAGGCGCTGCGTCACGGCCGCCGGCGTGCCGGCCTTGAGCAGCAGGCCGTACCAGCCGTGCACCTCGAAGCCCGGATAGCCCTGCTCGGCCACAGTGCGCACAGCAGGAAGCCCATCGAAGCGCGTGGCTGTCGCGACGGCCAGCGCGCGCAGCTTGCCGGCTTGGATGAACGGCAAGGCACTGCTCATGTCGAGGAACATGAACTGGATCTGCCCGCCCAGGAGGTCCTGTACCGCGGGGCCGGCGCCCCGGTAGGGCACGTGGGTCGCACGAATGCCGGCGCGCTGCGCGAAGAGCGCCGCGCCCAGGTGCGCCGAGGTGCCGTTGCCGGAGGAGCCGTACGAAAGGCCGTCCGGCTTGGCCTTGGCGCTGGCCACCAGCGCCTGCAGGTCGGCGGCGGGGAAATCGGTGCGCACCACGACGGCATGGGGCACGAAACCCACCACGGTCAGCGGGGCGAAATCGCGCAGCGTGTCGAAGGGATAACCGGGCATCAGCGCCGGATTGGTGACAGCCAGGATCGACGGAAAGACCAGCGTGTAGCCGTCCGCCGGCTGGTGCCTGACCTCGCTCATGCCGATGACGCCGCCACCGCCGGGCTTGTTGTCGATGATCACGGGCTGGCCCAGGTTCGTCGACATGATCTTGCCGACCGCGCGCGCCATGAGGTCCGTGGGACCGCCTGGCGAGAACGGCACGACGATGCGGATCTGCTTCGAAGGGAAGGTGTCGGCCCAGGCGCGCGGGGCGAATGCCATGAGCGCGAGTGCGCCTCCCATGGCGTTGAAGTGGCGCCGGGATGGGGCGGTGGTTGGGGGCATCGGGTCTCCTTGGGGATGCATCGCTGCATGCGGACATCTTTTGTCTCAGCGGATCAGCTTAGGCCCGGGCTCGTTTGACCGCATCCTGCCAATTCCATTCAGTGGAATTGATACGCGCGGTTTCGATATCGCATCGGCCACGTTGCGCTGCGGACCGAATTAATACGTTAGACTTCACTTCGGTAGCCCCTTGTTTTCTCCCTCCTCCCCTTCTCAGGGCTACCCTTGCCCGCCTCGTGCGGGCTTTTTCTTGCCCGGTCGGCTCGATTGCGCGGTCGAGACCGGCGGTTGATCAATCACGGCTCTTTGATCGTTCGCGGGTTCCGGTGTGTCGGCTGGGAAGCGAGTCGGGCGTTATCAAGGTGCGTCGTCCACACGACGCATCCTTTGATGCCAATTGCTTAGAAAGAAACACATGAAGATCAAGCAGCTCGTTCTCTCCAGCGTCGTCGCCTTCGCCACCCTGGCGGCATTCGCACCGACCATGGCTTCGGCCGCCGCCCATCACAAGGCGCACAAGGTGTGCAAGTGGGACGCGCGTCATCACCACCGTGTTTGCCACTGGGTGCGCTGAAGCCAGCGCCCTTGAGGCGTGCAGAAAAAAGCCCTCCTTGCGAGGGCTTTTTTATGTCGGCGTGCGATGCGTGGGGGGTGCGATTCAGCAGTGACCGCCGAGGGGACCGTGACATAGGCCGATTTCGCGGCCAGGTTTTCATTGCATCGCATCCGCGCCTTTTTCTCGCAACCGGTTCAGCTCTGCACGCCCAAGAGGTGTGATCCTGAGGATCACCGCGATTCGCTTGTCTGCGCCCTCACTGCCGGAGGGCGGCAAGACCACCTCGACCAACTCCGCAGCGGCAAGAACTGCCGCGCATTGAATTTCGCTCTCCGACCTGACTGCAAGGGGGAAGGAGGCGTCTTCAATACGTCGGAGGAAATCCATGGGCATGAGCGGTCGTCCTTGTCGTCACCGCACCTTGGCGGAGCGGCTTGAATTGAAATATTCAATCTACCCCGATCGCCCATCGGGTTCAACAGCCGCAGCCGCCCGCTGGTGGTCTCTTCGAATGCGCTCGTCCCGCGTCCGATCACCGGCGTTATTACTGTATATTTAACCAGTGTTTTGTGGCTTTTATCTACGACCGACCATGAACCAAGCTGAACTGTTCTTTCCGCGGCCCGTGCATCAGGTGCGGATCGATACCGCGCCACAGGAGGAGCCCGAAGACGATGCGCCCTTCGTCTTCGAGGATTCCAGGCCGGAGCCCCGTGTCTCCTACACCGTCCGACTCCTCGACTACCCTGCCGTCGATGCACTCAAGGTTGCAGAGCAGCGCTTCCGGCGAGAGCTGGACAAGCAACTCGGTTGCGACGTGGTCCCGGCACTTCGTGCGTTCCAGAACGCAAGTGAATCGGGCGAAAGCGATCTGACAAAGGACGAGATCGCCATGGCCAAGCGCTGGGCAAAGGCTTACGACGCCGCACGCACTGCAGGCTTCCGTGATCTGGGCGACGCGGACGAGGCGTACTTCGAGGTGCGGCACGTTTGATTCGTCGCGCGTGCGTGTTCAGATTCGGTTCAGGTCCACACGGCACATTCCGGCGCCATGACCCTCAAGAGCGGGAAGCCCCCCGTCGTCGCTGCAACCCTCAAAGTGGTGCCGAAAGGCCCCGGCCCCGAGAACCAGTTCATCCAGTTGCGCCCCACACTGCACGGACGGGAAACCGATGTGTTGAAAGCGGTCGCCGATCTACCAGCGGAAATCCGCACGCCCAAGGCCGCTGCGACAGAACTTGTACGCAGGGGGATTGGGATTCCTTACTCGTCGCTTTGCGAAATCCTGCGACGGCTCGAGAGGAAGGGCGCGCTGCGCTTGGGGCGCGTCAAATCTTGAGCCTTTGCTGAGGTGGCCTCGATAGGCCGAGCATGCCGAGCAGCAGGGCCACGGCCTTATCTCTCTCGTTCACCGGCATTTCAACCGGTCGGTATAAGCCCACGTCACCATTGATTGGCGCCGGGTCGCATGTGGAATTGAAAGCTCACAGCAAGCAGGCGCGTGATGAAGACCTTGACCTCGTCGGCCTTGATTCGGACGATCTGCGGTAGGGACTATCGCACCACGACGACATAACACGACGAAGTGCGATTTGCCGACTCAACGTCCCAGCTAGGCCTTTCTTGCCGTCGCCAATCGGGAGACGTGAAGACAGCTGGACTTGTCAGGATCGACGAGCTGCCAAACCCCAAGAAAAGCGGGTCTGAGCTTATGGCTCCAACCCGTTTTTATCTGACGGTTTGGTCGGCGTGCATCTTCATCAGGCGCGTTTCCCTAACCCAACAGTAGCGCCGACTTGTACCAACGACGGCAAATGTCGTCCGCTAGGGAGCGGACCGGTACTCTGACGGCCAAACTCTGCCACCAGACTATGAAATCCATCAAGAGCAAAAGGGCTGATCTCCTCCTTCAGGTATTGGGCATGCTGCTGTTTTGGGGTGGGAGCGTACTGCCGTTCGTAGTGACCTGGGGAGCTTTTGGCTTTGCGATCGCGCTAGCTGGCCTCGCGATTTGCTTGGTTGGATTTGTATTGCAACGTCGGGCGATAGGTTACGCCACGAACGCAGAATCGTTCCATCTTCTACGGCCAACACCAGAATTTTCGCTTTTGAAGTTGAACGGCCGTTGTTGGAATGCGCTTGTTTTTGGCTTGTCGATTGCACTGTTCGTGGCCATTTGGAGCTTCTGGTCTGCAAGCAGGCCTAAGAGCCTCTTCTGGACTTACTGGCCATATCTCCAACCTTTTGGTTGTGGATTTGCTCTTGGTCTATTACCGGGCGCCTACGCCTTTCAAAATGCTGCTCTTCTATGGGTGCTGCTCGCTATTGCCGGAGGAGCAATACATTGGGGTGCCTGGCATTTGGGAATCCAAGTGGATTGGCAGAGCACCCAAGGCTCAATGATGACTGCGCTTCTGGGCGCCCTCTTCATCGTGCCACTGACGCTACTCGGCTGTGGCTTTGGCAGGCTCACACTCCACATCGCGCGGCACTTCGGAGCTCGCAAGAAGTCTTACTGAGGGACGGTGGCCCGACAAAGCCGTTTGCCACGTCGGGCAGAATGGCGCGAGACCGACCATATTGAAGAAGTCGCCCCCGACGTTCAAGCAGCGCGAGCGACCGTCCGAAAACACTGATGGAACGATCTCTTTGACAGAAAATCTCTGGTCTGCCGAGACTCTCGACTATGGCTTCAACAGCCCTGAGGCTGGGTTCGTTTGGTCGACATTTTCCTTCGGCATGCGGTTCCGTGCGGGCGGCGAGCAGGCACTTCTGGCGGTCTACTATCCGCACGAGTACGGCACGCTGACCGCCCACAATAAGGTAACCGGCAGCCGTGGCTATCAGCTGCGCCAGGGCGCAAACCTTGTGGCGGTGTCCTACTCCAATCTCGACACGCTGTGCCATTTTTCGGTGGCCCCACGGCGCACCTTGCCCAGCGACGGCCGCGAGCTCGGGATCATGGTGCAGTCGGTGCGAGCCTACCCCGAGGCGGGCACGGTTGACGTCGATGAAGGCAAGCCCTCGGACTGGACGCCGCCAGCGCGCGCGCGAACCAACGAGGTGTTGGCAAGGCACCTACTCGAAAGCTTCATGGGGCCGGGCTTCGCGCTACTCCAGGCCACGCCACGGAATGGCGAGTTCTTCCTCGAAATCACCCTCTACCTGCCAGCCGCCGAAGCCCTGCAGTTGCATAGCGTGCCGCTTTCGGTGAATGGTGAGATCGTTGATCTGTCGGTGCGCCAGTCGGCTGACGGCACGGGTTTCGATACTCCGCACCTGCCGAGCATTGCGTACCGAGGTCGAATGAGCCTAGAGGCGTACCGTGGTGCCGAGGGCGAGCTTCCGTGGCTCGACATCTTCGTCGCGAACGCAGAGGGCAAAGAACGGTTCCCGATGCAGTCGCTGCACTGGCGCGGCCGTGGCTATGGGAACACACCGTCGGAAGACCACATGTTCCGCATCGCCGGCAAGATCAAGGAGCCTTACTTTCTAGGAAGCGGCGCCACGTGGTTCGTGAAGCTTTCCGCGTTGTACGAGCGGCTGACCGGCCGGCACATCGATGCGTGCGGGCCGATCCTGGACTGGGGCGTAGGCTGCGGCCGCATTGCCCGCCACTTTCCCGAGCACCTGCGCGCCAAGCTGTACGGCGTGGACATTGACCGCGTCAACATCGACTGGTGCCGTGAGAACATGCCGGGGCTGTCCGTGCAGGTCACGTCTCCCTCCCCTCCGCTGCCCTTCGATGATGGCTACTTCGAACTGATCTACAGCCACTCGGTGTTGACTCACATTGCCGAGCAGGAGCAACACACGTGGCTGCGCGAGCTGAAGCGCATTACCAAGCCCGGCGGCCTGTGCGTCACCACGGTGCTCAACGAGGTGAGCTGGTTCGTGCGGTTCTACCCCGACGGACGCACGCCCGACAACATCGCCGAGTACCTGGAAGCAGGCTTCATCGATGATGGCAGCCTCGATGTCGGCGTGGACGCAGCGTCGCCGGGCGTCTACCGCAATGTCTCGCATACCACGCGCTACATCGAGCGCGTCTGGTCGGAGTACTTCGAGGTCGTGTCGGTCGTCCAGAACTTTGCCGACCTGCAGAGCCTCGTGGTGCTGCGACGCCGGTAGCCCCATACATAAAAAGTCTCCAGCGCGAACGGTGGGAAGCGATCAACGGGCATTGGGGCGTGGCGGACGACAATTATCTTGAGCGGTCGACGACAACTATCGTGAGCGGTTGACGCGCGCGC
>NZ_JXQQ01000071.1 GCF_000834655.1 Variovorax paradoxus
GCATCTCCGAGCCCGCGCCGGTCGAGAGCACGAGGGGCAGCACACCCATCACGAAGGCGAGCGACGTCATCAGGATCGGGCGCAGGCGCAGGCGGCTCGCTTCGATCGCGGCCTGGATGGGCGTGCGTCCGGCGAACTCCAGCTCCCGTGCGAACTCCACGATCAGGATCGCGTTCTTCGCACTCAGCCCCACCAGCACGATCAGCCCGATCTGCGTGAAGACGTTGTTGTCACCCCCCGATATCCATACGCCGGCCATCGCGGCCATGATGCCCATCGGCACGATCAGGATGATCGCGATCGGCAGCGTCAGGCTCTCGTACTGGGCGGCCAGCACCAGGAACACCAGCAGGATGGCCAGCGGGAACACCAGGAAGGCGGAGTTGCCGGCCAGGATTTCCTGGTAGGTCAGCTCGGTCCACTCGAAGCTCACGCCCTTGGGCAGCGTCTCGGCCGCGATCTTGGTGATCACGTCCTGCGCCTGGCCCGACGAATAGCCGGGGGCCGGGCCGCCGTTGATGTCGGCCGCGAGGTAGCCGTTGTAGCGCATGGCGCGTTCCGGACCGAAGGTCGAGTTGACCTTCATCAGCGCGGCCAGCGGCACCATCTCGCCCGAGGTCGAGCGCACCTTCAGGAGGCCCACGTCTTCGGCACGGGCGCGGTAAGGCGCATCGGCCTGGACGCGCACGGAGTACGTGCGGCCGAACTTGTTGAAGTCGTTGGCATACAGGCTACCCAGGTAGATCTGCATCGTGTCGAAGATGTCCGTCACCGGCACGCCGAGCTGGCGGGCCTTGGTGCGGTCGATGTCCGCGTACAGCTGCGGCACGTTGACCTGCCAGCTCGTGAACATGCCCGTGAGCTCGGGCGCTGCCTGCGCCTTGGCCATGAAGGCCTTCACCGCGGCGTCCATCTGGTCGTAGCCGACCGAGGCGCGGTCTTCGATCTGCAGCTTGAAGCCGCCCGTGGTGCCCAGGCCCGCCACCGGTGGCGGCGGGAACATCACGATGAACGCGTCCTGGATGCTTGAGAAGGCGCCGTTGAGCTGCCCGGCCACCGCGCCGCCGCTCTGGTCGGCGCGCTTGCGCTGGTCGAAGGGCTTGAGCGTGGCGAACACGATGCCCGAGTTCGAGCTGTTGGTGAAGCCGTTGATCGACAGGCCCGGGAAGGCGATGGCGTCTTCCACGTTCGGGTTCTTCTTCATGATCTCGCCCATGCGCTGGATCACTTCGTCGGTGCGGTCGAGCGTGGCGCCGTCGGGCAGCTGGGCAAAACCGATGAGGTACTGCTTGTCCTGCGCCGGCACGAAGCCGCCGGGCACCGCCTTGAAGAGGCCGAAGGTCACCGCGATCAGCGCGACGTAGATCGCCAGCATCAGCGCCTTGCGCGAGATGACGTTCTTCACGCCGCCGCTGTAGGCCTCCGAGCCGCGATGGAAGAGACGGTTGAAGCCGCGGAAGAGCCAGCCGAAGGCCTTGTCCATGCCGCGCGTCAGTGCGTCCTTCGGTTGGTCGTGGCCGCGCAGCAGCAAGGCGGCGAGCGCCGGCGACAGCGTCAGCGAATTGATGGCCGAGATCACCGTCGAGATCGCGATGGTCACCGCGAACTGGCGGTAGAACTGCCCCGTGAGACCGCTGATGAAGGCCAGCGGCACGAACACGGCCACGAGCACCAGCGCGATCGCGATGATGGGCCCGGACACTTCGCGCATCGCGCGGTAGGTCGCCTCGCGCGGCGTCAATCCGGCCTCGATGTTCCGCTCGACGTTCTCCACCACCACGATGGCGTCGTCCACCACGATGCCGATCGCCAGCACCAGCCCGAACAGGCTCAGCGCGTTGATCGAGAAACCGAGGACGTGCAGCACCGCGAAGGTACCGATCACCGACACCGGCACGGCCAGCAGCGGAATGATCGATGCGCGCCACGTCTGCAGGAACAGGATCACGACCAGCACCACCAGCGCGATGGCTTCGAGCAGCGTGTGGATCACCGATTCGATCGATGCACGCACGAACTGCGTCGGGTCGTAGGCGATGCGGTATTCCAAGCCCTCGGGCATGTTCTTGTTGAGCTCTTCCATCGTCTTGCGGACGTTGGAAGAGATGTCGAGCGCGTTGGAGCCTGGCGCCTGGAACACGCCCATGCCGACGGCCGGGTCGTTGTTCAGGAGCGAGCGCAGCGAGTAGTCGGCGGCGCCCATTTCGAGGCGGCCGATGTCGCGCAGGCGGGTCACGGCGCCGTCGGTGCCGCTCTTGACGATGATGTCGCCGAACTCTTCTTCGCTCTGCAGGCGCCCTTGCGCATTGATGGAGAGCTGCATGTCCACGCCCGAGAGGCCCGGCGATGCGCCGACCACGCCGGCCGCGGCCTGCACGTTCTGGCCGCGAATGGCAGCCACCACGTCGGAAGCCGAGAGGCCGCGCTGCGCGACCTTCTGCGGGTCGAGCCAGACGCGCATCGAGTAGTCGCCGCCGCCGAAGATCTGCACCTGGCCCACGCCTTCGATGCGCGCGAGCGGGTCCTTCACGTTCAGCACCGCGTAGTTGCGCAGGTAGTTGATGTCGTAGCGGTTGTTCGGCGACACGAGGTGAACCACCATCGTGAGGTCGGGCGCGCTCTTGACGGTCGTGATGCCCAGGCGCCGCACTTCCTCGGGCAGGCGCGGCTCGGCTTGCGAGACGCGGTTCTGCACCAGCTGCTGGGCCTTGTCGGGGTCGGTGCCCAGGCGGAACGTGACGGTCAGCGTGAGCACGCCGTCGGTCGTGGCCTGGCTGCCCATGTAGAGCATGCCTTCGACGCCGTTGATCTGCTCTTCCAGCGGCGTGGCCACGGTTTCGGCGATCACCTTCGGGTTGGCGCCCGGGTACTGGGCGCGCACCACCACCGAAGGCGGCGCGACTTCCGGGTACTCCGAGATCGGCAGCCCGCGCAGCGCGATCAGGCCGGCTATCAGCATCAATAGCGACAGCACGCCGGCAAAGATCGGCCGGTCGATGAAGAATTTAGAGAGATTCATGTTTATTAACTCCACCGCGTCGTGGCGGTCCACGCCGCATGCAAGCACGCGGCATCAAAGTGGCTCCCATTTCCAGGAACACCGCGGAACCGGCTTTGCCGGGCCGCTGGTGTTGCCCCCGCGAGGGGGTTGGCGCTACACGAAGTAAGCCAGCCTGGGGGCGATCAGGATTTGGCGGCCTCGGCCACGCGTTCCGGTTGTTGTTGCTTGGCGGCGTCGGCCTTGGCGTCCATCGTCACTTGCTGCGGCACCACCAGCGCACCCGGGCGGATGTGCTGGAGGCCGTTGACCACCACGCGATCGCCGGCCTTCAGGCCCTTGCTCACGACACGCAGGCCGTTGATGGATGCGCCGAGCGCCACCTCGCGGTAGACCGCCTTGTTGTCTTCACCCACGACCATCACGAACTTCTTGTTCTGGTCGGTGCCGATGGCGCGTTCGCTCACCAGGAGCGCGGTGTCGTTGCGCGCCTGGCCCATGCGGATGCGGGCGAACTGGCCGGGGATGAGCGCGCCGTCCTTGTTGTCGAACGAGGCGCGCACGCGCACGGTGCCGCTGCGGGCGTCGACCTGGTTGTCGATCAGCTGCAGCTTGCCGGTGAAGGGCGTGCCCTCCAGGCCCGCGGTGCCCATCTGCACGGGGATCGTGTCGATCTGGCCGCGAGCGCCGGCGTTGGCCGGCAGGTCCTTCAGGGCACGCGTGATGACCTGCTCGTCGGCATCGAAGCTCGCGTAGATCGGGCTCACCGAGACCAGCGTGGTCAGCACCGGTGCGCCGGGGCCCGCGGCGACGAGGTTGCCCACCGTCACTTCGAGCTTGCCGATGCGGCCGGACACCGGCGCCCGCACCTGGGTGTAGCCCAGGTTCAGGCGGGCCGACTGCAGCGACGCTTGCGCGGCGCGCAGGTTGGCTTCGGCTTCGCGGCCGGCGTTCACACGCTCGTCCAGCTCGCGCTGGGCGATGGCCTGCTCGTCCCACAGGCGCTTGGCGCGTTCCTGTTCGCTGCGGCTGAACGACTGGCGGGCCTGCGCCGAGGCGACCTGCGCTTGGGCCCGCTCCACTTCGGCGGCGTACGGTGCGGGGTCGATGGTGATCAGCAGCTCGCCCTGCTTGACCAGCGCGCCTTCGCGAAAGTGCACCGCCTGCACGGCGCCCGCCACGCGGGACCGCACATCGACGCGTTCGACCGCTTCGAGGCGGCCCGAGAACTCGTCCCAGGCGTTGATCTCGCTCGATGCGACGGTCGCGACCGACACCGGCGTGCCCTGTTGCGCCGCGACCGGTGCCGTGGCCTCGGCCTTGAAGCTGTACATGCCCACCACCGCGGCGGCCACTGCCAGCAGTGCCGTGAGGCCGGTCACGGCGGGCCACAGCCCCTTGCGGGCGGCGGAAGACAGCTTTTGTTGTTCGTTGTTCGACATGATGTTTCGTCCTTCTCGATGACTTTTTGGGATGCAACAGGCCACCCCGGCGCTTTTGGCACCAGGAGGCGGATTTCAGGGAAAAGAGGGGCCGGACGCCCGCCTCAGGGGAGGCGGCGGCTGTCAGTGGGCGGTGCTGACTCTTGCGGGTCTAGCTGGGCTCGGGCGCTGCGGGAGGCTGCGCCGGAGGTGGCGTCGTCGCGCTGAAGAACTCGCGAAAGTGCTGCTGCACGTTGGCCGCGCAGTCCCGACAACCCTCGTTGTCCGGGTCGTACAGCGCCTTGGGCCAGTTCGCCGCACCGGGCAGCACGCTGCTGGTGACCTCGATGCCGGCCGCGCGCAGGCGGCCCGCGAAGGTCATGGCCTCGTCGCGCATCGCGTCGTCCTGCCCCACCAGCACCAGCGCGGGTGCCAGGGCGGAAAGGCGCAGCGACCCGCTCGGCACCGCATAGGGGTGCGTCGCGTTCGACGGGCAGCTCAGGTACTTTTCCCAGCCGCTGGCCCAGCGGCATTCGGGGGCGTCGTTGGTCGCCTTGCGCAGCGACGCGGTGCCTGCGCACGGGTCGAGCATCGGCGACAGCAGGATCTGGCCTGCCAGCGGCGGATGGGCCCGGTCCCGAGCGATCAGCGCGACCGCAGCAGCCAGGTTGCCACCGGCTTCCTCGCCGGCCAGGTAGACCAGCGCGCCCTTGCCGCCCAGCTTGGTGCGCTGCTTGTAGAGCCATTCGAGCGCGGCATAGCCGACTTCGATGGGCTCCGGGAACGGCTCCAGCGGATAGGCCAGCGAGACCACCACGGCGCCAGCGCCGGCCAGCAGACGGCCCACGTTGCGCCCGTTGTCCAGGCCGCCGCACACGAAGGTGCCGCCATGGAAATGCAGCACCAGCGGTGCCGTCTCACCCTTGGCGCGCTGTCCGTAGACACGCGCGGCCACCGGTTCGCGACCGGGCAGCTCGATCAGAAGATCGGCTTCCACGCCTTGCACCGCAGCGGCTGCTGCGGCGGCTTCGGCAGAACGGGACGATGGAACGGGTGACATGGGCGACCTCAGGGGGATGGGCGATGGTTGAAATATAAGGCGCCGTGTGTGACATAAAACAGGCGAGCTGACCCCACTCTGTTTCCAAACGGCTAACAATCCGTATGCCACGGCGGGTTGGCCGCCTTGTGTGAGAATCCGCCTCCCTCCGGCGTGGGCCGGGCACCAGAACAGGCATTCGATGGATCAAATCCAGGCCATGCGCATCTTCGTCCGCGTCGTGGAGGCCGGCACTTTCACCCGGGCGGCGGACTCGCTCGCCCTGCCCAAGGGCACGGTCACCAAGCAGATCCAGGCGCTGGAGTCGCGCCTGCGCGTGAAGTTGCTCAACCGCACCACGCGCCGCGTGACGGTCACGCCCGACGGCGCGGCCTACTTCGAACGCGCGGCCCGCCTGCTGAACGACTTCGACGACATGGAGGCCAGCATGACCAATGCGCAGGCCAGCCCCACGGGGCGGCTGCGCATCGACGTCGGCACTTCGGTGGCCAGGCAGATCATCCTGCCCAACCTGGCGAGCTTCTGCGACCGCTACCCGGACATCCAGGTCGACCTGGGCGTGAGCGACCGCACGGTCGACCTGATCAGCGACAACGTCGACTGCGTGATCCGCGCCGGCGAGCTCAGCGACCAGTCGCTGGTGGCCCGGCGCATCGGCACCCTGCACTTCGTGACGGTGGCCTCGCCCGCGTACATCAAGCGCTACGGCACGCCCGCGCACCCCAACGACATCGAGAAGCGCCACACGGTGGTGAGCTACTTCTCGGGCACCACGCGGCGCATCTACCCGCACGAGTTCCACAAGGGCGACGAGCGCATTGAGCTGAACGGGCCGTACCGGGTGTCGGTGAACGAAAGCAACGCCCACATGGCGGCGGTGCTGGGCGGCTTCGGCATTTCGCAGTGCATCACCTTCATGGCCGAGCCGCATCTGGAAAGCGGCGAGCTGGTCGAGGTGCTCGCCGATTGGAGCCGCGATCCGTTGCCGATCCACGTGGTGTATCCGCCGAACCGGCACTTGAGTGCGAAGGTGCGGGCTTTCGTGGATTGGGCGGCCGAGCTGTTCGCCAAGAACCCGCGCCTGCAGCGGCGCTGAGCGCGCTTGCATCGCTTGCATCCGCGAGCGGGACAAGGTACACCGACCGAGGCTCTGCAACGCCTCGAATGACATCGCTTGAAGGCGCCCGGGCCAGGTAGTTCTTTTTATCTAGCCACCCAACGAAGGGCAGCCATGATTCATCAGATCCAAGTGAACGGAAAGACGCGGCGCGTCGACGTGGACGACGACACGCCGCTGCTCTGGGTCCTGCGCGACCACCTCCAGTTGACCGGTACCAAGTTCGGCTGCGGCGTGGCCCAGTGCGGCGCCTGCACGGTGCACATCGATGGGCAGCCGCTGCGCTCCTGTTCGATCCCGGTGTCCGCGGTCGGCAAGCGCGCCATCACCACCATCGAGGGCGCGACCAGCCGCGAGGCCCGCGCGGTGCAGGCCGCATGGATCGCGCGCGACGTGCCGCAGTGCGGCTACTGCCAGTCGGGCCAGATCATGAGCGCGGTCGCGCTGCTGAAAGAAGTGAAGAAGCCGACCGATCGCGACATCGACCTCGCGATGAACGGCAACCTCTGCCGATGCGCGACCTATGTGCGCATCCGCGCGGCCATCCATGACGCGGCGCGCGCGCTGCAGGGGTGATGCGATGAGCACCGACACCACCATCCTCCCCGCGGCACCAGAAGCCAAAGGCACCACCGGCATCTCGCGCCGCGCGGTGCTCCAGGCCACCACCGGCCTGCTGGTCGGCGTGTACCTGGCACCGACCACACGCGCCGCGCAAGCCACGGCGGCGAAAGCCAAGGCCGCTGTGCTCGCACCCAACGCCTTCGTGCGCGTGTCCACCGACAACACCGTCACCGTGCTGGTGAAGCACATCGAATTCGGCCAGGGCCCGATGACCGGCCTCACCACGCTGGTGGCCGAGGAGATGGACGCTGACTGGTCGCAGATGCGCGCCGAGCATGCACCGGCCGACGCCAAGCTCTACAACAACATCTCCTTCGGCCCGCTGCAGGGCACGGGCGGATCGAGCGCGGTGGCCAATTCTTACGAGCAGATGCGCCAGGCCGGCGCGGTCGCGCGTGCGATGCTGGTGCAGGCAGCCGCCAACACATGGAAGGTGCCCGCCGCCGACATCGCGGTGGAACGCGGCGTGCTGCGCCATGTGGCCTCGCGCCGCCAAGGCCGCTTCGGCCAGTTCGCGATGGCCGCATCGAAGCTGCCGGTGCCGCAGGACGCGCCGTTGAAAGACCCGTCGTCCTTCCGCCTCATCGGCCGCGAGGGCGCGGTCAAGAAGCTCGACGTGCCTGGCAAGACCAACGGCACGGCGCAGTTCGGGATGGACATCCACGAGCCTGGCATGCTCACCGTGGTCGTTGCGCGGGCGCCGCGCTTCGGCGGCAAGGTCGCCTCGTTCGACGCGACCGCCACGCGCGCGGTCAACGGCGTGGTCGAAGTGAAGCAGATCTCCGCCGGCGTGGCCGTCTACGCGAAGGACACCTGGTCGGCCATCAAGGGCCGCGAGAAGCTGAAGGTCGTGTGGGACGACGCGGCCGCCGAGAAGCGCAGCAGCGCGCAGATCGTGGAGGACTACCGCCAGCTCGCGCGCTCCCCCGGCACCGTGGCCGCGAGCCAGGGCGACGTCGCATCCAAGGTGGCCGGCGAGCGCGTGGTCGAGACCGAGTACGTCTTTCCCTACCTCGCGCACGGCCCGATGGAGCCGCTCAACGGCTTTCTCGTGTGGGACGGCCGGCGCGTGAAGGCGCGCTACGGCAGCCAGATCCAGACGCTCGACCAGATGCAGATCGCCAAGGTCTTCGGCATCAAGCCCGAGGACGTGGAGATCCAGACCATGCTCGCGGGCGGCAGTTTCGGGCGGCGCATCGACCTGGGCCAAGACATGATCCTGGACCTGGCCGAAGCTGCCAAGGCGCTCGGTGCCAACAAGCCGGTGAAGATCGTGTGGACGCGCGAGGACGACATCACCGGCGGCTTCTACCGCCCCGCCTTCGTGCACCGCCTGCGCGGCGTCCTGCGCGACGGCAAGGTGGCCTCATGGAGCAACACCATCGTGGGCCAGTCGTTCGTCATCGGCACCGCCTTCGAGATGATGATGAAAGACGGCATCGACGGCACCATGGTCGAGGGCGCCAAGAGCATCCCCTACGACATTCCCAACTTCCGCTGCGACGCGCACATCGCCAAGGGCAGCGTGCCCGTGACTTCGTGGCGCTCGGTGGGGAGCACGCACACGGCCTACGCCACCGAGTGCTTCATCGACCAGTTGCTCGAGACGGCCGGGCTCGACCCGGTCGGCGGGCGCCTCTCGCTCATGGGCAAGTCGGCACGCCATGCGGGCGTGCTCAAGGCCGTGGCCGAGATGGCGAAATGGTCGGGCACCCAGCCCGAACGCGGACGTGCGCGCGGCGTGGCGGTGGCCGAATCCTTCGGCACCTTCGTGGCCGAAATCGCCGAGGTGTCGATGAGCGAGAACGGCGAGCCGCGCGTGCACAAGGTGTGGTGCGCGGTGGACTGCGGCACGGTGGTCAACCCCGACATCGTGCGCGCGCAGATGGAAGGCGGCATCGGCTTCGGCCTCGGCCACATCCTCTATGCGCAGGTGAGCCTGGACGAAGGCCGGCCGGTGCAGCGCAACTTCGACACCTATCGGTCGCTGCGCATCCAGGAGATGCCCGAGATCGAGGTGAAGATCATCGACTCGAAAGAGAAGCCCACGGGCGTCGGCGAACCCGGCGTGCCTCCGATCGGGCCCGCAGTGGCGAATGCGCTGGCGCGGCTCGGGAAGCCGCGACCCTCGCAGTTGCCGATGGTCAGGGGGGACGCATGATGAAGCGCTTCTCCTCCTTCTCCGCCGCCCTGATCGGGCTCGTGTTCGCAGGCCATGTGTTTGCGCAGCTCGCAACGCCGACCAATCCCACCACGCTCAAGCCTGCGTCAGAGTTCGACCGCATCGAGAACAAGCAGGACCGCGCAGCCGCCCTCTTCATCGAGGCCGGCAAGGTCATCAACAGCCCGCGCTGCCAGAACTGCCACCCCGGCGGCGAGCGTCCCACGCAGACCGATGCGATGAATCCGCACCAGCCCTGGGTGATACGCGGCGCCGACGGTTTCGGCGCGCCGGGCATGCGCTGTGCCACCTGCCACCAGGCCGCGAACTTCGAAAGCTCGGGTGTGCCGGGCCATCCGAAGTGGCACCTGGCACCGGCTTCGATGGCGTGGCAGGGCAAGTCGCTCGCTCTGATCTGCGAGCAGATCAAGGACAAGTCGCGCAACGACAACATGGACCTGGCCGCGCTCGTCAAGCACATGTCGGAGGACACGCTGGTCGGCTGGGCCTGGAAGCCGGGGGCGAACCGCACGCCGGCGCCGGGGACGCAGGTGCAGTTCGGGGCGTTGATTCGCGCGTGGGCGGAGGCTGGGGCTTATTGCCCGAAGTCCTGAGCGTTCAGGGCGGCGATCACGCCGACGGCGGGCCCGGTTTCGCGAATGTCCCCCGGGCTTCGCCCTCCTCCTTGATTTCGCGAAACCGGGCCCACCGCCAGCGCGAACGCCTCAGAGCGGACGTTGATCGCCGATCACCAGCAGCGTGCCCAAGTGCGCAGGGCATCGGGTGCTCTCCGCAGCGAAATCAAGGAGGAGGCCGCAGGCCGGGGGACATTCGCGGAGGGGAGTACCCGGTGGCCTGCGCACACGCCCTGACAAATGCGCGCGCACCGTGTGCTTAATCGGCCCGATAGACCGGCTCGCAGCGCACATCGGTCTTCACCGAATTGGCGATGAAGCACTCTTCATGCGCGCGATGGTGCATGTGCTCGATCTGCTCGCGCGTGGGCAAGCTGTCGCCCGAGAACGTGACCTCGGGCCGCAGCGTGACCACGGTCATGGCCATCTTGCCCTCTGCGTTCTTTTCCATGACGCCGCTCGCCGCATCGAAGTAGCGGTCGACACAGAACTTGCGCTTCACCGCCATCGTGAGGAACCACAGCATGTGGCAGCTCGACAGCGACGCGACGAATGCTTCTTCCGGGTCCACCGCCGATGCATCGGAAAAAGGCAGCGGCACCACGTGCGGCGACGACGACCCCGCCCACTCCGCGCCGCCATCGAAGCGCAGCGAGTGCCTCCGGCTGTAGCTGTTGGCCAGGAAGTCCTGGCCGCCTCGTTGCCACAGGACTTCTGCGGTGTATTCGGACATGGTCGTCGTTCTCCGTTATGAGGTGTGGGTTCAGGGATGCGGTGCCGAGGCGCGGATCTGCGCGGCGGTCATGGACCATGCCTTGCCCAGCATGCGCGAGAGGTAGGAGCCCGACTCCCACCCCACTTGCTGCGCCACCGAGAGCACCGAGTCGCCGGTGGTCTCCAGCAGGTAGCGCGCGCGCTCCAGGCGCTTGCGCTGCTGGAATTCGAGCGGCGACACCTCGAACGCGGTCTTGAAGATCCGCTCGACCTGGCGCCGCGACAGCCGGTGCCTTTCGGCGAACGCATCGAGCGAGAGCGCTCGCGCGAGGTCGGCCTCGATGTCGTCCGCCAGCAGCGCCGCAAGCACCTGCGCGGGCGCGCCGCGGTCGTTCGGCTGCACAAGCGGATGCGCCGTGAGCCGCGCCGCCTCCATGACGAGTGCGCCGCAATGCGCGACGACGCGTTCCTCCGTCTCGCCCGCCTGCGCCAGCGACAGCATCTGCTGCGACAGCGCAGTGAGCGCGGCACTGCCGGCGCGCATGCCCTGCGCCGGTGCATGCACGCCCTGGGCGCGTAGCGCCATCTCCCAGAACTCGGAATCGACATACACCGCGACATGCGTCTGCCGCAGCGTCTGCGCGCTCGTCGCGTGGGCCGCACCGGCGGCGAACCAGAGGAAGTGACCGGGCGACGACTGCAGCGCATCGCCTCGCGCGTCGACGATGTCGAAGCGGCCCGCGAGCGGCACGAAGAGCATGTCGCAATCGTGCGCATGCGTGCTGGTCGCGTAGCCCTCGCGCGCGTTCGCCACCATCGTCGCCTTGTGGGCGAGCCGGTCGATGAACGGCGAAATCCGCAGGCCCGGATGGGCGTCTTTCGGTGGCATGGGCGGGATTGTCGCCAATGTCGCTTTCGTGCGCGAGGGTGTCGCGATCCGGCGCACCCCGATGAGCGCCTTCGACAAGACTAGGCCGCATCCCTCTCGTCGATCCGATCCTGCAAGGAACCCTCATGAACCCCTCGTCCCTCGTGCGCGCCGGCCTCCGCCTGGCCGCGGCCGGTGCACTGGCAGCCGCAGCGGCGGCCGCGCATGCCGCCTACCCCGCCAAGCCCGTGACCATCGTCGTGCCCTTCCCCGCGGGCGGCGGCACCGACGTGATCTTCCGCGCGGTGCAGGTCAAGCTGCAGGCCGAGCTGGGCGTACCGGTGATCATCGACAACCGCGCCGGCGCGGGCGGCACCGTCGGCACGGGCTACGCGGCCAAGGCGGCGCCCGACGGCTACACGCTGGTGGCCGCGACGACCACCACCATCGCCTCGGCGCAGGCCGTCTATCCCAAGCTCCCCTACGACCCGCTGGCAGACCTCACGCCGGTCGGCACGCTGGGCACCACGCCCTTCGTGCTGGTGGTGTCGCCCGAACTGCCGGCGAAGAACCTTTCCGAATTCATCCGCGACGCCAAGGCCAAGCCCGGCGCGCTCAACTACGGCAGCATCGGCAACGGCACCGCGAGCCACCTGGCGGCTGAGCTCTTCAAGCAGCGCACCGGCGTCGACATGACGCACATCCCCTACCGCGGCGCGGCGCCCGCGCAGACCGACCTGATGGCCGGCCAGGTGCAGGCGCTGTTCGACAACCCGGTGGCGCTCGCGCCGCAGGTGCGCGCCTCGCGGATGCGCGCGCTGGCAATCAGCCAACCCTCGGCCGTGTTTCCCGAGCTCCCGACCTTCGAGGCCTCGGGCATCAAGGACTTCAAGCCCGAGCTCTGGTATGGCCTCTTGGCGCCCGCCGCCACGCCCAAGGACGTGCTGCAGCGCCTGCGCACCGCACTCGACAAGGTGCTGCAGGACCGCAATCTGCGCGCCGACATGCTCTCCAAGGGCGTCGCCCCGCAGAGCCTGAGCCCTGAAGCGTTCGCGCAGAAGATCCGCGCCGACATCGCGCTGTGGGGCGGCATCGCCCGCGCCGTCAACGCGAAGGCCGATTGAGGAGACGAAGACATGACCGTGCAGCTCGTTCGCGTATTCGCCCTCCCCGGCGCCGACACCGGCGGCAACCCGGCGCCCGTCTGGCTCGATGCCGACGACATGACCACAGAGCAGATGCAGGAACGCACGCGCATGAGCGGGCACGAATCGGTGTTCGTGCTGAAGCCGTCGAGCGCCGACCATCGGTTCCGCATGCGCTACTTCGTGCCGCGCCACGAGATGGAGATGTGCGGCCACGCGACCATCGGCGCGCTGTGGCTGCTGCACGAGCGCGGCCTGTGGAACGGCGAGCCGGTGGCCGTCGAGACCCTGAGCGGAACGGTCCAGGGCCGGTACCTGCAGGGCACGGTCGAGATCAGCCAGCCGCGCGCCCGGGTCCAGGTGGTGGGCGATCCGCTGGTGCAGGAAATTGCGCGCTGCCTCGACGTGGAGATGCTTCAGATCGTCGGCCCCGTGCTCAACTCGGCGACGAGCCGCGTCAAGACGCTGGTCCGCCTCGAAAGCCTCGAGCTGCTGCACACACTGCGCGTGGACCTGGGCAGCGTCGAGGCGCTGTGCGACCGGCTTGCATCCACCGGCCTCTACCCCTTTGCGCTCGCCGACGGCAAGGGCCCGGCCGTCAGCGCGCGGCAGTTCCCGCGCTCGTCGGGCTACCCGGAAGACGCGGCCACCGGCATCGCCGCCGCGGCATTGGCGTGGGGCCTGCGCGAGCAGTCGTTGGCAGGCGATGCGGCCACGCTCGTGACGGTCCGGCAAGGCGAAGCGATGGGCTCGCCTTCGATGATCGGCGTGCGGCTTCCTGCGCGTGGCGACGAAGCGCAAGGCTGCTGGCTGCGCGGCGAAGCGCGGGCGATGTGAGCGTCAGGCGCCCAGCAGCTTGACCAGCAATGGCACCAGCAGCGCCGTGGCGATGCCGTTCAAGCCCATCGCCAGCGCCGAGAACGCGCCGGCCGTCTCGTTCACCTGGATGGCCCGCGCGGTGCCGATGCCGTGCGCCGCCATGCCGACCGCAAAGCCGTGCACCGCGGGCTCCTTGATGCGCAGCAGGTTCAGGAGGCCGGTCGCCATGATCGCGCCCGAGATGCCTGCCACCGCAGCCGCCACCGCGGCCAGCGACGGCAGTCCGCCGATCTTCTCGGCCACGCCCATCGCGATGGGCATGGTGGCCGACTTCGGCGCGAGCGACATGATCAGCTCGTGCGATCCGCCCAGCACCCACGCGATGCCGATGGCCGAGACGATGGCCGCCACCGATCCCATCAGCAGCGCCACGCCGATCGGCAGCCACAGCCGCCGCAGCCGCGCGATCTGGCCGTAGAGCGGTACCGCCAGCGCCACGGTCGCAGGGCCGATCAGGAAGTGCACGAACTTCGCGCCTTCGAAATAAGTGTCGTAGGGCGTGCGCGTCGCGAGCAGCACCGTCACGATGACGACAACGGAGATCAACACCGGATTGACCATCGGGTTCGCGCCGCTGCGCTTGTGCAGCCACAGCGCGCCCAGGTACGCGAGCAGCGTGAGCGAGAGCCACAGCAGCGGCGACTGGGCGAGGAAGACCCAGATCTCGGAGAGCCTGGCGGGCGCAGTCATTCGGCGTTCTTTCCGGTGATGCGGATCATCCAGCGGAAGGTGAGCGCGGTCACGGTCATCGTGAAGGCCGCGCCGACGATGCCGGCCGCGAGGAACGGCAGCCACTCGCGCCCCACCCGCTCGAAATGCAGCATGACGCCGGTCACGGCGGGAATGAACAGCAGCATCAGGTTGCGCAGCAGATGGCCCGAGGTCTCGGTGAGCACCTGCGGCACGCTGCCGCGCACGAGCAGCGCCACAAACATGAGCACCATGCCGATCAGCGGACCCGGAATCGGCAGGCCCAGCCACTGCACGAGCAGTTCGCCGGCCAACTGGCAAAGGAAAAGCGAGGTGATGGCGTAGAGCATGTTTTCAATCTTCGCGGCAAGCGGCTGCGCGTGTCCAGGCCTGCTTCAGCGAGTCCTGGCTCTGGGGCGGCAGCACGCCCAGGCGCACGTGGCCGGGCAGGCCGAAGGAAGCGCAGTCGCGCAGCTTGATGCCGTCGGCGCGCAAACTTGCGGCACGTTGCGGATACGGAGTGTCGGTGCGGGCGCAGAAGAAGTTGGCGTCGCTCGGCAAGCAATGCCAGCCGAGGGATTCGCAGAGCGCGCGTTGTTGCGCCTTCCAGTTGCGCAAGGTCTGCAGGCTTTCGGAGAGCCAGGCTTGCGCTTCGTCGCCGGTCCAGCTTTCGAGCAGCGCCACGCCGTGTGCGCCGAGCGGCCACGACGGTGCGAGCCGTTCGAGCCGCTGCATCAGGAGCACGGCAGCAGCGTCGTCGGGAGCGATCGCATAGGCAGCGCGGATGCCGGTGAGGCCCATCGCCTTGTTCGGCGTCCAGAGTTGCCAGACGCGATTGCGCTGCGCGGCATCGAGCGACGCCCGGCCTTCGAGGCGCAGCGGCTCGTAGGCCATGTCGAGCACGCAGGTGCTGCCGGATCGCGCATGCAACGCGAGATCGCCCTGCGCCTGCCCGAGCGGGCTCGAAGGCTCGCAGCACCAGTGCAGCACCGCGCCGTCGTGCGGCTCGGGCGCACGCAGCACCTCAAGGCCCCAGGCCTTTGCAGCGCGCTCGTAGTCGCCGTAGCTGTGCGCCGGCAGCCAGACCTGCCGACTGCCGCCCTGCGCAACGGCCGCGCTGATGCGATGGATGAATTCGCTCGCGCTCGCGGCGATCGCGATGCGTTCGCGCCGAACCCCATGAAAAGCAGCGAGCCTTTCACGCAACGACGTGTAGCGCGGATCGGGATAGTGCGCGGCATCGACCGCGCGCAATGCGGCCACGGCCGCCGGACAGGCGCCCACCGCGTTGCCGTTGGTCGAGAAGTCGTGCGGCGCCGCACCGGTCTCGTCGGGGCCGCCGTGCAGGGCGTCGGCGAATGTCATGGCCACCTCGCCATCGCAAGGATCGCCACCGACGCGGCCACCGCCCAAACCAGCACCGCCCTGCCGCCCAGCACGGCGGTGCGTTGCGTGTCGGCCGCCGCAGCTTTGCGGCCCTCGCCGTTCAAGGTGTAGACCCCGGGCTTGGCCAGCCGCACGCCGACCAGCAGCGCCATCGCTGCCATCGGCCAGCCGCTGTTGGGCGACGGCGTGCGGCGCGCCTCGCGCCCTAGGTCACTCGGCCATTGCCATGCAGCCAAAGCCAGCAGCAGCACGGTGATGCGTGCGGGAACCCACGAGAGCACATCGTCGGCGCGCGCGGCCCATTTGCCGAGCCAGGTCCAGTCGTGGCCGTTGCGCAGGCCGCGGTAACCCCACATCGCATCGGCCGTGTTGGCGAAACGGTAGAGGGCCGCGCCCGGCAGGCCGAGCAGCACGAACCAGAAGAGCGGGGCCACCAGTGAATCGTTGAGGTTTTCGGCGAGCGATTCGATCGCGCTCTCGCGCACCTCGCGTTCGCTGAGCGCGGCGACGTCGCGGCTCACCAATCGGGCCAGTTGCGCCCGGCCCGCGTCGAGCGACACGGCCAGCGCCGCCTCGACCGCGAGCACTTCGTCGCGCAGCATCCGCCATGCGAAGAGCGGCTTGAGCAGCAGCCCCAGCAGCACGGCCGCAGCCCATGCGGGCAGATGCAGCGTGACGAGCGATTGCAACAGCAGCGCCACGCACCAGACCGCCATGCCGCCGACGCACCACGTCAAAGCGCCGATGAAAAAGAGCGACAGGTCCACGCGCCTGGCCTGGTGCGGCTGCGGTGCGATGCGCGAGCCGATCCAGCCGAGGTACTGGCCCATCCACACCACCGGATGCAAGCGCGCTGTCGGTTCGCCCAGCCAGCGGTCGATGGCCAGCGCGAGCCACAGCGCCGCGACGGCGACGATGGCATGGGCGAAGGAAAAGGCAGGCATGGGCGCCGTCATTCTCGCGAATCAGGCGCGGGCGGCGGCCGGGTGCCGTGACCGGCCGCGCCGCCATTGCGCGAAGGCGCCGAGCGCAATGAGCAATGCAGCACCGAACGCGACCCAGAGACGGAGCACCACCGTCTCCGCCTTCGGTGGCGGGGCCTCGTCGGGCGTGGGGTCGAGCTTCAGGCCCGTCACGGGCTGGGCGCTGTTGTCTGGCGTGCGCGCAATCTCGTCGGGCGCCGGTGTCGGCGAAGGTGCGGGGACCGGCGCTGCCGCGAGCGACCTCTGCGCTTGCCGCACTTCGACCGGTGCGGCGACCCGCGGCGCCAGTTCCGCCTGCGCGAAGCGCTGCACCGCCGCATTGCGTTCGCGCAAGCCTGTGGCGCGAACCGCTTCGGCGTACGCCGTTGCCAGTTCGCGCCGCGTCGCGGCATCGGGCTTCCAATAGTCCAGCCGCACCGCATCGAGCAAGCGCTCCAGCGTCTGCGCGAAGGCGGCGCGGTTGTCGCCCTCCAGCCATTCGCGCGTGCCCAGCTTGTATCGGTCGCGCACGTACACGTCGTGCAGCGACTGCCACTGGTCCTGCCGCACCGTGCCGGGCGCGGTGACCTGCCAGCCCCAAAGGAACTGCGCGGTCTTGAGCACCTGCAGCGTGCCGCTGTAGCCCTCGGCCTTCTGCGCCTCGATCCATTGCGGGTGCAGGTAGCGCGTCTGCATTTCGCGTGCGATGGCGCCGGCGGCGGTGTCGGTGCGCACCGCGCCGCCGTCGCGCAGGTTCTGCACGTACAGCGCCGGGTCCTTGCCCGTGAGCTGCCGCACAGCCTGCGCGATGCCGCCCAGGTACTGGAAGGGATCGTCGTTGGTGAGCACACCGTAGAGATTCGACGTGCGCGCCATCAGCGCCGCGTCGACCTGCGCGAGATTGCCGGCATACGCACCCGGCCGCGCCGTGCCGTCGAGCCCCTGGCCGTAGGCGTGCCCCATGCGGTCCATGTAGAGCTGCGCCATCTGCGCATCGCCGCCGCCGCGCCGCTGCGATGACCACACATCGCTTGCAAGCGCGGCCTCTTCGAGCCCTGCGCCGTAGCTGCCCTGCTCGTTCGAGAACACGCGCGCGGTCGACCAGCGTTTCGCCTCCGCCGGCGTGGCGCCTTCGGCGCGCAGCTTGCGGGCCAGCGCCGTGCTGTGCTGCGCGACCGCATTGCCGGGTTCGTCCAGCGCCGCGACCTGCTGCACCGCCTCGTCGAGCCAGCGCATCACGTTGGGAAACTGGTCGCGGTAGGAGCCAGTGACGCTGACCAGCACGTCCATGCGCGGCCGCTTCAACGTCGATGCGGGCAGCACCTCGATGCCGGCGATGCGCCCTGCCTCGTCCCAGCGCGGCTTCACGCCCATGGCGTAGAAGGCCTGGCTCTCCATCACGCCCTGGTGGCGCGAGGCCTCGCCGGCCCAGAGGGTGAAGGCAATCTTTTCGGGTGGCTTGCCGGCGTGCCCCTTGGCATGCTCGGCGATCCACGCATCCATCGCGGCGACGCCGATGTCCCAGGCGGCGCGCGTCGGCACGCGGCTCGGGTCGAAGCCGTAGAGGTTGCGGCCGGTCGGCAGGCTGTCGGGGTTGCGCACCGGGTCGCCGCCGTAGCTGGCCTTGACGTAGCGGCCATCGAGGGCGGTGAGCAGGCCTTCGATTTCTTCGTTGTGCGCGAGTGCGGCGTCGATCTTCTGCGCGCGCAGCGCCATGGATCGCAGCGCTTCGGCCTTGGTGGCGTCTGCGCCCATCGCGCTCGCCGCATCGACATCTTTCACCGCGACTTCGACCCAGCGCGCCAGCCGCGAAGCCGCGATGTTCTTCGCATCGACCAGGAAGGCCTCATCGACGTCTTCGCCCAGTGCCTCGGCCAAGGGCTTGCCGAGGATCTGCAGGATGGTCATGCGGCGCCGATGCGCATCGGGCGCCTGCCCGAAGGTGGCAAGGCCCAGCGGCTGCGCGGTCTGCGCGAGTTCGTCCAGGTACGGATGCAGCACCGCGATGAAGCCCGCGAAGTCGGCGCGGATGCGGGCGGGCGTCCATTTCAGGTCCCGGTCGTAGTGCTGCTCGACAAACGCCGCGGTGAGCTCCCGTTCCATCGCGGTCTTCACCGGCCCGGGCGACAGCGTCTCCCAGTCGTGCATGCGCTCGTGCATCGTCTGCACGCCGGGCCGAAAGCCCGCGGGCGCGAACATGGGCGTCGAGTGGCTCACCATCGTCGCGCGGCCGCGCCGCTTGGCAGTGGTGGCTTCGCCGAGGTTGTCCATGATGTACGGGTAGACGTTGGGCAGTTCGCCGAGCGCGAGCAGCGGGTCGTCCTGTACCGAGAGCCCCCGCTCCTTGCCCGCCGACCATTCGACCGTGCCGTGCGTGCCCACGTGCACGACCGCGCTCGCATCGAACTGGGTGCGCAGCCAGAGGTACGTGGCCAGATAGCCGTGGCTCAGCGGAATGGCCGAGCGGTGGTAGACCCGCTCGGCCTTGCCCGCCACCTGCGTGCCGGGCTCGAAGCGCGGCGGCTGGCGCAGCACGACGACATGTCCGAACTGCACGCGCGGGATGACGAAGGCTGGCTCGCCACCGACCGGCCGCAGCATCGTCGATTTCTCCGGCGGCCCCCAGTACGCCTCGATGCGCCGCTGCGTTTCGGCGGGCAGCGAACGAAACCACGCGACGTAGCGTGCGAGCGTCAACGAATCGGCCAGCCCCTTGTCCAGCAGCGGCTCCAACGCATCGACGCCATCGACCGGGTAGTAGGCCTTCATCGTCGCCTGCACTTGCGCGATGGTTGCGTCCGCGCCGGGCATCTCCGTGCGGTAGCCGGCCGACTGCATCGCCGCCAGCATGTTGTTCACGCTGCGCGGCACGTTGAGAAACGACGCGCCGAAGTTCGCTTCGCCCGGCGGGTAGTTGTAGACCAGCATCGCGACGCGCCGGTCCGCGGGCGCCGTGCGCTGCAGCCGCAGCAGCGCGGCCGCCTTGCCGGCCACCGCGTCGATCTGCGCAGGCAGCGGCTGCAGCGTGCCGGTCGCGGCATCGCGCGCGCTCACGAGCATCGGGTCGGTCATGCCGGCGAGTTCGCTCGGGCTGTAGTACGAGGCGATGTCAGTCTGCGCGAGGCCGTCCTTGCTTGCGGCCCACTGCGCGGCGTCCATCGCGAGCGACGGCAGGGTCTGCAGCACCGGCACGCCGATGCGCTCCAGCTCGGCCTTGCGCTCGTTCGGCGTGAAGACCAGCGAGGCGTTGACGATCAGGTCGGCCACGCGGCGTTCGTCTCCACCGGCTGCATGCGTCATGCGAAAGAACAGGTCCTTCTCCTGGCGCGGGCCGTAGAAGGCGTAGGCGCGAAGGCCGCGCTGTTCGAGCGCGGCGATCAGCGTGTCGAGCCAGCCGGTGTCGTCGCCCGTCACGGTGGCGCTGTTGACGGCGATGGCGACGGTTCCGGCGGTGCCAGCCAGCCCGGCAACTGCAGAGATATCCGTTTCGATGCGTGACCAGCGCGGGTGATAGAAGCCCGAGAGCGGCGTCGGCACGGGCGGCGGCAGACCGTTCACATCGTCGATCTGCGCCAGCGCGTTCATCGCCGACTTGAGATTGGCGGTGCCTGCGAACCGCCAGTACTCCCGCAGCCGTTGCGCCCAGACCGCATCGACGCCGCGCTCTGCAGCAAGAGGCGCGGCGCTGGATGCCTGCCCCTTCGCAACGAGCGCGAACTCGCCGATCAACACATAGGGCACGGCAGTGCGCGAAATCGCATCGCCGAAGCGCGCCGCCGCAGCCTGCGCCACGCTGATGTGCGGCGCGTCGATCACCAGCAGCCGCGCGCCGGGCAGCGCCGCAGCCAGCGCTTCAGGCGAATCCTTCGCGGCGGACACCACCTGCAGCGGCAACCCGGCTTCGTGCGCCGCCTCCTGCAACCGCGCCACGCGCGCCGGCGACACCAGCGACGTGCTCAGCACCACGATGCGCGAAGGCCCATCCGGCTCAGCCTGCGCGCAGAACGCCAGCGCCATCAACAGGAGCCAGGCAAGAAACCGCGTCACTTCCCGTCCTGCGCCGCCGGTACGGCATCCGCAGGCACATAGACCATCGTGCCGTCCTTCAGCCGCCAGGCCGTGCCGGCCTTCTCGCCGTCGCCCTGCCCCGTGGCGCCGCTGGCCTTGAAGCGCGTGACCTTCTGCCCCTCGCGCGTGATGATCTCCATGTCCGGCTTGCCCTCGTTGCGGATGATCGTGACCTTGTCCTGCGCGAACGGATTCATGGGATTGTTGATGACCGCGATCATCAGCATGCCGATGACGACCATGAACACGTCGATCAGGTTGATGGTCGAGAGCACCGGATCGTCGTCGTCGGTGTCCAGGCTGCTCAGGATCGAAAACTGCCTGCGGCTCACGACAAGCGATCCCGCGCATCGAGCACCGTCACCAGCTCGCGCATCAGCCAGCGCCGGCGCACGGTGTAGACCACGAAGGTGATCGAGGCCGAAGCCAGCGCAACGATCACGGCGGCGAATGCGGGCGCGAGGCTCTGCGCCACGCCCTGCGATTCGCCCGAGGCCACCGCCACCAGTGCCGGCCCCATCGGGATCATCGTGGCGATCAGCCCGAGCATCGGCGCGACGCGGCTGCACAGGCGCACGCCCTCCAGCTGCTTGAGCACCACCAGCTCCATCTGCTCCTGGCTCGCATCGGCATGGCGCTGCAGCGCCAGCACGCGCATCGGGTCGCGTCGGCGCTGCAGGTATTCGATGCCGAAGGCGCCCAGGCAATACACCGCATAGACGAAGGAAAGCAGCACGCCGAGCGTCACGGGCCAGAGGAACAGGCGCGCGAGTTCGAAGAGAACGGTATCGAAAGCCAGCATCAGGCAGGTTCCACGGCGGAGGGGACGAGGGAAAACAGGTCCGACGGCTGGCCCCAGCATTCGTCGAACACGAGCGCCGGGAGCGGCTCGCGCCTGGCCCAGCGTTCGCGCTGCAGCATCGGCTCTTCGTAGAAATCGTGCACCGGCCCGAGGCACAGCAAGGCGATGGGCTCGGCGCCTTCAGGCAGGCCGAGCAAGGCGCTCAATTCGGCCGGATCGAACAGCGAGACCCAGCCCATGCCCAGCCCTTCGGCACGGGCCGCAAGCCAGAGGTTCTGGATGGCGCAGGAGGCCGAGGCCAGGTCCATCTGCGGCAGGGTGCGGCGGCCGAACACATGCTTGTCGCGATCGTCGGCGAGCGACACGGCGATCAGCTCGGCCGCGTCAAGCAGGCCTTGCACCTTCAGGCGCATGAACTCGTCTTCACGCTCGCCGAGGGCTCGCGCCGTGAGCACGCGTTCGCGCTCGACCGCGTCGTGCAGCCGCGCGCGCAACGCGCCATCGCGAACCCGGATGAAGCGCCACGGCTGCATGAAGCCGACGCTGGGCGCGTGGTGCGCCGCTTCGAGTAGACGGCGCAGCACCTCGGGCGCGACCTCGCCGCCCGCGAAGTGCCGCATGTCGCGCCGCTCGCGGATGGCGCGGTACACCGCCCTCGCCTCGTCGGCCGCGAATGCGTGCTGCTGCTGCGCCATCGTGCTCAATCTTCGATGCCGCGCTGCGCCGGGATGCCGGCCTTGAACGCGTGCTTGACCAGCGTCATCTCGGTCACGGTATCGGCCAGCTCGACGAGTTCGGGCGGGCAGCGCCGGCCAGTCAGCGCCACATGCACGTGCTTGGGCCGCGCGCGCAGCGTTTCGAGCACGCCTTCGAGCGGCAGCCAGCCGTAGATCAGCGGATAGGTGATCTCGTCGAGCACCACGAGGAAGAATTCGCCCGAGAGGATCGCCGCCCTGGCCTTCTCCCAGCCGTCGCGCGCAAGCTGCCCGGAGCGTTCGAGGTCCTGGCTCTTCCAGCTGAAGCCGTCGCCGAGCCCTTCGATCGGAATGCCGATCTGCTCGAACATGCGGTGCTCGCCGAAGCGCGCCGAGGGCACCTTCATGAACTGGTAGATCTTCACGGCCTTGCCGCGGCCGTGGGCGCGCAGCGCGAGGCCGAAGGCCGCGGTGCTCTTGCCCTTGCCGTCGCCGGTGTTGACGATGACGATGCCGCGGCGTTCGCCCTCGGGCTTTTCGTACGGCTTTTCGCTGGGGGGAGTTTCGATCTGCATGGGATGTGTCTTTGTTACTTCGGCAGCGCGATCCACTGGTCCGCCACGCGGTGCACGCGGATGCGGTGGTCGAACACCTGTTCGAGCGCGGTGTGGGTCGTGGCGTCGTCGCAGCCGCCGTGGTGCACCACGCGGCCCTTGTCCATGACGACCATTTCGTCGGCCGCCAGCGCCATCGGCAATTCGTGCAGCACGCTGACCACGGTGCGGCCCTCCGCCACGAGCGTGCGGGCGGTCTGCATCCAGTCGGCCTGGTGCGGCGGGTCGAGGTTGGCGAGCGGCTCGTCCATCAGCAGCACCTGGGCCTCGACCGCGAGCGCGCGGGCCAGCAGCACGCGCTGGCGTTCGCCGCCCGAGAGCTGGCCGAGCGGACGGTCGCGCCAGTCCCAGGCCTGTGTGCCGCGCAAGGCGCGCTCCACCGCGTCGCGGTCGGCCACGCTCGGGGCGGCAAGCCAGCGCTGGTGCGGCAGGCGTCCGAGCATGGCGACGTCGTAGACCATCAGGTCATCGGCGCTCGCCTCGCCCGTGCCGCTCTGGCCCAGCCACGAGAGCCGCTGCGCGCGGATGCGGGCCGGGATCCTGCTCCCTGCTTCACCGAACAGCCTGACCTCGCCGCGGTGCGCGAGCAGGCCCGCAAGCGCCTTGAGCAGCGTCGACTTGCCCGCGCCGTTCGGCCCGACGATGCTGGTCCAGCGGGCGGACGCGAGCTTCAGGTCGATCGCGTGCAGCACCTCGGTCGTTCCGAGCGTGGCGCTGAGCTGGCGGGCTTCGATGGCGGGGCCGTTCATGCCAGGCCTCCACGCGCGCTGCGTCGATGCATGAGCCACAGCAGGTAGCTGCCGCCGAGCACCGCAGTGAGCACGCCCACCGGCAGTTCCTGCGGCGCGATCAGCCAGCGCGCCAGGAGGTCTGCAGCCATCAGCAGCAGGCCGCCCATCAGCGCCGCGAGCACGATCAGCCTCGCATGCGTGGTCTTGACCACCGAGCGCACGAGGTGCGGTGCGGCCAGGCCGACGAAGGCGATCAGCCCGGTCTGCGCGACGGCGGCGCCGGTCGCCAGCGCGAGCACCACGACCAGCGCCGCACGCATGGCGCCCAGCGGCAGGCCGAGGCTGCGCGCGGTCGCTTCGCCCAGCGCCAGCCCGTCGAGCACCGGCGCCAGCGCCCATGCGGCCAGCAGGCACGCCGCGCAGACCGCGCCCATCACCGCGCAGGCGCTCCAGCCGACCAGGCCGGTGCTGCCGAGGATGAAACCCTGGATGGCCTGCAGGATGTCGGCCGAGGCGATGGTGATCAGGTCTTTCGCGGCGCCGAGCACCACGCCGACGATCACGCCCGCCAGCAACAGCCGCAGCGTCTGCTGCACGCCGCGCGCGAGCGTGAGCGTGAGCAGCACCGCGAGCACCGCGCCGACGAAGGCCGCACCCGTGAGGCCCAGGCGCATCACCCACTGCGTGCTCGCAGCCGAACCGCCGAACAGCATCAGCGCCACCGCCACGCCCAGCGAAGCGCCCGAGGCGCTGCCGAGCAGATACGGGTCGGCCAGCGGATTGCGGAACAGCCCCTGCGCCACCGCACCCGCGAGCCCGAGCAGCGCGCCCGCGAGCCACGCGCCGAGCGTGCGCGGCAGGCGGATGTCCCAGACGATCTGCAGCGCCACCGGGTCGTGCCGCGCGGCGAGCAGACTCTCGAAGCCGGTGCTTCCGATGCCGAGGCCAAACAGCAGCAGCGCGACGCCCAGCACCGCCAATGCTGCGCCAAACACCACGACGCGGCGCAGGTGGGCAGAGTGCGTGCGTGCGGCGTTCACCGGGCCTTGTCCACCAGGCATTGCGCCATCAAGCGTGCGGCCTCGTCCATGCGAGGACCGGGCCGCACCAGCACATCGGACTGCAATGCATCGAAGCGGCAGATGCGCCCCTCCCGCACCGCGCGGATGCCGCCCCAGCCGGGCCGCTGCTCCAGCCCCTGCGCGCTGCGGACGCTGACCATGATGAGGTCTGGATTCGCGCGCACCACGTACTCCGGGTTGAGCTTGGGAAACGGCCCGAGCTTCGCCGGCACGATGTTCTTCATGCCCAGCCGCGTGAGCGTCTCGCCGATGAACGACGACTCGCCCGCCGCATACGGCGTGCTGTTGATCTCGAAGTACACGCGGTTGCCCCGCATGCTCGCGGGCACCGACTGCGCAGCAGCCGACACGCTCGCATCGATCACGCGCCACACGCGCGGCGCCTCGTGCGTGCCGAGCACCTGGTCGAGCTTGTCGAGCACGCGCTGCACGTCGGCGTGGCTCTTGGGTTCGAGCACCAGTACCTTGAGGCCCAGCGCCTCCAGCCGCTGCGTGACGCGCGACGACTTGGCCAGCAGCACCGCGTCGGGCCTGAGCGCGACGATGGCTTCCACATTCGGTTCGAGCCCGCCGCCCAGTTGCGGCAAGGCGCGCACGGCGGCCGGCGAATTGGAATAGTTGTCCACGCCCACCAGCCGCTCGCAGGCCCCGAGCGCGCACACGGATTCGGTGAGCGACGGCAAGAGCGTGACGATGCGCTGCGGCGTCTGCGGCAGGCTCACGGTGACGCCGCGTTCATCGACCACGTCGAAGGCGTGCGCGGCGAACGCGCACAGCGACAGGCCGATGGCGGCGGCGAACGACGATATCCGTTGCAGCTTCATCAGGCGGGCGCCTTCAGGCTCAGCGGCAGGCCGGCCGCCATGAGCGTCACGCGGCCACAGGCCGCGGCCACGTCCTGGTTCAGCCGCCCCAGCGCATCGACGAAGGCGCGCGTCTCGCGGCCGAGCGGGATCACGCCCAGGCCGATTTCGTTGCCCACCAGCACCACCGGCCCGCGCGCCTCGCGCAGCGCGATCTGCAGCATGGTGGCGTGCGCCGAGGGCGTGCGCGTCACCGGCCGCGCGGCTTCGGTGCGCAGCGGCATCAGGAGGTTGGTAAGCCACAGCGTGAGGCAGTCGACCACCACCAGCGTCTCGGGTGCGCTCTGCGTGACGATGGCGCGCGCGAGCTCGATCGGCTCCTCGATGGTGCGCAGGGCGGGTACGCGCTCGGCGCGGTCGGCCTGGTGGCGCACGATGCGCTCGAGCATCTCGTCGTCATAGGCCTGGGCGGTGGCGATCAGCACGGCGCGGTGGGTGCCGGGCGCGGCAGCGAGCCAGTCGGCCGCGCGTTGCTCGGCGCGGCGCGACTTGCCGCTCTTTTGCCCACCGAGGATGAATTCGTGCTCAACGGTCATCGGTCTCTTCCTTTGCTGCATCCTGGCCCGGCGCGACAGGCATCGCGCCGAAGAGCTGCGCCGTGGCTTCCGGGCTGGAGGCGAACCATGCATGGAAATAGCTGGCCCGCACCGGGCCGTGCACATAGAAGGCCTCGCCGGCGCGTGCCCCGACGGCCTGCGTGGCGCCGGGACGGGCGGTGCGGGCCGAAGGCGCGAGCGGCGTCTCGCAGCTCGAATAGTGGAACGTGTGGCCGCGCAGCGTGTGGCTTCCCAACTGGAGTTGCTGGGGGCCGAGACCGGCGAGGCGCTTCTGCATCGTCACGCGGCCGGGCAGCAGGCCCCAGAGGCGGTGAACGTGCTGCGGCGCTGCATCGGCGTGCGTGGCCAGTTCGTCGAACAGCGCCATCATGCCGCCGCACTCCGCCCACACGGGCTTGCCCGCGGCGGCGTGCGCAGCCAGCGCGGCGCGCATCGGCTCGTTCGCGGACAGGGCCTGGGCATGCAGCTCGGGGTAGCCGCCCGGCAGCCAGACGGCATCGCAGGCCGGCAAGGCATCGCCCGCCAGCGGCGAGAAGAACGCGAGCTGCGCGCCGAGGGCCACAAGCACGTCGAGGTTGGCGGGATAGATGAAGGAGAACGCCGCATCGCGCGCGATGGCGATGGTGCGGCCCGCCAGCAGTTGCGTCGCGGCCGCGTCTTCCACTTCGGGCGCATCGAAGCGCACCTGCGGCAGCTGCGAGATCGGCAATTGGCCCAGCGGCGCCTCGGCCAGCACATCGGCGGCCGCATCGAGCCGCGCCATCGCGTCGTCGAGCTCGCCCGCGCCCACGAGGCCCAGGTGCCGCTCGGGCAATGCGAACCTCGCGTCGCGGGGCAAGGCGCCCATCCATTGCGAGGGCTCCCGCAGCGCGTCCTTCAGCATGCCCGCATGCCGCTCGCTGGCCACGCGGTTGGCGAGCACGCCGGCCCATGGCAGGCCCGGCCTGAAATTCTGCAGGCCGTAAGCCAGCGCTCCGAAGGTGCCGGCCATCGCATGCGCATCGATCACGGCGAGCACCGGCAGGCCGAAGCGCTCGGCGAGGTCGGCCGCGCTCGGCGTGCCGTCGAACAAACCCATCACGCCTTCGACGATCACGAGGTCCGCCTCGGCCGCCGCTGCACGCAGGCGCGAGCGGCAGTCGGCCTCGCCCGTCATCCAGAGGTCCAGCGAATGCACCGACGCGCCGGTGGCCAGCGCCAGCCAGTGCGGGTCTAGAAAGTCCGGCCCGCACTTGAAGGCCCGCACCCGCCGGCCCTGGCGCGCATGCAGCCGCGCGAGCGCGGCGGCCACCGTCGTCTTGCCCTGCCCCGAAGCCGGCGCGGCGATCAGCACCGCGGCACAGGTGGCGGCGGCGGCGCGTCGTGGCGAGGGGTCGTTTACTGCGGTGTCCACTTGAGGCCGAGGTAGGCGCTGCGGCCCCCGTTGGCGTAGAGCCGTGCGAACTGGTAGTCCTTGTCGCCCACATTGTCGATGCGTGCGATGAGGTTCAGGTCGCGCGTGATCTGCGTGCTGGCCGACAGGTTCAGCACCGTGTAGCCGCCGAGCTTGACGGTGTTGGCCGTGTCGTCGAAGCGCTGGCTGGAAGCCTGCACCTCGGCGCCCAGCGTCCAGCCGGCCACGCGCCAGTCGGCGCCCAGCGTGCCGTGGCGCTTGGCGCGGCGGGCGAGCAGGTTGCCGGTGTCGGCGTCCTTGGGGTCCTGCACGTCGAGCGAGGCGCGCAGCGTGACGTCGCCCAGGCGCTGGCTGGCCGAGAGCGTTGCGCCCTGCAGCGTGGCGCGGTTCACGTTGGTGTAGCAGCCGAACGCCGAGGCGCAGCCCCTGGCGGTGCCCACGAAGTTGACCAGGTTGCGCACGCGGTTGCGGTAGACCACGATGCCGGCGGTGGTGCCGTCCTTGGCGTAGTTCAGGCCCAGTTCGACGTTGCGGCTGTCCTCGGGCTTGAGCGTTGCCACGCCGTATTCGCTGAAGCGCTGGTAGAGCGTCGGCACGCGGAAGGCCGTGCCGGCCGAGGCGGTGAAGCGCAGCGACGGCAGGATGGCGAAGCCGTAGGCGGCGCTGCCGGTGGTCTTGCCGCCGAACTCGCTGTCCTTGTCGCGGCGCACGTGCAGCTGCAGCGAATGCGGGCCCTGCACGAAGCCGTAGCCGAGCGACAGCGCGTTCTGCGAGCGGTCTTGCGAGAGCAGCCTGGTCGAGGTGGTGGGTGCGTTCTCCAGCGCGTCTTCGCGGCGCTCCAGCGTGGCCGTCACCAGGTGCGGGCCGAAGCGGAACTCGTTCTGGAACAGGTAGCCGCGCAGGTTGGTTTCGGTGCGGTAGAACGAAGGCTGCGTCTTGTAGACCGATTGCGAGTCGGTCACCTGCACGCGGGTGCTGTAGATGTCGTTCCACTTGGCCGACCACGTGAGGCCCGCGGTGCGCAGGGAATTGGTCGAGATGTCGTTCTTGAAGAGGATCGGCGGCTTGGTCCTGAAGCTGACCGAGGGGTCGTAGCCGGCCTCGATGTTGCTCTGGAGCAAGGTGGCGTCGAGGCGCTGGTCGGGCGTGATCTGCAAGCCCAGCTTCAGGTTGCCCGAGGTGCTGCGGTAGCCGTCGCGGTCGGGGCTCGCGAAGCCGTCTTTCGAGGGCGTGCGCTTGTCGGCGGGCTGCACGTTGAAGCCCTTGCTCTCTTCGTGCGCGACGCCGAACGAATAGTCGAGAAGGCCCGACCTGCCGCTCACGCCGCCTTCGATCTTGCGCAGGCCGTGGCTGCCGAAGCCGATGCCGGCATAGGGCGAGACGCCCTCCTCACCGCGCTTGGTGAAGAGCTGGATCACGCCGCCGATGGCGTCGGAGCCGTACACCGCGGCGGCCGGGCCGCGCAGCACCTCGATGCGATCGATCTGCGAGAGCGGAATGCTTTCCCAACCGGCGCCGCCGGTGGTCTGCGAGTCGATGCGCACGCCGTCCAGGTAGACGGCGGTGAAGCGCGTTTCGGCGCCGCGGATGAAGAGGCTGGTGGTGTTGCCCACGCTGCCGTTGCGCGTGATCTCGATGCCCGGCTGGCGCGCCAGCACGTCGGCCACGCCGGTCGCGCCGCTGCGCTCGATGGTCTCGCGGTCGATGATGGACACGTCGCCCACCAGGTCCGACAGCGGCTGCGGCGTGCGGTTGGCCGTGACCACCGTCTGGGGCAGCGCGGGCGCGGCGTCCTCTGCAAGCGCGGACAGCGGGATCAGCGCAAGACCGCCGAAGGCCGAGGCCAGCGCGAGCGGCAGGCAGGCGAAGGAACGGCGCGCAGGAGCGCAGCCGCGGGAAAGAGAAACGCAGGAAGTCATGAATCAGCCGAACGAACGTCAATGCCCCTGGCCGGCCTCCCCGCCGGCGCCTCGGGGCGCAATGACCGCCCCAGGCACGAACCTATTCATCGGTTCATGCATGCGGCGGCCGCCTTGTTGGCCGGTATCCGGGCTGGCAGAACGGCCCCTGCCGCCTTCCCAGGCACCTGTTTCAGGGCGCCCAGTGGCTGGATGGAAAGGGGTGGCGCCTTGCGGCGTCGTCTGCTTGACCGTTGCGGGGGCAGCGCAGGCGGCTTCGGCCTTGTTCCGATGTCCGGGTCTCCGGATCACTCGGGGCGTTCACTCCTGCTTCCCGTTGAACTGCGCCGTGCGAACCACGGCGCGAGCACCAACGGGCGGGATTTTAGGCCCTGCAAAGGCGGCGCTAGGCCGAAAGTTGTGGCCGGTGGATGACAACGCATGCCGAAAATTTGAAAGCCTCCGGTGAAGGCCGCAGAATCGGCGCCACGACGAATCAAGCACCGCGCGCGCTATCGACGGGGCCGATTCCCCGGGAAACTACAATCGCCAACCATGCCCGCCTCCAGCCCCATCGATCAGATCGCCGAGCGTGTGGAACGCTTGCTCGTGCGTCACGAAGAGGTACAGCGCACCAATGCGCTGCTCCAGGAACAGGTCGATGCGCTCACGCGCGAACGCGACGGGCTCAAGTCGCGGCTCGCCGCGGCACGCACGCGCCTCGATGCGCTGCTCGAGCGGCTGCCGGCTGAACCACCTCCCGAAGACTCCACCGCATGAAGCAGATAGAAGTACAGATCATGGGCCAGAGCTATTTGCTCGGCTGTCCCGACGGCGGCGAGCCGCAGTTGCGCGATGCGGTCGAACGCGTGGATGCCGCCATGTGCAAGATCCGCGATGCGGGAAAAGTCAAGGCACGCGATCGCATCGCGGTGCTGGCTTCGCTGAACCTGGCCTTCGACCTCGCGGCGCAACAGGCGGCGGCAGTCGCTGCGCCTGCCGCACTTGCCGCAACAGCGCCCGCGCCTGCCCCGGCCGAGCCCGGAGAAGCCGATGCCAAGGCCTCCCAGCTCATTCAAAAGCTCGATCAGGCACTGGCCGGCGATGGTCATTTGCTCTGAATGAACACCCTGGACTCATACGGAGCGTAAAATCCGAACTGTCTGCGGTGCGCGTCGGGCTTAATATTTCCTTGTTCCAATGCTCTCCGGAGCCGGGCTTGGTACATCGCTTGACGGGCGTGATCATCTCGCGTCAGATGAACCCGAAGTCTTGCTGCCCTCGCCCACCTGAACCCTGGTTCAGGATGCGGGTTCGGCGCCCACTTGCAGACACCTTTTTCCATCGGCACGGCCCCCAGCAACCACTGCTCGGGGCCGTTGCTTTGTCCGAAGACCCGCAGCGTGACCGATCTCCTCGACCCCCTCCTGATTCTTGAACTCGCCGCGCTCGGCCTTGGCACCGGCTTTCTCGCGGGCCTCCTGGGCATCGGCGGCGGCATGCTGATGGTGCCGTTCATCACGATCATCATGGGTCACCGCGGCGTGCCCTCCGACCTCGCGGTGAAGATGGCGATCGCCACCTCGATGGCCACGATCATCTTCACCTCGGTCTCCAGCGTGCGCGCGCACCACAAGCGCGGCGCGGTGCGCTGGGACATCGTCAAGCGCCTGGCCCCCGGCATCGTGATCGGCAGCCTGGCCGGCAGCCTGGGCGTGTTCGCGCTGCTCAAGGGCACGGCGCTCGCCATCTTCTTCGCGCTCTTCGTGGGCTTCTCGGCCACGCAGATGTTCCTCGACCGGAAGCCCAAGCCCACGCGCCAGATGCCGGGCACCGGCGGCCAGCTCGCGGCCGGTGGCGTGATCGGCTTCATCTCGGGCCTGGTCGGCGCGGGTGGCGGCTTCATCAGCGTGCCGTTCATGACGTGGTGCAACATCTCGATCCACAACGCAGTGGCCACGAGCGCGGCGCTAGGCTTTCCGATCGCCGTGGCCAACGTGATGGGCTATGCGATCAGCGGCCAGTCGGTGCAGGGCCTGCCCGCAGGCTCCTTCGGCTACATCTGGCTGCCGGCGCTGGCGGTGATTGCCGTGTGCAGCGTGTTCACCGCACCGCTGGGCGCCAAGGCCGCGCACACGCTGCCCGTGAAGAAACTCAAGCGCGTGTTCGCGAGCATCCTGTACCTGCTCGCCGCATACATGCTCTGGAAGGGTCTCCAAGGCTGACGCACGGGGCTGGAATAGCCCTTCGGTTCTGGGGTGAGACCGGTTGCGACCCACAGGTCGCAGCCGTATAACGGTTTCATGAAAATCCTCATCGCCGTCGACGGCAGCGCCTACACCCGCAAGGCGCTGGACTACCTGATCGCCAACCGCGCCATGTTCGTGGACGGGCACGAGCTTGTCGTGGTCAACGTGTGCACCGGCATCTCGGGCCACGTGACACGCCACCTGAGCAAGGAGGTCGTGAACGAGTACTACGCCGAGGAGAGCGCGAAGGTGCTCGATCCGGTGAAGGCGCTTCTTGCCGAGAAGGGTGTCGACAACTACACGATCGACAAGCGCCACGGCCACGCTGCCGAGGAAATCCTGAAATCAGCCACTGCTGCGCACGCAGAGCTGATCGTGCTCGGCACCCACGGCCATGGCCTCTTCGGACGCGCGCTGATGGGCTCGGTGGCGACCAAGGTGGTCGGCGAAACCGACATCTCGGTGCTGCTGGTTCAATAAGGCCCGGCTACTGCACCCGCTGCTGCCGCCACTCGCGCGGCGAGCAGCCGAAGCGCTCGCGAAACGCGCGGCTGAAATGCGCGGCATCGTTGAAGCCGCGCCCATAAGCGATCTCCCCCACCGGCTTGCCTGCCAAACGCGGCTCCAGCAGGTCGCGGCTGCAGGCCTCGAGCCGGCGCTCCCAGATGTACTGCGAGGGCGTCAGCGGCTCGCTCTTGAACACGCGGTGGATGTGGCTCGCCGACACCCCGAGCGACGCCGCGAGGCTGCCGACCGAGAGCGAGGGATCGGCCAGTTGCTCGTCGATGCACCGCTTCACGCGCGCGAGGTGGTACGCCGTGAGGTTGCTCAGCGACGGCGCACGCGCCGCCGGCAGCGTCTGCAACCCGGCGACCAGGATGCTCTGCACCCCATTCGCCACGGCCAGCGCCGATGCCGGCTGCAGCGTGTCGATGTCTTCCCGCAGCGTGCGGATCATGCCGAGCAGAAGATGCCCAGCGCCCTCCTTGCCCGACACCGTGGTGGCCGTCAGCGCCTCGGTGTCGCGCAGCTCGCTTCGAAGGCGCTCGCCGGGCAGCTTGAGCACGATCTGCTCGAACCTGTCGTCGAACAGCAGTTCGTAGGGCCGCGTGCTGTCGTACAGCGCGAAGTCGCCGGCCGAGAGCACCGCGTCGCGCCCGTCCTGGCGCACCACGCCGCGCCCCTGCGCCTGGATGCTCACGAGGAAATAGTCGTCGCCCGAGCGCGCGATGTGCCCGCTCGTGCGCATTACCTTCTGCGCGCCTGACTTGACCACCGACACGTCCAGGCTGGGCAGCGAGTGCTGGCGGATGCTGCCCTCGAAGCGGCCGATGTCGTCCGGCCGCACCGGGTCGCACCCGAGCTGCACGTAGACGTTGCAGATCATGTCGGTCCAGTAGGCCAGGCGCTGGTCGCGCGCCACGGCATCGGTGCTGAGCAACTGGTTCATGGGGTTCCCCGGAAAGCGCGTGCAACGCTGGAACAAGAACGCCGCCAGTTCGGATCAAGGCGTTCCGCGGCGGCGAATCTACGCTTCAAGCAACCCGCATGCCACCGCGCAAACCCGCGTTGGGAGTGTGCGAAGTTGTTTCATCCACCACCCCAAAAGGCTCGCCATGCCCACCACCGTTCATCCCAAGCTGCGCGTCGCCGCCGTGCAGGCCGCGCCCGTTTTCCTCGACCTCGACGGCACCATCGACAAGACCATCGACCTCATGGCCCAGGCAGCGGGCCAGGGCGTGAAGCTCATCGCGTTTCCCGAGACCTGGGTGCCCGGCTACCCGTGGTGGATCTGGCTGGATTCGCCCGCATGGGGCATGCAGTTCGTGCAGCGCTACCACGACAACTCGCTGGTCGTCGGCTCGGCGGAGTTCGACCGCATCAGAGACGCGGCGCGCAAGCACCGCATCTGGGTGTCGCTCGGCTACAGCGAGAAGGCGGCGGGCAGCCTCTACATCGCGCAGGCGCTCATCGACGACCAGGGCAACACCGTGCAGACGCGCCGCAAGCTCAAGCCCACGCATGTGGAGCGCACCGTGTTCGGCGAAGGCGACGGCTCCGACCTCGCGGTGGCAGAGACGGCCATCGGCAACGTCGGCTCGCTCTCGTGCTGGGAGCACCTGCAGCCGCTGAGCAAGTACGCGATGTATGCGCAGAACGAACAGATCCACTGCGGCGCATGGCCCAGCTTCTCGCTCTACCGGGGCGCCGCATACGCGCTCGGGCCGGAGGTCAACAACGCGGCGAGCCAGGTGTATGCGGCCGAGGGCCAATGCTTCGTGGTCGCCCCATGCGCGACCGTCTCGCCCGCGATGAGCGAACTGATGTGCACCGACGCGGGCAAGCAGCAGATGCTGCGCACCGGCGGCGGCTTCGCGCGCATCTACGCGCCCGACGGCTCGCCGCTCGGCACGCCGCTGGCCGAGGACCAGGAAGGCCTGGTGATCGCGGACATCGACCTGGGCATGATCTCGCTGGCCAAGGCCGCTGCCGATCCGAGCGGCCACTACTCGCGGCCCGACGTCACGCAGCTGCTGCTCAACAAGACGCGCCGCGAGCCCGTGGTCTTTCAGCGCACGCCCGAGCCCGAAAGCAGTGCCCCCGAAGCAGTGGCCGCGGGCTCAGAGCCCCGCCTGCAGCTCGCAGCCTGAGCGCCCCGGAGCCCGCCATGGAATCCGCCATCGCAGAGCACCTGAAATGCCCCCGCACGCGGCACCGCCGCGTCGAGGACGACTACACGCCGCCCTACCCCGTCTGGTCGGCCCGTGCGCCGACCTCCGTGACTCAGGTGGTGATGGGCTATTTCGGCGTGCAATCGCGCGGCGCGCAGATGCAGGGCCGCGCCTGCGCCGCACTGATGAAAATCGCGCGCGACTTTGCGCTGCCCGACGGGCCAGGCCATCACGACCTCACGCACCACGTCGATGCCGACGGCTTCGACAACATGGTCGCGATCGCCTACTGGGACGACGCCGCGGCCTTCGCACGATGGAGCGCCACGCCCGCCGTCGATGCATGGTGGCGCTCCGATGAGCGATTGCACGAAGGCCTCGGCTACTTCCGCGAAATCGCCTCGCCGCGCGTCGAGCACTTCGAGACCATGTTCAACACCCCGGACCGCTTCGAGGGCGTAGGCGTGGTCATGGGCGAGGTCAGCGGCGAATTGCAGGAGCACGGCTACTGGGGTTCGATGCGCGACCGCATCCCGCTGTCGCAGACCGATGCGCTGTCGCCCTCGGGCACGCGCGCGGTCATCGCGGGCACGCCGGCGCCAGGCCAGCGCGTGCGCATCGCGGGCCACGAGAACATCGCGATGATCCGCTCCGGCCAGGAGTGGACCGACACCACCGGCCAGGAGCGCACGCTCTACCTCGAGGACATGGAGCCGGTGCTGCGCGAGGGCATGGAATTCCTTCGCGACCAGGGCCTGGCAATCGGCTGCTACAGCAACCGCTACATGCACCACCTCGACGCGAAGGGCGCGCCGCTGCAGAAGTCGTTCGGCCTGAGCTACTGGCGCTCGCTCGCCGACATGGAGCGCTGGGCCGAATCGCACCCCACGCACGTCGCGATCTTCGGCAGCTTCATGCGCTACGTGCAGGCGTTGAACTTCCAGCTGCAGCTGCGCGTGTACCACGAGGTCTCGGTGCTCAAGGCCGACGAGCAGAGCTACGAATACATCAACTGCCACGCGCGCAGCGGGCTCATGAACGGGCTGGCAGCGGCATAGGAAAGTTTCGACGCGCGGGATTGCCTTAGGATTCGGCCCCGCGAATCCAAAGGCAAGGACCCCGACCATGTGGAGCGATCTCGAAAGCCTCGTCGAAGCCTCGATGCAGGAATGGAAAGTGCCCGGCCTCGCGCTGGCGTTGATCCAGGACGGCGAGGTGGTGCTGCATAAGGGCTACGGGGTGCGCGACACCGACACCGGCCTGCCCGTGACCACCGACACGCAGTTCCTGCTGTGCTCGATCACCAAGTCGTTCACCGCCGCGGGCCTCGGGCTGCTGGTCGACGAGCGCAAGCTCGACTGGGACCGCCCGGTGCGCGAGGTGCTTCCCGAGTTTCGCCTGCACGACGCGGTGGCGACGGAGCGGCTCACGGTGCGAGACCTCCTCTGCCACCACAGCGGACTGCCGCGCCACGACTGGATCCACATGCCCGGCGACCTGAGCAACGCGCAGATGCTCGCGGCGCTCCGGCACCTCGCGCCGAACAAGGACCTGCGCGACACGTTCCAGTACTCGAACCTCGGCTACCTCGTCGCGGGAATGATCACCGAGCGCATCAGCGGCCAGCGCTACGAGGACTTCACCGCCGAACGCTTGATGAAGCCGTTGGGCTTTGCCCACTTCGGTTTTTCCATCGAGGCGCTCGGCGCCGCGCAGGACAGTGCACGCCCGCATGCGATCGACGGCGACGAGCTTCATCGATCGCCGCTGTCGCCGATCCGCGCGACGCCCGCCGGCGGCATCAACGCCTCGGTGGCCGACCTCGCGAGATGGGCGCGCTTCCTGCTCGACGGCAAGGCCGATGGCCGCCAACTGCTCTCGCCGCAGGCGCTGCGCCAAATGACGACGCCGCGCGTGCACATGGGCCGTTCCGAGTACGCGGAGATCGGCGATTCGCACTACGGCCTGGGCCTCTTCTGCGAGCAATACCGCGGCGACCGCACCGTGGCGCATTCGGGCTCGTGGACCGGCTGGAGCACGCTCATGACGCTGCTGCCCGAGCGCCGCGCCGGCATCGTGGTGCTGACGAACCGCACGCCGGGCGGCGCCACGCCCATCCTCACCTTCGCTGCGCTCGACCGCCTCTGCGGCCGCGAACCCGTCGACTGGTTCGGCCGGCTGGCACCGAAACGCAAGCAGGCCGTCGCCCAACAGAAGCTCGACAAGAAGGCCGCCGCGGACGTTCGCCACGGCGAGACCCGGCCGAGCCATCCGCTCGAAGACTATGCCGGCGAATACGAACACCCGGCCTACGGCCGCATCCGCATCGAACAACGCGGGGACGGGCTGGCGTGGCAGTGGCGCGGCACGGAAGATGTGCTCGAGCACCGCCACTACGACGTCTTCGTCACGCCGAACCGGCCGACGGTCATGCATCCGAGCGACCGCACCCTCACCTTCCGCTACGACCGGCAGGGCCACATCGATCGCGTCGAAGTGCCGCTGGAGGAGATGGTGGACGACATCGTGTTCCGCCGCGTCGCGGCCGGCGAGGTGCTGGACCCGGCCTTCCGCCGGCTGTGCGCCGGCGACTACCTGCACGCCGGCCGGGTGATCGAGATCAGGCTCGATGCCGACGAACGGCTCCACATGACGATCCCGGGCCAGCCGACCTACCGGCTGCTGCCGGCCGGCGGGCGGCGCTTCAATGTCGAGACGCTCGAAGGCTTCGGTGTGGAGTTCCGCCGGCCTTTACCGGAGAAGGTGGACGCGCTGATCTTTCACGAGCCGCGCGTCACCGCGATCGCACCGAGGATCGCCAAGGATTGAGCGGGCCTAGGCAAACAACCCCTTGTGCTCGGCGCGCAGCAGCGCCTTCTGCACCTTGCCCATCGTGTTGCGCGGCAGCTCCGGCACCACGAAGCAGCGCTTGGGAATCTTGAAGTTCGCGAGCTTGCCCTTGAGCTCCGCCACGATCTCATCGGCATCGATGGCCGTGCCCGCCTTGGCGATCACGATGGCCACGCCCACCTCGCCGAAGTCAGGGTGCGGCACGCCGATGACGGCGCTCTCGGCCACGCCGGCCATCTCGTTGATGTAGCCCTCGATCTCGGCCGGGTAGACGTTGTAGCCGCCGCTGATGATCAGGTCCTTGCTGCGGCCGACGATGGTGATGTAGCCGCGCCCGTCGATCTTGCCGACGTCGCCGGTCTTGAAGAAGCCGTCGGCGGTGAACTCTTCGGCCGTCTTCTCGGGCATGCGCCAGTAGCCGGCGAACACGTTGGGGCCGTCGACCTCGATGCCGCCGATCTGGTCGGTGGTGCAGTCGTTGCCGTTCTCATCGCGCACCCGCAGCTGCACACCCGGCAAGGCGAAACCGACGGTGCCGCCGCGGCGCTCGCCCTGCTCGGGCTTGTAGGGATTGGAGGTGAGCATGACCGTCTCGCTCATGCCATAGCGCTCCAGGATCGTGTGACCGGTGCGCTCCTTCCATTCGTCGAAGGTCTCGATGAGCAGCGGCGCCGAACCCGCGACGAACAGGCGCATGTTGCGCACCGCCTTGCGCGTGAGGCCGGGCTCGGCCAGCAGGCGCACATAGAGCGTGGGCACGCCCATGAACACGGTGGCCTCGGGCAGCTTGGCGACGATGCGCTTGGGGTCGAACTTCGAGAACCAAAGCATCTTGCTGCCGTTGAGCAGCGCGCCGTGCAGCGCCACGAAGAGGCCGTGCACGTGGAAGATGGGCAGTGTGTGCACCAGGACGTCGCCCGGCGTCCAGCCCCAATAGTCCTTGAGCACCTCGGCGTTCGACAGCAGGTTGCCGTGCGTGAGCATCGCGCCTTTGCTGCGGCCGGTGGTGCCGCTGGTGTAGAGGATCGCGGCGAGGTCGTCGGGCGACTTCTTCGCGGGCGTGTGCCTGTCGCTGCATTGCGCGGCCACTTCGAGCAGCGTGCCGGTGCGGTCGTCGTCCAGCGTGAACACGTGCCGCGTGCCCGCCGCGTTGGCGATGGGACCGACCCACGCCGCGTTGCGGGTCGTGCACACCACGACCGCGGGCTCGGCGTTGCCGATGAAGTATTCGATCTCCGCGCTCTGGTAGGCGGTGTTGAGCGGCAAAAACACATAGCCCGCGCGCAGCGTGGCGAGGTACAGCAGCATCGCCTCGACCGACTTCTCGACCTGCACCGCGATGCGCGCGCCCTTCTCGAGCTTGAGCGCATCGAGCAGGTTGGCGATCATCGCGCTCGCGCGTTCGAGGTCGCGCCACGAATAGAAAAGGCCGTTGTCGGTCTCGACCGCGATGCCGTCGAGGTCGGCGGGAAAGGCCGCGCGCAGGGCGGCGAACAGGTTGGCGTTGGTTGGCTTCTTCATCGCTTCGTCTTTGAACCGGTACTTCAGAAATTCGGTGTGCGCTTGGCAAGGAAGGCATCGATGCCTTCGCGGTGCTCGGCGGAATCGGCGTAGTCGTAGGCCGTGGCGAGCAGGCTCTCTGTGGATGGCGCGCCGGCCTTCAGCATGGAGAAGGTGCGCTTGTGCAGGCGCGCGGCCTGGGGCGCGAGCGCGGCGATGCGGTCGGCGTGCGCCTGCACGGCCGTGGCCACCTCGTTGTCGGGCAGCACCTGCAGCAGGAAGCCCGCGTCGTACAGGCGCTGGGCACCGTGCACGCCGGCGGCCAGCAGCATGTCGCGCGCGAGCACGTCGCCGATGGCGCCGTGCACGAGGGCCGCTTCGCGCGGCGCCATCGGAAAGCCCAGCTTGGCAATTGGCGCGCCGAACTTCGCGGAGGCGCCGGCGATTCGGATGTCGCAGCAGCTCGCGATCTCGATGCCGGCGCCCATGCACGCGCCTTCGATCTGCGCAACCAGGGGCACCGGGCAATCGAGCAGCGTCTGCAGCGCGGCCCACACCTCGTTCTCGTGGAACTCGCGCAGGCTCGGCTCCTCGAAGCGGAACGACGGGTACTCGGAGATATCGCCGCCCGCGCAGAAGGCGCCGCCCTCCCCGCGGATCACAACGCATCGAAGTCCCGCTTCGTCCAGGCCCGCGACCGCCGTGCGCAACGCGCGCCACATGGCACGCGTCATCGCGTTGAGGCGGCCCGCGTTGGCCAGCGTGACGAACGCCACAGCGCCGTCGCGCCGCACCGATACGGACGCTCTTTCGCGCCGGGGCGCCACAGTGCCCGCAGCCGTCATTCGAGCTTGGCGCCCGACGCCTTCACGACCGTGTACCAGCGCTTGATTTCGGAGTTCACGAAGCCGCCGTAGGCCGCCATGGTGAGCGTCGGGATCTCGGAGCCGTTCTGCGCCCAGATCGACTTGAGCTCGTCCGTGGCGAGCGCCTTCTTCATGTCGTCGACCGCGCGCGCCTGCACGTCGGCCGGCGTGCCCTTGGGGGCCCAGAGGCCATACCAGGTGGTCACGGTGTAGTCGGGCAGGCCCACTTCGGCGGCGCACGGCACGTCGGGGAAGGCCGGGTTGCGCTTGGTGCCAGCGACCATCAGCGCCTTGATGCGGCCGCTCTTGATGTGCTGGGCCGAAGAACCCAGGCCGTCGAACATCAGGTCGACGTTGCCCGAGATCAGGTCCGACAGCGCCGGGCCCGCGCCGCGGTACGGGATGTGGGTGATGAAGGTGCCGGTCTGGATCTTGAAGAGCTCGCCCGCCAGGTGATGCGAGGTGCCCGAGCCGGCCGAGCCGTAGTTGAACTTGCCCGGGTTGCGCTTCACCAGCGCGATGAATTCCTGGATCGTGTTGGCCTGTACGCGCTTGGGGTTGATGACCACCACCTGCGGCACGTTGGCCAGCAGCATGAGCGGCACGAAGTCTTTCTCGATGTCGTAGTCCAGCTTGGGATACACCGAGGGCGCGATGGCGTGGTGCACGGCGCCCATGAAGAGCGTGTAGCCGTCGGCCGGGGCCTTGGCCGCGATGCTCGCGCCCAGGGTGCCGCCCGCGCCGCCGCGGTTGTCGATCACCAGCGTCTGCCCTGCCACCTTGGTGAACTGGCCCGAGAGGGGCCGCGCGAAGGCGTCGGTGCCCCCGCCCGCCGGGAACGGCACGATCATCGTCACCGGCTTGGTCGGCCAGCCCTGCCCCTGGGCACGCGCGGCGCCGCAAAGAACGGCCGCTCCGGCGGCGGCCACGCGCAAAACATCACGTCGCTGAAAACTCTGGTTCATGTGTCTCATCTCCGATCGTTGTGGATTTTGGTGCCTTCTCTACACCCGCTTTTTTGAACACTCAGCCTTTTTTGAAGAACAGGCTTTCGATGTCTCCCGATACCGCGACCTTACCGTCGCCCAGCAAGGTCCGATGCTTGTCCAGGCGCTTGAGGTCGTAAAGATAGTTGACCATGAGCCCGTACGACTGCTTCTGCCCCTTGGGCGACGGATCGCCCGCCCAGTTCAGCCGCTCCACCCGCGCACCGTTGCCCAAGTGGAAGCGAGCGACCGGATCGGCCGGCGTGCCGTCGACCAGCGCGTGGCCGAGGTATTCGGCGGCCGCCTGCAGCAGCCATTGGCGCAGCGGCGACTTGGCATCGAACGTGGCGGCGGCATCGACGGCAGCGAGCAGGCGCTCGGCCGTGGGCGGCATGGAGCCGACGAGCCGGCCGAGTTCGGCCTCGCGCTTTTCATCCAGGCGCGGTAGCAGGTCGGCCGCGTTCTTTGCGAGCCAGGTGCGAAAGCCCGGAATCGGCGAGAGCGTGGCGAAGGTCTTCAGGCGCGGCAGCTCGTCCTGCAGCGTCTCGACCACGCGCTTGATGAGCGAATCGCCGAAGCTCACCCCGCGCAGGCCCGTCTGGGTGTTGCTGATCGAATAGAAGATCGCGGTGGTTGCCTTGGCCGGCAGCACCGGCACGGCGGCCTCGTCGAGCAGCGGCGTGATGCCGTCGCTGATGCGATCGACCAGCGCCACCTCCACGAAGATGAGCGGCTCGTTGGGCAGGCGCGGGTGAAAGAACCCGTAGCAGCGGCGGTCGCTGTCGTCCAGCCGGTTCTTCACGTCGGACCAGCTCTTGATGTCGTGCACCGCCTCGTAGCGGATGAGCTTCTCGATCAGCGAGGCCGGCGAATCCCAGTCGATGCGGCGCAGCTCCAGGAAGGCGACGTCGAACCAGGTGGAGAACAGGTGCTCGAGCTCGGCATCGAGCGCGAGCAGGCGCTTGTCGGCCTTCAGGCACGGCAGCAGGTCGGCGCGCAGGTCGACCAGGAAGCGCATGCCCGCGGGCTCGACCGCAAAGCGCTGCAGGAGACGCATGCGCGGGGAGACGAGCGCGCGGCGCAGCTTCAGTTCGGCCTGCCCTTCGTCGGGCGTACCGACCGCGGCCTGGTGCTGGTCGCGCGCGGTCTTGAGCTTTTGCGCGTCGGCGGCGAAATGCTCGCTCATCAGGGCCCAGTAGTCCCGGCGCTCCTCGGGCGTGGCATCGGCATAGGCCTCGGCAATGGCATGGGCCCGGCGGCCGCCCTCGACCTCGCTCACGCGCGGATCGATCACCGCCTGCAGGTCGGCGAGCACGCGGCGCAGCGCGCGCGGAGACAGGGCCTCGTCGGCCTTGCGCAGCGTGACCTGCAGGCGCTCGGCGGTCGTGCGCTCGCTGGGCTTGAGCGTGTTCTTCGGCGCGCTTTTCGCAGCCGCTTCGGGCGCCACGGGCACCTTGGACTTCTCGCCGGTGCGCAGCCGCGCTTGGAACCATTCGGTCGCACTCATCGCTGGACTCCCCTGTGGATGGGTTCGGGCGCGCCGCGGCAAATCGTCATGGCATCACCCTGGATTTCTGCTGGCGCGCGACCTCGCGCAGCGCTTCGCGCTGCCGCGTCAGGTGCGTGCGCATGGCGGCGTCGGCACCTTCGCTGTCGCGCGCCTTGAGCGCCGCGAACACGGCCAGGTGCTCCGAGAGGCTCTGGTCGAGCCGGCCCGGCGCATGCAGTTGCTGCAGGCGCGCGAGCTTCAGTATCTTGCGCAGGTCGCCGATCACTTGCGCGAGCCACCGGTTGTCCGCGAGCTTGATGATCGCCTCGTGAATGATGTGGTTGGTGGCGTAGTAGTCGTTGATGCGGCGCGCCTTGGCATGGCGCTCCAGGCGCTCGTGCAGCCCGTCGAGCTCGTGCAGCTCGGCATCGCTCGCATTGCGCGCCGCCTCGTAGGCGCAGCGGCCTTCGAGCAGCGCGATGACGGGGAAGATCTCGTCGAGATCGCGCTCGGTGACTTCGTTGACGAAGCAGCCGCGGCGCGGCTCGTGCCGAAGCAGCCCTTCGGCGGTGAGCACCTTGAGCGCCTCGCGCAGCGGCGTGCGGGAAATGGCGAGCCGCTCGCACAGCGCCACTTCGTCCAGGAAACTGCCCGGCGCCAGCGTGCCCTCGAAGATCTGCTCGCGCAGCGTGGCGGCGACTTCGTCGTGCAGGGAGTTGGGGACCAGGCGCATGGGGATTGGGGCTCTTCGACCTCGGATGCTCGGCGTAATTTCCTGTAATTACGCGTAATTGTGAGCGCGCAACAAATGTGGCGCAAGTGTCACGGGCACCCCGCGCGGCCCGTGATTACCCTGAGATCGCCTGCTTCAGGCGCGTGCGGTGACCGTCTTCGCGCGACCGAACCAGAACCACAGCGCGATGCCCGCGATCACCATCGGCACGCTGAGCCACTGCCCCTGGCTCAGGCTCAATGCCCTGAGGCCCAGGAAGTCGTCCGGCTCGCGGAAGTACTCGGCAAAGAAGCGCAGCGCGCCGTAGCCGATCAGGAAGACGGAGGCCACCTGTCCCTGCTTGCGCTCCTTGCGCGCGTAGAGCCACATGATCACGAACAGCAGCAGCCCTTCGAGCAGGAACTGGTAGATCTGCGAAGGATGGCGCGGCTGCATCGAGCCGCTTTGCGGAAACACCATGCCCCAGGGCAGGTCGGGGCTGCTGAAACGGCCCCAGAGTTCGCCGTTGATGAAGTTGCCCACGCGGCCCGCGGCAAGGCCCGTCGGCACGCAGGGCGCCACGAAGTCCATCACCTGCCAGAACGGCCGCGCGCGCGAATGCGCAAACCACACCATCGCGCCGATCACGCCCAGCATGCCGCCATGGAAGCTCATGCCGCCCTGCCACACGTAAAGGATCTCCAGCGGATGCGCGAGGTAGAACTCGGGCTTGTAGAAGAGGCAATAGCCCAGGCGCCCGCCGACGATCACGCCCATCACGCCGAGGAAAAGGATGTCCTCGATGTCCTTGCGCTGCCAGGCGCCCTGCCCGACCAGCGAGCGGTACGGCTCGTGGCGCAACCGCCGGGTGCCGAGAAAGTAGAACAGCGCGAAGGCCGCCAGGTAGGTCAGGCCGTACCAGTGAATGGCGACGGGCCCGAGCTGCAAGGCGATGGGATTGATCTGCGGATACATGAGCATCCGCGGATTGTGCCCGGAGCATTTGACTCGCCCCCAGGCTTCGCGCACTTCGTGCCGCTTCTCCTCCCCCCTACCGGGGGCAACACCTGCGGTCCGGCAGAGCCGGTTCCGCGGTGTTAGCGCGACGGGGGCCGGGGGTCAGGGCCTGAATTTCCACCTCAGCAGCGCTGCCACGGCAGCCGGCACCGCGAATATCAGGAGAAAGATCGGCAGCTCCTCGGCCACCGAGTACCCTGCCTTGATCACGCCCACCGCCATGTTGATGCCGGCGCCGATGAACCACGCCGGGATGAACCACTTGGCGGCGGTGGCCAGCGCCAGCGAAGAGCCGTCGCCGATAAACCGGCTGGCCAGCAGAAACACCACCAGCAGCACGAAGCCGCCGCCCATCACCATGACTGTGTGCATATGCGTTGTCCTCCGCGCGCGATCTTGCCGGATCGGTCAGGCCCTTGTCGGAGAATTTGCCGCGCCCCCCGCACGCCTGCGCCAGCCGCCCAAGCCGGGTCAGCCGCGCTCGCGCACGCGCACGAATTCCACGAAGCGCGCGAGCGCCGGGTTGTCCGCCCCCTCGGGCCACACCAGGCTGGTCTCGCAGACGGGAAGCGCCGGCGCGCTGCGGCGCCGCGCGGCTGGCACGAACTCCGCGGCGCGCCGGTAGACGACGCCCGCGCGCCGGAACTGCGTGACGCTCTCCGGCACCCAGGCCACGCCGATGTCCCCGGAAACCAGGTTGACGATGGTCTGCATCTGGATGGCCTCCTGCGCGAGTTGCGGCACACGGCCCGCCGCGTGATAGAGCCCGAAGATCGCGTCGTGCAGCGAAGGCACGATGCGGCGCGGAAAAATCACCAGCGGCTCGGCCAGCACGTCGGCCAGCATCAGCTTCTGCGTGCGGGCCAGCGCGTGCCGGGCCGGCAGCGCGAGCACCAGCGGCTCCTCGGACACGGCCAGCCGCGTGAGCCCGGGCGGCGCGGCGCCGGGCGAATGCAGCATCAGTCCGGCATCGATCTCTCCGCGCGCGAAGGCCTCGAGCTGCACGTCACCGGTGGCCTCGACCAGCTCGAGCGCCACCTCGGGGCACAGCACGCGAAACTCGCGCACCCAGGCGGGCAACTGCTCGAAGCCGACGGTCGAGACGAACGCAATGCGCACCCGCCCCACCTGCCCTGCGGCTGCGGCGCGCGCCCGTGCCGGCAGCGCCTGCGCCCGGGCCAGCAACTCGCGCACGTCAGGCAGCAGCGCCTCGCCGGCGGGCGTGAGTGCCACGCGCCTTCGGGTGCGGTCGAACAGCACCACGCCCAGCGTTTTTTCGAGTTGGGCGATCGCCTGCGTCACGGGCGGCTGCGTCATGTGCAGCCGCAGCGCCGCTCGGCCGAAATGCAGTTCCTCGGCCACGGCGACGAACTGGCGCCAGGCACGCAGGTCGATCAGTGCTTCATTCATATGCCGAGCATATCAATCCATGCTTCAAATTGGATTGGAACCAATCAATAAGAAGTCCGATACTTGGCTCCCCCGATCTCCCCACGATAGAAGAGACACCATGGACACCAAGCCGATCCAGATCAACCGCCGCAGCGCCAACATCGTCGAAGGCAAGAGCCGCGCCCCCAACCGCTCGATGTTCTATGCCATGGGCTACGAAGAGAGCGACTTCAAGAAGCCGATGGTCGGCGTGGCCAACGGCCACAGCACCATCACGCCCTGCAACTCGGGCCTGCAGAAGCTGGCCGACGCGGCCATCGCGGGCATCGAAGAAGCCGGCGGCAACGCGCAGGTGTTCGGCACCCCCACCATCTCCGACGGCATGGCCATGGGCACCGAGGGCATGAAGTACTCGCTGGTGAGCCGCGAGGTGATTTCCGATTGCATCGAGACCTGCGTGGGCGGCCAGTGGATGGACGGCGTGCTGGTGGTCGGCGGCTGCGACAAGAACATGCCCGGCGGCCTCATGGGCATGCTGCGCGCCAACGTGCCGGCCATCTACGTCTACGGCGGCACCATTCTCCCGGGCCGCTACAAGGGACAAGACCTCAACATCGTGAGCGTGTTCGAAGCCGTGGGCCAGAACGCCGCAGGCAACATGAGCGACGAAGACCTGCACGAGATCGAGAAGCGCGCCATTCCCGGCACGGGCTCGTGCGGCGGCATGTACACGGCCAACACCATGTCCAGCGCGTTCGAGGCGCTGGGCATCTCGCTGCCCTACTCCTCGACGATGGCGAACCCGCACGACGAGAAGGCCAACTCGGCCAAGGAATCGGCCAAGGTGCTGATCGAGGCGATCAAGAAAGACCTGAAGCCGCGCGACATCGTGACCAAGAAGGCGATCGAGAACGCCGTGGCCGTGATCATGGCCACCGGCGGCTCGACCAACGCGGTGCTGCACTTCCTGGCCATCGCGCACACGGCCGGCGTCGAATGGTCGATCGACGACTTCGAGCGCATGCGCAAGAAGGTACCGGTCATCTGCGACCTGAAGCCCTCGGGCAAGTACCTGGCGGTCGATCTGCACCAGGCCGGCGGCATTCCGCAGGTCATGAAGGTACTGCTGAACGCGGGCCTGCTGCACGGCGACTGCATCACCATCAGCGGCCAGACCATCGCCGAAGTGCTGAAAGACGTGCCCAACGTGCCGCGCGCCGACCAGGACGTGATCCGCCCGATCGACAAGCCGATGTACGACGAAGGCCACCTGGCCATCCTGAAGGGCAACCTCTCGCCCGAAGGCGCGGTCGCCAAGATCACGGGCCTGAAGAACCCGGTCATCACCGGCCCGGCGCGCGTGTTCGACGACGAGCAGTCGGCGCTCAAGGCCATCCTCGACGGCAAGATCGTGGCCGGCGACGTGATGGTGCTGCGCTACCTGGGCCCCAAGGGCGGTCCGGGCATGCCCGAGATGCTCGCACCCACCGGCGCGCTCATCGGTGCGGGCCTGGGCGAGAGCGTGGGCCTCATCACCGACGGCCGCTTCTCGGGCGGCACCTGGGGCATGGTGGTCGGCCACGTCGCGCCCGAAGCGGCGGCGGGCGGCACGATCGCGTTCGTGAACGAAGGCGACTCGATCACCATCGATGCGCACGAACTCAAGCTCGAACTGAACGTGCCCGAAGCAGAGCTTGCCAAGCGCCGCGAAGGCTGGAAGGCTCCCGCACCGCGCTACACGCGCGGCGTGCAGGCCAAGTTCGCGTTCAACGCCTCGAGCGCGAGCTCGGGCGCGGTGCTCGACAAGTTCTGATCGATCACATCATCATCCAGGCACCGTAGCCGAAGGCGATGAAGCCCAGGCCCACGATGCCCAGGATGCTGCGGAACTCGAACTCCATTGCAGGCGGAAAGCTCTGCACGACGAAGTGCAGCAAGGCGCCGGCGCCGATGGTCATGAAGCCGGCGCCGAGCCCCTTGCCGAAACTTTCGTCGGGGTAGAGAAAGCACACGGCGAAGCCCGCGAGAAACACCAAGTTGGCGAGTACCGTGCCGCGCGTGCGCCAGCGCTTCTGCGCGGGCGTGGCCTCGCGGACCTTCACTGCGAATGCGGGCCGGGGCCGGCCTTCCTTGATCGCCATGCCGGTGAAGAACAGGCCGAACATCGCCGGAAACCCGCCGAAGAGGCCGAGCCCCCACACGATGCCCCACATGTTCTGGAAATCGGCCACCAAGGCCTGCGACGGATCGGCTGGCTTGTAGCGCACCTCGACCGGGTCGCCCGGCTCCTTGCCAGACAGCCCGCCGCCGAGCCCCTTGACGCTGCGCGCCTGCCCGTCGGACGCGGTGTATTCGACAACCGGGGCGCGCGTGGTCGTCGTGCGGCCCTTGCTGTCCTTGCTGCGCTCCTCGACGAACTCGACCAAGTGCCCTTCCACCAGCACCGTACCGGCAATCGATTGATAGCGCTGCCAGCCGACCGTGGCCGCGCCGTAGAGGCCTGCGCAGCCGATCAGCAGCGCACCGATGCCGACGCCCCAGAAGAGGTTCTTTCGCCAGCCCACGAGCGCGCCGATGGCCGGTCCGACGAAAAGGGAGAGTGCGAAGACGAGCAGCGCGTGGGTGGCGGCTTCGTCATCCATGGCGCGCTTCGGTTCAGGCAGCGCGGGAGGGTGGCCGGGGAGCGGCTATGCGCTCAGCGGCGCGGGCGCTGGCCGTTGCTGGTCGGCAGGCCCATGTTGGCTTTCTGGCGGTCGATGCGCGCCTGCTTGCGACGGTTTTCGCGCTCGATGACCTTGCGCTTGGTGTAGCCCGACGAATCGGCCCATGCCCACCACGCGACGGCCAGTGCGAACGGCGACAGGACGATCCACCAGCTCCAGCCGGCGACGGCACCGACTTCGAAATATTTGAGGCCCAGGCCCAGCAGGCCCAACAACAGAAACCACATCGCGAATCCCTCCGGGTTGTTGTCAACGCATCCGGACGCCGGTCCACGGCGCTACCTACAATCGCGTTGGCATCGAATGTAACCCAGCCCTTACGAAATAAATCTCCCCATGAAAAGAGTTCTGTTCGCCGCAGCCCTGGGCCTTGGCCTCGCGGCGCCCGCCTTCGCCGACCTGGCCCTGGCCACGTCGAAGAACTGCATGAGCTGCCACGCCGTCGATCGCAAGGTGCTCGGCCCGTCCTTCAAGGACGTGGCCACGAAATACAAGGACGACAAGGGCGCCATCGACGCCCTCGCCACCAAGATCGTGAAGGGTGGCTCCGGGGTGTGGGGGCCGGTGCCGATGCCGGCGAACAACCAAGTCAGCGAAGCCGATGCGAAGAAGCTGGCGGCGTGGGTTCTTGCCACGCCACGTTGATGCGCTTTTGCTTTTTCAACCCTGAGGATTGATATCGGCCGGAACCACCACCGGCCGGCGCTCGATGCGGTCTTCGAGCTGGCCGATGTGAGCGGCCAAGGTGTTGTCGGTCTGTTCGGAGCGCAGGCGCACCGCGTGCTCCAGCTGGTCGATGCGAGCCACAAGCGCCGTGTGGCGGTCGGCGTTGTGCGCCATGTGCTTGTTCTCCTGCGCCTCCAAGAAGTTGCGCAGTTCGGTGAAGCGCGAAGCCTCGGCCTTGTCGGCGAGGTCGCGCTGGACCTGCATTTCCTTGGTGTGGCGCTTGGTGTCCAGCAGCACCGAACTGTGCAGGTACAGCACATAGACCAGGAAGAAGGCGGCCAGCACCACCGTGAGGCCCAGCATGATCAACCCCAGCGGCGCCGAGACGGTCATGAAGCCCAGCCACACATCGGTGGGGGCCGCGAGCGTCCCCCAGTTCAATGCGGCGAGCGCTGCAATCAGCAACACGATGACGAACAGGAAAGCGGATCTCACGCCCATGGGGGGCCTCCTCTGAAAAGATCGAACACAACAACCGGCGCCGCACGCCTCCAGGCGCGCGGCAACGGGTTGGTTTTACCTCAGGCAAAGGGCCCGTACGGCGCTGCCGGACGGACAGGCGGCCACGTCCTACAGGCGTTCTGACAACTGTTCGAGGATTGCCGGGTTCTGCCGGCACATCACATCGCTGCGCGATATGAGTGCCGTCTTCACCGGCGGCGCGCTTCGCGCTGACCGGCCTTCGGCCGGATCCTGAATCAGTTTGTCTGCGACAACTGCTCCAGGATCGCCGGGTTCTGCCGGCACATCACATCGCTGCGCGATATGAGTGCCGTCTTCACCGGCGGCGCGCTTCGCGCTGACCGGCCTTCGGCCGGATCCTGAATCAGTTTGTCTGCGACAACTGCTCCAGGATCGCCGGGTTCTCCAGCGTCGAGGTGTCCTGCGTGATCGCCTCGCCCTTGGCGATGCTGCGCAAGAGGCGCCGCATGATCTTGCCGCTGCGCGTCTTGGGCAGGTTGTCTCCGAAGCGGATGTCCTTGGGCTTGGCGATGGGGCCGATTTCCTTGGCCACCCAGTTGCGCAGTTCGTTGGCGATCTGCTTGGCTTCCTCGCCCGTCGGGCGGGCTCGCTTCAGGACGACGAAGGCGCACACCGCCTCGCCGGTCACGTCGTCGGGGCGCCCCACCACGGCGGCTTCGGCCACGAGGTCGGTCTTGGACACCAGCGCCGATTCGATTTCCATCGTGCCCAGGCGGTGGCCCGAGACGTTCAGCACGTCGTCGATGCGGCCCGTGATGCGGAAGTAGCCGCGGTCTTCGCTGCGCACCGCGCCGTCGCCGGCCAGGTAGATCGTGCCGCCCATTTCCTCTGGGAAATAGCTCTTCTTGAAGCGCTCGGGGTCGTTCCAGATCGTGCGGATCATCGAGGGCCACGGCCGCTTGATGACCAGCATGCCGCCCGCGCCGTTGGGCAGGTCCTTGCCGGTCTCGTCGACGATCGCGGCCATGATGCCCGGCAGCGGCAGCGTGCAAGAGCCCGGCACCAGCGGCGTGGCGCCCGGCAGCGGCGTGATGACGTGGCCGCCGGTCTCGGTCTGCCAGAAGGTATCGACGATCGGACATTTCTCGTGGCCGATATTGCGGTGGTACCACATCCATGCTTCCGGATTGATCGGCTCGCCGACCGATCCGAGGATGCGCAGGCTCGAGAGGTCCCAGTTCTTCGGATGCACTTTCTCGTCGCCCTCGGCCGCCTTGATGAGCGAGCGGATGGCGGTGGGCGCCGTGTAGAACACCGACACCTTGTGCTTCTCGATCATCTGCCAGAAGCGGCCCGCATGCGGGAACGTCGGAATGCCTTCGAACACCACCTGCGTGGCGCCGGCCGCGAGCGGCCCGTAGGCGACGTAGGTGTGGCCGGTGATCCAGCCGATGTCGGCGGTGCACCAGAACACGTCGTCCGGCTTGATGTCGAAGGTCCAGTCCATCGTGAGCTTGGCCCACAGCAGATAGCCGCCGGTGGCGTGCTGCACGCCCTTGGGCTTGCCGGTGGAGCCCGAGGTGTAGAGGATGAAGAGCGGGTGCTCGGCGTTCACCGCCACGGGCGGGCAATCGGTGCTCTGGCCCTGGAGCGCTTCGGTGAAGGTCTTGTCGCGGCCTTCGACGCGGTTCCATGCGGTGGGCGTGCGCTCGTACACGAACACCGTCTTGATCGATTCGCAGCCGCCCAGCGCGATGCCGTCGTCCACGATGGCCTTGAGCGGCAGTTCCTTGCCGCCGCGCAGCTGGTAGTTGGCAGTGATGACGGCCACGGCGCCGGCGTCGATGATCCGCTCCTGCAGCGCCTTGGCCGAGAAGCCGCCGAACACCACGCTGTGGGTGGCGCCGATGCGCGCACAGGCCTGCATGGCGATCACGCCTTCGACCGTCATCGGCATGTAGACGATGACGCGGTCGCCCTTCCGGATGCCCGAGGCCTTGAGCGCGTTGGCGAACTGGCTCACGCGGTCGAGCAGTTCCTTGTAGGTGACGTTGGTGACGGTGCCGTCGTCTGCCTCGAAGACGATGGCGGTCTTGTTCTCGACGGGAGTGCCGATGTGCTTGTCCAGGCAGTTGGCGCTGGCATTGAGCTCGCCGTCGCCGAACCATTCGTAGAACGGGGCCTTGGACTCATCGAGCGTTTTCGTGAACGGCTTGGTCCACTGCAGGTTGCCCTTGGCCAGGCGGGTCCAGAACCCTTCGAAGTCCTGTTCGGCCTCCTTGCACAGCGCGTCGTAAGCGGCCATGCCGGAAATCCTGGCGCCCTCGGTGGCGCGGGCGTCGGGGGGGAACACGCGGTTCTCGACCAGTACGGATTCAATGTTTTTAGATGCGCTGCTCATTCGCTTTGTCTCCTGGATGGGTGCGGCCGTAATGTCGACCGGGCCACTTACGGGTCACTGACGCGTCCGATGTTAGTTCGCAGGGTTATCACGGGTACGACACGGGGGCACCCATAAAATCGCCGGTCCTCCACGAACCCCCACCCGATGTCCGCTCCCGATCCTTTCGACCCCTTGAATCCGCCGCCCACCCGGACCCTGCCGATGGGGCCGCTGCCCAAGCTGATCTTCGCCAGCCGCTGGCTGCAGTTGCCGCTGTACCTGGGCCTGATCGTCGCGCAGGCGGTGTACGTGGTGCACTTCCTGGTCGAGTTGCTGCACCTGGTCGAAGCCGCATTCGGCAGCCAGACCGCGCTGCAGGCCCTGATCACCAGCATCGGCTACAAGACGACCGCCCCGGTCGGCTCCCTCAACGAGACTGTCATCATGCTGGTGGTGCTGGCGCTGATCGACGTGGTGATGATCTCCAACCTGCTGATCATGGTGATCGTGGGCGGGTACGAGACCTTCGTGAGCCGCATGAACCTGGAAGGCCACCGCGACCAGCCCGAATGGCTCAGCCACGTGAACGCATCGGTGCTCAAGGTGAAGCTGGCGACCGCCATCATCGGCATCAGCTCGATCCACCTGCTCAAGACCTTCATCAACGCGGACAACTACACCGACCGCGTGCTGATCGCGCAGACGGTGATCCACATCACCTTCCTGTTCTCGGCCATCGCCATCGCCTACACCGACAAGCTGATGACCGCGAACGCCTCGCACGGCGGCGCGCCCCACTGACCGGAAAGCCCGCGCGCTCCCGTCCTATGCGGCGGCGCGCGGCGCGTCCCAGGCCGGCACCTCGGTGAAGCGCTCGGCCAGGAAGTCGAGCATCGAGCGCAGCGCGGCCGACATGTGCTTGCGCGAGGCATACACCGCGTACATGCCGACGACCTGCGGCTCGAAATCCGCGAAGAGCGGCACCAGTTCCCCAGCCTGCACCAGTTCCGACGTCAGGTAGGTCGGCAGCATCGCAATGCCTGCACCCGCGCGGGCCAGATGCATCAGGCTCGTGGCGTCGTTGGTCGATACATTGCCGGCCACGGCGACGGACACCGGCTCCCCGCTGTCCTTGCGCGTGAAATTCCAGAGGCTGCGCCCGAAGTACGAATGCGTGAGGCAGTTGCGCTGGGCCAGCTCTTCCACGCGCAGCGGGCGGCCGTGTTCCTTCAGGTAGGCCGGCGAGGCGCAGACCACCGAACGGCACACCGTGAGACGCCGCGCGATGAGGTTCGGATCGATCTCCACCGCCACGCGGATCGCCAGGTCGATGCGCTCGTCCACCAGGTTCACCGCGCGGTCGAGCAGCACCAGGTCAACCGCCACCGCTGGATAGCGCCGCACGTAGTCGGCCACCGCATCGGCCAGCTGCGCCTGCGCGAACGAGGCGCTGCAGGTGATGCGCAACTGGCCGCTCGGCGCCTCGGCCGGATGCCGCACCGCGGCCTGCATGTCGCCCGCGAGCTCGAGCACCTGGCGGCAGCGCGGCAGCAGTTCCTCGCCGGCGGCGGTGAGGCTCAGGCGCCGCGTGGTGCGGTGCAAGAGGCGTGCGCCGGTCCATTGCTCCAGCTCGGCCACATAGCGCGTGACCACCGGGCGGGACATGTCCAGCTTTTCGGCCGCGGCCGACAGGCTGCCCGAATCCACCACGTTCACAAACACCCGCATTGCGTTCAATCGGTCCATTCGAACGATTCTAGGAATAAAGAAGCGCGGATTTCGAGGTATTTCTTTCGAAACCAGAAACCTAAGATGCGATTCATCCCATCCACTTCTGGAGTCACTCATGAGCCACATCGCCATCATCGGCGCCACCGGACGCGCCGGCGGCCGCCTTCTCGACGAGGCGCTGCGCCGCGGCCACACCGTCACCGCCATCGCACGCAAGGCCACCGAAAAGCTGTCGGGCCGCGCCAATGTGAAGGCCGTGGACGTCGACGCGCTCGACGGCGCCGCGCTGGAGAAGGCGCTGGCCGGCCACGACGCCGTGTTCAGCGCCGCGCACTTCGCCACCGTGCCGCCCGCGGCCATCATCGAGCCGGTCAAGCGCGCGGGCGTCAAGCGCCTGCTGGTGGTCGGCGGCGCCGGCAGCCTGTTCGCGGCGCCCGGCCTCAAGGTAATCGAGACGCCGAACTTCCCCGACGCCTACCGCGCCGAAGCCACGGCCGGCGGCGTGTTCCTCGATGCGCTGCGCAGCGAGAAGGAACTCGACTGGACCTTCCTGTCGCCTTCGGCCGAATTCGTCGACGGCGAACGCACGGGCAAGTTCCGCCTCGGCAAGGACGATCTGCTCGTGAGCGCCGAAGGCCGCAGCTGGATCAGCTTCGAGGACTACGCGATCGCGTTCATCGACGAGCTCGAGAAGCCCGCGCACTCGCGCCAGCGCTACACCATCGGCTACTGATCGGCCGGCAATGAAAAAGGACCCTAGCGGGTCCTTTTTGTCATGGGCTGATCGGATCAACGGCCCGTCATGTTCTCCGGCACCACCCACTGGTCGAACTGCTCGGCCGTCAGGTGGCCCGAGGCGATCGCCGCCTCGCGCAGGCTCGTGCCTTCCTTGTGCGCCTTCTTGGCGATGTAGGCCGACTTGTCGTAGCCGATGTGCGTGTTCAGCGCCGTCACCAGCATCAGCGAGCGCTGCACCAGCTCGGTGATGCGTTCGCGGTTCGGCTCGATGCCCACAGCGCAGTGGTCGTTGAAGCTCACCATGCCGTCGGCCAAGAGGCGCACGCTCTGCAGGAAGTTGTGCGCCACCATCGGGCGGAATACGTTCAGCTCGAAGTTGCCCGAGGCACCGCCGATGTTGATGGCCACGTCGTTGCCGAACACCTGCGCGGCCAGCATCGTGACGGCTTCGCTCTGCGTCGGGTTGACCTTGCCCGGCATGATCGACGAGCCCGGCTCGTTCTCGGGAATGCTCAGTTCGCCAATGCCGCTGCGCGGGCCGCTCGCGAGCCAGCGCACGTCGTTGGCGATCTTGTTCATGCTGGCCGCGAGCGTCTTGAGCGCGCCGTGGGCATGCACCAGCGCATCGACGCTGGCCATGGCTTCGAACTTGTTCGGTGCGGTCACGAACGGCAGGCCGGTGAGCTTGGCCAGTTCGGCGGCAACCTGCTCGGCGTAGCCCTTCGGCGCATTGAGCCCTGTGCCCACGGCCGTGCCGCCCAGCGCCAGTTCGCTCAGGTGCGGCAGCGCGGCGCGCACGTGCGCTTCGCCATGTGCCAGCTGCGCGACGTAGCCCGAGAACTCCTGGCCCAGCGTAAGGGGCGTGGCATCTTGCAGGTGGGTGCGGCCGATCTTCACGATGTCGGCGAAGTCCTTGGACTTCTGTTCCAGCGTGCCGCGCAGCTTGGCAATGGCGGGCAGCAGCTTGTGCGTGATCGCCTCGACGGCGGCCACGTGCATGGCGGTGGGGAACACGTCGTTGCTCGACTGGCTGCGGTTCACGTCGTCGTTCGGGTGGACCAGGCGCCCTTCCCCGCGCTCGCCGCCGAGGATTTCGCTCGCGCGGTTGGCCAGCACCTCGTTGACGTTCATGTTGGTCTGCGTGCCCGAGCCGGTCTGCCAGACCACCAGCGGGAACTCGCCCGGATGCTTGCCGGCGATGACCTCGTCGGCCGCGGCCACGATGGCCTGGGTCTTCTTCTCGTCCTGCAGGCCCAGCGCGTGGTTGACCACGGCCGAGGCGCGCTTGACCTGCGCCAGCGCCTTGATGATCTCGCGCGGCTGCTGCTCGCCGGAGATGTCGAAGTTCTGCAGCGAGCGCTGCGTTTGCGCGCCCCACAGCTTGTCGGCCGGCACGTCGATCGGACCGAAGGTATCGCGCTCGGCACGGGTCTTGGGGGAAGTCGTCATGAGAAAAAGCTCCGCAGTCTTGGATGGTTGCGCCGCCTGGTCGGGCGCGGGCCCGAGTATCGGCCAACAAGAATAGCTCGCATCTGACGGGGCCATTGGGCCGCCGCCGACATCACGTTACGCCCCCTGGATTGACTCGCGTCATGTCAAAAAGTTATAATCATTGGCTTCAGACGACCAACAAGTCATGTTGATCGGCCCTGCACTACTCGCGGATCTCCGAATCCCGTCGCGGTGCAAGGTTCTCCCCCGCCGGGCCCTGCCCGGCACCGGCCGGATCGTTCCGGCCCCACTGCCACGCCACTTTTCGGCGGGCACTGGTTTCGTCGCCACGTCGTCTTCAGTGCCTGCCGGCAGCCTCCAAGGCTCGCCCGGCCATTGCACGCGCCTTCTCGCGCACTCTGTTCGGGCAGCCTTGCCGGCTGATGGCGTGCCGTTGCCGTCCCGTGCTTTGCCGGGGCGGTGCTGTGTCCAACCATTCAACAAGGAGCCCCGGCATATGGCCAAAGGAATTCTCATCGACCATGTCTTCAAGGTGTTCGGCGATTCGCCGGACGAAGCACTCGAATTGGTCCGGCAAGGTTTTTCGAAGAAGGAAATCCTCGCGCAGACGGGCCAGTCGATCGGCGTGTTCGATGCCACCTTCGAGATCCAGGCCGGTGAGATCTTCGTGATCATGGGCCTGTCGGGTTCGGGCAAGTCGACGCTGGTGCGCCTGTTGAACCGGCTGATCGAGCCGACCGCCGGGCGCATCGTGATCGACGGCGCGGACATCAACGAGCACTCCGACGCCAAGCTGCGCGCACTGCGCCGCAAGGACATCAGCATGGTGTTCCAGTCGTTCGCGCTGATGCCGCACATGACGGTGCGCGAGAACACCGCGTTCGGCCTCGAACTCTCCGGCACGAGCAAGAAGGAGCGCCTCGCGCAAGCGGACAAGGCGCTCGCGCAGGTGGGCCTGGCGGGCTGGGGCGACAGCTATCCCGACGAGCTTTCCGGCGGCATGCAGCAGCGCGTGGGCCTGGCGCGTGCGCTGGCTTCCGATCCGTCGATCCTGCTGATGGACGAGGCTTTCTCGGCGCTCGATCCGATCATCCGTACCGAGATGCAGTCGGAGCTGCTGCGGCTGCAGCAGGAGCAGCGCCGCACCATCGTCTTCATCTCGCACGACTTGGACGAGGCCATGCGCATCGGCGACCGCATCGCGATCATGAAGGACGGCCAGGTGATCCAGGTCGGCACGCCCGACGAGATTTTGCGCAGCCCCGCGGACGACTACGTGCGCAGCTTCGTGCGCGGCGTGGACGCGGCGGCCGTGTTCAAGGCGGCGGACATCGCGCGCAAGTCGCTCACCGTGGTGAGCGAGCACCCCGAGCGCGGCGCGCGCGCGGCGCTCAAGCTGCTGGAAGACCAGGACCGCGACTTCGCCTATGTGACCAGCCCCAACAAGCGCTTCCTCGGCGTGGTGTCCGCCGACACGCTGCGCGGCGCGCTCGACGGGCATTCCGGCCCGCTGGGGCTGCAACACGCGTTCCTGGCCGACCTGCCGCGCATCGACGCCGAGGCGCCGGTGGCCGGCCTGATCGGCCAGCTCGCGCAAGCGCCGTGCGCGCTGCCGGTGGTGGCGGGCGACGGGCGATTCTGCGGTGCGATCAGCAAGACGACGCTGCTCAAGTTCCTGGACCGCGAGACGCCGCCGATCGAGCCCGTCTCCCCGCACGCCGCCCCCGCGCTCGCCGCCGAGCCGCACTGAATTCACGAAGGACCCTGAACGATGAACGACACCACACTTCCTTCTTCCGACCTGGGCGCCGCTGCGAACACGGCCCCGGCGCCCGCCGCCTTCGTCGATCCGTGGGAGGCGCTCTCGGCCGCGCCCGACACTTCGGCCACCAGCGCCTGGCTCGACGCACCGGTGAATGCCGCGCAACAGCTCGCCGGACAGGGCGACGGCGCCGCCAGCGGCTTCCAGCTGCACCGCCTGTGGGACGGCTCGCTGCCGGTCGAATCGTGGATCAACCAGGGCCTTGGCTGGGTGGTCGAACATTTCCGTCCCTTCTTCCAGACGGTGCGCCTGCCCATCGACAGCACGCTGAACTGGGTGCAGGGCCTGCTGACCGGCTTGCCGACGCTCGCGATGATCGCGCTCATCGGCCTTTTCGCCTGGCAGTTCGCGGGCCGCGCGCTGGCCATCGGCACCACGGTGGCGCTGCTCCTCGTGGCCATGCTGGGCATCTGGCCCGAGGCGATGGTCACGCTCTCGCTGGTGTTGACCTCGCTGGTCTTCTGCATGGTCATCGGGCTGCCGCTCGGCGTACTGCTGGCCAGCAGCGACCGCGCCCAGCGGATCATGCGGCCGGTGCTCGACGCGATGCAGACCACGCCGGCCTTCGTGTACCTCGTGCCGGTGGTGATGCTCTTCGGCATCGGCAACGTGCCGGGCGTGATCGTGACGATCGTCTTCGCGCTGGCGCCGCTGGTGCGCCTCACCAACCTGGGCCTGCGCCAGGTGCGTCCCGACCTGATCGAGGCTGCGCGCGCCTACGGCGCCTCGCCCTGGCAGATGCTGGTGAAGGTGCAGCTGCCGCTGGCGATGCCATCGATCATGGCGGGCATCAACCAGGCGCTGATGCTGTCGCTGTCGATGGTGGTGATCGCTTCGATGATCGCGGTCGGTGGCCTCGGCCAGATGGTGCTGCGCGGCATCGGGCGGCTCGACATGGGCCTGGCGACCGTCGGCGGGCTGGGCATCGTGCTGCTGGCGATCTCGCTCGACCGGCTGACGCAGGCGATGGGCAAGTCGCGCCGCAGTGCGGGGCGGCGCTGGTGGCACACCGGGCCTGCCGGGCTGGCGCTGCGCGTGCTGCAGCGCCTCGTGGGCACGCCGTCGCGTGATGCGAACGCGCCTGTCCCCGCACTTTCCACGCCATGACGCGTCTCGGAGGAAATCAACGCATGAAGAAAACCCGTCTCATCGCTCGCAGCGTCCTGGCGCTCGGCTTCGTCGCCTTCGGCATGGCGGCACAAGCGGCCAACGACCTCCCCGGCAAGGGCGTCACCGTGCTGCCGCTCAAGAGTTCGCTGGCCGAAGAAGCCTTCCAGACGCTGCTGGTGATGCGCGCGCTCGAAAAGCTCGGCTACACCGTCGAGCCCATGAAGGACCTGGAGCCCGCCACCGAGCATCTGGCCATCGCCAACGGCGACGCCACCTTCATGGCGAACCATTGGAGCCTGCTGCACGCGGACTTCTACAAGAACAGCGGCGGCGACGCGAAGCTCTCGCGCACCGGCGTGTATTCCGATGGGGCCGTGCAGGGCTACCTCATCGACCGCAAGACCGCCGAGCAATACAACATCACCAACATCGCGCAACTGAAGGACCCGGCGATCGCCAGGCTCTTCGACGCGGACGGCGACGGCAAGGCCGACCTCACGGGCTGCAACCCCGGCTGGGGCTGCGAGCTGGCCATCGAGAACCACCTGAGCGCCTACCGGCTGCGCGACACCGTCACCCACAAGCAGGGCAGCTACGCCGCACTGATGGCCGACACCATCGCGCGCTTCAAACAGGACAAACCGGTGCTGTACTACACGTGGACCCCGTATTGGGTCAGCGCCGTGCTGCGCCCGGGCGCGGACGTGGTGTGGCTGCAGGTGCCCTTCTCGTCCTCGCAGGAAGGCCAGGCCGACACCCAGCTGCCCAACGGCAAGAACTACGGCTTCCAGGCCAACCGGGAGCAGATCGTCGCGAACAAGGCCTTCGTCGAGAAGAACCCGGCAGCGGGCAAGCTGTTCGAGGTGATGAAACTGCCGATCGGCGACATCAACGCCCAGAACCTGCGCATGAGCCAGGGTGCCAACACGCAGCAGGATGTGGAGCGGCATGCGGACGGGTGGATCAAGGTGCATCAGGCCCTGTTCGACGGCTGGATCGCCGAGGCGCGAGCCGCCGCAAGGTAGCCGCCCCCGTGCCGCGGACGGCGGCTGAGATAATCGGGGGGCGTTTTCCCGTGTTACCCACTAAAAAAAGCCCCCCACCATGACGACCACGATCCAGCAGGCCGACCTGATCGAATCGATCAGCGCCGCGCTGCAGTACATCAGCTACTACCACCCCGCCGACTACATCGCCCACCTGGCCCGCGCCTACGAGCGCGAGCAGAGCCCCGCGGCCAAGGACGCCATTGCGCAGATCCTCACCAACAGCAAGATGAGCGCCACGGGCCATCGCCCGATCTGCCAGGACACCGGCATCGTCAACGTGTTCCTCAAGGTGGGCATGGACGTGCGCTGGGAAGGCTTCACCGGATCGCTGGACGACGCCATCAACGAAGGCGTGCGCCGCGGCTACAACCACCCCGACAACACGCTGCGCGCCTCGGTCGTGGCCGATCCGCAGTTCGACCGCAAGAACACCAAGGACAACACGCCCGCGGTGATCTTCACCGAGATCGTCCCGGGCAACACCGTCGAAGTGACGGTCGCGGCCAAGGGCGGCGGCAGCGAGAACAAGAGCAAGCTCGTGATGCTGAACCCCGGCGACAGCGTGGTCGACTGGGTCCTGAAGACCGTGCCGACCATGGGCGCCGGCTGGTGCCCGCCGGGCATGCTGGGCATCGGCATCGGCGGCACCGCCGAGAAGGCCGCGCTCATGGCCAAGGAAAGCCTGATGGACGACCTGGACATGCACGAGCTGCAGGCCAAGAAGGCCTCGGGCGCGGAGCTGAGCAAGGTCGAGGCGCTGCGCATCGAGCTGTACGAGAAGGTCAATGCGCTGGGCATCGGCGCGCAGGGCCTGGGCGGCCTGGCCACGGTGCTGGACATCAAGATCAAGATGTACCCGACGCACGCGGCGAGCAAGCCCGTGGCGATGATCCCCAACTGCGCGGCCACCCGCCACGCGCACTTCGTGATGGACGGCAGCGGCGCGGTGTACCTCGACCCGCCGTCACTGGACCTCTGGCCCGACGTGAACTGGGCGCCCGACGAGAAGAAGAGCAAGCGCGTCGATCTCGACAAGCTCACGCCGGCCGAAGTGGCCAGCTGGAAGCCGGGCGACACGCTGCTCCTGAACGGCAAGATGCTCACCGGCCGCGACGCCGCGCACAAGCGCATCCAGGGCATGCTGGCCAAGGGCGAGAAGCTGCCCGTCGACTTCACCAACCGCGTCATCTACTACGTCGGCCCGGTCGATCCGGTCGGCGACGAGGCCGTGGGCCCCGCCGGCCCGACCACCGCCACGCGCATGGACGGCTTCACCGAGATGATGCTGGCCCAGACCGGCCTCATCGCCATGATCGGCAAGGCCGAGCGCGGCCCGGTCGCCATCGAGGCGATCAAGAAGCACAAGAGCGCCTACCTCATGGCCGTGGGCGGCGCCGCCTACCTGGTGAGCAAGGCCATCAAGACCGCCAAGGTGGTGGGCTTCGAAGACCTGGGCATGGAAGCCATCTACGAATTCGACGTGGTCGACATGCCGGTGACGGTGGCTGTCGATGCGGGCGGCACCAGCGCGCACATCACCGGCCCGGCCGAGTGGCAGAAGCGCATCGCCAGCGGCGAGTTCAAGACCATCATGATGGAAGAGGCCTGAGGCCTTGAAACCGATCGGGGTGTTCGACAGCGGCGTCGGCGGGCTCAGCGTGCTCGCCGCGTTGCGCGCCGAGCTGCCGCGCGAACGCTTCGTGTATTTCTCGGATGCGGCCTACGCGCCGTACGGCGAGCGCGGCGATGCGTACGTGATCGAGCGGTCGCGCAAGGTGACCGAACAGTTGATCGCCGGGCACGGCATCAAGGCGCTGGTGGTGGCATGCAATACGGCGACGACGGCTGCGATTCACCTGCTGCGCGCCGAGCATCCCCTACTCCCCATCATTGGCCTGGAGCCCGCGCTCAAGCCGGCGGTCGCAACGAGCCGCACCGGCCACATCTCGGTGATGGCCACGCGCGGGACGCTGGCCAGCGCCAAGTACGCGGCCCTGCGCGATTCGTTTGCCGGTTCCGCTGCAGTTCGCGCCGTGCCGTGCGATGGGCTCGTCAAGGCCATCGAAGGTTTCGACACCGAGGCCATCGCAACGCTCTGCGCGCGCTACATGGCAGAAGCCGGACCGTTCGGCAAAGCGCCGGGCGAAGTCGACACCGTCGTGCTCGGCTGCACGCACTACCCGCTCGTGAAGAGCGAACTCGCGCGCCATGCGCCGCCCGCGCTGCGCTTCATCGACACCGGCGCGCCGGTCGCGCAGCAGACGCGCCGCGTGCTGGCTGCTGCCGGCCGCCTCTCGGACGGCGAAGGCGGGCTGACCCTCCAGAGCAGCGGCGGCCAGGCGGCGCTCGAGGCGGCCGCCGCGCGCTGGCTGCAAGTCTCGCCGCAAGGTACAACGGCGGCTTCCGCCTGAAACACGCCGCCGTCATGCGCCCCTTCCTGCGCCACGCCCTGCTCCTGCTGTGCCTCTCGGCCACCAGCCTGAGCCACGCCGCCTGCGAAAGCGGCCTGGCCGAGCGCATGCACGCCAAGCTGTACCCCAAGCGCCCGCTCGACGAGCGGCTCGCGGCCTGCAAGGTGTGGCCCGCGTTCCCCGGTCGCAGCATCGTGGTGCTGCCGATGCCGCGCGAAACCACCGACAAGGGCGCCAAGGTCTTCGACCTGGAAGTGCTGCTGATCCAGCGGCCCGACAACGGCAACACCGAGCGCGACACCGTCATCGGCCGCCTCTTCCAGCCCGAGGCGCTCGACGAGGATGCGACCACCGCGATCCAGGACATCCGCATCGACACCTCGCGCTACGTGCTCGCCTCCGACGCACGCGCCTTCGGCCTGCGCGTGCGCTATCGGGGGAGCAGCGCGCCCTCGAGCCCGCTGGCCAGCGAGACGGTGCGCCTCTACGTGCACCACGGCAGCAGGCTGCGCGAGGTGCTCCAGGAGATCGAGCTCGACCACGACAACGGCGGATGGGATGCGACCTGCACCGGCCACTTCGAGAAGCTGCGCACCATGCTCTCGGTGGGCAAGGCGACCAGCAACGGCTTTGCCGAGCTGCAGCTGTCGCGCACGCTCGTTCAGAGCCGCGCGCAGGAGCAGGAGGACCAGGGCTGCGTCGAAAAGGCGCTGCCCGCGAAGTTCAGCACCGTGACGCTGCGCTACGACGGCGAGCGGTTCAAGGTGCCGAAGTCGCTGCTGCAGCAATCGCCCTGACGGGCAGCTGAATTCGTGCTGGTTTTCACGGCACCGTCACACGAAAGTACCAGCATGCGCGGTTTGTCCAGAACAACAACCGCGCACCATGCACTCACTCTCCGCCTCCCGCATTCCCTTCAAGCCCATGCTGCTCGCCAGTGCCCTCGCTCTCGTACTGGCCGCATGCGGCGGCGGTAGCGGCGGGGGTGGCGGCATCGCCTTCCCGCCGGTCGCGGTAGCGCCTCCGCCGGCAGCGCAGCCGCCCGCGGCACCGCTTCCGGCTGCCGAGCCGGACCAGCTGGTCTCCAAGGCCACGTTCACGCCCAATGCCGGCACCTCCGAGGGCTCGTCGGACGCATCGACCGCCTTCCCGCTGCCCGACAACTTCATGATCGTGGCCGACGACGAGGCCAACGTGCTGCGCGTGTACCCGCGCACCGGGGGCGCAGCGGTGAAGGAATGGAGCTACGAGCTCGAAGGGCCGAAGCTCGGCAAGGAGCTCGACCTGGAAGCCGGCACGCGCATCGGCGACACGCTGTACCTTACGGGCTCCAACAGCAACAAGAAGGACGGCGGCGATGCGCCCGACCGTTCGCACCTCTTCGCGGTGAAGGTGACCGGCACCGGTGCGGCAACCGCCTTCAGCTACGTCGGCCAGTTCTCGTCGCTCGAAGCGCAGCTCATCGCCTGGGACGCCACCAATGGACACGGCCTGGGCGCGAACCACTTCGGCTTCACCGTGTCGGCCGGCGCGGGCATCGTGCCCGAGCGGGTCGATGGCTTCTCCGTGGAAGGCATGACCAGCGCACCGGGCGACAGCGCGCTGTGGCTGGGCTTCCGCGCGCCGCAGACGGGCGCATCGACGCGCGCCAAGGCGCTGATCGTCCCGGTGCAGAACTACGCCGCACTGGTAGGCGGCACGGCCACGCAGGCCGCCTTCGGCGCGCCCATCGAACTGGAGCTCGGCGGCCGGGGCATCCGTTCGATCGACAAGGGCACCGACGGCAACTACCTGATCGTGGCCGGCCCGGCAGGCGCAGCCAGCGCAGACGTGGACCGCAACTTCGCGCTCTTCTCCTGGAACGGCAATCCGGCCACGGCGCCGGTCGAGCTGTCGAACGACCTGGACAAGCTGCGCAAGGAAACGGGCGGCAGCTTCGAGTCGACCGTCGAAGTGCCGGGGCCGGTGAAGGCAGGCACGCAGGTGCAGCTGTTGCTGGACAACGGCGACACCGTCTGGCCCGGCCAGACCAAAGTCTCGAAGGACCTGGATGCGGCCGACCAGAAGTTCGACGGCTTCGTCGTGCGCCTGGGCCAGCCGTGGGTGGACACGGCCGGCCCGGTGCTCAAGACCGCCTCGCCCACCGCGGGCCGCGTGGGCGTCAATTTCGACACGTCGATCGTGCTGGCATTCAACGAGGCGATCCGCCTGGGTGCGGGCAGCATCGTGCTGCACAAGGCCGACGGCAGCGTGGTCGAGACCTTCAACGCCGCCAGCCCGGCCGCGCGCTTGCAACTGGCGTTCAACGTGCTCACGCTCGTGCCGACCACCAAGCTCACGGCCGACACGGGCTATTACGTGACGGTGGACGCCAACGCGATCACCGACCCCGTCGGCAACGCCTTTGCGGGGATCTCGGACGCCACGAAGCTGAATTTCGTGACCGCCGGCGCGCCGACGCAACTGGTTGCCGGCGACCTGCTGTTCATGGCCGGCAATGCCGAGGCGCCCGACGCCTATGCCTTCGTGCTGCTGAAGGCAGTCAACGGCGGCACGCAGGTCACCTTCACCGACCGCGACCGCAAGGCGGGCACCCTGGAGTTCACCGACATCACCAACGAGACGGCCTTCGTCTGGACCGCGGACCAGAACCTGCCCGCCGGCACCATCGTGACGATCCAGACCGACGTCACGGGCAATCCGATCGCGGACAAGGGCACCACGCTCGGCTCGCCGGGCGGCATCGGCAAATCCGAAACGATCTACGCGTTCACCGGCGGCACCATCGATGGGCTGGGCGTGGGCGCTGCGGGCAAGATCACCTCGGTCGGCAATTACCTTGCAAGCCTCACGCTGGGTGGCGCCGCGGGCACCATTCCCGATGCGATCACGACGGCAGGCACGGGCTTCTCATTCACGGTGTCGCCGGCCAACCAGACCAATGCGATCTACACCGGATCGCTGGACCGCTCGGACCTGGGCGCCTTCGCGGCCCGCGTGAAGAATCCGGCCAACTGGACCGTGCGCTACGCACCGGCCGCGGGCTGGCCGCTGACCAACAACAGCCTGTTCGGCGACAAGCTGCCCTGATCTACGAGCTGCGCAGCGCGGCCTCGCGGCCGCGCCGCATGTCGATCGGCAGCAGCAGCAGCAACCCCGCCACGAACAGCACCGCGGTCGAGAGGATCGCGATGCGCTGGTTGCCGCCCGTGGCCCAGGTGATCGCGCCAAAGCTCAGCGGGCCGATGATGCTGGCCAGCCGCGTCGCGAAGGTCCAGAGCCCGAAGAATTCCGCCAGCTGCTGCGGCGGCGCCAGATAGCCCGTCATCGCGCGGCCGGCGGACTGGCTCGATCCCATCGCGAGTCCTGCAATGGCGGCGGCCCACCAGAAGCCGCCCTTGGTCGTCACCACGGCTGCGATCACGCAGACCGCGACCCACGCCACCAGCGTGCACGCGAGCGAGACCTTGTGGCCGATGCGGTCCTGGATGTAGCCGAACGAGAACGCGCCGATGGCGGCGGCCAGGTTGAGCACGAAGATCAGCACCATCGTCTCGCTCGCCACGAAGCCGATCACCTGCTCGGCGTAGATCGCTGCAAGCGTGATCGCGACCGCCACGCCGCCCTGGTAGCAGACGGTGCAGACCAGCAGCCACATGAAGTCACGGTAGGCGCGCGCCTGCCGGTAGGTGGCGCGCAGTTGCTGCCATGCGCCGAGTTCGTTTTCGGTGGGTTTGGGCTGCGCCCGTTCGGGCAGCAGCGCGAAGGTGGCGCAGGCCGCGGCGCCGTAGATCGCGGCCGTGATCAGCATCGTGACCGGGACGAAATGCGAGGCCGGCAGGCCCTTGGACTGCGACCAGAGCACGTAGGCCAGGCAGATGCCCAGCGTCAGCATGCCGCCGACGTAGCCGAAGCTCCAGCCCCATCCGCTCACCTTGCCCATGCCTTCGGGCGTTGCAAGTTCGGGAAGGAAAGCGCCCGTGAGGGACTCTCCGTAGGAATAGAAAGCGTTGGAGACGATCACGAGCAGCATGGCCAGCGCAACGCCGCCCGAGGCCTCTGCAAAACGCGGCATGAGCGCCAGCGCGGCCGTGGCCAGCACGCAGCCGGTTGTGGCAATGACCAGCACGCGCTTCTTGGCGCCGCGCAGGTCGGCCCAGGCGCCGATGGCGGGCATCGTGAGCATCACGATCGCGTAGGAGATGCTGAGCGCCGCGGTCCACGCGAACGCGGCCCAGGGCGCGCCCTTCGCGATGCCGCCCACGAAGTAGGCGGCGAACACGGCGGTGATGACGACCGTCGTGTAGCCCGAATTGGCGAAGTCGTACATCGCCCAGCCGAACACCTCGCGCTTGCGCACGCCCGGGAGCAGCGCTGAGGCGGGAAACAGGGCCATGCGGCCTTGACTCGGGGCGAGTGGTTGCGGGTCAGTGCAGGTGACGCGGACGGCGACCGCCGCCGTGGCCACCGCCGCTTCCGCCGCTGCCGGGGCCACCCGTGCCGCGCGGGCGCTTGCCGATCTCGAGCGAGTTCACCAGCGCGTCGAAACGGTCGCTGAAGAGGCGATCGATTTCGGAGACCACGCCACCCAGCTCGGCGCCGTCGAAGTGGCGCTCCATGAGGTTGACGACGTCTTCCACCAGCAGGTCGCGCTGCACCTGCATGATCGCGGCCGGGTTCGGGCCGACGAACAGCATCAGGAAATCGTCGCGCGACTCTTCGTCGGGGTCGCCCTCTTCCTCGTCGAAGTCGGTGTCGTAGAAGGTCACCTCGATGGCGGCGCCGCGGTCCGACAGTTCGTTCAGCGCCATGCACATCTCGTCCAGGGCCTGGCGGAAGTCTTCGTCGCCGGGCACGGTCCAGCAGATCTGCAGCGTGTGGTCCTTCTGCTCGAATCGGATGCCGGGTTCTTCTTCGTAGGTGCTGGTGGCGCCGTCGGCCAGCGACTTGGCGCCTGCATATTTCCAGAGCGGCTTGAGCGCTTCCTGGATCTGCTCGAAGCTCACGTCCGGACGCAATGGCACGTCGCCATGCACGTGGATTTCAAATGGAGCGTTGTAGCGAGGCATCGAGTGCTCCTTTTTTAAGTTTGGTACCCGGAACGGGGGTCGAACCCGTATGCCCCGATCAAGGAAGCGGCGGATTTTAAGTCCGATGTGTCTACCAATTTCACCATCCGGGCGTCAGGTTGAACATCGACGATAACCCAAACGAAACAAGCCCCGGCAACGGTGGTTGGCGGGGCTTGTCTGTCGGGTCGAATCGTGTCTAACGAGAAGGTGGAGGCGCGACCCGGAGTCGAACCGGGCTAGACGGATTTGCAATCCGTTGCATAACCGCTTTGCTATCGCGCCACGCAGAAAAACGAAACCGAACTTGCGAAAAAAAGGGAAGCTGTTGCTTCCCTTTTTCAAAACTGGAGCGGGAAAAGAGTCTCGAACTCTCGACCTCAACCTTGGCAAGGTTGCGCTCTACCAACTGAGCTATTCCCGCGTTTCGAGCCTCGAATTATATACCAGTTTTTCGGGCCTCGGCAAATTCACACGATCAATGTTTGACCGGCCCCTCGGAAGCCGGCGTACCGGCGCGCTGCTTGGCAAGCTCGGCCACCGCAGCCGCAGAGGCAGCGACCTCTTCGTCCGACAGCGGCTCGGGCATCTTCTCGAGCGCGATCTCCAGCACCTTGTCGATCCACTTCACGGGCACGATCTCGAGGCCGTTCTTCACGTTCTCGGGAATGTCCTGCAGGTCCTTGGCGTTCTCTTCGGGGATCAGCACGGTCTTGATGCCGCCGCGCAAGGCGGCCAGCAGCTTTTCCTTTAGGCCACCGATGGCCGTGACCTCGCCGCGCAGCGTGATCTCGCCCGTCATCGCCACGTCGCCGCGCACCGGAATGCCGGTGAGCGCCGACACGAAGGCGGTCGTCATCGCGGCACCCGCGCTCGGGCCGTCCTTGGGCGTTGCGCCGTCGGGCACGTGAATGTGGATGTCGCGCTTCTCGAACATCTCGTCCTTGATGCCCAAACGGCGCGAGCGGCTGCGCACCACCGTGCGTGCGGCCTCGACCGATTCCTTCATCACGTCGCCCAGCGATCCGGTGCGGCTGATCACGCCCTTGCCCGGCATGGTGACCGCTTCGATCGTCAGCAGGTCGCCGCCGACTTCGGTCCATGCGAGGCCGACCACCTGGCCGACCTGGTTCTGCTTCTCGGCGAGACCGAAGCTGTACTTGCGCACACCCAGGAACTCGTTGAGGTTCGCGCCATCGACGGTGACCTTGGGCGTCATCTGCTTGAGCAGCAGGCCCTTGACCACCTTGCGGCAGATCTTGGAGAGCTCGCGCTCGAGCGAACGCACACCGGCTTCACGCGTGTAGTAGCGAACGATGTCGCGCACCGCTTCTTCGGTGACCAGGAGTTCCTCTTCCTTGACGCCGTTGTTCTTCAACTGCTTGGGCAAGAGGTACTTGATCGCGATGTGCGTCTTCTCGTCCTCGGTGTAGCCCGAGAGCCGAATGACTTCCATGCGGTCCAGCAGCGCCGGCGGAATGTTCATCGAGTTCGACGTGGCGACGAACATCACGTCGCTCAGGTCGAAATCGACTTCGACGTAATGGTCGCCGAAGGTGTGGTTCTGCTCGGGGTCGAGCACTTCGAGCAGCGCGCTCGACGGGTCGCCGCGGAAGTCCGTGCCCAGCTTGTCGATTTCGTCGAGCAGGAACAGCGGATTGCGCGTGCCGATCTTGCTCAGCCCCTGCAGCACCTTGCCCGGCAGCGCGCCGATGTAGGTGCGACGGTGGCCGCGGATTTCCGCTTCGTCGCGCATGCCGCCGAGCGCCATGCGGGTGTACTTGCGGCCGGTCGCCTTGGCGATCGACTGCCCCAGAGAGGTTTTGCCGACACCCGGCGGGCCCACGAGGCACAGGATGGGCGCCTTAACCTTGTCGACGCGTTGTTGCACCGCGAGATATTCCAGGATGCGGTCCTTGACCTTCTCGAGGCCATAGTGGTCGGCGTTGAGCACCGCCTCGGCGTTGGCCAGGTCGTGCTTGATCTTGGTCTTCTTGCTCCACGGCAGGCCGATGAGCACGTCGATGTAGTTGCGCACCACGGTGGCCTCGGCCGACATGGGCGACATCAGCTTGAGCTTCTTGAGTTCGCCTTCGGCCTTCTTCAGGCCTTCCTTGGACATCTTGGCGAGCTTGATCTTCTTCTCGATCTCCTCGATGTCCGCGCCCTCTTCGCCTTCGCCGAGCTCCTTCTGGATGGCCTTGACCTGCTCGTTGAGATAGAAGTCGCGCTGGTTCTTCTCCATCTGGCGCTTCACGCGGCCGCGGATCTTCTTGTCGACGTTGAGGATGTCGACCTCGCGCTCGAGCTGGCCGAACAGGTTTTCCAGGCGCGCCTTGACGTCGTCCAGGTCGAGCACGGCCTGCTTGTTGTCCAGCTTCAGCGGCAGGTGGGCGGCGATGGTGTCGGCCAGGCGGCCAGCATCGTCGATGCTGGAGATCGAGGTCAGGATCTCGGGCGGGATCTTCTTGTTCAGCTTGACGTACTGGTCGAACTGCTGCATCACCGCGCGGCGCAGGGCCTCGACCTCGGTGCCCTTCTCGCCGCCTTCGACCGCCTCGACGGGCGTCACGTTGGCCGTGAAGTGCGTCTCGCCGTCATCGATGCGGTTCACACGTGCGCGCTGCTGGCCTTCGACCAGCACCTTCACCGTGCCGTCGGGCAGCTTGAGCATCTGCAGGATGGTCGAGACGCAGCCGACTTCGAACATGTCCTCGACAGAGGGCTCGTCCTTGGCGGCGGCCTTCTGGGCCACCAGCATGATGCGGCGCTCCGCTTCCATGGCCAGTTCGAGCGCCTTGATGCTCTTGGGGCGTCCCACGAAGAGCGGAATCACCATGTGGGGAAACACCACGACGTCGCGCAGCGGCAGCAGCGGCAGGTCGAGTGCTTCGGGAGGCAGGGGGGTATGGCCAGACATGCAGATCCTTCGCGTCTTTGGCTTTACGCCTTTTTCGCCGCTTCGCGGTACACGAGCAGCGGGGGCTTGTTTTCGTCGATGGTCGATTCCTCGACCACCACCTTGTCGACATTGGTCGCATTCGGCAATTCGAACATGGTGTCGATCAGCGACTGTTCAAGGATCGAACGCAGGCCGCGTGCACCGGTCTTGCGGGCCAGGGCCTTGCGCGCGATGGCCTTGAGCGCCGCCGGACGAATTTCGAGGTCCACGCCTTCCATCTGGAGGAGCTTGGTGAACTGCTTGACCACCGCGTTCTTCGGCTCGGTCAGGATCTGGACCAGCGCGTCCTCGCTCAACTCCGCGAGCGATGCGACCACGGGCATGCGGCCCACGAGTTCGGGGATCAGGCCGAACTTGATCAGGTCTTCGGGCTCGACTTCGCGGAACACCTCGGTGATGCTGCGCTGCGCCTTGCTCTTGACCGTGGCGCCGAAGCCGATTCCCGAAGCCTCGGTGCGGTTTTCGATGACCTTCTCCAGCCCCGCAAACGCGCCGCCGCAGATGAACAGGATATTGGTCGTGTCGATCTGCAGAAAGTCTTGGTTCGGGTGCTTGCGCCCGCCCTGGGGCGGCACGCTGGCCATCGTGCCTTCGATGAGCTTGAGCAAGGCCTGCTGCACGCCCTCGCCCGACACGTCGCGCGTGATCGAGGGGTTGTCGGACTTGCGCGAGATCTTGTCGATTTCGTCGATGTAGACAATGCCGCGCTGGGCACGCTCGACTTCGTAGTTGCAGCTCTGCAGCAGCTTCTGGATGATGTTCTCGACGTCTTCGCCCACGTAGCCGGCTTCGGTCAGCGTGGTGGCGTCGGCCATCACGAAGGGCACGTCGAGCATGCGCGCGAGCGTTTGCGCCAGCAGCGTCTTGCCCGAACCCGTGGGGCCGATCAACAGGATGTTGCTCTTGCTGAGCTCCACGTCGTCGCCCTTGGACTTCTCCTTGTGGCGAAGGCGCTTGTAGTGGTTGTAGACCGCCACCGACAGCATGCGCTTGGCCGGCTCCTGGCCGATCACGTAGTTGTCGAGGTTGGTCTTGATCTCCAGCGGCGTGGGCAGGTCGCTGCGCGCTTCGCGTGCTTCTTCACCGGCCGGCAGTTCGTCGCGGATGATCTCGTTGCACAGGTCGATGCACTCGTCGCAGATGAAGACCGAAGGGCCCGCGATCAGCTTCTTGACCTCATGCTGGCTCTTGCCGCAGAACGAGCAATAAAGCGTTTTTTCGCTGGAAGAGCCTTTTTTTTCGGCCATGGACAGGTGCCTCGTGACAGGGTATGGACAATGATAACTAAACAAAAGACGGCGTTTCCCGTGTGGAAAACGCCGTCTTTTGCCTTTTGCGCCCTATGACGCTATTTGGCGCCGGGCAGCTTCAACCGCGCTTGGCAACGACCTGGTCGACCAGACCGTAGTCCTTGGCCTCGTCGGCCGTGAGGAAGTAGTCGCGCTCGGTATCGGTCTTGACCTTTTCCAGCGGCTGGCCGGTGCGCTCGGCCAGGATGCGGTTCATCTGGTCCTTGGTGCGCAGGATGTCGCGCGCATGGATCTCGATGTCGGTCGCCTGGCCGCGTGCGCCGCCCAGCACCTGGTGGATCATGACCTTCGAATTGGGCAGCGAGAAACGCTTGCCCTTTTCGCCGGCCGCCAGCAGGAAGGCGCCCATGCTGGCCGCGAACCCCAGGCACATGGTCGACACGTCCGGCTTGATGAACTGCATGGTGTCGTAGATCGCCATGCCGGCGCTCACGCTGCCGCCCGGGGAGTTGATGTAGAAGGAAATGTCCTTCTCCGGGTTCTCGCTCTCCAGGAAGAGCAGCTGGGCCACCACGAGGTTGGCGGTCTGGTCGTTGACCTCGCCCACCAGGAACACGATGCGCTCCTTCAGGAGGCGCGAATAGATGTCATAGGACCGCTCGCCACGGCCCGACTGCTCGACGACCATCGGGACCATGCCGAGGCCTTGAATTTCGTTTGCGATCATGAATTAGCTCTCCGGAAGATGAATCGTTCGCTGTGTATGAACTGTACGCCTGAGTGAAATGGGGCTCGTGCCGCAAAGCACAAGCCCCATTGGCGTTGCGGGCAGCTGCAGGATCAGCCTTGTTGCTGCTGCGCCATCAGTTCGTCGAACGACACCGACTTCTCGCTGACCTTGGCCTTGGCGAGCACGAAATCGGTCACGTTGTTCTCGATGACAACGGCCTCGACTTCGGCCAGGCGGTTGTTGTCGCTGAAGTACCAGCGCACCACGTCGGCCGGCTTTTCGTAGCTCGCGGCCAGCTCGTCGATGTGGGCCTTGATCTGCTCGGGCTTTGCCTGCAGGTCGTTGGCACGCACCAGTTCGGCCACCACGAGGCCCAGGCGCACGCGGCGCTCGGCTTGGGGACGGAACACTTCGTCGGGGATCGGGGCCTTGTCGGCGTCCTTGATGCCGCGTTGCTTCAGTTCGGCGCGGGCGCCTTCGATCATGCGGCTGACTTCGGACTGCACGCTGGCGTTGGGCAGGTCGAGTTCGGCGTTGGCAACCAGCGCGTCCATCACGGCGTTCTTGTTGCGGGCCAGCAGGCGGAACTTCACTTCGCGCTCGAGGTTGCGCTTGATGTCCGCGCGCAGGCCTTCCACGGTGGCTTCGGCAATGCCGAGGGACTTGGCCAGTTGTTCGTTGACTTCAGGCAGGTGCGAGGCTTCGATCTTCTTGACGGTGACCATGAAGTCGGCTTGCTTGCCGGCGACGTCTTTGCCGTGGTAATCGGCCGGGAACGACAGCGGGAAGGTGCGGCTGTCGCCGGACTTCATGCCGCGCACGGCGTCTTCGAATTCCTTGAGCATCTGGCCTTCGCCGACCACGAACTGGAAATCTTCGGCCTTGCCGCCCTGGAAGGGCTCGCCGTCGATCTTGCCTTCGAAGTCGACGGTCACGCGGTCGTCGTCTTGCGCAACGGCGTCTTGCGCGCGCTGGGCGAAGGTACGGCGTTGCTTGCGCAGGATGTCCAGCGTCTTGTCGATCGCGTCGTCGCCCACTTCGGCCGAGAGCTTCTCGACTTCGGCGCCCGACAGGTCGTTGATCTTGACTTCGGGGAACACTTCGAACACCGCGTCGAAGGCCAGCTCGCCCTCGGGCGACTCTTCCTTCTCGGTGATGCGGGGCTGGCCGGCCACGCGCAGCTTGGCTTCGTTGGCCGCTTGCGAGAAGGCTTCGCCGACCTTGTCGTTCATGACTTCGTAGTGCACCGAGTAGCCGTAGCGCTGGGCTACGACGTTCATCGGCACCTTGCCGGGGCGAAAGCCGTCCATCTTGACGGTGCGCGCGAGCTTCTTGAGGCGCGAATCGACTTCGTTCTGGATGGTGCCGACCGGCAGGGTCAGCGTGATCTTGCGTTCGAGCTTCTCGAGAGTTTCAACGGTCACGGTCATGATGTCTTCCTTGTGAGGGGTGTGGCTGGTGCGCGGGGCCGGACTCGAACCGGCACGTTCTTGCGAACGTCAGGACCTAAACCTGGTGCGTCTACCAATTTCGCCACCCGCGCTATGCCAATTTTTCAGGTGAATGCAAAGGCGGACGGCCCTGGTGCCACGAACACCCGATACCGGATATCCACAACCCAAAGACCGCCCGCCTGAAATCGGTCAACCGCGCATTTTAAACGCTAATCAGGGCCTCTTTTGGCGGCCGCTTGACGCGGAATGCAGCGGCATACATTGCCGGCAGTGCCAGAAGGGTCAATACGGTGGCCACGATCAGCCCGCCCATGATGGCCACGGCCATCGGCCCCCAGAACACGCTGCGCGAGAGCGGAATCATCGCCAGCACTGCCGCCGCCGCCGTCAGCACGATGGGGCGCAAACGCCGCACCGCCGACTCGACGATCGCGTCCCAGGCCGGCACGCCGGCCGCACGGTCGCTCTCGATCTGGTCGATCAGGATCACCGCGTTGCGCTGGATCATGCCCATGAGCGCGATCACGCCCAGCAGCGCCACGAAGCCGAACGGCCGGTTCAGCACCAGCAGTGCACCGGCGACGCCGGCGATGCCCATCGGCCCGGTGATGAACACCAGCAGCGAGCGGCTGAAGCTGTGCAGCTGCAGCATCAAGAGCGTGAACACAAGGAACAGCATGATCGGCACGCCCGCCACGATGGAGGCCGAGCCCTTGCTGCTTTCCTCGACGGCGCCAGCCACCTCGATGCGGTAGGCGCCCTGCCCGGCCGCACGCCAGCCGGCTTCGAGCTCGCGCAGCTTGGGCAGCAGTTGCTCGGTCACGGTCGCGCCCTGCAGGCCCTCGACCACGTCGCCCTGCACGGTGATCGCGTAGTCGCGGTTCTCGCGCCACATCACGCCGGGTTCCCAGGTGAACACCGGCCGGGCGATCTGCGTGAGCGGAATCGAGCGGCCCGAGCTCGTCGGGATGTAGGCGTTGGCGATGTCCGAGATGGCCTCGCGCTCGTCGGGCGACTGGCGCAGCACGATGTCGATCAGCAAGTCGTTCTCGCGGTACTGGCCCACGGTGGTGCCGCTGAACATCGTGCGCGAGGCCTGCGCGATGGCCTGGCTCGTCACGCCGAGCGCGCGTGCCTTGGCCTGGTCGATCTCGAGGCGGATCACCTTCACCGACTCGTTCCAGTTGTCGTTCACGCCGCGCATGTTGGCGTTCTCGCGCAGCACCGCCTTCACTTCGTCGGCGTGCTCACGCAATTGCGCGGGCTCGGTGCCGATCACGCGGAACTGCACCGGGTACGGCACCGGCGGCCCGTTGGGCAGCAGCTTGACGCGGCCGCGCACCTCGGGGAACTCCTCGGCCAGCAACGCGGGCAAGCGCAGGCGCAGGCGCTCGCGCACCTTCAGGTCGTTGGCGAGCACGATGAGCTGCGACACGTTGGTCTGCGGGAATACCTGGTCCAGCGGCAGGTAGAAGCGCGGCACGCCCGAGCCGACCCAAGTGCTCACGGTCTTGACGCCCTCTTCCTTCATCACGCGCTGCTCGACGCGCTTGGCCACTTCTTCATTGGCCGCGAACGAGGTGCCTTCGGGGAACCAGATGTCCACCATGATCTCGGGCCGGCTCGAATCGGGGAAGAACTGCTGCTGCACCTTGCCCATGCCGACGATGCCCAGCGCGAACACCAGCACCGTCGCGCCGATGGTCAGCCACCGGTGCTGCACGCACCAGTCCACCGCGCGGCGAAAGCCGTTGTAGAAGGGCGTGTCGAAGAGCTCGTGCGGCGGCGCATCGGGATCGTGCGGCTTTACCTTGAGCAGCAGCGTGCCCAGGTACGGCACGAAGTACACCGAGACGATCCACGACAGCACCAGCGCGATCACCGTCACCGCGAAGATCGCGAAGGTGTATTCGCCCGTCACCGACTTGGCGATGCCGATCGGAAGGAACCCCGCCGCCGTGATGAGCGTGCCCGTGAGCATCGGCTTGGCCGTCACGTCGTAGGCGAAGGTGGCGGCGCGGACCTTGTCGTAGCCCTCCTCCATCTTTCGCACCATCATCTCGACCGCGATGATCGCGTCGTCCACCAGGAGGCCCAGCGCGATGATCAGCGATCCCAGCGATATCTTGTGCAGCCCGATGCCGAAGTAGTTCATCGCAAGGAAAGTCACCGCCAGCACCAGCGGAATGGTGATCGCCACCACCAGCCCCGGGCGGATGTCGATGTACCAGCCGAAGCGCCCGCCCTTGTGCAGGCCGAGCGCGATGATGCTCACCGCCAGCACGATGGCCACGGCCTCGATCAGCACACCGACGAATTCGTTGACCGAGCTGGCCACCGACACCGGCTGGTCCTGCACCTGCGCGAGCTTCACGCCGATGGGCAGTCGCTGGTCGATCTGCGCGGTCGCCACTTTCAGCGCCTTGCCCAGCGCGATGATGTCGCCGCCCTTGGCCATGGAAACGCCCAGCGCAATCACTTCCTTGCCCTGGTGGTGCACCTTGACGGCCGGCGGGTCGATGTAGCCGCGACGGATTTCCGCGATGTCGCCCAGCTTCAGCTGGTTGCCCGAGGTGCCGCGGATCGGCATCTCGCGCAGCTGGTCGACGCTGGTGAACTGCCCCGCCACGCGCACCTGCACCACATCGAGCGGCGACTGGATCGTGCCGGCGCTTTCCACCGCGTTCTGCGAGCCGAGCTGCGCGAGCACCGCGTTGAAATCGAGCCCCAGCTGCGCCAGGCGCTTCTGCGAGATCTCGACGTAGACCTTCTCGTCCTGCACGCCGAACTGGTCGACCTTGGCCACGTCCTTCACGCGCAGCAGTTGCTGGCGCGTTTCGTCGGCCAGCGTCTTGAGCTCGGCGTAGCTGAAGCCTTCGCTCTCCAGCGCGTAGATCACGCCATAGACGTCGCCGAAGTCGTCATTGAAGAACGGTCCCTGCACGCCGGGCGGCAGCGTGTTGCGCATGTCGCCGATCTTCTTGCGCACCGTGTACCAGACATTGGCCACGTCGCCCGCCTTGGAGGAATCCTTGATCTGGAAAATGATCTGCGACTCGCCCGGCTTCGAATAGCTGCGGATCTTGTCGGCATACGGCGCCTCCTGCAGCGTGCGCTCGAGCTTGTCGGTGACCTGCTCGGCCACCTGCTGCGCCGTCGCGCCCGGCCAGTAGGTGCGCACGACCATCGCGCGGAAGGTGAAGGGCGGGTCTTCGTCCTGCCCGAGCTGGAAGTACGCGAAGGCGCCCAGCACCATCAGCACCACCATGAGGTAGCGCGTGAGCGGCGCGTGGTCCAGCGCCCATTTGGAGAGATTGAAGCCGGCGGGTTTGCCAGCGGGCTTTTCGGTGGTGGTCGCTGCGCCTTCCGTCATTTGGCGGCACCTGCAGCGATCTCCTTCTTCGTTGCGGCGACAGGCTCGACGGCCTGCGCGACGTCCTTCGCATTGGCGGCGGCAGCCGCCGCCTCCTTGGACTGGTAGATGGTGACCTTCTGGCCCGGCGAGAGCACATGCACGCCCGCGGCCACGACCATCATTCCGGGCGAGAGCCCACCGCCGATCACGGCTTCGTTGCCGTCGGCGGTCGCCACCTGCACGGCTTGGGAGCGCACCGTCATCGTCGATTTGTCGAGCACCCAGACCGCGGTGCCCTTGCCTTCCTGGCGCAGGGCGCTGGTCGGCAGCTTCATCACGGCGGTGCTGGCGTGGGCCAAGGCCTGCGGGCGCGCATAGACGGTGGCGCCCAGGGGCGGGGAGGTGGCCGCATCGATGGCGACCTTGACCGAATACGTGCGCGTGACCGCGTCGGCACTGGCCGCCACTTCGCGCACCTGCCCCTGCAATTCATTGCCGCCGGACCAGCCGCGCACCGTGACTGCGGAGCCGGGCTTGATCGCCTGGGCGCGGTCTTCGGGCACCGCGAACACCACGTCGCGCGCGCCGTCCTGCGCGATGCGCACGACCGGCGTGCCGGCCTGCACCACCTGGCCGGGCTCCGCCTCGATGGCGGTGATGACGCCGGCCACGTCGGCGACCAGCGTCGTGTA
>NZ_JXQQ01000072.1 GCF_000834655.1 Variovorax paradoxus
AAAGCGTCGTGTAGAAGTCGATTTCGCTGAGCACCTGCTGGATCGGCTGGGCCGCGCCGATGAGCTTGAAATGCAGCGCGCTGAAGGTGCCGATGAGGTCCGACACCAGCGCCGAGGTCTTGGCCTCCGACACCATCTGCAGCTTGGCCGCCGCCGCGAAGAAGCCCTGCAGCGGCTGCGCCGCGTCGGCCTTGTTCAGGTCCGCGATCGGCAGCGAGCTCAGGTACGAACTCGCATGCACGAACTGGTCGATCGCATGCAGGTACACGTCGCGGCGCAGGTCCGCCAGCCGCTGGGCTGCCTTCTCGTCCTTGTCGTGCCGCAGCTGCCGCATGAAGTGCCGGGCGTTGTCGCGGTTGGCCACCTTCACGCCCCACAGGGCCAGCGCCGCCGCGATCAGGGCGGCCCAGAAGACATCGGGCACTTTCCGCAGGATGCCGAAGATGACGCCCGCGAAGACGAGGAAGTCACCCCAGAGTGCGGTCAATGAATCCATAGGGAGCCATGGGAGTGGGAGGCGGCGCCATCCTAAGCCAGTCGCGGGGCGGTGGATAGGTGGCGTTTGGCCCGATGGGCCGCCGGCTACCAGCTGCCCGAAGCGCCGCCGCCGCTGCTGGAGCCCCCACCGTCCGACGACGACGACGAAGACGACGAGGAAGACGACGACGAACTGTCGCTCGACGAACTGCTGCTGCTCCAGCCGCTGTCCGAGCTGTCGCTGGAGCTGCCGTCGCTCTCCAGGTTGAAGGCCTTGGGCAGGAATGCGAAGGCCGAGCTCACGGCGGCGACCAGCAGCATCGGGAGCCACAGGTCGTCCGCGCCGCCCTGGTAGAAAGTCGTGCCCAGGATCGCCGTGGCGCCGAGCACGAAGATCAGGCGGGACCAGAAGCCCCTCGGGCTCTCGCGCCAGGCGTTGCGCGCCCCGAGGCCGACGGCCGCGAGGTAGGCGAGGACGATCGCCGCGATCACCGCGTACAGCATGCCCAGCGCCAGGTCGCCCGGGTTCATGACCTTGCCGGCGAACGTCAGCGCCACGATCAGCAGCACCGCGACGGCGGCGACGATCCGAGCCAGAACCGAGCGACTGCACGCGATTCCGAGGCCGAAACCGATCGGCGCGGGCAATATGAGCAGCATTCCAAGAAGTGCGGGACTGACCAGCACGGTCGCCGCGACCAGCGGCGCGGCGGCCAGCAGGGCAATCGAGAACGGCCAGCGCCTGAACGGCGCCGATGCCGATGCAGTCACCGGCATGGGGGGCCGCACCCGTTCGGCGTTCTTGCGGCGCTTCCTGCGCTTGCCGGAGGCATAGGTCGCGCTCTCCTCGACCGGCGTGCGGCGCGCCAGCCACGCCTGGGCCGTGTCGTCGGGCTTCGCGCGCCGGCGGCCATGCCACGCGCCGATGGCGATGCTCCAGAGCAGCACCGCGAAGAGCGCCCAGCCCGCGGGGGTGACGCCACCCGATTCCCGCGGTGCATCGTCCGTGGACGACTCCACTTCTTGCGCATCCTGAACCTGAGGCCCCTCGGCGCCGTACAGCGTGCCGCCGATCAGCAGCGACAGCGACTGCACGGCGGTGCGAATACCGCCCGCGAAATCGCTGCTGCGAAAGCGCGGCGTCATCTGCTGGTCGATGATCCGGGCGGCCTGGATGTCGGTGATCCTGCCTTCGAGGCCCGTGCCCACCTCGATGCGCATGCGGCGGTCCTTCAGCGCCACGAGCAGCAGCACGCCGTCGTCTTCCGATTCGCGGCCGAGCTTCCACTGTGCGAACACCCGCGTGGCGAAATGCTCGATGGAATCCTCGCCGGTGGTCGGCACGATCAGCACGGCGAGCTGCGCGTGCGTGTCGGTCTCCAGCGCGTCGATCTGCTGGCGCAAGTCTTCGACATCGGAAGCCTGCAGCGTGTTGGTGAGGTCGACCACGCGCGACGACATGGCGGGCACCGGCACCGGCCGGGCCTGCGCGGCCGGCAGCCAGGCCAGCATCGCGACGCATGCCAGCAGGAGACCGAGCCATCCGCGAAGCGCCCTCATCGGTGCGCGCTTTTCGTGACCACGCCCGCGCCGCGCACTTCGAGCCGGCGCTGGTCGACCACCTTGCCGGAGGCATCGACCAGTTCGATCAGGTGGCGTCCGGGCCAGGGCAGCCACTGCGCGCTGTTGCCGCGCGCAAAGGGCTTGCCGTCGATGCGCCACTGCACGCCGCGGCCTTCGGACTCGAAGCGCACGCGTTGGCGCAGTGGCGGAATGTCGGGGTCGAGCGCGATGATGGTGCCGTCCGAGGGCGCGGTGATGCGCGCGGCGAAGGCGTCGGTCGCCATGCCGGTGTCGAGCGCGAAGAGCGGCTGCTCGGTGCCCTGCAGGAACCACTCGCTGCGCGCCGCCTCGATGGCGTTGCCGTCGGCCGCCGGGCCGAACGCCACGCGCGCCTCGACCAGGCCGGCGGGCGGCGCGGGCGCGCGGCTGGGTTCGCGTGCATGCAGGAAGCGCATCACCTCGGCCCACACGGGCGCGGCGCCGCTGGTGCCGCTCACGTCCCACATCGACGCGCCGCTCGCGTTGCCCACCCACACGCCGACCGTGTAGCGCTGCGACCAGCCCACGGCCCAGTTGTCGCGCATGTCCTTGCTGGTGCCGGTCTTCACCGCGGTCCAGAAGCGGGTGGAGAGGATGCTGTCCAGGCCGAAGGTGCGGGTGCGCGCGTTCGGGTCGGAGAGGATGTCGCCGACGATGAAGGCGGCGCGCGGGTCGAGCAGCGGTGCTGCGGCCGCGGTCCTGGCCTTGTCGGCCGGCGTCGCGGGCGGCCGAGCGGTCAGCGTCGTCGTGCCGTAGCGCCCGCCGTTGGCGAGCATGCGGTAGGCATTGGTGAGCGACAGCAGCGACACCTCGGCGCTGCCGAGCGCAAGGCTGTAGCCGTAGTAGTCGCCGCTCTCGCGCAGGGGTAGCCCGGTCGCGCGCAGGCTGCGCGCGAAGGATTCCGGCGACACCATCACCAGCGTGCGCACCGCCGGCACGTTGAGCGATGCGGCCAACGCGGTGCGCGCGGAGACGGGGCCCTTGAACTGGCGGTCGTAGTTCTGCGGAATGTAGAGGCCGCTCGCCGTGCTGATCTGCGCCGAGGAGTCCTCGATCAGCGATGCCGCGGTGAGCCGCTTCTCGGCGATCGCCTGTCCGTAGAGCAGCGGCTTGAGCGTGGAGCCCGGCTGGCGCAGCGCGGTCACGCCGTCGACCTCGGCCGCCTGGCTGAGCGGGCCCGAGGAGCCGACCCAGGCGAGCACTTCGCCGCTCGCGTTGTCGAGCACCACGAGCGCGCCGTCTTCCACGTGCCGGTCGCGCAGTTCGCGCAGGTGGCGCTGCAGCGAGTCGAGCGCAAAGCGCTGCAGCGGCGCGCGCAAGGTGGTGCGAACCCCGGCTTCCTTGGCCTTCGGCGGGGCGGTCGGGTTGACGCCTGCCGCATCGCGCATCTCGCGCATCTCGCGCATCTCGCGCAGCACCCGTCGCGCGGCATGCGGCGCGATGCCTTCGTTGGCATCGAAGGCGCGCCGCTGCACCGCCGCGCTGGTGAACATGTCGATCGCGTCGCAATCGACCTTTTGTTCGGGCTCCATCGCGCGCAGCACCTCGCAGGCGCGCTGCGCGACGAGCGCGGGCTTGGCGTTGGGGGCGCGCACCAGCGCAGAGGCCACGGCGGCCTCGCGCGCATCGAGACCGCTGGGCGCCTTGCTGAAGAGCGTGCGCGAGAGCGCGTCGATGCCCACGATCTCGCCGCGGAAGGGGACGGTGTTGAGGTACGCCTCCAGGATCTGGTCCTTGCGCCAGCTGCGCTCCAGCTGCGCGGCAGCGACGGTCTGGCCGATCTTCTGCGTGAAGCTGCGCCCGCCCGATGCGCGGCGCAGGTCCTCGTCGAGCAGGCCCGACAGCTGCATCGTGATGGTCGATGCGCCCCGGGTGCGCGTGTTCCAGAGGTTGCCCCAGGCCGCGGACGACACCGCGCGCCAGTCGATGCCGCTGTGCTCGTAGAAGCGGCGGTCTTCGCTCAGCACCATGGCCGTGCGGAGCGCCGGCGAAACGTCGGCCAACGCGATCCACTGGCCGCGCCGCACGGTGGCGTCGGTGCGCACGCGCTGCAGCAGTTCGCCGTTGCGGTCGAGCACGGCGGTGTCGGAGGAGCGGAAATCGCGCTTCACGTCCTCGAAGCCGACGAGCGCCCAGGCCGGGTGCGCGCAGGCCGCGGACAGCACGGCCACGGCGAAGGCCCTGTGAATGGAAAGCGCAGGCAATTGCATCGAAGGCAAGGGGTGGTTCAGACGGTTGCCCGCATTCTCCGCGAAGCACCACGGGAACCTCGCCTACTCGGGAACGGGCGGGTCGCCGCCTTGCCGGCGTGCAGGCCCGGGGCCAAAGTTCACAGCAGATTCCACATCCGGTAACGAACTTCACGCGAAGGCTTCAATGGAGAAACCCAACGCGTACCGGCGTGGCCTTCAATGCCATACCGGCTCGCAGGAGGCGAGCCCGGTTCCATAACCACTCCAAGGAGAAACGCATCATGATGAAGACACTGGTAGTCCTGCTGGCCGCATCGGCCGCCCTGGCCGGTTGCGTGGTCGCACCGTACGACAACAACCCACCGCCGCGCGCCCAGCGCGACCGCGATCGCGACGGCGTGCCGAACCGCTATGACCGCGACCGCGATGGCGACGGTGTTCCGAACCGCTACGACCGCGCGCCGAACAACCCGAACCGCTAAAAGCAAAAAAAGGCCGCGAAGCTCTGCGCTTCGCGGCCTTTTTTTTGGGCCATGCCGGATGCGCTTATCCCGGCCGGCGCGCCATCAGCGCCCAGATGCCCGCTGCGCTCAGCAGCGAACCCCCCGTGAGATTGAAACGGCGCTGCGCACGCGGCGACGAGAGCAGCCTGCGCGCCGAGCCCGCGAACACCGCATAGAGCGTGGCGTTCAGGGCAGCCATTGCCACGAAAGTGACGGCCAGCACCCACATCTGCCGCGTCACGTCGGCGGCCGGGCTGATGAACTGCGGCAGGAAGGCCACGAAGAACACGATGCCCTTGGGGTTGAGCGCCGTCACCAGGTAGGTGTTGGCGAAGAGCTTCCAGCGCGAGGCCGGCGCCGCGGGCGCGGCCATCTCGGTGGACGTGATCCCGGCGCGCATGAGCCGGATGCCAAGGTACAGCAAGTACAGCCCGCCCACCCACTTCACCACCGTGAACCAGAACGCCGAGGTCGCCAGGAGCGCGCCCAGGCCCAGCAGCGACACCACCAGCGCGGTCGAATCGCCCAGCGCCACCGCGGCGATGAGTGGCACGTTGGCACGCCGGCCGTGCGACATGGAATAGCTGATCACCGTGAGGATGGTCGGCCCCGGAATGATCAGGAGCACGGCGGAGGCCGCGACGAAGGCGAGCCAGAGTTCGATGGGCATGAAGTTGTCTCCTGGTGGTGTTGGTGTTGTGTGCGGGTGTTCGTGAAAGGCGATGGCCGTGTCAGGCGCCGATGGCCGTGCGTGCGATGTGCCAGGTACCGCGGTGCCCGTCGACGTAGCTGATCGGCGAGTTGGCCAGGTCGTCCAGGTCCACGTCGTCCAGGCATGTCACGTTCACGCCGTAGGCGCTTGCACCGGTCTCGGGCGAATGGCCCACGCCGAAGGCACGCACGCCGCAGTGGCGGCACACGATGTAGTGGCTGTTGCGGGTGTCCAGCATCTGGTCGCTGAGTTCGGATTCGCCTTCGAGCAGGCGGAAGGCATCGGTCGCGACGATGGCCGGCCAGAAGCGTGTCTGGGTGCAGATGGCGCAGTTGCACCGAAGGGTGCCCAGGCTCAGGTCGATGTCGGCTTCGAATCGCACGGCGCCGCAGTGGCAGCCGCCGGTGTAGGTCTTTTTCATGTGCTTGTCCGCTGCGCCGTGGATCGGTGGCGCAGCCGGCAAACACGATATCAAACGCCGTGCCAACAGGCATCGGCGAGGGCTTTTCAGGCAGGCGCGGTGCCGAAGCGGGCGGCCGAGCGGGTCTTGGCGCGCTCGGCCTCGACCGCGCGGTCCTTCGGCTCGGCCGCGGTGACGAGCGAATCGATCAGGCGCGCCGCGGTCGCGGCCACCTCGTCGACCGCGCGCTCGAAGGCCTCTTCGTTGGCCCTGGACGGCACGCTGAAACCGCTGAGCTTGCGCACGAACTGCAGCGCGGCGGCGCGAATCTCCTGTTCGGTGGCGGGGGGCTCGAAGTTGTAGAGGGTCTTGATGCTTCTGCACATGGGCGGGCTCTCCGATTGCAGTGAATGCTTCAGTCTAGCGAAGCAGCGCCATCCTGAAGGCGTCGTGGTAGATGCCGTCGATCAGGCTGGCGCGGCGCGCAAGGCCCTCGTGCTCGAAGCCCAGCCGCTCGTACAGCGCCTTGGCGTTCAGGTTGTCCGCACGCATCGAGAGCTCGATGCGGGTGAGCCCCCGCGCCCACGACCTGTCGATGGCCGCCTGCAGCAGTTGCGTGCCCAGGCCCCGGCCGCGCGCCTCGGGCAAGAGGGCGATACCCAGGATGCCGATGTGCGCGCGCGAATGCCCGAACACCGGCGACACGTCGCACCAGCCCACGACCCGGTCGCCGGCATCGACCGCCACGACGTGCGGGAAGCCCTCGGCCAGCACGTTGCGGTAGAAGGCGAGCGATTTCTCCCACGGCGGCGCCTGGATCTGCGCGAGGTATTTCTTTTCGCGCGCCACGGTGTCGAGCGCCTGGTACAGGCTCTCGAAGTGCCGCTCTTCGGTGGGGACGACGGAATGGGTCATGCGTGAAGCCTCGTTTCCAGTTGACGTTTCACCGCCGGCCACTCGTCATCGATGATGCTGAAGCGCACCGAGTTGCGCTTGCGGCCGTTGGGCATGATCCGCTCGTGGCGCACGATGCCTTCCTGTGTCGCGCCCAGCCGCAGGATGGCCGCGCGCGATTTCGCATTGATCTCGTCGGTGGTGAACTGCACGCGCACGCAGGCCATCTCCTCGAAGGCGTGGCACAGCATCAGGTACTTGGCCTCGGTGTTGACGAAGCTCTTCTGCCACGACGCCGAGATCCAGGTGCTGCCGATCTCCAGCTTGCGGTTGATGCGGTCGATCTTCCAGAAGCGCGTGGAGCCGATGATCCGGCCGGTCTCGTGCAGCACGGTGACATAGGCCATCACGTGCCCGGCTGCCTGGCCTTCGAGCGGGATACGCAGGTAGGCGTCGATGGTCTGGGACGAGGGGACGACGGTGAACGGCAGGTTCCAGAGTTCCCCGTCGGCCGCGGCTGCCACGAGGGCAGAGGCGTCGGAGGCCTGGAGGGGTCGCAAGGTGATGCGGCGACCGACGAGGGGCTGGTGAGACGGGGGCATGCGCTGAAGATAGCGCAAGCGGCACCCTCACCCCGACCCGCTCCCGCGCACGGGAGAGGGGGCAAGAGTCTCAGCGCAGCGCTTGCTCCACCGCCAGCGCCACGGCCGCGAGCCGCGCATCGTCGCCGCGCACCGACGAGAGCATCAGCCCCACCGGCAGTTCGTCCGGCGCATGGCACGGCAGGCTGAACGCGCAGCCGTCGAGGAAGTTGATTGCGAAGGTGTTGCGCAGCAGGAGGCCGTTGGCCTGGAAGAACGCCGCGTCCTCGGCCAGCGACGCGATGGGTGGCGCGACGATCGGCACGGTCGGGCAGACGAGCGCATCGAAGCCTTCGAGCGCATGTTCGACACGGCCGATCCAGTCGCGGCGGCGGTCCTGCATGACGATGTAGTCGGCGGCGCGCACCTCGGTGCCGAGCGCGATGCGTGCGGCCACGCGCGAATCGAAACCCTCGCGCTTCGCGGCGAAGCGCTCGCGATGCACCGCTGATGCTTCCACCGGCGAGAAACCGCCGGGTGCGTTGATCGACGCGACCTCCGCCAGCTCGGCCAGCGTGATCTCGACCACCTGCGCGCCCGCCGCCGACAGCGCCTGCACCGAGCGCTCGAAGGCGCGCGCGACCGCGGGCTCGATGCCGTCGAACATCAGCGTGCGCGGCACGGCCAGGCGCAGGCCCTGCAGCGGACGCCGGCGCACCGCCAGCGGTGCGTCGGCAATGGCCGCATCGGCGATGAGGCAGTCTTCGACGCTGCGCGCCATCGCGCAGACCGTATCGAGCGAACGCGCGAGTTCGAAGGCGCCCGTGCGCGGCACGCGCGACTGCGTGCTCTTGAAACCCACGAGCCCGCAGAGCGCCGCGGGGATGCGGATCGAGCCGCCCGTGTCCGAGCCCAGCCCCGCGACCGCGAGGCCGAGCGCCACCGACACGGCCGCGCCCGAGGACGAGCCGCCTGGAATGCGCGGCGTGCCCGCATCGCACGGGTTGTGCGGGGTGCCGTAGTGCGGGTTGATGCCCACGCCCGAGAATGCGAACTCGGTCATGTTGGTCTTGCCGACGATGGCCGCGCCTTGCGTGCGCAGCCGCGCGACGGCGACTGCATCGCGTGCGGCCGGCGGTTCGCCTTCGCAAACGGCCGAGCCGGCCATCGTGGTCTCGCCCGCGACGTCGTACAGGTCCTTGATCGACACCGGCAGGCCCGCGAGCGCGCCGAGCTGCACGCCGGCCTTCTGCGCCGCATCCGCATGCCGCGCGGCCGCGAGCGCGGCATCGGCGTAAGTCTTCGTGAACACATGCTGCGCCGAGGGCAACGCGGCCGCTTCGAGCACCTGCTGGATCAGCGCTTCGTGCGACAGCTCGCCGCGTGCGATGCGTTGGCGCAGGGCGGCGACGGTGAGGTGGCGGGTGCCGCGCATCACGCCACCACCGGCAGTGCGTTGACTGCGTAGCGATGCACGATGCGCCGCTGCAGGCGCGGGTCGCGCAGCTCGATCTCCATCTGCGCGGCGGGGCGGATGCCTTCGCCCTTCGCATTGGGCAGCGCGCCGAGCGTGCCGCAGGTCATGAAGAGGCCCTCTGGCGTCGCATCCGCGCAGGGCATGCCGTCGCGCAGCGCGGCCAGCGGGCGGATCGATGCGAGCGTGCCGCGCTGGTAGTCCACCCAGCGGCCGTCCTCGAAGATGCGCGAATGCAGTTCGACCTCGTCCTGGTGCGCCTGCAGGTCGCGCCAGCGCCAGGCCACCTGGGCCACGGGCTTGGCGCACATCTGCTTGGAGACGGCGACCGAATAGCTCTCGACCTGGCGGTCGGTGTGGTCCGAGGCCACGCTCAGCCACCACTCGCCCTCCGAAAAGAAGAACACGGGCTCGGCCTCGCCGGAGCTCTGGTCGCCCAGCGCCTCGATGGCGCTCGATTGCGTGAGCAGCTGTGCGGCCACCCGGTAGTACAGCGGCACGCTCGAAGGGCGCGGCACGCCGATGGCGGCCAGTTCCTCGATGTGGTGTTCGATGGCCGCGACGTCGCGGCCGGTCCATCCGGCCACCACCAGCGCGGTGGGCTCGATGGAACGCAGTTCGATGGCGCGGGCGCCGTCGGCGCTCACGGTTTCGCAGGCAAAACGCAGATGCATGTCGTTCTCGGTCTCAGGCTTCGAGGAGTTTCTTGGCGGTTTCGCGGGCGATGAAGAGCGCGACCAGCGTGATGCAGAGGGCCGCCGTCACGTACAGCGACACGGCCACCGTGCTGCCCCACGACTTGTAGAGGCTCGCGATGATCAGCGGCGCGAAGCCGCCGCCCAGGATGCCGGCCAGCGTGTAGGCCAGCGACGAGCCGGCATAGCGCACGCGGCCCGGGAACTGCTCGGTCACGAAGGCCGCCTGCGGGCCGTACATGATGGCGTGGATGATCAGGCCGACCACCACCGCCGCGCAGATCGCGATCGGCTGCGCGCTGTTCATCAGCACGAAGAACACGAAGGCCCAGACGATGCCCAGGAGCGCGCCGGCGATGTACACGGGCTTCCTGCCGATGCGGTCCGAGAGGCTGCCGAAGTACGGCACCGCGATCGCATTGCAGGCCGCGCCGATCATCGTCGCGGTGAGCGCGAGGGGCCGCGACAGGTGCAGCACCGTCGTCACGTAGGTGAGGGTGAACACCACCACCAGCGCATAGAGCACGTCGGAGCCGATGCGCGAGCCGCCGGCCACCAGGAGGCGCCGCCAGTGCTGCGTGAATACTTCCTTCACGGGCGTCTTGGCGGTGGCCTTCTTCTGTTCCATCTCGAGGAAGACCGGCGTCTCGTCCACGCCGCGGCGCAGCCACAGGCCGAACAGAACCAGCGCCACGCTGGAGATGAACGGAATGCGCCAGCCCCAGGCCATGAAGTCTTCCGGGCTCAGCCAGGCCGAGACGGCGGCGATGAAGCCGGTGCCGATCAGCGTGCCGAACGACGGGCCGATCTGCGTGAACGAGGCGTTGCGGCCGCGCTCGTTCGGCTTGCCGTGCTCCATCGACAGCAGCACCGCGCCGGCCCATTCGCCGCCGAGCGCCACGCCCTGCACGAAGCGCAGCGCGACCAGCGCAACGGGCGCCCAGATGCCCCAGCTCGCGTAGGTGGGCAGCAGGCCCATGAGGCCGGTCGATACACCCATGATGACCAGCGTGGCCACCAGCACGAAGCGCCGGCCGAGCCGGTCGCCCAGGTGCCCGAACACCACGCCGCCGAGCGGCCGCGAGATGTAGCCGACCGCGTAGGTCGAGAACGCGAGGATGGTGCCCGTGAGCGGATCGAACGACGGGAAGAACACCGCGTTGAAGACCAGCGCGGCCATGATGTTGTAGACGGTGAAGTCGTACCACTCCAGCGTGGTGCCGATCGAGCTGGCCATTGCGAGCCGGCCCATCTTGGGCGGTGCCGCGGCGGTGGCCGGGGCCTTGAGAACGTGTTCGGTCATGGAAATGCCCTTGTTCAATGGAGAGATGGAGAGAGGAAAAGCGTGATCAGGCGAGCTCGGCCGCGCTCAGCTTCCAGCCGAGTGCGAGCAGCCAACCGGTGGCCGGGTCGGCGTCGAGTGCGGCCGCTGCCGTGCTGCGTGCGGCACGTGCCGCATCGGCGCTGCTGGTCTCGACGACCAGCATCGGCTGCAGCACGCGGCCTTCGGTGGATTCGCGCGGCAGCGGCGTGCTGAGCGTGGTGTCGGGTGCGAGCAGGTACGACTGCACGAAACCTGCCTGCTCCGCGAGCTGGCGGCCGGCCGCAGCGGCGCGCAAGACCAGCGCCTCGACGTCGCCGGTGACCGCGAGCGGCAACACGACCGCGTGGCTGCCGCTGCCGAAGCCGGTCACCGCCCTCACGGCGCACACGCGTCGGATCGGCTGGCGCATGCGGTCGAGGTTGGCGATGGACCACGGCGTCTGCTTCTCGAACGCGGCGCGGTAGCCCGGCGAGCCGAACACGGCCAGCGATTCGGTGCGGTACAGCCCCAGGTACTTGCGCCCGCCTTCGAGCGAGACATAGCGCGCGCCCGAGAGGAAGCCGGGAATGCGCACGCGCTCTTCCACATGCTCCCTGTCGTACCAGCGGTTGAAGTCGGCCTCGTCGGCCGGCTCGACATCGGACGCGACGAAGAGCATGCCGTTCGCGTTCGCTGCGGAGGAAGAAGGGTCAGGTGTGTTCATGGCGGCGGAAGAGGAGGCGGGCCTTCGAAAAATGAAGGCGCGATCTTCCGTCGCGGGGTCGGACTGTCACAAACGAGTTTTTTTGGGCGACAGCCACAAGAATTACTGGCCCCTTTTCGGGGCCGAAATGCGCTGTTTTGAGGGTTAACCCTCTGAAGTCGCGCTCCAGGTTGGTGCGACTGCCGAGGTCGTGAACTGGTCGGAAGCCCGGCAGGCCAGCTCGGCCACGAGCCGGATCGCGTCGGAGTCGGCCGCTTCCAGGTGGCTCACCACGATGCGCTGCGGCGAGATGAGCGCATCGCACTCGATGATCCGCACGTCGCCGATGGCCACGTATTCATAGCAGGGCGGCAGCGGCACCAGCGCATTGCCGAAGCCCGCCTTCACCAGTCGCGCGAGGGCCGAGATCGAGCTCACGCAGTGCACCTTGCCGAGAGGAATGCCCGCCGCGCGAAAGAGGTTCTTGAGCGCCTCGTGCGGTTGAGAGCCGGGGCTCATGGTGAGCACGGGCTGGCGCAGCAGGTGCTCGACGGTTTGCACCGGCTCCGCGCCGGGCGGGCCGACCCAGCCCATCGGCATCGGCAGGCACGGCGTGCTCACGATGCCTGCGCCGGCGATGTGGTCGGTCTGCAGCGCGATGTCGAGCGCGCCTTCGCGCAGGCCCCGGTGCAGGGCGAGCGTGGTTTCGGAGGTGAGCTGAACTTCGATGCCCGGGTAGGTGGAGCGCAGGTTGGTCAGAAAACCCAGTAGCCAGGTGTGGACCACGGTCTCGATGGCGCCGATGCGCACCAGCCCGAGGATGTCGCCGCGCGGCCGGCCCAGCGAGACGATCTCGCGGCGCAGTTCCAGGAGCCGCTCGCCGTAGTCCATGAGCCGCACGCCCACGGGCGTGAGGCGCAGCTCCCGCGCGTCGCGCTCGAAGAGGCGCGCGCCGATGTCTTCTTCGAGCGAAGCCACGCGGTTGGACACCGCCGCCTGCGTGATGTGGAGCCGGTCGCTCGCCGCGCGAAAGCTGCCCAGCCGCGCGGCCCAGAGGAAGGCTTCGACAAATCTTGTGTTCATGAGGGCACCTGCGGGGCATTTTGCCCGCAACGTGTCCGGATGGCGCTCGCGGACCGCGAGCCGGGTCAGCGGGTTCGCCGCTTGTCGAAGAACGACTGGCGCCAGGGCATGACCTGGACCGAGGCGAAGAGCTGGCCGCTGTTGAAGGGGTCTTCGCTGGCGAATGCCTGCGCGACCTGCGGATCGTCGGTGTCCACGACGATCAGGCCGCCGATCGCCTGGCCGTCGGCGTCGAGCAGTGCACCGCCGGCCAGCATCATGTGCTGGCGGTCCGTCAGGTAGTCCAGGTGGGCGGGCTTGAGCGCAGCGCGCAGCGCCTGCGCGTTCGGCTTGTCGATGGCGATGATGGCGAATGGCATGGGGGCTTGCGGTCGGTCAGGTGGCTGCGGATCAGCTCGGCGTGATGCCGGCCTTGGCGATGATCGCGCTCCAGGTCTGCATCTCGCGCGCGATGAAGGTCTGGAACTGCGCGGGCGTGCTGCCCACCGGCTCGGCGCCGTTGGTCACCAGGGCCTCGCGCGTGACGTTCGTCTGCAGGGCCTTGCGCACCTCGGCGCTCAGGCGCTCGATGACCGCGGGGTCGGTGCCCGCGGGCGCGAGCACGCCGGTCCAGGCGCTCACGTCGAAGGGCTTGCCGCTGATCTCGCCGACCGTGCGCACCTCGGGCAGCGACGCGGAGCGCCTGGCCGTCGATGCCGCCAGCGCGCGCAGCTTGCCGGACTTCACCAGTGGCCCGGCCGCCACCACGTTGGCGAACATGAGGTCGACGTGGCCGCCCATCACGTCGGCGAGCGCAGGGCCGGTGCCCTTGTAGGGAACGTGCGTCATCGAGACGCCCGACTGCAGTGCGAGCAGTTCCATCGACAGGTGGTCGGCGGTACCGCTGCCCGTGGATGCGAACGACAGGCGCCGCGCTTTTGCCTGTGCGAGCGCCTCGTCCATCGAATGGATCGAGGAGGTGGACGAAGCAACCATGATGAAGGGCGACTGCACTGCAAGGCTCACCGGTGCGAACGCCTTGACGGTGTCGAACGGCAGGTTCTTCATCATCGAGGGGTTGGTGGCGTGCGGCACGCTGGCCACCAGCAGCGTGTAGCCGTCGGGCGCCGACTTGGCCACGTATTCCGAGCCGATCACCGTGCTGGCGCCGGGCTTGTTGTCCACGTAGAAGGTCTGCCCCATCGATTCGGACATGCTCACCGCGATCGCCCGCGCGACCACGTCGGTGCCGCCGCCTGCGGTGAAGGGCACGACCACCCGCACCTGCCGGTTGGGGTAGGGGCTCGCGGCGTGCGAAGGCAGGGCGGCCAGGAGGCTGGCGCCGCAGCCCCCCGCCAGCGCAGTGATGAGTTCTCGACGGTTCATGGTGTTCTCCAGGCGATGGGGCGATGGGGCGATGGGCGATGGGCTAGGCGTTGAAGTGCAGCCGCAGGCCGGGCTCCGGCCATGGCAGCGAAACGAGCTGGCCGGTGGCCGACAGCGTCAGGTACGCCGTCTTCAGGTCCGGACCGCCGAAGCAGATGTTGGTGACGTAGATGTCGGGAAGCACCTGCTGGCGCACCAGCTCGCCGGTGGGTGCGACGACCGAGATCGCGCCCGTGACCAGGGTGGCGATGCACACATGCCCGCTCGCCTGCACCGCCAGGCTGTCGAAGCGCTGGAAGCCGGGCAGTCCGCAGACAAGGCGTCCGCCGTGCGGCGATGGAAAGGGATGCTTGTCGACGACGCCCGACTCGACGATGTCGAAGGCCCAGAGCCGCGCGGTCTCGGTTTCAGCCACGTACAGGACGCGGTTGTCCGGTGACAGGCCGATGCCGTTGGGCGACAGCAGCCCATACGCCACCTCGACGATGCGCGAGCCGTCGGGCAACGCGTAATACACGCCGCCGCTGTCGCGCGCACGCGCATGCTTCTTGCCGAAGTCGGTGAAATAGAAGCCGCCCTGCGCGTCGAACACGAGGTCATTTGGGGACGAAAGCCGGTGTTCGTCGCAATGGGTGTAGAGCGTGCTGGTGCTGGTGCTGGTGCTGGCGCCGGCAAGGTCGACGCGCCGGATGCTGCCGCCCTCGTAGCCGGGCGCGGGCCCGGTGGAGGTGAAGCGGCCCGGCACATAGGCGCTGCCACCGTTGTCGCAGACGTAGAGCGCGCCGTCCGGCCCGATCGCGGCGCCGTTCGGGCCGCCGCCGCAGTCGCTCACCGTGTGCATCTGACCGTCCGGCGCGACCCGGACGATGCGCCCCGCGCGCATCTCGACCAGTACCACCGAGCCATCGCCCAGTGCCACCGGGCCTTCAGGAAATTGCAGACCCTCGGCCAGGATTTTCATGATCTCGCTCGACTTTTCCGAAGTGCCTCACTCCGGAAAAAGCCTTGTCTCTTAATGATTTAGACGCTGAAGATAGCCGTGCGGCCGGTGCGCTTCAATCACAATTAACTCATGCGAGAAATGACTAAAACTCATCCTCTCTCAGTGCTTGCCCGGCACAGGCGCTAGGCGGCGAGGATGTTCATCCGCGCGAGCAGCATGCGCCCGAGCGGGATGCGCCTAGCCACGTCGGCCTCGCCGTGCATGTCGATGTTCAGCGCAAAGCTCTGCACGCTGCCGTTGGCCTGCGCGACCCAGCCGACCCACCAGCCGAGCGAGAAGCCGGGCGATTCGTACCAGCCGGTCTTGCCGTGCAGGGCTTGCGTGGGCGTCTTTTCCAGCAGCGTGATCTCATGAACCATGTCCTGCGCGCGCATCGACATCGGCAGGCTGCGCTGTGCGAGCCGCATCAAAAAGCGCACCTGCTCGGCGGCGGAAATCCGCAGCTTGTCGTTGACCCAGAACTGGTCGACCTCGGTGCCCAGCGTCTCGTTGCCGTAGTGCAGCTTCGCGATCCACTCGTTCATGCGCGCAAGGCCGATGCGGCGCGCCACCTCTCGGTAGATCGGCAGGTGCGAGACGCGGATCGCGTCGCGCAGGTTCATGTCGCGCTCCCACTCCTTGCGCTTGTAGGTGCCGCCGCCGTAGGGAAGGATCTCGTCGATGTCCTTCACCGCGCCGGTCTCCAGTGCGATCAGGCTGTTGGGGATCTTGAAGGTCGATGCGGGGCTGTAGCGTTTCTCGGCGCGCTGGCGGTCGACCACGGTGAGCTTCGCGGTGGCGCTGTCGAGCACGACCCAGGTGCCGCGCACGCCGGCTTCCTTGAAGTACCTGGCGAGGTCGGGGCGCTCCTCGATGTGCGCAACGGGCGTGGCCGCGTCGGCGAAGCGCGCGGTACCGAGGGCGGCGGCGAGCAGGCCGCAGCCGCTCCGGGCAAGGAAAGTCCGCCGAGGGCGAGGTGTGCGGACGATGAAGGGGGCTGGAACAAAAGGCATGGCGCGTGGGGCGTGTGGATGGAACGTGCCGGATCATCCGGCGCACGATCGCCGTTCACAACGCACGCGGCCTTGCGCTTCGTCACCCGCGTAACGGCCGTAACCGTCGGGGGCCGGCAGCGCCGGTCGATCAGGTGTCGTCTATCAGCCCGCGCTCGCGCGCCTGCTGCTCGTTGCCGAAGATCGCCATCGCCGTGCGCATGCGCTTGAAGCCCAGCTTCTTGTAGAAGGGCTCCTTGCCCGCCACCGCGTACAGGATGATCTTGCGATGCCCGCGCGAGAACTCGACGAGCTTCGCGACGATCGCTTTGCCCAGGCCCGTGCCCTGGTGGTCGGGGTGCACCGCGACGTCGCAGATATAGGCGCAGTCCCGGCCGTCGGCCACTGCGCGACCCGCGCCGATCAGGCGATCGCCTTCATAGACCAGGCACTTGAACATGCTGTTCGAGAACACGACCTGCAGGTCTGCCGGTTTCTTGTGGCCGAGCGGGGCGACCTCGTAGAGGTGAGAGAGCTCGTTCCAGTCGAGCGCCTCGAGCGTGTGTCGCCAGTCGAGGGGGATCGCAACACTCCCGCCGTGCATCTTCTCTAGCCCATCGTGTAGAAGAATTCCTCGCGCACGATCTTGCCGTCCTTGACGGTGTAGAGCGCCATTTCTTCCATCGTGAAGCGGTGCTTGGTGGGCTTCATGGTCACGTCGATCTTGAAACCGACGATGAAGCGGTCGTCATGCGGCCAGGGGCCTGCGACCTGCATGGAATGCACCTCGTGGTTCTCGGTCCACCATTCGCCCTTGGCCTTGATGGCCGCCAGGCCGACCGCTTCGCGCGACTGGCCGGGCGGGCCGCCGGCCTCGACGCTCACGGCCTCGGGCGCATACAGCACCTGGGCCTCGTCGAATTTCCCTTCCTTGCACAGCGCCACGAGCTTGTTGGCGATTTCCAGGGTGTCCATGGGTTCTCCTAGGTATGAACGCAGGGGTGATGACCGAGGCGGGAGTGTAGGCCCGCGCCCGTGTCGGGCGCCACCTCGGCGTGTTTTCAGGGCGTGCGCGGCCGGCCGCGCAGCACCCAGCCCACCGACAGCACGTAGCGGCTGCCGCCGACCACGCGTGTCACGCTGTGCTCGCAGGCGTCGGGGCGGAACAGCTTGATGCGCCGCGTGGCGAAGATCGGGTCGGCGCACACGAACTCCCCACCCGCGCGCGGCGACTTGAGCACGATGTTGAGCCGGTAGTGGCGTCCGGCCTGCACCGGGTCGGTGTGCGGCGGAATCTCCGAGCCCT
>NZ_JXQQ01000073.1 GCF_000834655.1 Variovorax paradoxus
CCACCGAGATCTTCGTGCCGTACTTCCTGCAACTGCTGCATGGCCATTCGCCGCTCGCGGCGGGCTACCTCACGGCTGCGATGGCCGGCGGCTGGAGCGCGGGCTCGCTGCTGTCGTCCGGACGCAGCGGCGCGGAAGCCGACCGCATGCTGCGCGCCGGCCCCGTGGCCTGCACGCTGGGGCTCGTGGCGCTCGCGCTGCTGCTGCCTTTTCCAGCGCTCTCCCGGTACTTGGGCGCGGGCTTCGAGACGACGCTGGTTGCCCTGGCGCTCGCCGTCGTCGGCCTCGGCGTGGGCATCGGCTGGCCGCACCTGGTGACGCGCGTGCTGTCGCTCGCGCCGAAGGGGGAAGAAGGGCTGGCGTCCGCCTCGATCACCACGATCCAGCTCTACGGCATGGCCGTGGGCGCGGCGGTGGCGGGGCTGGTGGCGAATGCGGCGGGGCTCACGGTGCCGGGCGGCGTGGAGGGCGCCCGGTCGGCCGCAGCATGGCTCTTCGCGAGCTTTGCGCTCGCACCCGCGCTGGCCGTGTGGCTGGCCTACCGCGTCGTCGCGGCACGCCGCGGCTAGGCAACGCTCAGGCGGCGGCGACCACGCCTTCCCACGCCAGCGCCCGCTTGCGCTCGCGCACCCGCCTGGCATCGCCGCGCAGGATGGCCACCAGGTCGTACACGTCGAACGGCAGGTGCGCGCCGCGCCAGGCGACGTGCTGGTCCGCGCGGCAGAGCACCAGGCGGTGGGCGTACGCCTTGGGCACTTCGGCGGTCTCGATGTCGAGCACCGTGAGCGGCATGTTGTAGGTGAGCGCGGCACGTTCCAGCGGCCGCACGTCCACGCTGCGGTCGAAGCGCAGCAGCGTGTAGCCCGGGCCGAACGCGTCGTAGAGCGAGCGGCCGTCGGCCAGCCAGAAATGCGGCGCGCGGCAGCCCGGCACGGTGGAGGGCGTGAAGTCGCCCATCGAGTAGGGCGGCGCGGTGTGCTCGCCGTCCGCGACGATGATGGGCGAGCCCGTGTAGAAGTAGCCGAAGTTCAGCCCGCCGCAGCAGAACTGCTGCACGTTGAGCGCATAGGCCTCGCGGCCGATGTCGGCGCGCAGGGCGTCGCCCTCGGGGCCGGGCGCCTCGATGTTCTGCGGCACGGCGCGGCGCGCGCGGATCATCTTCTGCGCATGGTCCATCGCGAAGTTCGACACCTGCTCGGTGATCGGCTGGCGCTCGGCCTCGTAGGCGTCCAGCATCGCCTCGTCGCCCCAGCCCTGCACGCAGGCGCCCAGCAGCCACGAGAGGTTGAGCGCATCGGCGATGCCGGCGTTCATGCCGTAGCCCGCGTACGGCACCCACAGGTGCGCCGCGTCGCCCGCGAGGAACACGCGGCCCTCGCGGAAGCGGTTGGCCACGAGGCGTCGGCCGATCCAGTCTTCCTTGCTGATGATCTCGTAGCTGAAGTCGGGGCCCACGCCCAGGATGTCGCGCAGCGCCTGGTCGCGGTCCACCGAATCGAACTCGGGCTCCTCGGCGTTCAGATGGTTGTGCACCAGCCAGGTCTCGTGCCCGTCGATGGCGAACATCGTGCCGCAGCGGCGCGGGTTCATCGCGTAGGTCGACCATGCGAGCTTGCCGGGGATCATCGCGCGCAGCTGCGGCGCGCGGATGAAGGTGGACTGCACCCGCTGGATGACCGCCGTGCCCTCGAGCTTGGCGCCGATCTGCTTGCGCACCGCCGAACTGCCGCCGTCGCAGCCGACCATGTAGCGGCAGCGGATGCTGCGCGTGATGCCGCTGTCCATCTCGGTGGCGATGGCGGTCACGCCGTCCTTGTCCTGCGTGAAGCCCGCGAACTGGGTGCGGTTGAGCAACTGCACGCCCGGCAGCGCCGCGGTGTGCTTGAGCAGGATGGGTTCGAGGTAGATCTGGTTGATGCGGTGCGGCGGTTCGGGCGTGGGCCACCAGGCGTCGGGGCCCTCGGTCTCGGTGTAGCGGTCGCGCCGGCACGGAATGGGAATGCGGGTGAGCTCGGTGCCCGTTGCGGTGGTGCGGAACACCACGTCGTTGGGGTAGTCCGCGGGCAGCCCCGCATCGCGCAGCTTCTGCGCCACGCCCAGGCGGCGGAACTGCTCCATCGTGCGCGAGGCCACATGGTTGCACTTCACGTTCGGCGGCTCGGCGAAGCGGCGTGTCTCGCAGATGATCACCGAGACGCCGCGCGACGCCAGGTCCATCGCCAGCGTGAGGCCCACCGGGCCGGCGCCGATGATGAGAACGTCGGCCTGCATTGGGGTGTCGCTCATGGTTCGTTCTTGCCTGTGGTCTCTGTCGTCGTTTTTTTCAGTCGAGCCGGATGTTGGCGCCCTGGATCACCTTGGCCCACTTCTTCGTTTCGCTGCGGATGTAGACCTCGAAGGCTTCGGTCGAACCCGGTGCCGGCTCGGCGCCGAGGTTGCGAATCGCGGCCTTGATCTGTTCGTCGCCGAGCGCGGCGTTGATCTCCGCGTTCAGCCGCGCCACGATGGGCGCGGGCGTGCCGGCCGGCGCCACCACGCCGAACCAGCCGGTCGAGTCGTAGCCCGGCAGGCCCGCCTCGGCCACGGTGGGCACGTCGGGCAGCATGGGCACGCGCTGCGCGCTGGTCACCGCGAAGGCGATCAGCTTGCCGGCCTTGATCTGCTGCAGCGACGCGGGCAGGTCGACCAGCGCCAGTTGCACCTGGCCCGCGAGCGCATCGAGCGCCGCCGGCCCCGAGCCGCGGTAGGGCACCTCGATCAGCTTCACGTCGGCCATCTGCGCGAAGAGCGCGGTCGACAGGTGCATCGCGGTGCCGTTGCCGCCGTGGCCCATCGAGAGCGTGCCCGGCTTCGCCTTGGCCAGCGCGATCAGTTCGGGCAGCGTGCGCGCGCCCACCGAAGGGTGGCCCACGATCACGAACGGGGTGGCCGCGACCATGCCGACGGGCCTGAAGTCCTTCACCGGGTCGAAGGGCATCTGCGCATAGAGGTTCACGTTGGCGGTCAGCGCGCCGGCCGCGCCCAGCCCGAGCGTGTAGCCGTCGGCCGGCGCTTTCGCCACCAGCGAGAGGCCCACGTTGCCGCCGGCGCCGGGTCGGTTGTCCACCACCACCTGCTGGCCCAGCTTCTCGTTGAGCCGCGGCACGAGCATGCGCACCACGGCGTCCGCGCTGCCGCCGGGCGGAAAGGTCACCACCATGCGTATCGGGTGGCTGGGGAATTCGGCGGAGGGAGCCTGCGCCAAGGCGGCAGCGCCGAAGAGGGTGCAGGACATGGCCAGCATCAATTGCCTGCGAAGCGGTTGCGCCTTGCGGGCGATCGGTGCTGTCATTCGGACTCCTTGATTGTTGCTTTTACTTGATTTGGAGCGATTGAACGCCGCCGAAATTCATTCGTAAATCGAGAAATTTCGTATCAAATATCAGTTGATCTTATGAATGAAAACTTCAGTCCTACGTTCAGCCCGACCATCCGCCAGCTGCGCGCGTTCCTCGCGGTGCATCAGCTGCGCAAGCTCAGCGCGGCCGCCCAAAAGCTCTTCGTCACCCAGTCGGCGGTGAGCATGCTGATCCGCCAGCTCGAGGAAGGCCTCGGCACGCATCTCTTCGACCGCACCACGCGCTCGCTCAAGCCGACCGCTGCCGCCGACGAAATGCTGCCCACCGCGGAGCGCATCCTGCGCGACGTCGATTCGCTCTCGACCGGTTTTCGCGAACTCGCCACGCTCGAGCGGGGGCGCGTTTCCCTGGCCATCACGCCCACGCTCGCCACCTTCCTCTTGCCCGCGGCGGTGCGCAGCTTCAGCGAAGAGCATCCGAAAGTTCGCGTGATGATCAACGACTGCGCGCCCGACCAGTTCATCTCGCGCATCCTCGGCGAGCATGTGGACTTCGGCATCGGCACGCCCGAGCGGCCCGGTGCCGAGGTCGAGGTGCAGCGGCTCATGCGCGACCACCTCGCGCTCGTGTGCAGGAACGACCATCCGCTGGCCAGGGCGCGTGTGGTGCGGTGGGTCGACCTCGGTGGGCATCCCGTCATCACCGTGCGCCCCGGGTACGGCGTGCGCCCGCTGATCGACGGCACCGCGGCCGATGCGGGCGTGGCCCTCGACGTGGTGAACGAGGTGTCCTTCCTCTCCACGGCGCTTTGGATGACAGCCAGCGGCATGGGCGCATCGATCATGCCCTCGGCGTTCGCGCGCGATGCGAACGATCCGTCGCTGGTGATCAAGGTGCTCAGCGCGCCGCGTGTCTCGCGCGACATCTCGGTGGTC
>NZ_JXQQ01000074.1 GCF_000834655.1 Variovorax paradoxus
GTCCGAGCCCACGAGGAAGAAGCTCTTGCCCTTCTCGCGCGCCATCCACTCCACGGCCGCGATGACCGACTGCGTGGCTTCCTGCGAGGGATAGAACACGCGCTTGTCCTGCTCCTGGCCCTCGTAGTAGGTCGGGTAGAACAGGAGGCCCTTGGCCTGGTTGAGCACCGGCAGCAGCGCCTTGCGCGAGGCCGAGGTGTAGCAGCCGATGATGGCGGCGACCTTGTCGCGCTCCAGGAGCTTGCGCGCCTTCTCGGCGAAGACCGGGTTCTCGCTCGCCCCGTCTTCGACCACGGCCTCGATCTTCTTGCCCAGCACGCCGCCGGCGGCGTTGATCTCCTCGATGGCGAGCTTCTCGGCATCGACCAGCGAGGCCTCGGCGATGGCGATGGTGCCCGAGAGCGAATGCAGCAGGCCCAGCTTCACCGTCGTGCCTTCCTGCGCGGCGGCGAGGCCGGCCACGCCGCCCGCGGCGCCCAGCACGATCATCGAGCCGCCGGTCTTCACGAGCTGGCGGCGGTTGAGGGAAACGTTCGTCATGTCAAATTCCTTTGCCTTGGTTTTGTGCGAGTCATCAGAGGAACATCCGACCTTCGAAGCCGTGCGTTGGGTGTCTCCTCCCGCGGCGCGGCCCCTGCAAACGAGCGCTCGTCACCAGTGCTTTTTCTCGCGGCAAGGCTGCGCCCCCGGATGACGCGCATCCGTTTTGAAAAGGCTTCGTTGCGACCGAGAAAACAAAAAAGCCCGAACCGGTGGTGAAACCGATTCGGGCTTTGTTGCCCGACCCCTCGCTGGCAGCACTGGCAGCGGGCGTCGTATGAATGAAGGACTGGTAACGATTGCTCGTTGGGGCGGATTCTTCTCAACTCACCCCGCGGCGACCATACGTTCTTTCGCTGATTGGCGGATGCGCATCGCCTGTGGTATTCGCGCGCACACCGGCGCCGGGGCGGCTAGCGCGGGCGGGCGAAGTCCGCTTCGATCCAGGCGGTGGCGCTGCCCGAGGTGAGCTTGAAGGCCGGCGAGACGTTCACGCTCGCCAGCTCGCTGTCGTCTTCGTCGTCGTGTGCGCTCAGCGTGGCCGAGGGGTTGTCCTCGTCGGGCACGATGGCCAGCGACACGCGAACGCGCTGTCCGCCCCGCGCCGTCACGGTCACGCTCTTGTTGAGCGTGGCGTGCAGCTGCTGCTCGTGGCGGCGGATCACTTCGGCGGCCGTCTTCACCAGCGTGGAAAAGGCGGGGCCGTCGAGCGGCTTGGGGTTCTTCTTGTCGCGGCCCATGGTCCACGGGCCGACCAGCGCGGGCTCGGGGTCGCTGTGGCGGGTCATCTCGACGGCCCAGCCGTCGTCTTCCTCGTTCTTGATCACGCGGGCGGTCCAGAGGTCGTCGCGCCAGAGGCGGGGTTCCTGGAGGGGGAGGTTGTCTGTGTCGGTCGGTTCGGTCATTCGGAGGCTTGTGTTCGTGCGCGGCCTATTTTCCCCTGTGTGCGGGAGCGCCTATGTATTGCTGCAGCCCATCGACCAGTGCATCGAAGGCGGCGCGGCAGCGCGGGCTGTTGCGCAGGTCCTCGTGCATCGTGATCCAGGTCTCCAGCTTCATCGAGAAGCTGCGCGACATCAGGCGCACCAGCGCGGCGTCGCGCCGGGCGAGGCCGGCCTGGCAGATGCCGATGCCCGCACCGGCGCGGATGAGCGCCAGTTGCGCGAGGTCGCTGTCGGTGCGCAGCGAGAACGCGTCGCGGCCATAGCCCGGAAGCGCCTTGCCCGCGTTGCGCACGAACGCCGAGGGCTGGTCGTAGCCGATGACGGCGTGCGCCGCGAGGTCTTCCATCTTGCGCGGCGTGCCGTGGCGGGCCAGGTAGTCCTTGCGCGCGTGGAAACCCAGCTCGATCTGGCCGACGCGCCGCGCGACCAGCTGCTCCTGTTTCGGCCGCACCATGCGCACCGCGATGTCGGCTTCGCGGCGCAGCAGGTCCTGCACGCGGTTGGTCAGCACCAGCTCGACCTTCAGCGCCGGGTGTGCCTCGCGCAGCCGCGCGACGATGGGCGGCAGCACCTCGACGCCGATCACCTCGCTGGCGGAGATGCGCACGACGCCGCGCACGCCCTCGCCCTGGCTGGTCGCGGCGCGCTCCAGCGAGGCCGCGGTGCTTTCCATGGCTTCGGCGTGCGTCTGCAACGCGAGCGCGACTTCGGTGGGCAAAAGGCCCACCTGCGAGCGCGTGAACAGCACCACGCCGAGCGCCGATTCGAGCGCGGCGACATGGCGCCCCACCGTCGGCTGCGTGATGCCCAGCGCACGCGCCGCGCCGGAGAGCGAGCCCTCCCGAAGGACGCCGAGGAACGAGCGATAGAGCTCCCAGCCGATGTTCGAGGTCATGCACAAATGTATAGCTGCTGGCTCATGTTCGGCAATTCCAATGGAGCAACCATCGACCCAGAATCGAGCCATCGACAACGTTTCTGGAGCATTTCATGGCAAACGACAACACGGTCCTGGTTCTCGGCGCAACGGGCGGCATCGGCGGCGAAATGGCACAACAACTTCGCCGGGCAGGGTGGACGGTGCGGGCGCTCAGGCGCGGCATGGCGCAGCCGACGACACAGGAAGACGGCATCACCTGGCTGCGCGGCGACGCGATGGACAAGCAGGCCGTGATGGACGCCGCGAAGGGTTGCTCGGTCATCGTGCATGCGGTCAACCCGCCGGGCTATCGCAACTGGGCGCAACTGGTGCTGCCGATGCTCGACAACACCATCGCCGCCGCCACGGCAGAAGGCGCGACCGTCGTGCTGCCGGGGACGGTCTACAACTACGGCCCCGATGCCTTCTCCGAATCGATTGGCGAAGACGCGCCGCAGAACCCGGTCACCCGCAAGGGCGCGATCCGGGTCGAACTGGAGCGGCGCCTCGAAGCCGCCAGCCGCAACGGCGCCCGCGTGCTGATCGTGCGTGCCGGCGACTTCTTCGGCCCGAAGGCCGGCAACAACTGGTTCTCCCAGGGGCTGGTGAAGGCGGGGCTGCCGGTCAAGGCCGTGAGCTACCCGGGCCGCGCGAACACCGCGCATCAATGGTCCTACCTGCCGGACGTGGCCCGCACCATGGTCGCCTTGCTGGCACGGCGCGACAGGCTCGAGCCCTTTGCGCGTTTCCACATGGCAGGCCACCGCGACACCGACGGCACCCAGATGAGCAGCGCCATCCGCCGCGTGGTGGCGAGGCGCACGGGCATCACGCCGCGCGTGACAGCCTTCGCGTGGTGGCTGATGACGCTGGCCTCGCCCTTCGTCACCACCCTGCGGGAAATGCGCGAGATGCGCTACCTGTGGCAGACGCCGGTGCTGATGAGCAACGCGAAGTTGGTGGCCTTCCTCGGGCACGAGCCGCACACGCCGCTGGAAGAGGCGGTCGAGGCCTCGCTGGATGGCATGGGCTGCTTGGGCACGGCACCGGCGGCAGTGGCGGCCTGACCAGCCGTTCGGGCTGAGCTTGTCGAAGCCCGTGCGCGGCGCTTCGACAAGTTCAGCGTGACGGGTTTGCTTTTGGAACGCGGCTCGATTCAGAAGACCGAGAGCCCCGTGCGCGTCACGAACAGCTCCAGCGCCTTCATGCCCAGCAGCGAATTGCCGGTGGCGTCCAGTGCGGGCGACCAGACGCAGAGGGTGAGCTTGTCGGGCACGACCGCCACGATGCCGCCGCCCACGCCGCTCTTGCAGGGCAGGCCGATGGAGAACGCGACGTCGCCCGCGGCGTCGTAGGTGCCGCAGGTCAGCATCAGCGCGTTGATGCGCCTCGTTTGCCGCTCGCCGGTGATCTCGGGCCCGCCGTCGATCGGATGCGCGCCGTCGCGGCACAGGAAGGCCGCGGCGCGTGCGAGCTGGCGGCAGCTCATGCGCAATGCGCACTGGTGAAAGTAGGTGTCGAGCACCGTGCCGACGTCGTTGTCGATCTTGCCGAAGCTCTTCATGAAGTTCGCGAGCGCGACGTTGCGAAAGCCCGTGTCGGCCTCGGACCTGGCCACTTCTTCGTCGAACGCGATCGGCTCTCCGCACAGGCCGCTCATCAGCGAGAGGATGTCCGCCTTCGCGTTGCCGCCATTGACGGCCGCCTGGCTCACCAGCCGGTCGGCCACCGCGATTGCGCCTGCATTGATGAACGGATTGCGCGGCTTGCCCTGTTCGTTTTCGAGCTGCACGAGCGAGTTGAACGGATTGCCCGAGGGCTCGCGCCCGATGCGCTCCCATAGCGTATCGCCCATGCGCTGCATCGCGAGCGTCAGCGTGAAGAGCTTGGAGACGCTCTGGATCGAGAACGGCACCTCGCCGTCGCCCGCGAACGCTTCTTCGCCGCCGCAGGTGCGCAGCGCAATGCCGAACTGCCGCGCATCGACGCGCGCGAGCGCGGGGATGTAGCTGCCCACGGTGCCGGCCTGGCCGAGCTGTGGGCGCAGGGTGGCGACGATGTCGTCGAGGACCTGCTGGAAGTTCATGGCCGCGCTCATGCCGTGCGTTGCACCGCGGGGCGCCGGTTCACCAGCACGATGCCCAGCGCGACACCTGCGAGCGCCACCATCAGCTGCAGCGTCAGCGGCTCCTTGAGCAGCACCACGCCGAACACCAGCGCGAAGAGCGGCGTGAGAAAGGTGAAGGACGACATCTGCGTGGCCGGGTAGTGCCGCAGCAGCCACATCCAGGTGAGGTAGCTCGCGAACGCGCCGATCACGGTCTGCAGGCCGATCGAGGTCCAGGCCCAGGTGGAATACGAAAAACCCCAGGTCTCGCCCAGCGCGAGCGACAGCACCGGGCACACCGCCGCGGTCACCGCCACTTGGTAGAAGAGCGTCTTCTCCGCGCTGGCGGTGGCGAGCTTGGTGGTGCGCAGCGTGAGCGTGGTCAGGCCCCAGAGCATGCCGGCCGCGAGGCCCATCGCGTCGCCGATGAGCTGCGACGAGCTCATGTGGCCGAAGCCTTCGCTGAACGCGAGCACCACGCCAGAGAACGCGATGAAGAGCCCCAGCCACTGGAAACCGCGCAGGCGCTCCGCCGGCACCCAGCGCGGCAGCAGCAGCGAGACCCAGAACGGCGCGGTGTACAGGAACACGGTGAGCCGCGAGGCGCTGGTGTGCTGCAGGCCGAGGTAGATGCCGGCGAACTCGCCCGCGAAGAGCGCCCCGGCGAGCAGGCCCGGCCACAGCGTGCCGTCGCGGTTGAACAGCGGCACGCCGCGCGAGGCGCACCACAGCCACAGCAGCACGGTGGCGCCCACCATGCGGATCGAAGCCTGCCACATGGGCGGCACTTCGGTCACGGTCGTCTTGATGAGGATCTGCTGCAGGCCCCAGAACGCGCAGCACGCGATGAGAAGGCCGATGGCGAGGGAGTCGAGGTGGGTCTTGCGCTGGATCATTCGTGTCGTTGTCGTTGTTTCATCGGCCGGCCACCGGGTAGGGCGGCTTGCCTCGGGTGCCGGTCATCAGGTCGGGCACCACGGTCTCCACATCGGGCACCGCGCGCGCGGCGCGCTCGAGCCGCGCGGCCAATGCGGGCGTGGGCACGCAGCCTTGCAGGTACACCCAGCGGCGCTGGATGACGACCCACACGCTGCCGTTGCGCACGCCCGGCACGGCCATGAGCGCGGCGCGCACCTTGGGCGCGAGCGGCTTGTCGTAGCGGTAGGCGTTGCTGTCGGTGCACTTGCCGGCGAGCCAGCAGCTGGTGCCGCGCTCCAGCCGCGAGTGGGTCTGGGAGCGCCGTTCGTCGGAGGTATAGAACGGGCCCTCGGGTTTCGCGCAGGCCGCAAGGCCGCTGGACACCTGGAAGAACGGGTCGTCGAACCAGTTCTGCTTGGGCGCTCCGGTTGCCTCCTGCGCCTGCTGCGCCATCGCGGTCTGCGCGGCCAGCAGCAGCACGGGCGTGAGCGCAGCGGCCCGCATCACAAGGGGTGTTCCGTGTAGAAACGCCCGCCGTGGTACAGCAGCGGCGAGGCGCCTGCGTTGTGGGTGCAGCGCTCGACCTCGCCGACGAAGATCACGTGGTCGCCTTCGTCGTAGCGGCTGCGGTTGAAGCACTCGAAGCTCGCCGCCGCGCCCACCAGCACCGGCGCGCCGCCGATGCCCCGGGTGAATTCCACGTCGGCCCAGCGGTCGATGTTCTTGGTCGCGAAGCGCTCGGCCAGCGGTTTCTGGCTCGCGGCCAGGATGTTGATGGCGTAGTGCGAACCGGTGCTGAGGGCCGGCATCGAGCCCGCGGCGCGGGCCAGGCTCCACAGCACCAGCGGCGGCGTGAGCGAGACCGAATTGAAGGAATTGGCCGTGAGCCCGACCAGCGTGCCATCGGCCGCGCACGCAGTGACGATGGTCACGCCCGTGGCGAACATGCCGAGCGCTTCCCGGAACTCGTCGGGCGAAAAGGTGGGCGGCTGGGCCCGGCGGGGAGTGGTCACGAAAGAGGCTGGGCGGTGGTCGGCAGGAAGGCCATTTTGGCTCAGTGCCCGGCGGACCGCTTGAGCGGGCCCATCAACTCCGTCACGAGGCGGGTATAGACGGTGGCGGCGGCCGAGGGCGTGCGGCCCGCGAGCGTGACCAGGCTGTAGTGCGTCTGCATGCGGGCGAAGCCGGCGATCGGCAGGGGCACGAGGGCCTCCGTGTCGGTGTTCAGGGCGGGCGCGTGCGGCGCGAGGATCACCGCGTTGGCGGTGAGGGCAAGGTGGCGCAGGGTCCCCGCGTCGTCGCAGGTCACGTTGAACACCCCGCGGTCGTCGCGCCCGGCCGAAGGACCGTGGCGGTCGAAGTACGAAGCCACTTCGGCCGGCAGGTTGGGGCCGGCGAGCGGATAGGCCATGGCCTTCTCCAGCGTCACCTGCTTCAGGCGGCGCAGCGGGTGCTTGGGCTGCACGAAGAACGACACCGGCAGGTCGGGCAGGCGGGCGAGCTTCAGGCCGGGCTGCTTCTTCAGGTCGCGGGTGTCGGCGATGAAAAGGTCCAGCTGCCGCCGGTGCAGGCGCTCGCCGAGCGTGACGGTGTCGGCCACTTCCATGCGCATGAGCAGTTGCGGATGGCGCTGCGCCATCAGCGACAGCGCCATGCGCCCGAGCGTGCTGGCCGCGAAGGGGCCGAGCCCCACGGCGAGGCTGCCGGCAGCCAGGCCTTCGAGCTGCAGCACGTCGCGCTGGATCTGCTGCGCATCGGCAAGGAGTTCGCGAGCGCGCGCAAGCACCAGTTCTCCCGCCTGCGTGAAGCGCACGGTGCCGTAGGCCCGGTCGACCAGGCGGGCCTGCAGGTTGTCTTCGAGCGTGTCGATGCTGCGTGAGAGCGCGGGCTGCGACAGGTGCACGGCCTGCGCGGCGCGGCCGAAGCTGCCTTGCTCGGCAAGAGCGACGAGGTGCTGGAGCTGGCGCAGCTGCATTTTGCGTTTTCCGTAAAAAGGATCGGCACATTTTGCATTTGCCAATGCTTCGGTCGGTTCGGAAAATCGCGCCTCGTTCTTGCTCCACCGAAGACAAAGAGACACCGATGACCCCTTCCTCCTTTTCCGTGGCCCTGGTTGCGCTGGCCTGCGCGCTCTGCAGCGCACAGGCCCCGGCGCAGATCGCGCCCAAGCCGCCCGAGGCCGCCACGCTGAAAGCCAACGCCGACATGGCCAGGACGCTGCCCTTCGCCAACCGGCAGGACTTCGAGGATGCGATGCGCGGCTTCATCGGCACCGTGCCCGACGCGCTGGTGCCCGGCGCCGGCCCGCGCCCGGCGTGGAGCATGAAGCCCTACGACTTCCTGAAGGCCAGCGAGCCGGCCGACACGGTCAACCCGAGCCTGTGGCGGCAGGCACAGCTCAATGCGATCCACGGGCTCTTCCGGGTGACCGATCGCGTCTACCAGGTGCGCGGCTTCGACATCGCGAACATGACCATCGTCGAAGGCGACACCTCGCTGATCGTCATCGACCCGCTGCTCACCGCCGAGACGGCACGCGCCGCGCTGGCGCTGTACTACCAGCACCGGCCGAAGAAGCCCGTCGGCACCGTGATCTACACGCACGGCCATGCCGACCATTTCGGCGGCGTGAAGGGCGTGGCGAGCGAAGCCGACGTGGCGGCGGGCAAGGTGCAGGTGATCGCGCCGTCGGGCTTCATGGAAACCGCGGTGGCCGAGAACATCCTCGCGGGCAATGCGATGAGCCGGCGCTCGCAGTACCAGTTCGGCTCGCTGCTGCCGCCGGGCGCGCGCGGGCAGGTCGACACCGGCCTGGGCAAGGCGCTCGCGCGCGGCACCATCACGCTGATCGCGCCGACCTCGACCATCGACAAGGCGACCGAGGAGCGCACCATCGACGGCGTGCAGTTCGTCTTCCAGCTGGTGCCGGGCTCCGAGGCGCCGTCGGAAATGCTCATGTACCTGCCGCAGTTCCGCGTGCTGAACATGGCCGAGGACGTGACGCACACCATGCACAACCTCTACACGATCCGCGGTGCCGAGGTGCGCGACGGCAACCTGTGGGCGAAGTACATCGACCAGGCGCGCGTGGCCTTCGGTGACAGGACCGACGTGCTGATCGCCCAGCACCACTGGCCGACGACAGGCCAGGGCCGCATCGCCGACCTGCTGAAGAAGCAGCGCGACATGTACAAGTTCATCAACGACCAGTCGCTGCGCCTGCTCAACCAGGGCTACACCGCGGCCGACATCGCCGAGACGCTGCGCATGCCCGCGAGCCTGGCGCAGGAATGGTCCACGCGCGGCTACTACGGCACGCTGCGGCACAACGCCAAGGCGGTCTACCAGAAGTACCTGGGCTGGTACGACGCGAACCCGGCCAACCTGAATCCGCTCCCGCCGGTGGACTACGCCAGGAAGACCGTGGAATACATGGGCGGCGCCGATGCCGTGCTCGCGCGGGCGCGGGACGATTTCAGGAAGGGCGAGTACCGCTGGGTCGCCAGCGCGATGAGCCAGGTCGTCTACGCGGACCCCGCGAACCGCGCGGCGCGCGAACTCGGCGCCGATGCGCTCGAGCAGCTGGGCTACCAGTCGGAGGCCGGCACCTGGCGCAGCGCCTACCTGGTGGGCGCGATGGAGCTGCGGGGCGGCGTGCCGAAGATCCCGGGCGGCAGCAGCTCGAACGCCGACACGCTCAAGGCGGTGAGCAACGATCTCTTCTTCGACTTCCTGGGCGTGCGGCTCGATGCGGCCAAGGCCGAGGGCAAGACGATGGTGATCAACTGGAACTTCACCGATTCGAACCAGCAGTTCGTGCTGACGCTGGAGAACTCGGCGCTCACGCACATCGCCGGCCAGGAGGCACAGGCCGACGCCACGGTGACGCTGAGCCGCGCCACGCTCGACGCGGTCACGCTGAAGGAAACGAGCTTTCCCGCGGCGGTGCTCGCGGGCAAGGTGAAGATCGAGGGCAACCGCGCCAAGCTCGGCGAACTGATGTCGATGCTCGACACCTTCGAGCCGATGTTCCCCGTGGTGGAGCCGCGCAAGTGAGCGCGGTTCAGCCGAAGAACCAGTAACAGACCGCGATCGCCGCGACCACGCCCGCCAGCTCCGCGAGGAGCGCACAAGACACCGTGTGCCGCGTGCGCTGGATGCCCACCGCGCCGAAGTACACGGCCAGCACGTAGAAGGTGGTCTCGGTGCTGCCCTGGATGGTGGCGGCCACCAGGGCGGGGAAGCTGTCGACGCCCTGGCTCTTCATGGTCTCGATCAGCATCGCGCGCGCCGCGCTGCCCGAGAAGGGCTTGACCAGCGCGGTGGGCATGGCATCGACGAAGCGCGAATCCCAGCCGCCCGCGGTCACGAGCCAGCGCAGGCCGCCCAGAATGAAATCGAGCGCGCCCGAGGCCCGCAGCACGCCGACCGCGCAGAGCATGGCGACCAGGTAGGGCAGCAGGTTCTTCGCGATGTCGAAGCCCTCCTTGGCGCCCTCGATGAAGCATTCGTAGACCTTCACCCGCCGGATCGCACCGGCCGCCAGGAACACGATGATCACGCTGAAGAGCGCGAGGTTGCCCATCAGCGAGGAGAGCGAGGCGATCGCCGCCGCCGACAGCGTGCCCAGCAGCGCCATGAAGCCGCCCAGCACCAGCGCGCCCGGAATCAGGTAGGCCAGCACCACCGGGTCCCACAGCCGCAGGCGCTGCACCACGGCCACCGTGAGCAGCCCGACCAGCGTCGAGGCGCTCGTGGCCAGCAGGATCGGCAGGAACACCATCGTCGGGTCGGGCGCGCCCTGCTGCGCGCGGTACATGAAGATGGTGACGGGCAGAAGCGTCAGCGACGAGGCATTGAGTACGAGGAAAAGAATCTGCGCGTTGGTGGCGGTTACCGGGTCGGGGTTCAGACGCTGCAGTTCGCGCATGGCTTTGAGGCCGATGGGCGTGGCCGCGTTGTCCAGGCCCAGCGCATTGGCCGCGAAATTCATCGTGATGAGCCCGAGCGCGGGATGCCCCGCGGGCACGCCCGGCATGAGCCGCCGGAACAGCGGCCCGAGCAGCCGCGCGAGCCAGCCGACCAGCCCCGCCGCCTCGGCGATGCGCAGGAACCCGAGCCACAGCGTGAGCGTGCCGAAGAGCAGCACCATCACCTCGACCGCGAGCCGCGCCATGGCGAAGAGGCTTTCGACCAGCGCCGCGAACACGGTCGGATCGCCGCCGACGAGCCACCGCACGAGCGCCGCGAGCGCCGCCATCCCGAAGAAACCCAGCCACAAGCCGTTGAGCACGCTTTTTTTCCTTTTTGCCGGCGCGATCATAGGCTCCGTGCCCGCGCGCCCCGCGCTACAGTTCGGCCCATGCGTGCTTTCATCGTCCGCGGTTTCACCGCCCTGTTGGGGGCGCTTGCGGCTGCATGGCTGACCGGTTGCGTCAGCCTGCCGCCGCCGGAGCCGCGCGCGCCGGCCACGGCCTTCACCGACGTGGCGCAGACCGAACTCGGGCAGCTCGCGACCAAGGGCGTGCCGGGCGACTCCAACGCGCTCTCGGGCTTCCGGCTCCTGCCTGAGGCGGCCTTCGCGTTCGATGCGCGCATTTCGCTCGCGCGCCACGCCGAGAAGTCGCTCGACGTGCAGTACTACCTGATCCAGAAGGACGACGTGGGCCTCCTGTTCCTGAAGGAGCTGCGCGAGGCCGCGGCGCGGGGCGTGCGGGTGCGCCTCCTGGTGGACGACCTCTACACGGCCGGCGAGGACGAGGTGTTCAGCACCTTCTCGGCCTTTCCGAACGTGGAGGTGCGGCTCTTCAACCCGCTGCCTTCGCGCGCCGACTCGCTGACCACGCGGCTCCTGTTCTCGCTGACCGATTTCGGCCGCATCAACCACCGCATGCACAACAAGCTGCTGATCGCGGACAACAGCTTCGCGGTCTCGGGCGGGCGCAACATCGGCAACGAATACTTCATGCGCAGCACGGCCGCGAACTTCATCGACATGGACGTGATCTCCAGCGGGCCGATCGTGCGGCAGATGTCCGACGGGTTCGATCGTTACTGGAACAGTTCGCACGCCTGGCCCATCGAGCGCATCGCGCCGCTGCGCACGACGCCCGAGGCAGGGCAGCGGCGATTCGACGAAATCGTGCGCACGGCCGTGCCCGACGTGCCGATCCGCCCGCGCGACGTGCTGAACAAGTCGCCCGTCGGCGAGCAACTCATCACCGGCAAGCTGGACCGCTACTGGGCGCCCGGCACACTGTTCGTGGACGACCCCGAGAAGATCACGCGCAAGGCCGACGAGGCCTACGCGGGCAGCGTGACCGAAGGCGCGCTGAGCGTCATCAACTCGGCACGGCGCGAGGTCAAGATCGGCTCGCCGTATTTCATTCCGGGCACGCGGGGCATGGCGATGATGAAGAAGGCCATCGAAAGCGGCGGCCGCATCACCGTGATCACCAATTCGCTGGGCGCCACCGACGAGCCGCTGGCCTATGCGGGCTACGAGCGCTACCGCGCCGACATGCTGAAGATCGGCGTGACCATCTACGAGATCGCGCCCATGCTCACCGGGCGCTCGGGCCAGTTCGGGGATTTCGGCAAGTCGATCAGCCGGCTGCACGCCAAGCTGGCGGTGGTCGACGACGAACGCTTCTTCGTCGGCTCGATGAACCTGGACCACCGCTCGGCCGCGGTCAACACCGAAATGGGCCTGGTGATCGACAGCCCCGAACTCGTGGGCGACTACAACAAGCTCATGAACGGCCAGCGCATCAACCTGGGCTACCGGCTGCGCCTGGGGCCCGATGGCCGCCGCGTGCAGTGGCTCGAGTACGACGACGCCGGCGGCGACATCGTCCACGAGGACGAACCGGGCGAATTTCTCTGGCTGCGTTTCAAGAACTGGCTGCTCCTGCCCATCGTGGGCGAAGAACTGCTGTAGCCGGCTGTCATCTCCGGAGCGGCGACGTGCGTTACATTTCTGTTTGAAATGTGTGCTTTTGTCACCGAATTCTGGAGACCCTGACCATGACCGTTCCCGAGCAGCGCGTGTTCCTCGCGCCGCCCACCACCAGCCGTCGCCGTGTGCTGACCGGTCTGGCCGCCACCGCCGCCGCGGGCCTGGGCATGCCGACCTTCGCGCAGGGCAAGCCGATCCGCATCGGGACGACCTTCGACAACAGCAGCGTCGAGAAGGCCAACGGCCAGGGGCTGTTCCAGGGTTCCAGCGCGTTCTTCAACGCGCTGAACAAGGCGGGCGGCCTCAACGGCACCAAGGTCGAGCTGGTCATGGCAGACGACACCTTCAAGCCAGAGGTGGCCAAGGCCAACGCGCTGGCCTTCGAGAAAGACAGCTCGGTGCTCGCGCTGTTGCACCCGCTGGGCACCCGCCAGACCTCCGAGGTGATGGACGCTGTGCCCGGCATGGCCGTGGTCGGCCCGATCACCGGCACCGTCGCGCTGCGCAAGAAGACCGCGCCCAACACCTTCTGGGTGCGCGTGAACTACGACCAGGAAGTCGAGAAGCTGGTGACCACGGCGGCCGTGCTGGGCCAGAGCCGCATCGGCCTCGTGCATTCGAACGATCCGCTGGGCCAGTCGGTGCTGGCGGCCTTCAAGGCCGCACTTGCCAAGGCCAAGCTGGAGCCGGCCGTCATTGCGACCACGCCCAACACCACCAGCATGGAAGTCGGCCCTGCGGCCGAGGCCATCGCCAAGGCCAAGCCGCAGGTCGTGATCATCGGCCTGGCCGGCACGGCGCCGGTCTTCATGAAGGCGTTGCGCGATGCGGGCGGCAACAGCTCGGCGTACGGGCTCTCGATCACCGCCAGCGCGCTGGCCGCGATGGGCGATCTCGCACGGGGCCTGGGCTTCGTGATCGTGGTGCCCTCGCCGTACTCGACCAAGTTCGAGATCGTGCGCCGCTACCAGGCCGACATGGTGGCCAACGGCACCAAGGATTTCTCGCTCACGAGCCTGGAGGGCTACATCAACGCCGCCGTGCTCGCCGAGGGGCTGCGCCGTGCGGGTGGTTCACCCACGCGCGCCTCGGTGATGGCGGGCCTGGCCAGCATCGAAAGCTTCGACCTGGGCGGGCTGAAGATCAACTACGGTCGCACGAACCGCGAAGGCGGGCACTTCGTGGACGTGGCCGTGATCGGCAGCCGCGGGCAGATGCTCAGCTGATCCGGGTTCGTACCGCGAGCCGTGGCCCGCGGTAGCGTTCGCCGGTACTGCGGCGGGCGCCGACTCCCTTCGAGGAGGCGCGACCTTACAGTGCGCGCATGGTCCTCGACTTCTGCATTTCCTTCGGCCTGGCCGCCCCCGTGGTGCTGAGCTTCGTCCTCTACCAGGTCGTCCACCGGGCGGTGGCGCAAGGGCGCATGGGTCCGCTGGCTGCGAGCCTGGCCTACGGCCTGTGCGTGGCGGCGCTGCCGCTGGCCGTGTGGTGGGGCGTCCATGCGCTCGCGGAGTTCTACATCGTCGGCGAAGGCCGCTCGTTCTTGAAGTCGGTACTGCAGATCGGGCTGGCTTTCCTCATGTACGCGTACCTGTGCATCTCGTGGGGCCTGAGCTTCGTGGCGGCGTGCCTGGCCGCATGGCGGTTCTCGGGCTGTGCGAAGCGGTTGAAGCAGGAGGCCGCGGCCTGAGAAGGTGTGAATGAATTGGGCGGGCTGCTCGGGCGCGCCGAATTCATTCACACCTTCTGACGCCGGCCCCGTCGTTCAGCCCGCCACGTCCTCGGCGATTCCCACGCCCAGCAGGCCTTCGAGCAGCCCCTTGTCCGCCGCGAGCCCCGCGCTCGGGCCGGCGTGCACCACGGTGCCGCGCTCCAGCACGATGGCCCGGTGCGTCATCTCCAGCGCGAGCACCGGGTGCTGCTCGACCACGATCGACGCCAGCCCTTCCGATTCGCAAAGGCGCCGGATCGCCGCGGACAGCTCCTCCACGATGATCGGCGCGAGGCCTTCCATCGGCTCGTCGAGCAGCAGCAGCTTGGGGTTGGTCATCAGCGCGCGGCCGATGGCCAGCATCTGCTGCTCGCCGCCCGAGAGCTGGTTGCCGTAGTTGCCGCGGCGCTCGCGCAGGCGCGGAAAGAAGTCGTAGACCCGCTGGAGGTTCCAGCCGCCCAGCCGCGCGATCACCGTGAGGTTTTCTTCGACGGTGAGCGAGGGGAACACCTCGCGCTCCTGCGGCACCCAGCCCAGGCCCGCGCGCACGCGCTGGTGCGAGGGCCAGCGCGTGATGTCCGCGCCCTGCCAGCGGATCGCGCCCTGCATCACGCGGGTGTTGCCCATCAGCGTTTCGAGCAGCGTGGTCTTGCCCACGCCGTTGCGCCCGAGGATGGCGAGGCTCTCGCCTTGCCGCAACGAGAAGTCGAGACGGTCGAGCACCACGGCGTTGCCGTAGCCGGCGGTGACGTGGTCGAAAGCCAGGACTTCTTCTTTATTTGCTTCAGGCATGGTGGTGGGAGCTTCCAAGGTAGACCTCGCGCACGCGCGGATCGGCGCCGATCTCGGCGGGCGTGCCCTCGGTCAGGATGCGTCCGCCCACCAGCACCGAGATGCGGCGGGAGAAGCGGAACACGAGCTTCATGTCGTGCTCGATGAAGAGCACGCTGATGTCGTCGGGCAACGCCGCGATGGCCTCGAAGAGCTCGCCGCTTTCGTCCTCGGGCACGCCGGCCGCGGGTTCGTCGAGCAGGAGGATGCGGGGCCTGGCCGCGAGCGCCAGCGCGATCTCCAGCAGCCGCTGCTTGCCGTAGGCCAGTTCCGAGACCGGCACGTCGGCCAGGCTGTCGAGCTTCAGCGTGCCCAGCAGCGCATGCGCCTCGTCGAACACCGCCGTGCAGCCCCTGAGCGGTCGCCACCAGGTGGCGCCCAGCCCTTCGCGCTCGCTGATCGCCAGCACCACCGACAGGAGCGGCGTGAGGCTCGGGAACAGCGTGTTGATCTGGAAGGTGCGCGCGAGGCCCATGCGGGCGCGCTTGTCGCCCGCCAGGCGCGTGATGTCGCGCCCGCCCATGTGGATCGATCCGCTCGTGGGCTTGAACACGCCGGTGAGCAGGTTGATGAGCGTGGTCTTGCCCGCGCCGTTGGGGCCGATCAGCGCCTGCCGCGCGCCGGGTTCGAGCGAGAGGTTCACCTCGCTCACGGCCTGGAAGGCGCCGAAGCGGATGCCCAGGTCGTGGGTGCGCAGGGTGTGTGCGGTCGTCTTGGAAGTCATCGCGCCTTGCCCGTCCGCACGAAGCGCGAGAGCGCGCCCATGATTCCGCCGCGTCCCAGCATGACCGCCGCGATCAGGAAGATGCCGAGCCAGAACATCCAGTACTGCGGATTCATGTCCGCGAACCAGTCGTGCACCAGCATGTAGACGATGGCGCCGATCATCCCGCCGTACAGGCGCCCGGTGCCGCCGAGCACCAGGATGATCAGCACTTCGGCCGAGCGGTTGAAGCCGATCGACTCGATGCCGACGAACTGCGTGGTCTGCGCGAGCAGCGCGCCCGCCACGCCGGCCACCGCGGCCGAGAAGGCGTAGGCCATGCGCAGGCGCGCCTCCACGGGCGAGCCGATGGCCGTCATGCGCTTGCGGCTGTCGTGGATGCCGCGCAGCGCCAGGCCGAAGGGCGAACGCAGCACCAACCGCACCAGGAGGAACATCGCCAGCACCACGACGAAGGCATAGCCGAACGCGGTCTTGCCGTAGAGGTCGAACTCGAAGAGGCCGAGCACCGGCGCGATGACCACGCCCTGCAGCCCGTCGGTGCCGCCCGTGATGCCCGAGAGCCGGTTGGCCAGCTCGTACAGCAGCACGCACACGCCGATGGTGATCATGAGGCGCGTGAGGTCGGCGCCGCGCACCACCAGATAGCTGAGCATGTAGCCCAGGAGCCCGGCCACGACCAGCGCGAACACGAGGCCGGTGAAGGGTTCGCTCCAACCGTACTTGGCGAGAAGGCCCGCCGCGTATGCGCCCGCGCCGAAGAAGGCGGCATGGCCGACGGTGAGGATGCCCGCGTAGCCCAGCGCCATGTCCAGCGACACGGCGAACAGGCCGAAGATCATGATCTGGCTCATGAGCGTGAGCTTGTCGGGCAAGAGGAAGAAGCTGGACGCGAGCGCGAGCCAGAAGGCGACCTCGGCGATGCGCAACTGCGCCGGAGAAACCGCGAAGGCTTTCATGCGAGCCCCTTCTTGGCGACGATGCCGTTGGGCCGCACCAGCAGCATGACGATCATGAAAACGTAGATGAGAAAGGCGCCCGCCTCGGGCCAGTAGTACTTGCCCGCCACGTCGACGATGCCCACCAGCAGCGCCGCGATGAACGGCCCGGTGACGGTGCCCGCACCGCCCACGCACACCACCATCAGGAAATAGACGAGGTACTTGAGCGGGAACGACGGTTCCAGCCCCAGCATGCCCAGGCTCAGCGCGCCGCCCAGGCCCGCGAGTCCGCAACCCAGCGAGAAGGTCAGAAAGAAAAGGCGCTGCACGTGGATGCCGGTGCCGGCGGCCACGCGCTGGTTGTCGACCGCCGCGCGCACCATCGCGCCGTAGCGCGTCTTGCCCAGCACCAGCAGCAGGGCAGCCAGCACGGCCACGCCGCAGACGATGAGAAAGAGCCGGTAGCGGCCCACTTCGAGCCCGCCGATGGCGACCTGCCCGTCGAGCGCCGGAGGCAGCGTGAACGGCTGCATCGTCGGCCCGAAGAAGTACGTGAACACCGCGATCGACACGAACACCACGCCGATCGACAGCAGCACCTGGTCCAGCGGATGCGCGCGGTACAGCCGCCGGTAGAACACGAACTCCAGCACCGCGCCCACCAGCGCCGCAGCCACGAAGGCCGCGGCCAGCGAGAGGCCGAAACCCAGCGCCCAATGGCTCATCAGCAGGCTCGCCGCGTAGCCGCCCACCATCGCGAAGCTGCCGTGCGCGAGGTTGACGAAATTCATCAGCCCCATCGTGATGGACAGGCCCACGCCGATGAGGAACAGGAGCATGCCGTAGGCCACCCCGTCGAAGATCACGATGCCCATGGGCCTCCTGTTGCTGGCTGCGCTGGTTGCTGGCGTGCGGGTGGGCTTAGTTCGAGCTTTCCTTGGCCGGGTCCTTCACGCGGTCGAACTTGTCGAACTCCACGTTCACCAGCTGGCCGTTCACGCGCTCGGTCTTGCGGATGTACACGGTCTGCACGATGTCGCGCGTGAGCGGATCGACCTCGATCGGGCCGCGCGGGCTCTCGAAGCGCAGGCCGCGCAGCGCGTCCATGAACTTGTCGCCGCTCGCGTCGCCCTTGGTCTTTTGCAGCGTGAGGTCGATGGCGGCCATCGCGTCGTAGGCGGTCACGGCGAAGTAGCTCGGGCGCAGCTTGGCGCCGTTGTCGGCGGCGAAGTCCTTCACGAACTTCTGGTTCTTGGGCGAGTTGTGCGCGAACGAGTAGTGGTGGCTGGTGACGAGGCCGAGCGCCACGTCGCCGGTGGCGTCCAGGTAGCTGTCGTCGGTGGCTTCGCCGGTGGCGTAGAGCTTGATGCCGGCCTGCTCCATGCCACGCTCCTTCCAGACCTTGAGGAAGGCCGGCGGCATCACGCCCGAGGGGAAGAAGAAGAACACGGCCTGGGGCTTTGCATCCTTGATGCGCTGCACGTAGGCCGAGAAGTCGGGGTTGTTCATCGGCGTGCGCACCTCGCCCGAGACCTTGCCGCCGCCGGCGGTGAAGGTCTTCTTGAAGGCGGTCTCGGCATCGACGCCCGAGGCGTAGTCGGCGACCACGGTGTAGGCGTCCTTGACGCCTTCCTTGAGCATGAAGCGCGCCATCGGGTCGGTGACCTGCTGCACGGTGAACGACAGGCGCGCCACGTAGGGCGAGCTGTTGGTGATGGCCGAGGAGGCCGCGTTCATCACGATGGTCGGGATCTTGGCCTGCGTGGCGATGGCGCCCACGGCGTAGGCGTTGGGGCTGAAGTCCAGGCCGGTGAGGATGCTCACCTTGTCGCGCACGATGAGCTCCTGCGCGATGCGCTTGGCGGCATCGGGGGCGGGGCCGGCGGTGTCTTTCTTGATGATCTCGACGGTGCGCCCGCCCACTTTGCCCCCGTGCTCCTTCAGGTACAGCGCGATGCCGGCGTCGAACTGGCGGCCGTAGTCGGCGTAGGGGCCGGAGTAGGTGGCAATGAGGCCGATGCGCAGCGGCTCGTCGGCTGCGTGCGCGGCCACGGTGCCCAGCATGCCGAAGCCGGCGAGCAGGAGGGTCGAGAGAACGGTTCTCTTGGTCATCGTCGTCATGGGAAAAACGCCTTTCAGGTGGAATGGATGCAAAGCGGGCGAGTGTGCGTCAGACCTGTGACTCTGGAACGCGCACCCTCAGGCCATCGAGGGCTGCTGTCACGCTGAGCTGGCAGCTCAGCCGCGAATTGGATTGCCGCTCGGACGCGACGACCTCGAGCAATGCGCTCTCCATGTCGTCGGGCGGCGGCAGCAGGTCGGCGAAGGCCTCGTCCACGTAGACGTGGCAGGTGGCGCAGGAGCAGCAGCCGCCGCATTCGGCATCGATGCCGCGCACGTTGCCGCGGATGGCGGTCTCCATGACGCTGGCGCCGATCTTGGCGTCGACCGCGCGGGTGGTGCCGTCCTTGAGGATGTAGTGGATCGTGGGCATTGAGAGTTCAGTCGAAGAGGCGGCCGCCGCCGGGCCGCCCCAAGGCGGGCCGTGCCTCCCCCCCGGGGGGTGGAGTTACACGCAGCGACGCGAAGTGAAAAGCCGGGGGGCGCATTTTCAGAACATGTCGAAGTACTCGCGGTGTTCCCACTCGCTGACTTCGAGGTTGAAGCGGGCGATTTCCGCCTCTTTGATGTGGCAGAGGTAGTCGATGAAGACCTTGCCCATCTGCGTGTTGAGCATCTCGTCGCGGCGCAGGCAGGCGAGGGCGTCGCCGAGCGAGCGCGGCAAGTGTTCGGCCGGCGTTTCGTAGGGCGCATCGGCGGACGGACCGGGGTCGATGCGGTTGCGGATGCCGTCGAGCCCCGAGAACAGCTGCGATGCGAGGTACAGGTACGGATTGGCTGTCGGTTCGCCCACGCGGTTCTCGATGCGCGAGGCGCTCTGGCCCACGCCGCCGAGCACGCGCAGCATCGCGCCGCGGTTGTCCCTGGCCCAGATCGCGCGGTCGGGCGCGAGCGAGAACGGGCGGTAGCGCCGGTAGCCGTTGATCGTGGGGCTCGCGAGGGCGGCCGCGCCGCAGGCGTGCGCCTTCAGGCCGCCCAGGTAGTGCATGCCGATCTCGCTCAGGTCCTGGCCTTGCGCCTCGGGCATGAACGCATTCACGCCGTCGCTCTTGCGGCGCAGCGACTGGTGCAGGTGCCAGCCGCTGGACATGACGTTCGGTATCTTCGGCCGGCACATGAAGCTCGCGTGCAGCCCGTTGCGCTGGCAGATCTGCTTGATGGCGCTGCGCAGCAGCACCATGGTGTCGGCGGGCATCACGCCGGCCGTGGGGCCGAAGGTCAGCTCGAACTGGCTCGGGCCGAATTCGATCTCGAGCGAGCGCAGCGGCAGGCCGAGTGCGATGAGGTTCGAGCGCAGCAGCTCCATCAGCCCGTCGACGCGGTCGTAGCGCAGCTCGGTGAGGTACTGGTGGCCGTGCGAGAGCAGCGACACGCGCGGCGGCTCGCCGGGCTGGCCCGAATCGGCCAGGCCCATGCGCGCGTCCTCGAGCTTGAAGACGTGGAACTCCACCTCGAGGCCGGCGATGAAGTCCAGCCCCAGCCCGTCGAGCTGCCGCACCGCGCGCTGCAGGATCTGCCGCGTCGCGAAGGGGCAGGGCTTGCCGTCGGCCATGAAGGCGTCGCACAGGATCCAGCCCGTGCGCGGCGCCCACGGCAGCACCTTGAAGGTGGCGGGGTCGGCCACGATGGTGAAGTCCGCGCCGCCCTGCAGGCCTTCGATGGCGAAGCCGCCGTTGGTGGTGAAGACCGGGAACACCGTCTTGTGCGAGGTGTCCTTGGCCAGCAGGGTGGAAGTGAGGTTCACGCCCTCCCACAGCGCCGAGCGTGCCTCGGTGGCGACCAGCGTCTTGCCGCGCAGGATGCCGTGCTGGTCGGGCCAGGCGAAGCGCACCAGGTCGACCTCGCCGCTGTCGATGCGGCGCACCAGTTCGCGCGCCTGTGCGTGCTGGTCGTCGGACCACAGGCCGAAGCGGTCGACGAATGTGTTGTTGCTGCTGCTCATGGCGTGCGTGCTCAGGCAGCCAGGCGTGCGGAGGCCCAGTCGGACTTCAGGCGCCGCGCGCGGTCGGCCTCCTGCCAGTAGGTCTCGGTGGCCGCCTCGTCGACCACATGGCCGATGCCGTCGATGGAGGGCGGGCCAGTCATCGTGCGCGCCTGCGCGGCATCGATGAGCATGGGCGCCGTCTCGCCGGCGAGCGTGGCCTCGATGGCCTTCACCAGCACGCGGCGGTAGGCAATGATTCCCTTGTCGGTGCTGCCCAGGTGCTCGCGCGTGCGGTCTTGAATCGCGCCCTGCGACTCCACCGCCCACTGGTCGTGCACGTTGATGTCGTCGCCCATGCCGGTGTAGGTTTCGGTGAGCTGCTCGTCGATGCTGTAGCCGTAGTTGTTGCGCTTGTTCTTGCGCGATGTGTAGTCGGGCAGCTCGTAGAGCTTCAGGCGCTGGTCGCGCATCTGCTGCTTGTCGACCGGGCCGGTGAAGCTGGTGAAGATGGCGTACCAGTAGCAGTGCGTGTCATCGACCGGCACATGCCACTGCGAGATGGTCATCTCCGCGCTCATCGGGATCACGAAGGCCTGCGGGAACACCACGTTGGTCACGCGCACGTGGGTGGTTTCTTCGGAGAGCTTGCGCAGCGCCTTCAGGCGGAAACCGTAGTCGGTGGGCTCCACGCTGATCTCGGGCCGGTCGTACTCGCGCAGCACCTTGGTGATGGGCATGTCGGAGTCGGCGGAGGCGCCGCGGAACTGCTTGCCGTAGCTCTCCGACGTGTCCTCGTCCTCGAAGAAGCGGTGCAGGTACGAGGCGTGCGCTGGGTCGATGCCCACTTCGAGCGCCTGCAGCCAGTTGCATTCGAAGAGGCCCTTGAACGCGAAGGTGTGGGTGTCGGGCGCGACGAAGCAATCGAAATCGGGAAAGGCGGGGGGCTCGCCCTCGCCGATGTACGCGAAGACCACGCCGGCCTTCTCGACCACCGGATAGGCCGACTGCTTGATCCGGCTGCACAGCTTGCTGGTGGCGGGTTCGGCGGGGGTTTCAAGGCAATTGCCCTTGGCGTCGAACAGCCAGCCGTGGAAGGCGCAGCGGATGCCGCCGTTTTCCAGCCGGCCGAAGGCAAGGTCGGCGCCGCGGTGCGGGCAGTCGCGGTCGAGCATGCCGAGCTGGCCGCTCTCGTCGCGGAAGAGGACGAAGTCCTGGCCCATGAGCTTCACGGGCTTGACCGGGCGCGGGCCCGCCAGTTCGTCGGCCAGGGCCACCGGCTGCCAGTAGCGGCGCAGCAGCTTGCCGGCGGGGGCGTCGCGTCCGACGCGGGTGATGAAATCGTTTTGCTCGGCGCTGATCATCGTGCGGGCTCCATCGTGGGTCTTCGAAAAGAGGGCTGCAAAACATTGCATGCAACTGTATGCATTGTCTTGGTGATCCCTGATTCGGGTCAAACTTTCATCTACGATTTCGCCCTGTTTCGGGGCTCGAAGCGCTCCAAATCAGGGTTAACTCTAGGTGCGGCGTGTGTTTTTGACACATGTTGTACAGAAGTGCATGCAACAACCGAGCCAAGGCAAATATGCTGCGTGCAATGGAAGCGTGGTCTCCTAGAATCCGCTCATTCCTGCTCCTGGCGCCTCCTGATGGACTCTCAACAATCCCGCGTGCTCGTGCAACTGCGCGACATGATCCTCAAGGGCGAATTCGTGCCCGGAGAGCGGCTGGCCGAGATCCCGCTGGCCGAGAAGCTCGAAGCCTCGCGAACGCCGGTGCGCCTGGCGCTCGCCAGCCTCGAGCACGAAGGCCTCATCGAACAATCGCCCAGTGGCGGCTACCAGATGCGCCGTTTCACTTCGCAGGAAGTGGCCGACGCCATTCGCGTGCGCGGCGTGATCGAAGGCTTTGCCGCGCGCCTCCTGGCCGAGGACGGCGCCCCGCGCCAATTGCTGCGCGACCTGAAGGATTGCCTGGACGCCGGCGACAGGGCGGTCAACAAGCCGACCATGGAAATCGACGATTACGCGGCCTATGTCGAGATGAACGACCGCTTCCACAAACTGATCGTCGAGGGCTGCGGCAACCTCGCGCTCAAGCGGGTGATGGACATGCTCGGCGGCCAGCCCTTCGCCGCGCCGAGCGCGATGCTGCCGATGCAGTCGTCGATGGAAGAGGGCCAGCAGTGGATGCGCCAGGCGCATCGCACGCACCACGCGATGGTGCAGGCCATCGAGCGCGGGCAGGGCTCCCGCGCCCAGGCGCTGGGCGAAGAGCACGTCGAGATCGCGCGCATGAACCTCGACTACGCGCTGGAGCGGCCCGAGCTCGCGGCCGAGCTGATGCCGGGCATCAAGCTGGTTTCCAAAGGGCGCAGCGCCTGAGCGGAACTGTTCGGTCTGCAAAAGACTGAACGGTATTTCCGTGCGCGCGCCGTCTGAACGGCGACGGTCGAGACTAGAATTTCCGCATGAACACCGTTGTTGCCGCCCCCGCCAAGCCTTCGTTCAAGGAACAGATGCTGCAGGCCCGCGAAGAGGCCATCGTGCAGACCGCCAACCGCCTGCTGGCGGAAAAGGGCTTCGAATCGATGACGGTCGACGAGGTCGCCGCCTCCGTCGGCATCGCCAAGGCCAGCCTCTACAAGCACTTTCCCAGCAAGGAAGACCTCGCAGCCGCCGCGATGGTGCGTCTCATGCAGCGCACGCAGGATTTTTTGGCGTCGGTGCTGGCCGACCGGAAGCCCATCGACAAGCTGCGCGCGGTGGTGCGCTGGGCGATGGAGGCGCAACTGGCCGGCGAGATGCCCTCGCTGCCCCACCAGAACTCGACCCTGCGGGCTGCGCTCATGAACAACCGCGGCTATCTCGACCGGCTGGTGCAGATCAGCGACACGCTCGGCGGCTGGATCCAGGCCGCGCAGGCCGACGGCACGCTCAACCCGAAGCTGCCCGCGATCGCCGTGCTCTATACGTTGTTTGCGCGCGCCTGCGATCCGGTGCTCGGGTTCCTCAAGGCCGGGGGCCTGCAGAGCGACGCAGAGATCGTCGATCTCGTGCTCGGCACCTGTTTCGACGGCCTGGCTTCGCGCTGAACGGGCCTAGCTGTTGATGCCGCGCCGCGGCGTCACCACCGCTTCCACCGCCGCGCCCACCGCCAGCAGGCGGTGATCGGTGTTGCCGATGCCGGCCACCATCAGCCCGACCGGCGCGGTGCCCGCTTCGTGGCACGGCACCGAGAGCGCGCAGCCATCGAACAGGTTCACCACCGAGGGGTTGCGCAGCATGCGGCCGTTGATGCGGTAGTAGGTCTCGTCGTCCTTGATCACTTCGGCGATCGGCGGGGCTATGTCGGGGGTGGTGGGCATCAGCATCGCGTCGTAGCCGGCGGCCGCGGCGTTGATCGAACGGATGAACTGGCGGCGCAGCGCCTGCAGCTGCAGATAGTCGGGCGCGGTGATCGTCTCGCCCGTCTTGATGCGCGCCAGCACGCGCGGGTCGTACCGGGCGGCGCCCGTCTTGATGAACTCACGGTGCCAGGCGAAGGCCTCCGAGGCGGTGATCATGCCGCGCGGGTTGATGGTCGGCGCCTTGGCGAACTCGGTCATCGGCAGCTCGGTGACCGAAGCGCCCGCGGCCGAAAGCTTGGACAGCGCAGCTGCGAAGGCTGCAGACACGGGTGGGGAGAGGTCGTCCTGGAAGAAGGTCTTCGGCACCGCAAAGCGCAGGCCGCGCAGCGCCAACACCTTGGGGGCGCGCGGGAGTTCGCCGGCCAGCACGGCGTCGAGCAGTGCGCAGTCTTCCACCGTCCAGGCCATCGGCCCGGCCGAATCGAAAGAGGTAGACAGCGGCATCACGCCATCGAGCGGAATGCGGCGCTGCGTGGGCTTGAAGCCCACCAGCCCGTTGAGCGCAGCGGGAATGCGCAGGGACCCGCCGGTGTCGGTGCCGATCGCGCCGGCCGCCATGCCGTCGGTCACCGAGATGGCGCCGCCCGAGGTCGAGCCGCCGGGAATCCGTCCGGTCGCGCGATCGAAGACGTTCTTGGGCGTGCCGTAGTTCGGGTTGATGCCCAGGCCCGTGTAGGCGAACTCGACCGTGTTGGTGCGCCCGATGACGATCGCGCCCGCGCGCCGCAACCGCTCGACCACGATCGCATCGCGCTGCGCGGGCGGCTGGCCGACCAGCACTTTCGAGCCACCGAGCGTGGTGACGCCGGCTTCGTCGAACAGGTCTTTCAGCGAGATGGGGATGCCGGAGATCGGCGAGGCGGACTCGCGGCCGCTCTTGCGCTCGGCGTCCAGCCGCGCCGCTGCGCTGCGCGCCGACGCGGCGTGCACCTGGATGAAAGTGCGCGCGCCTTCGCCCCCGGGGTCCTGGATGGCGGCCAGCGCTTCTTCGACGAGCTGGCTGCTGCTGAGCGATCTGGCCGCGAGGCGGCGCGACATCTCGGCCATCGAGAGCTGGCCCATGGCCCTGCCCGTGGCCTCGGGTGCCTGGGCCAGCGCCTTGGGCAAGCCCGCCAGCAGGCCGACCGCGGCTGCGGTGCCAGCCGTGTGTTGAAGGAACCGGCGGCGTTGTTGTGGCTGCGTCATGTCTCTCTCCGGGGTGGGCTCGAGTCAGTCTACACAGCGTGTGCGGCAGGACGGTAGCCGGCCGTTACTGTGACGCGGCGGCTCAGCGCACTTCGATCAGCAGGTCGGGGCGATAGCCTTCCTGCTCGCCGTTGCGCTTGTAGCCCAGCGGGTTGGCCACCACGTGGCAGCCGTCCTTGACGTAGTCGAAGGCGCAGTGCAGGTGGCCGTGCAGCCAGAGCTGGGCATGCGGCAGCAGTTCGTCGAGGGAATTGCAGAAGCCTGCGGTGCCGGGCGTCAGGCCATAGCGCGGATCGGCGCTCGCCAGCGTCGGCGCGAAGTGCGTGATGGCGACCGTGGTTCCGTCGAAAGGCTCGGCCAGCGCCTGCCGCAGCCACGCCTGGCACACCAGCGCCTGCTCGCGCAGCGCGCCGGACAGGAAGGTTTCTCCGTGACGCTTGGTGGCCATCTTTTCCAGGTAGAAGTCGGCCGCCCGCATCGCCTTGCCGCGCTTCTTGAGCGCTTCGGCCAGGCCGTCGGTGGGCTCGACCAGGGCGTCGAAGTCGGCCCAGAGCGTGGTGCCGACGAAGCGGATGCCGTCGATGACAAGCGTCTCGCGCTCCAGCCACTGGATGCCGAGCTCGGTGCAAAGGGCGCGCAGCCGGTCGTGGGTCTCGTCGAAGTCGGCGTTGTCGTATTCGTGGTTGCCGGGCACGTAGACCACCGGCACCGGCCAGCCGTTGCGGGGGGAGAAACGGCCCAGGCCGAAGTCGGTGTCCTCGAGGCGGGAGCCCTCCTGGTAGGAGCCGATGTCGCCCGCCAGGATCAAGAGGTCGGCGCCCGGGATCGGCTCGGCGTGGAAGCGGGGATGGGACTCCAGGTGCAGGTCGGAGAGCAGTTGCAACTTCATCGTCGGGCCAGTCTAGGTGAATCGCCCCATGCATGAAGCGCATAAGGTCTAGCTTGTTTTCTTAGGGATAACCCTTAATCTTGGAACATCAACCACTCAGAGCACGGCCATAAGCCGCGCAACACCATGTTCAGCCTCATCGCCCAAGTGGCCCGTTTCTTCCGTTCCTCCAGCAACAGCGCACCGGCCAGCCACGCCGCCGCGCTGATGGAAAGCGCCGACGTTCGCGCCGGTCGCGGCGCGCACCACGCGCAGGAACTGCGCGCAGCCGCATCCGCCTGGCTCAGCGTCGTCCGCTGAGCGGCCCACGCCGATCAGTCGGGCACTTTCTGCCCGAGGATCGAGCCCGCGAAGGCTGCCGCAGCAGACCGCAACAGCGCGGTCCGCAGCCACTCATGTGCGTGCCCATGCTGGGCGCGCCGATGCCAGATGGCATCCACATGCACCGGCGGCTGGTCGAAGGGCAGGTCGCGCAGGACCAGTTGATCGTCGATGCCCGTCACAGTCACGAAGTGACGTGGCAGCACGGTCAAGAGGTCTGAATTCGCAACCACCCGGCCCGCCGTGAAGAACTGGTTCACCGTCACCACGATGCGTCTCTCGCGCCCCATGGCGCCCAGCGTCTGGTCGATGAAGCCGTAAGGCCGACCCGAAAAACTCACCAGCAGGTGTCGCGCGGCGCAGTAGTCGTCCAGCGTGAGCGGCGCGCTTGCGAGCGGGTGGCCGCGGCGCATCACGCATACATATTGGCCCAGGTAGAGCCGCTGGGTCTCGAACGGCACCCCCACCCCCGATTGCCCACGCGCCGCCAGGCTGGCGATCACGGCCGGGAAGTAGCCGATCGCCATGTCGACTTCTTCGTTCTCCAGCATCCGGCGGGGGTCGCGCGTGGTCAGCGGGAGCACGCGCAGGGAAATGGCGGGGGCTTCCTTTTCGGCGATCTGCACTAGGCCGGGGATCAGTTCCGCCGCCGTGGCGTCTGCCATGGCGAGCAGGAAGGTGGTGTCGGCGGTTGCCGCATCGAACTCCCCTGGGGCCAAGGTGTGCTGCAGTTGGCGCAACGCATCGCGCACCGTTGGCCAGAGCGCCAACGCCCGCGGCGTGGGCTCGACGCCGGCGCCGGCGCGGCGCACCAGTTCGTCACCCAGCACTTCCCTCAGGCGCCGCAGCGCATTGCTCACCGCGGGTTGGGTAATAGAGAGGTTCCTGGCGGCGCGCGTGAGGTTGCGCTCCGCCATCACCTCGTCGAAGACGCGAAGCAGGTTGAGATCGAGTGTGCGAAAGTTGACGTCCATCAGTGCTGTGAATGATAAACATCAGAAAGATAAAGTGGAAAAGCATTAGGGTAACCCCTAATATCACGGCATCGGCACTCGTTGCCATTCATCCCTGGAGGGATCGCATCATGACCAGCTTCGTCCACGTTGACCAACCCACTGTCCATCCCGGCGTCCGTCGCGCCGAAGTTCTTTTCGAGCAGATCCAGGCCGCACGCGCCGGCACCGAAGGCTCTCGTCCGCTGATCGCCCTGTTCATCGTTGCCATCGCGGCCGCGGTGCTGGTGGTTGCCGACACGCTCGTTTCCAACTGGAACGAAGGCGCACTGCTCGCCGCATGGGCCGTCTTCTGCCTCGCAGCGATCGCCCTGTTTGCGCTGTTCGCAAGCTCGGTGCGAACCAGCAGCATCGCCGGCTTCTGGCAGGCCGCCGCTGCTCGCCGTGCCTCTGCACGCGCCGATGCTCGCTTCATGCAAACCGCGAAGAACGATCCGCGCGTGATGCAGGAATTGCAAGCTGCCGTATGGCGTCAGCAAGCGGAGGGCACCGTGCCTGCCGCTGCAGTTGCCAAGATCGACGCCCTGGCCCGCATGAGCACCCGTTCGCAGGAAGCGCGCATGCCTACGCTCTATGAAGCGATGCGCCGCATGAACAGCTCGCGCTATTACTAAGCTGAGCTGGGACTCGCTTGAGATATGAAGCCGCCTTCGGGCGGCTTTTTTATTGTTCAGCCCGGTTGTTCCTGGGAGCGCGTCATCTCTCTATTACTTAGAGAGCGTGGGGCGACCCTACGTCAAGAGGGTTGCTAGCTATCTGGAGCCCTGAGATCGGCTAGCAAGGTAGGGAAGCAAGTTGCATGTATCGCATGAGAACAAAACTTCTGGGGAGTGGCGTCGACATCAAAACGCGGTGTATACTCGTGGGCTCGGCTGATGACGCAGTGATGTGTTGTTCGGTGGTTGCCCTGGAAGGGGCGGTTGCTGATGAGTTGGCTGAAAAAAGATTCTTCGAAGTTGACTGGATTGCAAAAAACAGTGCATAATCGAAGG
>NZ_JXQQ01000075.1 GCF_000834655.1 Variovorax paradoxus
CAGGCGCGGCCGGACCACCCGGCCGCGCCATGCCGTACCCTTCGCGCATGACCTCCCCCTCGGGCGCACCACGCGCCCTGCGCTCCGTGCTTCGCGCGGTTGCCACCGTTCTGCTCGTTCCCTTCCTCCTCTTCGAGGAGTGGGGCTGGGAGCCGCTCGCTGCGATCGTGGGGCGGCTCGCGCGCCTGCCCGTCTGGGCGCGCCTGGAGGAGCGCCTGCGCCGCCTGCCGCCGTGGGGCGCGCTGCTCGCGTTCTTGGTGCCGGTAGTGCTGCTTTTACCGGTCAAGGTACTGGCGCTCTTTCTCTTCAGCCGCGGCCATGCAGCCACCGGCGTGACCGTGCTGGTGCTGGCCAAGCTGGCGGGCACGGCCGTCGTGGCGCGGATCTTCCAGCTGGTCGAGGGGCCGCTGATGCGCATTCCCTGGTTTGCCCGCTGGTATCCGCGCTGGAAGGCCTGGAAGGACCGGGGGCTGGACCTGGTCCGCCACAGCCGGGCGTGGCGCGTCGTCCGGGTGTTCAACCGCGGGATCTACCGGGGATGGCGGCGTCTGAGGGAAAGCTGAGGGAAAGGCTGATCCTCTAGTTTTACCCGGGTTATATTGCATTTCCTATTTCACCCGGGTAATATCAGTGGCATGAACATGCCTCAAGAGACGCGGCGCGCCCTCGTCAGGAAATACAAGGAAACGGTGCTCCCCGCGGGCGTCTTCGTCATCCGCAACACGCTGAACGGGCGCGTCTATGTGGCCGGGAGCCTCGACGTGGAGGGCGCGATGAACCGGGCCCGCTTCGAACTGGGCCTGCGCTCGCACCGCAACAAGGCGCTGGTGCGCGACTGGATCGCGCATGGCGCCGGACACTTCAGCTTCGAGGTGATCGATCGCGTGAAGGAGCGCGACGACCCTGCGTTCGACCGGGCCGCCGAGCTCCAGAAGCTGCTCGAACTCTGGCGGGAAGAACTCCAATGCGTCGGGGACCAGGGCTACGACACGCCATGATCAGCGTCGACGCCCTTGACTTCTGCCTGGCCATCGGTCGCGCCCATGCCAGCCTCAACCTGAAATTGCGTGAAGACCTAGGCGCCTTCCACGGCCTGGACTACGAAGACTTCACGCTGCTCCACTTGCTGCTGCGCGCCGAAGGCGGCCGCATGGCGATGCCCGATCTTTCGCGCGCCTTGGGGTTGCCGATGTCGGCGCTGCTTCGCAAAATGGTCCTGCTCGAAAAAACAGGCTTGGCCGAACGCAGGGCCGGCGCCAACGAAGACCAATCCCACGACCATCGCCTTGCAGCCATCCGACCCGGCGGCCGCAAACTGATGCAAGCTGCGGTCACGACCGCCGAGGCGATCTGCGCCGATGCGGTGAAACCGCTGGCGCCCGAAAGCCTGCCGCAGATCCATGCCGCGCTCCTTGCGCTCTGCCTTGCCGACACACCCAACGCCTGAGCCGTTCAGCGGGTAGATTACGCACCTCGCGACGCACCTTGCCTCGCCTCGAACGGACCGGAAGAAAGAACAGCCATTCGACATGCCATCCGACACGCAACCCATCCAACTCATCGTTTTCGCCGGCTTCAAGCGCATCGCCAAAGGCAGCACCGCCGACGTGCTCGCGCAGTTGCGCGAACGCAAGGACGACACGCCCTATCTCGTCTTCGACGCACAGACCGGCGAGTCGCTGGACTTCGACGTGCACAACCAGGCCGGTGTCGTGCCGCACGCAGCCAGCACCGAGACCCATGACGACGCGCCGCGCGGCGTGGGGCGCCCGAAGCTGGGCGTGGTCGCACGCGAAGTCACGCTGCTGCCGCGCCACTGGGACTGGCTCAACCGCCAGCCGGGCGGCGCCTCGGTCGCGTTGCGGCGGCTGGTGCAGGAGGCCAGCCGCGTGAATGCCGACCGCGATGCCGTGCGCGCCTCGCGCGAGGCCACCTACCGCTTCATGACCGCGATCGCCGGCGCCCTGCCCGGTTTCGAGGAAGCCACGCGCGCGCTGTTCGCCGGCGAGCGCAACCGCTTCGAGGGCCTCATCGACGCCTGGCCCGCGGACCTGCGCACCCATCTCCAAGAACTGTCAGCCGCCGGCTGGAGCACCCCTGCATGAGCGCCACCCCCGCGACTTCCACGACCTCGACGCCCCCAGAAAATCCACCGCCTCCCGCAGCCGGCCCGAGCGGCCTCAAAGGTGTGCCCGTGTCGCCCGTCGGTGCGCCGCGGCCGCTATGGAAGGTGTTTCTCTTCTTCCTCGCGCCGATGTTGCTCAGCAACATCCTGCAATCGCTCTCGGGCACGCTCAACAACGTCTACGTGGGGCAGATGCTCGGCGTGGGCGCGCTGGCCGCGGTGTCGAGCTTCTTTCCGGTGATGTTCTTCTTCATCGCCTTCATCATCGGCCTGGGCGCCGGCGCCTCGGTGCTCATCGGGCAGGCCTGGGGCGCGCGCGATGCGGCCAAGGCCAAGGCCGTGGCCGGCACCACGCTCACCGTGGGCGTGCTGATGGGCCTGGTGATCGCGGTGTTCGGCGGCGCCTTCACCACGCCGATGCTGGCCGCGCTGGGCACCCCGCCCGACGTGCTGGCCGACTCCACACGCTACGCCCGCATCATGCTGGTCGCGATGCCGGGCGTGTTCGTGTTCCTGCTCGCCACGGCCATGCTGCGCGGCGTGGGCGACACCGTCACGCCGCTGCTCACGCTGGTGATCTCCACGCTGATCGGCCTGGTGGTCACGCCCGCGCTCATCCGCGGCTGGGGCGGCCTGCCGCAGATGGGCGTGGCCAGTGGCGCATGGGCCTCGGTGCTCTCGTTCGTGGTGGCGACCACCTGGCTGGGCTTTCGGCTGCGCCAGAAAAGGAGCCCGCTCGCGCCCGATGCGGAGTTCTTCCGCTACCTGCGCATCCAGCCGCAACTGCTCAAGGCGGTGCTGCGCATCGGCGTGCCCACGGGCGTGCAGATGATCGTGGTGGCGCTGGCCGAAGTGGTGCTGCTGTCGATGGTCAACAGCTACGGCTCCAATGCCACGGCCGCCTACGGCGCGGTGAACCAGGTGGTGGCGTACGTCCAGTTCCCGGCCATCTCGATCGCCATTGCCGCCTCGATCCTCGGCGCGCAGGCCATCGGTGCGGGCCGCGCCGACCGGCTCGGCGCGATCACCAGGACGGCGCTGATGATGAACCTCGTGCTCACCGGCAGCCTCGTGCTGCTGGGCTACCTGTTCTCGCGGCCGCTCATGGGCTTTTTCATCACCAGCCCGCCGGTGATCGAGATCGCGCAGACGCTGCTGCACATCATGCTGTGGAGCCTGGTGATCTTCGGCATGGCCGCGGCCACGTCGGGGGTCATGCGCGCGAGCGGCTCGGTGCTGGTGCCGACGCTGATCTCGATCGTCTGCATCCTGGGCGTCGAGGTGCCGGTGGCCTGGGTCATGAGCCACCGCATCGGGCTGGACGGCATCTGGATCGCCTACCCCGTGACCTTCGGCGCGATGCTGCTGCTGCAGACCGCGTACTACCAGCTCGTGTGGCGCAAGAAGGCCATCCACAAGCTGGTCTGATGCAGCGCGCCGGCGGGGGTCAGCGGCCCTCGTAGGCCTTCTGCACGGTGGCCAGGTCGAGCTTGGTCATCTCCATCATGGCCCGCATCGCGCGGCCGGCCTTCTCGGGGTCCTTGTCCTGGAACATGCGGATCATGGCCGTGGGCGCCACCTGCCACGAGACGCCGTAGCGGTCGGTGAGCCAGCCGCATTTCACGGGCTTGCCGCCGCCTTCGAGCAGCTTGTCCCAGTAATTGTCGACCTCGGCCTGCGTCTCGCACGGCACGTACAGCGAGAGCGCCGGGGTGAACTTGTAGTCGGGCCCGCCGTTGAGCACCATGAACGCCTGGCCGCCGAGCTCGAAGGTCGCGGTCAAGAGGCTGCCGTCCTTGGGGCCCGGGCCGTTGGCGGGCCATTTCAGCCGGTCGGTCACGCGGGAGTTCGGGAAGATGCCGGTGTAGAAATCGAGCACCTCTTCGCCGTTGCCGTCGAACCAGAGGCACGGAATGATCCGTTGCATGAAGCGTCTCCTTGGGGGGTTGAGCCACGGTCCTCGATGAACCAGAGAGTTCAGTATTCAAGCCCGAAACGGCCCTGTCAAGCCGAGCTTTCGCAGGGTAGGCATTTCGCCTGCCGTTGCGCATCCCCCGCTGGCTACCCTCCCCTCCACGAGCCGTTCTGGCTAGAACCCGTAGAGCGCACCCGGGTTGTCCACCAGGATGCGGCGCCGCGTGTCGTCGCTCGTGGCCCATGAAAACAGCAGGTCGTACAGCGGCACCGCATCCGGCCGCGGATCGCGCCCCGGGTGCGGCCAGTTGCTCGCCCAGAGGCAGCGCTCGGGAAACTTCTCGGCCAGCGTGCGCGCGAGCAGGCTCACGTCGTCGTAGCCGGGCGCGCCCACCTTCGAGGTCTCGTAGGGCGCGGAGAGCTTGATCCACACGCGCCCCGAATCGAGCACGCGCAGCAGCGACTGGAACGACGGATGCTCCGGCGCCACCGGCTCCAGGAACTTGCCGTTGTGGTCGAGCACCAGCCGGCACGGCAGGCGCTTGAGCACCTCTTCGTGCGCGGGGATCGTGCGGCCGTCCAGCTGAAGGTTGACCATCCATTCGGCGTTCGCGAGCCGCGCGGCCATCGGCTCGAGCGAGGCCCAGCTCAGCACACCGCCGATCATCATGTAGCGCACGCCGCGCATGCCGCCTGCGTGCAGGCGCGCGATCTCCCCGTCGCTCACCTCGGGCGCGACCAGCGCGATACCGCGCGCCGCATCGCCGAACTGCGCGAGCGCATCGAGGGTGCAGCTGTTGTCGAAGCCGTAGCCGGTCGGCTGCACGACGATCGCGCGGTCGATGCCCAGCGGCTCCTGCACCTCGGCGCGGTAGGCCGACACCGGCGAATGCGGCGGTACCCACGCCACGTTGGGGATCAGCGGAAAGCGGTCTTCGTAGATGTGGACGTGGCAGTCGCAGGCGCCGGGGTAGCGCGTGTTGCGGGTGGGTTCCATGGGGCGTCTCTTTGCGTGGTTGTGATGAACGGAACGGTCAGCCGAAGGCCTTCTGCCAGCGCCAGGCCTCGGTCGCGTTGACCGCGCCCTTCGGCGCCCGCCCCTGGAAGATCTCGCCCAGTTGCGCGACCGTCTCCATCGCCTGGTGCTCCACGGCCGGTGGCGTGAGCCCGCCGATGTGCGGCGTGGCGATCACGCGCGGATGCGCGGCCACGCGCGGCGACGGCATCTGGTCGGGTGCGCGGCCCACGTCGAGCGCGCAGCCGGCGATGGTGCCGGCATCGAGCGCGGCGATGAGCGCGCCTTCGTCCACGAGGTTGCCGCGCGAGGCATTGATGAAGAAGGCGTGCGGCTGCATCGCGGCGAAGGCGGAGGCGTCCATCAGGTTCTCGGTGGCCTCGTTGGCGGGCGCCAGGCACACCACGAAGTCCGATCGCGCCAACAGCGCATCGAGCGCGACCTGTTCGAGCTCGGCCCGTCCGGTCGAGGCATGCGGGTCGTGCACCACGATGCGCATGCCCAGCGCCATCGCCACGTCGCAGAGGTAGCGGCCGATTTGCCCGTAGCCGATCACGCCCAGCGTGCTGCCGCGCAGCTCGCGCCCCATCGCCGGCACGACCGGCCGGCCCGCGTGGTACAGCGCGGTCGATGCGCTGATGTGCCGGCCCAGGTCGATCATCACACCCACGATCCACTCCGACACCGACGCAATGAAACCCGCGCTCGCCTGCGTCACCAGCACGCCATGCCGGCTCGCCGAAGCCACGTCGATGTTGCGGATGTCGATGGCGCAGCGCACGAACGCCTTGAGCTCGGGCAGCGCAGCAAACAGCGCTTCGTCGCCCACCGTCTGCCGGTAAGAGACGATCGCGTCGCAGCCCTGCGCCAGCTCGGCCAGTTCGGCGGACGAGAGGTCGTTGTCCGTCGGGTTGAAGCGCACCTGTGCGATGGCCTCGAGGGCCGCGGTGGCCCGGTCACCGAAATAGTGGGCGAGCTTGCTTTGCGGATGGCTGACGAAAACCGTGGTCATTTGAAAGCGAAGAAGAAGGGGAAAACAGGCCATGCCGAGGCACCCATGCAACCGGCTTCGCCGGGCCATGGGGTGCGCCCGCTCGACGGGGGATCCGAAGCGACACGAAGTGCGCGGAGATTCGGGGGTAGGTTCATTTCAGCGCGGCGGCGCCACCGAATCGCGTGCCACCAGCGTGGGCGCAAAGACGAACTCCTGCGTCGGCAGCGATGCATCGGCCAGCCGGCTCATCACCCGCTCGACCATCACCTGCGCCATCTCGGGCACCGGCACGCGCACCGAGGTCATCGCGGGGTACATGAGCGTGGAGAGAAACACGTTGTCGATGCCGATGACCGACACGTCCTGCGGCACCGACAGCCCCGCATCGCGAAACCCCGCCATGAGGCCGAAGGCCAGCAGGTCGTTCACGCCGATCACGCCCGTGGGATGGTCGGGGGACTTGGCGAGCAGGCTGGCCTGCATGCGGCCCAGCTCGCTCATCATCGAGTCGCCGTACTCGTCGACCGGCAGGCCCTCGATGACCTGCGCGCTTGCTTCGAGGCCCGCGCTTTTCGCGGCGGCAAGAAAGCCGTTGATCTTCTCGTTCCGGCTCATCGTGCGGCCCGAGGGGGTGACAAAGGCGAGGCGCCGGTGCCCTTGTTCGATGAGGTGCGCGGTCGCTATGCGAGACGACTCGAAGCTGTCGACCGTCACGTGGTCGATGACCGAGGGCATGCCCGGCGTGGCGCGGCGGTCGTAGCTCACCACCACCAGCCCGCGTTCTGCCGCGGCCTCCACATGCTGCTCGTCGACCAGCGACGAGATGATGATCACGCCGCGCACGCCGTGCGCCATCAGGTCCTCGAAGAAGTGCTTTTCCTTCTCGGCATCGCGGTAGGTGTTGCCGATCATGATGCGAAAGCCGTAGCGCTCCTGCGCCAGCGTCTCGACCTCGCGCGCGATGAAGCCGTACATCGGATTGGCCATCGACGGCACCAGCAGGCCCAGCAGCGGCGTGTACCCCGTCTTGAGCTGCCGCGCCGAGGTGTTGGGGCGGTACTTGAGTTCGCGGATCGCGGCCTCCACGCGGGCCAGCGTCTCTGCGGCCATGCGGTCGCTGCGGCCGTTCAACACGTTCGACACGGTGCTGGTCGACACCCCGGCCTTCTGGGCCACATCGGTGATTCTGCTCACGGAGTCCTTCCTGTTTTCATCGTCACAAGCCCATGCGCGCCGGCAGCCAGGTGGAGAACGCCGGCACGAGCACCAGGACCACGAGGGTAACGAACAAAATGGCCAGGTACTTCAGCATCGGCCGGGCCACGTCCTTCACCTGCGTGCCGGTGATCGCGCAGGTGGCGAAAAGGCCCAGGCCCACGGGCGGCGCGAAGAGGCCGAATCCCATGGCAATCACCATCACCGTGCCGAAGTGCAGCGGGTTCACCCCGAGCTGCGAGGCGATGGGCGTGAGCAGCGGCCCGAAGATGATGAGCGCCGGCGCGCCCTCGAGGATGGCGCCGAACACGATCATGATCAGCACCGACAGCATCACGAACATGGTGCTCCCGTACGAATGTGCAAAGCCGATCATGAACTCCGACAGGTACTGCGGAATCTGCTGGATCGTGAGCGCGAACGACAGGCTCGACGCCGCCGCCACGATGAAGAGAATGCCCCCGGCCATCGACGCCGAGCGCACGAAGAGCCGCGCCACCGACTTCACCGTGAGCTCGCGAAACGCCAGCCAGCCCACCACCAGCGCATAGATCACTGCGAAAGACGACACCTCGGTCGATGTCGCGATGCCCGAGGTCACGCCTTTGCCGATCATCGCGACCATAAGGAGCGCGACGAAGGCGCCGCCCAGCAGCCGGAACATCGGCGTGCGAACGTCGAAGGCTTCGTCGGGGTCGATCCTGGTGCCCACGTAGATCGTGACCGCGGCCAGCGACAGCGCCAGCACCACCGCGGGCACCAGCCCCGCCATGAAGAGCCCGGCGATCGAGATGTTGGCGACGAACCCCATGATGATCATGTTGATGCAGGGCGGGATCGTCTCGGCCATCACCGCGGTGCAGGCCAGCAGGCCCGCCGTCTCGTTCGGGTCCTGCCTGGTCTTGCGCACGGCCGGCATGATGATGCCGCCCACCGCCGCGACGTCCGCGAGCTTGGAGCCCGAGACGCCCGAGAAGAACGCCGTGGCCGTGATGGTGATGAGCCCCAGCCCGCCGCGCAGCCGCCCGAACATGCGCAGCAGGAGCTCGATGAGCCGCGACGACATGCCGTTGGCTTCCATCAACAGCCCCGCCAGCACGAAGAACGGAATCGCGAGCAGCACGTAGTGGTCGGTACCGGCCATCACCTGCTGCGAATAAACGAGCATCGGCAGCGACGGGTCGGCCATGAAGAACACCAGCGACGAGAGCGCCAGCACGAACGCGATCGGCATGCCCAGCGCCATGCCGCCGAGAAAGCCCGCGGTGAGCAGCGCCCACGGCGGGATCGCGTGGCCGGGCACCAGCGTGTTCCATGCGACGACCGCGGCCGTCAGCGCGACGCCCACGCCCAGCGTCGACCACACCATGCGCGAAGGCCCGTTGACCGCATTGGCCAGCCCGAACAGCGTCATGAACAGGCTGCCGATGGTCACCGGGTACACGTAGATCCACTGCGGCATGCCGATGGGCGTGGTCATGTTGTACGAGTCGAGCAGCAGCTCGCACGACGAGGCGAAGAGGCTCGCCGACACGCCCACGACGATCCAGCTGCCGAACTGGATGAGCGCCGGTTGCCAGCGCGCGGGCAGCAGGCCGCGGAACAGGTCCACGCCCACGTGCTGGCTGCGCGCGAGCACCGTGGCCGCGCCGAAGAACACCTGGATGATCATGAGCGCGCGCGCCACCTCCTCCGCCCAGTCGAACGGGTCGTGCAGGAAGTAGCGGAACACCACCGAGATGAAGACCACGATCACGTCGACGGCCAGCACCACGCCGGCGACGTACTCGGTCATGCGCATCAGCCAGGCGAGCCACCGGCCCGACGCGTGGTTGACGTCGAAGCCCAGTGCCGGCTCCATCGCCGTGGGCGAAATCGAGAGGCTCGACATGGCCGCTCAAGCGCGCGCGGCGGTGATGGCGGCGAAGAGCGGCCCCGTCTCCGGGTATTGCTTTGCGAAGCCGGACCACAGGCGCGTTTCCATCTCCTTGCGCACGAAGTCGCGCTCGCTCCTGGCCATCGGCGTGAAGACGATGCCCAGCTTCTTGAGTTCCTCGATCGCCTGCAGGCCCTTCTGGGTGCCGATCTCGCGCTGCTGCAGCGTGGAGTCGGCGGCGGCCTTCAGGAACGCGGGGCGCAGCGCGGCGGGGATCTTGTCCATCGCGCGCTTGCCGGCCACGCACACCATCGGGCTGAACAGGTGCTCGGTCATCCAGCAGTACTTGACGACCTCGTTGAGCTTGCTCGCGAGCACCGTGGCCGCGTCGTGCTCGAAGCCGTCGACCACGCCGGTCTGCGCGGCCATGTAGAGCTCGCCGAAGGAGATGGGCGTGGGGATCGCGCCCATGATCTTGAAGGTCTCGATGAAGGCCGGCGTGGGCAGCACGCGCAGCTTGACGTTCTTCACGTCGGCCAGCGACTTCACCGGCTGCTTGGTGTAGACGTTGCGCGCGCCGTAGTGCGCCCCCCAGGTGATGACCTGGCAGCCGGTGCTTTTCACCAGCATGTCGTTGAGCTTGCCGCCGACGCCGCTGTCCAGCGCACGCGCGGCGTGCTCGTAGCTGTCGAACACGTAGCCCAGGTCGAGCATGCCCAGCTGCGGCGTCACCGTGGCCCAGATCGAGGAGCCGGTGAGCATCATGTCGATGGAGCCCACCTTCACCTGCTGCACCACGTCGCTCTCCTTGCCGAGTTGGTTGTTCGGGAAGTAGTCGATGCGGATCTGCTCGCCCACCGCCTTCTTCAAGTTGGCCTGCATCAGTTGCGACCAGGCGAAGTGCGACGAATTGAGGTCGGCCACGTGGGACGACGACAGGCGCAGCACCACGGTTTTCTCCTGCGCCGAGGCGCCCTGCTGGAGGCCCGCGGTCGCCATCGCGAGCGACAGCGCAGAGGAAGACTGGACGAACTGGCGGCGTGAAATCGAGGTCATGGTGTTGTCTCCTGTGGGTCGATTGCCCATTCGGTTGTTCGGTCTGGCTCTTTGGTGGAACGATTTACTGTATCGATACACAAGAATGGCGGCAATGCGGTTCCGATAGGTGTTTTCCTTCGTAAACGAGATAAAGCAGACAGCCGCGTAGGCAGAATGGGCCAACCAACGCACGGACGCCCTCATGACCACATCGACACCCGAAGCCGCGCGCGACTACGCCATCGCCATGCATGGCGACCAGACATACGGCACGCATCCCTACGTTCACCACCTCGATGCGGTCGTCGCACTGCTGCAGCCCTATGGAGAGACGGCGCGGGTCGTCGGCTATCTGCACGACGTGGTGGAAGACACCGATGCCACGGTGTCGGACGTGCAGGAGCGCTTCGGCGATCTCGTGGCCCGGTGCGTGTCGCTATTGACCGATGCTCCGGGCGCCAACCGCAAGGAGCGCAAGGCCAAGACCTATGCGGCGATGGCGCAGGTGACGGGCGACGAGGAACTCGCGCTCGTGGTGAAGGCGGCGGACCGGCTTGCCAACGTGCGGGCCTGCGTGGCCGATGGTCATCGGCAGCTTTGGGACACCTATCGAGGGGAGCAAGCGACCTTCAGGGCAGCTGCGTTTCGCAAGGGGCAGTGCGATCCGCTGTGGGGCGAGCTCGATGAGCTCCTGCTGGAGTGGCGGGCGTCGTAAGACGCTGTTCGGGGCGGCGTGCACAGGGCACGCTGCTGGTGATCGGGCGATCGACCAGTGCGCTGATTGCCCCGACTATTGCCCGCAGCTCGGGTGCTTGTGGCCTTCGGTGGCGTTGGGCAAGCCCATGAAGTCCAGGATGTGCGGGGTCGCGCCGTCCACCTGCAGCATCGCGGTCGCGCCGAGGTTGCCCAGGCAGTAGCTGGCCTTCAGCGGATTCGCATAGTTGTTGTTCAGGATGAGCAAGGTGTCGCGCTCCGCGGCCGTCTGCCCGCCGTGGCCGCTGCCGGTGCCGCCGTGGTCGGACGTCACGACGATCAGCCACTCCTCGTTCGCGTAGTTCGGCCGTGCGGTGAGCGCGTCGAGCACCTGGGCGATCTGCTGGTCTTCGCCTGCGATCTTGCTGCGGTAGTTGGCGTTCAGCGGGTCGTAGCTCGGCGCGTGGATGTCGACGTTGTGCAGGTAATAGAAGATGGCCGTCGGCGGGTTCTTCCAGCCGAGCCAGCCCTTCACGGCATCGGTGGCCTGCTGCGAATTCTTGGCCGCGTTGGCAACGACGAAGTCGGCCTTCGCGGGGCGCAGGTTGTGGGTGATGTTGAACCAGTCGCCCACCACCGCCGTCGTGGCCGTGGGCCAGGCCGCTTTGATGAGGTCGAACACGTGGGTCTTCTTCATCACGAGGCCGGTGTCGTTCGAGGTCACGCCGTGCTTGTCGGCCCAGAAGCCGGTGAACACCGACGACCAGCCGGGACCGCTCACGGTCGCCTGCTTGGTGCCGCCCGCCAGCACGTTGCCGTGGAAGGCGCCGCCCGCGATCAGCGCCGACATCGCGGGCGTCTGCACGCAGCCGTTGCATTGGACCGCGTCGCCGCGCAGCCCGTCGATGCCGATCAAGAGCACGTGCTTGTTGCCCGGCACCGGGTTGGGAACGCCCTCGCCCGCGATCAGCGCGTAGTGGTCGTAGGGGTTGCCGGCGTAGTCGGTCTTGAGGCCGCCGACGTCGCTCGCGCGCTTGTCGCTCAGGTCGCAGCGTTGCGGAGTCTTGTGATAGTCGAAGGACTTGCACCAGGCGGCGCGGCTCGCGTCGGTGCAGGCGGTGGCGCAGTCCGCGGGCGTCACCGCCTGCAGGGTCTCGGTGTTGTGGCCGCTGATCGCCGCGTCGGGCGTGCGCGTGAACGCCTTCAGCGGATCCGGCTTCAGGCTGTAGTGGTCGTACGGGTTGCCGGGGTAGTCGGTCTTCAGGCCACCCACGTCGGCGGCCTGCTTGTCGCTCAGGTCGCAGCTCTGGCTGGTCTTGTTGAAGTCGAACGACACGCACCAGTTCGAGCGCGGTGCCGCAAGGCAGGCGGTGGCGCACATCTCGGGCGTGGACTGCGCAAGGTTCTCCACGTTGTAGCCCGAGATCGCCGCATTCGGCGAGAGCGTGAACGCGTCGAGCGATGCTGCGGCGGCATGGCCGGCGAGCGCTGTGAACAGGCACGCCAGGCCGGCGCGGATCGATGGCTTCATGTGATGTCTCCTCATCGCGTGAACGTTGGATGAATCCCGTGTTGCCCGCTTCTTCGCGTGGCTTCTGCAACTCCGGGCGGAGTAAATCACTGGCGGCTGCTATCGATCCAATTCAAAAATCTTCGGTGTCGTATAGGCCTGGGCTATACGTCGGGCTGTCATCGATTTGTGCTTGGACTACCGTTTTTCATCGACGGGCTGCGTGGCCGGGCCTTTGCCGATCATCAGCCACGCACTCAACGCGCTGAGCACCGCGAGGCCTGCGCTCAGCAGCATCACCCACCGGAAACCCGCGACGAACGACTCGGCCACGGCGCGCTTGACCGACGCCGCGGTGGCCGCATCGACACCCGGCGGCATCACCGCGCCGGCGAGCTTGCTGCGCTCGCCTTCGAGGAATGCGGAGATCTCCGCCGAGGCACCCATCTCGCGCAAGCCGTTCGCAAGCGCGGCATCGAAGGCCCATGCCATGACGGCGCCGAACACCGCGATCGCCAGCACCGCCGCCGCGCGCGACACCGCGTTGTTGACGCCCGAGGCCACCCCCGCGAGATCGGGCCCGACCGCGTTCATGACGGTGGTGGTGAGCGGCGCGACCGTCACCGCCATGCCCAGGCCCAGCACCACGACCGCAGGCAGGAAGCCGCTCCAGTAGCTCGCGCCGACGCCCGGCACCGCGAACAGCACGAACCCCACCGCCGCGATGGCCGGCCCGATGACCAGGGGCAGGCGCGGTCCGAAGCGGTCGACCAATTGCCCGGCCCAGCCCGAGAGCGCGAACATGATGAAGATGAAAGGCAGCAGCGCCGCGCCCGCCGCGGTGGCCGAGTAGCCCTGCACCTGGATCATGTTGAGCGGAAAGAAATACAGCCCGCCGCCCAGCGCCGCATAGAGCAGCAGCGTCAGCAGGTTCGCGCCGCTGAAGTTGCCGATGCGCAAGAGGCCCAGCGGCAGCATCGGCGTGCGCGCCTTGCGCTCCACCGCGATGAAGCCCGCGCTCCCCACGGCGCCTACGCCCAGCGCCGCGAGCACGTACGGCGAATTCCAGCCCTGCGTCGGCGCCTCGATGAAGGCATAGACCACGCCGCCCAGTCCGGCAGTGGCAAGCAGCGCGCCCCACACGTCGAGCCCGCCGCTGGCCGATGCGCCGTGGCTTTCGGGCACGTGGCGCCATGTGATCCACAGCACGAGCAGCGCCATCGGTACGTTGATGTAGAAGGCCCAGGTCCAGGAAACGTGATCGACCAGGAAGCCGCCGAGCACCGGCCCCACGGCCGCCGTGATGCCGCTGAAACCCGACCAGGTGCCGATGGCCTTGCCGCGCTCTTTTTCTGGAAACGCCGCGCTGATGAGCGCGAGGCTCCCCGGCACCAGCAGCGCCCCGCCGATGCCCTGCACGGCGCGCGCGGCGATGAGCTGGTGCACGTCGGCCGCCAGCCCGCAGGCCACCGAGGACAACGCGAAGATGCCCACGCCGATGGCGAAGATGCGGCGCCGGCCATAGTGGTCGCCGAGCGCCCCGCCCACCAGCAACAGCGCCGCCAGCAGCAAGGCATAGGACTCGACCACCCACTGCGCCTGGAAGGCCGTGGCCTTGAGGTCCGCCTGGATGGCCGGCAGCGCGACGTTGACCACCGTGCCGTCGATGAAGGCCATGCTCGAGCCGACGATGGCCGCGGCCAGCACCCACGGCTTGGAGGCATCCGGGCAGGTGCTTTCCTCCGCCCGGGCGCCGTGCAGGATCAGCGTGTCGTCGCAGGGCGCCTTGCCGATCTGTGCCATGGTGTCGCCGATCTACCGAATTCCGGTCTTGCCCCTTCCCCCTTTGGGGGAAGGTTGGGATGGGGGCATCTCCCAACTGGACGCCATGCCTCGATGAGCTCCGTCGTGCCCCCGCCCCCGTCCTCCCCCAGCGGGGGAGAAAGAAAGAAAAAGAGTCAGAGCGCGCATGCCGTGGCGGGCGGGTTCGCACGCGCCGCGCTCACGCTGCGCGCAATGGCTGCAGCCGTGGCCGCCGTCACCCGCTGGGCGCTCTGCGCCACCGCGTCCATGCCATTGCCGGCTGATTCGCCGACATTCAACTGGCACACCACCGTGCGCGCTTCGTCGGAGCGCCGCAGCGTCCAGCTGAAGCTCGCATCGATGCGCCCGCCATCGACCGCGTCGAACTGCCGCAGCTGCACCGCGATGCGCCACACCGGTTGCGAGGTCTGGCGCCCGCCCTTGGTCACGTCGAGCGCGCCCAGCCGCGCCGAGATGTTGCTGGAAAGCGCATCGCGCAGTTCGTTCTCGAACGACGAGGCCCAGCGGTGCTGCTCCAGCACCTCGACCTGCACGCTGCCGCCCGGCCGGCGCACTACCATCTGCGGCCGCGCGAAGCGCTCGGGCACCGCCACCGGCGCAAGTTCGATGTAGAGCGGCGCGGGGCTGCCCAAGGTCGAAGGTGCCGCATCGGCGGCCGCGACCGGGCTGGCGAGCGTGTAGTAGTTGTCGGGCTTGCTCGCGCAGCCGGCGAGTGCCAGCAGTGCAGCGGCAACGGCCAGCGCGGGTTTTCCGAAGGCGAGGTTCTTCATCATTTCTTGTCGTCCGGTTTGCCGCGCAGCAGCGACTCGGGATGGCGCTCCAGGTAGTCGGTCAGCACGCGCACCGAGCCCGCGGCGCGGGTCAGCTCCTGCAGCGTCTGGCGCATGTCCTGTTGCAGCGGCGAATCGTCGGCCAGCGTGCGCTCGGCCGTGTTCACCGTCTTGCGCACGTCCTTCATGGCCGCGGCCAGCTCGGGCGTCACGTCGTTGTTGATGCGCGTGACGGTCTGCTCGGCGCTGGTGAGCGTCTTGTTGAGCGTGGTCAGCGTGGTGCGCAGGTCGGCTGCGATCTGCTCGTAGGGCACCTTGTTGAGCTTGCTCGCGATTTCCTGCACCTGCGACTGGATCTCGTCGAGGCTGTTGGGCATCGTGGGCAGCTCGATCGGGCTCTTGGCCAGGTCGATCTTGGCGGGCGGCGCCTTCGGGAAGAAGTCGAGCGCCACGTAGACCGAGCCGGTCAGCAGGTTGCCGTTGCGCAGCTGGGCGCGCAGGCCCTTCTCGGCCAGGAAGCGCAGGCGCTCCTGCTGCGTGGCGCGCGATTCGTTCGCGTCGCGCTCGTTGCTGCGGCGGCGCAGGCGGTCGGGATACACCTGCACCAGCACCGGCATGCGGAACTCGCGCTCGGCGCGGTCGAACTCCACGCCGATCGACTTGACCTCGCCGATCACCACGCCGCGGAAATCGACCGGCGCACCCGGCACGAGGCCGCGCAGCGACTGGTTGAAGTACATCAGCAGCGTCTGCGAAGGCCCGTCGGGTTCCTTCATGGCCGCGGCTTCGTCCTGCGCGAGCATGAAGGCGGTGTTTTCCTTGGCGAGCGGGCCCATCGCGTCCTCGGGCGCCTGGAAGGCGATGCCGCCGAGCAGGATGGTCGCGAGCGACTGCGTGCGCAGCGTGAAGCCGCTGGCGCTCAGCTGCGCATCGATGCCGCTGGCCTGCCAGAAGCGCGTGTTGACGCCCACGAACTTGTCGTACGGCGCATTGACGAACACGCGCAGCGTGACGCCGCGGCCGTCGCCGTCGAGCTCGTACGCGGCCACCTGGCCGACCTTGATGCGGCGGAAGTACACGGGCGAGCCCACGTCGAGCGAGCCGATGTCGGTCGCGCGCAGCAGGAACTGCTGGCCCGAGGCATCGCGCGTGACGATGGGCGGCGTCTCGAGCCCAGTGAATTCGCCGGCCGTCTCGGTCGCGGTGCCCGCGTCGGCGCCGATGTAGGCGCCCGACAGCAGCGTGCCCAGGCCGGAGATGCCCGAGGTGTCCAGGCGCGGGCGCACGACCCAGAAGCGCGAGTCCTGCACGGTGAAGGCGTCGGCGTCCTTGTTCAGCTGCACCAGCACCCGCACGTGCGAGCGGTCGCGCGCCAGGCGCAGGCTCTGCACGAGGCCGATCTGCACGTCCTTGTATTTCACCGCCGTCTTGCCGGCCTCCAGGCCTTCGGCGGTCTTGAAGGTGAGCACGATCTCGGGGCCGCGCTCCAGGAGGATGCGCGCCACCAGCGTCACGCCCACGAGCGCAGCCACGATGGGAATCAGCCAGATCAGCGATGGCAGCCACTCGCGGCGGCGCTTGACCTGGGGCTTGGGCAACGGTGGCGCGGACTGGGGCGCGGGGGGCGCCGGTTTGTCTTGCGGTTGCGGATCTTCTTCACTCATGCTGCTTGTTCTTCCCTGTTCTCGAAACTCTCTTGCACCGCCTGCGCTTCCTTGCTGTCCCAGGTGAGCTTCGGATCGAAGCTCAGCGAGGCCAGCATGGTCAGCACCACCACCGAGCCGAAGGCCGCGATGCCCACGCCCGCGGTGATGACCGCGAAGCCCTGGATCTGCACCAGCCCGGTCAGGAGCGACACCACGAACACGTCGAGCATCGACCAGCGGCCGATGATCTCGATGATGTGATAGAGCTTTGCCCGCTCGTGCTGGCGCCAGCTGCTCCCGCGCTGGGCCGTCACCACAAGCAAGAAAAGCACCGCCAGCTTGAAGAGGGGCACCAGGAAGCTCGCGATGAAGACGATGGCGGCCAGCCCGTAGGCGCCCGACACCCAGAAATAGATCACCCCGCTCAGGATGGTGTCGTACTGCGCGCCGAACAGCGTGCGCGTGATCATCACCGGCAGCAGGTTCGCCGGGATATACATGATGCAGGCCGCGATCAGGAACGCCCAGGTACGCGTGAGGCTCTGCGGCTTGCGCGTATGCAGGTGCGTGTCGCAGCGGCCGCAGGCATCGCCCTCCTCTCCGCCCTGCCACACGGCTGCGCAGTGCGGGCAGGCCAGGAGACCCAGCGAGGCGGCGGTGGCGACCGGTGCGTCGGGGTCGTGGGCGGACTCTTCGGCGGCCGGCTGCGCTTCGCGCGGCTTGCGAAACGGAAAGGAACGCGGAAAGAACTTCATGCGGAAGCCTCTTTCTCCTCGTCGCCCGCGGCGCGGAAGGTCATCTCCCAGAAGGCGCCCGGGTTGAACGACAGCACCGCCGTCAGCGTGACCGTCAGCGCCATGAAGGCCCAGAGCGCTGGCCCCGGCACCACGGTCGCCATGCTGGAGAGCTTGACGATCGCCACCAGCACGCCGAGCAAGAAGACTTCGATCATTCCCCAGGGGCGCAGCGACTGCATCATCCGCACCAGGATTGCGAAGCCCAGCGGCCGATGCTCGCGGCGCAGCGGAATCAGGAGGTAGGCCAGGATGCACAGCTGCAGCAGCGGAAAAAGTATGGTCGTGGCCAGCACCAGCAGCGCCACCACCGACATGCCCTCGGCCCCCAGCACCACCACCGCGCCGGCCAGCGTGGTCTGGCTGGTGAGGCCCCGCAGCTCGATTTCCACGATGGGAAACAGGTTGGCGATGGCGAACATGATGAGGCTCGCCACCGTGAGCGGCAGGATGCGCTGCTGTTGCGATCCGGGGTGCCTGTCCAGCTCGGTGCCGCAGCGCGGGCACCGGGCCACGTCGCGCGGCGCGAGGGGCGTGCGGGCGTAGACCGCGTCGCAACCCGGGCAGACCACTGTGTCAGGTACTTCCTTCATGGGGCCGTACCCTACCCTATTCAGTGGTGCGGGCTTGTCGTCTTCAATCGCAGACTGCTGAAGACCGCCGCCACCGCTGCGCAGCAGGCGGCCAGCACCAGCGCCACCACAGGGCCGTGCCCGCCGTGCGGGCTCCAGACACTGAAAACACCCGCCAGCACCACCGCGCCCAAGGTCTGGCCCGTCAGCCGGGCCGTGCCCAGCATGCCGCTGGCCGCACCGCTTCGGTGCGCGGGCGGGGAGCTGACGATGGTGTGGTTGTTGGGCGACTGGAAGAGCCCGAAGCCCAGGCCGCACAGCGCCATGCGCCAAGCGATGTCGGCATTGCCCGGGTGTGCCGGCAGCGCGGCCAGCAGCGCAAGGCCCGTGGCCAGCAGGCCCAGGCCGATGCCGCCGAGCAGGCCATCGGGATATTTGCCGATCAGCTTCCCCGCGATGGGCGCCATCACCACGATGGCCAGCGGCCACGCGGTGATGAGCAGGCCCGCCTCGATGTGGCTGCGCCCGTACACGTCCAGCAGCAGGAACGGCAGCGCGATGTACGCCAGCATCTGCGCGCAGAACGCGGCCACCGAGGTGCCCATGGACAGCGCGAACACCGGAATGCGCAAGAGGTCGATGGGAAAAAGCGGCACCGCCTGCGTGCGCTGGCGCCGCAGGTACACGAAGCCCACGGCGACCCCGGCCAGCAGGATGGCCCAGGCCGACCAGTGGCTTCCGCCGCCCCCCACGCTTGCTTCGCCGCCTTCGCGCACGCCCAGCCGGTCCACGCCCAGGAACACCAGCGAGAACATCAGCACGTTCAGCGTCACGTCGACGGGCGAGAACCTGAGCCCCGCCGCCGGCGCCACGCGGTTGAACGGCAGCGCCTTCATGCCGAGCGCGAAGGTGACGATGCCCAGCGGCACGTTGATCGCGAAGAGCCAGGGCCACGAGGCCACCGAGAGAATCGCGGCCGCCACCGAGGGCCCGGCCACCGAAGACGTGGCGACCACCAGCGAATTGATGGCCATGCCCTTGCCCAGTTGCGACGACGGGTACACGAGCCGCACCAGCGCCGCGTTGACGCTCATGATCCCGGCCGCGCCCAGGCCCTGGAAGGCACGCGCCGCGATCAGCGTGCCGAGCGAGTTGGCGAAGGTGGCCGCCAGCGACGACAGCGCGAACACCGCCATGCCCACGAGGTACACGCGCCGGTAGCCCACGAGGTCGCCCAGCGAGGCCAGCGGCAGCAGCATGACCAGCGTGGCGATCTGGTAGGCGTTGACCACCCAGATCGCCTGCGAGGGGCTGGCCTGCAGTTCGCGCGCGATGCCGGGCAGCGCCAGGTTGACGATGGTGCCGTCCAGCACCGCGACGATCAGCCCGAGGATGATGACCAGCATGGCCCAGCCGCGCTCGGGCGAGGCCAGGCCGTCGATGGGCTTCAGGGTGTTTTCTTCGGCGCTTGCCAGTGCGGCGCCTGGATGTATCGAGCTCACGCTTCCTGCGTCCTTCGTGTGGGTTCGGAGCGCACGCTGCCCAGCGTGAGCCATGTCAGCACCAGCGCGATGAGTGCGCCGGCGGCCATGCCGGCCACCATCGGCAGCGGCCGGCCATCGGTGAAGAAGCCGACCACCGCCATCGCCAGCGCACCGGTCAGCATCTGCAGCGTGCCGAGCAGCGCCGACGCGGTGCCGGCGATGGCGCCGTGCATCTCGAGCGCCAGCACGCCCGTGGTCGGGATCACAAGGCCCATGAAGCCCGAGGCGATGAAGTACAGGACGATGAGCACCCAGATGCTGTCGCCGCCCATTGCGAAGTAGGCAAACATCGCGACCATCGCCGCGCCGCAGCACACCACGCCGAACTTCACGAGGTTCACCAGCCCGTAGCGCTCGCCGAGCGAGCCGGTGAACTGCGAGGCGCCGATGAAGGCGGCCGCGTTCACGCCGAAGGCCACGCTGTAGAGCGCGGGCGAGAGGCCGTAGTGGTCGATCATCACGAACGACGAATTGGCCAGGTAGGTGAAGAAGCCCGCCATCGCGAAGCTGCCGATGAACACGAGCCCGAGGTAATGCGAATCGCGCAGAAGCAGCCAGTAGGCCGAGAGCGCGCTGCCCAGGCTGCTCTCGACGCGCTCCGAGGCCGGCCGGGTTTCGTCGAGCAGCTTGACCATCATCGCGAGGCCCGCCACCGCGGCGATGGTCACCGCCCAGAACACGCCGCGCCAGCCCGCCACTGCGATGACCGCGCTGCCCGCGAGCGGCGCGAGGATCGGCGACACGCTGAACACCAGCATCAGCAGCGACATCAGCCGCGCGGCGTCGGTGCCGGTGTGCAGGTCGCGCACCACGGCGCGGGGAATCGCCATGCCGGCCGCGGCGCCCAGGCCCTGGATGAACCGCAGCACGATCAGCGTCTGGATGTCGGTGGCGAGGGCGCAGCCCACGCTGGCCAGCGCAAAGAGCACCAGGCCGGCATACAGCGGCGGCTTGCGCCCGACCATGTCGGAGATCGGCCCGTAGAGCAGCTGGCCCGCGCCGAGCGACAGGAAGAACGCCGTGAGGCTCATCTGCACCGCACCGATGTCGGCGCGCAGGCTCTGCCCGATGGCGGGCAGCGCGGGCAGGTACATGTCGATGGCGAAGGGCCCGATGGCCGAGAGCAGGCCCAGCAGCAGGGCCATCTTGAAGAAGGGGGAAGAACGCATTGGCCTGATTGTCGCCAAGCGCGGCAATCGGCGCCCGCGTGGGGTCGGTTGCCTGCGGGCCCCGTCCGGTGCTAATTCGGGGGAAAGAATCGGTTGGCAGGCCGGGGCAAACCAAGGTTCTCGCGCAGGGTACGACCTTCGTATTCGCGCCGGAAGATGCCCCGGCGCTGCAGCTCGGGCACCACCTTGTCGACGAAGACGTCGAGCCCGCCCGGCAGCCAGGGGAACATCACGTTGAAACCGTCGGAGCCCTCGGTCTCCAGCCACTCCTGCATCTCGTCGGTGATGGTCTGCGGCGTGCCGACGAAGGCAAGGCCGCCGTAGCCGCCCAGGCGCTGCGCGAGCTGGCGCACCGTGAGGCCCTCGCTGCGGGCCAGCTCGATCACGCGGGCGCGGCTGCTCTGGCCGGCGTTGGTCGCGGGCACGTCGGGCAGCGGCGCATCGGGGTCGAACTTCGAGGCGTCGTGGCCGAGCTGGATCGAGAGCGAGGCGATGGCGCTGTCGTAGTGCACCAGGCTGTCGAGCCTCGCGCGGATGGCACGGGCTTCGTCGACCGTGTCGCCGACCACCACGAAGGCCGCGGGCAGTATCTTGAGGTGGTCCGGCTCGCGTCCGAGCCTGCGCATGCGGCCCTTGATGTCGGCATAGAAGCTTTGCGCTGCAGCCAGCGTACCCGACGCCGCGAAGATCGCCTCGGCGGTTTCCGCCGCGAGCTGCCGCCCTGCTTCCGACGCGCCCGCCTGCACGATCAGCGGCCAACCCTGCATCGGCCGCGCGATGTGCAGCGGACCGCGCACCGAGAGGTACTTGCCCTTGTGGTCGAGCACATGGAGCTTCGCGGGGTCGAAGAAGCGGCCGCTTTCGGCGTCGCGCTCGAAGGCGTCGTCGGCCCAGCTGTCCCACAGGCCCGTGACCACGTCGAAGAACTCTCGGGCACGGGCATAGCGCTCGTCGTGTTCCATGTGGTCGTCGCGGCCGAAATTCAGCGCCGCGTCGGGGTTGGAGGTGGTCACGATGTTCCAGCCCGCGCGGCCTTCGCTCAAATGGTCCAGCGAGGCGAAACGGCGTGCGATGTGGAAGGGCTCGTCGAAGGTGGTTGATGCGGTGGCCACCAGCCCGATGTGCCTGGTGTGCTGCGCCAATGCAGACAGCAGCGTGAACGGCTCGAACGAGGTGACCGTATGGCTGCGCTGCAGTGCCTCGATGGGCATGTTCAGCACGGCCAGGTGGTCGGCCATGAAGAAGGCATCGAAGCGGCCGCGCTCCAGCGTCTGTGCCAGTTGCTTCAGGTGCCCGAAGTTGAAGTTGGCGTCGCGCCAGGCGCCCGGATAGCGCCATGCGCCGGTGTGGATGCTGACCGGGCGCATGAACGCGCCCAGCCGCAGCTGCTTGCCCGAGCTCATGGCGTCATTCGGCCGGCCAGAACACCAGCGCGCGCAACTCGATGCTGCGGCGCGGCGGTGCTTCGCGGGCGCCGGTCGGGTCTTCGAACGCGGTGTGCGCGGTGAAGCGCGCGGTGCCGTCTTCGCGGGAGTCGTAGATCTTCAGCAGCAGCGCCTCGTCGGGCCGCAGGCGCGGGAACCAGTACCACTGGTGCCTGGGGTTCCAGGTGAAGGAGTAGGTCTCGCCCACCTTGTCGGGGTAGACCAGGTCGCTGGGCACCATGTCCTCGAACGCGATGGAGCGCGCATCGCACAGCGCGAGCGGCAGGCGCTCCACGGTGGCCAGCGGGCGCCACAGGTTGATGATGGCGAAGCGGTGCTTCAGGCGCTCCTCGGCTTCGTCGGGCGGCAGGTGGGCGCGCACGCGGCGCGGTGCGGAGACGAAGGTCTGGTCGTTGTGCACCCGGCGCACTGGCTCGCGCAGTTCGGCCGTGCGGCGCGAGCCCTGCGCGCTGTCGCGCAGCGTGTGGTCGAAGACCACGATCTTCTCGGCGCCCGTCACGTCGCGCAGCAACGCCTCGGCCTCGCGGTAGTAGATATCGCGGATCGCCCCGTCGTGCGAGAAATCGGCGACCACGCTGCGGTGCGAGATCTGCGTGAAGCCGCTGCGGTCGAGCGAGAGTTCGCGCAGCGCCACGAGCGGGCGGCCATCGCGGATGTTCACGCGGCGCGGCTCCAGCTCGCCGGTCACCCATGGCACGCCCGGCGGCGGCTCGAAGGTGTAGCTCACCGGCCTGCCCTGCCCCGCCTTCAGGTAATTCACCTCGCCTTCGACGAAGGGGAGATTGGCGGCCACCAGGTTGTCGTTCGATGCGGTGCCCATGCGGCATGACTCCTCAGAAGGGTTCCTTGAACGGGCGCAGGTCGAGTTCCTGCGTCCACGCGCTGCGGTGCTGCACATGCAGCTGCCAGTAGTTCTCGGCGATGGCATCCAGTTGCAGCAGGCCGTCGTCGCCCGCCTGCGCCACGCGTTGCGGTGCGTTGCTGCGCAGGCGCTCGCCGTCGATGCCGCCATCGATCACCACGTGCGCCACATGAATGCCCTGCGGGCCGAATTCGCGCGCCAGGCTCTGGCTGAGCGAGCGCAGGCTGGCCTTGGCCGCGGCGAACGCTGCGAACGGCGGCTTGCCGCGCAGGGCGGCCGTTGCGCCGGTGAACAGCAGGCTGCCGCGCGCCTTGGGTGCGGTGGCCTCGAAGCCGTTGGCCAGAAGGCCCTGCAAGGCTTCGCGCGCGAAGATGAAACCGCCCAGCGCGCTCGTGCGCCAGGCCTGCGTGAACTGGTCGACCGAGATCTCCAGCGTCGGCGCGCGCACCGCGCTCGCGGCATTGAAGATCGCCACCGACAGCGGTCCCAACGCCTTCACGCGCTGCGCGATGCCGTGGATCTCGGCTTCGCTGGCCACGTCGCCGGCGAACACCTGGGCGCGCCCGCCGGCCGCTTCGATTTCGGCGGCCACCGCGGCGAGCTGCGCCTGGGTGCGGCCGGTCAGCGCAACGACGAATCTCTCGGCGGCGAAGCGCCGAGCGAGCGCGGCGCCCAGGCCCGCGCTGGCGCCGACACCGGCGATCCAGGCTACCGGCGACGGGCCGGAATCGGACGAAGAGACAGGGGATGAAGCAGTGACTGGAGGCATAGGTGAGGCCGAAGGCTATACCTGCGCCAAGTGGCTTGGAACGATGCAAAAGCGATAACCTTATTCGCTGGCTGGTCGGCGGCCGCACGCGCTTGACGTGTCACGGAATTTCACGGCGACACGATCGGCGGATACGCTATCGGCTTCCCGGACCGCTTCCACAACAACTCACAGCATTTGCCATCCAGGAGGAGTTACCCATGGCCTTCGCCCGAACGATCCATGCCGATCTGCTTCGCGTGTTTCTTCTGACTCTCGTGTCGCTCTTCGCCATCCCGGCGGCGACGCTGGTCTTCACCGAATACGCGCTGCGCTCGCAGGACGCCGAGTTCCTGCAGGCGATCGAAAAACGCATCGGCTCCGATGCCCGACTCAGCGCCGACGACAAGGCGCAAGCCACCGCGTTCTACCGCAGCCACCCGCTCTCCAAGGCGTGCGACGCCACCGCGCCGGAAGACAAGAACTTCCACGACAAGGTGTGCAGCCCCTACTCGATGCAGTGGCAGTTCCACTGGGCCGACCGCGCCGCCCTCTGGACGCTTGCGCTCGGCGCGGCGCTGCTCGCGGCGGCCCTGGTGCTGGGCGCGCTGGCCTTCGCCAACCGGGGGCTGCGCTACGCGAGTTTCGTCGCGGGCTGGCGGCTCATGACGGTGTCCAGCGCCGTCGAAGTCGTGCTGCAGAGCGCGATGCTGGTGTGGCTCTCGTTCTGGCTCACCGCCTTCTTCTGGCACAGCTATTACGTCAAGCTCATCATCATCGCGGGCGTCGCGGCTGCGGCGGCCGTGTTCTATGCGGTGTACACGCTCTTCAAGAAGCTGCCCTCGGTCAACGCGATCGACGGCGAGCTCATCGCCGAGGCCGATGCACCGCGCCTGTGGGAGCGCATCCGCCAGCTCGCGGGCCGCGTGAAGACCGCGCCGCCCGACCAGATCGTGGCGGGCATCGATACCAACTTCTTCGTGAGCGAGGCGCCCATCGAGGTCGGCGGCCGCACGTTGAACGGCCGCACGCTGTTCGTGAGCATTCCGCTCTTGCGCGTGCTCGACCAGTCGGAGGCCGATGCGGTGCTGGCCCACGAACTGGCCCACCTGGGTGGCGGCGACACCCGCAGCAGCGCGGCGCTCGGCCCGAAGCTGCGTCAGTTCGACCAGTACACCTGGAAGATGCGCAGCGGCGGCCTCACCATCGTGGCGCACTACCTGCTGCGCCTCTATCGCATGATCTTCGAGTTCGCCCTGGCGCGAGACAGCCGCGAGCGCGAGTACAAGGCCGACCGCGTGTCGGCGAGTCTCACGGCGCCGAGCGCCATCGTGCAGTCGCTCATCAAGATCTCGGCCTACGCGAGCTACCGCAACGACGTCGAGGCGAAGCTCTTCGCACAGAACCGCCAGCACGACGGCGCCCTGGGCATCGCGAGCTTCGTGGCCGACGGGCTGCCGCCCTATGCGAGCTCCGAGGCCTTCATCGAGACGATGAAGACCGCCGACGTGCCCCACCCCTACGACAGCCATCCGCCCTTGCTCGAACGCATGCGCAATGTCGATCACCACGTGCCCGAGAGCGTGTACGGCACCATCGTCGCGACCGCGCCGGAGGCCACCTGGGCCGATGAGATCGAGACGGCGCCTGCCATCGAGCAGCGCCTGTGGAGCGAATACGAGCAGCGCTTCGTGCAGAACCACGACCTGGCCCTCGCCTACCGCTACGAACCGGCCACCGAGGAAGAGCGCGTCGTGGTGCTGCGGCACTTTCCGCCGGTCGAGTTCGCGTTGAAGAACGGCGAGCGCATCGTGGTCGACTACACCGGCCTGCATCCGACCGCAGACGGCGGCTCGACGATCGCGTGGGACGAGGTGAAGGGCCTCACCTACAAGGACGGCAGCTTCGGCGACACGCTCATCGTCACGCACCATGACAAGGGCATGCTGGGCGCGCGCACCACCAAGGTCAAGGTGGCGGGCCTGGGCAAGCAGAAAGACAACTTCAGGGGCGCCGTAGGCCACTACTGGCAACGCCACCAGATCATGAGGGCACAGCAAAAAGAAGAAGATCAGGCGTCCTGAGCATCCCACCTGTCACCGGACAGGCTCCACAAAAACCTTCACATAACAGGAGACATACCGTGAACCCCGTCGAACAGAGAACCATCTCCAAGATCAGCTGGCGGCTCTTGCCGCTCCTGATGATCAGCTACTTCATCGCCTACCTGGACCGCGTGAACCTCGGCTTTGCCGGCTCGGCGATGTCCAAGGACCTGGGCTTCTCCGCGGCCGTGTTCGGCAGCGCGGCCGGCATCTTCTTCCTGGCGTATTTCCTGTTCGAGGTGCCGAGCAACATGGCGCTGGAGCGCTTCGGCGCGCGCCGCTGGATCGCCCGGATCATGTTCAGCTGGGGCATCCTGTCCGCGGCCCAGGCCTGGGTGGGCGGCTCGACCAGCTTCAACGTCGTGCGCTTTCTGCTCGGCATTGCCGAGGCCGGCTTCTTCCCGGGCGTGATCTTCTACATCACGCTGTGGTTTCCTGCGGCATACCGGGCACGCATCGTGGGCTGGTTCATGTTCGCGATCCCGATCTCCACGGTGATCGGCTCGCCCATCTCGGGCTACATCCTCAACATGGACGGCGTGGGCGGCATGCACGGGTGGCAGTGGCTCTTCATCCTCGAGGCGATTCCCTCGCTGATCCTGACCTTCTTCATCCTGTTCTACCTGCCCGACGGCCCGAAGGATGCGAAGTGGCTCTCGAGCGAAGAGCGCGACTGGCTGCAGCGGACGCTCGACGGCGAGCGCCGCAACCGCGAGGCGCTGCACACCATTTCTTGGAAGCAGGCGCTGCTGAATCCGCGCGTGATCGGCCTGGGCTTCGTCTACATGGGCATCACGGTGCCGCTCTATGGCCTGAGCTTTTTCCTGCCGCAGATCATCAAGGGCTTCGGCGGCCTGGGCAACGTGGAGATCGGCTTCATCAACGCCTTTCCCTACCTGATCGGCGCGATCGCGATGGTCTTCTGGACCCGCGCCTCCGACGCGAAGAAGGAGCGCAAGTGGTTCCTGCTGATCCCGCTGGCCTGCATCTTCGTGGGCCTCGTCGCAGCCGCCGAAACCAGCGCGCCGGTGCCCAAGATGGCGGCCGTGACGCTCGCCGCGTTCGGCATCTTCAGCGCGCTGCCGATGTTCTGGACGCTGCCCACCGCCATCCTGAGCGGCACTGCGGCCGCGGCCGGCATCGCGTGGATCAACTCCATCGGCAACCTGGGCGGCTACATCGGCCCCACGATCTTCGGCGCGCTGAAGGACCGCATGGGGAACGATTTCTACGCTGTGCTTTTCCTGGCGCTGCTCGCCGCGCTGGGGTTCGTGCTGGTGCTGGTCATCGGGCACGACGCGCGGGCGGAGCAGGCGTCGGCAGGTCGGGCCTGAGCGCGTCGCCCGGATGCCATGACCATCGGCCGCGCCCTGCTGCTCCCCCTGCTGCTTCTTGCATCGGCGCGCTGCCTGGCTTCATGGAGCATCGAAGCCGACCGCTCCACGGCCGACATACACGGCCTGTTCGAGATACGGCAGGAGGCGCGCGATTTCGTCGCGAAGGAGAACGCACGCGATCACGGCGAATGGGTGGCACTCGACCCGAACATGAAGATCCTGGTTCCGAGGTGCAGTGTCCCGCTCGAAACCCGATGGACGCCCGGGAGCCAAGGGCTGACGGGCCGCAACGTCATGGTCACCTGCGCGCGCGCCGTGGGCACCCGGAAGAAATGGAGCGTGCACGTGCCGGTCACGCAGAAGAGGTAGGGCTTGCAGCCCCGCGGCTCAGCCGGATTTGCTGCGCGAAGCCTTCTTGCCGCTCTCGGCGCGCGGCGCATCGGTGCTCGCCGGCGCGTTCGCATGGTCGACCCACAGCAACGCATCGACATACGACACGAAGCGGTTGAGGTATTCGGGCGACAGCTCCCGCATCAGCGTGAGCGACTGGTGCACGAGGTTGTGCGAGTTGAGCGGGCCGGCGTTCTGCGGCAGCTTCGCGAGCGATTGCGTGAGCCGCCGTTCCGCGCTGAGCTTCGACCACGTGCTCCTGAAGAACTGAAGCACCTTGAGTTCGTTGGTCGCCGGGTCCATCCGCTCGGACGATGCGTGCTGCGCGAGATGGCCCGTCAGTTCCGCGAGCGGTCCGCGCCCCGGTGATTCGAGTGCGACGGCTTTCGCATCCGGCGTCTTTTCGAGATCCTCGCCGTAGGCTGCAAGCAGCGCGGCGACTTTCTCGTCCAGGATGCGCCGCGCATCGCCGCTGTGGTCCGCTGCGCGCCGGGCCAGCGTTTCGATGAAGTGAAAGCGGACCGGATCGAGGCGATGCGCCCCGCGCTCGCGCCATGCGTCGAGCGTCGTGTCCATCCCGCCTTCCTCGTTGCTACTCACGGGTTTTTGTCTTCGCGTCGGAGCGCTTGGGCGTCGGCGCCATCTCCACGCGCCGGTTCTTCGAGCGCCCATCGGCATCGGCATTCGACGCCACCGCCTGTTCGGCGCCGAACGCCGCGGCAAAGATCGCGGACGACGGTATGCCCTCCTCGATCAGCGTGCGTGTCACCGTCAGGGCGCGCTGGGCCGAAAGCTCCCAGTTGTCCGCGAACTGCCGGTTGCCGCCGCGCACCTGGCGGTCGTCGGTGAAGCCGCTCACCATCAGGATCTCGTCGCGGGCCTGCAGATACGCCGTGAGCGGCGCGGCCAGGCTCTTGAGCAGTTGCCGGCCTTCGGGCTGCAGTTCGGCGGAATTCAACGCGAACAGCACGCTGCCGCTGATGCCGATGCGGCCGTTGTTCAGCGTCACGCGGCCCGCCGCGAGCGGCCCGGCCAGCGCCTGCTCGAGCGTCTGCAGCCGCTCGGACTCGGCCTTGCGCTGCTTGACCTCGGTTTCGAGCTTGGTCGCGAGTTCGAGCTGCATGCCGATCACGCACACCAGGATCAGCACGAAGGCGCCGAGCAGGCCCGACATCAGGTCGCCGAAGACGGCCCATACCGGGACCGATGCCTCGGTGCCGGCGTCGAGGTCCTCGGTCATCACGCTTCGCTGCCCGCCACGGCGCGCTGATCGCGGTGATCGCGTTGCGCCGCGAGTTGCTGCAGGTCTTCGACGATCTGCTTCTGCGACATGATGCTCAGGTCGATGACCTCGCGCGCCTGCGCCACGTAGTAGGCCAGTTGCTCGTCGCTGCGGGCGATGGTCTTGCCGAGCGCGCCTTCGATGCGCTGCAGGTGCGCGCTCATCTTGTCGTTCGATTCGGTGAAGAGCTTCACCGCGAAACCGAAGGCCTCGCCCAGGCTCGCCACCTCGACGGCGCTGCCGGTGATCTGCGCGGCCACGTCGGCCATCTTTACGGTTTCCGAATCGACCTTGTCGGTGAAGCGCGTGCCGACGCGGTCCAGCAGGTCCGCCGACGTGGCCACGAGCGCATCGATGGCGCTGCGCTGCTCCGTGGACGCGTGGTTCACCGCGTCGAGCAGCGTCTCCAGCGTGCCGAGGATGCGGCTGCGCTCGTCGAGCATCGCGTTGTCGCGCGCCATGCTGTCCGAGAGCTTCTGGCGCAACTCGGCAATCACTTCGGCCGCTGCGCGCGGCGCCTCGGAGGCGGCCTGCATGAGCTGGCCGATCTCGGCGATGGTGCTCTTCGCATGCGCTTCGCTCTGCGCGGATATGTCGTTGGCGGTCTGCGCGAGCGTCTTGCAGATTTCCTGTTGCTGGGCCTCGCTGCGGGCGCCGGCCTGCTGCCATTCCTGCTGCAGCGACACGGCCATCGCCTCGAGTGCCTGGGTCCAGGTGGACAGGCGCTGCTGGTCGCGCGATGCCATCTCGGCCTGCAGGTCGGTGTGAGCCTGGCCCACCGTGTGCAGCAGCGAGGCCGAGTGCTGCTCGAAGGTGGCGGCCGCAGCGGTGAGCGCGCGTTGCGTGTCGCCCGAGAGGGTTTCGCTCGCGCGTTCGTGCTGCGCGAGCGCGCTGCGCCAGTTGTCGGAGACGCGCTCTACCGTGGTTTCGAGGCGGGCGGATACGCCGTCCACCAGCGAGGCCGAGCGCTGCTCGAAAGTCTGCGTGAACCGGTCGAGCGTGGCGCGCAGGTCGTTGGCTTGCGCCTCGCTCGTGCGCTGCTGGCCGGCGAGCGCGGTCTTCCAGATGTCCGCCACGGTGGTGGTGTTGGTCTCGAAGCGGGTGGACAGGCCTTCGAGCTGCCGCTGCACGCTCTGCTCGACGGTGGCGTGCAGCGCGGCCGTCTCGCGCGCGATGCCGGCCATCGTGGCTTCGACCACCGGCTGGATCGTCGCGCCGGCGATGCGTGCGCTGTCGGCGAGGCCCTCTTTCAGCGACTGGCCGACGGAAGATGCCAAGCCCGCGTACACCGCCTCGGCCTTGCCGTGGAAGCTGTCCTGGCCGGAAATGAGGCGCTCGTTCAGGGCCTGGCTCTGGCGCTCCATCGTCGCCATCATCAGTTGCAGCCGGTCGACCAGCGCGGGCATCGCCTCGCCTTGCCGCTGCAGAAGCTTGAAGGACTCTTCGCGCTGATGGGCCTGCGAGAACACGCGCAGGCTGGTTGCGATGCGCGTGTCGAGCAGTTGCGCGGCCTGCATCCGGTCGCGCCGCGCAAGGGCAGACAGAAGGCCCAGCGTTGCCGACGTTGCCACGCCCGCGAGCGAGGTGCCGAACGCCACGCCCAGCCCCTTGACGGGCGCGGCCAGCGAGGCGCGCATGGCCTGCAGGTCGGACGCGCTCTCCAGCGCCGTTCCCGTGCCGTTCAGGGTGACCACCATGCCGAGGAAGGTGCCCAGCATGCCCAGCAGCACCAGGAGGCCCGCAAGGTACGGCGTGAGGCTCGGGCCGGGCAAGCCGACGCGCTCGCCCTCGATGCGCAGGCGCACCGCGTTGCGAAGCGACGGGTGCAGCTTGTCGAGCCATTCGCCCAGGCTGGCCGGCGGCCCGGTCATGTCCGCGGCGGCGCTGGCGAGCGTGGTCGTGGCCTGCCCGAAGCGGTGCAGCTCCAGCGCGCCGATCACGTAGAACGCGCCGATGAGCACGGTGATCGCCAGCGCCAGCGGGTTCGACCCGATGTACCCGATGCCGACCCAGCAGACCGCGGCCAGGCCGACGATGAAGACGATGCGATGAAGAAGTTGGGTCATGAAACTCTGGTTACCTCGCGCGAAGGGCTTCGAGCAGTCCTTCGACCGGTTGAAATCGGACTTCCATCTCGGCGAGCAGCACGTCGTGCATGTCCTTGCGGAATCCCGCCAGCCATGCGCCGGGCTCGGCCTCGGCCGCGCCCTCGTCGCCTGCAGTGGCGTTGGCGATGGCATCGGCCTTGCCCAGGCGCTTGAAGTGCTTCTCGAGCATCGCCGGAATGCTCGCCAGCAGCCGATGCTCCTGCGCGCCCAGCACCTGCTCCATCACCACGTCCACCGCCGCCAGCCGCGCCATGTCGGGCGAGCGGGTCGCCAGCGTCGAGCGCAGGCGGCCGCGCAAGGCACCGATGCTCGTCTCCATGGCCTGCTGCCTGGCGTGATAGCGCCGGCGGTAGGCCGCGAAGTCGGTCGTTTGGTCCCGGGAGGCGCTGTGCATGTCTTCTGCAACGGCGTTGGTCATCGCGGTGCGCACGCGTTCGCATTCGCGTGCTTCGGGATTGCCGGCCGCGCGCGCGCCAGAAGACGCAGCTGCGAGGCCGCCGTTCAACGCTGCAGAAAGGGAGATGGCATCGGTCCAGCCGAGCCATTGACTCAATCGATCCGCAAAAGCCTGTTTGGGCTCGGGGACTTCGATGTCGGTCAGTCGAGCGAGCAAGCGAGTCAGCGCCGAGCCGGTGAAGCCTGTGCGCCTTGACACTTGCACCATTACCGCCAGATGGAAAAACCTGGCAGTCTACACTGCCGCCCCCTCTGTACCGGCTGCACGTGCCCTGCGGAAAGCGCCTTTTGCGTGACATCTTGTAGCCCGCGCCGCGCGCGAGCCGGCGGGCCGCGCCGGCCCTCGCGCGGCTCAATACAGCGTGGCCTGTTGCCTCGCCGGCAGTTCGCGGTCGTATGCCGCGCCGTCGAATGCCGCATCGGTCAGCGCGGAAAGAATGGCCCCGGCCGTCGGCACCTCGCGCCTGGCATCCGCTGCCACCGGCGCCCAGAGCCTGGAGCGCTGGATCGCGCGGGCGCATTGGAAGTACACCGTCTCCACCTGGACCTCGATCACGCACTGCGGCAGCTTCCCCTCCACCGCGAAGCGCGCCATGACGTCGGGCGCAACGGTGATGAGCCCTCTTCCGTTCACGCGCAGCGTCTCGCCGACACCTGGAATCAGGAAGAGCAGCGCCACGCGCGGATCGGTCACGATGTTGCGCAGGCTGTCGATGCGGTTGTTGCCGCGCCGCTCGGGGAGCAGCAGCGTCTTCTCGTCCTGGACCACCACGAAGCCCGGCGGATCGCCACGCGGCGATGCGTCCAGGCCGCCGGGGCCGGTGGTGGCGAGCACCGCGAAGGGCGATGCGGCGATCAGCGCCCGGTAGGCCGGGTGCAGGTACGACACCTCTTTCCTGAGCGAGGCCTCGCCCGGCTGGCCGAACAGGGCCTCGAGCTGCGCGACGGTCTCGATGGCGTGGGAGGTTGTCATGACGTTCGCTCCTGGGCGGGGGATGTCGGATGGGGTGACGGGTTCCGGCCGCAGGCGATCGCCATGACGGCCAGCAGCAATGCGGCAATGCCGTAGAGCCACGGCGGCGACGCGACCGGCAGCAGCAGCCCTGCGATGAGCGGACCGGTGCCGGCACCGATGTCGCGCCACACCGAGCGCGCGGCCAGCGCCTGCACGCGCTCGGGCCCCGGCGTGCGGCGCGCCACGATGGGCGACAGCAGCGGCAGCTGCAAGGCGCGCAGCACCACGATCAGCGCCGCGCAGCTCCAGAGCCACCCGAGGCCGAAGCCCACGAGCGCCACCGCCGTCAGGAGCGAGAGGCTCACCAGCAGCCGCTCCGCGCCGAAGCGGTCCGCTAGGTGCCCGCCGACCGGGCTGAGGAAGATCTCCGCAAGGTAGCGCAGCGCCAACAAAAGGCCGGCCACGATCACGGCGCTGCCCGGCAACAGGTCCTTGCCGAGGTAAGACAGGCCGACGATGAAGAGTCCGTCGAGCGCCAGCCCTTCCATGAACGACCAGCCGTCCAGGCTGTTGGGCCACTGGAAGCGCCGCGCGGGCTTTTCCGAGCGATGCGGCGCCGAAGGCAACCGCCGGGCCGCGAACACCGCCAGCAGCGAGAACACCGCGAGGATGCCGAAGATCGCACGCGGCCCGACCCAGTGCGCCATCAATGCGCCCAGCGGCAGCGCCAGCACCGGCCCCATGGCGATGAACGCGCGCGAGCGTCCGTTGCGGCGGGCGGCGCCGATCGGGTCGGCCGTGGCCAGCGCCTGGGTCGAGAGGTTGAGCGCCGCGAAGCACAGCCCCCACGTCAGCCGCAGCGGCAGCAGCGCCCAGAAGCCCGAGAGCGTTGCGTACCCCACCCCGCAGACGGCGGCGGCCACGACGGCGATGGTGCAGGTCGGCCGGTCGCCGTTGCGTGCATAGAAGCGCGCCACCCAGCGGTAGCCTGCGATGCGCACCAGACGGTTGGCGGCCAGCAGCATCCCGGCCTCGGCCAGCGTCACGCCAAACTGGTCGGCATACATCGGCAGCAGCAGGTAGAGAACGACGTCGGCCGGCAGCGAAAGCCCGAGCGCGATGGCTGCGTGGCGGGAATTCAGGTCGGTGGCGTTGCGCGCGGAAGCGGGGGCAGGAGTGAGGGGCGTTGAAGACATCGAAACCGCATGGTGCGCCGCGGCAACGCGGGCTGACAAACGAGATTAACGCCCCTCATGCGTGAGAAAATCGCACGCATGCCGCTTCGAGAACCGCCCCTCAACGCCGTGCGCGCCTTTGTCGCAGCGGCCCGCCACCTGAGTTTCACGCGCGCGGCAGAGGAGCTTCACGTCACGCACAGCGCGGTAAGCCGGCAGATCAAGAGCCTCGAAGAATGCCTGGGTGTCGTGCTGTTCGAGCGCCGCATCCGACAGGTGGCATTGACAGCCGAAGGACAGCAGTTCTTCGCGGAAACGGGGCCCGCACTGGCGCAGATCAACGCCGCCGCGCAGGCGCTGCAGGCGCAAGGCCCGGCCCGCGCGGTGCGCATCAACGTGCGGCCGTCGTTCGCCGTGCGCTGGCTGATTCCGCGGCTGCCGGCGTTCGTCGAGCGCCACCCCGACATCGAGCCGCAGGTGGTCACGAGCACGGTGATGCCCGAGCAGGCGGCAGGCAGCTTCGACATCGCGGTGCGCCGCGGGCTCGAGGGCTGGCCCTCCTCCATCGACCTGCATCCCTTCCTCGAAGACGAAGTGTTGGTGGTCGGCGCGCCCGCGTTGTTCAAGGCGCATCCGCTGACCGACCTGCGCGCGCTGGCCTCCCACGTGCAGCTCTCGGCCCGCACGCGCAAGGACGACTGGGACGCCTGGAAGAAACAGGTCGGCGCGCCGCGCGCCCGGCCGGCGGGCCGGCTCGAGTTCGATCACCTGCACTTCGTGCTGCAGGCGGCGGTCGATGGCCTGGGCATCGCGCTCGCGCCCACCTCGCTCGTGGCGCACGACCTGGCCTCGGGCCGCCTGCAGTCGCCGCTGCCCGCGCTGCGCATGACGCTCGAGCGCTACTACTACGGCCTCGCCCCCGGGGCGGCGCCGGAGGCGAGGCACGTGGCGGTGTGGTTCGAGGAGATGCTGCCCTCGCTCAGCGAACCAGCGACCGGATGACCTCGACCACGCCGACCTCGCCCTTGCGCACGGCGGCATGGTCGCCCTCGAAGGTGATCCATCCCTCGTTGAAACCATCGAGCATCTGGATGCGCGGCATCGGGTCCTTCATTCCCTGCGCGCGGAAAAGCGAACCCCAGGTCTCGCGGGGCACCGCTTCGGCCTGAACCGGGCGGCCCAGCACCGTCGAGAACGCCGCCGAGATCGCGTTCGGGCTCACGCGCTCGGGGCCTTCGAGTTCGACGATGCGCTCGATCGCGCCCTCCTTCGCCAGCAATTCGGCCGCGACCCGGCCGACGTCGGCCGCGGCAACCATCGGCACCGGCCTGTCGAGCGGCTGCAGGAAGCTCGCGAAAACGCCCTGCTCGCGTGCCTGCGCAACGTCCCAGGCGAGGTTGTCGAGGAACCAGGCGGGCCGCAGGAACGTGACGGGCAGCGGCAACGCTGCCAGCGCGTCTTCCATCAGGGTGCGCTGGCTCAGCAGGTTCGACTGCGTGGCCTGCGCACCGACGGTCGAGAGGCAGACCACGCGGGCGGGCCGCGCCGCAGCCAATGCCCGGCTCACCGCATCGATGACGGCCCTGGCCTCCGGAAATCCGGGCGTGGGGTCGAAGTTGGGCGGCGGCAGGATGAAGACACCTTCGGCGCCGGTGAAGGCGCGCGTGAGCACAGCGGCATCTTCCATCTCGGCGATGGCGATTTCGCAGCCCGCGTCGGACCAGGCCTTCCCCTTGGCTGCATCGCGAACGACCGCGCGAACGGCGTGGCCGTGGGCCAGCAAGGTGCGTGCGACGGCGCCGCCGACGTTGCCTGTGATACCGGTGATTGCGTACATGAGATTTCCTTCTTTCTTCCAGTGAATCGATTGCGATGGAAGGAATGTAGAAATCCGTCGTCTTTGAGTAAAGCGACCCTGAGGCATATCATTCATGACACCCGATCACGAATGAAGACATGGCACTCGACGGAAGACTTCTCTCCAACGTAGGCGTGCTCGCCGCCGTCGTCGAAGGCGGCAGCTTCGCGAGTGCGGCCCACGCGCTGGGCCTCACGCCCTCGGGCGTGAGCCGCGCCATCGCACGGCTCGAGTCGCGCATCGGCGTGCGGCTGTTCGACCGCACGACGCGCTCGCTCAGCCTCACGGACGAAGGCCGGCTGCTCTACGCCAACGTCAATCCGCTGGTGCTCGGCATCGAGGATGCGGTGACCATCGCCGCCGGCGCTTCCGGCGCGGTGCGCGGGCGGCTGCGCGTGAACACCGATGCCTTCACCTCGCGCCTGCTGCTCGCGCCGCACCTCCCGCGCTTCCTCGACCTGTACCCCGAGCTGTCGCTCGAACTCGTGGCACGCGACCAGCTCGGCGACCTGGTGGCCGAGGGCTTCGACATCGCCGTGCGTTTCGGCGAGCCGCCGACCTCGTCGCTCGTCGCACGCAAGCTCATGGACACGCGCATCGTCACCGTCGCCACACCGGGCTACCTGAAGCGGCACGGGCGTCCCGCGAAGCCGGCGGACCTCGCCGGCCACGCGTGCCTGCAGGTGCGCAATCCCGTCACGGGACAGCCCTACGCATGGGAGTTCCAGCGCGGCCGCAAGCTCATCAAGGTGCCCACCACGGGGCGCCTGCTGCTGACCGATGCGGGCACCATCCTCGCCACCGCACTCGCGGGCGTTGGCGTGGCGCAGATCAAGGCCGTGGGCATCCAGGCGCAGCTGGACAGCGGCGAATTCGTCGACCTGTTTCCCGACTGGCCCGACGAGCGCTTTCCGCTCTACGCGCTGTACCCGTCGCGACATCTGCCGGCGGCAAAGGTGCGGGCTTTCATCGACTTCGTGATGGCGGCCATAGCCCCCGAAGCGAAGCCGAAAGCCTCACGCTGACGGGCTGCTTTCAGGTCCGAAATCGGCCAGCGCCGAAGGGGGCAGGCACGCAAGATCGGCTTTTCAACTGAGCTTCATCGCATGTCTTCCGCCCTTCCCCGCTCCTTTCAGAATCTCGCGTGGTCCAACCTCGCGGCCCAGTCCGCCGAGCAACTGAGCCTGGCCGCCGTGCCGTTGGTCGCGGTGCTGATGCTCGGCGCCGGGCCGGGTGAGATCGGCTTTCTCGCAGCGGTCCAGACCTTGCCTTTCCTGCTGGTCTCGATGCCGCTCGGGCTGCTGGCCGATCGCATGTCGCGCCAGCGGCTGATGGTGTGGGCCGAGGGGTTGCGCGCGGTGTCGCTGGTGGTGCTCCTTGGCATGGTGATCGCGGCGAAGTTCAGCATCGCGTGGCTGGCGGTGCTCGGGTTCCTGGGGGCTGTGGGCACGGTGGGGTTCAGCGTCGCGGCGCCGGCGCTGGTGCCGTCGCTCGTGCCGCGCGAAGCGCTGGCATTGGCCAACGGAAGACTGGAGCTCGCACGCAGCGCGGCGTTCACCGCAGGGCCCGCACTTGCCGGTGCGCTGGTTGCGTGGGCTGGCGCGTCGGCGGCGTTCGTGCTGGCGGCAGTGCTGTCCGTCGCGGCCGTGGCGTTGCTGCTGCGGCTGACCGAAGCGCCCCGCCCCTCTGCCGCGTCGCGCCATCCGTTGCTCGAAGTGAAGGACGGTGCCCGCTTCGTCTGGCAGCACGAGTTGCTTCGGCCGATGGCGATCACAGGCGCGGTCTTCAACATCTCGTGGTTCGTGCTGCAAGCCGGGTACGTGCCCTATGCGGTGCGGGTGCTCGGGCTCGGTGCGGAGGCAGTGGGCCTCACGCTGGCGATGTACGGCGCCGGGATGGTGGTGGGTGCGCTGCTGACGTCGCGCGTCGTGGCACGCCTGCGGTTCGGGCGCGCCATCCAGGTCGGCCCCGCGGTGGCGGTCATCGCAGCGGGCGTGATGGCGGCCACGCTCGTCTTTCCCCTGGCATCGCTGACTGCGCTGTCGTTCTTTCTCTTCGGCGCGGGCCCGATGGTCTGGGTCATCACATCGACCACGCTGCGGCAAAGCGTCGTGCCCTCGACGATGCTGGGCCGCGTGTCGGCGGTGTTCTTGACGATCAACTCCGGCGCCCGGCCCATCGGCGCCGCGCTGGGCGGCGTCGTGGGCGCCGCGTGGGGCGAGCCGGCCTGCCTGCTGCTCGCGCTCGCCGGCTTCGCGTTGCAGGCAGTGATCATCTTCGCGTCGCGCGTCACGGCGCTGCACCGGTTGCCGATGGCTGCGGCCTGAACAGCCGCACCGCGACGCGAAGCAGGTCCAAACCCGAGCACGCGACGCGGGTTTGCCGCCGCCGACTTGCGGCGCGCAGGCCGATGTGGTCCGCTCCCTCTTGCCGCCCACCATCGAGGCTGCGGCGATCGAGGAAGGCTTCGGCATCCTCGCTGCAGCCCTTCCATCCCGAGACACTCCTAATGCCATTGAAGCTCAAAGACCCGACCCTGCTGCGCCAGCAGGCCTACATTGCTGGCGCCTGGGTGAATGCCGACGACGGCTCGACCGTGGCAGTCACCAACCCCGCCAACGGCGAGCAGATCGGCACCGTGCCCATGTGCGGCACCGACGAAACCGTGCGCGCCATCGCCGCCGCCGAGAAGGCGCAGAAAGCCTGGGCCAAGGTGCCCGCCAAGGAGCGCTCGGCCATCCTGCGCAAGCTCAACGACCTGATGCTCGCCAACGTGGACGACCTCGCGCTCATCATGACCACCGAGCAGGGCAAGCCGATGGCCGAGAGCAAGGGCGAGATCGCCTATGCCGCCTCGTTCATCGAATGGTTCGCGGAAGAAGCGCGCCGCGTCTACGGCGACACCATTCCCGCACCGCAGGCCGACCGCCGCATCCTCGCGCTGAAGCAACCCGTGGGCGTTACCGCCGCGATCACGCCATGGAACTTCCCGACGGCCATGCTCACGCGCAAGGCCGGTCCCGCGCTCGCGGCCGGCTGCGCGATGGTGGTCAAGCCCGCCACGCAGACGCCGTTCTCCGCGCTCGCCTTCGCCGAGCTGGCCGAACGCGCCGGCGTGCCCAAGGGCCTGCTGTCGGTGCTCACCGGCTCGGCCAGCAAGATCGGCGGCGAAATGACGCGCAGCCCCATCGTGCGCAAGCTCACCTTCACCGGCTCCACCGAGGTCGGCCGCACGCTGATGAAGCAGTCGGCCGACACCATCAAGAAGCTCTCGCTGGAGCTGGGCGGCAACGCGCCCTTCATCGTGTTCGACGATGCGGACATCGATGCCGCCGTCGAGGGTGCGATGGTCTCCAAGTACCGCAACACCGGCCAGACCTGCGTGTGCGCGAACCGCATCTACGTGCAGCGCGGCGTGCTCGAAGCCTTCACGCAGAAGCTGGTGGCCAAGGTCAATGCGCTCAAGGTCGGCGACGGCACCGAGCCCGGCGTGACGCAGGGCCCGCTGATCGATGCCAAGGCGGTCGAGAAGATCGAGGAGCACGTGGCCGATGCGCTGGCCAAGGGCGGCAAGGTGCTGGCGGGCGGCAAGCGCCACAAGCTCGGGGGCCTCTTCTACGAACCCACGGTGATCGGCGGCGCCACGGCCGACATGCTGTTCGCACGGGAGGAAACCTTCGGCCCGCTCGCGCCGATCTTCGCGTTCGATACCGAAGAAGAAGCCATCGCCGCCGCGAACGACACCGAGTTCGGCCTGGCCGCGTACTTCTATGCGCGCGACATCGGCCGCATCATGCGCGTGGCCGAGGCCCTGGAGTCGGGCATCGTGGGCGTGAACACCGGGCTGGTCTCCACGGCCGAGGCGCCCTTCGGCGGCGTGAAGCAATCGGGCCTCGGGCGCGAAGGCTCCAAGTACGGGCTCGACGACTTCCTCGAAGTGAAGTACGTGTGCCTCGCGGGGCTGGACAAGTAGCTCGCTAGAACAGCGACGCCATCCCGTTCGGGCGCGCGTCTTCGATGCCGAGCATGCGCAGCTTGGTCAACGCGCCGCCCCCTGCCGAGAAACCGCCGGGCTTGTTGCCCGCCGCGAGCACGCGGTGGCACGGCACCACGGGCGCGAAGGGGTTGTGGCCCATGGCCTGGCCCACCGCGCGCGACAGGCCCTTGTCGCCGAGCTCTTGCGCAATCTCGCCATAGGTGCGCGTCTGCCCCGGCGGAATGCTTCGCGCAATGGCGTAGATGCGCTGGTGAAACTCCGACACGCCGCGCATGTCGAGCACGATGTGGCGCAGGTCGTCGTGCACGCCCTGCAGCAGGCCCTGGATGGCGGCGATGGCGTGCTGCGCCATGTCGTCGGGCGCAACTTCCTGCAGGTCCGGAAAGCGATGCCGCATGCGCGCCCGCGTGGCGGCTTCGCCTTCGTCGGCAGGAAGTTGCACGCCGACCAGGCCGAGCGGCCCCCAGGCCAGCGCGCACATGCCGATGGTGGTGTCGAACAGCGCGAAGCCGGTGGTGTCGTCTCGTTCCGTCATACGGCCTCCTTGAGCGCATGCTGGCGCGACGCCAGCACTGCACCGAGCCATAGCGCGATCGCCGAGGCCACCAGCCCGCGCGCGAGGCCGCCCGGGCCGTCCGAAATCCAGCCCGTCACCGTCGGGCCGACGATCTGCCCGAGCGCGAAGACGATGGTGAACAGGCTGATGCCCTGCGCCCAGCGCGCCGGCGGCAGGTTGTGGCGCACCAGCGCGGTGGTCGAGGCCACCACGGACAGGAACACCCCGCCGAACACCACGCCCGAGACGAGTGCCACCGGCGCCGAAGGGCTCAGCACCGGCAGCAGCGTGGCCACGCCGAGCAGCCCGTTCAGCAGCGCCTGCGGCTGGCCGCCGCGGTAGCGGTCGAGCAGCCCGGCCCACAGGCGCGACGAGGCCACGCAGGCGATGCCCAGCAAGGCATAGAACAGGGTAACGAAGCCGGCGCTGGCGCCCTGCTCCCGCAGCAGCGCGATCACGAAGGTCATGTAGCCGATGTAGCCCATGCCGAAGAGCGCGTAGCCCGAAAGCGCCCAGCCGAACTGGCGCAACGCCGCGGGCTCGGCCGCCGACTGCATCGCGCTCGCGGCAACTGGTGTCGCCGCGGCGGATGGATCGGGCATCGCGCGTGCGGCCCAGCCCAGCAGGCAGGTCGCAGCGCCGCTCGCGAGCGCCAGCGCCCACCACGCCCAGGTCCACCCGTGCGGCACGTCCGACGCCCAGCGCAGAACCTGCGGCACGAGCAGCGCCGACAGCAGGATGCCGAAGCCGGTGCCGCCGTAGTAGATGCCCAGCAGCAGCCCGCCGCGCGCGGCCCCGCTTCGTGCATCCGCTTCGCCGAGCCGTGCGGCCAGCAAGCCGCCCGCCACGAACACCCAGGCGCTGGCCACGCCGGCCAGCAAGCGCTGCACGAGCAGGGCCGGCGCGTCGGTCACGAAGCCGCTGCCCGCCATGAACACGCTGGCCAGCACGGCACCGACGATCAGGAGCCGCGTCGCGCCGAAGCGCCGCATCAGCGCCGGCGTGACCAGCGCGCCGGCCAGGTAGCCGACCGCATTGGCGGTGTTCATGCCGCCGGCCAGCGCGTAGCTCCAGCCGAGGTCGGCGCGCATCGGCGGCAGCAGCAATGCGTAGGCGAAACGGGTGATGCCGAGCGACACGGCCGCGCCCATCGACAGCGCGAACGCAAGACGCAGCGTGGGCTGCGCGGGCGCGGTGGAAGAAGTGAAGGCGGTAGACATCGGATCGGGTGGCTTGCCCATTCTGCTGCAGCCGCGCGATCCTGCCCCGCGGGCCAGCCGATTTACCGTGTGACCAGTTCCGGCTTCGCCAGATGCCGCGCCAGCAGCACCGCCACATGCACCGCCTCGCGCTGCGCCCCGTCGCCGATCTGGTGGCGGCAGCTCGTCCCATCGGCCACCACGACCGCATCGGGCTTCGCGCGGATGGCCGGCAGCAGGCTCGCCTCGGCCATCTGCATCGAGACCTCGAAATGGCTTGCCTCGTAGCCGAAGCTGCCGGCCATGCCGCAGCAGGAGCTTTCAATCAGCTCGGGCTCGGCGCCGGGGATGAGCTTGAGCACATCCATGATCGGGCTCACCGCGCCGAAGGCCTTCTGGTGGCAATGGCCGTGCAGGAGGATCGGCGTCGCAGACGGTTTCAGCGCCAGCTCGAAACGGCCCGCCTTGATCTCGCGGGCGATGAATTCCTCGAACAGCAGCGCCTGCTTCGCCACCGTCTGGGCCTTGTCGCCGAAGCCCATCACCAGCGTCTCGTCGCGCAGCGTGAGCAGGCACGAGGGCTCCAGACCCACGATGGGAATGCCCGCATGTGCGAGCGGCAGCAGCGCATCGATGAGCGCCTCGGCGCGCACCTTCGCCTCGTCCACCATGCCGCTCGCGAGGAACGTGCGGCCGCAGCAATGATGGCCGCCGCTCTTCTCGACCGTGTGCAGCACGTAGCCAGCGGCCTCGAGCACGCGCGCGGCCGCGAAGGCGTTCTCGCTCTCGAAGGTGCCGTTGAAGGTATCGACGAAGAGCACCGCCACCTTGCCGCCGCGCGCCGCCACCGACAGTGCCGAGGCCCGGTCGGCGAACAGCCCGGGCTCGTTGCCCTTCGCGCGCCAGAAGGTGTCGCTGCGCCATTCGGGCAACGAACGTTTCGCCGAAAAGCCCAGCAGCTTCTCGCCGAGCCACGCCGCACCGGGCACGGTGTTGCGCAGGTTCAAGAGCCACGGCATGCGGCTCGCCTTATGCGCGTAGTCGGGCATGTAGGCAACGAGCTTGTCCTTGAGCGTATGGCCTTGGCGCTTCTTGTAGTGATCGAGAAACTCGATCTTCATCTTCGCCATGTCCACGCCTGTGGGGCAGTCGCGCTTGCAGCCCTTGCAGCCGACGCACAGGTCCATGGTCTCGTGCATGGCTTCGCTGGTGAAAGCGTCGGCGCCGAGCTGGCCCGAGAGCGCGAGGCGCAGCGTGTTGGCGCGGCCGCGCGTCAGGTGCTGTTCGTCGCGCGTCACGCGGTAACTGGGACACATCGTGCCGGCGTCGAACTTGCGGCAATGGCCGTTGTTGTTGCACATCTCCACGGCCTTGGCGAGGCCGCCGGTGCTGTCGCCGCCGGTGCCGGGCGCGGTCGTCACCTCGGTCACCGGGTCGGCGTTGACGTTCCAGGCCGACCAGTCGAGCACCGGCTTGAGCTCGATGCGGCGATAGGGCTTGGGCGCCGTGGGCGGCGCGAAGCGGAACAGCGAGCCATCGTCCATGCGCGGCGGGTCGATGATCTTGCCGGGGTTGAAGAGGTCGATCGGGTCGAGCTTCTTCTTGATCGCGCGGAAGGCCTCGTTGATGGCCGGGCCGAACTGCCATTCGATCCACTCGCCGCGGCAGAGGCCATCGCCATGCTCGCCGCTGAACGCGCCCTTGTACTTGCGCACCAGCGCGCTGGCCTCTTCGGCGATGGCGCGCATCTTGGCGGCGCCATCGGCCCGCATGTCGAGGATCGGCCGCACATGCAGCGTGCCCACCGAGGCATGCGCGTACCAGGTGCCGCGGCTGCCGTATTTGGCGAACACCTCGGTCAGCGCGTCGGTGTATTCGGCCAGGTGCTCTAGCGGCACGGCGCAGTCCTCGATGAAGCTCACCGGCTTGCCGTCGCCCTTCAGGCTCATCATGATGTTCAGGCCCGCCTTGCGCACTTCCCACAGGTTCTTCTGGCGCGCGTCGTCGGGCATCTCGACCACGCTGCCCGGAAGGCCCAGGTCGCCCATCAATTCGACGAGCTGCTTCAGTTGCGGCAGCAGCGCGCCCTTGTCGGCGCCGGAGAACTCCACCAGCAGGATGGCTGCGGGCTTGCCGATCAGCGCGGTCTCCACAGTCGGCTTGAACGCCGGGTTCGCCAGGCTCAGCTCGATCATCGTGCGATCGACCAGCTCCACCGCCGTCGGCCCGAGCTTCACGATGTGCTGCGCCGCATCCATGGCCGCATGGAAGGTCGGGAAGTTCACGATGCCCAGCACCTTCGCCCGCGGCAGCGGCGCGAGCTTGAGCTTCAGGCTCCTGGTGTACGCGAGCGTGCCTTCCGAACCGATGAGCAGGTGCGCCAGGTTCACGCTGCCATCGGCGGTGTACGGCTTCTCGCTCTGGTTGTCGAAGATGTCGAGGTTGTAGCCGGCCACGCGGCGCATCACCTTGGGCCAGTGCTCGGCCATCGCATCGCGGTGCTGGCGCGCGAGGCCGCGCACGAACTGCGCGATGCCCGCCCCGCGCACGCCCATCGTGCCCACCGGGCCGAACTCCACCAGCTCGCCGCTCGAGAGCCATGCGTTCGCGCCCAGCACGTTGTGCACCATGTTCCCGTAGGCGATGGAGCGCGAGCCACAGGAGTTGTTGCCCGCCATGCCGCCCAGCGTGGCCTGCGCACTGGTCGACACATCGACCGGATACCAGAGCCCGAGCGGCTTGAGTTTCGCGTTCAGGTGATCGAGCACGAGGCCGGGCTCGACGGTCGCCGTGCCCTCCTCCACGTTCACGTCGAGCACGCGGCGAAAGTGCTTGCTGTTGTCGATGACCAGCGCTGCGCCCGTGGTCTGCCCGCACTGGCTCGTGCCGCCGCCGCGCGCGAGCACCGGCACCTTCAGGTCGCGTGCGATGTCGATGGCGGTTGCGATGTCGCGTTCGTTCGTCGGCACGAAGGCGCCGACCGGCGTGATCTGGTAGATCGACGCATCGGTGGCGTAGCGCCCGCGCGAGCCGTCGTCGAACAGCACCTCGCCCTGCGTCTCGGCGCGCAGCCTGCGCGCGAGCAACTCGCAGGTGTCGTTGGGCGGAAGAACGGTTCCGGCTGGCTGCATGTGGCTGGCGGGATCGATGCGCATGGTGGAGTCAGCTCGCTTTGTTGGCTTGGGGATAGATCTCGCCGGCGCGCAGCAGCTCCAGCACGGTGTCGCGCTTGCGCAGCACGTGCGCGATGAGCACCTTGCGCATGGCCTGCGCGTCGCGCGCGGCCAGCGCCTGGATCATCTGCTCGTGCTCGTCGACCGCGTGCTTCCACTTGGTCTCGTTCTGGTTGGTGCGAAAGCGCAGCGACTGCACGCGCGCGTTGATCGAGCGATAGGTGCCCGACAGCACCGGGTTGCCCGCCGCCTCGTTGATGGCCGTGTGGATGCGCGCGTTCAGCCGGTAGTAGCCCGAGAGATCGCGCCGCGAAAAGCAGGCCAGCATTTCGTAGTGCAGCGCGCGCACCTCGGCCAGTGCTTCGTCGGTGATGCGCTTGGCAGCGAGCTCGCCCGACATGCCCTCCAGCATCGCGAGCACCTCGAAGGTGTCGAGCACGTCGGCCTCCGTGAGCTTCACCGCCGCTGCGCCGCGGTTGGGCAAGAGGTCGACCAGCCCCTCGGCAGCAAGCAGCTTGATGGCCTCCCGCAGCGGCGTGCGCGAGACGCGCAATTGCAGGCACAGCTCGCGCTCGTTGAGCTTGGCGCCGGGGGCGATGTGGCCCTCCACCAGCATGGTGCGAAGGCGCGCGGCCACCTGGTCATGCAGCGCGAGCCTGGAGATCTCGATGATTTCAGCAGTCATGGGTTTTCCCTTTGAATGCATTTTGAATGCAAAAAATAGGCGCTACAACCCCGCTGTTTAAGGGTAAACCATCAATCAAAAAAGCATTTTGAATGCAAAACTGAAAGCGAAAGGACAGTCCATGCTGCAACTCGACATCCATCCCACCGGCCGCCATTTCCTCCAGATTCCCGGCCCGAGCCCGGTGCCCGACCGCATCCTGCGGGCCATGAGCCTGCCCACCATCGACCACCGCGGGCCGGAATTCGGCACGCTTGGCCTGAAGGTGCTCGGCGGCATCAAGCAGATCTTCAAGACCAGGCATCCGGTCGCGATCTACCCCGCTTCCGGCACTGGCGCCTGGGAGGCCGCGCTCGCCAACACGCTGAGCCCGGGCGATCACGTGCTGATGTACGAGACCGGCCACTTCGCCTCGCTCTGGCAGAAGATGGCTACGCGCCTGGGCCTGTCGACCGAGTTCCTCGCGCTCGGCGGCACCGACGAGCATTTGCCGAATGCGCCGAGCTGGCGCCGCGGCGTGCAGGCCGAGCTGATCGAGGCGCGCCTGCGCAAGGACACCGAGAAAAAGATCAAGGCCGTGTGCGTGGTGCACAACGAGACCTCCACCGGCGTCACCTCCGACATCGCTTCCGTGCGCAAGGCCATCGATGCGGCCGGCCACCCCGCCCTCCTGATGGTCGACAGCATCTCGGGCCTCGCGAGCGCCGATTTCCGGCACGACGAATGGGGTGTGGACGTCACCATCAGCGGCTCGCAGAAGGGCCTGATGCTGCCGCCCGGCATCAGCTTCAACGCACTCTCGCCGCGAGCGATCGAAGTTTCCAAGACCGCCAAGCTCCCGCGCGCCTTCTGGGCCTGGGACGAGATCGTCGAGATGAACAAGGACGGCTACTGGCCCTACACGCCCAATACCAACCTGCTGTATGGCCTCTCGGAATCGCTGGACATGATCCTCGGCGAGGGCCTGGACAACGTGTTCGCACGCCACCAGCGCTGGGGTGCCGGCGTGCGCGCCGCGGTCAACGCCTGGGGCCTGCCGATCCAGTGCGCGGACCCGGCCGTGTACTCGCCCGTGCTCACCGGCGTGATCACGCCCGAGGGCGTCGATGCCGACGCATTGCGCCGCCTGATCCACCAGCGCTTCGACCTTTCGCTCGGCACGGGCCTGGGCAAACTCAAGGGCCGCATGTTCCGCATGGGGCACCTGGGCGACAGCAACGACCTGACCCTCGTGGCCATGGTCGCGGGCGTCGAGATGGGCATGAAGCTCTCGGGCATCAAGCTCGCGGGCAGCGGCGTGCAGGCGGCGATGGACTATTTCGCCAACCACGCGGCAGCGCCCGTCGGCCTGCAGAAGGCCGCCTAGGCACAAGACACACCGGCCGCAACGCGTCGCTCGAACGACGCGGCGGCCACCACCTTGCCGGCCTTCGGGCCGGCACGCATCGGACCCCCAACACCACGGAGACAAAGATGATGCAAAGACGTTCCCTCATTCAAGCCGCGGGCGCCGCGGCCGCCACGCTGGGCGTGCCCCGGCTCTTCGCGCAGGAGTGGCCTTCGGGGCCCGTGCGCATCGTGGTGGGCTTTCCGCCTGGCGGCGGCACCGATGCGCTCGCCCGCGTGGTCGCGCAGAAGCTCACGATCATGTGGGGCCAGCAGGTCATCGTGGAGAACAAGGGCGGCGTCGCGGGCGTCCTCGCGGCCGACTACGTGGGCCAGCAGCCCGCCGACGGCAGCACGCTGCTGATGGCGCACATCAACAGCCACGCGCTCGCGCCCAGCCTGCAGCCCAAGCTGCGCTACAACGTGGAGCGCGACTTCGTGCCGATCGTGCTGGTGGGCGTCACGCCCAACCTGCTGATCGCGAACCCGGGACAGAAGGCGCTGAGCGTGAAAGACATCGTCGCTGCCTGCAAGGCCGCGCCCGGCACGATCAGTTTCGGCTCGGCCGGTGCGGGCTCCGCGCAGCATCTGGCGCTGGAGATGTTCAAGCTGCAGGGCGGCGTCGATGCGCTGCACGTGCCCTACAAGGGCAGCGGCCCGTTGCTGGCCGACCTGATGGGCGGGCAGATCCAGTACAGCTTCGAGACGATGACCGCCGCCACGCCGCATGTGAAGAACGGCCGCGTGATCGCCGTCGCCCAGACGCGCACCAAGCGCGCCAAAGGCCACCCGAACGTGCCGACGATGCAAGAGCAAGGCTTCGCGGGCTTCGAGGCCACCACCTGGTACGGCCTTGCGGGCCCGGGCAAGCTGCCGCCCGCGATCGCGCAGAAGGTGAACCGCGATGTGAACACGGTGCTTGCGATGCCCGACGTGCAGGAGCGCCTGGACACCTACGGCGCGGAAGACGGCGGCGGCTCGCAGGACAAGTTCAAGCAGTTCATCAGCACCGAAATCGCCAAGTGGGCGAAGGTGGTGAAGGACGGCAACGTGCACGTGGAAAGCTGAGTGAGCCGTTGCGCAACTGACAGAATCGCAGGATGAACCCATCCATCACCGCCCTCGCCGACGCCCTGATCGCCGCACGCCGCGGTAACCGCACCCTCGACGCAGCGCCCTGGCTCGACGCGTTGCAGGACGCCGCCCAAGCCTACGAAGTGCAGGACGCCGTGGCCGCGGCGCTCGACTGGTTCGGTGACGACGGCGCCGTGCCCGGCCACTGGAAATCCGGTGGCGGCTCGCGCAGCGTGACGCTCACGCATGCGCCGCTGCCGCCGTCGGGCGTGCGCCAGAGCCCGGCGAATTTCGACGACCTCGTGTTCCACACGCCCGGCATCGAATCCGAGATCGCGTTGCGGCTCGGCCAGGACGTGACGCCCGAACAAGCCGCGAAGCTCGACCACGACACCGCGGTTTCGCGCATCGACGCGATGGCCGTCTCCATCGAGATCGTCGATTCGCGCTGGCAAGACCTGGCCTCCACACCCGCCCTGCTGCGCCTGGCCGACTCGCAAGTCCACGGCGCGCTCGTGCTCGGCGAATGGCAGCCCTACAGGGCCATCGACTGGGCTTCGCAGCGCTGCGAAACGCGCATCGGCGACGGTGAGGTCGTCGTGCGCGAAGGCACCCATCCGCTGGCCGATCCGGCGTGGCTGCTGCCGACCTGGCTGCGCCACATCACGCGGCATGGCCGGACCGCACGCGCCGGCACGGTCGTGACGACCGGCTCCTGGGTCGGCGTGCTGCCCTGCCGCCGCGGCGATCAGGTGACGGCGGAATTCCCCGGCATCGGCGCGGTCAGCTTGCGCGTGTAACGCCCGTCTCCCACGCCCGAGCAGGCCACCAGGAAGTCGAGCACAGCCCGCACCCGCGCGGGCAGCGTGCCGGCCTTGCCGATGTACACCGCGTGGATCGGCTCGGCCTCGCCCGGGTTGAATTCCTCCAGCAGCGGCACCAGCCGCCCCGCATCGATGTCGTGCTGGATGTGATAAAGCGACAGCCGCGCCACGCCCGCGCCGGCAATGGCGAGTTGGCGCAGCGTCTCGCCATCGCTCGCGCGCACCGGGCCCGCCACCGGGATCGCGATCGTCCGGCCATCGACGCGCAGCGGCCAGTCGGGCACGTTGCGGCGGTAGGTCCATCCGAGCCGGTTGTGCGCCTCCAGCTCCTGCGGCGTGTGCGGCGTGCCGTATTTCGCCAGGTAGCCGGGCGAGGCAACGATGGCCTGGCTCGTCTCGCCCAGGCGCCGCGCGACCAGGTCGGACGCCGGCAGCTGGCCCCAGCGGATCGCGATGTCCGCGCGCTCGTCCATCAGGTCGACGATGCGGTCGGTCAGCGCAATGTCGAGCGTGATCTGCGGATGCATCTCGAGCAGGCGCGGCACCAGCGGCACCAGCTTGTGATGCCCGAACGACACGCTCGCATTGATGCTCACCCGCCCGCGGGGCGCCGCACCGGCGGCGGCGCAGCGCTCGGCCTCGTCCATGTCGGCCAGCACGCGGGTGCTGCGCTCGTAGAAGTGCAGCCCCTCGGGCGTGAGCTGCAGCTTGCGGGTGGAACGGTGCACCAGCTGGATGCCCAGCCGCAGTTCGAGACGCGCCACCAGCTTGCTGATGGCCGAGGGCGTCATGTCCAGGAGGCGCGCCGCCGCGGAGAAGCCGCCGGATTCGACCACCTGCACGAAGGCTTCCATTTCGCCGGAGCGATTGACGTCGAGGCGTGGCATCGGGCTTTCTGTCTGTGATTTCAAATCACAAGTGTGTTTACTGGCGGCATTCTATTCACAGACCTCGAATGTCCTCACAGTACAGGGCATCATGCCAATCGCTCTACTCGCCCTCACCGCCGGTGCCTTCGGGATCGGCACCACCGAGTTCGTCATCATGGGCCTGCTGATGCAGGTGTCGACGGACCTTCATGTCTCCATCACGATGGCCGGCCTCCTGATCTCGGGCTACGCGCTCGGCGTCGCGGTCGGCGCGCCCGTGCTCACCATCGCGACGCGCAAGCTCCCGCGCAAGACGGTGCTGCTCGCGCTGATGGCGATCTTCACGCTCGGCAACCTGGCCTGCGCGCTCGCGCCCAACTACGAGATGCTGATGGCCGCGCGCGTGGTCACCTCGCTCGCGCACGGCACCTTCTTCGGCGTGGGCTCGGTGGTGGCCACCGGCCTGGTGGCGCCCGAGCGCCGTGCCTCGGCCATCGCGATCATGTTCACCGGGCTGACCGCCGCCACGCTGCTCGGCGTGCCGGCCGGCGCATGGCTGGGCCTGCAGTTCGGCTGGCGCTCGGCGTTCTGGGCGGTGACGTTGATCGGCATGCTCGCGTTCATCGTGCTTGCCGTTTTCGTGCCCCGCGTGAAGGGCGAGGCCAAGCCCGCGCCGCTGCGCGAAGAACTGGCCGTGCTGGCCCGCCCGCAGGTGCTGCTGGGCCTGGCGATGACGGTGCTCGGCTTTGCCGGCGTGTTCGTGGTGTTCACCTACATCCAGCCGCTGCTGACGCAGATCACAGGCCTTTCGGAATCCGCCGTTTCGCCGATCCTGCTGGTGTTCGGCGGCGGCCTGGCCGTCGGGAACATCCTCGGCGGCAAGCTGGCCGACCGCGCGCCGATGGCCGCCGTGCTCGGCACGCTGGTGGCGCTGGCCGTGGTGCTCGGCGCGATGCAGTTCACCATCGGCACGCCGTTCACCGCAGTGGTCTTCGTCGGCCTGCTCGGCGTGGCCTCGTTCGCCACCGTGGCGCCGATGCAGTTGCGGGTGCTGGAGAAGGCCTCGGGCGCCGGCCAGAACCTGGCTTCGAGCCTCAACATCGCCGCCTTCAACCTCGGCAACGCCCTGGGCGCCTGGGTCGGCGGCGTGGTGATCGACCACGGCCCGGGCCTGCGCGCACTCGGCTGGGTGGCGGCGCTCCTCACGCTCGTGGGCCTGGCGATCGCGCTCTGGAGCCGCTCGCTCGACCGGCGCGAAACCGCTCGCCCGTTGGCCGATTGCGCTTCGGCGCAGGCCTGATTCCCTCGGCTACTTCGGGGCCAGTCGGCGCGCGAAGAAAGAAAGGATCTCGTCGCGCGCCGCGATCGTCGGCTGGCCCGCCTCGTCGATGAGGTGGGCCGTCACCACGCTGTGCGGGCTCGCGACCACCTGCTCGAAGAACGAAGGCAGCGACTGCCGGTTGGCCGCGCTGTCGGGCAGAACCCGCGCGACGAAGCGGCTGCCGAGCGCTTCGGAATAGGCGGCGAAGCGCTGGGCCGTGCAGAACCTGTCCCCCTCGAAGCGGTAGGCCATCACGGTCAGGTCTTCGCGGTCGAGGCGTTGCTTCACCGCGGAGATTTCCTCCGGCGAGATCTCGATGCCGGCCGGGTTGTCCAGCGGCAATGCGGGCTGCGACAGCACCGGCGCCAGCACCGAAGGCTCCAGCATCATCGTGAGCGCGAAGTTGCCGGTGAAGCACATCCCGATGGCGCCGACACCCGGCCCGCCGCACTCCTTGTGCGCGAGCCTCGCAAGCGAACGCAGCCACTGCGTCACCGGGCTCGACCTGTTGCCCGCAAAGGCGCGGAACTCGGCGCTCACGCAGGCATGCTGGAGGACGGCTTTGCCCTCCTGTGCATCCGCCACCGCGCCGTCGCGACCGAACAGAGAGGGCATGTACACGGCGAACCCGGCATCGCGCACCCAGCGTGCAAAACGCGCGACGTGCGGGCTGATGCCTGGCATCTCGGTCATGACGATCACGGCCGGCCCGGCACCTGCGACATAGACCTTCTTCGTGGCGTCGTCCAGGGTGATCTCGCGCCGCTCGAAGTCTTCGAGCGGATCGGCTTCATTCAGGTTGCGGGTCGTCTGCATCGTGGCTCCTGCGGGTCGTCATGTGGGTCGGAGCGGCTATTACACGTGGCCCGGCGCTAGACTGGCAGTGTCCATTCAGACGTTTATCAAGCGGTTTCAGCCATGCGAGATTTCACCGTCCTCGTGCTTCCCAGGGCCTTCGCCACCAGCGTCTCCATCACGCTGGACGTGCTGGAGGCCGCTGCCGCGCTGGCACCTTCGCTGAAGATGCCCCGCCCGACGTGGCGCGTGGTGTCGCCCGATGGCGGCTTCGTGCCGCTGAGCAGCGGCCTGCAGATCGAGACCACCGCGGTCCCCGGCCGCTCGCGCGCCGATGCCTCCACATGGATCGTGCCCGGCCTGGGTGTGGACCGCCCCGCGGACCTGGCCGAGCGACTGGCCGACGACTGCGCCGCCCGCGCCATTGGCGCCGTGCGACGCCACGCCGCGCGCGGGGGCGCAGTGGCTGCCTCGTGTTCCGCCGTGTTCCTGCTGCAGGCCGCCGGTGTGCTGCAGGGCCGGCGCGCCACCACCACCTGGTGGCTAGCGCCGGAACTCCGGCGTGTCGAACCCCGCTGCAACGTCGATGCGCACCGCATGGTCTGCGCCGATGGCCCCGTCAGCACGGCCGGCGCGGCTTTCGCGCAGTCGGACCTCATGCTCCACCTGCTGCGCACGCGGTTCGGCGCGCCGCTGGCCGATGCCGTCGGCAAGGTGCTGCTGATCGACGGGCGCGAGGCGCAGGCGCCGTTCGTCGTGCCCTCGATGATGGCCAACGGCAGCGAGCTGATCCGACGGCTCACGCAGCGCATCGAGTCGTCGCTGCCGCGGCCACCGAGCGTGACGGCTCTCGCCGACGAGTTCGCGATGTCGCAGCGCACGCTGGCCCGCCACGTGCGCGCAGCAACCGGCCTCGGCCCGCTGGCCCTCGTGCAGAGCGTGCGCTTGTCCAGGGCGCGGATGTTGATCGAGACGAGCCGGATGACGATCGATCAGGTGGCCACGCAGGTCGGCTACGAAGACGCGACAGCCTTGAGGCGCCTCATGCGAAAGGCCGCGGGCGCCACGCCGAGCAAGTTCCGCGCGAACCTTCAGGCGGCTTAGATTCCGGGCGCGCTGCGTTTGCGAAAACGCTGTTCCTGACAGAATCCGACCCATCGAAAGAGCTGCCGTGACGAACGCCCCCATCTCCATCCGGCCCGCGCGCACCGCGGATGCGCACGCCCTCGCCGCCCTGTCGATCCAGGTCTGGCTCGCTACCTACACCGAGGGCGTGAGCGACTTGTTCGCGCGTCATGTGCTGTCGGAGTTCACGCCCGAGAAATTCCTATCGCTGCTGAATGCGTCCGATGTCGTGCTGCACATTGCCGAGGTCGATGAGCGCCTCGTCGGCTACTCGCTTGTGCGCTCCGGCGTACCGCAGCCCCTGGTGCCCGAAGCCGATTCGGAGCTCTGCACGCTGTATGTGCAGGAGCCGTTCACTCGGTGCGGCGTGGGGTCCACGCTGCTGCAAACGGCGAGTGAAAGCCACGACCGCCTTTGGCTCCTGGTCAACGTGCAGAACCTGCGCGCCTGCCGCTTCTATGAAAAGCACGGTTTCGTGGTTCGCGGAAGCACCGACTTCGTCCTTGGCGAAGGCCGGCACCGAAACCATGTCCTCGCAAGGCCGCAGCGCGGCTAGCGGGGCTGGATCATCCGCGCGCTCGCAGTCGACCGCGCAAGCATCCGCCCTTGCGCATCACTCAGATGCGCCTCGAGGAACGAGATGGTCTTGCCGAGCTGCACCACCCTGCCCTCGCCGTACAAGACTCCAGGCGAAGCGGCCGCCAGAAGCGACACGTTGAGATCGATCGTTGCCGAGAACGAGCCCGCGCCGTTCATGAGCCACAGCGCCGGGCCCATCGTGTCGTCGAGCATCGCGCCGAGGATGCCGCCCTGCACCGACCCGGCCGGGTTCAGAAAGGCATCGGTCGCGACGAAGCTCATGCGGACCCAGCCCTTGGCCGTGTCGAATTCGATGATGCGCTGGCCGAACAAACGCGCGGTTGCGGAACTGGGAAAACGCTGCATCAACGGGTCCGACGTCATCACGATCCTTCGCTCCGCAAGGCGGGTCGGAACATCCTAGGCGGCTGCTCCTGACAGCGTGGTGTCAGGAGGCGCCTGCGCTCAGGGCTCCCCGAGCACGCCGAAGTCGCTGTCGCCCTGCTGCACCGCATTCACGAGTTGCACCCGGTTGCGCGCAGCGAAGCGGCGGCGCAGCTGGCGCATGTGGTAGTCCACCGTATGCGCCGACAGGTCCAGGCGGTTGGCGATTTCCTTGTCGCTGCGGCCCTGCAGTAGGTGCTGCAGGATGTCTTGCTGGGTCGCCGAGATCTCGATGCGACCCGTGCCCGGCGCGCCGACGATGCGCGTGTGGCGCGAGACGTACTCGTGCACGCTCAGGCCCAGGATCAAGCCCTGCCCGATCACGCTGTCGGTGATCCAGTGGCTGCCGGGCCTGCGCGACAGCAGGCTGATCACCGTGTGCTGGTTCACATGCGTGGGCGAGGCCAGCCGAAACAGAAGCCCGCTGCGGATATCGCTGGCGTGCAGGTCGGAGAGAAAACGCTGCCGCAGCCCGCTGGGGTCTTCGGGCGCCTCTGCCGCAAGCGCTTCGAGCTGGGCCACGTCCCACGCCAGCGGCAGGCTCGATGCGGGCACGCCCTGCTGGCGCAGGTCCGCGCCGCAGTAGTTCTGCGCGAAGTAGCGCCGCGTCCATTCGGGGTTCGCATACGCGGTGAAGAAGCTCAGGGGCCACCATCGGCCGCGCATGTATGCCACCGCCCCGTAGCCCAGCCAGTCGAAGTCGAGCGTGTGCAGCATGCCGCGCACCAGCTCCGCGCGCGCTTCGATGCCGGGTGCTTCGAGCAGGTCGCCGACGATGCTGGGCACGCCGCCGGCATGGCGGTCGACGCCGGGCGGCAGGTAGAGATGCTCCTCCGAATAGAACTGCGGCGCCGGACAACCCGGTGGCAGCTGGGTGTCCGCGCCCGGCGGCGGGACTGGTTCGGAATCATTGGTCTTCTGCAGCGAAGCCGCCGCGACGCGTTGCAACATGGTCGACAGGATCATGGAATGCCCGATAGGTGTTCCGCATGCACCGGCCGGTGCCGCAGGCTTGCAGGCAAATTACCAAAGCGCAACCCCGGCGCCTTGTAGATTCTTAGCTTCGCGCGCATTCGAGCCGCAGTGCGCACGCACGGCAACGCCATGGGAGGCGACCTTGCTCGACAACTGAATACCTTCGCCTGAACCATGCGCGCAGGTCATCAGGTCATGCAGGATCTAACCTTCCCACGGGGCGGTGGCGCTGGCATGCTGCTTGCACCCCGGCCCCGACACCTGAAGTCTTTCTTCAACCCGTCTTTCGATGGACCTCCTTGCCTCCCGCTATTGGCGAGACGTTGACCTCGCAGGTCTTCAATTCACTGCCAACCGCTTCCTGCACCGCGAGATGCGACCGCACCGGCACGTGGGCTTCACGCTTTCGGTGTCCGATGTCGAGCTGCGCGTGCGAACCGGCAACCGCGTCACCGTCGTGCCGCCGGGCACGCTGCTGCGCATTGCGCCGCATGTCTGGCATTCGGTGCAGGCGCGCACGGCACCATGGCGCGAAGAGGCCCTGTACTGCAGCTTCGACGTGGCCCGCTGCATCAGCCCCCTGCTCGGCGAGACACGGATCGCGCGCGTGGAAGACGACACGGGCGTCTCGGTGTTTCTCGACGCGGCGGCGGGACTCGAATTCCTCGAATGCCACCGGCTGCTCTACGAACCCACGAGCACCGGCAACCGGGAGGACATCGCCGCGGGCCGCGACCTGCTGCGCCGGCGCCTTGTGCAATGGATTCCACCGCTGGCGCCGGCCACGGTGCGGGCGCCCGAGATCGGCGACGAGCGCCTGGACCGGCTCTACGAACTCATCGCGTCGGGCTTTCACCAGCGCATGACCCTCGACAGCCTTGCCGAAGCAGTCGGCTGGCATCCGGTGCATGTGCACAGGCGGTTCCGGGCCGCATGGGGTTTCACGCCGCACGAGATGCTGGTGGGCCATCGCATCGAGTACGCACGCGACCTCATCGCCGGCGGCGCGCGCGTGACCTATGCGGCGCACGCGGCGGGCTTCGCGGACCAGAGCCATCTGCACAAGACCTTTCTCAGCACCTATGCGGTGCTGCCCGGCGACTACCGGAGGCTTGCCGCGCTCGATGCATTGCAGCCGCCTTCGGCCAGGAACGGCATCGTCGGCTAGCGTTGCCACGGCCGGCCGCCGAAGGCCCTCAGGCCACGCCCGCTGAAGCCGGCTCGCGCCGCGGCCCGTCGAAGGGGCCGGGCGCAAGGATGACGGGGCTGCCCGTCTGGTTCGCGTCGGACCAATCCTTGACCTGCTTTTCCCAGTCCTTGCCGAGCACGCCGGGACCGGCGTCTTCCATGTTCCTGAAGTAGTCCTGCAGCGACTTGGTGTTGGTCTCGATCTCCGAGGGCTTGGCGAGCTCCTAGATCACGAAGCCGGTGATCGTGAGTCCCAGCCCGACGATGAAGAACGGACCGGCCGCGGCGCCGCCCAGCAACCCGACCCCGTGGTGGTGGACCTGATCGTGGCGACCGTGCTGCTCGCGCTGGGCATGTCGATGATTTCGCCCACCACCATCTCGCGGCCAATCAAGCTGTTGCTGTTCGTGATGCTGGATGGCTGGACGCGGCTCGTTCACGGGCTTGTGCTGTCGTACCGCTGAGCTCGTCGACGAGCCGATCGACAGCGGCTTCGGCCTTTCGCATCGACTGCGCGAGCTGCTCGCCGCCGAATTCGTCGCACTCCACCGCCGCCTCGTGCACGTCGGTGATGCCGATGTAGCCGAACACCGAGCGCACCGTGTCTTCCGTGTGATTCAGGTGCGCGATGCGACCGCCCTTGTCGTAGCCGTGGTCGCCGCGCGCGCCGAGCAGCACCATGCGCTTGCCGGCGTCCGCGAGCATCGGCCAGTAAGGCACCGCGCCGCGCGCGCGGTCGAAACCGAAGGTGCGGCCCACACGCACGACGTTGTCGATGTAGGCCTTGAACTGGGCCGGCACGCTGAAGTTGTACATCGGCAGTCCCACCACGATCAGGTCGGCGGCGACGAGTTGGTCGACAAGGCGATCGCTTTCGGCGAGCACGCCGGCCATCCAGGGCTCGCGATCGGCCGGTGCGGTGAAGGCGGCGTGGATCCATCGGCTGTCGACGTAGGCGGGCGGGTGCTGGCCGACGTCGAGGTAGTCGATGCGGTCTTCGGGCCGCGCCTGGCGCCAGCGCTCGATGAAACGCGAAGAGAGCCGCCGCGTGTGCGAGCCGTGAGGGTCGGTTCCCGAGATGCCCGGGCGGGCGCTCGCGTCGATGTGAAGCAGGTTGAGGGTCATGTCGTTCGCTCCGTGAATGGATGAGTTGATGTACGCTGTGTCGCGCTGTCGAAGTGACCGCACAGGCCCTGAATCTATGGACACGCCCGGGCCTTCACAAACGATCATTTTTCCGCTTATGCAAGAGATTGGCTCACCCGTACGATCGTCACGACGCCTGCCTCCCCTGCTCTCGCTGCGGGCCTTCGAGGCTGCGGCCGCGCACCTGAGCTTCCAGCGCGCGGCGGCCGAGCTTTCGGTCACGCCCTCGGCCATCAGCCACCAGGTGCGCGCGCTCGAAGACTCGCTGGGGCAGCCGCTGTTTCGGCGGCTCACGCGGCAGCTCGCGCTGACGCCTGCGGGCCAGCGGCTCTTCGACGACCTGCGAATGGGCTTCGATGCGCTCGAAGCCGGTGTGGAAAGGCTGCGTCGGCCTGCGGCGTCTCAGTCGGTCACGCTCACCACCAACACGGCGTTCGCGGCCCGCTGGGTGCTGCCGCGCATGGCGGCCTTCCGCGCGGCCTGCCCCGGCATCGATCTGCGGCTGCACGCCGGCGACACGGTGGTCGACCTGGCACGCGGCGATGCGGACATCGCGGTGCGATCGGGCAGCGGCAACTGGCCCGGGCTCGTGGTCAGCGAACTGATGCCCGAGCGCTATGCGCCGTTATGCAGCCCGATGCTGGGCCTGCGCCGCAAGGGCGATCTGCCGAAGCACCAGTTGATCCACTGCGACTGGCAGCCGCAGGCGTTGGCGCCGGCGCTGTGGTCACGCTGGTTTCGAGAGGCGGGCATCGCGCAGCCGCGCGGCCGCTCTGCGAAGGCGGCAGGCCTGTCGTTCTCCGACGAGACACACGCGATGCTCGCCGCGCTGGCGGGGCATGGCATCGCGCTCCTGAGCCTCACGCTGGCGGCCGAAGAGCTGCGCAGCGGCGCGCTGGTGCAGCCCTTCGGGCCGGCGCTCGATACCGGGAGCTACTTTCTCGCGACCGCGAACGGGCGGGAGCACGAGCCCGCGATACGGGCGGTGTGGCAGTGGATCGAATCGCAGGCCGCTGCCGGCTGATCGCGGCGGATCACGCCAGCGGTTCGGTGATCTCGCGAAGCGCCATGCGCTTGTAGGCCTCCACCAGCGCCGCGCCTTCGTCCCGCTCGACCGCAATGGCCAGGCGGATCGTCGCCTCGCCCATCTCCCAGATCAGGAAGGCGGCCTGCTCGATGCGCTTGACGTCGGCGCGGGCGCGCACCCTGTGCACCTTGAACATCGCGTCGGCCAGCATCTGTCCGCACGCGCGGCTCTCAGCAACCTGCAAGGTCAGCAGTTGCCGGTCGGCCTGCATGCCGCTCCAGATGTCGCGCATGACGGGGCGCTCGTTGACGATCGTGTAGTACACGTCCACCAGCGCGGCGAAGGACGACTGCAGGCTCGCCAGATCGAACACGTCTTTCAGGCCGTCGCGGATGCACTCGCGGCTGTGCGCATTGATGCGCTCGGCCAGCATGCGGATTAGCGCGGCCTTCTCGGGAAAGTATTGGTAGAGCGAGCCGATCGAGATGCCGGCCGATGCGGCGACCTCGCTCATCTTGAGCTGGTCGCTCCCGCCTCGCACGATCAGTTCGGCGGCCGCTTCGAGGATGCGCTCGACGCGCGCCTTGCTGCGCTCCTGGATGGGGCTCTTCCTCGCTGAAGGCGCCTCGGCGACGGCCACTTGCAATGGCAAAGGTGTGCTGCGGGTCATGGCCTCATCCAGGGGTTGACATCCAAAATGTGAGTAACTATCATTTTTTACGTGAGCATTACTCACATTATCTCAAGGAGTTCGAAAATGGCAATCGGCAGCAGCACCCGGGATGATGCGCATCCCATTTTGGTACTCGGCGCGAACGGCAAGACCGGCGGACGCGTTCTGGAGCGGCTGCGCGCCGCCGGCCATGCGGTGCGCGTCGGCTCGCGCTCCGCGCAGCCGCCTTTCGATTGGGAAGACCGCGCCACCTGGAACGCCGCGCTCGAGGGCGTTGGCGCCGTCTACGTCGCCTACCAGCCGGACTTGTGCGTGCCGGGCGCCATCGACACGGTGAGCGCGTTCTACGACGCGGCCGCCAAGGCCGGCGTCGAAAGGATCGTGCTCCTCTCGGGCCGCGGCGAGCCCGAAGCGCAGGACGCCGAGCAGGCCCTGCAGGCCACCGCGCTCGACTGGACCATCGTGCGCGCCAGCTGGTTCTTCCAGAACTTCAGCGAGAACTACTTTCTCGACGAGATCGTCGCGGGCGCGATCACGCTGCCCGAAGGACTCGCCGCGGAGCCGTTCGTCGATGCCGACGACATCGCCGACATCGCGGCGCAAGCACTGGTCGACAGCCGCCACAGCCGCAAGCTCTACGAGCTGACCGGCTCTCAGGCCTTCACCTTCCCGGAGGCCATCGCGCAGATCGGCCACGCCACGAATCGCAAGATCGACTGCCACATCGTCCCGATGGACGACTATGCCAAGCTTCTGGCCGAAGCCGGTCTGCCGAAGGACCTGTGCTGGCTCGTCGTGTACCTGTTCACCACCGTTCTCGACGGCCGCAACACCCCCGTCGCCCACGGCGTGGAACAGGCGCTCGGCCGCCCGCCCCGCACCTTCGCCGACTACGTTGCGCGCACGGCCCCGACCGGCGTCTGGGGAGCGAAGTGATGATGGGCAAGACGGCCACGGCGTTGATCCTGGCGAGCGCCTTTTCCACGGCGATGGTCGCCGGCATCTTCCATGCGTTCTCGTCGTTCGTGATGCCGGCCCTCGGGCGCATCCAGAACAGCGAGGGCATCAACGCCATGAACGCGATCAACGTGACGGTGATCACGCCGAGCTTCATGCTCTTCTTCATGGGCAGCGCGGTGCTGGGCATCGTGCTGGGCGGCTGGTCGCTGTTCTCGATCTCGCAGCTCGATTCGCAACTGGTCCTGCTGGCCAGCCTGCTCTACGTGATCGGCTGCTTCGGCGTGACGATGGCGCTCAACGTGCCGCTCAACAACCAGCTCGCAGCGACATCGCCCACCGACGGCCATGCGTTCTGGCTCGTCTATCTGAAGACCTGGACGATGTGGAACAGCGTGCGGACGGCATCGTCCGCACTCGCCGCGATCGTCTTCGTTGCGGCTGCGCTGAGGCGGGCCGCGGCTTAGGGCCTAGGCGTCAGGCCGCGCGAAGTTGCTCGCGCAGCTTCTGGCCGATCTCCGGCCGTTCGAGGAACGGGTCTGCCGGATTCATGACCGCCACGATGTTCTCCATGCGGGCGCGCACATTGCCCAATGCCTTGGGGTGGCTGAACACGTAGAACTGGTTGTCGCTGATCGCGTCGAACACCTTCGCAGCGACCTCGGCGGCGGTGATCTTGCCGCTGCTCACCGCCTTGTTGCTCATGGCCTGGCCGATGAGTTGGCTCTTGGTGAGTTCGCTGTCCTTGGGCGCATTCGGGCGGTTGCGCTCGCTGCTCGTGATGCCCGTCGGCACGAAGTACGGGCACAGGAGGCTCGCGCCGATCTGGTCGGTGACCAGCGTCAGGTCCTGGTACAGCGTCTCGGTGAGGCTCACGACCGCGGCCTTGGCGGCGTTGTAGATACCCATGTTGGGCGGCGTGAGCAGGCCCGCCATGCTGGCGGTGTTGGTGATGTGGCCGCGGTAGCCGGGGTCTTTTGCGGCGGCTTCGAGCATTATCGGCGTGAACAGGCGCACGCCATGGATCACGCCCCAGAGGTCCACGCCCAGCACCCATTCCCAGTCGGAGACGGTGTTCTCCCACACCAGCCCGCCCGCGCCCACGCCGGCGTTGTTGAAGACGAAATGAGGCGCGCCGAAGCGCTCCTTCACGGCCGCGGCCAGCGCTTCCATTTGCGCGGCATCGGACACATCGACCTTTCGGGCGAGCACCTGCACGCCGGCGGCTTCCATCTCGGCCTTGGCCTTGTCCAGCGCGTCCTGCTGCACGTCGACCAGCACGAGGTTCATGCCGCGTGCGGCGCCGATGCGCGCGCATTCGAGGCCGAAGCCCGAGCCCGCGCCGGTGAGAACGGCAGTCTTGCCCTTGAAGTCCTGAATCATTTGCCGGTGTCCTTCTTGCGTTGAATGTCTCTGACGTTGGAAGCGCTATTGAAATACGGAACGCGCCGCCGCGCAGTCACGAAGGTGCCCCGGCCGCGTTCGTTTCAGGCCTCTGCTTTCTTCAGCACGTAGCCGATGCGCGGAAAGTGCACGTGCACCGTGCCGATGCGCTCGCCGCTGCGTTCCAGCGTGTAGTGCGTGCGCGTGGCAGCCACCAGCGTGCCCGCGGTTTCCTCCAGGCCGAAGCTCTCGGCACGAATGGTCACCGCGCTGCCGAGCGCGATGCCGTGGTCGTCCTGGAAGGTGCTGTCGGTCAGCAGCGTGTGCGGCGTCGCGGCCTTGGCCACGGCGATGGCCTCGTCGGAGGTGAATTTCTCTGGCGCGCCATGGCCGATGGCGGCCATGCGGTCCATCCAGTCGACCACAGCGGGCGTCAGGTCGAGGATGGTGCGGACGGACTCGATGCGCCGCGTGTACCAGAGCGGGTGGTAGGCCGCGAAGTCGCTGATGCTCGGTACCTCGCCCAAGAGGAAGTGGCGGTCGTCCAGCATGTCCGACAGGCGCCGCAGGTACGACTTGTAGGCGCTGGTGGCATCGGCCGGGCGCAGGCGCGTCATGTTGCCGGCGCTCATCTTGCCGCGGTCTTCGCCGAAGGCCTTGGCGGCTTCGGGCGGCGCCTTGGCGAACACCTCGGCCGCGCCCCTGGGCTGCAGGTTCCAGGCCATCGCGGCCCAGAACAGCGTGGTGTCGGCCCACTGCGCGAGGATGCGCGACAGGCCCTTCTCGGGCTCAGGGTAAAGCGTGGGCTCGGGTTGAAGATGCTCCAGCACGTCGGCGATGAGCGCGCTGTCGCAGTACATGTCGGCGCCGATCTGCAGGAACGGCGTCTTGCGGTAGCCGCCCGTGAGCAGTTCCACGTCGGGCTTGGGCATGATCGGCGGGATGAAGACCGATTTCCACGGCAGCTTCTTTGCGCCGAGGATCAGCCGCACCTTCTCCGAGAACGGCGAGGTGGTGTAGTGGTGGAGGATGAGGTCGGGCATGGTGGTTCCTGTGGGGACGTTCGTGGGGTCAGCGCGGCTGGGCCCGCTGGATGATCGAATCGAAGTCGGTGCCGGCACCGAGCGTGCCGAAGGCATTGCCCCAGTCGCCGCCCAGGCGCGATGCGCAGAACGCGCCGACCACCGCGGGCGGTGCCGTCTGCGCCAGCAGCGAAGCCTGCACGGCGAGCGCCACGTCCTGTGCCAGACGACGCGCCTCCACCTCGGAGGCCATCGCCTCGATGCGCGCCTGCAGCGCGTCGGCCAGGCGATCGAGCGCGGCATGCTGGCCGCGCGCGGGCGCGAGCTCCTTGGCGAGCGCCGCCACCGCGTCGCCCTTGCGCAGGCCCCGCAGCAGGTCGAGCGCCATGATGTTGCCCGCGCCTTCCCAGATCGAATTGAGCGGCATCTCGCGGTAGACGCGGGCCATGATCCCTTCGCCGCCCTCTTCCACATAGCCGTTGCCGCCGAGGCACTCCATGGCCTCCTGCGAGAAATGGCTGCCCCGCTTGCAGATCCAGAACTTGGCCACGGGCGTGAGCAGGCGCGCCATCAGGCGCTCGTGCTCGTCGTCCGGCTGATCGAAGGCGCGGGCCAGGCGAATGGCCAGCGCGGTCGCGGCCTCGCTCTCGAGCGCGAGGTCGGCCAGCACGTTCTTCATGAGCGGCTGCGCGATCAGCGGCTTGCCGAAGGCGTTGCGCTGCGATGCGTGGTTGATGGCGATGCTCAACGCCTGGCGCATCAGGCCGCTGGTGCCGAGCGCGCAGTCGAGCCGCGTCATCGTGCCCATCTCCAGGATCTGCGGAATGCCGCGCCCCTCCTCGCCCACGAGCCAGGCGCTGGCGCCGTGGAACTCGACCTCGGAGCTCGCGTTGGCCTTGTTGCCGAGCTTGTCCTTCAGGCGCTGGATGTGGATGGCGTTGCGCGTTCCATCGGGCAGCACGCGCGGGAGGAAGAAGCAGCTCAGGCCCGCCTCCGCCTGCGCGAGCACCAGGAAGGCATCGCACATCGGCGCCGAGAAGAACCACTTGTGGCCGGTGATCGCATAGCGCTCGCCCCAGGCGTCGCTGCCGTCGCGCACGGCCTTGGTGGTGTTGGCCCGCACGTCGGAGCCGCCCTGCTTCTCGGTCATGCCCATGCCCATAGTCACGCCGGGCTTGTCCTTGAACGACTTGAGCGCCGGGTCGTACCAAAGGCTCGTGAGCCTGGGGCCCCAGTCGGCGTACACCGCCGCATTGCTGCGCAGCGCGGGCGTGACCGCGTAGGTCATCGAGATGGGACACAGCATCGACGGCTCCAGCTCGGTGAAGAGCATGAAACCGGCCGCGCGCAGCACGTGCGGCGATGCCGAGGTACCCGCCCACGGCGTGCCGTGCAGGCCCGCACCCACGGCGGCGGACATGAGCACGTGGTAGCTCGGATGGAACTCCACCTCGTCGATGCGCCGCCCGAAGCGGTCGTGCGTGTGCAGCTCGGGTGTGTGGACGTTGGCCAGGCGTGCATGCGTCTGCATCTCGGCCGAACCGATGGTCACGCCCAGTTCCTGGAGCGGGGCCACCTGCAGCTGCGGCGCGTTGAACTTCAACGCATCGCGCAGCGGCCGGTTGGTTTCGAACAGGTTGTAGTCCGCCAGCGGTACGGGCTGGTTGAACACCTCGTGCGTCGTTTCCATTACCGGCCTCCTTGCCGTGCGTTCAGCGCATTCAGATCAGCTTGACCAACTGCTTGCCGAAATTCTTGCCCTTGAGCAAACCCAGGAAGGCTTCGGGGGCGGACTCGATCCCCTGTGCAACCGACTCGCGCGGCTTGAGCTTGCCGGTGCCCACCAGCGTGCCGAGCTCGGCGAGCGCCTCGGGCCACACTTCCATGTGCTCGCTGACGATGAAGCCCTCGATCTTCAGGCGGTTGATGAGGATCAGCGCCGGGTTCGCCAGAGGCAGCGGCGCGCCGTCGTAGCCCGCGATCATCCCGCAGAGCGCCACACGGGCGAAGGCATTGCAGCGCAGCAGCACCGCATCGAAGATGTAGCCGCCGACGTTCTCGAAGTAGCCGTCGATGCCGTCCGGGCAAGCCTCTTTCAGCGCGGCGCTCATGCTCTTGACGTCGGGGTGCTGGCGATAGTCGATGCAGGCGTCGAAACCGAGTTCTTCGGTCACGTACCTGCACTTGTCCGGGCCGCCGGCGATCCCCACCACGCGCAGGCCGCGCGCCTTGGCGAGCGCACCGAAGGCACTGCCCACGGCGCCGCTGGCCGCCGTGATGACGACCGTTTCGCCGGCCTTGGGCGCAATGATCTTCACGAGGCCGTACCAGGCCGTGACGCCCGGCATGCCGACCGCGCCGAGGTAGTGCGACAGCGGCACGTGCGTGGTGTCGACCTTCTTCAGCGCGCCGGGCTGCGAGGCGTCGACCACGCTGTACTCCTGCCAGCCGCCGAAGCCGACCACCTTGTCGCCGACGGCGTACTTCGGGTGCTTGCTCTCGACCACTTCGCCGACCGTTCCGCCTTGGAACACCTGGCCCACCGGCTGGTTGGCGGTGTAGCTCTTCGAATCGTTCATGCGCCCGCGCATGTACGGGTCCAGGCTCATGTAATGGTGGCGTACCAGCACCTGGTTGTCGGCGAGCGCGGGCGTCTCGACCGTCACCAGCTTGAAGTTGCTCGCCGTGGCTTCGCCCTCGGGGCGGTTGTCGAGGTGGATCTGCTTGTTCGTGGGCATGTGTATCTCCTGGAAGTTCGTTCAGTCGGTCGAAGGCGGCCGCATTTCGTTCGCGCTCGCGGGGCCCGTGGGCAGGCGGCGCTTCACGTACTTGAAGGTGCCGGTGGCATGGGCGCACACGCGCTCCTGCTCGTCGTAGATCTTGGCTTCGGTGAAGGCCAGCGTCGCGGTGCGGTGGATGAGCGTGCCGCGTGCATGCAGCGGGCCGACCGAGGGCTGCATGAAGCTGGTCTTCATCTCGATCGTGACCACGCCCGTTTCGGGCGCCACGCTGCGCGCCGCCGCTGCCATGGTGATGTCGAGCAGCGTCATGCAGGCCCCGCCGTGCGTCACGTCGAAGGTGTTCAGGTGCTCGGGCTTGGCGGTATAGATGGTCTCGGACTCGCCCCCCTCGAACTTCGTGAGCTCGAAGCCCAGGTGGCGCGCAAACGGAATCTGGCTCGTGTAAGAGCGGATGTTGATATCGGCAGAAGGAGAAGAAGCGTCAGTGTTCATTGGATCCATTCGTGAGACACCGCGGAGCCGGCTCCGCCGGGCCGCAGGTGTCGCCCCCGGCGAGGGGGAAGGCGAAGCGACACGAAGTGCGCGCAGCCTGGGGGCGAACTCTACGCCGCGCCGAGGACCACGCTCACGCCGCCGTCCACCGCCAGCCACTGGCCGGTGATGTGCTTGCCGGCATCGCTCGCGTACAGCAGCGTCAGGCCCTTCAGGTCTTCGTCGTCGCCAAGGCGTCCGAGCGGTGCCTGCGCGGCCATCTTTTCCTCGCCCAGCGACTTGATCAGGCCCGCCGCCATCTTCGTCATGAAGAAGCCCGGGCAGATCGCGTTCACTGTGATGCCGTACTTGCCCCATTCGGCCGCCAGCGTGCGCGTGAAGCCGATCACCGCGGTCTTGGAGGTGTTGTAGGCCAGCGTCTGCATCTCGGGCGGGTTGCCGTTCAGGCCCGCGATCGAGGCGATGTTGATGATGCGGCCCGTCTTCTTCGGGATCATGTAGCCGTTGGCGATCTGCTGCGACAGGATGAAATAGCCGCGCACGTTCAGGTTCATCACCTTGTCCCATGCCTCGACGGGGTGGCTCTCGGCGGGCGAACCCCAGCTCGCGCCGGCGTTGTTGATGAGGATGTCGACCGCGCCCATGCGCTGCAGCGTCTCGTCGGCCAGGCGGCGGGTGTCTTCTTCCTTCGAGCAGTCGGCGGCGATCCAGCGCGCGTCGATGCCCGCGGCCTGCAGCTCGGCGGCGGCCTGCTCCAGGTCGTCGGCCTTGCGCGAACTCAGCATGATCTTCGCGCCGGCCTCGCCGAGCGCATGGGCCATCTGCAGGCCCAGGCCACGCGAGCCACCGGTGATGAGGGCGGTCTTGCCGGTGAGGTCGAAGAGTTGTCGAGTGGTGCGGGCGGTCATGGGTTGTCTCCGGTGTTCTGTGAGGGGTCGGTCAGCTCTCGAAATCCATGCACTGGCGGGCTTCGCGCACCGCGCCGATGAAGGGCTTGAGCGCCACGTGCTGCGGATGGTCCGCATAGGCCGCGAGCGCGGCCGCATCGGTGAACTCCGAATACAGCACCAGGTCGTAGGTGGCTTCGAGCCCGGGCTGGGCAATGGCCACCTCGAAACGGTGCGTGCCCGGCGAGAGCTTCGCGCAGGCATCGAGCAGCGCCTTGGCCTTCAGGAGGTTGGTCGCCTTGTCGGCACCCTCGGCGTGTTCCTTGAACTTCCACATCACGATGTGCTTGAGCATGGTCTGGCCTTCTTTCTCTGTGCCTATTTCTTGTCGTTCAGGCGCGAACGCACGTAGATGAGCACGACGCCCACCAGCGCGATCACGCCGCCGGGCACGGCCATCGACCAGCCGAGTGCGGCATCGGTGCGGCCCGTGGCGATGCCCAGGATCAGCAGGAATAGGCCGCCGTAGATCAGGATCCAGATCCACTTTTCGAGCCGGGCGTGCGGCTTCGGGGGTTTGACGGGGGTGGGAGTGTTGGGGGTGGCATCGGCCATTGTCAGAAAGCGTCCTCGGGCAAAGCGGTACAGGTGGGGTCGCGACTCTCGACCACGTTGAGCCAGGCACCGATTTTCGGCAGCTCGTAGTGGAAGAAGTAGTCCGTGGCGCCGATCTTGCCAGCTGTTACCGCCCTCGCCTTGTCGGCGTCGATTTCGAGCGCCCGCCGCGCCACGTCCAGCCAGAGCCAGGCCAGCACCGTGTGGCCGAAGGCCTGCATGTATGGCACGGCGTTGGCCAGCGCATCGGCCGGATCGCCGGTGGACCAGGCCGCCTCGGTGGCGCTGCCGATGCGCTGGAGCGCCGCACCCAGCGCCTTGGCATGCGCCGCGAGCGCCGGCACCTTGGCCGTGCGGCCGATGGTCTCGGTGATGCGGCCGGCCAGCAGTTGCAGGCCCCGGCCCTTTTCCATCAGCACCTTGCGGCCCAGCAGGTCAGCCGCCTGGATGCCGTGGGTGCCCTCGTGGATCATGTTCAGGCGGTTGTCGCGCCAGTACTGCTCCACCGGAAAGTCGCGCGTATAGCCGTAGCCGCCGTGCACCTGGATCGCGAGCGAATTGGCTTCCAGGCACCACTCGCTGGGCCAGCTCTTGGCAATCGGCGTGAGCACTTCGAGCAGCAGGCGCGCGTCGTCGGCCGCCTCTGCATCGCCGGTTTTCTGGGTGTCGACCAGCCGGGCGCAGTACAGCTCCAGCGCCAGCGCGCCTTCGCAGTAAGCCTTCTGCGCGAGGAGCATGCGGCGCACGTCGGCGTGTTCGATGATGCGCACCTGCGGGCTGGCCGAGTCCTTTGCGACCTGGGTGCCCGCGCCCGCCTCCGGCTTCTTCACGAGGCGGCCTTGCGGGCGGCCCTTCGCGTACTCCAGCGAGGCGTAGTAGCCCGCCATGCCGAGCATGGTTGCGGCCGTGCCCACGCCGATGCGGGCCTCGTTCATCATGTGGAACATGCAGTGCAGGCCCTTGCCGGGCGCGCCGACGAGATAGCCCACCGCGCCCGCCTTGCCATCGACCGGGTACTTGCCTTCGCCGAAGTTCAGGAGCGTGTTGGTCGTGCCGCGCCAGCCCAGCTTGTGGTTCAGGCCCGCGAGCGCCACGTCGTTGCGCTCGCCGGTCAGTTCGCCCTGTGTGTTCACCATGCGCTTGGGCACGATGAAGAGCGAGATGCCGCGCGTGCCCGGCACCAGCTTGCCGTTCTCGTCGGGGATCTTGGCGAGCACGATGTGCACGATGTTCTCGGTCAGCTCGTGGTCGCCCGACGAGATCCACATCTTGTTGCCGGTGAGCCGGTAGCGTGGGCCGAGCGGATCGTTCTGGTAGTCGGCGCCATCGGGTACCGCTCGCGTGGCCACGTCGCTCAGCGACGAGCCAGCCTGCGGCTCCGACAGGCACATGGTGCCCGCCCAGCGGCCCGCGAACTCGTTCTTGGCGAACACCTCTTTCTGCATGTCGGTGCCGTGCACCATCAGCAGGTTGGCGTTGCCGCTCGTGAGCATGTTGGAGCCGATGCTCACCGAAGCCATCGCGAAGAAGCTGTTGGCCGCGGCCGAGAGCGTATAGGGCAGTTGCATGCCGCCGATGTCGTAGTCCTGCGCGGCGCTCATCATTCCCGATTCGACGAAGGCCTTGTGCGCGTCGTGCGTGGCCTTCGGCAGGACGACCTTCTCGCCGTCGAAATGCGGCTCCTGCGTATCGACCGTGCGATTGAACGGCGCGTATTTCTCGCGCGCGATGCGCTCGCAGGTGTCGAGCACCGCGTCGAAGGTTTCGCGCGAATGGTCGGCAAAGCGCTCGCTCTTGTTGAGCGACTCGGCGTCGAGCCAGTCGTAGAGCAGGAAATCGAGGGTGGGACGCAGGCTCATGGGATGTCTCTTGTGGCTACTTCTTCGGGGAATCGGGCAGTTTCGCGATGGTGCCCTGCGCGAGCGCGCAGAGCTTTTCCACGCCATCGGTCACCGCGAAGACCTCGCAGGTGCAGACGGCCTGCGAACCGCCGGTGTGCACGGCCCGGGCGCGCGCGACGAGGCGATCGCCGAGGGCCGGCCGCACGTAGTTGATCTTGAATTCGGAGGTCACCACCGGCACGCGCAGTGCGGTGCCGCCGGCGAAGGTCAGCGCGTTGTCGGCCATGTAGCTCACGATGCCGCCGTGGGCAAAACCGTTCTGCTGCTTGAGCTGCGCGGCGAGCGGCAGCTGGAGGTCGGCGAATCCCGGCGTGAGCGCGTGCAGCTCGGCGCCGATCAGCGCGCTGAATGGCTGGGAGGCGAGAACGCCCCGCCCCATCGCCAGGAAGGCTTCGGGCGAGACCTGGGCATCCCGGGTGTCACCGCCCGACATGCTTACAAGACCTCGAACACGCCCGCGGCACCCATGCCGCCGCCGATGCACATCGTGACCAGCACCTTCTTCGCGCCGCGGCGCTTGCCTTCGATGAGCGCGTGGCCCGTCAGGCGCTGGCCGCTCACGCCGTAGGGGTGGCCCACGGCGATGGCGCCGCCGTCCACGTTCAGGCGGTCGCCCGGAATGCCAAGCTTGTCGCGGCAGTAGATCACCTGGACCGCGAAGGCTTCGTTCAGCTCCCACAGGTCGATGTCGTTCACCGTGAGGCCCAGGCGCTTGAGCACCTTCGGAATGGCGAAGACCGGGCCGATGCCCATCTCGTCGGGCTCGCAGCCGGCAACGGCGAAGCCGAGGAAACGGCCGAGGGGCTTCAGGCCCTTTTGCTGGGCGTACTTCTCGTCGACCACCACGCAGGCGCCGCCGCCGTCGGAGAACTGGCTGGCATTGCCGGCCGAGATCAGGCCGCCCGGAATGGCCGAGCGGATGCCGCTGATGCCTTCCTTGGTGGTGCCGGCGCGGATGCCTTCGTCGTTCTCGATCGTGACTTCCTTGGTGCGCAGACCCATCACCGGATCGGCCACGCCGGCCAGCACGGTGATGGGAGCGATCTCGTCCTTGAAGCGGCCGGCTTCGAGCGCGGCGGTCGCCTTCTGCTGGCTGGCGGCGCCGTATTCGTCCATGGCGTCGCGGCCGATGTTGTAGCGCTTGGCGACCTGCTCGGCCGTCTGCAGCATGTTCCAGTAGATCTCGGGCTTGTGCTTGACGAGCCAGGGGTCGGCCAGCATGTGCTTGTTGGCTTCGTTCTGCACGCACGAGATGCTCTCCACGCCGCCGGCCACGTACACGTCGCCTTCGCCCGCAATGATGCGTTGCGCGGCGGTGGCGATGGTCTGCAGGCCGGAGGAGCAGAAGCGGTTGATCGTCATGCCCGAGGTGGTGACCGGGCAGCCGGCGCGCAGCGCGATCTGGCGCGCGATGTTCGAGCCGGTTGCGCCTTCGGGCGTGGCGCAACCCATGATGACGTCATCGACTTCGGCCGCTTCGATGCCGGCACGCGAGATGGCGTGCTGAACCGCGTGGCCGCCGAGCGTGGCGCCGTGCGTCATGTTGAAGGCACCCTTCCAGCTCTTCGCGAGCGGCGTGCGGGCGGTGGAAACAATGACGGCGCTGGTCATGGTGAGGTCCTTTGAAGATGGAAGGGAAAAGAAGTTGTCGTCATTGCGCCGGAGCAGCGTTGGTGTTGCTCAGGAGCTGGTGATAGAAGCCGATCATCTCGCCGTAGTTGGAGATGGACAGGCGTTCATTGTTGCCGTGGAAGCGCGCGAGGTCTTCGCCCTTCACGCGGAACGGCGAGAAGCGGAAGACGGCGTCGCTCACGAGGCTGAAGTGGCGCGAGTCCGTCGCCGCGGTCATGAGGCCCGGGGCCACGACGGCATCCGGAAAGGTCTGGCGCACGGCCTGCTGGATCGCGCGGTAGCCGGTGCTGTCGGTCGGCGACACGGGCGACGGCTCGGAGTTGCCCGGGTACTGCTTGATCTTGATGTCGTCGTTGCCCAGCGCCTTGCGCAGGTGCGCCTCGACGCTCGCGATGCTGTCGCCCGGCAGGATGCGGAAGTTGACTGCCGCTTCGGCGCGGCCGGGCAGCACGTTGTCCTTGTTGCCGGCGCGCACGATGGTCAGTGCCGTCGTCGTGCGCAGCATGGCGTTGCTGCTCGGGCTCTTCTCGAGCTGGCCGCGCACCAGCGGCTCGGTGAGCCAGAGGTTCGAGAGCATCACGCGGTTCACGCCGCTCATCTCGGGTGCCAGTGCGCCGAACATCTGGCCGGCCACGCCCTGGATGCCGCCTGGCATCGGGTTGGCTTCGAGCCGTGCGAGCGCGGCGCTCATGCTGCCGATGGCGCTGTGCTGCGGCGGCATCGACGAATGGCCGGGAGCGGTATCGAGCGAAAGAAAGAACGTGCCGTAGCCCTTCTCGGCCAAGCCGATCAGCGCCGCGGGCTTCGAGAGGCCGGGCAGCACGCCGTCGAGCACCAGCAGGCCTTCGTCGAGCACCCAATCGAGGCGCACATTGCGCGACTTGAGCAGCTCGGCGATCGGCAGCGCGCCGCGCAGGCCGCTCACCTCTTCGTCGTCGCCCATCACGAGGTAGACGGTCTGCTTCGGCTTGAAGCCGGCGCCGATGAGCAGCTCGATGGCTTCCATCTGCGCGAAAAGATTGCTCTTGTTGTCGAGCGTGCCGCGGCCCCAGACGAAGCCGTCCTTGATCTCGCCCGCGAAGGGGTCGACCGTCCAGGCCTTCTCGGTGCCGGGGGCGATGGGCACCATGTCCTGGTGCGCCATGAGCGCGACCGGCTTGGCCGACGGGTCGGTGCCGGTCCATGTGTAGAGCAGCGCCTTGTTGCCCACCACTTCCTTCTTGAGGGTGGCGTGGACCTTCGGGTATTGCTGCTCGAGATAAGCGTGCAGCTTGTCGAACTCGGCCGCGTTGGCGGCCGGGTCGTCGAGGCCCGACACCGTGCGGAACGTGATCGCCGTCGAGAGCCGCTTGGCGGCTGCCTGCAGGTCGATGTCCAGCTTCGGTGCGGGCGCCACCGCCAACTGCTGCGATGGCGTGGTCCAGGTCTTGACCGCCACGGCGGCTACCAGCAACAGAATTGCCAGCAGCAGTCCGAGGAAGATGCGTTTCAACATGGGCAATGGCCGTTCGATCTCGCGAGGCCGTTCGCCCTGAACCTGTCGAAGGGCTCTGCGACCAGCGCGCGAGGCTTCGACAAGCTCAGCCCGAACGGGGGTCGGGAATGCATTCCCAACGGTTCGGACTCACGGACGGCCACGGGCTTCATCAGCTGAAGGACTTGCCTTCGGCCACCAGCTTCTGGATCAGCGGTGCGGGCTGCCAGAACTCGGCGTCGTCGCGCGGGTTCTTGGCAAAGCGCTTCATCGACTCGGCCACGTTGTAGAGACCCACCTGCGATGCGTAGTGCATCGGACCGCCGCGCCAGATCGGGAAGCCGTAGCCCGTGAGGTACACCATGTCGATGTCGCCGGACTTCGAGGCAATGCCGTCTTCCAGGATGTGCGCGCCTTCGTTGACGAGCGCATACACCAGGCGCTGCACGATCTCTTCGTCGGAAATCTTGCGCGGCGTGATGCCCAGTTCCTTGCGGTGGTCCTCGATCATCTTGTTGACCAGCTCCGAGGGAATCGCATCGCGCTTGCCGGCCTGGTAGTCGTACCACCCTGCCCCGGTCTTCTGGCCGAAGCGGCCCAGCTCGCAGAGCTTGTCGGCCGTGCGGCTGTACTTCATGTCGGCGCGCTCGGTGGCGCGACGCTTGCGGATCGCCCAGCCGATGTCGTTGCCGGCCAGGTCGCCCATGCGGAACGGCCCCATGGCGAAGCCGAACTTCTCGATGGCCTTGTCCACCTGCTGCGGCAGCGCGCCTTCGTCCAGCAGGAAGCCGGCCTGGCGCGAGTACTGCTCGATCATGCGGTTGCCGATGAAGCCATCGCACACGCCCGAAACCACCGAGGTCTTCTTGATCTTCTTGCCGATGGCCATGACCGTGGCGAGGACGTCCTTGGCGGTGGCCTTGCCGCGCACCACTTCGAGCAGCTTCATCACGTTGGCCGGGCTGAAGAAGTGCATGCCGACCACGTCCTGCGGACGCTCGGTGAACGATGCGATCTTGTCGACGTCGAGCGTGGAGGTGTTGGAGGCCAGGATGGCGCCCTTCTTGGCCACGCGATCGAGTTCCTTGAAGACCTTTTCCTTGACGCCGATTTCCTCGAACACCGCCTCGATGATGAGGTCGGCATCCTTCAGGTCGTCGTAGCTCAGCGTGGTGCTCAGGAGCGCCATGCGCTGCTCGTACTTGTCCTGCTTGAGCTTGCCCTTCTTGACCTGGGCTTCGTAGTTCCTCTTGATGGTGGCGACGCCGCGATCGAGCGCCTCCTGCTTCATCTCGAGGATCTTGACGGGGATGCCCGCGTTCAGGAAGTTCATCGAGATGCCGCCGCCCATGGTGCCGGCACCAATGACGCCGACTGCCTTGATCTCGCGCTTGGGCGTGTCTTCGGGCACGTCGGGGATCTTGCTCGCGGCGCGCTCTGCCATGAACAGGTGGCGCAACGCCAGCGACTCGGGCGTGAACATCAGCGCGGTGAAGAGGCGACGCTCTTCGGCCATGCCATCGTCGAACTTCATCTTCGTCGCGGCCTGCACGGCGTCGATGCACTTGAGCGGCGCCGGGTAATTCTTCGACATGCCGCCGACCATGTTCTTGGTGAACTGGAAGTAGGCGTCGCCCTGCGGATGCTTGCACGGCAGGTTGCGCACCAGCGGGAGCGCTTCACCAGTCTTGCCGGCCACGCTCTTGGCGAACGCCACGGCTTCGTCGAACACCGATTCGGCCGACGCAGCCATCTTGTCGAACAGCTTCTGGCCCGGCAGGCTCGCGAGCAGTTCGCTCTTCACGGGCTCGCCGCTCACGATCATGTTGAGCGCGGTTTCCACACCGATCACGCGCGGCAGGCGCTGCGTGCCGCCGGCCCCGGGAATGAGGCCCAGCTTGACTTCGGGCAGTGCAATGCTGGTGCCGGGTGCAGCCACGCGGTAGTGGCAGCCCAGGGCCAGCTCGAGGCCGCCGCCCATGCACACGGAGTGGATGGCTGCGACGATGGGCTTGGGGGAAGCTTCGAGCGTGAGGATCACGCTCAGCAGGTTGGGCTCTTGCAGCGCCTTGGGCGTGCCGAACTCCTTGATGTCCGCGCCACCGGAAAACGCCTTGCCGGCGCCGGTGATGACGATGGCCTTGACGGCGTCGTCGGCATTGGCCTGGGCCAGGCCATCGGTGATGCCGATGCGGGTCGAGAAACCGAGACCGTTGACCGGAGGGTTGGTCAGTGTGATCACGGCGACATCGCCGAGCACTTTGTATTCAGCCGTCATGCTGCGTTCCTTGGTGTGTGAAGAAAAAGAAGAAAAAGCACGAGTGTTCTTTTTCGGGGGATTCTAGGCGTTTCGCGTGGCTCAACAATGGCACGCAGTCGCTGTCGGGACAAGACCCCGAACGGTTCCGAAACGTGCGCTCGAAACCATTCGGGACAGGGCGGCCGAAGCCGTTCCAGGCGGTGCACCCCCACCGTTCGGGCTGAGGTCGACGAAGCCTGCACGCGCCCTGGCGGCCCTTCGACAAGCTCAGGGCGAACGGGTTCGGGGTCGTTGTACGTGATCAGACCTCCAGCCACTCCTTGCGCGTGGTCGCATCGGCGCGAAGGCTGTCGGGCGTGCCGTCGAACACGATGCTGCCGTGGCCCATGACGAGCGCACGGTCGGAAATCTGCATCGCGATGGTGAGCTTCTGCTCGATCAGGAGCACCGAGATGCCCTTGTCCTTGAGCGTGCGCAGGTATTGCCCCACGAGCTCGACGATCTTGGGCGCCAGGCCTTCGGTCGGCTCGTCGATGATGATGAGGTCGGGGTCGCCCATCAGCGTGCGGCACAGCGTGAGCATCTGCTGCTCGCCGCCCGAGAGCACGCCGGCTTCGGTGTGCTGGCGCTCCTTCAGGCGCGGGAACATGTTGTACATGTCGTCGAACTGCCAGCGGCTGCCCTTGCCCGTGCCCTTCTGCCCGAGGAGCAGGTTCTGGTGCACCGTGAGCTTGGGAAAGATGTCACGGTTCTCGGGCACGTAGCCGATGCCCAGGTGGGCGATCTCGTAGGCTTTCTTGCGCAGGATGTCCTGGTCCTTCCAGCGCAGGGTGCCCTCGGCATGCACCAGGCCCATGATGGCCTTGGCGGTGGTCGAGCGGCCCGAGCCGTTGCGGCCCAGCAGCGCGACGATCTCGCCGGGACCGACGTCGAACGAAACGCCATGCAGCACATGGCTCTTGCCGTAGTAGGCGTGGATGTCGTGAAGCTTCAGCATGTCAGTGTCCCGCCCCCTGTGCGTCGGCCACCGAGGACCCGAGATAAGCCTCCTGCACGCGCGCATTCGCGCGAACTGCGGCGGGCGTGTCGAAGGCGATCACTTCGCCATACACCACCACTGCGATCTTGTCGGCGAGGCCGAAGACCACGCCCATGTCGTGCTCCACCGTGAGCAGCGTCTTGCCGACCGTCACGTGCTTGATGAGCGAGATGAAGTGCGAGGTCTCGGTCTTGCTCATGCCGGCCGTGGGTTCGTCCAGCAGGATCACGCCCGCGCCGCCGGCGATCGTCACGCCGATTTCCAGCGCGCGCTGTTCGGCATAGGTGAGGTTCACCGCATGCACATCGCGCTTGCGCTCCAAGCCGATCTGCTTGATGAGCTCTTCGGTGCGCGCGTTGGCATCGTCCAGGTTCGAGAGAAAGCGCAGGAACGTGTACTTGTAGCCCAGGCTCCACAACACCCCGCAGCGCAGGTTCTCGAACACGCTCAGCTTCGGGAAGATGTTGGTGATCTGGAAGCTGCGCGATAGCCCCAGCCGGTTGATCTCGTAGGGCTTCTTGCCGTCGATGCGCTCGCCGTTGAGCAGCACCTCGCCGCTGGTGGGCGTGAGGCGGCCGCTGATGAGGTTGAACAGCGTCGACTTGCCCGCCCCGTTCGGGCCGATGATGGCCACGCGTTCGCCGGCGTTCACCGCCAGGTCCACGCCGCGGATGATCTCGGTCTTGCCGAAGTTCTTCCGCAGCGCCTTCAGCTCCAGTGCATGTTTTGCGCTCATTTACGCCGCCTCCCGACGTTTGATTTCTGCTTCGATTTCTTCTTGTGCATGCCCCCAGACCCGCACGAAGCGGCGCCGTGCCACCTCCAGCGCACCCAGGCCGATGACCAGGATCACCGCCGCGCCGAGCCAGCTGCCGACACCCGAGGTGTCGAGCGCGACGCCGAAGAAGTTCAGCGTCGGGCCCATCGCCGCGTTGAGCTGGATGTGATAGATCATCTCGATGAGCGCTGCCGCGCCGACGACGACCGGAACCAGCGCGACGGCGAGCGCGAGATACAGCCACCAGAAGCGGTCGAACTTGCCGAACTTGGCCACGCGCAGGTTCATCATGATCAGGCTCGCGATGCCACCGGGGGCGAACATCACCATGAACACGAAGACGAGACCGAAGTACAGCTGCCAGGCCTTGGAGAGTTCCGACAGCAGGATCGATGCGAACACCAGCAGCACCGCGCCGATGATCGGGCCGAAGAAGAACACCGCGCCACCCAGGAAGGTGAACAGCAGGTAGCCTCCCGAGCGGATGGCGTTGAGGCTGTCGGCCGCATTCACGATCTCGAAGTTGATCGAGGCCAGCCCACCGCCGATGCCGGCGAAAAAGCCCGCGATGATGAACGCGAAGTAGCGCACGCGCTGCGTGTTGTAGCCGATGAATTCGACGCGCTCCGGGTTGTCGCGCACCGCGTTGAGCATGCGGCCGAGCGGCGTGCCGGTGAAGGCATACATGAGCGCGGTGCAGACGAAGCAGTACGCGGCGATCAGGTAGTACACCTGAATCTGCGAGCCGAAGTTGAAGCCGAAGAAGGTCGGGCCGTACACACGGTCGGTGGTGATGCCGCCCTCGCCGCCGAAGAAGCTGGGGAACATCAACGCCATCGACGCCACCAGCTCACCGATGCCCATGGTGATCATCGCGAAGGTGGTGCCCGACTTCTTGGTCGTCACGAAGCCGAACAGCACGGCGAAGAACATGCCTGCCAGCCCGCCCACCAGCGGGATGAGCACCAGCGGGATCTGCACGCCGCCCTTGCTGCCCATGTTCATCGCATGGATCGCCAGGAAGGAGCCGAGGCCGACGTACACCGCATGGCCGAAGCTCAGCATGCCGCCCTGCCCCAGGAGGATGTTGTAGCTCAGGCAGATGATGATGAGATAGCCCATCTGCGAGAGCATCGTGAGCGCCAGGCTGCTCTTGAACAGCATCGGCGAAATGATCAGCACGACCGCGAAGAGCGTCCAGATCAGGTAGCGCCCGATGTTCCAGGGCTTGAAGCGGTAGTACTGTGTGGTTGCAGTGGTCATGGGTCAGTCCTCCCGGGTTCCAAGAAGACCCTTGGGTCGGAAGATGAGGATCAGCACCAGGAACAGGTACGGCAGGATCGGCGCGACCTGCGAGATCGTGAGCTTGAGGAGTTCGTAGCCGAAGGTCTGGTCGGTCACCGTCATGCCGATGGCGCGCAGCCCCGTGGCCAGCGATTGGTCCATGGCGACCGCGAAGGTCTGGATGATGCCGATCAAGAGCGACGCGAGGAACGCACCGGCCAGCGACCCCATGCCGCCGACCACGACCACCACGAAGATGATCGAACCCACCGAGGCCGCCATCGCGGGCTCGGTGACGTAGGTGTTGCCGCCGACCACGCCGGCCAGGCCCGCGAGCGCGGCGCCGCCGCCGAACACCAGCATGAACACGCGCGGCACGTTGTGGCCCAGCGCCTCGACCATGTCCGGGTGCTTGAGCGCCGCCTGGATGACCAGGCCGATGCGCGTGCGCGTGAGCAGCAGCCACACCGAGATGAGCATCAGCACCGCCACCAGCATGATGAACGAGCGCGACTTCGGAAACTGCGTGCCGTAGAGCGAGAACAGCGGGCCCTGCAGTTGCGTAGGCAGGCCGTAGGGCACGGTGGAGCGGCCCCAGGCCAGCTGCACCAGTTCGAGGATGAGGTACGAGAGGCCGAAGGTCACCAGCAGTTCGGGCACGTGGCCGAACTTGTGGACCCGGCGAAGGCTGTAGCGCTCGAACGCGGCGCCCAGGAGGCCCACCAGCAGCGGCGCGATGAACAGCGCCGGCCAGAAGCCGATGATGCCCGACAGCGTGTAAGCGATGTAGGCGCCGAGCATGTAGAAGCTGGCGTGCGCGAAGTTGAGCACGCCCATCATGCTGAAGATCAGCGTAAGGCCAGAGCTCAGCATGAACAACAACAGGCCGTAGCTGACGCCGTTGAGCAGCGAGATGACGAAGAATTCGACGTTCATCGGTCTTTCGGATGCGTGAAAAAGAAAGAGGCCCGAGTGTTGAAGTCGGGCCTCGACCGGTCAGGTGGCGGCTTCGATCAGGAGGCGGCGCCGGGTCGCTTCATCTGGCACGTCGTCGGGGTGCTCGAGACGTAGGGCTCGTAGTACTTCACCGGGGCCAGCGTGTAGCCGGTGTTCTCCGGGCTGTACGGGTTCTTGGCATCGGCCTTCTGCCAGCGCGTGATCCACAGGCCCTGCTGCAGCTGGTGGTCGGCCTTGCGCATCTCGACATCGCCATTGAAGCTCTTGAACTTCATGCCTTCCATCGCGGCCGCGACCTTCACGGGCTCGGTCGACTTGGTGCGCACGAAGGCTTCGCTCAGCATCGCGTACACCGTGTAGATGTCGGTGGTGTACATGTCGTCGTTGAAGCGCTTCTTGAACTCGCCCATCAGCGGCTGCACCGGGCCCGGCGCGTTGTAGTGGCTGTAGCCCACCTGGTAGACCTTGCCGTCGGAGGCTGCGCCCATGGCGGTCGGCGTGCCGTTGGTCACGGCGTAGTAGGTGTAGAACTTGACGTTCAGGCCCGCGTCGTTGGCCGACTTGATGAGAAGCGCCAGGTCGGAACCCCAATTGCCGGTGATGACCGTGTCGGCGCCCGAAGCCTTGATCTTGGCGATGTACGGCGCGAAGTCGCGCACCTGGGCCAGCGGGTGCAGGTCGTCGCCGACGATCTCGACGTCGGGGCGCTTGCTCTTCAGGTTGTCCTTGGCGTACTTGGAGACCTGCTGGCCGTGCGAGTAGTTCTGGTTGATCAAGTAGACCTTCTTGATGTCGGTCTGGTCCTTCATGAAGGTGGTGAGCGCCTCCATCTTCATGGAGGTGTCGGCATCGAGGCGGAAGTGCCAGTAACTGCACTTGCTGTTGGTGAGGTCGGGATCGACGGCCGCGTAGTTGATGTAGAGCACTTCCTTGCCCGGGTTGCGGGCGTTGTGCTTTTCCAGCGCATCGATGATGGCGAGCGCAGGGCCCGAGCCGTTGCCCTGCACCACGTAGCGCGCGCCCTGGTCCATGGCCGAGCGCAGTGCGCTGGTGGTCTCCTGGGGGCTCAGCTTGTTGTCGATGCCGATGACTTCGAACTTCACGCCGGCCGCGTTCTTCTTGTTGAATTCTTCGGCCAGGAACTGGAAGGTCTTGAGCTGGTTCGTGCCCACCGCGGCCATGAGACCCGAGAGCGGGTCGAGCCATGCGATCTTGACGGTTTCACCCTTCTGGGCCAGCGCACCTGTGGCAGTGGCGGCAAGGATGGCTGCGGTAGCGATTTTCAGAGCGAACTTCACGATCTATTTCTCCTGGTCAAACCGAATCAAAAAGCCTTGCACGAGCGTACAAGCGTTCCCAGCCCCTCCCCTCAGGGAATGCCCGTAAGGGGGTGGCCGCGAAGGCCCGTTTCTATCGCGCAGGCGACAGCGCATTTCTCCAATTGCTACCCGCCGGTAAAACAACTTCTACCGACGAGTAGGAAATGCGTTCACAAAGACGCCTAGGGGCGCTTCATCTGGCAGGTCGTTGGCGTGCTCGCCACATACGACTCGTAGTACTTCACGGGGACGTTCGTGTAGCCGGTGTTCTCGGCGTCCTGGGGATACTTGGCGCTGGCCTTTTCCCAGCGCGAGATGTACAGGCCCTGCTGCAACTGGTGGTCGGCCTTGCGCATCTCGACCTCGCCGTTGAAGCTCTTGATCTTCATGCCCTCGAGCGCCGCGGCAACCTTGACCGGGTCGGTCGACTTGGTCTGCACGAAGGCGGCATCGAGCAGCGCGAACGTGTGATAGATCGACGACTGCGTGAGGTCGTCGTTCATCTTCTTCTTGTAGCCGGTAAAGAGCTTCTGGATCTCGCCGCCCATGTTGTAGTGGGCATAGGCCACCGTGTAGACCTTGCCGGCCGAGGTGGCGCCCATGGCCGTGGGCGTGCCGGCGCCCGGCGCGTAGTAGGTGAGGAACTTGACGTCCAGCCCCGAGTCGTTCGCCGCCTTGATGAGCAGCGACAGGTCGGAGCCCCAGTTGCCGGTGATGACCGTGTCGGCGCCGGAGGCCTTGATCTTGGCGATGTACGGTGCGAAGTCGCGCACCTGCGCGAGCGGGTGCAGGTCGTCGCCCACGATCTGGATGTCGGGACGCTTGACCTTCAGGTCTTCCTTGGCGTACTTGGACACCTGCACGCCGTGCGCGTAGTTCTGCCCCAGGATGTAGACCTTCTTGATGTCGCTCTGGTCCTTCATCCAGGTGGTCAGCGCCTCCATCTTCATGGAGGTGTCGGCGTCCAGGCGGAAGTGCCAGTAGCTGCACTTGCTGTTGGTCAGGTCGGGGTCGACCGCCGCGTAGTTCAGGTAGAGCAGTTCCTTGCCCGGATTGCGCGCGTTGTTCTTCTCGATGGCATCGATGATCGCGAGCGCCGGGCCCGAACCGTTGCCCTGGGTGATGTAGCGCGCGCCCTGGTCCTGCGCCGAGCGCAGCGCGGCGGTGGTCTCCTGGGGGCTCAGCTTGTTGTCGATCGCGATGATCTCGAACTTCACGCCCGACGCATTCTTCTTGTTGAACTCTTCAGCCAGGAATTGCGTGGTCTTCAACTGGTTGGTGCCCACCGCGGCCATCAGGCCCGACAGCGGATCGAGCCAGGCGATCTTGACCGTCTCGCCCTTTTGGGCAAAGGCGGCGGACGCGCTCACCAACAGGGCACAGGCAGCGACTGACTTGAGAGCAAATTGCATGAAGAGTCTCCTGGATGAAAGGCGGTTATGAGGCGGATGCCAGCGTACAAGTGCCCCTTTTTTCCACGCACAGGGATTGCCCGGAAGGAAGCCCGCCGAAGCGGTCTTCCTATCGCGTGCGCGACAGTGCGGGGTTGAGGGTCAGAGCGTTGGCAGCTTGTAGTCCTTAAGGAGTTCGCGCAGCCTGGTCTTCAGGATCTTTCCGGTGGCGCCGATCGGGATGGCCTCCACGAAGACCACGTCATCGGGGATCTGCCACTTGGCGGTCTTGCCCTCGTAGAACTTGAGCAGCTCCTCCCGCGCCACCTCGGCACCGGGCTTCTTCACGACCGCGATGATCGGGCGCTCGTCCCACTTCGGATGGAACACGCCGATGCAGGCGGCCATGGCCACGGCCGGGTGCGCAACGGCGATGTTCTCGATCTCGATCGAGCTGATCCATTCGCCGCCGGACTTGATCACGTCCTTGCTGCGGTCGGTGATCTGCAGGTAGCCCTCGGCGTCGATGGTGGCGACGTCGCCGGTGGGGAACCAGCCGCGCCCCTGCGCATCGGGAATGAGCGGATCGCCGCCCTCGCCCTTGAAGTATTCCTTCACGATCCAGGGGCCTTTGACCAGCAGGTCGCCGTAGGCCTTGCCGTCCCAGGGCAACTCGTTGCCGTCGCCGTCGACGATCTTCATGTCCACGCCGAAGATGGCCCGGCCCTGCTTCATGCGGATCTGCAACCGCGCCTCGGGCGAGAGCGACTCGTGCTTGTTCTTGAGCGTGCAGAGCGTGCCCAGCGGGCTCATCTCGGTCATGCCCCAGGCATGCAGCACCTCGACGTTGAACTTCTCCTGGAACGCCGTGATCATGGCCGGCGGGCAGGCCGAGCCGCCGATGACGGTGCGATTGAGCTTGCTGAACTTCAGGTCGCCCGCCTGCATGTGGCCGAGCATCATCTGCCACACGGTGGGGACGCCCGCCGCGAAGGTCACGCCTTCGGATTCGATCAGCTCGAACACCGACTTGCCATCGAGCGCCGGGCCGGGAAACACGAGCTTGCAGCCCACGAGCGCGGCCGAGTACGGAATGCCCCAGGCGTTGACGTGGAACATGGGCACCACCGGCAGCACCGAGTCGCGCGCCGACAGGCGCATCACGTCGGGCAAGGCCGCGGCATAGGCGTGCAGCATGGTCGAGCGGTGGCTGTAGAGCGCTGCCTTCGGGTTGCCCGTGGTGCCGCTCGTGTAGCACATGCTCGATGCCGAGTTCTCGTCGAAGGTGGGCCAGTCGTACTCGTTGGACTGCGCCCCCATCCAGCTTTCGTAGCTCACCAGATTGGGGATGCCGCTGTCCGCCGGCAGCTTGTCGGCATCGCACAGTGCAATCCATTTCCGGATCGTGGGGCACTTGGCGTGCACCGCCTGCACCAGCGGCAGGAACGTGAGGTCGAAGCACAGGATCTGGTCTTCGGCGTGGTTGGCGATCCAGGCGATCTGGTCGGGGTGCAGGCGCGGGTTGATGGTGTGCAGCACGCGGCCGCTGCCGCTCACGCCGTAGTACAGCTCCAGGTGCCGGTAGCCGTTCCAGGCCAGCGTGGCGATGCGGTCGCTGAAGAGCAACTGCTCGCCGTCCAGCGCATTGGCCACCTGCCGGGCACGCGATGCGATGCCGCCCCAGGTGGTGCGGTGAATGTCGCCTTCGACCCGGCGCGAGACGATCTCGCCGTCGCCGTTGTGGCGTTCGACGAACTCGATCAGCGACGAGATCAAAAGCGGTTGGTCTTGCATCAAACCCAGCATCTACAGGCTCCTTCTTTCAACAAAATTCAATGGTTTCTCGGACTACGGCGATTCACGCAATTTATGTGCGTTCGCACAATGACAGAAACCCGCGGTCTGCGAGAACCGATCTGTCGTCCAGATGACAGCTGGCGCCCGCCGGAGCATGCAGGCACCTCCCCCCATGACATGACCTTCGCCATCACCTCGGCGGCCATCGCCGCCGAGGTGATGTGCCTCGGTACGCGCGCGATCCTCAAGGCGCGCTGTTCTGCAGTTGCGTCTTGCTGGCGTCGAGCACGATCTTTCGCGGCCAGTTGGGCCAGGTCACGCCCAGGCCCGGATGGTTCGGATCGCCGGTGCGCGCGAACGCGGAGAGGCTCCCCACCATCGCATCCGAGAGCGCCTCGCGCCCCGGCCGGTTCGCCTCGCCGAAGGAGAACGAGAAGATGTTGGCGCCGAAGTTGTGGAACATGAACACCGTGTCCAGCCCGTGCGTGGCGCCATAGACGGTGTTGAACGGCGCCACCTGCTGGCTCCAGTCGAAGCGGTAATACCAGGTCTTGGTGGGCAGGTACTTGGCCACCGAGTCGATCTGCGCGGGCAGGCCATTCAGGAAGATCGCGTTGGTGGCGAAATCCGACGACGCCTTCCAGCCGAGCACCGGCTTGTCTACCGGCAGGTAGGGCGCGTTGATCAGGTCGGCCTCGGTGAGCGTCACGGGTGCATCGGGGTTGAAGTTGTATTGCAGGCCGAAGCGCTCGTAGTCGGTGGGCTTGAAGCCCAGGCCCTGCCCCGTGAAGGTGCCGAACAGGTTGGCGAACAGCGTGCCTTCGTCGCGCGTGTTGCCGATCAGCATGGGCACCTTGTTGAACCTGCCGGCATCGACCTCGGCGAGCGAGTTCACCGGCAGGATCGTGCCGTCCGCGATCGGTGCGGGCGCGTTGCCCAGCTGCGGGTTCGCCAGCATGATGGTCAGCAGCCGGTCCGCCGGCAGGCCGCGCAGGAAAGCCGCGATCTGCGCATCGTTCTGGGACGCCACCCAAGCGTTGGCCGAAGGGGTGTCGGTGGCCTTGCCCTCGGCGATGGCGATCGCGTTGAGCAGCGCCTTCGAATAGGTCTGCGCGGTGGGGCGCGAGGCGAAGGCGATGCCGCCGCTCAATGGCACCGCCTTGTGCAGCAGCCCGGCGGCCGCGCTCGACACGACCAGCCCCCAGGTGTTGACCCCACCCGCCGACTGCCCCATCACCGTGACGTTGCCTGCGTCGCCGCCGAAGGCGCCGATGTTGGCCTGGATGAACTTCAGCGCCTGCATCTGGTCGAGCAACGCGAAGTTGCCCGAGTCGTTCTTCGCTTCGCCGGTCTTGAGCTGCGGCAGGTCGAGCCAGCCGAGCACGCCCAGCCGGTAGTTGAGCGTCACGACCACGGCATCGCCGCGCTTGGCGAGCTGCGCACCGTCGTAGCCCGGATCGGCCGTGTAGCCCGAGATGTTGCTGCCGCCGTAGATGTAGACGATCACAGGCAGCTTGTCGGCGTTGCCGGCCGGGCGCCAGATGTTGAGCGTGAGGCAGTCCTCGTCGCCCACCGGCTTGCCGAAGCCCTCGCGGGTGCCGAGGCCAAACGGTGCGTCGCCCGGTGCGGGGCTGAAATAGCGTCCGCCCTGGGCGCAGCTGCGTCCGAACTGGCTTGCGGCGCGCACGCCCTGCCAGGGCTCCGGATCGGCGGGCGGCGCCCAGCGCAGGCTGCCAACGGGCGCCTTGGCGAACGGAACGCCCTTCCAGGACAGGGTGCCGGTGCCGGCGCTGTCGTCCACGCCTTCGATCTTGCCGGCGGTGGTCTGGCGCACCATGGGGCCCTCGGCGGGCGGGGGCGGCGCGGCTGGGGGCGGGGCTGCAGGCGGTGGCGGCGCGGGCACGATCGGCGTGAAGGCAAAACCGGAATCCGATCCGCCGCCGCAGGCCGAAAGCGCGATGCAGGCCGCCGCGGCCATGGCGCGCGCGACCGCTGCCGTCGCCGTGAGGCGCCTCGGGTCGTGGCTTTCCGTTGTCTCTGTATTCATTTGTTTGTCTCCACACCGGGTTAATCGGAATTCCTCGATCGGTGTCCGGCAGCCATACTCCTGCCCGCCGAACCCGCCAGAAAATTCTAGGAACGGACCGCGCTTCCCCCGCTATCGCAAGCGAGCCAATTCAATGACTTCAGGAGCCTCCATGCCGCATGCACAGCGTCGACCGCAACGCAGCCCGGGCAGCGCGCAGCAGCCCGAGCTGCGGACCAGTTCGGCCGCATGGCTGGAGGGAGTGCTCTCGATGTTCGAGGCCGAGGGGCTGGACGTTCCCTCGCTGCTGCGCGAGGCCGGTTTCGACCCCGATTCGCTGCACCGCCAGAACGCGCGCATCCCCGTGGACGAGATCTCCGTGCTCTGGCAGCTCGCCGTGGCCCGCGCCGGAAAGCCCACGCTGGGCCTGCACCGCGACCTGGCCGCCACGCACAGCAAGCTGGGCACGGTGGGTCATGCCATGTCCTGCAGCGCCGACCTGGGCGCGGCGCTGGAGCGGCTCACGCGCTACATGGCGGTGATCTCCGATGCGACCGCCTTCTCGATGCAGCCCGAGGCGCGCGGCTGCTGGCTGGTCATGGAGCACACGGGCGGCAGCCTCCCCATTCCGCGCCAGCGGGTCGAATACGCGCTGCTCACCGGGCTCGCCCAATGCCAGTGGCTCACGCGCCGTGCGATGCAGCCGCTCGCGCTGGAATTCGTCTACGCCCCGCCGGCCGACGACCGGCCGCACCGCGAAGCCTTCGGTTGCCCGATCCGCTACAACGCGCCCGCCAACCGCATGCTGCTCGCGGCTTCCGACCTGGCCATGCCGCTGCCCACCTATCACCCGACACTCGGCCAGATGCAGGAGCACCTGCTGGACGATCAGCTCACATTGCTCGGCCAGACCACCACCAGCAGCCTCGTGTGCGCCGAGATCGCACGCCGCCTGCAGCAGGGCGAGCCGCGCCGGCAGGACGTGGCCGCGGGCCTGGGCCTCGCGGAGCGCACGCTGCAGCGGCGGCTTCAAGAGGAGTCGGTGTCGTTCCAGTCGCTGCTCGACCGCACCCGCCGGGAGCTGGCGCAGCAGTACCTGGCCGAAGACCGCCACACGCTCACCGACGTGGCGGACATGCTCGGCTTCGTTGACAGCAGCAATTTCTTCCGGGCGTGCAAGCGCTGGTTCGGCCTCCCGCCGGCGCAGTACCGGGCGCGGATCTGGGATACGGATACGCATACGCCAGCGCTGGCCCACTGAGCCAGGCCGAGCGCCGATGGCCCGCGCGGCAAGGGGTTACGCCCGGTGCCGGACAATCCGGGCATGAGCCTGCTTGCTGAAGACACGGACGTCGCCGACCTGGGATTGCGCTGGAAACCCGGTTTCGCGGCCCTCGGACCCGCCTTTCTCACCCACCTGCGCCCGACGCCCTTGCCCGACCCGTACTGGGTGGGCCACAGCGAGGCGGTGGCGCGCGAGCTGGGGTTGCCGGCCGATTGGCGGCAATCGGACACGACGCTCGCGGCGCTGACCGGCAGCCTGCCGATCGCCGGCACGCACCCCTTCGCCACGGTCTACAGCGGGCACCAGTTCGGCGTCTGGGCCGGCCAGCTCGGCGACGGGCGGGCGATCATGCTGGGCGAAACCGAGGGCGGGCTCGAAGTGCAGCTCAAGGGCGCGGGCCGCACGCCCTACTCTCGCGGGGGCGATGGCCGCGCGGTGCTGCGCTCCAGCATCCGCGAATTCCTCTGCAGCGAAGCCATGCACGGCCTGGGCATCCCCACCACCCGTGCGCTCAGCGTGACCGGCTCCGACGCCCGCGTGTTCCGCGAAGAGCCCGAAAGCGCCGCGGTCGTGGCCCGCGTGGCGCCCAGCTTCATCCGCTTCGGCCACTTCGAGCACTTCGCCGCGAACCAGCGCGAAGACGAACTGCGCGCGCTGGCCGACTACGTCATTGACCGCCACTACCCGGCCTGCCGCACCACCGAACGCTTCAACGGCAATGCGTACGCCGCGTTCCTCGAAGCCGTGAGCGAGCGCACCGCCGCCCTGCTCGCCCAATGGCAGGCCGTGGGGTTCTGCCACGGGGTGATGAACACCGACAACATGAGCATCCTCGGGCTCACCATCGACTACGGGCCGTTCCAGTTCCTCGACGGGTTCGATCCGCGCCACATCTGCAACCACAGCGACACGCAGGGGCGCTACGCCTTCAACCAGCAGCCGAACGTGGCGTACTGGAACCTCTTTTGCCTCGCGCAGGCGCTGCTGCCGCTGATTGGCGACCAGGAAGTCGCCGTCGCCGCGCTGGAGTCGTACAAGACGGTGTTCCCGAACGCCTTCGAGGCCCGCATGCGCGCCAAGCTCGGCCTGGCGGACGCGGCCGAGAGCGACCGCGTGTTGATCGAAGGCGTGCTCAAGCTGCTGGCCGCGGGCAAGGTCGACTACACGATCTTCTGGCGCCGCCTCTCGCAGTACATGGCCGACGGCAACGCCGAGCCCGTGCGCGACCTCTTCCTGGACCGCCCGGGTTTCGATGCCTGGCTGCTATCGTTTTCGGAGCGTCACGCGCAGTCTGAGCGCACGGAGACCGCCGCCTCGATGCGCAGGGCCAACCCGAAATACGTGCTGCGGAACCACCTGGGCCAGCAAGCCATCGAAGCGGCTGCGCAGAAGGACTTCTCGGGTGTGGCAACCTTGCTCGCGCTGCTCCAAACCCCATTTGAAGAACATCCCGACGCCGACGCGTATGCCGGCTTCCCGCCCGACTGGGCTTCCACGATTGAAATCAGCTGCTCATCATGACCACTCCTGTTGAAAAAACCGACGCCGAATGGAAGGCCCTGCTCGCTGAAAAAGGCGCCGAGCCGGCCGCCTTCGAGGTGACGCGCCACGCCGCCACCGAGCGTCCGTTCACCGGCAAGTACGAAGCGCACTGGGACGACGGCACCTACCACTGCATCTGCTGCGGCGCCAAGCTCTTCGAGTCGGGCACCAAGTTCGACGCCGGCTGCGGCTGGCCCAGCTTCTCGGAGGAAGCGGTGCCCGGCGCCATCCGGAACATCGTCGACCGCTCGCATGGCATGGTCCGCACCGAGAATGTCTGCGCCAATTGCGGCGCTCACCTGGGCCACGTGTTCCCTGACGGTCCCACCGAAACGGGCCTGCGCTACTGCATGAACTCGGCGTCGCTCGACTTCCAGAAAAAATGAAACTGATCCTCGACTTCTTCCCGATCCTGCTGTTCTTCGGCGCCTACAAGCTCGCCGACATTTACACCGCCACCGGCGTGCTGATGGCCGCCACCGTGGTGCAGATGGCCATCATCTATGCCATGGAGCGCAAGCTCCAGGCGATGCAGAAGGCCACGCTGGTGCTGATCCTTCTCTTCGGCACGCTCACGCTGGTGCTGCACGACGACCGCTTCATCAAGTGGAAGCCCACCGTGCTCTACGGCGCGATGGCCATTGCGCTGGCCGTGGCGCTCTGGGCACTGAAGAAGAATTTCCTCAAAATGCTGCTGGGCTCGCAGCTGGAACTGCCTGACCGCATCTGGGGCCGCCTGAACGTGGCGTGGATCGGCTACTGCCTCTTCATGGCGCTCATCAACGGCTACGTGGCGGCCTACTTCACCACCGAGGCCTGGGTCAACTTCAAGCTCTGGGGCTATGTGTTCCCGATCGTCTTCCTGGTGGCGCAGGGCCTGTACATCGCGCCGCACCTGAAAGAAGACAAGCCGACCGCATGACGAGCACGACCACCCCCTTGCCCACCACGGCCGCGCTCGAAGCGGCGTTGCGGGAGGCGCTGGCCCCCACGCAGCTCGAAGTGATCGACGAAAGCGCCGCGCACGCGGGCCATACAGGCGCCAATGCGGAGGGCTACGGCACCCATTTCCGGGTCCGCATCGCCTCCCCGAAGTTCGACGGGAAGCCCCGCGTGGCGCGGCATCGGCTTGTGTATGATGCCCTCCAAGTTTTTATCGCACAGGGTCTGCACGCCATCGCCATCGAGGTGCTCTGAGTCGTTCCATCGGTTGCACGCGGCCTTCGCCGCAATGCCCCAGCCGTCGTTCCTCTCCCCTTTTGTCCGCCGCTCTCCGCTTTCCTTCACGCGCCTTTTCCTACACGCGCATTTCCTCTCCAGCCTGATATTCATTCCATGAAAAAACACATCTTGCAGGCCGTAGCGGCCGCAGCGCTGATCGGTGCCATTCCCATGGCGGCTCTGGCGCAGAACGCAGCCATCGTGAACGGCAAGCCGGTGCCCAAGGCCCGCATGGACGTCCTGGCCCAGCAACTGGCCGCCGCCGGCCGCCCGGTGACGCCCGAGATGCAAAGCCAGCTGCGCGAAGAAATCGTGGCCCGCGAAGTGTTCATGCAGGAAGCGCAGAAGCAGGGCCTTGACGCCAGCGACGACTACAAGAACCAGCTCGAACTCGCCCGCCAGGCCATCCTGATCCGCGCGCTGTTCGACAACTACCGCAAGACCAACCCGATCTCGGACGCCGACGTGAAGGCCGAGTACGACAAGTTCGTCGCGGCCAACGGCGGCAAGGAATACAAGGCGCGCCACATCCTGGTGGAAACCGAAGACCAGGCCAAGAAGATCCTGGCCGACCTGAAGAAGGGCGGCAAGTTCGAGGACATCGCCAAGAAGCAGAGCAAGGACCCTGGATCGGGCGCCAACGGCGGCGACCTCGACTGGGCCAACCCGGCGAACTTCGTGCCCGAGTTCTCGGAAGCGATGATCAAGCTCAAGAAGGGCGAGACCACCCCGGCGCCCATCAAGACGCAGTTCGGCTATCACATCATTCGCGTGGACGACATCCGTCAGGCGCAACTGCCGAAGCTGGAAGAAGTCAAGCCGCAGGTCACGCAGCAGCTGCAACAACAGCGCCTGCAAAAGTACCAAGAGGAACTGCGCGCGAAGGCCAAGGTCGAGTAACAGGCACACCTCCAGGCTTCGCGCACTTCGTGTCGCTTTGCCAACCCCCTTGCAGGGGGCAACACCTGCGGCCCGGCAAAGCCGGTTCCGCGGTGTTCTGGAAGTAAAAAAGGCGGCCTACGGGCCGCTTTTTTCATGGGCGTCTTTTTTAGATCGCCCAGGTGCCGAAGTTGTCGCCCGGACCGTCCAGTGCCGTGAACGCCTGCCACGCCTTGCCGGCATCTGCGCCCTGCACCGCGCGGCCCAGCGCATCGAGGGTGCGGTAGATCTTTTTCGAGCTGCCGAAGTGCGCGGCGTTGAGCGCCTCGAGCTGCGGGATCAGCGTCTGCAGGATCTGCGTGCGCGCCGGCGAAGCGGCGGCCGCATCCTCGCGCCATGCGAGGAGCAGCCTGCGTATCAGGTCCTCGATACGCGCCGCCTCCATCACATGCCGGCTTCGCGGGTGATCGAGGTCGAGCACGGCCCGCCCGGTTCTCAGCCCACCCAGCGGCGCGCGTTGCGCCAGATCTGCATCCAGGGGCTCAGTTCGCTCCGGTCGCCCGGCGTCCAGCTCATCTGGATGTTGCGGAACACGCGCTCCGGATGCGGCATCACGGCCGTGAAGCGGCCATCCGGCGTAGTGACCGAGGTCAGGCCACCAGCGCTGCCGTTCGGGTTGAACGGGTACTGCTCGGTCGCGTTGCCGTGGTTGTCCACGAAGCGCATCGCCGCAATGGCCTTGGCCGCGTCGCCGCGGTGCTTGAAGTTCGCGTAGCCCTCGCCGTGCGCCACCGCGATCGGCAGGCGGCTGCCGGCCATGCCCGCAAAGAAGATGCTCGGCGATTCGAGTACTTCGACCATCGACAGGCGCGCTTCGAAGCGCTCGCTCTGGTTGGTGGTGAAGCGCGGCCAGGCTTCGGCGCCCGGGATGATGTCGGCCAGCTCGGCGAACATCTGGCAGCCGTTGCACACGCCGAGGCCGAAGGTGTCTTCGCGACCGAAGAAGGCCGTGAACTGCTCGGCCAGCTTGGGGTTGAAGGTGATGCTGCGCGCCCAGCCGATGCCGGCGCCCAGCGTGTCGCCGTAGCTGAAGCCGCCGCAGGCGACCACGCCCTTGAAGTTGGCGAGGTCCGCCCTTCCCGTCTGCAGGTCGGTCATGTGGACGTCGTAGGCCTCGAAGCCCGCTTCGGTGAAGGCATAGGCCATCTCGACATGCGAATTGACGCCCTGCTCGCGCAGGATCGCGACCTTGGGGCGCGATTGCAGGATGGCGGGCGCCGCAGGCTGGGCGTTCGGCAGGAACACATGCATGCCGGGGTCCGAAGGCTCGCCGGCTGCGGCGTGCTCGGCATCGGCGCAGGCCGGGTTGTCGCGTTCGCGGGCGATCTTCCAGCTCACCGAGTCCCACACCTGGTGCAGGTCGTGCAGCGAGGCGCTGAACACCGACTTGGCATCGCGCCAGACTTCGAGCTTGCCCTTGCCCGCGTCCATGGTCGAACTCGCGGGCCGCGTCTTGCCGACGAAATGGCTGTGCGCGCTCAGGCCGTGGGCGCGCAGCACCTGCATCACGTCGTTGCGCTCGGCGGTGCGCACCTGCAGCACCATGCCGAGTTCTTCGTTGAACAACGCCTTGAGCGTGAGTTCCTCGCGCCGCGCGCTGACCTGCTGCGCCCAGTTCTTGGCGTCGCCGGTTTCCATGCGGCTGTCGGAGATGCCGTCGCCTTCGGTGACCAGCATGTCGACGTTGAGCGCCACCCCGACGTGACCGGCGAAAGCCATTTCGCAGGCGGTGGCGAACAGGCCGCCGTCGCTGCGGTCGTGCATGGCGAGGATCTTGCCGTCGGCGCGCAGCGCGTTCACGGCGTTGACCAGCGCCACGAGCTGCGCCGGGTCGTCCAGGTCGGGCACCTTGTCGCCGCTCTGGCCAAGCGTCTGCGAGAGGATGCTGCCGGCCATCCGGTGCTGGCCACGGCCCAGGTCGATCAGCACGAGCGTGGTGTCGGGTTCTTCCGCATCGAGTTGCGGCGTGAGCGTGCCGCGCACGTCGGCGAGCGACGCGAAGGCGGTCACGATCAGGCTCACGGGCGAGGTGACCTTCTTGGCCTCGTCGCCATCTTTCCACTGCGTGCGCATCGACAGCGAATCCTTGCCGACCGGAATCGACACGCCCAGCGCCGGGCACAGCTCCAGGCCCACGGCCTTGACGGTTTCGTACAGCGCGGCGTCTTCGCCGGGCTCGCCGCAGGCGGCCATCCAGTTGGCCGACAGCTTGACGCGCGAGAGTTCGATCGGCGCGGCCAGCAGGTTGGTGATGGCCTCGGCCACGGCCATGCGGCCAGAGGCCGGCGCGTCGAGCGCGGCCAGCGGCGTGCGCTCGCCCATGCTCATGGCTTCACCGGCGAAGCCCTTGTAGTCGGCCAGCGTCACGGCGCAATCGGCCACGGGCACCTGCCACGGGCCGACCATCTGGTCGCGGTGGCTCATGCCGCCCACGGTGCGGTCGCCGATGGTGATGAGGAAGCGCTTCGAAGCCACGGTCGGGTGCGCGAGCACGTCGATGGCGGCCTTCTGCAGATCGATGCCCGTGAGGTCGAGCGGCTTGAACGTGCGAGCCACGGTCTTCACGTCGCGATGCATCTTGGGCGGCTTGCCCAGCAGCACGTCCATCGGCATGTCGACCGGCTGGACCGCAGCGCCTTCGTCGGCCACCAGCAGTTGGCGTTCTTCCGTCGCCACGCCGACCACCGAGAA